>JBMNQC010000023.1:0-6295 GCA_050943935.1 Candidatus Heteroscillospira sp. | reverse complement strand
GTTCCGTTTGTCAAGAACTTTTTTCAATTTTCTTCGTCTTTTTCTCGACCGCGCCGCCGTGTCTCAAGCGCTTGATTAATATACCACTCCACGCACCCTTTGTCAACACCTTTTTTCCCTTTTTTCGATTATTTTTCAAAAAACCTTGATTTTGTGGGAAAAGCCTTGATTTTGAAGACTTTTCAACATACTTCTAACAGAGTTATCAACATGATCTCCTTATTTCTGACTATAAAAATGCCTCTCCGCGGCGTTTTGCAATGTCACGGAGAGGTATATAAGGCCATATTTATTTTAATATATGAATGTCCCCTATAAAGGGCAGCTGCTTTTCCCTGCCGGTGATAGCATATACTATGCCGCCTATGCACATTATCATAATAGCTGTACCTATAAGCGCGTCCAGCAGGCCGCCGACAAATATATGCAGAAATCCCATTAGGAACAGGACAAGCCCCTGGTTAAGATGAAAACGCACATATGGATCATCCCGGCGCATGAGCAGAGGCAGGAATACCAGCCAGCCCAAATAGGAGCAGGCCGCCAGCAGCCTGGCCTCTGTTGTGAGGCCTGTGTCTATCACCGTGCCCGTATAGGTGCGCCCGCTCTCTTTGCGGGGAGCTTCGTATTCCGTTTTTCTGTTCTGGTCATTGCAGCGCTGCCTGTAAGCCCGCTCGCCGCCCCTGTAGCCGTTGTCCTCATAAATATCCCAGGCGTTTTCCCGGTCTCTCTTTTTTCCGCCCACTTTTTTGCCGCAGGCGGGACATTCGGTAAGTCCGTCCGCGATATATGCGCCGCACTCTTTACAGTATGCCATAGCTGCCTCCCAGGCTTTTTTCTACAGTATACCGCATCGCCGCCGCAATTACAAGCTCATGAGCAAAATCGGTGCTTACCTATTACTACTATAAGAGGGCGCGACCAAATCCACTTGCTGGTGGCCGTGGCAGGATTAAAATAGTATATAGCGCCTCCCGAGGGATCTGAGCCGTTCATAGCCTCTCTGGCCGCCTTATAGGCGCTGTCGGCCACAGGCTGGTTGAACTGGCCGTCGTACATGCAGCTGAAGGCTCCCGGCTGATATATGACACCGGACATAGTATTCGGAAAGGATGGATGCTTCATGCGGTTGAGCACCACCGCTCCCACAGCCACCTGCCCGGAGTACGGCTCTCCTCTGGCCTCCGCCGATATGAGCCGCGCCAGCAGAGCCACGTCCCCCGATGTTCCGGACGACGAAGTAGAACCAGAGGATATGCCCATGGCAGCCAGAGTTTTTGGTCCGGCCTTGCCGTCGGCTGTAAGTCCGTTCTTGGCCTGGAATGCTTTCACGGCCTTTTCCGTGCCTGAGCCATAAATACCGTCCACAGCCCCTGTGTAGTATCCCCAGGTTTTCAGTTTCTGCTGTATGGTCTTTACAGTCTGACCGCTGCTGCCGCGTTTATAGGTGGCAGCCAGGGAATCCTGAGCCAGGCCTATGACTACCACGTTTAATATCAGAATTAGCGCCAAGTACAGGCACAGCTTTCTCTTGTTTTTCAAAAAAACTCCTCCGTTCCCGGTTTTACCGGCGCCGTCGGTCCAACACGTGGAGAGACGGCGCCGCAGCATCTGCCGCGCTTGCGGCAAATGGTATAACCATAGTCTGCGGAGGAGTTTTGCGCTTATTCTTTTGTTTTGATGTTAAAAACTTACTTTTTATCCTTAATTTCGCCCGTAGCTTTTTCGATAAAGGCGTCCACGGCAATGGCGCCCAGGTCCTCGCCCGCGCGGGTGCGGACGGCGACGGTACCAGCCTCGGCTTCCTTGTCGCCTATGACCAGCATATAAGGAATCTTCTGCATCTGAGCCTCGCGGATCTTGTAGCCTATCTTTTCGTTGCGCAGGTCGGTCTCGGTGCGGATACCGGCGGCATCCAGCTTTTCGGCAACGGATCTGGCATAATCGGCGCAGCGGTCGGTAATGGGCATGACCTTCACCTGCACGGGAGACAGCCACAGGGGGAAAGCGCCCGCAAAATGCTCGGTGATGACGCCGATAAAGCGCTCAATGCTGCCCAGAACCACACGGTGTATCATAACCGGGCGATGCTTCTCGCCGTCGGCGCCGGTATACTCCAGGTCAAAGCGCTCAGGCATCTGCATATCCAGCTGGATGGTGCCGCACTGCCAGGTACGTCCCAGACTGTCGGCCAGATGGAAATCCAGCTTGGGGCCGTAGAAAGCGCCGTCACCTTCATTTATCACATAGTCCTTGCCCATCTCGGTGATGGCGTTCTTCAAAGTCTCGGTGGCGAAGTCCCAGGTCTCCTTCTCGCCTATGTGGTCCTCGGGCATGGTGGAGACTTCGATCTGATACTTGAGGCCGAACACGGAATACACCTCGTCGAAAAGGCGCACCACATTTTGAATCTCGTCCTTCATCTGCTCCCAGGTCATGAAGATATGGGCATCGTCCTGAGTGAAGCATCTTACACGGAACAGGCCGTGGAGAGCGCCGGAGAGCTCGTGGCGGTGCACCAGACCCAGCTCGCCCATACGCAGGGGCAGGTCACGGTAGGAGTGGGGCTCTGACTTGTATACCAGCATGCCGCCGGGGCAGTTCATGGGCTTGACGGCGTAGTCGTCTCCGTCGATGACGGTGGTATACATATTGTCCTTATAGTGGTCCCAGTGACCGGAGCGGTGCCACAGATCCTGGTTGAGTATCATGGGGGTGGATATCTCCACATAGCCGTACTTCTTGTGGACCTGACGCCAGTAGTCGATCAGAGTGTTGCGCAGGACCATGCCCTTGGGCAGGAAGAAGGGGAATCCGGGTCCCTCCTCGCAGAGCATGAACAGGCCCAGCTCCTTGCCCAGCTTGCGGTGGTCACGCTTCTTGGCCTCCTCAATGCGCTGCAGATAGGCCTCCAGCTCCTCCTTTTTGGGGAAGCAGGTGCCGTAGATGCGCTGGAGCATCTTGCGGCTGGAGTCGCCGCGCCAGTATGCGCCGGTGCAGCTGGTGAGCTTTATGGCGTTGCCCTTGATGCGTCCGGTGCTGTCCATATGGGGTCCGGCGCAGAGGTCGGTGAAATCGCCCTGCTTGTAGAAGCTGATAACGGCGTCCTCGGGCAGGTCGTTTATGAGTTCCACCTTGTAAGGCTCGTCCTTCATGAGCTCAAGGGCCTCGGCGCGGGGCAGCTCAAAGCGCTCCAGCTTTATCTTCTCCTTGCAGATCTTCCGCATCTCGGCCTCAAGCTTCTCCAGCACATCGGCGGTGAAAGGAGTCTCGCAGTCGATGTCGTAGTAGAAGCCGTCCTCGATGGCGGGGCCTATGGCCAGCTTGGCCTCGGGATACAGTCGCTTCACGGCCTGGGCCAGAATGTGGCTGGTGGTGTGGCGGTAGGACTTTTTATACTCGGGATTTTCAAAGGTATAGAGATTTTTCTCGTCCATGGATATGACCTCCTATAAAAATAGAAACACCCCTGACCGGAGTCAGGGGTGCAGTAATTACACGGTTCCACCCTGCTTGCGGCAAAACTGCCGCCGCTTTGGGGCGCTGTAACGGGCGCTGGCCGGACAGGCTTACTATATCTTTGGGCCTGTCTGCTCAGGAGTGGTGGGCATGGCGTCTCTCGGCAGGGCAGCTTGCAGCAAACGCCGCCCTCTCTGTGTGCTCAAAGCGCCGCCGTCTCCGTCACGGCAGATAACATGAGTATATTATCACCATAGTCCCGGGCTGTCAAGATGCTTTAGCATACCGGTTTAATTTGCTGTTGAAAAGTGTGCACACAGATGATAGAATTACCAAAAACCGATACACTTTCCTTTCAGAAAGCAAGGTAATCAAAATGTACTGTAATATAAGAAAATGGACTCTCTCCGACGCTGAGGTACTGGCAGAGGTTCTATCCAATACAAAAATCCACGACAATCTCAGAGACGGACTGCCATGTCCTTACACCAAAAGTGACGCTGTTGAATACATCTCCTCCATGCTCTCCGCCGACGAAAGCAAAATTTTTGCTTTCGCCATAACGCTGGACGAAAGAGTTATAGGCAGCATATGCGCTTTTCGTCAGGATAATGTACACCGGCAGACAGCCGAGCTGGGATATTATATCGCCCAGGAATACTGGGGTCAGGGAATAACTGTTGAAGCTGTAACTCAAATCTGTGAGCACATTTTTACTCAAAGCGATATTATACGCATATACGCCGAGCCGTTTGCCCGCAACGCCCCATCATGCCGTGTGCTTGAAAAAGCCGGATTCAAATGCGAGGGCACCTTGAGGCATAGCGCAGTAAAAAACGGCAAAACAGAGGATACAAAAATTTACGCTCTGCTGAAAACCGACTGAAGTCATAAGCATAGGCCGCTCTTATTGAGCGGCCTATTTTTGTTTTTATAGCAGGCTTCAGCGTATCAGCTCCGATATGCCCCAGGCAATGGCGTAGAGCACAGGCTGGTGGAGCATATAGATGATGAGCGTGTTCCGCCCAGGCAGGGTAAGAAAACGGGGATACTCACGCGTCAGCCACGACGGGCGCTTTACGGACAACACCATGCCTCCCAGACAGGTGCCCAGCAGGAACATGAAGGCCCAGGGGATAAGTGGGAAATAGTCCGCGGACACGAAGCTCTCGCTGCGCAGACCCAGGGGATAGAGCCACTTCTTGGACACGAACACATTTTGATACATGGCGTATCCGGCCCCGAAGGCGGGTATGCATACGCACTCAAGCAGGAATTCCGGCAGCTTTTGGATGTACTTTCCAAAGAGGCCGTACAGCACCATGCAGCTTCCCAGCAGCGTCAGCACGCCGAAGCGTATGGTCACCCCGGCCAGAGAGGAGGCCAGCTCCACAACGACGGCGCACAGGAGCACCTTGACGCCCCGGCGCAAGTTGTTCCGGCTCATGCGGGAGGATATGCCCGCCAGCAGTATGAAAACAGAGGCTGCCGTGCGCTCCAGCACGTTCATGGGCGTGCAGAACACAAAGTCCCAGTCCACCAGCCCGAACAGGGCCAGATCGTAGACAAAGTGATAGTAGAGCATCACATACAGCGCCAGGCCCCTTACGGCGTCCAGCGCGTGGATGCGTCTCTCAGACATTGAAGCGGAAGAGGGTGACGTCGCCATCGTGCATGACGTACTCCTTGCCTTCGCTGCGCACCAGGCCCTTTTCCCGGGCAGCGGCCATGGTTCCGCAGGCCTTCAGGTCGTCAAAGGCTACTATCTCGGCACGGATGAAGCCGCGCTCAAAGTCGGTGTGTATCTTTCCGGCGGCCTGGGGCGCGCGGGTGCCGTTCACGATGGTCCAGGCGCGTACCTCGTCGGGGCCGGCGGTGAGATAGGATATTAGGCCCAGCAGAGAGTAGGAGCACTTGATGAGCCGGGCGAGGCCGCCCTCGGTCATGCCCAGCTCCTCCATGAACATGGCGCGGTCCTCCTCGTCCAGCTGCGCCATCTCCTCCTCAAACTTGGCGCAGACGGGGAGCACCTGGCTGCCCTCGCTGTCAGCCAGAGCCTTCACGCGCTTGAAATACTCGTTTTCCTCATAGGCGGTGAAGCCGGCCTCGTCCATGTTGCAGGCGTAGATGACGGGCTTGAGGGTGAGCAGCTCGCTGGTGCGGATGAGGGCCATATCCTCCTCGTCGCAGTCAAAGCCCCGGGCGCTCTTGCCGTCGTTCAGATGCTCCAGCAGGGCCTCGAACACCTGGGCCTCGTGCAGGAACTTCTTGTCGCCGCCCTTGGCGGCCTTTTTTGCCTTGTCTATGCGGCGCTCCACCATCTCCATGTCGGCCATGATGAGCTCCAGATTGATTATGTCAATGTCACGGATGGGGTCGGTGCCGCCCTCAACGTGGATGACGTTTTCATCGTCAAAGCAGCGCACCACGTGGACTATGGCGTCCGTCATGCGGATGTTGGAGAGGAACTTGTTGCCCAGTCCCTCGCCCTTGCTGGCGCCGCGCACCAGTCCGGCGATGTCCACGAACTCAATGACCGCGGGGGTGTACTTTTTGGGGGAGTACATTTCGGCCAGATAGTCCAGCCGCTCATCGGGAACGGCCACCATGCCCACGTTGGGGTCTATGGTGCAGAAGGGGTAGTTGGCGCTCTCCGCGCCCGCGTTGGTAATGGCGTTGAACAGAGTGGATTTGCCCACGTTGGGCAGACCTACGATACCTAATTTCATATATTCTAAATCTCCTTTATTTTCAATGGTTTTTCGGGTTTTGGGGACACACTCCGCACCAATTCCGCACCAATTTTTCGCAGCGCACCATTTTTAACTTGCCACAT
>JBMNQC010000022.1:0-13719 GCA_050943935.1 Candidatus Heteroscillospira sp. | reverse complement strand
GTGGTATTCTTTCCTTGAGCCATTGGGTTTCTCTCCTTTTGTGAATGTCTCGACACCATTTATTTTACTGGAGCCCCAATGGCTTTTCTATGCCTTTTTTAAATTGCGAACTTTATTGTACTCTATCCACATTTTCCCCTTAAAAGCAATATTTCCATATATTTTCTTATATTTGATGATACTTTTTGATAACTGTACATTTCACTAAGGTTGCTACTTTCACACGATAATATCCACTTTCACACGATTGCCCTATTTTCGCACGATAGCATCAATTTTCACACGATTGATGTCAGGCATTTTCGCCGAGCAACCCGGCAAAAACAAAAAATGCCCCGGCAGAATCAATCTACCAGGGCAGAAGTAAAAGGGCTATCGTGTGAAAGATGCGGCAAAAACCGTTGTAGCAAGGGTATTTGTTGTAGTTTGGGTTCATAGAAAAACTCAACGGTAATTTTGACATTGTATCAAAATTACCGTTGAGTTATGGTGGAGGCGGGGGGAATCGAACCCCCGTCCGAAAGCACATCCACAGGAACTTCTCCGGGCGCAGGCGGGTCGTTTGCATTCCCTTGCTCAGGCGTGGACCGCCACACTCAGGAGCTCGGTAGCTTCATTATGCGTGGTGCGCTCAAAGCTTTGCGCACTCACGTTCACCACTAATCGACGCCCGACTCCCGGACCGTGGTACTTCCGGGGCGGACGGCCGCGTTAAGCCGCAGCGAGAACTACGTTATCGTTGTTCTTTAATTTATAAGGTACCCATTTTTAAGATGCTGGGCGCATCTGCCCGCTATTCCAGCTTCCGCACCCCCGTCGAAACCAGTACGCCCCCATGTCGTCGGAGCAAGCTGCGTATCCTTCGCTTCAAGCTAAAGCTTAAAGCTCAGTCACTACGCTGCTCCTCCTCTTCGAAGCAAAAGCTCTGCTTTCGCTTTGATTGCCGGGGAATTTGGAGCAAGCTGCGTATCCTTCGCTTCAAGCTAAAGCTTAAAGCTCAATCACTACGCTACTCCTCCTCTTCAAAGCAAAAGCTCTGCTTTCGCTTTGATTGCCGGGGAATTTGGAGCAAGCTGCGTATCCTTCGCTTCAAGCTAAAGCTTAAAGCTCAGTCACTACGCTGCTCCTCCTTTTCAAAGCAAAAGCTCTGCTTTTGCTTTGATTGCTGAGGAAAGGGTGCCGGGGTTATTTGTACCGAAGCGAAAAGCTGTGGCCCTTTCGCTTCGGATACTCACAAAAATTTAGAGCTTTACAGGCTCGGGATAGGACACTCCCTGGGTGTCCACGGTGACGGACTTCATGCGCTGGTCCTCTACGGGCTTATCGGAGAAGCCGCAGCGGGTATTGGCGATGGCGTCCACCACATCCATGCCCTCAATGACCTTGCCGAAGGCGGCGTACTGGCCGTCCAGGTGGGGAGCGGGGGCATGCATGATGAAGAACTGGCTTCCGGCACTGTCGGGATACATGGAGCGGGCCATGGAGAGCACGCCGCGGTCGTGCTTCAGCTTATTCTGCTTAAAGCCGTTGCCGGAAAACTCGCCCTTGATGCGGTAGCCGGGGCCGCCCATGCCGGTACCCTCGGGGCAGCCGCCCTGAATCATAAAGCCCTTTATTACGCGGTGGAAAATAAGGCCGTTGTAGTAGCCGCTGTTAACAAGGCTGATGAAGTTGTTTACGGTATTGGGTGCAATCTCGGGATAGAGCTCGGCGCGGATTACGCCGCCGTTTTCCATCTCAAAGCTGACAATGGGATTTGACATAGACTGATATCCTTTCCGTGCTCCCGACGAAGATCGGGAGGTGATTTTTTCCAAAGCGCTATCTGCGCTCCTTGAGTGTGCGGTCCATCTCGCGCTTGGCGCTCTTTTCGGCGGCGGCCTCGCGCTTATCGTGGAGCTTTTTGCCCTTGCACAGACCCAGCTCCAGCTTCAGACGGCTGTCCCTGAAATACAGGGACAAGGGGATGAGGGCCACGCCGTCCTGCATGACCTTGGCCTGCAGGCGCAGTATTTCGCGCTTGTGCATCAGCAGACGCTTGGGGCGCATGGGGTCGCGGTTGAATATATTGCCCTTTTCATAGGGGCTTATGTGCATGCCCCGGGCGAAAATCTCGCCGTCCTTTATGGTGCAGAAGCTGTCCTTCAGGTTCACATTGCCCTGGCGGATGCTCTTTACCTCTGTGCCGAACAGCTCAATTCCGGCCTCAAAACGGTCCAGGACGAAATATTCATGGAACGCCTTGCGGTTTGTGGTTACCTGTTTTACGCCCTGCGCTTTGGCCATGCATATCCCTCCCGGCAGGCAAAAATTGCTTGTATGAGTTATTTTAACACATCTGTCAAGGGGATAAAAGCCTTAAACGAAAATTTTCCGCAGTTTTTCTATTGCGTCGCGGTCTATGAGCACCTTGCCGTGTTCCCGCACATGGGACAGCATGTCAGGCGCGAGGCTGCCGTCCAGACAAAATTCGCTCATGTCCACGCCGCAGTCCGGACAGGGATGGCGCAGCACCAGAAAGTAGGCTCCGCCGCAGCTGAGAAGCTGGGCGGGGTATTCCACGGGACATGCGTACGCGGCCTGGAGCAGAGCTTCAAAATCCTCGAAGCGATAGCCGTCCGTTACCATATCTGTGCGCCGGGCAACCAGCAGAGCGCCGCGGCCGCCCGGGAACAGCTCTATTTCCATATCCTCCCAGGGAGAGAAGCCCGCATCTGTGAGCAGCGACAAAACCAGCTCCCTGGCCGATTCGCGGTCGGCATTTTCCCCCGCATCCAGCAGCACGGCAACGGCGCTGCGTGATATAAGCTGAGCAGTCATTTCTATATGTACCTCCCAAAAGCTTTGCTCCGACTATTATAGCGCAGGCGCCACGGGAAGGACAGTTTAAATATCTGGTAATTTAATTGCTTATATGCTATAATAATTCTAATTAGTATTTTTTGGAGGAAGCCTCCAGGAGGAAAGTTTAATTGGATTATACTGAAAACAAGGTAAAGACTCTCAACGGCTATCGTGGGGTCATTGTAAATGTGGACCTGGATAAGATTACTCTTCCCGATGGCTCCGAGGCTCTGCGGGAGGTGGTATCCCATCCCGGCGGAGTGTCAATACTGGCTCTTGATAGTGAGAACAGGGTGGTATGCGTGAGGCAGTACCGATACTGCTTCGGCGAGCATCTGCTGGAGATACCGGCGGGTAAGCTGGAGTACGGCGAGGACCCCATGGAGTGCGCTGTGCGGGAGCTTAGTGAGGAGACCGGAATAAGCGCCGATGAGTTCATATCTCTGGGTGAGATATATCCCTCTCCCGGCTTCTGCCGCGAGGTACTGCACCTATACCTGGCCATGGGCCTCCATGAGGGCGAGGCTCACCCCGACGAGGGAGAGTTCCTGGACGTGCTGCGCGTGCCATTCGAAGAGCTGCTTGAAAAGGCAATGAGCGGAGAGATAAGGGACGGCAAGACCGTGGCTGCCATTCTGAAAACAAAGATATATCTGGAGGGACGTAAATGAGCGCAGAAACCATCCTTATAGTGGACGATGAAAAGGCCATTGTGGATATACTGAAATTCAACCTGCAGAAGGAGGGCTTCAACACTCTCTGCGCCTATGACGGACGGGAGGGCCTCCGGCTGGCGCGGGAGTCCGACCCGGACCTCATCCTGCTGGACGTTATGCTGCCGTATATGGACGGATTCGAAGTCTGCCGCACTCTGCGGGACGAGGGAGACAACGTGCCCATAATCATGATAACCGCCCGGGAGGAGGAGACCGACAAAGTGTTCGGCCTGGAGCTTGGCGCAGACGACTATATCACCAAGCCCTTCTCCATACGGGAGCTAATGGCCAGAGTAAAGACCAACATGCGCCGGGCCCGCTCTCTGGAGACTCCCAGAAGCGACGGGGAGGTGCTGCACCGCCGGGACCTTGTTATAGACCTGGAGCGCCATGCCGTGTTCAAAAACAATGTGGAGCTGGACCTTACCCAGCGTGAATACGAGCTTATAAAGTTCCTGGCCGCGGAGCCGGGGAAGGTGATATCCCGCCAGGAGCTTATGAGCGAGGTATGGCAGTACGACTATTACGGCGACCTGCGGGCTGTGGATGTTGCTGTGCGCCGTCTGCGCGAGAAGCTGGAGAACAATCCGGCCGAGCCGGAATATGTAATAACCAAGCGCGGAGCGGGCTATTATTTCGCCCAATAAGCTCTTTGGGGAGTTTGAAGTGTAATGAGACAGAGCCTTTATTCCAAGCTGGTGCTAATCATGCTGCTGCTCATAGTGTCTCTGATGCTGGTGGTGGGTGTGTTTCTGGTGCGGAGCGTGGAGCAGTTTTATACCCAGCAGTTCTATGAGCAGCTGCAGTCCGTATTCGACAATCCGGATCTGGCTGCGGATTTGCGCGAGGCGGCAGCCTCCGATTCGCCGGAGCATATGGCGGAGATACTGCGGACATATTCCGGCCAGCTGGGCATAGACGCGGGCGGAAGAAATTACTATATCCTCTCTCAGAGCGGAGAATATCTCATCGGCTCCGAGAGCGGCAGTCTTATGCCCAAAACAGTCACGGCCAATGTGCTCACGGCAATGAACGGACAAAACGGCTATCTCAGCGACGCGGGAGCGGACTACATGGATGTGGCGCTGCCTGTGACCGAGGGTGCGGGATACATCGTCTGGATTATGGACAACAAGGCCGCCGCCGGTGAGCTCAGCAGCGAACTGGTTAACATAATACTGGCAGCCCTGGGCGTGGGACTCATCATATCCGTACTGCTGAGCCTTATACTGACCCGGGCGCTGGTAACGCCCATAACCAGCCTGACCCGTGCGGCCGAGCGTGTGGCCGGCGGAGATTTTGACGCCAAGCTGGAGAGTGGCGCCAGGGACGAGATAGGTACCCTGACACGCACATTCAACGACATGGCCGGCCAGCTGGAGAACACGGTGGACACCCTGCGCCGCAGCGAGACCATGCGCCGGGAATTTGTGGCCAATGTGTCCCACGAGCTGCGCACGCCTATAACCAGCATACGCAGCTACGCCGAGACCCTGTCGGAAAACATGGGCATGGTCCCGCCGGAGACCGAGCGGGAGTTTTTGGGCGTTATAGTGAACGAGAGCGACCGCATGACCAAAATAGTGCAGGACCTGCTCACCCTCTCGCGATTTGACGCGGGCAGCATAGAGTTTAAGTTCGAGGACTTCTCCTTTGAGAAGTCCGTCCGGGATGTGTATAACGCCATGCTGCTGGAGGCTCAGCGCCGCCACCACGATTTTACTCTGGATTTCAAGAGCGACCCGGGTGTGATAAGGGGCGACAGGGCGCGGATAGAGCAGGTTATAATGAATTTTGTATCGAACGCCATAAAATACACCTCCAATGGCGGGCGTATCCAGATCACGGCCGGAAAGACCGACGATGTGGTGTGGGTGTCCGTGCGTGACAACGGCATAGGCATACCCAAGGAGGATGTGGACCGGGTGTTCGAGCGTTTTTACCGGGTGGACAAGGCCCGGTCCCGGGAATCCGGCGGCACCGGCCTGGGCCTGAGCATTGCCAGCGAGATTGTAGCCCGGCACAACGGTAAAATAAGCCTGCAGAGCCGTCTGGGCAAGGGCACGACCATAACCATGACCCTGCCTGTGGGAGGCGGCGCAAATGGATAGGCGCAGGCTGCTTGAGTGGGGCAAGACGCTGCTCATAGTTCTGCTGGCCGTAAGCGCTGCGCGCCTGAGTATGGCGGCAGGACTTTTTTCCTTCCCGTTGGACGGAAGCGGCATCGCCAGTACGGGAGAGGATAACCTGTCCGTGTCCTACAGGCGCGAGCTGGCGGCAAGGCCCCTTACAATGATGATTACCGCCACGGAAAACGCCCACCACGGAATAAAATACAGCAGCGAGGCCCTGAGTGAGGTCTACAGCTGGTTTTCCGCCAGCCTGGGCGAGGCTCTGGGCTCATCGGGAGAACCGGCGGAGGTGACGCCGGAAAAATGGCGGGAGGCTCTCCACGGCCCGGGAGTGTTTTTCGACTATCTGTACGAGCAGTCCCTGTCGGCCATAGCGGGCTGGCTGGGCGTGGATATCTCCTCCGAGGTTTCCCTGCATACCTCACGGCGTTTCTGCCTGGCGGTGGAAAACGAGCGGGTGTATCTCTATTATATCCGCGACCTGGACGGCAAAGCCTACCGCTGTGAGACGGCGCTCAACAGCGGCAGACTGCTGGAGCGTATGGCGGGCTATGTGCCGAACGGCGCCCTGTTCGCCTTTGAGGGCGGAGAGGAATATGAGCTTATAGATCCATATTACTGCATACTGCCTGAGCTGGCGGCTGTGCCGGTGCTCACAGCGTCCAATCCGCTGCAGGGCGAGGACGGAAGCAGCCTGCTGTCGCAGTTCGGCATGAATCCCATGGTGGCGACACGCTATCCGGAGTCGGACGGCACTCAGGTATATGTGGAGGGCGACCAGACTCTGCGTCTCTACAGCGATGGACGGGTGCTCTACAGCCTGCTGCGCTCCGAGGAGAAGGACGAGCGTACGGTGTCCACCAGCTGGGCCATAAACAGGGCTTTTGCGCTGGCTATGTCCATGCCCGGGGCGGAGGACCGAACCCTGCAGATGAGCGCCATAAGCTATGACCAGGATGAGGATGAATACACCGTGCGCTTTGAATATACGGTGAACGCCATGGTGGTTTGCTATGGAGGACGGGCCGGGGCCATGGAGATAATCCTTGACGGCAGCGGTGAGCTCTGCCGGGCGGACCTGATGTGCCGGAGCTATACAACCCAGAGCAGCGAGCTGCCGATGCCGGAGGAGCAGGCGCTGGCCGTGGTGGAAGTACTGGGCGGCGGAGAGCCAATGCTCTGCTATGCCGACAACGGCGAGAGCGTTGAAAACGCATGGGTCATAAAGCGCTGACAGGAGAAATATGGATACAGCTAAGGTAAAAAACTTCATAATTCTGGTGCTGGTACTGGTAAACCTGTTTCTGCTGGGCACCTACGCCGCGGCCAGACGCAGCCGGAGTGAACTGGAGCAGGCCGCCTACTCAGAACTGAGCAGGCTCTATGCCGACAGCCGCATAAGTCTGCCGGAGGAGCTGGACATATCCCGCAAGGCTCCGGCGGGGCTGGGCCTTACCCGCGACCTGGATGCGGAAAAACGCATAGCCGAGTCGGTTTTGGGCAGATGCTCCGTGACGGAGCAGGGCGGCAATATCTACGCCTACTCCGGACCGGACGGCCAGGCCAGCTTTCGCGGCACGGGCGAGTTCGAGATGCTGCTTGGCTACGGCGTGGCGGATACCAGCCGGGGCAAGGTGCAGTGCGCCCGGGAGCTCCTGAAAAAAATGGGAATAGAGAGCGGAAGCTTTGTATCGGAAACCGGGGACGGAGAGCAGACCACCGTGGTGCTGGACTGCCGCTATGAGGACAGCGAGGTATATAACGCGCGGGTCAGCTTTCTTTTCTCGGGCGATAACCTGATGATAGTTTACGGCAAGCGCGTGTTCGACACGGTGACGGATACAAATACTGCCGAAACCATAGACGCGGGCACGGCGCTGGTGCGCTTTCTGAAGGAATCTGCGGAAAACGGCCATGTCTGTACGGATGTGCTGAGCATTTCCTCCGGCTACGTTATGAGCGTGGCGGTGTCCGGCGACTGCACACTAAGTCCTGTGTGGCATATAGAGACGGATACGGGCGAATATACCCTCAGCGCAGAGACCGGAAAGCTGGAGACGGTGTCCTACTGATTTTTATAGCAAAACGCCATTTTCGGCCTCTGAAGATAGGGTTTGCAATTTTTACATCATAGTGATATAATAATTTGGTTTTATTTTTGGTTATTATAGTACCATACAGTACTTTTCCCATATTCCAACGGAAGGTGTGTCTATTTGGACAAGTATATTATTACAGGCGGCCACAAGCTCTACGGCGATGTGGAGATAAGCGGCGCGAAAAACGCGGCCGTTGCCATTATTCCCGCAGCGCTCATGGTGGACGGAGTATGCCGGATAGAAAATATCCCTCAGATATCCGACGCGGATATGCTCATGTCCATTATTTCGGCCATGGGCGCGCAGCTCAAGGTTATTGACCGCACCACTATAGAGATAGACTGCCGCAATGTGTGCCTGTGCGACGCGCCGTATGATAAGATGCGCCGCATTCGTGCCTCCTATTACCTGATAGGCGCCATGCTGGGCCGCTTCGGCAAGGCCAAGACCACCATGCCCGGCGGCTGCAACTTCGGCGTGCGCCCCATAGACCAGCACATCAAGGGCATGAAGGCAATGGGCGCAGAGGTGGAGATACGCGAGGGCTTTGTCTTTGCCGAGGCCGAGGGCGGAAGGCTCAAGGGCGCCAGAGTATATCTGGATAAGGTGTCTGTGGGCGCTACCATAAATATAATGATAGCCGCGGCCATGGCGGAGGGCAAAACCGTTATAGAAAACGCGGCACGCGAGCCGCACATAGTGGATGTGGCGAACTTCCTGAACTCCATGGGCGCCGATGTGCGCGGCGCGGGTACCGATACTATTAAGATAAACGGAGTGGAGCGCCTGCATGGCGGCACCTACAGCATCATCCCCGACCAGATAGAGGCCGGCACCTATATGATGGCCGTGGCCGCAGCCGGTGGAGAGGTGCGCATAAACAATATCATCCCCAAGCATCTGGAGTGCATCAGCGCCAAGCTGGTGGAGATGGGCGTGGAGGTCACCGAGTGCGAGGACTCTGTGCTGATACGCCGTGAGGGCAAACTGCGCCCCACCAATGTAAAGACCCTGCCATATCCCGGCTTCCCAACGGATATGCAGCCCCAGATAAGCACGGCCCTGTGTCTGGCCGAGGGTTCCAGCGTGGTCACCGAGGGCGTGTGGGACAACAGATACAAGTATGTGAATGAGCTGCGCAAAATGGGCGCGCTCATAGACGTAAACGGAAAAACCGCCATGATAGACGGTGTGGCCGAGCTGACCGGAGCGCCTGTGGCCGCCTGCGATCTGCGGGCCGGCGCCGCCATGGTAATAGCCGGACTCTGCGCCAAGGGCGTGACCGAGGTGGAGGACGTCCAGTTTATAGAGCGCGGATACGAGGACTTTGTGGGCAAGCTGCGCAGCCTGGGGGCGGAGATAAGCATATACCGCGACCCCGAGGAGCCTGAGCGGCCCCAGCTGGTGGTCGTCTGATGCGGTTTACCAGCTTTGCCAGCGGCTCTACCGGAAATTGCGGACTTTTGTCGGACGGAAATACGCATATTTTGGTCGATGCGGGCATATCTATGAGAAGGATAACAAAATGCCTGTCCCAGCTTGGTCTGAATGAGCGGGATGTGGCCGGAGTACTCATAACCCACGAGCACAAGGACCACACAGCCGCCCTGAACACCATGATGAAGCGCGGCGTGATGACGGTTTACGCCCCGCGCACGGTGGCAAACCATCTGCGCTGGACTGTGCCGGATATGGACGGGCATTTGAATATTATCCCTGTGGGCGAGGCTTTCATGCTGGGAACTGTGTCCGTCACGGCCTTCCACACCAGCCACGACACGGACGAGAGCGTGGGCTTCCGCTTTTCCGGCAGCGCCGAGTTCGGCTACTGCACGGATACCGGCTGTGTAACCCGGGAAATGCTGGATTGCCTTATGGGGGCGGACGCCGCCGTTATAGAGGCAAATCACGATGTAGAGCTGCTGCGCTACGGAAGTTATCCCTATTTTCTTAAAAAACGGGTGCTGTCCGAGCGGGGACACCTGAGCAATGAGGACTGCGCCGAGCTGGCGGGGTTACTCTGCCAGTCCGGCGCCAGGGGGCTTATTCTGGCCCATCTGAGCCGGGAGAACAACCGCCCTGAACTGGCCCTGCAGGCGGTGGAGACGCACCTGCGTGAGCGGGGCTACGAGCCATTTCTGCAGGCCGCCCCTATGGACGGCTTCTGCGGAATAGAGCTGGAGGGGAGTGTGGCGCGATGCTGGCCGTTAAAGTCATCTGCTGCGGCAGGCTGAGGGAAAAGCACTACATACAGGCTATGCAGGAGTATGAAAAGCGCCTCGGCACTCTCTGCAGGTTCGAGGTCTGCGAGCTGCCCGAGCAGCGCCTGCCAGATTCCCCGTCACAGAAAGAGATAGATGCGGCTCTTGAAAAAGAGGCGCAGCAGATAGAAAAGCTGATACCCTCCGGCGCGTACACCATAGCCATGTGCATAGAGGGGCAGCAGCGCAGCAGTCAGGAGCTGGCCGGCATCTTTTTAAAGCTGGCCACCAACGGACGCAGCCGCCTGTGTTTTCTCATAGGCTCATCCTTCGGTCTGGCCCAGAGGCTCAAGACCGGGGCTGACGAGAGGCTGAGCATGTCGAAAATGACCTTTCCCCACCATCTGGCGCGGGTTATGCTCACCGAGCAGATTTACCGCGCTTTCCAGATAAACGAGGGGACTAGATATCACAAATGAGGAGGCCGCTGTATGTGGTGCAAAAACTGCGGTAAGGATTATGGCGAGGGCAGGGTCTGCCCGGACTGCGGAAACGCCGGAGAGGCTATGCCGGAGCTGAGCTGGGGCTTTGGCCAGATGCCGGGAAAGCTGCTTGAAAAGTGGCCCGCGGACGAGAGCGGCCAGCCGGTAAAGCCCGCTTTTCTCGTACACCGCAGCAGTATAGGCATGGATGATGAAATGACGGTGAATCTGCTGGATGCCTGCGGTATCCCCGCCATGTGCACCTACCCCAACGACGGAGACTTTGGGCGGGTAATCTTGGGCATATCCGGCAGCGGAACCGATATTTATGTACCCGAAACTATGCGAGAGGAAGCTCTTTTGCTTATTGAAGGAGAAGTGCGATGAATTACAAGGAAGAATATCAGCATTGGCTGGACAGCCCGGCGCTCAGCAACGCCGAGTGGGAGGAGCTCAAATCCATAGCGGATGATGAGCGCGAGATAGAGAGCCGGTTTTTCGCGCCCCTGGAGTTCGGCACAGCCGGACTGCGCGGCATAATGGGCATGGGTCTTAACCGGATGAACGTGCACGTTATCCGGCACGCCACCCAGGGCTTTGCCGGCGTTATCTGCGCCGAGGGCGAGCTGGCCCGAAAAAAGGGCGTGGCCATATGCTACGACTGCCGCAACAACAGCGAGCGCTTTGCCAGAGAGGCAGCGTCCGTCATGGCCGGAAACGGCATATCCGTGCGTATTTTCGAGGCCATGCGCCCCACGCCGGAGCTCAGCTTCGCGGTTATCCACTACGGCTGCACCGCGGGCCTGAACATCACCGCCAGCCATAACCCCAAGGAGTATAACGGCTACAAGGTCTATTGGTCCGACGGCGCCCAGCTGCCTCCTCAGCACGCTGAGGCTGTTGCCAAAGCAATGGCTGAGACCGACCTCTTCAACGGCATCAAGTACATGGACTTTGACGAGGCTGTGGGCAAGGGACTTATTACATTTATGGGAGAGGACTGCGACGAGGCCTTTCTCAAGTGCGTGCTGGCTCAGGCCATAGACCCCGATGAGGTGGCCGAGGTAGCCGATGACTTCAAGATAGTCTATACCCCCTTCCACGGCACCGGCTACAAGCTGGTGCCGGAGGCTCTGAGCCGCCTTGGCATAAAGCACATAGTGCCGGTACCCGAGCAGATGGTCATAGACGGCAATTTCCCCACGGTGGTGAGCCCCAACCCCGAGAATCCCGAGGGCTTTGAGCTGGCCGTGAAGCTTGCCAAGGAGGTAAACAGCGACCTCATAATCGGCACCGACCCCGACTCCGACCGTGTGGGCGTGATGGTGCGCGACAGGAGCGGAGAATATGTCTGCATAAGCGGCAACCAGATGGGTGTGCTGCTGCTGGACTATATCATAGAGGCCAGAAAGGCCAAGGGCACTCTGCCGGAGAACGCCGCCGCCGTAAAGACCATAGTCACCACGGAGATGGCCCGGGAGGTCTGCGAGCGCCAGGGCGTTCATATCGACGACACCTTCACCGGCTTTAAATTCATGGCCGAGAAGCTGGCGGAGTATAAGCGCGACGGCTCCTATCAGTATCTCATGGCCTATGAGGAGAGTTATGGCTATATGATGGGTGACTACGTCCGGGATAAGGACGCCGTTACCGCCGTTATGATGATAGCCGAGATGGCCGCCCACTATTTTAAGCGGGGCATGTCCCTGGCAGACGCCATGGAGAGCCTCTATGAGAAATACGGCTGGTTTGCCGAAAAGACCCTGAACCTGGTAATGCCGGGGCTGGACGGTCTGGAAAAGATGAAAAATCTTATGGCTGAGCTGCGTGAAAATCCGCCCAGGGAGATAGAAGGCTCCGCCGTGCTGCGGCTGAAGGATTACAAGGCGGGCACCATTACCGTGCCGGAGCTGGGCGTAATGGGCAGCACGCCAATAAGCGGCTCCAATGTGCTGTATTTCGATATGGAGGACGGCTGCTCCTTTATTGTGCGTCCCTCCGGCACCGAGCCCAAGATAAAAATTTATATTCTGGCCCGGGGTGCGGATAAGGCCGCCTGTCAGGCAAAGGTGGAAAAATATGCCGCCTACGCCGAAACTCTGCGCCGCTGACCTTATTAGTTCCAAAGCGCCCCATTCCGCGGCGCTTTGGAACTTTTTTGCTTTGCGGTCGTCACATATACATCCGAAAGGAGGCTGAATATGAAAAGATTTTTGATTTTTGTGCTGCTTATATCCGTCCTTATGGCTGTGCCGGCTTCGGCGGCGGAGGAGGGACGGGTTGTCATAGGAGCGGACCTGACAGAGGACCAGGTGCTGGCGGTGTATCAGGACCTGGGGCTGACGGAGCAGACTTTGGAGCAGGTAAAGGTGCTCACCATGACAAACGCTCTGGAGCGCCGGTATCTGGAGGGCCTTGTCCCGGAGGAGCAGCTGGGCACTAAAAGCATATCCTGTGTGCTGGTGGCGCCGGGGGAGGGGGAGAACTCCGTATCTGTGCGGAACACAGACTGGTGCACCGAGGCCATGTACCTCAGCGCCATGGCCACGGCGGGGATAGAAAATCTCTCCGTGCAGGTCACGGCTCCGTTCACCGTTTCCGGAACGGCGGCTATGGCAGGCATATACATGGCCTATGAGGACATGACGGGGCAGACCCTGGATGAGGAGGGGAAGCGGGCCGGAGTTATCGACCTGGTCACCACCGGTGAGCTGGCTCAGGAGTTGGGCGGCCACGAGGCCCTGACTCTTGTCACGGAGCTGAAGCTTATTCTGGATGAGACGTCTCAGCTGGATGACGAGGAGCTGATGCGGCGGATAGATGAGTTGGCCGGCGACTATAAAATAAAGCTCAACGATTACCAGCGGGAAAAGCTGGCGGAGATGTGCCGCTCCCTTGAGAAGCTGGACACAGACGCTCTGAGGGACAAGGTTGAGGGCGTGAAGGACACTCTGGAAAAAATGGGTGAAATGAAGGACAAGGCCGTATCTTTCTGGGACGCCGTGATGGCATTTTTTAAGGCAATAGGTGACTTCATTGCCAGAATAGCCGAGATTTTTAGTTAAATGTAGCTGCTGTGCGAACGAAAGTACGCATATAAAATACAAAAACCCGGACAAATCGGCGGGGGTCGTAAGAAAGTAATATCGTATTTTTGTAGGAACGGCATGGCTTCGGTCATGCCTTTTCCTCTTTCATCAGTTCATTCAGCGGGATAAAGCCCACAAGGTCATAGGAAATGCGGA
>JBMNQC010000021.1:0-17922 GCA_050943935.1 Candidatus Heteroscillospira sp. | reverse complement strand
ACCAACAAGTGGGGTCAGGCGGGCGAGAGCCGCTCCCACGCCTCCCTCTCATGGCTGCTGCTGAAATATCTGCTGGTCAATTCCGGCCGCGAGGTGGACGAGGAGGAGCTGTTCGGCTCCCTCTGGCCCGCCAAGGACAATGTGGGCACCGGCAGCGCCGCCCGGGTGCGCCTGCGCCGCCTGCGGGAGGCCCTGGCCCCCCTGCATCTGGACGGTCGAAACGGACTGGTGCAGTTCTCCCGGGGCAGGTATTTCCTTAACCCGGACTATGAGCTGTGGCGGGACGACGACCTGTTCACCCGCCTTATGGAGCGCATCCACGCCACGCCCATTGAGGACGGGGAGGGCTATGCCCTCTGCCGCGAGGCGCTGGAGCTGTTCCGGGGGGATTTCCTGGAGTACACGGCCCTGGCCTCCTGGCTGACCCAGTACCGGGACTACTACCACCGGGCTTTCGTGGACCTGGCGAACAGCACCCTGCGCCGCATCCGCGCCACAGGGGACGAGAGCATGCTGCCACTGCTGTGCAGCCGCACGCTGGCCATCGCCCCCGGCGAGGCCGAACTGCACCGCGCCATCATCGCCTACATGATGGACCACCGACGGGAGGTGGAGCTGCTGCGGCACATCTCCCAGCTCTCACGCATAGGCGGCACGGGCGTGCAATGGCTGAATAACGAGGCGCTGTAACGGCGCAATGACCCTCGGGGTCATTATAAAAAAGGCACCGTCTTATGAACAGACGGTGCCTTTTGCTTGTTGGCTCTTATTTCATGAGCTCCTTGAATTCTTTCACATGGTTGTACACGGTGGCGCGGAGGGTGGTAACGTCGCTGTCAAAGATAACATAGCTGTAGCCGCGGTCATACAGCTCCTTGGCGGCGGCGGGATTGGCGCCGACGGTGGCGAGCAGCTTGCCGTGAGCCAGCACCTTCTTCTCCACCTCGCGGATGACCTTCTGCACCTCGGGGTGAGAGGGAGAGCCGAAATAGCCCATAGTGGTGGACAGGTCCATGGGGCCTATAAACAGGCCGTCCAGATACTCAACATCCAGCATGGCGTCCAGATTTTCAACAGCCTCGGGAGTCTCCAGAGCAACCATGACCAGAATCTCGTCGTTGGCGCGCTGCAGATACTGGCCGCGGTTTGCGCCGAAGCCTGCGGCACGGGGAGAGCCGGCAATGCCGCGGTTGCCCAGAGGGGGGTACTTGCAGGCGCGGACGGCGCGGAGAGTCTCCTCCACGTTGTTCACATAGGGGATGTGGATGCCCTGCAGGCCGCAGTCCAGCATGCGCTTGATGGCGACCAGATCGTTCCAGGGGGCGCGGGCCATAATCATGGAATCATAGCCGTGCACAGCCTGTACTATGGGCAGCAGCTGGGGAGGATCGATGGGAGCGTGCTCGCAGTCCACCACGACCATATCGTAGCCGGCCTGAGCAAGGATCTCAGCGGTTACGGTGCTGCCGCTCTGGCTCCAGGCGGCGGAAAGCTTCTCTCCGGCCTTCATCCGGGCCTTTGCAGTATTTGTGTAAAGATTGTCCATTTATTTTACCTCCATTATGGTATATTTGTTCAAATCGCTTTGACATTGCTTGTCAAATCCAGTATAATGTAGTTCCAGCGATATGTAAAGCGCACATTTTCAAACAGCAGAGTGCATTATTTTCACCTTTCTGTAATTTGGAGGACCCATATGGACATACGAAAGCCTGAATATATCGTAGCCATTGCCGACGAGGGCAGCATCACCAGGGCGGCTCAGAGGCTGTTTCTAACCCGCCCCGCCCTGAGCCACTATCTGCTCAGTCTGGAGCAGAGCCTCGGCACGCCGATTTTCCAGCGCACCCGCGCCGGTCTGGTGCCCACGGCCGCGGGAGAAATATATATTCGCGGCGCCCGTCAGGTGCTGGGCGCCATGCGTCAGACCCGCAAGGAGCTGGATGACCTGGGCGGCTGCGCCTCAGGTACGCTGCGCATAGGTATCACGCTGGGCAACGGCGCGGTGATGTTCAACCGCATATTCCCCCAATTCCACACCCGGTATCCGGGCTTTGACGTAAAGCTGCTGGAGACCAACGCCCACGCTCTGGAGGAGGCTCTGTTCGCCGGGGATATAGACTTTGCCATTATGGGCCGCAGCGCCGAGATGGCCGATCTGGAATACATATCCTTCTGCCAGACCGAAATATTTCTGCTGCTGCCCCGTGATCACCCTCTGGCCGGGCTTGCCGCTCCGGACGGCCAGCCAAGCGCAGAGCTGGATATAAAGCTGCTTCGTGACGACCCGTTTATTATGATGCATCCCATGACTGTTGTAGGCGAGATAAGCGAGCGCTACTGCCGCCGCCACGGCTTCATGCCCCGGCGCCTGTTGGAATGCAGCCTTAACACCATGGCCTATAATATGGTGCGTCAGGGCTTCGGCCCCGCCTTTGTGGTTGGCAGCCAGATATCCGCCGAGGACAGGCTCCCGCGCTTCTCCCTCTCGCCCAGGGAATACTGGTGGGTATGTATAGCCTACCGCCACGGAACTCACTTCACCCGCGCCGAGCAGTATTTTCAGGAGCTTGTGCGCAGCTACTATAACGAAAACACTCCGTTCTCCTATGCTCTGTAGATTGGAGGTACTGTTTTGAAAATCACACTTGTAGCTCCCTATCAGGATTTCGGACGTCTCTTCTCCCAGGTGGCGGAGCACTATCGTCAGCGGCTGCGCAAGGCCGGAAGAGCAGATGACTTCGAATTTCAGGTATGTGTCTGTTTTGACCAGGCCGCCCTGCGTGACATGTACTTCGACTGCGACGCAATAATAGCACGCGCTCATTCCGCAAATATTCTCTCCGACAGGGAAAATTTTGTGCCTGTTGTAAACATGCTTGTTCAGACCGTGGACGTCATTCGCTGCATAAAGAATGCCTGGGCCAAATACGGCAAACGCCGCATAATTTTCCCCGGCACCTACACTATGGTCAACCAGGCTTATCAGGTCTCAGAGCTCATTGATGTAGACCTTGAAATCCTTGAAATGCCCTCCACCATAGAAAGCGAAGTGGACCTAATCTATCAGCGCATTACAGACCATGATGCAATTATAATCGGCGGAAATCCTGTTTGCAACCGCGGCAGAGAGCTGAACTTTAAAACAGCCGTGGTGGAATCCGGTGAAGAGGCC
This sequence comes from Candidatus Heteroscillospira sp., assembly GCA_050943935.1. Lineage (GTDB taxonomy): Bacteria > Bacillota > Clostridia > Oscillospirales > Oscillospiraceae > Heteroscillospira. The sequence continues at coordinate 14,747 of JBMNQC010000021.1, read as the reverse complement.
ATGGCGCTGGCCCTTGAGGATGCACGGCGAATAGCAGAGGCCGCACGGCACGAGGCTGAAAAGGCCCAGGAAATCCGCACCATTCTCGACAGCCAGGATGACGCAATAATCAGCGTGGACACCCATGGTCTTATCACATATTTCAACTCCGCGGCAGAACGCATACTTCAGCTCAACCGTGAGCAGCTTCTGCTGCGCAAGGCCTCGGAGGCGCTGAGTAATCAACCTCTGACAGAATTTATAGAAAGCCACCCCGATTGTCAGGATGAAATTCTGCGGTGTACCGCCTCTGGCGGCGAAATACTGGACCTGTCTGCCGGAAAGCGCAGTATTTCGCTGGAAGGAAAACGCATAGGCTCGGTAATCACTCTGCAATACATCTCCCGTCTGCAGGACTCAGAGGCAAAGCTCCGTTCAAAGCTCTCGGAAAAGGACCACAAGGCCAAGCACCGTTTTTACGAGATTCTGGGCAGCGCTCCGGCAACGCAGTTTGCCGTCCGCCAGGCCCAAAAGTACAGCCAGGTGGAGGCAAGCGTGCTAATCACCGGAAAAAGCGGCACCGGAAAGGAGCTTTTTGCCCAGAGCATGCATAACGCCAGCCGCCGGAAGAGCTTTCCTTTCGTGGCCATCAACTGCGCCGCCATCCCGGAATCTCTGCTGGAGAGCGAACTTTTCGGATATGTTGAGGGTGCATTTACCGGCGCAGTACGCGGCGGCAAGATGGGACTGATAGAAATGGCGCACCGTGGTACTCTGTTTCTGGACGAGATAAGCGAGCTGCCGCTAAGCCTTCAGGCCCGTCTGCTGCGTGTTTTGCAGGAAAAGGAGATTCGCCGCATAGGCCACGACAAAGTTATAAATGTCGATATCCGGGTTTTTTCAGCCACAAACCGCAACCTGCAAGAGCTTGTGGCTCAGGGTAAATTTCGCGAGGACCTGTACTATCGTCTGGATGTACTGCGGCTTGAGCTCCCTGCTCTGAGCGAGCGCCGTGAGGATATTCCGCCTCTTTGCCGCCATTACATCAACATTTATGCCAAACGAAACAATATGCCCGCTCCGGAGTTCACTTCGGACGCCCTTGAGTTTCTCTCTTCCCTCCCCTGGAACGGCAATGTCCGTGAGCTGTGCAATGTGTGCCAGCGGCTTATTGTCCTCTGCGACGGGAGTAGTGTTACGGTTCAGTCGGTAAAGGAGGCCATCCACGACAATGGTCCAAACGCAAAGCCCGCCGAACGAATCATGATTGAAGACCTTATGGCCGCCGGCCTCACCAAGGCCGAAATCGCCTCCCGCATGGGTATGGAACGCACCACTCTGTGGCGCCATATGAAAAAGCTTGGGTTCTGACAGGTCTCAAAATATTGTTGTCAATGCTGCGCAACGTTTCTGCAACGTGCGCAGCATTTTATTTTTTCTATTTTCTCAACTCAACAGGTAGCTCACTTCACCTCGGTCAAACTGCCGAGCAAAACTAGTACTCATTATATATTTCTTACAAAAAGAAGAATATTTTTCATATTTCTACTTTTTGGCACACGTTTTGCATTTATATACAGGCAAACCGACAGGCTCATTTATTACCGCAGCCTGGCAAGGAGGAAAAGATGGGTAAAAAAGACATTTTAGTTGTGAGTGCTCACGCCGCAGATTACTGCACCCGTGCGGGAGGCACTCTGGCAAAATACGTACAAGACGGCTACGCTGTTCACGTCATATGTCTCACATGCGGAGCCAGAGGAGAGTCCGGCGGCTACTGGAAGGACAATCCAAACGGAACTGTTGAGGACTGCTGTGCAGTACGCATGCGCGAATCCAGGGCCGCAGCCGAGGCACTAGGCATAAAAAGCATAGAATTTCTTGGTATGAGCGATTATCCTCTCACTATAAGCTCGGAGGAAACCCAGCGGTACCTCACCCGGCGCTACCTGGAAATACGTCCGGAGATAATATTCACCCACTGGCTCAACGACCCCACGAACCCCGACCACTCACAGACAGCAGAGCTGGTTATCCGCGTTACCAACTGCGGCTCACAGCTTGGCGCCTTCCCCAATACGCCTGCGCAGCACTATCCCAACATTTATTTCTTTGAAAGCACAGTCCCCATAGCAGAGCTGAACGGCTTCGCCCCAGATTTCTATGTTGACATCGGAGATACATACGAGACGAAAATGGCGGCCATCGCAAAATTTGAGTGTCAGCCTCAGCTTGGCGGATTTTATATTCATTTTGCAAAGCATCGGGCCTTTCAGGCAAAAATCTGGTCAAAAATGGACATCCAATATGCCGAAGGCTTTAAGCGCTTCACCCCCTATGTGGGTAAATCTCTGCCGCTGTCCCAGATTGACTGAACTTTGAAGGATATGCCGTCAGGCTTCATATATCCGAGGTGCTCAATTGCACCGGAATAATATTAGGAGGAAGAAAAATGAAAAAAGCATTAGCTATCCTGCTCGCCGCAATAATGGTCATGGGTCTTTTGGCCGGATGCTCCGGAAATGAGAAAGCCCCCGAGTCCACCGCCCCCGAGTCTCAGGCTCCCACCAGCTCCGCTCCCGAATCCTCAGCCCCCGAAGCTTTCAAGTGGCCCACCAGTTCTATCGAAGTTGTGAACCCCGCAGCCGCCGGCGGTGAAACTGACGTGTACGGCCGCATTTTCCAGCGCTATATGGAAGCTGAGCTGGGCGTGACAATGCCTACCGTCAATATGGCGGGCGGCGGCGGAACTCTGGCCACCAACGAGGTAGCCTCCTCCGCTAACGACGGCAGCCGCGCTCTGGTGTTCCACAACGGCTATCTCATAAACAATCTCATGGGCCTCAGCGACCTGAATCTTGACAATATGTGCATGGCTGCCGTTGCCGTCACCGACGCTACCCAGATTTTCTTCGCCAGAGCTGATATGCCCTTCAACGATCTGAAGGAGATGGTTGACTATGTAAAGGGCGGCGGCGCAGTCAACGTTGCCACCGAGGTTGGCTCCTTCACTCACTTCCAGCTGCTTATGATTCAGAACGCAGGCGACGTCACCCTGGACATTGTGGATGCCGGCACGACCTCCGAAAAGATAGCCGCCATGCTGGCCGGCGACGTAGATATTATGGGAGCCAACTGGGCAACCATGAAAGACTATGTAGCCAACGGCGATGTTAAGCCCCTTTGCCTGCTTGCCGAAGAGCGTCACCCCGCCTGCCCCGATGTCCCCACCGCCAAGGAGCTGGGATTTGATATCCAGGTAGTTAAGTTCTTCTTCTATGCTTTCCCCGAGGGAACCGACCCCGAGCTGGTTGAGGAATTCAACGCAGCCGCTCAGCGTGTAGCTCAGAACCCCGACTATATTGCTGAAATCGAAGCACTCAACGCCAGCGCCCCCGTCCTGGATGTACAGGGCACCTACGACTACATGAAAGATATCATGGATACCTACAGCGCTCTGCTGGATTAAGCAGCGCACAGTAAATTCGAAAACTATATAGTATAAACAGCACAGGGCGGCATAGCTTCGCGCTATGCCGCCTGCGCTCAATTGCTCAGAAAGGCTGGACATTTATGGTTGCCAAATACAAAGAGTTTATGTTGGGTATCGGCATAACGCTGCTTGCCCTCGTCTACGGCTACGCCGCCACGCATATTAAGGTTCGCGTCGTCACCGCAATCGGTCCGCAGTATATTCCCTACGGCCTTGCAGCGCTCTGCCTCATTCTGGGGCTGGCTCAGATGCGGGTAGGCTGGAATAAAGCCAAGGCCTATGTCCCCGAGGAACATCAGGGAGAGCAAAAGGATAATCTCTCTGTATTTTTGCTCTTTGTTTCTCTGGCCGTCTATGTAGCCACTCTGAAAAGCGTTGGCTTTTTAATTACCACCACTATTCTTTGCTTCGTGCTGCAAGTTCTGCTCTGCCCCAAGCAGAAGCGAAAATATGGCGTTTTTGTCATTGTTGCAGTTGTATCTACGGTATTTATTTATTTTTCGTTCCGTTATGGTCTGGGGCTTATGCTCCCCGCCGGAATAGTAAAGTTCTAATCAGGAAAGGAGCATAAGAATGGAACTGTTTATTCTAGGACTGGCGAAGCTGTGCAACCCGCTGTGCATGGGTCTTATTTTCGGCGGCGTTGTGGTGGGTATAATCTTCGGCTCTATGCCCGGTTTGTCCGCCACAATGGCAATAGCGCTGTTCCTGCCTATAACCTACGGCATGGAAGCCATCCCATCCTTTGCGCTTATGATGGGCCTTTACATAGGCGCCGTCTCCGGCGGCCTGATTACCGCCATACTTATCCGCATCCCCGGAACCCCTTCGTCCGTGGCGACCTGCTGGGACGGCCACCCTATGGTACAGAAGGGCGAGGGAATGAAGGCTCTGGGTAGCGGTATTGTTTTCTCTTTTCTGGGCACTATTCTCAGTATTCTCGCCCTGGTATTTATAGCTCCTACACTAGCAAAGATTGCCACAAGCTTCGGATTTTTTGAATATTTCGCCGTATCCTTCTTCTCCCTCACCATGATTTCCACTCTGGCCAGCGGCTCTATGATAAAGGGACTGTTTTCCGGCGTCCTGGGATTCATGTTCTCCACCGTCGGAATAGCGCCGATAGATGCTACCGTCCGCTTTACTTTCGGCCAAAAGTCGCTTATGGGCGGTTTTTCCACTCTCCCTGTCCTGATAGGTCTGTTTGCCGTGTCCGAGCTGCTCAACGCCGCTCAACAGGCAAAATTCGACAACGGCTTTACCATCACTCCGCCCAACACACGCGGAGTAAAGGGCTTTGGATTTTCCATGAAGGAATTCAGGGGACAGCTGCCCAACTTTTTCCGCTCCTCTCTTATAGGCATAGGAATCGGCATACTGCCCGGAATCGGAGGCGGCACCAGCAACATTCTCTCCTATGTCGTGGCCAAGAACCGTTCCAAGACCCCAGAGCTCTTCGGCACCGGAATAATTGACGGTGTTGTCGCCTCAGAGAGTGCCAACAACGCCTCTATAGGCGGCGCCATGATACCTCTGCTCACCCTTGGTATTCCCGGTGACGCCTGCACCGCAATACTGCTTGGCGGCTTTACACTGCACGAGCTCACTCCCGGTCCCCTGCTGTTTGAAAAGCACGCCGACCTGGTATACTCCATTTTTGCGGCCATGGTTATTGCTTCTGTCATAATGATACTGGTGGAATTCTACGGCCTGCGGCTTTTTGTAAAAGTACTGGCCATCCCCAAACATATCATGCTGGCTGTTGTATTCACGCTTTGCGCCGTAGGTGCCTACGGAAACTCCAGCCGTGTTTTCGATATCGGCGCCGTGCTGTTATTCGGCGTTGTCGGCTATATGTTCACCTGCTTTAAAATCCCCACAGCGCCTTTTATTCTGGGCTTTATCCTTGGCCGCACCGCCGAAACATATCTGCGCCGCGGACTTATGCTCTCCAAGGGAGACTGGTCCCCATTTATCACCAAGCCCATCTCCTGTGCCTTTATCATCCTCTCCATTGGCGTAATAGTATTCACCGCGTACCGCGAGCTGCACGGCTATTACTCCAAAAGGAAAAAATCCGTTTAAGGAGCTGATTCGTTTGCCAAAAGCCGGCCGAGTTTATGTAGTCTCAAAGCGCGATAATGTAGCTACGGCTCTTGATACGATATCTCCAGGCACGGTATCTGTGTTGGGAGACGCGGACATACATGAGCTTACGCTGTTTACAGCTTTGGAAAAAGGGCATAAAGCCGCACTATGCGATATTCCCAAGGGTGCGGATATCATCAAATACGGTGCCGTGATTGGTGTAGCAGCCTCCTGCATTCGCGCCGGGGAGTGGGTGCATGTGCATAACATCTCCAGCTTATATGACATGCGCTCCGCAGCTGCCATCGATCCCCGCACAGGAAAGGTCACAGACACAAAATATGAGTAATATTTCCGAAATCAAAGCCGAGCTCTCCCGCGCACGTTGGCTGGGCTATATGAGAAAAGGCGGCCTTATGGGCATACGAAACAAGGTATTAATCATTTATACTGTGGAATGTGCTTCTCATGTGGCCAGAAAAATTGCAGACGAACTGAACATGGACGATGTGGATGTACTCGGCTTCTACGGCTGCTGTGACAATGAATACGCCGTGCGCATGCTCATAGCCATGATACGCCATCCGAACGTCGGCGCCGTCCTTGCTGTAGGTCTGGGCTGCGAATATGTGCAGGCAGAGCGTCTCCGCGACATTGCGCTTGACGAGGGCAAAAGCGCCTACAGCATACTTATACAAAAATCCGGCGGCACACGAAGCTCCATAGAGCTTGGCAAGCAGCTGGTTCTGACCATGCTGCGCCAGCTGAAAAGTACCCCCAGATACGAAATGGGCGTGGCCGACCTGAGCATAGGCGCAGAGTGCGGCGGCTCGGATTTCACCTCCGGTCTGGCCGGAAACGCTGTAGTCGGTCAAATGTTCGACTGCCTTGTAGACTTGGGCGGCACCGCTGTTTTCGAAGAAATTATGGAGGCAGTAGGCCTGCGAGGCTATCTTACTGCCAGAGCCGCAAATCCGGAACTGGCTGCGCGCATAGGCAAGGCTTATGATAAAATGGTAGATCACTGCAACAGCATACATCAGTTTGGCATTTCGCCCGGCAATTTCATGGGCGGCCTGTCCACTATAGAGGAAAAGAGCATGGGCGCAGTTGTAAAAAGCGGCACCCGGCCAATAAGCGGTCTGACAAAAGTATCTGTCCCGCCAAACAGCAAGGGGCTCTGGCTGCTGGACAGTCTGCCGGATCCATTTTACACCAGCTTTGGTAAAACCAATCCAAATGACAGCGAGGGAATACTTGACCTTATAAGCTGCGGCTGCCATCTGATTCTGTTCATCACCGGCCGTGGCAGCGTTATCGGCTCTCCTGTGGCTCCTACCTACAAGGTCACCGGAAACAGCTCCACCTATGCCGCCCTATCCGACGATCTGGATTTCAACGCCGGTCTCTGCATAACCGAGGGGCGCTCTCCCGAGGTTATGGGCTGCGAACTCATGCGCGCTGTTATAGGCTGCTGCCGCGGCGAGCGCACAAGAGCGGAGCTGCATGGACACAAGGAATATCTTATTCCCTATAAGTATCAGGACATCGGCGACTGCGCACCAAGATGCCGGAATTTATAAAGGAGCTTCAAAGCAAATGAGCTACAAGATTTTAATACCCCAATATGTGCCGGATTCAAGCATACAGCGGCTATATGACTTAGGCTGCCAGGTAGTCACAAGCTGCGGCTGCAGCGAGCAAGAGCTTATCTCCGCCATAGAGGGCGCCGACGCTGTAATCGCCCGCACCGCACCCTATACCGAAGCGGTTATAAAAGCCGCAAGGAATCTTAAAATAATCGCCCGCTACGGTGTCGGCGTTGACAACATTGACCTTGACGCCGCCGCCCGGGAAGGAATCTGGGTTTCAAATACCCCCTTCTCAAACCTGGTTTCCGTTGCGGAGCACACAGTCGGCATGCTCCTGGCTCTGGCAAAAAACTTCCGTGTGGCCGACAGAGAGCTTCGCTGCGGAAACTTTTCGGTCCGCAATCAGCTTACCGGAACGGATCTGCAGGGAAAGACAATAGGCCTGATCGGCATGGGCCGCATCGGTTCGCTGGTCGCTAAAAAATGCTTCTACGGTCTGGATATGAAAGTTTTGGCATATGACCCCTACCTGCCGCCGGATAAAGTTCCCGACGGCGTTGAGCTTTCCACCAGCTGGGAATCTGTATTTCAAACCGCAGATGTAATTTCAATGCATCTGCCCCTCAACAGCTCCACAAGAGGAATTGTGGGCGCAAGAGAATTTGCCATGATGAAGAAAAGCGCCTATTTTATCAACTGCGCCAGAGGCGAGATTGTGGACGAGCAGGCCCTGATACAAGCGCTGAAGCAGGGACAAATAGCCGCAGCGGCGCTGGATGTCTACGCCAACGAAAATCCAGGCGAAAACAATCCGCTGTTCGGCCTGGAAAACACCCTGCTCACCCCCCACACAGCATCCTTTACGCACGAAGCCTACCACCGTCTGGGTGTAGACGCGGTAGCATGTGTGGAAAACGTGCTTTTCAAGCACGAGCCTCCTCTCTGGGCTGTTAACCGGCCAAACCACCCCAGAATCGGATAATAAGCATTTAGCCGCCCCATATAGGGCGGCATATTTTTCCTTTTTGGGTATATGTATCAAATACCTTCCCGTTGGGGCATACTAGCTCCATCACCGGAAGGAGTGTTGCTATGCACGGCAAGGTCGAAATATGCGGCGTGAATACTGCATCGCTGAAGGTGCTGAAGGCCGCGGAAACCAGACAGCTGCTCATACAGGCCAAGGCCGGCAGCAGTATCGCTCGGGACAAGCTCATAGCCGGAAATCTGCGTCTGGTACTATCTGTAATACAGCGCTTTTCCGGACGCGGGGAAAACATGGACGACCTTTTTCAGGTGGGCTGTATAGGCCTGATAAAAGCCATCGATAACTTCGACATCAGTCAGGAGGTTCGTTTTTCCACTTACGGCGTGCCCATGATAGCCGGTGAAATACGCCGGTATCTGCGCGACAACAGCGCTATACGGGTGAGCCGCAGCATACGCGACCTGGCCTACAGGGTACTGCAGGCCCGAGAAGCCCTGATGGCCGACTCCCAGCGAGAGCCCAATGTGGACGATATCGCAAAATATCTGGATATCTCCCGCCAGGAGGTGGTATACGCCATGGATGCCATTTCCGGCCCCGTATCCCTTTACGACCCTGTATATACCGACGGCGGAGAGAGCATCTGCGTTATAGACCAGGTCGGCGACACCAAAAACACCGACGAGGCCTGGCTGGAGCAGATAGCCCTCAGCGAAGCTATGAACAGTCTTAGTCCCCGGGAGAAACACATTCTGTCCCTGCGCTTTTACGACGGCAAGACGCAGATGGAGGTTGCATCCGAAATAGGCATAAGTCAGGCCCAGGTGTCACGTCTGGAGAAAAACGCCATCAGTCAGATAAAAAAGAGCATTTTCGTCTCATAGCATGAACAGCGGCCTCATATACTCTCCCGAGGAGGGTGAAGGCCATGCTGTCCAAATTTTCCGACCTGCGATACAAGGAGGTCATAAACGTAAATTCCGGCCACAGACTGGGCTATGTCTGCGACATTGAAATGGATATGGAGGAGGGAAAGCTTCTCTCCCTGATAGTTCCCGGTCCCAGCCGTCTGGGTGGCGTGCTTGGCCGCGAGGACGACTATGTTCTGCCATGGGGCTGCATACGCCGTATAGGCGAGGATATCATACTGGTGGATTTGCCCTCACCCGTTCCCCGGGTCCGTAACGACCGCGGGTCCATTCTGTAGAGCAGAGTTCATATAAAAAGCGGCCTGCGTCTGTTGTTTACAGGCGCAGGCCGCTTCGTCGTATCACAACCAGCAGTATCCAGCCGGCTTCTACTCAATATCATCGTTGTGTACACTATACCGCCCCTGTAAATGAGCTTTTTTCCGCCGTTCGGCCTCATATTCTATACGGTCATAGTTCTTAGCCAATATGCACCCCTGAAGCACGCCAAGAATCCCGATTTCACAAATGCGGGCGATATTCATGGTCCGTATATCATCATCTATTTTGCAATTATAGCATAGTGAAATATTTGCATATCTCGTAATATAGGAATTGCTGAAACCCGTAATGCAAATTGTATACGCTTTCTTTTCGCGTGCAATTCTCAAGGCATCAACAGGCACCCTGGCCATACCGGAAAAGCTGATGCCTATAGCAACATCATGCGGTGTCAGCTCAATAGCCGCTAATTTGGACAGCGTTACATCATTGTAATACCAGCAGGACAGGCCAAACTGCATTAACACCGTCTGAGCAAATTGCGCTGACACGCCGGAGCCGCCCTGTGAGAACAAGAAAATCCGTTTTGCCTGCAAAATGCGATTTACAGCCATATCAATCAGTCTTTCTTCCACAATGGCAACAGACTCCCGTATCATTTGCAGATATAAATCGCAAACTTTGTTTTTTACGGAGACTACCGATTCGCCCGGCAGAATATTTTTCTCTTTTACGTTAAATGCCGACAGGTTATTTGTAACATAATATTTGAATGCCGGATAGCCGGCAAACCCCAATGTCTGGCAAAAACGCGTAATGCTGGATGGGGTTGAATTCACTTGCTTTGCAAATCCAGAAATTGTTAATTGCGGAATCTCGCTGGGATTATCCAGCACATACCTGGCAATAATCTTATTTGTTTTAGACAAAGTATTAAAACGATTGTGTATTTCGAACACGGCATCCTGGTTATTAATTTCACTTTCTCGTTCTCTTTTGTAGCCATCCATATTTATCTCTCCAAACACGTCATTGTAATTTATGACAATATCTGTTCCCATTTTTGATATAATCGTCATTAAATTGCAAATATTTGCACTATTATTAATATTATATGGTAAATACTTTATATATTCAAGTAAATTATTGCAAAATCGACAATAACCTGTTATTTTGACTGTGTAATCCAAGGTTGTGAATGTGTAGCGCTACATATCATAAATTACAACCGACAATCTTTGGAGGTGTAATAACATGCTACCGCTCATTGTAACGGCATCAATATGCGGCCGTGAAAAGACAAAGGCAGATTCTCCTTACTTCCCGGCGACAAAGGACGAGGTGATTGCCGACGGAATCAAATCCTATGAGCACGGGTCTCCCCAGCTGCACATCCACGCGCGCAACGATGAGGGCACCTACACATATGACCCCGTCATTTTTGGAGAAATACTCTCCGCCTTCCGCAAAAACTGTCCCAGAGCTATTCTGCAGATTTCCACCGGCGGCACATATCACAAGCCGGAGGAACTGCTCATTCCCCTGCTGAAACTCAAGCCGGATATGGCCACCCTGGCGCTTCAGAGTGATGAACAGACAAATATATATCTGCTCAGTCTTTTTGAACAGTATGGCGTCAAGCCCATCATTGAGTGCTTCTCCTTAGTTCAGGCAAAGCAGGCTCTTAAGCTCTTTGCCGACGGATATGTTAAGCCGCCTATGAATCTGGAGTTCCTGTATGACGACCATATATACGACCTGAGCTTTCAGCTGGTGGCCTCGCAGCTGCTTGAATTCAGCCAGTTGTGCTCAGAATACGAGGGTATCAACTGGTCTGTGTGCAAAGCTCTGAATAACGACCCGGCTATTCACTCCATGGCAATTTCTCTTGGGGGCCACTGTCGGGCAGGTCTGGAGGACCGTCAGATTTATGCCGACGGTTCTTATGTGAAGGAAAGCACCGAACTCATTGACATCCCCATGCAGATGAGCAAACTTCTTGGGCGCCCCCTCGCAACATACGAACAGGCAAAACAGATCCTTGGCCTGGAGTAAGCCGCACATGGATTTTAGTAGAAACATAAATGTTTTCAGCGGAATGTCTCAGATTTATGAGCGCGGACGCCCCGCAGTATCTCCTGAGCTTGCCGACATGTTGGAGCAGTACCTGGGACACAAGCCGGACTGTGTGGTAGATGTCGGCTGCGGGACCGGAAAATCTTTATCTGTTTGGACAAGCCGGGCAAGAAGCATTTACGGGCTGGAGCCTAATAAGGAGTTTCACGGTGTTGCGGAAAGAAAATTCAGCTCAGAAAACAATATGCATATTTTGGACGACTACGGCGAAGAAATCAGTCTTCCGGACTCCTCAGCCGACCTGATTACATGCGTACAGGTTTTTCACTGGCTGGATACGGAACATGCTCTTTCGGAATTTAATCGTATTCTTGTGCCTGGTGGTATCGCGGCCGCTTGTGATTTCAGTTTTCCTCCTGTTTCTATTTGGGAGGCCGACCGGGCATACGCAGAGCTTTTGCAGCTGCAAAAAGAAATGGACAGAAAATACCCCGAGCTGAACAAGAATGTGTTTGAAGGAGACAAAGCTCAAAATCTTCGCAAGTTCCAGGAGTCCGGATACTTCGCATATTGTCGGAACGCATCTTTTATTTGCTCCGAGCAATTTGATGCACAGCGCTATGTGGATTTAGCTTTTTCGCAGAGCATATTGCGCCGCGTAGAGGATGCACAGATTCCAGAGGCAATGCCTGTCATTAAGGCATTTAAAGAAACCGTATTCAAGGCGTTTGGAAGCAGCACAATTGAAACCCGGTTCTGTATGCAGTTGACAATTGGTGTAAAAAAATAACTTTCAATGTTTTAAGGGGTGAAAAATCATGGTAATAGGAGTGTTTGGCATCGGTCGTATGGGCTTCCCCATAGCTTGTAATCTTGCCGATGACGGGCATAAGGTTCTGGCTTATGATGTTTTTAGCGCTGCGCGCGAAAAGCTGGCGGAAACGAAGGTGGAATGGAGTCCCACACCCAGAGAGGTTGTGGAACAGGCCGAGCTTATCTTTTTCGTCGGTCTGCAATGCAATCAGCTGAAAGCCATGCTTGACGGCACAGACGGTGTTCTCGCAGGTATAAATGCGCCCGGCAAGGTCATAATAGATCTTTCCACCAGTGACCCCACAGACTCCGCCGAGCTTGGCAAATATCTGAGCTCACAAGGTATAGATTATCTGGACTGTGGCATGACCGGCGGTGTAGTAGGCGCCAGAGGCAGAAATCTGGTGTTCATGGCCGGTGGAGATCGGGCCGTATATGACCGCTGCACACCGGTTCTGGAGAAGTTGTCCAAGAGCATGACCTTTGTGGGCCCACAGGGATGCGGACACAGAATGAAGCTGCTGCACAATGCAGTTTCCAATTCAGTATTCAATGTGACCATTGAGGCCTGCGCCCTTGGAAAACTGTACGGCATGGATTTGCAGGCAATGATAGATGTTATGAACGTCGGTAATGCCCGCAGCTATGCTACTGAGGTACGGTTTCCCAAGTATATTATCCCCGGGACTTACGACCAGGGCTATACTTTCAGCACCGGATGCAAGGATTTCAGTATGATACTGAAGATTGCAAAGGAAATGAACTATAAAATGCCAATGGCCGAAGCGACATACGATTATTGGACCTGGGCAGTAGAGCAGGATCTACCCGACGGCGATATCACCACGCTGTATAAGCTGATAGAGAAGAAGAACTCTCAGAAATAATACCAATCATTACAGCCATACCGAAAGCTATTAAAGGAGAAATCGTTCATATGTATGAATGCATCAATTATACTATGTATGGCACAAACGCTGTCATTCAAGTAGACCAATTACATGACCAAAACCGAATGACTCGTCAGGCGTATCTTGAAATGACAGATGCTTTGAAAAATGCACAGGATGATACCACCGTGACCGCTGTTATTCGGAATATGACCGACCAAGAAGCTGTGCAGGCCATGAGGGACAGTAACAAACAGCGGGATCAGACACTTCCCAGCGAATTGGCTGCCTTGTTGGATTTGGAAGTGGAGGCCATCAAGCACCAAGGCGGGCGGCTGGATGGTGTTGCTCCCGGTGATGTGGGAAAACGCTCTGTTGAGATTGTTGGTGAAGCGCACGATATGAACTACAAAAAGGTCATGCGGTATCTTCGCCTTATCCGCGAGGCGCTGGCAAAAGGCCCCGCAGACTTCCCGGCGTTCCTCGCGCTTATGGAGGAGGACGGCTATGCCGTCAAGCACGGGCGCGGCGGCGCGATCTCTTTCCTTGCGCCGGGACAGGACAAGGCCACCCGGCTGCGAGCCTCCACGCTGGGGCAGGGCTTCGATCCCGAGGACATACAAGCGGTTATCGACGGCAAGCGCCCCTTGCCGGAGCTGTCGTCCGAGGAGCCACGCCCGCCCCGGAAAATTAGCCTCGTCATCGACATACAGGCTCGTATGCGCGAGGGCAAAGGCGCGGCCTATCAGCGGTGGGCCACAGTCTACAACATCAAGCAGATGGCCGCCGCCCTGCAATATGTGCGGGAGAACAAGCTGACCGATTATGACCGGCTGGAGGTAAAGACGGACGCGGCGGTTGACCGCTTTCACGCACTCACCGATCAACTCCGGCAGACCGAGGCGGCGCTCTACAAAACCTCCGAGCTGATGGGGGCCACGGTGGAATATGCCAAAACGCGCCCGGTGTTCGACGGCTACAAGGCGGCAAAGTACAGCAAAAAATATCTGGCCGAGCACGAGGCCGAACTTGCCGCTTACCGGGCGGCCACGGCTGTCATGCGCGATATTCTGGCCGGGAGCAAGCTCCCGAAGATGGATAAGCTGAAAGCGGATCGCCGGGAGCTGGCCGAAAAGAAAAAGGCGCTCTATGCGGAGTACCGCAGAGCACAAGAGGAAATGCGGGAAATGGTGGCCGTCAAGGGCAACATTGACCGTCTGCGCGGCCTCACGGACGAGCAGAAAAATAAGGAACAGGAGCGTTAGCGACAGTGACGCAGACAACCGGGACTTGTGGACATTTTGTCCCGAAGTCCCGCCGGGTTTGGGGAGGCTCCCCAACAAGCAAAATGCAGAGTGTGGCCACACCTGCCTTGCTTGCCGTTTCGTGCGTACCCCCGAAAGGCAATAAAAAGAGCAGGTTCAATTTTGATAAAAACCGCAAAAACGCATTGACAAACTTCGATGTAGTGCATATAATAACATTGAAGTTAATCGATGTGAGGTGATGACATGGCTTCAACATACGAAATGAATGCGCGGATTTTTAAGGCTTTCTGCGATGAAAACCGGCTGCGGATTTTGGAGCTTCTGCGAAGTGGTGAAAAATGCGCTTGCAAACTACTGGAGGATTTGAACA
>JBMNQC010000020.1:0-23435 GCA_050943935.1 Candidatus Heteroscillospira sp. | reverse complement strand
CCACCGGTTATTACGTTTTTCAGCGACTTTTTCACGATTTGGAAAAGGATGAAAAAGTAGGCTCATAACCTTCAAACCACCGTATTTACTGGGTTTTCCGGTTTGTCGTAATTATACCGTAAGGGCACACCTACATCACGAACCTTATTCACTCATCGGTAGACCCCAAAACGGTTCAATATCTGGCGGGACACGAAAGCAGCAAAATTACTATGGACATCTATGCAAAGGTTAAATACAACAGGCCGGATGAGCTGGTCAGAACGATGGACAACGCATTTGCGAGTTGGGATGCTGTACGAGCATGAAGCGAAACAACAAAACAGGAAACGGAGCAGGAGCGAGGCAAGGATGTCTCGCTCTTTGTTTTACATAGGCCGTATCTTTGATTAAATTTGGGCTTTCTGATAAAAAGAGAGTGTAGATACGGAAACTGCACGTTATCAGGAAAGGAAGGTCAAAGATGGCTAAGAAAAAGACAGAGGTTCCGCAGTATGGAACCGTTATGAGAAAGGGAATCCTATATTACAGAACCCGGATTCTGGATGCGGATGGAAAGCAAGTGAGCTTGTATGCCACCACTTGCGAGGAATTATATGAAAAGCAATTAGAAGCGCGCCGCGAGGTGGAGGAAATCATCTTTCGACGCCAGCATCCGACGGTGGCCGAGTATTGTGAGAAGTGGCTGCTGATGCAATCAGCGAAGGTATCTGCGGTTACATTGAAAGGATATACCGCTGATATGAAGAACTACATCATCAAACCTTTGGGAGAGATGTATATGGAGGAAGTCACAGCAGATGATATTCGGCTGGCACTTGTGCCGCTGTCGAAAAAATCGGAGGGGTTATACAGTACGGTGAATATGCTTCTCAAGTGTATTTTCTACTCGGCAGAGCGCAGCCAAATACTTGAGTACAACCCCTGTGTAGGCATATCGGGAAAAGGTGGAAAGCCAGCAAAAAAGAAGGAGGCATTGACAGATCAGCAGGTATCGGTGCTTCTGGATACGGTCAAGGGGTTGCCTCCCTACTTGTTTATTATGCTTGGATTATATTCCGGCCTGCGCCGGGAAGAAATCCTTGCGCTGCAATGGGACTGTGTATTTCTGGACGAGTCTACGCCGTATATCTCGGTAAGGAGGGCATGGCGTACAGAGCATAATCGGCCCGTGGTTTCTACGGTGCTAAAGACCAAGGCGGCCAAAAGGGATATTCCTATCCCCAAGTGTCTGGTGGACTGCCTGCGAGAAGCCAAGAAATCCTCCAATTCGGATTATGTGGTTGCTGACAGCGAAGGACAGCCTTTAGCCGCTTCACAGTTTCAAAGGGTGTGGCAGTATGTAGTTGTCCGGTCCACCAAGCCCCGCAACTACTATAAGTATGTGAATGGGCAGAGCATCAAGTACACAGTTACGCCAACGCTGGGCATGACGCAGAAAAATCAACCCAAAATCAAATATACGCTGGATTTTGATGTGACTCCGCACTTACTGCGGCACACTTACATCACCAATCTTCTTTACGCGGGTGTTGATCCCAAGACGGTTCAATACCTTGCAGGACATGAAAATAGCAAAACAACTATGGACATTTACGCGAAAGTGAAATATAATAAGCCAGAGGAATTGTTCGACGTAGTGAACAGTGCGCTTCAGCCAGTGGGATGTTGAGTGAAAAGTCACCAGTTTTCTTGGTTAAGGAATAGGACAACCGAATACCAAAGGGCTTAAAAAGCCCGGAATACCAAGGAAAATCGGCTCTAAAAGGAGTTTAGTACGGTCTCAAGGCTGCACGTCGTGCGCCTCAGTTCTCCAAGCGCTAAACTATACAAGCTTGCTTACAGCACCGCCAACTCCGGCGGTGCTGTTTTTATATTTTGCGGCAGCTCAATAAAATTCTTTCCTCCCTTAACAGGGGAGGTGGCCCCGCAGGGCCGGAGAGGTTTGAGCCTCCGAATTTGCTTTAAGCTGACTTGAAAAATTAAACCCTTCAGTCGCTGGCGCGACAGCTCCCCCTGTTAGGGGAGCGGCTTCTACGGGAATTGGGCGGTAGAGTTTCGCGTGAAGCTCACCCAGCAGCGTTGCAAGGCTCACATCTACCGCCGCATGAGCGCGTTGTGCGCGTCGGCGAGGCCCAAAAGAGTATTCGACTCGGTCAGATTCTTTGGGAAGTTTGAAACCCGTTTCTTAAAAGAAATGGGTTTCAGAACCCGACCCCGCAGTACAGGCCAATTTCATAACCGCACCACGGCGAATAAGTACGTGCCAACCGCTCTGCGAGCACGCGTCAAAATTGCTTGAAAGCCGCGGAGATCTGCGGTATAATATTTTAATACGCTTAAAAACCTGGAGGGGAAAATTTTGTCAGAAAACAGAGATTTTTTGGAAAAGGAGCCCATGGGGCCGCTGCTGCTGAGGCTGGCTCTGCCCAGCGTGGTGGCGCAGCTTGTGAACCTGCTGTATAATGCTGTGGACAGCGTTTATATAGGCCACATCCCCGGAGCGGGCCGTCTTGCGCTTACCGGCGTGGGTGTGTGCATGCCTGTGGTAATAGCTATGTCCGCATTTTCAGCCCTGGTTGGGCGGGGCGGCGCGCCCAAAATGTCCATATGTATGGGTCAGAAAAACGACGAGGCCGCCGAGAGAATACTCGGCAGCTGCTTTGCCATGCTGCTGCTTGTGGGGGTTGTGCTTACGGCGGCTTTTCTGCCCTTTGCCGAACCCCTGCTGTGGCTTTTCGGCGCCAGCGAGGGAACAATAGGCTACGCTCTGGACTATGTGCGCATCTACGCCTGCGGCACCATGTTTGTGATGATATCCCTGGGGCTGAACGCTTTTATCACCGCACAGGGCTATACAAAAATGAGTATGCTCACGGTGGTCATTGGCGCGGCGCTTAATATAGTACTGGACCCGATTTTCATTTTTGCCCTGGATATGGGCGTAGAGGGCGCGGCGCTTGCTACCATCATATCTCAGGCCGTGTCAGCAGTCTGGGCGGTGCGCTTCCTTGCAACAAAAGCCCGTCTGCGCATACGCCGCAAATACATGCGCCTGGATTTCAAACTGCTGGGCGGCTGTCTGGCGCTGGGGATATCTCCCTTCGTCATGCAGATTACTGAGAGCCTTATTGCAATCTGCTTCAACCGCTCTCTGCTGCTGTACGGCGGAGAACTGGCTGTGGGGGCTATGACGGTTTTCCTCAAGCTTATGCAGTTTATCACCATGCCCATGCAGGGCATAGTCCAGGGCGCACAGCCCATCACCAGCTACAACTTCGGCTGCGGCAATGCCGACAGAGTGCGCAAGTCTGTTACAACTCTTATCACGGTTTGCCTCATTTATTCTCTTACCGCCTGCGGCGCCATCATGCTCTTCCCCAGAGCCTTCATCAGCCTGTTTAACGATGAGGCCATACTGCTGGATTACGCGGTGAAGCCCATGCGGGTGTATTTTGCCGGAATGGGCATCTTTGGTGCGCAGATAGCCTGCCAGAACAGCTTCCTGTCCATGGGCAACGCCCGGGCGTCCGTGTTCCTGGCCCTGCTGCGCAAGGTCATATTGCTGGCGCCGCTTATTTATATTCTGCCCCAGTTTATGGCGGACAAGACCATGGCCGTGTTCCTGGCCGAGCCTGTGGCGGATTTCATAGCCGTGTTCACCACGGTGACAATGTTTGCCATAAGCTTTAGAAAGACCCTGAGGGAGATGCGCAAAGCATCCTGAGCGATGCTGAAAACCAGATAACAGAGCAGTCCGGAGAACGCTTTCCGGGCTGCTTTTTTCTGCCTTCTGCCGGGTTGCAAATAAATAACAGAAGAAGATACATAATTTATATTATGTTAATAATACAGCTTAAAATGGTAGTCATAATTTAATAAATTAATTAATTATGTAAAATAAAATTTGGTGGAATACGAATTGATAATTTACATATTTATTATATTATGTAAATTAATATGACAGATAAATATACATAATATATTAAATATAATATTATGTAATCTTAAAAAACAAAAAATACAACATAATAATATATTATGTAAAATAAATTCTGCGGGTGTCATGTCGGAAACTAATATTCAGGCGATTTTTTCTGTCAAAAGAGCCTTGATGCGAAGGTTTTTCTTGCTTTTCGCCCGTGTCTTGTGGTATGATTTACATGTATGAGAGTGTGCTCGGGCTTTACAGCCCGATATTTTTATGTGAGCTTATGCGAGGAGTTATATGGAAAGAATAGAGAACACACAGGAAAATAAGATGGGCGTTATGCCTGTAAATAAACTTCTGGTAGGCATGGCCTGGCCTATGATAGTCTCCATGCTGGTACAGGGAATGTATAACGTTGTCGACAGTATTTTCGTCAGCCGCCTGTCGGAAAACGCACTTACGGCGGTTTCTCTGGCCTTTCCCGTACAGATGATACTTATAGCGCTGGGCACAGGCGCGGGCGTGGGTATGAATGCCGTGCTCTCCCGTGCGCTGGGTGAAAAGGATCAGCGCACCGTGGACAAGGCCGCGGGCAGCGGTATTTTTATAGCCGCTATGAACTTTTTGGTCTTTCTGGTGGTGGGAATATTTGCCGCACGTCCGTTTTTTGCCAGTCAGGCAAAGACTCCGGAGATAGTGGAGATGGGTACCGTGTATCTGCAGATATGCTGCTGCTTCTCTGTGGGAGTATATGCCCAGCTGGTGGGTGAGAAGCTGCTGCAGGCCACGGGCCGAACTGTACTCTCAATGATAACACAGGGCATCGGCGCCATACTCAATATAATCCTTGACCCTATACTGATATTCGGCTATTTCGGCGCTCCCGCCATGGGCATTGCAGGAGCGGCGGCAGCCACGGTTATAGGCCAGATAGTGGGCGGTGTTGCCGCTATTGCGATAAATATCCGCTTCAACAAGGAGATAAATATACGTCTTAAAAATATCCTTAAGCCGGACATGGCCATCATCCGCCGCATTTACGCTGTGGGTCTGCCGTCAATAATCATGCAGTCCATAGGCTCGGTTATGAACTACTGCATGAATATCATACTCATCGGATTTACCGAGACTGCCGCTGCAGTATTCGGCATATACTTCAAAATTCAGAGTATGTTCTTCATGCCTGTGCTGGGACTGAATAACGGCATGGTGCCCATCATTGCCTTCAACTACGGCGCGGGCAAGCGCAGCCGCATAATCAAAACCGCAAAGCTGGGTATAATGTATGCCACCATAATGATGCTTATGGGCCTGGCGCTGTTCCAGCTCTTCCCGGATGAGCTGCTGCTTATGTTCGATGCCGGCGAAAACATGCTCTCCATAGGCCGCGTGGCCCTGAGAGTGGCAAGCCTGAGCTATGTGTTTGCGGGCTTCTGTATAGCCTCCGGAAGTATTTTTCAGGCCCTTGGCAATGGAGTATACAGCATGATAGTGTCTTTCTGCCGTCAGATAGTGGTGCTGCTGCCCGCTGCCTATCTCCTGTCCCTCACAGGCAATCTGGACGCCGTGTGGTGGGCCATCCCGATAGCGGAAATTATGAGTGTGCTGGTAACCAGCCTGATGCTGGTGCGCATAAACCGGCGCATAATACGGAATATCCCCGACAATGTATGATAAAAACGGAGAAAGAGCACGGCTCTTTCTCCGTTTGATATTTGGGAACATTTTCCGGCGCAGCTTCGTCTCAGGATAACAGGCGAAGGAGGGATTTAATGAAAAAACCTATCCTGCTGATGCTTTGCCTCTGTCTGCTGAGCGCCTGTTCCGGCAAGGCGGAGAAGGACATAAAAACAGACCCAAACGCCGGGCTGCTGGAGCTGTACGAGGCCTGTGCCGATGTGCGCGGCGAAACGGAGGCCTATCTTGAAAAGCTTGAGGGTATGGGCTGGTGCGCTGTGGATGCAAAGCACAGATACGACATGGTGAACTGGCAGCAGGTGGACGGCTTCCTGAAGGGTGAGGGCGGCGATGAGGTGCGCTTTCTGGTGCTGCACGGGGACGGTGGCTTCGAGGCCGTCACCCTGAGCCGGACGGATATAGCCTCGGTGCGCGTGGCCGACGTGAACGGCCAGGCTGCCGTGACCTGGGAGAAAAGCTATGAGCTGGAGCGCTTCAAATATACCGAAAAGGGCTGGCTCTTCCTGATGCGCGTCATGCCTGACAATCCCCAGGGCGGCAACCACGACGGCTGGGAGGAGCCGACTCTGGTCTACCGCATAAAGCCCATGGACGCACAGCTGCGCGAAGCCTGTGAGAAGTATATAGAGCCTCTGGGCTACGGCACCGACGGCTTTTTCCTCTCCAACTGGAGCGATGGAAACTGGACAGGGCTGAATTTTGCGGGGCTGTTCCCGTGCGCATATTCCGTTTATTACGGCAAGGACCTGTTTTACTACGATTCACCCTACCCTCAGGCCGGGACGGAGACACGAGCTCTGGTGCCTGCGGCGGAATACGAGGCCATAATGCTGCCTCTGCTGGACATGACGGCGGAGCAGCTGCGAGCCGCTGCCGGCTTTGACGGAGAAAACTATACGGTTTGGACGGTATCTACACTTAATCCGCGCTTTTCGGACGTGTTTCCGGAGGTGACAGAACTGCTTGATAACGGCGACGGCACAGTCACCCTCACGGTTGACGGCGTGTCACAGTCTCTGTTTGGAGACAGCGTGTTTACCCACCGCGTAAAAGTCCGGGATGCGGAGAAGGGCTTTGCGTATCTCGCCAACACAGTAGAAAAAAAGAGCTGACTTCACCCCTGCACCGGCAATATGCCGCTGCAGGGGTGATTTTTTATTCGTCAAATACGAAGCTGTCCGGTACATCGCCGTCCAGTATTCCCTTGAATTCTGCGCTGCCTGTGTGCGCATCCTGAGCCAGATGCAGCTGCTGGCGGGCATAGGCGACCCAGCGGCGGAACTCATAGTCGGCGTTGTGTTTGTTGCGGAGGTTCCGCTGCTTGCGGGCATTGCGGGTTTTGTATGCGGTGCGGTATATGCGCAGCAGGTTGTCGGAACTGATGCGGGATTCATAGTCCGATTCAGAGCAGGGCTTTCCGTTAGACTGGAGCTTTCGGCAGTAAAGCTCGTCGCTGCGATTGAGCGGCGCAAAGTATATGCCGCAGTTTTTGCAGCGGCGCACCTTGGTATTGGTTCGCATAAGCGTGCGGAAGCTGTATACGCAGACGGAGTGAATCTGAGGCATGCTCAGAAGCTCCAAAATTGATACGCCTGTGCACTCGCAGTCTCTGTATTTTTTGGCCAGCGCAGCCAGATCCAGAGCGTGATTTCTGGTGGTCGCTATCTCATAATAGTTCAGATTATTGATAACAAGGCTGGGGATGCTGGCGTCTCCCATGGTGTCCAGGTCGTTTACATGATAGCTGAAGCCCACGGTTTCATCATCCGCGCTGGTGGAAACACGGTAGTTGGCGCGTATTGGCGGCCCCTTCAGAAACACGCTGTCAAAGTGCATTTGGTAAATATAAAGCCTTTTTGCGGCGGAAAGACCGCGCAGTTCCGCCGGATGATCGGCGTCCAGGCAGAATGAAACGGCGTGCTGAAAGGAATCCGACAGAGTCAAATAGCCATGCAGGAACTTTATTTCATATGCCCAGGACTTGAGCGCCGTGCTCCAATGATGCTCAAGCCGCTCGGGTGTGTCGTTGTGTGAGAAACAATTATCATCCTCCTGCAGATAGGCTTTGCAGAGATAAAAGCCGTACCATTGAAAGTCCCGCAGCAGCTGCCCGCCAAACAGCACGGGCTTCCAAAAAAGATGCAGCTCCGCCACCTCGTGATAGATGCTCAGCACGGATTCATAGGCCTGCTGTACCTGCTTGGAGTCATCGAAGGAGCAAAAGAAGTAGTGGTCGTAAAGAGATTGAAAACGCTCTAAAATACCAGGCAGGTACAGGCTGTTGAGACGGATGAAATCCAGAAAATGCTGGCCTATTGCAGACTCGTCCCGCTGCACGCATACAAAGGTCTCAGGCTGGCCCTCGGATTGCTGGTAAAGATAGAAATATTCGCGTTTTTTCTCCTCGTTTATCACCAGGCGGCCTCGGTATTCAGGAATAAATCTGTTCATATGACATCTCCGTTCTTTTATGCCGATGTCCTTCATGCGCGGACATCGGCACGAAAAATTGTGGCTTTTTTCACATAGACACAGGAAAATACGATGTAGACACTAACTGGTAAAGTTTGCGGTTGTCACTAAAAAAGTCGGTATTTGGCTTGCATTTTTAACATAATATGCCTATACTCGGATTCAAGCAAGGGAAATACATACTAAACCGTTAATAAAAACACAAATGTTTTTGTGCATATAGATAGCGTACTACAAAAAATATCATCTGTCTACAAAAAATTCAAAATCTTAAGATTGTTAATGCAATGTCAATGTATGGCGTACATTTTGGGAAAAGAAAAGGAGGAAAAAGGTTTGAGGATTGCCATTACATGCCACTATGCGAAGCTGCCGGAGGACCATCCCACATGGCGGCGGGCCATAGAAACCGCTCAGGTGGAGCTGAGCGAGAAAGTCAATCTGAGCGGTGAGGAGCTGCTGGAGTTTATCCAGGGAGCAGACGCGCTTATAAGCGGCACGGACTTCATAATGCCTGAGCTGCTGGACCGTTTTCCGCCTTCGCTGAAGGTTATCTCACGCCCGGCTGTGGGTTATGACAGGGTGGATGCGGTCTACGCACGCAAAAAGGGGATAGACGTCTGCAATGCCCCTGGCACCAACAGCGACTCTGTGGCCGACCTGGCCGTGGGCCTTATGGTCGCCTGTGCGCGGGGTATATATCCCAATGCCGCGGACTGCAAGGCCGGAAAATGGACAAACGGAACCAGAGGAATGGCTCTGACGGGTAAAACCGTGGGAGTTATGGGTATGGGGGCAATAGGAAAGCGGGACGCACAGCGCTGCCAGGGCTTCGGCATGAACGTTGTGGCTTACGACCCCTATATTGACGCCGGCTACTGCGCAAAAAACAACATCCGAGTGGTGGAGATGGACGAGCTGCTGGCTGTGAGCGATGTGGTGACTCTGCATCTGCCGCTGATGCCAGGTACGGAAAATATCATAAATTCCGATACGATAGCCAAGATGAAGGACGGAGCCATACTCATAAATACCGCCCGCGGCGGCTTGGTTGACCATGACGCCCTTTATGAGGCGCTCATAAACGGAAAACTGAGAGCATACGGAGCGGACACAACCATTCCGGAGCCTCCTCCGGCTGATATGCCGCTTATTCAGCTGCCCAATGTGATAATAACCGCGCACATTGGTGCAAACACCAATGAGGCCCTGGAAAATATGATGTCAGTAGCGCTGGAGAACGCTCTGGATATACTGGAGGGCAAGCCCTGCAGGAACATAGTTAACAAATGATTTGTTGAAATCAATAAAATATTTTTAGGAGGACTAATCATCATGAAGCCTTATATCACCATTGAGTGGAACGACAACAAGACTACGGCCAAGGGCTGGCTGTGTATCTTCAACTTTGTGAAGGGCTATTCCGGCGGCGGAATCCGTATGCATCCCACCGTTACCAAGGATGAGGTTATCCGCTTGGCAGAGGCTATGGCGTACAAGCGCCAGGCCTGCGAGAACGTGTGGCAGGGCGGCGCCAAGGCCGGCATCGCCTATGACTACAAGGCGCACGACGCCTACGATGTCCTCCGCCGCTTTATTATAGCCATGCGCCCTTACATAGACATCGGCCTGTCCATGGGCTCCGACCTGGGCACCAAATATGAGGACGTATACGGAATCTTTGACGAGCTTGGAATGGGCCGTCCCCAGTCCAAGAGCATGCGTGCCAATCCGATGATAGTCGAGGGTCAGCAGAACGTCCGTAAGCTCCTGGCCAGCAAGTGCGATGGTCTTGCGTTGGGCGATGTTGACACAGGCTATGGCGTGGCCTTCTCAGCCGACGAGGGCTGGAAGCAGCTGGGCGGCGCTCCCGGCGCAAAAGTGGTGGTGCAGGGCTTCGGCTGCGTGGGACGCAGCTGCTGCATGAAGCTGCACGCTCTGGGATACAAGATAGTCGGTATCGCAGATGCCAACGTATTCGTCTACTGTGAGGACGGACTGGATGTGCCCAGCATAGCGGCAAACGTAAAGCCCAGAGGCGAGATGGACCAGAGCAAGTTTGACCCCGCATGGAGCGTTATGCCAAATACCGAGTGGCTGGGCTGCGAATGTGACATTCTGGTTCCCGTTGCTCTTGAAGATGTTATTAACGGAGACAATGTAGGCCAGGTGAAGGCCAGGCTCATCTGCGAGGGTGCAAACATCCCCGTTGCTGCCTCCGCCGACCCTGTTCTTAAGGAAAAGGGTATTGCCGTTGTCCCCGACTTCATCGCAAACCTGGGCGCCGTCCGTTTCTTCTATACCATCACCTTCGGCCTTATCGAGCCCACCGTTGAGTCCGTCATAAACGATATTGAGCATATCTGCCGCAGCAACGTGGCCAAGCTCTTCACCATGGCAAAGGAGCAGGGCAGATTCCAGCGTGAGATTGCCATGGAGATATTTGAGCCAACTATCCAGGACGAGCCCGAGTTTTAAAAGGGGGAGTTTCAGCTATGAGCAAGATTACACTTAAAACCGAAAACTGCAAGGCGTGCGGCAACTGTATGCGCGCCTGCAAGCAGGATGCGCTCACGCTGTCCGACGAGATGAACGCCAAGGGCTATCGCGTTGTGGCAGTAGAAGAAGAAAAGTGCATCGGCTGCGGTATGTGCTACACCGTTTGCCCCGACTATGTGTTCAGCATCGCTGATTGAGGAGGAGACAGACCATGAAACAACTGATGAAGGGCAACAACGCCCTGGCCGAGGCCGCTGTCCGGGCCGGCTGCCGGTTCTTCGCCGGATATCCCATCACCCCTCAGACCGAGATACTGGAGTATCTGGCCTGGCGTCTGCCTGAGGTGGGCGGACAGTTTGTGCAGACCGAGTCGGAGCTTGCGGGAATAAATATGGTTCTCGGCGCCGCAGCCGCAGGTGAGCGCGCCCTTACCAGCTCCTCCGGACCGGGCTTCTCCCTTAAGCAGGAGGGTATATCCTATCTGGCTTCCATAGAGCTGCCTGCCGTCATAGTGGACGTTATGCGTTACGGCATAGGCCTGGGCAACGTGGTCCTGGGTCAGGGCGACTATTTCCAGGCCACCAAGGGCGGCGGACACGGCGGATATCATGCCCCTGTCTACGCACCCGCGTCCGTACAGGAAAACGCGGATTTTGTAGCTATGGCTTTTGATAAGGCCGAGGAGTACCGCACTCCCGTTATTGTCCTCTCCGACGCTGCCATAGGCCAGATGTGCGCCACCGTTGAGCTGCCTGAGTTCCGTGAGAACGACATAAATAAGTTCGACTGGACTCTGAAGGGCCGCGACGAAAAGCATCCTATAGGCCGCAAGATGACCGACCGCATTTATTATGATTTTGCATTTGACGAATATGACCCGCACTTCCGTGAGAGATACCGCACCATGTGGGAAAACGAGCAGAGGTGGGAGGAGGTCCGCTGCGAGGATGCAGAGGTAATCCTGGTGTCCTACGGCATCAGCTCCCGTATGTGCAAGGAGGCTGTGTCCATGGCACGGGAGCAGGGCATACGTCTTGGCCTGCTCCGTCCGATTACCCTGTGGCCCTTCCCCGAGAAGGCGATGAAGAAATATAACGGACATATCCGCGGCTATATGACCGTGGAGATGAACGCTCTGGGACAGCTGGTTGAGGATGTGGCCCTCTACGCACAGGGTACTCCCGTGTTCAGCAACCCCACCGGACGCGTTGTGGCCGACAGCGAGGAGCTTGTTGAGAAGGTAAAGTCGATACTCGCAGGCACGGAAAAGGAGGCTTTCTGAGATGGCAATGACCAAGACAGCACCCAAAACAATTTATGGCGCCAACAGCTTTTGTCCCGGCTGCGGACACGGCATAGTGGTGCGCCTTGTGGCCGAGGTCCTTGAGGAGCTGGGCCGCGCCGACGACGCTATAGGCGTTCTGGCGGTGGGCTGCGCCTGCCTTACAAACCGCACTCTGGCTACTGACCTGCTTCAGGCTCCCCACGGCAGAGGCGCCGCCTGCGCCGCGGGCATAAAGCGCGTGCGTTCCGGAAATCTGGTATTTACCTATCAGGGCGACGGCGACGCAATGTCCATTGGCTTTTCCGAGACCTGCTACAGCGCCCAGAGAAATGAGCACATCACCCAGATTATAGTAAACAACGGCGTTTACGGCATGACCGGCGGTCAGACCTCTCCCACCACCATGCTGGGGCAAAAGACCACCACATCTATAAAGGGCCGTACTGTGGAGGCCAACGGCCTGCCTGTGGATATCATGAAAATACTCAGCCAGTTTGAGAATGTGGCCTACCTGGCCCGCGGCTCCGTGCATGACGCAAAGCACATACTCAAAGCCAAGCAGTACATTAAAAAGGCCTTTGAGGCTCAGATAGCCGGCGCGGGATACAGCTGTGTAGAGATTATTTCTCCCTGCCCCACCAACTGGCATCTGTCCCCCGAGCAGGCAAACAAACGCATAGAGGATGAAGTCCTTGCCTACTATCCCGTTGGCGAAGTACAGGTAGGAGGTGCAAAATAATGTATACTGAATTTGTATTTGCCGGATTTGGCGGACAGGGCGTGCTTACCGCCGGGATGCTGCTGGCGCATACCGGCGCCGAAAACGGAAAGGAAGTAACATGGATACCCTCCTATGGCTCCGAAATGCGCGGCGGCACCGCCAACTGCACAGTTAAGGTTGGCGACGAGGAAATTCCCAGCCCCTTTGCCAAGCGCATAGATGTGCTGGCTGCAATGAACGGTCCCTCGCTGGCTAAGTTCGCCAAGCAGGTCAAGAAGGGCGGACACATTATAGTCAACAGCTCAATAGTCCACGAGGCTCCTGAGCTGGAGGGCGTGAACATATATATGATCCCCGTCAGCGAGATGGCTCAGGAGATGGGCAATCCGCGCAGCGCAAATATCTGCGTTCTGGGCGCCGCGGTGGCCGCCAGCGATATACTTTCGCGTGAGGCTCTCACCGCCGGTATCTCCAGCTATTTCAAAAAGGGCGACAACACCTCCAATATTGCGGTATTCAACGCCGGCTATGACGCTGTGAAAAAGGAGAGCTGAGCATATGGATATTTCTAAGCTCCTCAGCCCCAGGAGCATAGCGGTTATCGGAGCCAACGATAAGCCAGGCTTTGGCCGGGCCACCTGCACAAACCTGCTGCGCTCCGCAGGAGATGAACATATTTACTTCATTAATCCCCGCCGGGAGGAAGTGCTGGGCAAGGCGTGCTACAAGCATATTTCAGAGCTGCCTGAGCAGGTGGACCTGTGCGTCATCATTCTGAATAAGAACCTTGTAGCCGAGGCTCTGGAGGATGCCGCCAAATGCGGCTGCGGCGCTGCGGTAATATACGCCAGCGGCTACGGCGAGACCGGCGACAAGGCCGAGGAGCAGAAGCTCCGCGAACTGGCTGCCCGTCTGGACATGGCTGTTATGGGCGTTAACTGCGCCGGCTTCATAAACGCCAATGAGGGCGTGTATCCCTTTGGTATGCTGTTCGATCAGGTCAAAAAAGGCGGCATCGCCATCATTTCCCAGTCAGGAAAGATATGCCTGAACATGACCCAGGTGGAATATATGGGATTTTCCTATCTCATATCCAGCGGCAACAGCACCTGTCTGCTTATTGAGGACTATATGGATTATCTCATCGATGATGAGGGAACCAAGGTCATCGGCTTATATATGGAGGGAATAAAGGATCCGGAAAAATTCGTCTCCGTCCTGCGCCGTGCCGCCGAAAAGCGCAAGCCCATAGTTATACTAAAGGTGGGACGCAGCGCAAAGGGCAGCCGGGTGGCCTCGTCTCACACCGGCAGCCTCTCCGGCTCCGATAAATCCTTTGACGCCGTATGCAAAAAGTTCGGCATCATCCGTGTGGATGATATCGAGGAACTGGTGCAGACCTGCCATCTGCTGAGCACCTTGCCGATGCTGCCGGCCAACACAGGCTTTTCAGCAATGTGTCTCTCCGGCGGCGAGACTGGCGTCTGCGCCGATATGGGCGCTGCCATGGGCATAGATTTCCCCGACTTCACAGATGAAACTTTGGAGAGGCTGCGCGCCCTGCTCCCCGACTACGCCAGCCCCGCGAACCCGCTGGATATGACAGCCACTCTGGCTCACGACGGTGAAAAGTACGCCGAGGTCATCCGCACTATTATGGACGACCCCAATATCGGCATGGTGCTGTGCGGCCAGACTGTGCTGCCAAAGCACAAGACCACCGATGTTATATATCCCATGTCCGATGGTATGGTTATGGCGGCCAATGAACGCCGCAAGCCCGTGGGCCTTATGAACTTCTTCAACTCCTCCAGGGACGGCATTATCCGTGAAAAGCTGGAGAGCGCCGGAGTTCCCCTTATCCCCGCTGCCAGCGAGGGCTTCAAGCTGCTCAGATATCTGAAGGACTTCGTGCAGTACGACTGCTCCAAGCGCAGCATGAGCCTGGCTATACCCGGCAGGAACGACGGAGAGCGCACAGCTCTCAGTGAATTCGCCAGCAAGAAGGAGCTGGAGAAATTTGGCGTGAAGGTGCCCTTCTCCGTGGTGGTAAACAGTACTGAGCAGCTGGAAAAGGCTGCTGCCGAGGCAAAATACCCTGTGGTTGCCAAAATTGAGTCCCCCGATATCCTGCACAAGAGCGATATCGGCGGCGTTAAGCTGAATCTTCAGAGTGCCGAAGAGCTGCGCGAGGCATATAACGAGCTGCTTGAAAACGCGAAGAAAAACGCACCCGGCGCACGCATAAACGGCGTGCTGGTGGAGCAGATGCTGCCCAAGGGCGTAGAGGTCATAGTGGGCGTGAATAACGATCCCCAGTTCGGACCCATGATACTCTGCGGTCTGGGCGGCGTTTTCGTGGAGGTTTTCAAGGATGTGAGCCTGTATCCCGCGCCCTTGAACAAGCAGGAGGCTCTGGAGATGATAAAGGCGCTCAAGGGCTATAAGATGCTGTGCGGATACCGGGGCAGCGCCAAATGCGATGTGGAAGCTTTGGCGGAACTGCTTGTGCAGATTTCCGATTTTGCCGCCGCAAACAAGGACAGCCTTCTGGAGCTGGATATCAACCCCGTGTTTGTCCACCAGGAGGGTATGGGCGTGAATATAGCCGACGCCCTGATGGTGAAAAAGGTCTGAGCCGGCATACGGAAAGCCGGAAGACTGAAAAGTGAATAAAGGGAGGAGCTACAATGGAAAACAAAAAGTTCAACAAGTGGATTGGATTCATCGTACTTACCATCGCAGCCGGACTCATTTATCGCGTGCCCTATCTCAAGTCAGTTTTCTATAACCCCATGATTGACGCCTTCGGAATTACCAATACCGAGGTGGCGGCGCTGATGAGCGTGTATTCCCTGACCAAGACCGCCATTTATATCCCCGGCGGTATTCTGGTTGACCGGTTCGACAACCGAAAAATGCTGGTGTTCTCCCTGGCCGGTGAGGCTGTGCTTACCTTCATCTACGCTATGATTCCCAGCATGGCTATACTCTATGGCATTTATTTTCTGCTGGCTTTTGTAAACGTCATTTTCTGGTGTGCCTTTGTCAAGGCCGTCCGTATGTTTGGCGGAAGCAACGGCCAGGGCGCGGCCTTTGGTTACAGCGAGGGCATCCGTGCCGCGGCATCTCTGGTTATCAACTTCATCGCCCTGGGCCTGCTTGCCAAGCTGGAGACCAGTATGGACAAGCCCCTGGCAAGTGTTCTTATCCTCTACGGCGCAGTTTACATGGTTATGGCAGTTGCCATCTGGTTCCTGGTACCCGGCGGCTCCGGCATGGAGGACGGCAAAAAGCACGCCACCCTTCAGGACTATATCAATGTGCTGAAGGTACCCGGTGTGTGGCTGGTGTCTCTGCTGGTCTGCTTTGCTTACAGCGTGCAGGTTGCCTCTGAGTACACCACCGGATATCTGAACGACGTGATGGGTATGACCGCAGTAACCGCCGGCGTGGTTGCAACAATCCGCAGCTATGGTATAGGCCTGTTTGCAGCTCCCGTTATAGGCAAGATTTCCGATAAGGCTACCAAGTACACCACGCCCACGCTTGTTCTGCTGGTTGCTGAAATTGCACTTACTGCCATTCTGCTGTTCATACCCAGCCAGCCCGCCTATGTCATGGTCTGCATCACCGCGGTTCTGGTGTTTGCAGCAGCCATGTACTCTCTGCGCGGCGTGTACTACGCCACCATGAGCGAGGCAGGCGTGCCTCTGGGCATGACTGCAACCGCAACCGGTATCATCTCTGTTGTAGGCTATCTGCCTGATACCTTTATGAACCTGCTCATTGGCGACAAGCTGGATAAGTATCCAGGAGCCGCGGGATACAAGTATATCTTCATATACATGGTAGTATTTGCGGTGCTGGCCATACTGGTAACTCTGGTTATCCGCTACCTGGGAAAAAAGAACGCGGCTAAGGAAACAGCCGTGTAAAGACCCCCGCGCACTAATTCGATACGATTCCCTCTCCTAAATACATCAGGCCCGCCCACGGACGTGCGCACATCCGTGGGTGTGGCCGCAATAATGGAGAGGGCAGCCACCGCACAGAAACAGGAGGTCTGATATGTATTTGGTTTTGGGAACCGTTGCTGTATATATGGTAGTCATGCTGGCAATAGGCATGGCGTTTAAGGACAAGGCGAGCGATAAGGACGGCTATTTCCTGTCCGGACGCCAGCTGCCTACACCCGTTGTGATGCTGACCTTTGCGGCGACATGGATAGGCGCCTCTGCGACTCTGGGCAAGGCAGGCCTGGCATATGAGAACGGCGTATCCGCTATAGCGCCTACTCTGGGCACTTTTGCGGCGTTCTTTGTTTTCTCAGCTTTTTCAGGACGGATAAGAAAAATAGGAGCGGAATACGGTATAGCTTCCATCCCAGACCTGTTTTTCAAAAGATACGGCAAGTGGCCTGCGCTGATTGCCTCGGTCATTATTGCCTGGACGATGATAGGAACCACCGGTACGCAGATGATAGCCTCATCCAGCGTGCTTGAAATGATTTTTCAGCCCCTTGGCATTACATATTCTACGGCGCTGGTGATAAGCACAGTAGTTGTTATCTTCTATACCTGCCTGTCCGGAATGTACGGTGTGGCCTACACGGACGTGGTGCAGGGACTGCTGCTTCTGGCGATTATAGGCGTGCTGCTGCCCGTGGCTACGCTGGCCAAAGCCGGAGGGCTTGCCGCAGCTATAGAGGTTCTGCCTCCAAGCTATTTTGATTTGAAGCTGGACGGCTCAATGTTCGGCTATGCTTTCACGTCGTTTTTGTATTTTGTGGCGGGCCCGCCCTATTGGCAGCGGGCGTTTTCCGCCTCGTCCTCAAAATCCGCCCAGCGCGGCGCAATAGGTGGAAATATAATAATTATTTTCTACAGCGCCATGGTGGTGCTGGTGGGTATACTGGCTGCGGTCATCTATACCGAGATTCCCGACAATGTATCCCACGAGATGGTGCTGCTCCTGCTCACACGGGACCTTATGCCTCCCATGGTGCACGCTCTTACCGTAGCGGCGGTGGTGGCTGTTATCATGTCCACTACGGACAGCTATCTCATTTTGGCCGCCCAGACCGTGGCCTGCGACGTTATAGGCAGAATACGCCCCGGCATTAGCCATGATGGGCTTATCCGCCTCAGCCGCTGGTCTGTAGGGCTGGTAGGAGCAGGCGCTTTGGTATTTGCACTAAACTTTCAGAATATTTTTCAGGCGTTTATGCTGTCGCTCACCCTGTTTTCTGCGGCCATAGCCGTGCCCTGCCTGGCGGCGCTGTTTTCCAGACGGGCTACAAAGCAGGGCATGATAGCCGGTATGCTGTCCGGTCTTGCCAGCGCTCTGGTGTGGAGCGGTATTCTGCATAATCCCGGCGGCGTCAGCGAGGCCATAGTGGGCAGCTGTGTGTCGCTGGTTGCGTTAATACTGGTGTCGGCCTGCACATATAAACTGCAAGAACCTGCGCCGTTTTTCGAATGACAACACAATGATGAAAAGCACCGTCCCGGGTCAATTTCGACCTGGGACGGTGCTTTTTACCAGAATTTTTTCTTTTTGCATATCCACAGACACAGGATGACTATTATGGCTCCGGCGGCAATCACGGCGGGATAGCCGTATTGCCAGCTCAGCTCGGGCATGTTCTTAAAGTTCATGCCGTACCAGCCTGTAAGCAGAGTGAGAGGCATAAACACAGAGGTGACTATGGTCAGTATGCACATGATGCGGTTTTGTCTCAGGTCGTTTTCCGACTGAAACAGCTCGCGCACCTGTATGCAGTATTCCCGCAGCAGCTGGCACTCGTCCCGCAGGCGCTCGGCTCTGTGGCCGCACAGCCTGAAGAGACGCAGCTCGTTTTGAGTGAACAGACTGTTTTCGTCCTCCTCAAGCTCGCATATGGCGCCGCAGAGCTGATTGTAGTAGCGGTAGAGATGGCTCAGCTCCTTACGCAGCAGCATAAGCTTGCGGCTGAAGCTCTCCAATGAGCCGCTGAGCACGCTGTTTTCCAACTTAACCAGCTTGTCCTCCTGCTCCTCAAGCATACGGGCGTCACCGGCTATGAGCAGCTCCAGCACATCATAAAGCAGCCGCCCGCAGCCCGGCTCCTTCCAGCTGCGCTCGCTGGCTATGCGGTGCAGATAGCTGCAGACCGTGCCGCCGTCGTCCACGAACAGCAAAGCGTCCGGATAGACGGAGCAGGTGAAAGTTATGGCCGCGTTGCCTCTCCGGGGCGGAGCGGCGATGGTGAGCGCCACATGGTCGCGGCGTATTTCAGCCTTGCAGTAGCGTGCGCCCCTGGGACTCTGCAGCCGGGCCTCCTTTATCCAGCCGGGCATTTCCCCGGACAGCTCATCGGTAGTGAGCACAGCCACCCTGGGGCCGGAAGCTCCGCCGCCGGGGATGAGCGCCGTGCCTATTTGATATATTTCCATTTCAATATCTGCGCACCATATCCCGGTTTATATCAGCCAGACTGTGGGCGCCGCACATGGCCATGGCGGCCTTCAGTTCCGCGCCCAGCTTGTCGATTACGCAGCGCACACCCTCGGCTCCGCCGCCGTACACTCCTGTGACGAAGGGGCGGGCTATAAGCACGCCGTCTGCACCAAGGGCGAGAGCTTTCATTACATCTGCGCCGGTGCGCAGGCCGCCGTCCACCAGGACCTTCATTCTGCCGTCCACAGCCATGGCTATCTCCTCCAGCACCTCTGCGGTGGCGGGACACTGGTCAAGCACCCGGCCCCCGTGGTTGGACACTACTATTGCGTCTGCACCGGCATCCAGAGCTTTCAGCGCACCCTGAACGGTCATTATACCCTTTACAATAAAGGGCATACCTGCCATGCCGATAATCTCGCGCAGCTCCTCAACGGTCTTGCTGCCGGCAGGGGGCTGCAGGTTTTTCAGGAAGGGGAGGCCCGCCGCGTCTATGTCCATTGCCACGGCAAAGGTGCCGCTTTGATGTACCATCTCCATCTTATCACGGATGGTCTCAATATTCCAGGGCTTTACAGTTGGTATGCCCATGCCGCCGGCCTTGGAGATGGCGGCGGTAGCGGCCTGCATCACCCGGGCGTCGGTGCCGTCCCCGGTGAAAGCGGCTATGCCTGCCTCGGCGCAGGCGGAGACCAGGATGTCGTTGTAGCGTACATCGTCCAGCATGTCGCTGTAGTGCAGGTTCACCGCGCCCACGGGGCCGGCGAAGAAGGGATAGGAAAAAGTTTTGCCGAAGAGGGTGCAGCTTGTGTCCACGGGCTTGTTTTCACAGATGGTGTCCATGGAAAGGCGGAAATCCTGCCACTTATCATAGTTGCGTATGGCAGTATCGCCCACGCCGTTGGCTCCGGGACCGGGTATGCGGTTGCGGCAGGCGCGGCCGTTGCATATCTCGCAGGCCTTGCAGCTCGTGCCCAGATTTTCGCGGGCGGTTTTAATAAGCTCGGAATAGGTCATGTCTGATTCCTCCGGTAATTTTATATTTGTTGCTTTCAGTATAGCATCCGCGTGCGGCGTTTACAAGAAAGATTTCGACTCAAAAAACTAGTGGAATTGTGAAAAAAACATATTGACATTTGTACATATGGTGCTATAATTAGCCACATGATTCCAAAATAATTTAGCGATTAAAAGCGACAAAGCGAAACTGGAGGTAAACAAAATGAAAAGACTGTCAAAGCTTATGTCCGTTATGATGGCCTGCGCACTTGCGCTGACCCTCACCGCCTGCGGTGGCCCCGCCGAATCCTCAGCTCCGGAATCCGCGGCTCCCGAGTCAACAGCTCCCGCTACTGATACGCCCTCGCAGGAGACTCCCGCTGAAACCTATGTGGTGGGCATTTGCCAGCTGGTTCAGCACGATGCTCTGGACGCTGCAACCCAGGGCTTCAAGGACGCGCTGACCGAGAAGCTGGGCGGCGCTGTGGAGTTCAAAGAGGGCAACGCCTCCGGCGATGCGCCCACATGCTCTACCATTATAAACGGCTTCGTATCTGATGGAGTTGACCTTATCCTGGCCAACGCAACCGCGCCTCTCCAGGCCGCGGCTTCCGCTACCGCCGATATCCCGGTGCTGGGCACTTCAGTTACAGATTACGCTACCGCGCTTGAGATAAGTGATTGGAACGGCACCGTTGGCGGCAACATTTCCGGTACTTCCGACCTGGCTCCTCTGGACCAGCAGGCCGCTATGATAAAGGAACTGTTTCCGGAGGCCAAAAACATAGGTATGCTCTACTGCTCCGGCGAGCCCAACTCCGTGTATCAGATTGATACCATCACCGGCTACCTTACAGATATGGGATACACCTGCACCAACTTCGCCTTCACCGATACCAACGACGTTGCTTCCGTAACTCAGGCGGCGTGCGATGCCAGCGATGTCATCTACATTCCCACAGACAACACCGCCGCATCCAACACCGAGGCCATTGCGAACGTGGTGCTGCCTGCCGGAGTTCCCGTGATTGCCGGCGAGGAAGGTATCTGCAAGGGCTGCGGTGTGGCAACCCTCTCCATCGACTACTATGAGCTGGGCTACACCACAGGCGAGATGGCCGCTCAGATCCTGGCCGAGGGCGCGGATGTTTCCACCATGCCTGTTGAGTTCGCTCCCAACGTCACCAAAAAGTACAATGCAGCAAACTGCGAGACTCTTAAAATAGCCGCTCCCGAGGGCTACGAGGCTATTGCCGAATAAGGAATTTTTCTGAGAAATGCGAGGAAAAGGGATGGAATATCCCTTTTCCTCTTTCGGCTGTTTTTATATTTTTTAGAGACACGGGGGAATACTAATGAATTTTCTGACCGCTTTGCTTAACTCCATGCCCGGCGCCGTTGCTCAGGGACTGATATGGGGAATAATGGCCATAGGCGTTTACATCACCTTCCGAGTGCTGGACGTGGCCGACCTTACGGTGGACGGTTCCATAGCCACCGGCGGCGCCGTGGCGGTTATGCTCATACGCGGCGGCTGCGATGTGTGGACAGCGCTGATATGTGCCTTTCTTGCCGGTATGCTGGCCGGCATGGTCACCGGCTTTCTGCATACGGCCTGCGGCATACCCGCCATACTGGCTGGAATACTTACTCAGCTCTCCTTATACTCCGTCAATCTGCGGATAATGGGCATGGCAAACCAGGCACTCAGCGTGGATAAATACAGCCTGCTGGTGTCCCAGCGCTATGTGCGTGCCATGGACTTCACCAACCCGCTCATTCCTCTGTGTGCGGCTGTGGTGCTGCTTATAGCAGCGCTGTACTGGTTCTTCGGTACGGAGCTGGGCTGTTCTCTCAGGGCTACAGGCTCCAACGAGAACATGGCCCGCGCTCAGGGTATAAATACCAATTTTAATAAGATACTGGGGCTCATGCTCTCGAATGGCCTGGTTGCCCTGGCGGGAGCTCTGCTCAGCCAGTACCAGGGTTTTGCGGACGTGAAAATGGGCCAGGGCGCCATAGTTATAGGCCTGGCCGCCGTTATCATAGGCGAGGTAATCTTCGGACGGGTGTTCCGAAACTTCGCACTCAAACTGCTCAGCGTGTCTCTGGGCGCCGTTATTTACTACATGGTTATCCAGATAGTCCTGCGCATGGGTCTGAATACAGACGACCTGAAGCTGCTCACCGCTCTGGTAGTGGCGCTTTTCCTTGCTATTCCGTACTGGAAAGGCAGATATTTCCGTGCAAAGGTAAAAATGGGAGGCGAGGAAAATGCTTGAGCTGAAAAATATATGCAAGACCTTTAACCCCGGCACTATAAACGAAAAGCGTGCCCTTCGCGGAGTATCCCTCACACTGAACGACGGAGACTTCGTAACTGTAATCGGCGGAAACGGCGCCGGAAAATCCACTCTGCTTAACGCCGTTGCCGGAGTTTGGCCCGTGGATGAGGGCAGCATAGTGATAGACGGGGTGAACCTGACACACATGGCGGAGCATCAGCGCGCCAAATATATAGGCCGGGTGTTTCAGGACCCCATGATGGGCACCGCAGCCACCATGCAGATAGAGGAGAATCTGGCTCTGGCCGCACGGCGCGGAGAAAAGCGCGGCCTTCGCAGAGGCATAAAGAACTCTGAGCGGGAGGAATACCGTGAGCTGCTGAAGCTGTTGGAGCTGGGGCTGGAGGACAGGCTTACAGCGAAGGTCGGCCTGCTTTCCGGCGGCCAGCGTCAGGCGCTGACCCTGCTTATGGCAACGCTGAGAAAGCCGAAGCTGCTCCTGCTGGACGAGCACACCGCCGCACTCGACCCCAAAACTGCGGCCAAGGTGTTGGCAACCACGGAGAAAATAGTACGGCGGGACAGCTTGACCACGCTGATGATTACCCACAACATGAGGGACGCAATTGCCCACGGCAACCGTCTTATTATGATGTATAACGGCCGCATAGCTGTGGACGTGTCCGGTGAGGAAAAGAAAAAGCTGACGGTGGAACAGCTGCTCAGCCTGTTCAGCCAGGCCAGCGGCTCCAACGAAGCAGACGACAAGCTGCTGCTGTCATAGTATTGCAGAAGAGACGCCCTTTTGGGCGTCTCTTCTGCATGTGCGGGAACCGGGCCGCCGGTATGTAAAAAGTATAAAATTAAACTGCAAAAAGTCAAGAATAAATTACAATAAACTTGTAAAGTTGTATGAACGCACAAAATGAGCCGTGCTATTTGCGGCTTGTTTTGTGCGTTTTTCTGCATTTGGGCAAGACAACAGCGCCGGTGGCCTCCGTGGGCTCCGGCGTTCAGCTTTATTGTGCGGCAGATCAGCAGGCGCTCATGTAGCTCCGCAGGAGGGTGGCCGCTGTCTGCCACCCCAGCACCTCCCGTGGATAG
>JBMNQC010000019.1:0-29230 GCA_050943935.1 Candidatus Heteroscillospira sp. | reverse complement strand
GACTGGTGTCTCCTATAATTCACCTCGAACCTGCGCACATCTCCGTTTTCCATGTGCAGCAGCCCGGCGCTCAGCGCATTCACACCGGAGCAGATATAGTTCGGTGCGTAAAGCGACAAACACAGTTCTTCCGAGTTTGAATATCCGCCCCAGGCGTACAGGTCGCCGTCTGTGGTAACAGCGAAGCAGGTATCGCCCGCCGCGACATATTTACAGTTGTCAATTACCTTGACGGGAGGATAGATCTCCTCCGGATTCCCGGAGCGCATCCCATGTCCAAGCTGGCCGCAGTTGTTCCGGCCCCAGGCCCAGACGCTGCCGTCTTTTTTCAGGGCGAGGTTCACATCCGTACCGGCGGATATCATCTCCACATCGTCCATCACTTCAACGAAAAATATACTGTTTTTATTATATCTGTCGTAGTGCTGCCTGTAGTCCCGTGGTTCTCTGCCGCAGAAAGCCCCGCCGTCGGAGCTTCCCCAGCCGTACAGTCTGCCGTTTTTGTCCAGGGCGTAGGCGTGCATATAGCCGCCCGACACGGCGCTTATGTCCTCCGCCAGGACCACCCGCTCCGAAAACGGAATGGATGAAGTCCCCCCGGCCAGTCCTCTGTCGTTGTCGCCCCAGCCCACCAGCTTATTGTCCGGCGTCACAATAAAAAATGTGAAATTATTGGCCGCGCCTATGCGCGTCTCCGGCATCTCGGGCGCGGCAAATGCACAAAAGGACAGAGCGGCGGCAAACAACAATAAAAGCGCTGGTGTTACTGCTTTTTTCATGTTCTGCCCTCCGTCTCTGTCCTTTTTGGTGACTTGTCCGGGTGCTTTATATTTTAGCCGTGCTGGTCGTTGGACTGGCGCTCCATGTTTTCTATCACTATGTCATGGATATCGCCCAGGGTGGCGGCGTATTCCAGCACCTGCCAGGGGACGTTCGTATGGAAATGTATTTTTATCAGGTCATCGTCGCCTATGGCAAGCAGGCAGTCGCCGGGGATATTGGCTGTTATGTAGTCGTGGATATCGTCCTCGTCCAGTCCCGTGCCCTCTATGAGCAGCTGAGTATCAAATTTAAATTCCAGCATTTTCAGCTTCCTTTCCGTTTACAGTACACGCACACGGAACACATTGTCTATTCCGCTTATCTTATCGGCAGCCTTTCCGTCTATGGGAGAGCCGGTGTCTATCATGGTATAGGCGTATTCGCCCCGGGGCTTGTTTATCATGTGCTCCACGTTTATGTTCTGCTCGGCAACTATATCCAGAATCTTGTTCAGGGTGCGGGGCACGTTGCGGTGTATGACGCACAGGCGGGCCACGCCCATACGCTCCAGCTTCACCTTGGGCAGGTTCACGGAATTTTTGATATTGCCGTTTTCCAGATAATCCGCCAGCTCACGGGCGGCCATGAGGGCGCATTTTTCCTCACTCTCGGGGGTGGAGGCGCCCAGATGGGGCAGCGGGATGGTATTGGGGAAGCCTATGGTTTTGGAGTTGGGGAAATCCGTGACGTAGCGGGCCACCCTGCCGCTGTCCAGAGCCCGGAGCATGGCGTCATCATCCACCAGCTCACCACGGGCCAGGTTTATGATACGCACTCCGTCGCGCATTTTATCAAAGGCGGCGTCACTCAGCATATGGTGGGTATCGGGCAGGTATGGCACATGGAGGGTGATGTAGTCGCAGTTGCGGTAGATGGTATCCAGGTCTCTTGCGTGCTTTACGCTGCCGGAGAGCTTCCAAGCGGCATCCACGGAGAGATAGGGGTCGTAGCCATAGACCATCATGCCCAGCTCAAGGGCTGTGTTGGCGATCTTTGCGCCCACAGCGCCCAGGCCTATAACGCCCAGGGTCTTGCCGGTTATCTCCGGGCCCGCGAAGCTGCCCTTTCCCTTTTCCACCAGAGCCGGAACGTTCTCATCCGGGGACAGGCTCTTTGCCCACTCCACGCCGCCGTATACGTCACGTGAGGCCATAAGTATGGCGCAGACAGCCATCTCCTTCACAGCCTCTGCGTTGGCGCCGGGGGTATTGAACACCACTATGCCCTCCTCGGTGCAGTCCTGAATGGGGATATTGTTTGTACCCGCTCCGGCTCTGGCTATGGCCAGCAGCTCTTTGTTTCGCTCATAGCTGTGCATATCGGCGCTGCGCACCAGTATGCCCTCGGGTTTTTCCATTTCGGAGGAAACACGGATACCGCTCTCGTCCAGGTAGTCCAGTCCTATCTGGGCTATATTGTTCAGAGTTTTAACTTTATACATGGTGCTTCACCTCGTAGTCCTTCATGAATTCAACCAGCTTGCCCACGCCTTCCACAGGCATGGCGTTGTAAATGGAGGCGCGCATACCGCCCACAGAGCGGTGTCCCTTTAGATTTACAAAGCCCGCCTCCGCGGCGGCTTTTACGAAATCAGCCTCCAGCTCGGGAGTCTTTGCCCGGAAAGTGACGTTCATGCCGCTTCTGGCAGCTTTTTCGGCGCAGCCTGCGAACAGGCGGCTCTCGTCCAGGTAATCGTACAGCATGCCGCTGCGCTCATTGCGCAGGCTGAGCATGCCCTCAAGGCCGCCCTGATTTGCGACCCAGTCCAGCACCAGCCCCAGCATATAGATATTGTAGCAGGGCGGGGTGTTATACATGGAGTCCTTGTCTATCATACGCTGATAGCTCATCATGAGAGGGGTATAGGGCAGCTCATGGCCTGCCAGGTCCTTCCGGATAATCACCACGGTGAGACCCGCGGGAGCCATGTTTTTCTGGGCGCCGGCGTAGATAATGCCGTAGCTTGACACATCCACGGGCTTTGAGAGGATATTTGAGGACATATCGCACACCAGGGGGCAATCCGTTTGGGGCACATAATGCCACTCGGTGCCGTAGATGGTGTTGTTGGCGCAGTAGTAGAAATAGCGGGCATCCTGCGAGAGCTTAAGCTCCTGCTGCTCGGGGATGCGGGTATGTCCGCCGGCGGAAGTATCGGCAGCTATGTTCACACGTCCGTACTTCCCCGCCTCCTTGGTGGCCGCAGAGGCAAAATTGCCGGTGACCGCGTAGTCGGCGCTGCCGTTTTCCCCCATGAGGTTCATGGGTATCATGGAAAACTGCAGAGACGCGCCGCCCTGGAGAAACAGTATCTCATGGGTATCCGGCACGTTCATAAGCCCCTTGAGCTTTGCCTTGACGGAATTGAAGATATCCTGATAGACCCGACTTCGGTGACTCATCTCCATGACTGACATACCTGAACCGCCATAATTCAGCATCTCGGCTGCGGCGGTGCGCAGCGCGCTTTCCGGCAGCATTGATGGGCCGGCTGAGAAATTGTAGATACGCTCGTTTGTCATAGAAAAACACCTCTGTCTTATTTGTTTTTATCATACGCACACATATGTCCGTGTGTGATAGACTTAATTATATCATCCTTTGCCGCAATGTCAAACCAAATTTCCGGTGAGTATCTGGCCCCTACGGCCTGTTATAAACACATCCCGCA
Organism: Candidatus Heteroscillospira sp.; assembly: GCA_050943935.1. Classification (GTDB taxonomy): domain Bacteria; phylum Bacillota; class Clostridia; order Oscillospirales; family Oscillospiraceae; genus Heteroscillospira. The sequence continues at coordinate 25,737 of JBMNQC010000019.1, read as the reverse complement.
CTCTGCCGTGCAGGGCGCTGCCCTCAGCCTCCACCTCACAGTAGTTGTCGCTGTGGCCGCGAAAGACGCCGTTCTCCCCGGTTTCAAAGAGGACAGGCAGGGTCCTGCCTTGCTGCCCGTCCAAAAAGGCCGCCTGCATGGCATCGGCCACAGCCTGAGCCTGCGCAGCTCTTTCGGCCTTTTCGCCGCGGCTGAGCTGACCGGGCATATCCGCCGCCTTTGTGCCGGGTCTGGAGGAATAGGGGAAAATGTGCATGGCGGAAAAGCCGCACTTTTCGATAAACTTCAGGGTCGCACGGTGGTGCTCCTCCGTCTCGCCGGGGAAGCCCGCTATCAGGTCGGCCGTTAGTCCGCAGCCGGGGAAATACCGGCGCAGAAGCTCCACCTTTTCGTAAAACTGAGCCGTGTCGTACTTGCGGTTCATGGCTTTCAGAGTGGCGTCGCAGCCGCTCTGGAGGGACAGGTGGAAGTGGCGGCAGACATTGCCCAGCTCCGCCAGGGAGCGGCAGAAGTCCTCCGTTATCACCGTAGGCTCCAGCGAGCCGAGACGCAGGCGAAGTCCGGGCGCGGCTCTGCCTATGGCGCAGACCAGAGAGCACAGATTCTCCCCCTCCCGCAGGTCCTTGCCGTAGGAGGCTATCTCTATGCCTGTGAGCACCAGCTCGGCAAAGCCCCCGGCCTGGAGGCTCATGGCCCGGCTGACTGCGGCGGATACGGGCAGGCTGCGCACCCGGCCCCGGGTGTAGGGTATGACGCAGTAGGTGCAGAAATTGGCGCAGCCGTCCTGTATTTTCAGCATGGCGCGGGTGCGGCCGTCCGCCGCTCCGGCGGGAAGCTCCTCGAATTCCACACGGCGGAAAGGATTGTCGATACACATGACGCCGTCGTGCATATCCAGACACTTTTCCAGGTCCTCCACGAAGCGGAGCTTATCTCCGCTTCCGTAGACTATGTCCGCACCCAGCTCCTTCACCTGCTCCGGGCTGAGCTGGGAGAAGCAGCCGCATACGGCGGTGACTGCGCCGGGATGGTCGTGCTGCATGCGGCGTATGGCCTGGCGGGACTTGCGCCCGCTCTCGGCGGTGACGGCGCAGGTATTTATGATTATAACGTCGGCCCTCTCCCCTTCTCCGGCGCTGCTGTGGCCGCGCTCACGCAGAAGGGTCTCTATGGCCTGAGTCTCGTACTGGTTTACCTTGCAGCCAAGGGTGTGGACCGCAAATTTCATTGTGTTACCTCCGAAAAAGAATAGCCTTGAGATTTTGCGAAAAATATCATATAATCGTAGAAGTTTTACGTCTAGGAGTTATGAGCATGATTTATTTGGATAACGCCGCCACCACCCGGGTCTGCCCCGAGGCGGTAAAGGCGGCCTGCGAAATGATGACCGAAAATTTCGGCAATCCCAGCAGCACCTACACTCTGGGCCGCCGGGCAAAAGCCGTGCTGGACACCTCCCGCCGGGTAATAGCCGGCGCGCTGGGATGCCGGGGCGAGGAGCTGTATTTTACCTCCTGCGGCTCCGAAAGCGACAATTGGGCCATACTCTCCGGAGCGGAGGCTCAGAAGCGTGTGGGAAAGCACATGATAACTTCCCTTGTGGAGCACGACGCCGTGCGGAAAACCGCCGACCGCCTTGAAAAAGCGGGCTGGGAAATCACCCGCCTCGCCCCTCAGCCCGACGGAAGCATAGCCGTTACCGACGTGGTAAACGCGCTCCGGGCCGACACCGCCCTCATTTCCCTCATGATGGTGAACAACGAGACCGGCGCGGTGACTGATATAGCCGCAATAGCAAGGGAGCTTAAAAAGCGCGGGAGCCGGGCCCTGCTGCACACGGACGCGGTGCAGGGCTTTCTGAAAGTGCCTTTCAAGGCCGACAGACTGGGGGCCGACCTTATATCCATAAGCGGACACAAGGTTCACGCCCCAAAGGGCGTGGGAGCGCTGTATATCCGCAAGGGGCTGCGGCTGCCGTCATTTATATCCGGCGGCGGACAGGAGAGCGGAATACGCGCCGGCACCGAGGCTCTGCCCCAGATAGCCGCCTTTGCCGAGGCGGTGAACGCGGGCTTCCCCGTAATGAAGGAGAGCCTTGAGCGTATGTCCTCCCTGCGTGAGCGCTGTGCGGAGCGTCTGCGCAGCGAAATACCCGGAGTAGAAATATTCCCCTTCGGCGCGCCCCACATTATGAGCATCTCCCTGCCCGGCTACAAGAGCGAGGTTCTGATGAATTTCCTGGAAGCCCGGGAGATATACATCTCAAAAAGCTCCGCCTGCAAAAAGGGCGGACGCAGCCACGTGCTTGAGGCCGTTGGTCTGAAAAACGAGGTGATAGACGGCGCCCTTAGACTGGGCTTTTCCCGCTTCACTACGCCTGAGGACATAGACGGCTTCTGCGACGGGCTGCGTCTTGCGCATGACAGTCTGTTTACTGTTCTTCGATAATCTCCTGAGGGATATCCTCATCCGACTTGTGCACCGGCTGGTGTGTAAGAGGGTCCAGGTGGTCCAGACAGGTATAATCCGCGGTCTCCGTAGGGAGGCCGCGTTTTTTTAGAAAATGCTCCACCATGAGGTTAAAGCCCGTGCTCAGGACAACAAACACAGGCACGCCTATGAGCATACCGATAAAGCCGAACAGGCCGCTGCCCACAATGATGGCGAACATGACCCAAAATCCGCTTATTCCCACGCTGTTGCCAAGTATATGGGGGCCGAGGATATTGCCGTCAAACTGCTGGAGGGCAAGAATAAAAACAATAAAGATGAGACACTTGAAGGGGTCTACCATCAAAATGAAAAAGGCGCTGGGGATGGCGCCGATGAAAGGGCCGAAGTATGGGATTATATTGGTCACGCCGACTATAACGGCTATGAGCGTTGCGTAGGGCATATTGAGTATTGCGCAGCCTATGTAGCACAGCACTCCTATAATGGCGGAGTCCACCAGCTTGCCGCCCAGAAAGCCCATAAACACACGGTCTATAAAGGCAAAGCTGCGCAGCACGCTCTCCACATGTTCAACGGACATCAGGCTATAGAATATACGCTTTATCTGACCGCCGAATTTTTCCTTGTTATACAGCAGATAGCAGGACACAATGATGCCGATAAACAGGTCCAGAACAACAGACACAACATTTTTCAGACTGCTGGACACCATATCCACTATGCTCTGCATACTCTGCATCTGAGGCTGAAGGTCGTTTGAGAGCCAGTTGGTCAGGTTGGTATAAAGCGTGTCCACCAGTTTCTGCACCTGCACCTCTATCTCAGGATAGTTGGCCAGAAGCTCCAGCAGCTTCTGGTTGGCAGAGCTGACAAAGTCCGGCAGAGCTATCACAATGCTGCGGATGCTCTCATAAAAACGCGGCACTATGAGCCACAGCAGAGCCGTAACTATGGCGATGGCCACTATGAGACTGAGCACCACGGAGAGGGACCTGGCTATGGCAAATTGAGCCCGCTCCGTCTTTGCCAGCTTTTCCGACACGGGGGCAAAGATGCGCTTCTGGAAAAACTTCATCATGGGACACAGCAGATAGGCTATGACCGCGCCCCAGATAAACGGAGAGAGGATGCCTATCAGGTTGATAACGGCTACGCGGATACCCTCCCACCGCTGAAAAATCATATAAAAGACGATGCAGCCGAATATCACCAGCAGAGCCGTGACGCCCGCGGCAATATATCTGCCGTCCCATTTGACTTTTTTCATCGTCCCACCTCCAATCCCTAACATTTTACCTTATTGTGCAATACCCGTCAACAAAGAACGCATTTTTATTTTATTAAGAAAAAACAAACTGTTTTTGACAGGCTTTCAGACACGTGCTATAATTTATTCGAATGATATTATAATAAATTATATAGGAGGGAGTCATGATTCAAGGTCTGAAGAAAAGGCTCGGAGTCCTGATATCAATTGCGGTAATATTTTTTATTGTCCTTTATATCTGCGACGATATGATCTATCTCCCATCCGTCCGCCCCGAGGTAATTATTCAGTATGGGCAAAAGACTTCCCATATGGGATATACAGCGCCTCCTACCGCATACGAATGGGAAGGTCAAGCATTGGAATCGAATATCTGCACCTGGAATGAGGAGCCTCCGGTCATCGGAAAGCAATTGAGCGATACAGGCTGGATAGAGCTGCAAAACACCGCTGAAACGGATAAGGTACAAATATTTGTATGGCCAGACCAGACCCTTGCTTTCCCGCCCGGAGAGCTTAAGGCCGATAAGATTATGGAGTCATCCGTTCCGCTTGAGTTTACCCGGGAATATAATGCCATTAAGAACATGACCACAATTCCCGTCGTAATTGAATACGGGAAAATATATTGTATAAGAGTTGAGCGTGGTATAAACTGGGCAGAATATGGCATCAGCTTGTATGGTTAATGCCATAAGCAGATGCACCATCAAACAAAAGACTGAACAACAAAAAATTCGGCGGCAGTTTTTACTGCCGCCGAATGATTTATTTAGAAGAACTTGGTGATACCCTCGGGGAGGCCGGAGATATCGGCGCTGGCGCTGATGGTGAACTTTACGTTCTCCTTCTCGCTGAACTCGTCCAGCCAGGCCAGGAGCTCAGTTACAGCCTCATTTGAAGTATCGTCCAGCATCTTGAAGAAGTTATCTATAAACACATGGGTGATATCGTAGTTGCCGGCGTGGATGCCGCTGACAAAGCCCTTGAACTGGGCATTGCTGCAAATACCGTAGTCGCTGCCATGAACCAGACGCACCGTATACGGAATATCGTAAATAAGCTTTTTATCCTTGTCGATGAAAATGATGTCTCCACTTTCGGTGTCTATGGCGGTCTTGAGAAGATCCATCATCTTCTTAGTCTTGCCGGAACCTTTGAGACCCATAATAAGTTTAACCATATGAACCACGCTCCTTTAATTTTACAGCGCCGCGGCGTGTCTTCCACGGTGCAAGTATATGTTACCATCATTTTACGAAAACTTCAACGCATTTTTCAATTTTTCCCGATTATTCACAAACGCCTGTGGGTCTGCCCAGCATTTTAAACATATTTTTCTTGTATGCCTCAACTCCGGGCTGGTCGAAGGGATTCACTCCAGAAATGTAGCCGCTTATGGCGCAGGCCATCTCAAAGAAGCAAACCAGAGCCGCGAAGCCCTCCTCATCCCGGCGGGGTACGATGATCTCCATATTGGGGACGCCGCCGGAGATATGGGCGGCCTTCACCGCCTCCCTAGCCACACGGCAGATATCGCCGAAGTCGCGTCCGGCAAGATAATTCAGGCCGTCAGGATCGCCCATGGCAAAGGGCACCTCGAACTGCTCACGGCAATGCTCGAAGGAGACTATGGTCTCCATCATGCTGCGCGGGCCGTCCTGTATGTACTGGCCCATGGAGTGCAGGTCGGCGGTGAATTCCACGGAGGCCGGGAAGATGCCCACGCCGTTTTTTCCCTCGCTTTCGCCGAAAAGCTGCTTCCACCACTCGCCCATGTATCTGAAGCGGGGTTCGTATGAGCCCAATATCTCTATGCCGCGCCCGCTCTGATACAGGCTCTGCCTGGCGGCTGCGTACTGCCAGGCGGGGTTCTCCGGGCTGCGGAGATTAAGGGCCTCCATCTCCTGGGCCGCGGCGCCTACAACCCGGCGCACGTCTATACCTGCCACGGCCATTGGCAGCAGTCCCACGGCCGACAGGACGCTGTAGCGGCCGCCAACATCGTCCGGCACTACAAAGGTCTCGTATCCCTCAGCGTCGGCCAGAGACTTGAGAGCGCCCTTTCTGGCGTCTGTAGTGGCGTATATGCGCTTGCGTGCTCCCGCAGCGCCGTATTTCTGCTCCAGGCGGGATTTGAACACACGGAATGCAAGGGCCGGCTCCAGCGTGGTGCCGGATTTGGAAATGACGTTTACTGAGAAATCCCGGTCGCCCAGGCGCTCAACTGTTTCAGCCAGAGCGTCCGGCGAAAGGCCGTTGCCTGCAAAGAGCAGCTCCGGTCCATCTAGTTTCGCGCCGCCGAGCAGCTCCACGGCCGCTCTTGCTCCAAGGTAGGAGCCGCCTATGCCGATAACCACAAGAGCCTGCGAATTTGAGCGGATTTTTTCCGCCGAGTTCACTATGCTCCGCAGCTCCGTGTCCCGGACGCGTCCGGGCAGACTCACCCAGCCGGTAAAATCGCTTCCGGCTCCGGATTTATCTCCCAGAGTTCTGTGCGCCTGGGCTGCCCGGGCGTAGTTGGGCTCCGCGGCATCAAAAAAACTCTTTGCGCCCGTCAAATCTACTTTGACCATAAAATTGCAGCTCCTTCAAAAGTGTTGAGTTTATTTTACACTCTTTACTAACACTTTTCAACTGCATTTTCCTGTAATCTTTGGTCGAAGTGGGGCGAATTGCGCCTGTAAAGGGGGTTTTTGACGCTGTGATGGGGAATTTATCTCTTTCCGTACAGGAACGCGGCCAATTCGTCAAACAGCGCCAGAGGAGAACGGCGCGCTATGTCAACAGGGCAGAGCAGAGGTCCATCGTATACCGTCTCCCCCTCCAGCGTTACGGCCATGCGTCCTATCTCCTGGCCCGCGGTAAGCGGTGCCTCCACACGTTCAGGCAGTTCCATGGTATATTCCAGCTTCTGAGCCTGTGCTCTGGGCAGCAGGAGCTTTCCCTCGCCTCCTATTTCCGGCTGGAAGGAATCCAGTTCCCCCACCCCCACCCGCACCGGGGCTATGGCCTCCGGAGGCGTCAGGCGTACCAACGTATAATTTGAAAAGGCGTGGTCCAGCAGGCTGACGGCGCTGTCGAAACGCTCATCGGAGGACGAAGCGCCCATTACTACCGCTATGTACTCAACTCCGTCCCGCTCCGCCGTGGCAGACAGGCAATGGCCCGCCAGAGAAGTGAAGCCGGTTTTCAGTCCGGTGCAGCCCTCATACCGGCGCACCAGCTTGTTGGTATTGGTGAGGCCGAACTGTCCGTCACGCACGGTATCCATCCAGATGCGGGTGTAGTCCCGTATCATCTCGTGGGAAATCAGCTCCCGGGATATAATTGCCACATCCCTGGCGGAGGTGTAGTGGTTATCGTCGTCAAACAGGCCGGTGCAGTTGGTGAAGTGGGTATTTTTCAGCCCCAGCTCTTCGGCCCTGTCGTTCATGCGCTGTACGAAGCTGTCCTCGGTGCCGCACAGGTGCTCGGCCACGGCAACAGCTGCATCGTTGGCGGAGGAGACTATGATGGATTTCAGCATATCCCGGGCCGTCATGGTCTCGCCCTCCTTGAGATATATCTGAGAGCCTCCCATTGAGCTGGCGCGGGTGGAGGCGGTGATGTTGTCCTCAAGGCTCAGCGTACCGTCGGATATGGCCTCCACTATGAGAAGTATGGTCATGACCTTGGTTACACTAGCGGGAGGCACGGGCTTATCCGCATCCTTTTCCCACAGCACGGCGCCGGTCTCCTTTTCCATTAATATGGCGCATGGGGCCGGAACATCCAATCCGGCAGAGACGTTCTGCGCGGCGCTGACCGGCAGCGCAGGCAGCAGACTTATTATCAGCACGAAAACAAGCAGCTTTTTCATTGGGCACCTCCGGTAATTCCAGTTAGTGCATACTATGGGACGAGTACGCGCTCTATGTCCGGCTTACCATTCCAAATTCGAATGAATCCCCAGGCAGTTTCATAGATTATGGAATATTCAAAGGGCTGTGAATATCGGCAATCCTCGGGGCATGGCTGGAAAAGCCTTTATATACGGGAGTTTTAAACACTTTCAACACAGTTATCAACATTATTTCCGCCCACATATACAGGGGAAATTATTCATATTCCGTTAACATAACACGGATTTTACCAATCCCTGACAAATCATGGCGTAAAAAAGGCACTTGACAAAACGGTCTTGATGTGCTTTGTCAAGTGCGCTTATTCATACTATTTCCCGGTACAGTCCGGCGGCGTCGGCCTTGGTGGTGTGCTCTGACACATCCATAACCTCTACCTTAAGTGTACGCTGGCCGAAGCCTATTTCTATCACGTCCCCCACCTTTACCTGGTAAGACGCCTTGGCCTCGCGGCCGTTTACCGTTACGCGCTGGCCGTCGCAGGCCTCATTGGCCACGGTGCGGCGCTTTATTAGGCGCGAAACCTTCAGGAACTTGTCCAGTCTCATACGATTCTCCTTATCCTGCTGTTATGGGCCTTATTATATCACAGATTGGAGTTCTGTAAAGCCCCCTCAGCCCTCAAGGATGCGTCCGTCCGTGGATAGGGTAACGACGCGCCAGGGAATGAATTTGCCGCTGTTTTTCAGCGCCGATACCGCTGCGTGCTCAATACCGCCGCAGCATGGCACTTCCATGCGGACTACGGTAAGGCTTTTTATGTCGTTTTGCCGCAGTATCTCCGTAAGCTTTTCGCTGTAATCGACACTATCCAGTTTGGGACAGCCTATGAGCGCAACTCTGCCGCGGATGAAATCCTGGTGGAAAGCACCATAGGCATATGCGGAGCAGTCGGCGGCTACAAGAAGATGGGCTCCGCTGAAATACGGGGCGTTAACCGGGGCAAGCTTTATCTGAACCGGCCACTGGCGAAGCTCCGACGCGGCGTTGGCGGCGCCGGGCGCGCTCTCCCGCTCCCAGTTTCTGGACTGGGTACCCGGGCAGCCGCAGGGCAGAGGCTTCTTACCTTCCTCCTTGCGGGCAGCCACGGCAGCCTCGTCGTAGGGTGCCGCCTCACGCTCAACAAAGCTTATTGCTCCGGTGGGGCAGGACGGCAGGCAGTCGCCAAGTCCGTCACAGTAGTCGTCACGCAGGAGCACGGCCTTTCCGCCGCGCATGCCAATGGCTCCCTCATGGCAAGCCTGGGCGCAGGCGCCGCAGCCATTGCATTTTTCCTCATCAATGTGTATAATTTTACGAAGCATAGCTTTTTCCTCCGTTCAGAAGTAATTACGCTGTAAATATACCGCAATTATCTGGGAAAGTATGTTGTTTTAACAACAAAGGAGCAAAAATGAATTTTTCTTTTTTATCAGGCTGCCCCATTTTCAGGGGACTTTCCGCCGCGGAACTGGAAAAAGCCCTGGACTGTCTTGGCGCCCAGGTGCGCAGCTACGGCCGTAACGATAGGATATTTCACTCGGGGGACTGCATACAGAGCATGGCTCTTGTGCTGTCCGGCAGCGTGCTCATAGAGCATGACGACGTATGGGGCAACAGGAGCATACTAAGCCGGATAGAGCCCGGGCAGATATTTGCCGAGACCTATGCGTGCATCCCCGGTCAGCCCCTGCTTGTGAACGCCGCAGCGGCGGAGCAGACGGAAATACTGCTTTTGAACGCCTCCAGACTTCTTGAGCCCTGTTCCTCGCCCTGCGTCTGCCACGCAAGGCTGCTGCGCAATCTCCTGTCGCTGACAGCGCAGAAAAACCTTATTTTATCTCAGCGCATAATGTATACCGCGCCTAAGTCCATACGCGGGCGTGTGGCGGCCTATCTCTCCGCCCAGGCCGCCGCCCAGGGCAGCCGCAGGGTAACCATCCCCTATAACCGCCAGCAGCTTGCCGACCATCTGAATGTGGAGCGCAGCGCCCTGTCGGCAGAGCTGAGCAAGATGCAGCGCGACGGACTTATTATTCTGGAGAAAAATACTTTTGTGATTTTGGATTAAAAAACCAGCTCCCAATCGGGTGCTGGTTTTTAATATATAGATTTACTTTCCGACGGATTCCTTGAGGAGCTTGCCGGCCTTGAACTGGGGCACACGGGAGGCGGGGATCTCAATCTCCTCCTTGGTCTTGGGGTTGCGGCCCACGCGGGCGCCTCTCTCCTTCACATCAAAAACGCCGAAACCGACCAGCTGCACCTTCTCGCCTATCTCAAGAGACTCGGTAATGGTGTCCAGAGTGGCGTTTACAGCCTTCTCGCTGTCCTTCTTGGAAAGTCCGGTTCTCTCGGCAACCGCAGTAATGAGTTCTGCCTTGTTCATTAGTAACCTCCTAAAAATATCTATGGCGACCTCTCGCCCGTGTTATATTAAGCAACCCGGGGCTTCCGGGGACTTATACTGATTTTTCCTGCTTTTTGGCCTGATTATACAGCTCTATGAGTTCTTCCAGGCTGCAGTCGCCGGTATTTTTTCCGGCAGCGGCGGCGGAATCCTCCACATAGCGGAAGCGTCGGTTAAATTTTCCGCAGCTCGCGTGGAGGGCCATCTCGGAGTCCGTACCGGTGAAGCGTGATACTTTGACGGCGGCAAACAGCACATCGCCCAGCTCTTCGTCTATTTCGGTTTTTTCCCCGTTCTTTACAGCCTCCTCAAGCTCGGCGACTTCCTCACGGAGCTTTGCAAGAGCTTCGGAGACATTCTTCCAGTCAAAGCCGGCTTTGGCGGCCTTGCTCTGTATTTTGTCAGCCCGCCACAGGGCGGGCAGGGTTTTGGCTACGCTGTCCATAGCGTCGGCAGTAGTGCGCTGGGATTTTTCCACGCGCTTTATGGCGTCCCAGTTATCCAGCACCTCTCCGGTTGAGGAGACCTTTACATCCCCGAAAACATGGGGGTGGCGCAGTATCAGCTTCTTGCAGGCCTCATCGGCAACATCGTTCAGGTCGAAGTTGCCCTTCTCCTCCTCGATGCGGGCATGGAATATAACCTGCATCATAAGGTCGCCCAGCTCCTCGCGGAGATGGGGCACGCTCTGCTCGTCTATTGCCTCGCAGACCTCACAGGCCTCCTCCAGCAGATTGCGGCGGATGGAGGCATGGTCCTGCTCCCTGTCCCAGGGGCAGCCCCCGGGAGAACGCAGCAGAGCAATTATTTTGCGGAAGTCCTCAATATCATAACATTCTTTGCGTACAAAATCTACCATAAAATTTCTATCTCTCCTGTTTTTCTGCAAAAGCTCAGCGGATGTGCAGGAGCTTTGCCAGCTTTTCGCCCTTGGGGATGAGCTTCATATCCTCATAGGTGACGGCGCGGGTGACGATAATAAGCACCAGATACACTATGCAGGCGCAGCCTATGGCGCACACCATGGCAAGGGCCATGGCAAGGCGCTGGGACGAGATTACCCCCAGAGCTATGGAGCTGACCGGGGTATATACAAGCCAGGCGGACGCGCCCATAAGAAGGCTGCTGATAAGGGGGCGCAGGAACATACCGGACAGGGACGGGCGGCGCTCCATACACCTGAACATAAAGGCAATGTTCATGACGCACATTACCAGATAGCAGCATATAGTGCCTATGGGGGCGCCGTAAATATTGATATCGGGATCTCCCACCAACACCCAGTTTACGGCTATCTTGGTAAGACTGCCTACCGCCATTGAGAGCATGGGCAGCTTCTCGTTGCCGTGTGCCTGGAGTATGGCATTGGTGATGAGGGTTATGCACACAAAGAAGGAGGCCACTCCCATCAGCATGAGGAGCGCCGGACCTGATTCGTGGCTGTCCCAGTACAGGACGCGCATAATGGGGTCGCATAGTACGGACAGTCCGATGCCCATGGGCAGGGCCAGTACAGAGGTTATGCGCACCGAGGCCTCGGCTATACTGCAGCTCTCCAGCCGGGCACGGCGGGCCACGCAGGCGGATATGGCGGGCACCACGCTGATGGTGAGGGGCGTGATGAAGGCCGCAGGGAGATTATACAGGGTCATGGCCTTGCCGTAGACGCCGAAGAGGATATCCGCGGCCTCCTCTGTAAAGCCTGCGGCGGTCTTTAGGCGCAGCAGGACGAACTTGGTGTCGATAAGTGAAATAAGGCTCATTACGGAGGCGCCCAGGGTTATGGGTATGCCTATGCGCATGAGACGGGAAAAGATCCTGCCGCAGCTGTCCGGCACATCGGGGGACGCAACGGCGGTATCCCGGTAGTTGCGCGCCTTGAAGGCAGCCATATATATAAGGGCGGCAAGTCCGCCGGCCACGACGCCGAAAACAGCTCCGGCGGAGGCTATGGGCAGACTTTTGCCCAGTTTGGTCAGATACCAGGACAGGGCCAGGCCCACTATGACCTTCACCAGTACCTCAAGCACCTGACCGACGGTGGTGGGAATCATGTTTCCAAGGCCCTGGGCGTGGCCGCGGTAGGCGCTGACCAGGCAGACCAGCAGCACGGCGGGCGACAGCGCCCATATACCCTGAGCAGCCCTCTCCTGGTTCATAAAGTTTGCCAGTTCCACAGGGAAAAGATACATAACCGCCGTGAAAAGCGCGCCGATAACCGCGAAGGATGTGAGCGCCACCCTGAAGGTACGGCGCACCTGCATGGGACGGCCCAGGGCGTTGGCCTCGCTTATCATGCGTGACAGCGCCACGGGGAAGCCGGCCGTGGCTACGGTCAGCAGGAAATTATAAATTGTATAGGCGACGAAAAAGTAGGAATAGCCCTCATCGCCCAGTATGTTGCCCAGGGGTATCTTATAGATAGCACCCAGTATCTTCATTACAACGACGCCGGCGGCAAGTATGGCCGCGCCGTGGAGAAAATTCTGTCCCTTATTTTCTGACATTGAGCACCTCCAGATTTTACAGCTTTGGCCGGGGCCGAAAGGCGCAAGCGTTATTTTATACCAAAAACCCCGAAAAATCAAGGAAAAATTAAGGGAGCAGGCATTTACCCACTCCCCTTTCGTATCTTTAGCAATTATATCAGGAAATAATCAGTCCTGCTCCCCCGTGCGGACCTTATGTATGTGCTTGGTGAGGTCCAGCATTTTGTTGGAATAGCCCCACTCGTTATCATACCAGGCAATGAGCTTCACGAAGCTGTCGGTAAGGGCAACGCCGGCCTTGGCATCGAAGATGCAGGTGCGTGCATCGGTGCGGAAGTCGGTTGAGACAACCTGCTCATCCACATAGCCAACGATATCCTTGTATGCGCCCTCCGAAGCATCCTTCATGGCCTTGCATATCTCCGCGTAGGCCGCGGGCTTTTTCAGTTTCACGGTGAGGTCCACCACGGAAACATCGGGCACAGGCACGCGCAGAGAGGTTCCGGTGAGACGGCCCATAAGCTCGGGGATGACCTTGCCCACAGCCTTGGCGGCGCCGGTGCTTGTGGGTATGATATTGTCGAATGCGGAACGTCCCAGACGCCAGTTCTTCTTATTGAAGCCGTCCACGGTGTTCTCGGATGCTGTGGCAGCATGGACGGTGGTCATGAGGCCTTCCTCAATGCCCCAGATGTCGTTGACGATTTTGGCCATGGGAGCAAGGCAGTTGGTGGTGCAGCTTGCGTTGGAGACCATGTCGATATCGGGGGTGTAGGTCTCGTGGTTGACACCGTAGACGAACATGGGAGTATCGTCCTTGGAGGGGCCGGAGAACACGACTACCTTTGCGCCCTGGTCAAGGTGGGCCTGGCTCTTCTCACGGGTAAGGAACTTGCCGGTGCACTCCAAAACATAGTCTGCGCCCAGCTCGCCCCAGTTGAGGGCATAGGGGTCGCGGCTGTTGAGGAGCTTTGTTTTGTGGCCGTTAATGATGAGGTGCTCATCATCATAGCTGACATCGCCGTTGAAACGGCCGTGAACCGTGTCGTATTTAAACAGATAGGCCAGCTGCTCGGGGGTCTTATCAGGCGCGTTCAGCGCAACAAAGTCAAAATCGCCGCGTTCAATACCGGCGCGGAACGCAAGGCGTCCGATTCGGCCGAAGCCGTTGATTCCCGCTTTGATTCTCATGTATGATTCCTCCATATGTTGTATTGTTGTCATAAGATGCCATAATTATTGTATCGCATTTTCTTCCTCGCAACAATAATTAATTGCCTATTTTTGCTACAAAAATTATCCCTCTTTCTCCCCAATTTTGCACAAATCCGTGACAGCACTCTCTATACTTCAGGCGAATCAGTCCGGTCAATTATATTTGAATTGACAACCATTACCAATATAGGGTATTATGATAATTAATAGTCGTACATGAGATCACCGGCGTTATCGGCGGTCGATGCCGATAATATGTACATATACCCGGCAATATCCGGGAATACTGTGCTCGTCATCCTATTTAAGGAGGTCGAAATGAACGATACACTTAAAAACCTTGACAGTCTCTTCCGCATGAGCGCTGTTCCCACGGCCGCTATAGACGGAGATGTTTTTGTTTACTGTAATCCGGCTGCGGAAAAAGCCTTTTCCGGCGAGCTGACGGGCAGCAAGCCCTCTGAGCTCTTTCCAAGCTGGCCCTATTCCCGCAACTGTGTGGCCGCAACCAATGTTCTGGGTGTGGAATGCATAGTTACCGTCACCGGTTTTGAGGAACTGCTTGTCCTCACTCTGGCTCCAACGGCAAGCGCCGACCAGGCGCCCTCCATACCAATATCCGCTCTAAACAGCATGGCAAGCACCATTACTACCCTGCGTATGGCTGCCGACAAGCTGTCTGTTTTGTGCCCCAAAAGTGAGAAGCAGGAGCTGTATACTTCTATACTGTACCACAATTACTACAAGCTTCTGCGCACTACCGAGCATCTGACAACGCTCTCCTCGCTGCGGAGCAATGAATATCCATTCTCTCCGGAGCCGCTGGAACTTGGCACCTTTCTGTCAGACATCGCCAGCTCGGTTCGCTCCCTGACCGCCGACAGCGGCGTTACTTTAGAATATGAGCCTCCCGCCGACCTTATAACCGCAAACGGAGACGCTTCGCTTCTTGAGCGGCTGGTGCTTGGGCTTATTGCCAACAGTCTGAAGCACACCCCTGCCGGAGGACGTATCACCCTGCGTGTATCAAAGCACCGGGACAGCGCCATGCTCAGCGTGGACGATACGGGCGCCGGTATTCCGCCGGAAATACTCTCCAGCGCATTTAATATCAGCGAAGCGCAGACCCCTGCTGAACTAAGCTCATGCGAGAGCGGGCTTGGGCTGCCTTTGGTTCTGGCTATAGCCTCCAAGCATGGAGGCACCCTGCTGCTGGAGAGCCGCGAGGGCATAGGCACATCAGCCCGTGTGCTGCTGCGTTCTGTAGACGAATCCATTACAACTCTGCGTATGCCCAGGGCGGTATACGGCAGTCAGATACCCGTCAGAGCGCTGACCGAACTCTCCACGGTGCTTCCCCGCTCTCAATACGCTCCGAATGTGGTTTTCGATGAAAAACCCGATAATAATTAAGTAAAAAGCCCGCCGCCCTAATTCATGCAAAGAAAAGGCCGAGTATCTGTATTTCAGATACTCGGCCTTTAACTGTTTTACGCATCCGCCTAAAGAGCGCGGGAAGCTTTTGTTCAGTTCTGCTTATAATCGGAGAGGAACTCGCCCAGGTCGCTCATGGCCTTGGCCAGACGAGCCGGCTCAGGCAGCATAACTATGCGGAAATGAGCCTCATCCGGATAGTCGAATCCGCTGCCGGGAATGACCAGAACATGCTTGGCGTGGAGATAGTCCATGGCAAACTTTCTGTCGCTGGTGATGGCGAACTTCTCCTTATCCAGCTTAGGGAACATATAGAACGCGGCATCATTTCGGACATAGCTGACCCCGTCTATTTTATCCAGCTCACGGCACACGGCCTCCCGCTGCTCATACAGCCGCCCTCCGGGCACAAGCATTGCCCGTGTGCTGGAGGGATCGTTCAGAGCGGCGGGTATAACCAGCTGGGTGAGAGCATTGGAGCACAGCCGCATAGCCGCCAGGGCCACTATGCCGTCCAGAAAATCGGCAGCCCTGGCAGAGCCGCTCACGACCATCCAGCCGCAGCGGAAACCGCAGATAATATGGGACTTGGACAGGCCGTTCATGGTTACAACGGTGAGGTCAGGCGCCAGAGCCGCGGTGGACACATGCTCCAGTCCGTCCATTACCAGGCGGTCATATATTTCGTCGGAAAATATTACAAGATCGTTCTGCCGTGCTATTTCAATAATATCCAGGAGCTGCTTCTTTGAATACAGGGTTCCGGTGGGGTTATTGGGATTGATGAGAACGATGGCGCGGGTACGGGGGCTTATCTTGCGTCGGATGTCCTCCACATCGGGGGCCCAGTTGCTGCTCTCGTCGCAGTTATAGAACACGGGGATACCGCCCGCGATATAGGTGCAGTTGGACCACAGGGCGTAGTTGGGCGAGGGCACCAGCACCTCGTCTCCGTTATTGAGGAGGGCGATGAGCGCCATCTGCACCAGCTCGCTCACTCCGTTGCCTATGAAAATATCGTCCATGCCGATATTCTGAATTCCCTTGCCCTTGTGATAGGCCAGTATAGCCTCCCGCGCCTCGGTCATACCACGCAGGTCGCAGTAGGCAACAGCGCGATCCTCATTGTGCTCCAGAGCGGCACGTATACTGTCCGGCATGCCGAAGCCGAAGCTGGCGGGGTTGCCGGTATTAAGACGGAGCACATCTATGCCCTCCCGCTGCATCCGCAGAGCCTCCTGGTAGAGAGGGCCGCGTATATCCGAATGTACCTGCGCAATGCGCTGAGAGCGTTTAATTTCCTTCATACAGCAAACTCCTTTACCTGACCGCCGTTTCAGACAATGCCGAACACTTTGGCGGAAATTGAAAAATACACGGTCAGCGCCACAACGTCCACCAGAGTGGAGATAAGGGGCGATGCCATGAGCGCCGGGTCAAGCTTGCAGACCTTGGCGATGATAGGCAGCGTACCGCCCAGGGTCTTTGCCAGAATTATTGTTACGAACAGAGCCACGCCGGTAACGGCTGCAACCATGTTTTGTCCGGGATACATGAGGATTATGCGGAAATAGTTCAGCACGCCCAGAATAAGGCCGCAGACAGCCGCCACACGCATTTCTTTCCAGATAACGCGCAGTATATCCCCCGGCTCTATCTCGCCCACGGCCATACCGCGTATGACCAGGGTAGCGGCCTGAGAGCCTGCGTTACCGCCCGTACCTGTGAGCATGGGCATCAGGGTGACAAGCAGAGGCACGGCGACATATACGCTCTCATACAAATCCAGAATTATACCGCTGAGGGTGCTGGACAGCATGAGTATCATCAGCCAGGGTATGCGGTTTTTCACAAATGTGAGGGTGCTTATTTTAAGATAGGGCTTTTCGGAGGGAAGGATGGCGGCCATCTTCTCGAAGTCCTCGGTGGCCTCCTGCTCCATAACGTCTATAACATCGTCAACGGTGACTATGCCAACCAGGCGGGCTTCCTTGTCCACCACGGGCATTGCCAGCATATCATAGTCCGAGAACATCTCCGAGACCCTTTCCTGGTCGTCAGTAGTCTGGACATAGATTATGTTGGTATCCATGATATCCTCTATCACGGACTCATCGTCTGCCAGGAGGAGATCCTTCACCGTGACCACGCCCTCCAGCCGCCGGTCTGCGGCGGTGACGTAGCAGATGTAGATTATCTCCTTATCCGCGCCTATGCGTCGGATGCGGGCCAGGGACTCGCGGACGTTCATGTATTTTTTCAGGTCTATGAACTCCGCCGTCATTATACTGCCGGCGGAATTCTCCGGATAGCGCAAATACTGGTTTATGAGGTTTCTGGTTTCGCTGGTGGCGGTGCGCATGACGCGCTTCACAACGTTTGCGGGCAGCTCCTCCATCATATCGACGGCGTCGTCAACATACAGCTCTTCGATGATGCCGCCCAGCTCGGCGTCGGTGATGGAGTTTATTATGTACTCCTGGTCATCGACCTCCAGATTGGCAAATACCTCCGCAGCGCGGGTTTTTGAGAGCATACGGAACACCATCGCCATAGGCTGGTGCTCAAGTTCAGTAAGAAACTCGGCTACGTCGAATTCATTCATTTCCTCCAGCATCTGCTGAAGCTGCTTCATTCGTCGCTTGTCCAGAAGTTCAAACAGTATATCCCGGACAGCCTCGTATTCCAGATTATCCATGCTCTCACCTCATTTACTGTTTATATCTGTCCCGGCTCAGACGCCCAGGTATTCTTTCTGTATATCGCTCAGGCAGTCTATGGTTATGCCCATGGTCTGGAGCTTGGTGAAAGCCACAGCCCGGTCTATCTCACGGGGCACGGGCACCACTCCGGGAGCAATGCCCCGGTTCTTTGCCAGATACTCGGCGCTTCTGGCCTGGATGGCAAAGCTCATATCCATTATCTCCGCAGGGTGGCCGTCGCCGGAGGCCAGATTCACAAGCCGCCCCTCAGCCAGGACGAAGATGGTGCGTCCGTCCGGCATGACGTAGCCCTGTATATTCTCACGGGCCTCATAGCTGCTGTCAGCCATGTCGGTCAGCTCGTCAAGGTTAATCTCCACGTTGAAGTGGCCTGCGTTGGAGAGTATGGCGCCGTCGCGCATTTTCTTAAAATGGCGGGTGGTAAGTATGTCGCGGCAGCCGGAGACGCAGACAAAAATATCGCCCAATCCGGCGGCTGCATCCATGCTCATGACCTCAAAGCCGTCCATAACCGCTTCTATGGCACGGACAGGGTCGACCTCTGTGACTATAACGCGGGCGCCCATGCCCTTGGCGCGCATGGAAACTCCCTTGCCGCACCAGCCGTAGCCGGCAACGACCACGTTTTTGCCTGCGACGATGAGGTTTGTGGTGCGGTTGATGCCGTCCCACACGGACTGGCCGGTGCCGTAGCGGTTATCGAACAGGTGCTTGCAGTCGGCCTCGTTTACCATGACCATGGGAAAGCACAGCTCACCCGCGGCGGCCATGGCCTTCAGGCGGTGGATGCCGGTGGTGGTCTCCTCGCAGCCGCCTATGACCTCGGGTATGAAGTCACGGAAGCGGGTATGCATAAGATTCACCAAGTCGCCGCCGTCATCAATGATGATATTGGGGCGGCACTCCAGAACCGCGCAGAGGTGATTTACATACTCCTCCTCAGTAGCGCCGTGCCATGCGTGTACGTCTATGCCGCCTGCGGCCACGGCCGCGGCAACATCGTCCTGAGTGGACAGGGGGTTGCAGCCGGTGACGTGCATCTCGGCTCCGCCCATCTGCATTACGCGGCACAGGTAGGCGGTCTTGGCCTCCATGTGCACGCTGAGGGCCACGCGCAGGCCCTCCAGAGGGCGTGTCTTTTTGAATTCCTCGGCTATGCTGCTCAGTATGGGCATATTGCGCTGTGCCCAGCGAATCTTGCGCTCACCGGAGGGAGCGAGGTTTATATCTCTTACTTCATACATTGGCTGTTATTTTCTCCTCTATACCTAGTCTTTTACAGCTGGCGAAAACCTCCGCCTTTACTTTTTCCGCATCGAACTGGGTGAATTCACCGTTTTCCATCACCACTACGCCGTCTATGAGCACGGTATCTGCGTTCCAGCCCGCGCTGGCGTAGCACATCACCGCCTTGGGGTCTGTGAGGGGCACGCGCCCCGGCTCGTCCAGACCGAAGATGGCTATATCCGCCTTCATGCCAGCCCTGAGCTGTCCCGTGATCTCGCCCAGACCCAGAGCCTGCGCGCCGTTTTTTGTGGCCATATCAAAGCAGTCAGCCGCCGGGGCAATAGTTGGGTCCTTTGTCACGCCCTTGTGCACCAGAGAGAACAGCTGCATCTCACGCAGGACGCTGAGGCTGTTGTTGCTGGCGGCGCTGTCCGTGCCGAAGCATAGGTTCACGCCGTGGCGCTTCAGAGAGGCTATGGGAGGCGTGCCGTTTCCCAGCTTCAGGTTGCTGCCGGTATTTATGGCGGCGCTTACGCCCCGGTAGCTGAGAATATTTATATCGTTCACACTGAGGCGCACGCAGTGTGCTGCCACAGTATTGCTTTTGAGCAGGCCGAAGCGGTCGTACAGTTCCACGGGGGAGCAGCCGTATTTTTCATAGCTGGTGCGCACCTCCGTATCCGTCTCGGCCAGATGGGTGTTTATACCCAGGCCCAGTTCTCCCGCCAGACCGGCTATCTCGCGCAGATAGTCCTCCGAGCAGGTATACACGGCGTGGGGCGCCAGCATAAAGCTCAGACGCGGGTTTTTATCCCGCCATGCGTTTATCTCGTCACGGGCTTCACGGATACGTCTCGCGCCGCCCTGTGCATCGTCCCCGCCGCCGGAGAGGCCCCGGGAAATAACGGCGCGCATACCGCTGTCCAGAGCGGCGCGGACGGTTACATCCGGGAACATGTGCATATCCAGATAGCATGTGGTGCCGGAGGCAATCATCTCCATGGCCGCCAGCATGCAGCTCCAGTAGGCGTCTTCGGGAGTGAGCCTGTCCTCCATGGGCATGATACGGCCGAAGAGCCAGTCGCCGAAGCTGAGGTCATCGGCATAGCTGCGCATAAGCGTCATATAATTGTGGGTATGGGCATTCACAAAGCCCGGAGAGGCAAGCTTGCTTCTGCCATCTATAATCTTGTCCGGAACAAAGTCCGCAGGCTTATCATCCACGGATACTATGGTATCTCCGTCAATATAAATGGAGCATCTCCTTACCCCATCGGGCAGGATAGCCAGTATATCTCTGATTTGCGTCCTCATGTATCGGCTCCTTCGTAATTTGCCTGCGCTGGGCGCAGTATACAGCATATATAATATTAACACTTTTGTTCGGCTATTACAACATTATTTGACAACAAAATCCCGCCCGCCGGGATATAATGGGCATAATACCCCGGCTCGGCGGGCGGAAAAGGCCGTATTCTGTTTTTGCTCAGATTCCAACAAGATAAACTGCGAGCCAGGCTATACCGGTAGCCGCGGCTCCTGCGGCCAGATACGCGGGCGGGCTGAGCCGCGACGCAAAGCCCCCCGGTGTGTCCATTGTTTTTTTCAAATATGCATTTGCCGCCCGCTGAGCCTCTTTCATAACATCCGGCGTACTTCGCTGGCGGAAAGCCTCCTCCCGGACTATGAATATTGCCTCCTCAAACATAAGCGGGTCCGGACATTTCACCACTATAACTCGCTTTGAAAGACCTTTTAGCATCTCTTTTCCTCCCTGCGGCTTGTCTCGTTCCAATTTTAACCGCCGGGACGGGCCTTTATTCCCGCGAAAAAGGTATTTTATGTGGCGTACTGTACTGCGCACAAAGCTGTCCCGCACCATGGTCACGCCCTCTCCTGGACATATACCACCAGGACCGTCATATCGTCAGTACTGCCGTGGTCCTTCACGGCGCTCTGAATGGCCTGACGGGAGAGAGTGCGGGCGTCCGGAACATTCTCCCTGGACAGCAGCTCCCGCAGCCAGCGGTCGTCGCCGTCTCCCAGCACGCCGTCGGAGATGATAAGCGCCCGGGAGCCCGCTCTGAGGCGCAGCCGCACCACATCCGGCTCCCCCGCCTCGCCAAGTCCGAAGCCCGGAGCCAGACTCTCGCCGCGGACCCGGCGCACGCCTTTCCCGCTCCACACATACGAGGGGGCGGCGCCGTATTTGTAAAAGCTGGTCTCACCTGTGAACAGGTCCACGCACATGAGGTCAACGGTGGCGTAGCCCCAGTAGTCGGCCGAGCGCAGCAGCACCACGGAATTCAGCATTTTCATTGCCGTCTCCGGTGCGACGCCGGAGCGCAGGAAGCTCTCAAGAATATGCACGGTATCTATGCTGTCCCTGGCCGCCTCGGGGCCGCTGCCCATGCCGTCGGAGAGGATGACGCACAGGACTCCCTCATCAGTCTTGAAATAAGTTCCCCTGTCGCCGCTCACGCTCTCCCCCTGCTTTTTCATGGAGGCTATGCCTACTGAAACTGCCAGAGGTTCGGCCTCCATCAGCTCCAGCCGGCCTTGGGATGGGTCCTGGTCTTTGTCGCAGCACAGGCGCACGCCCAGCACCGCCGATAGCTCGTCCAGATATTTGGGACTGCTTATAAGCTTAGCGCACTTGGCGCTCTCTATGCCCGCCCGCAGCCGGCCGCGGCTGTCACGGAACACGGAAACACGGGCGTCTATGTCCACGCCGCCCAGATACCGCAGCAGCCGCCGCTCAGCAAGGGGGTCGGCGCTACAGTCGGCGCCAAGGTCCTTTGAAACTCCGTCCAGTATGCGCGCCACATCAAGATACTGGCCGTAGGCCGCCGTGCGGTTCTCGCTTATGCGGCTGTGGAAGCGGCGGCGATAGAGTATACCCCGCAGCTCGCTGTTCACCGCGCCCACCAGCGCCCCGGTATTCGGACATTTTTTCAAAAATCTCTCTGCAAGGTCGCTTGTCTCAAGCCTTCCACGCTCAAGCATTTGGGGGCTGGCATCGTTTATTACCGTAAGGGTGTCGATATAATCCCGGTGCCAGCACTCGTCTTTGTTGGCGCAGCTGACGCACACGGCGTCAGCCGCCCGGTCGAAGGCCGTGGAGATGTCGCCGTCGTTGGCTCCGCACTCAAGAGTGTTGTGCACGGTATCAAAGAGCTCCCTAAAAGCCCGGCTCATACGCTCAATGCGGGCGGCAGTATAGCGGCGCAGCCCCGTATCTCCCGAGCCAAGCCTCGGCTGGCGCATAAGGGAGCCTACATAGTCCAGGGCCTCGCCGGGCAAAGCCACAAACAGCATGGACGCCGCGAAGCACTCAAACAGGGCGTCCAAACGTACTGCCGTGCCCCAGCTCCACATGACTGCTGCCAGGTTGGCCGCCATGAAGGACAGCACAAAGCCCAGTCTGCCGTGCTTTGAAAGGATTCCCGCCAACATTCCGGAGAAAGCGTAGGCCATAGTGAAAAATGGAGTCTGTCCGCCGGCCGCGTCCATTGCAAAGCCGAAGGCGGCTCCGGCTGCCGAACCGAACACAGCGCCGCCTTTATAGGAGGCTGTCATTACCAGCAGCAGCGCCAGCACCCGCCCCACGGACATGGCATCCGCTATTACCAGCCTGGACAGGGCCATGAGCAGGCAGGAAACGAAAATAACAAGGCATACCTCATACCGCGTCTCCAGCAGCTCCGATGGGCGTTCGGCATCGGACAGAGCCACAGAGAAAAACATCGCCGACGCTCCCGAGAGCACCACCTCGGTAAGGAGCATCACCGCGGCGGGCACGCTGCCCGGAATCTCAAAAGCCGCTAAAATTCCCGTAGCGGCCGCCACCCCCGCCGTAATAAGCGGCATGAACCACGGGCTGTCATATACGGGCAGGGTCTGGAACACAAAGGACGCAGTATATATGAGCACGGCAGCCGCCACGTAGTGTATGCTCCAATCCAGCCCACCGGATACCACATAGCCAAGCACCGCGCCCATGAGGCAGCCGGCTCCCGCCACGCCCCCTCCCGCTCTGGCCACCATACCCAGTCCGAATGGTGCGCAGCTGCCCAGCACCCGGACAAAGGCCATAGCGAAGCCCAGCAGAAAATTCAGTCCCAGCCCCGCCGCCTGCTTCAGCCACGGCCGGGCTGTTCCGGCTCTGAGCACAGCCTCTCCACCGGCCCGCAGCAGCCCATCCTTAATTGACATTGTATGTCCCTCCTCAAAAATAAAGTTTACATAAATTATACTTATGTATTCTCATTTTTGCTGTCTAAACCCGCTGTTGAGTTTGGGATTTTGGGCGCGGAAAAGGGGACTGCCCGGGCGCGCCTGTGTACTGACGCAATTTTTCCCGGGAAAAGCGGGATGTTTTTGCATTTTTCCCCGCTCTGTGATAAAATCTGATGGATTGGAGGTGACTGTGTGGCGAATCTGAATGACGATATCCGTTTTCTGAAAGGCGTTGGCGAAAAGCGCGCTCAGGCGCTGGAAAAGCTCGGTATACGCGATCTGCGCGGGATGATAAGCTGCTATCCCCGCCGATATGAGGACAGGAGCGGCTCTGTGAGCATAGCCGCCGCTGTGCCCGGGGAAAACGCCTGTATATGCGCCATGGTGGCCGCTCAGCCTCAGCTTCACCGGGTACGCCGTGGCATGGAGCTTGTAAAGGTCCGGGCTGTGGACGACACCGGGGCTTTGGAGATAACATTTTTCAATCAGAGCTATATCAGAACTCAGCTCATCCCCGGAGAGAGCTACCGCTTCTTTGGCCGGGTGAGCGCCTCCGGAAACCGAAAGGCCATGATAAATCCCGTGTTTGAGGACGCGGAGGGTCCGGGGCTTATAACCGGGCGCATAGTGCCCGTGTATCCCCTTACCGCCGGTGTCAATCAGGGCTTTATGATGAAAACCATGCTTCAGGCGCTGGAGAACTGCGGGGACACGTTCCCGAACTATCTGCCGGAAACCGTGGCGGCGGAGCACGGGCTTGCCCGGGCGAAATACGCCTATCACAACATACATCTGCCCGAGAGCATGGAGGCCCTGGAGCTTGCCAGGCGGCGGCTCATATTTGAGGAGTTTTTTGTGCTGGCCTGCGCTCTGAAGCTGATGGGCAGCATGAAGCGGCGCCGCCCCGGCGCGGTTATAGATGCCCGGCCGGCAGAGGAATTTTTTGCCTCCCTCCCCTTCCGCCCCACGGGGGCTCAGGCGCGCGCCTGCGGCGATGTTCTGACGGATATGCGCTCCGGCCGCGCCATGAACCGGCTGGTGCAGGGCGACGTGGGCAGCGGTAAAACTCTGGTAGCCGCCGCAGCCGTCTGGGCCGTGTGCCGCAGCGGACGGCAGAGCGCCCTTATGGCGCCCACGGAAATACTGGCCCGGCAGCATTTTGAGACTATGGAGGGTTTTCTCGCCCCCTTCGGCATAAACGTCCGCCTGCTCACCGGCTCCATGAGCATAAAAGAAAAGCGCGAGGCGCTTTCCGGCATAAAGTCCGGCGAAGTGCAGCTGGTAGTTGGCACTCACGCTCTAATAAGCCAAGGTGTGGAATACAGGGACCTGGCCCTGGTGGTAACGGACGAGCAGCACCGCTTCGGCGTGAAGCAGCGGGGAGCCTTGTCGGAAAAAGCGGAATCTCCGCATGTGCTGGTCATGTCCGCCACGCCCATCCCCAGAACCCTGGCGCTTATGCTCTACGGCGACCTGGATGTGTCCGTAATAGACGAGCTGCCCCCCGGACGGCAGAAGGTGGACACCTTCGCCGTGGACAGCAGCTACCGTCCGCGTCTGGACAGATTTATTGAGAAGCTGGTAGCCCAGGGGCGGCAGGTGTTTGTGGTCTGCCCCCGCATAGACGACGAGGAGCTGGGCATGGAAAATCTGCGCTCGGCGGAGGAGCACGCGAAGTATCTGACCGGCGCGCTCCGGGGCGTGCGCGTCACCTGCGTACACGGGCGCATGAAGCCCAAGGAGAAGGACGCCGTTATGTCCGCCTTTGCCGCGGGGGAGAGCGACGTGCTTGTGTCCACTACAGTCATAGAGGTGGGCGTGGATGTGCCCAACGCTGCGCTGATGATAGTGGAAAACGCTGAGCGCTTTGGTCTGAGCCAGCTGCATCAGCTCCGCGGGCGTGTAGGACGGGGCAGCCACAAGTCCTACTGCGTACTGGTGTCCGACGCAAAAAATGAGGACACCCGCGCCCGGCTGGAAGCTCTGTGCAAAACCAACGACGGCTTCAAGCTGGCCGAGGAGGACCTGCGTATGCGCGGCCCCGGCGATTTCTTCGGCTCACGGCAGCACGGCCTGCCGGAGATGCACATAGCCGACCTGTGTACGGACACAAGCATCCTAGTCGAGGCACAGTCTGCGGCGCAGGCACTTCTTGAGCACGACCCTATGCTGAACAAGGCAGAAAATGCCGCACTTCTTGCGCGGCTGGAAGAGCTGTTCGATTTGAATTTGCAAACCATGAACTAAACAGCAAAAGCGCCCGCCCCTAATCGGCGGGGGTCGTAAGAAAGTAATATCGTATTTTTGTAGGAACGGCATGGCTTCGGTCATGCCTTTTCCTCTTTCATCAGTTCATTCAGCGGGATAAAGCCCACAAGGTCATAGGAAATGCGGA
>JBMNQC010000018.1:0-29364 GCA_050943935.1 Candidatus Heteroscillospira sp. | reverse complement strand
GCGCTATCGATTTACCAAAATAAACGAAAAAACGGCATAGCCTAATATCAACGACTATGCCGAATTTTTCAGGAATTATAAATCCCTATCTGACCGCCCCTAACAGGGGGAGCTTTTCTAGTGAATAATGAATAGTGAAGAGTGAATAATTGTTGTGGCGCTTCGCGCGTTTATTCCTCCTTGGGACTGGAGAAAAAGCAGATGCAAACGGCAAGAAAACTAAAGGCGCGAATGGCTATAGAAAAATCGCTATAACCATCAAATAAGGATATACAGGCTATTAGAAGCAGCATGAGCTTTTCGGTAGAATAAAACGGGTATTTCTTCACAATGGCATACCTCCTGACGCGTACTGTTCCGATAGCAAAAGCATATCTCGGGCGGGCGTCGGTGCTTCGCACTCAATCAAATGAAACGGAATAGGGAAAGCCGTTCATGGGGGCGTTGTGGAAAAGAGCGATCAGCAGGCCGCCGATAAGCAGCGGGACCACTATGGCTGCACCGGTGACGGACAGAAGAAAATGCAGACTGTCTTTTTCGTCCGGAAACTGCTCCGGGCAGTTTTTTATCTGTATCCGTGCCGAGATGAATACGCCCACGGCCAGCGCCAGCAGAGAAAGGGGCGTCTGCAGCCATGCGCTGCCGTCAGGCAGAAAGTCACCGGCAAGGAGCAGCGCAAGGAAAATGAAACTCACCAGGCCCATCACCCGGTCGGCGCTTTTGTCCCGTATGGTGCTGAATTTTTTCAGCTGATACCAGATGCGGCGCATATATTAGCCCTCCCTTTCAGGTCAGAATATGGACGCCGAGTATGAAAATAAGCATTACCAGCGGCGGGAACAGGCTGTTTATGAGCATATAGGCCGCCCGGCTGGTGCCGTCGGGAAAATGCTCCGGAGCACTCAGAACGTGCAGGAACGAGACTGTGAGGCAGAGGAAAAACAGCAGCTCCAGAGATGAAACGCACATGGCGCGGTAAGCCTCCGGACTTTGGTCAGAGTATTTCAGATAGGGTATGCGCACCATGAAAAAATATATCCACAGAAATATACACAGCACTCCCCGGGTGTACTTTGCCCGGATGGTGATGTAAAACAGCTTAAGAGCTTTTAGAATATACCGCATACTGCACCTCTGTCAGTTGGTCGGAACGGCTTCGGCAAACTCCTTGGTATAGGAGCTGGGGTACTGGCAGTATGGAAAAGCATAGCTGCTCCCGTTGGCAAAGCGCAGCACGGGCGCCCAGAACGCACATTGATAGTCGCTGTAGGGAATGCTGAAATTTATGTGCATCGCCAGCTCCTGTCCGGGGAGTACGGCAGGGTTCTCACCCTCAACAGGCTCACCGTCCAGCTCAAAGTCAGTTCCGGACACATAGGCTGAGAGAACTTCCGGGATAAAATCCTGTATACGAAGTTCATCCGAGCCGCTGTTCTTGAATTTCAGATAGTAATAGGTGTTCTGAAGCGAGGAGGCAGAAGCGGTGTTTTCCATGATTTCCAGCTCAGCGTCGTTGGCCGGGAGCATATCAATGCTTATATCGCCAACGGGGTAGTCCCGTATCTCGCCGGAGGCGTATGAAACGGTGACGGCGCTGATGCTGTGGATACCCGGCGCGTCCGCCTGGGCGTGAAGTATGATGGAATATATGTATTTGTCACCAAGCTTCGCGCCGCGGCTTATTTCCCGGCCGGTGATGCGTACGTCGGAGTCCTTGAAGATAAGGCCGTTGATATTCTCGTCTGTCAGCATACTGTTGTGATTGTCCAGAAAAATAAGATTGATGACAAGACTGCTGTCAGAACTTGGATAATAGCCCAGAGTTTTGGCGAATTGTGGCTGGGATGGAGCTTTTGACATCCGGGGCAGCAGAAAACCAAGCGCAATACAGAGAAGAAGCAGGAAAACAGCAAGGGAGAGGTATCGCTTTTTCAAATTGACGCACCTCCTGACGCATATACTATTCCAATATTATGATAGCAAAGGCGCACAGGGCGGTCAATATACGGAAAACACAAGAAAAAAAGCGCCGGCTTGTTAAAATCGCCTCCCCGATGGGCTGGTACTTGTAAAACAGTTAAAGGCCGGGTATCTGTATTTCAGATACCCGGCCTTTTCAAGGCTCCCTTGTGTAAAGGGAGCTGTCAGCCGCCAGGCTGACTGAGGGATTGACAACCCCTCCGCCCCTGTGGGGCACATCCCCTTACACAGGGGAGGCTTTGGCACGGAGTGGGCTTGAGTCAAATTACTTAAACAAACAGCAGGCCACGAAGCAGATGGAGTCGGGGCCGTAGTAGTATTTCACGCCGTTGTCCTTGCAGACCTGGCTGACAAAAAGGCCGTTGGCCTCCATGGAGGAGTGGGCCCTGTCGGGGAAACGGCAGGGGGAATCTGGGTAGCTGCATTTTGCGCAGATGGTGCAGGCTCCGCTGCCCATGGGATATACGCTCTCTCCGGCCTTGAAGAGCTTGTCGGTCAGGGCGGCGAAGCGCTTCTTGTGCAGCTCCTCCACCCGCATGATAGACTCAAAATCAAATTCGTCCTCACGTCTGCCCACGGTCTGCACCAGTATGCCCCGGGAGTAGGCGCGGCATCTGGCGCTTATTTCCTCCAGACTGCCGCAGGCTGGGGGGCAGCTCCAGGAGCGGTTAAAGCTGCGGCAGCGGTCGGCGGAGCACATATCCCGCACCTCGGGCAGAAACTGCAAAGTGGACACATCCAGCTCCGCCACGGTCTCAAAGCCCGCATCCCGGGCCATGGCTATGATTCCCTCAAGCTTCATTTTAAAATACCTCCTCAACCTCGTCAAATATCATGGATTCAATGTACTTTTCCATAAACAGAGCGGAGCCGGACAGCTCCAGATAGCTGCACCTGGCGCTTACGGCGGCCATGGCCTCCCGTCCGCTTTCGGTGAGGGCCAGAGCCGCGCCGCCGCCCGCGGTATTGCCCGCGTGGCGGGTCTTGGTGCGGAATGCGGGGGGAAGCAGGCCTATGGCGCAGGCGCTGCGCACATCCATAAAAGCGCCGAAGCCTCCGGCCAGAATGAGCCGGTCTATATCCTTATA
Organism: Candidatus Heteroscillospira sp.; assembly: GCA_050943935.1. Lineage (GTDB taxonomy): Bacteria > Bacillota > Clostridia > Oscillospirales > Oscillospiraceae > Heteroscillospira. The sequence goes on along the minus strand of JBMNQC010000018.1, from coordinate 26,296 downwards.
GCTCAGGCCCCGGAGGGAGAGCAGAGTCTCTATGCCCGCCCGGATGGCGCTTTTGGCCATCTGAAGCTGGCGCACGTCGTCGCCGGAGATGTAGACCTTGTCGGTGAGATAAAAGCGCATACGCCCGTTCTCGTCGGGGCGCAGCATGGGGGCAATGATGGGGGACACCTCGTCGGGAGCGGACATGCGCCCGTTCTCCTGTACGGCGCCGCAGCGCAGCATGGTGCACAGGGCGTCGATAAGGCCTGAGCCGCATACGCCCGCGGCCTCGCCTCCGCCTATGACGGAGAACTGCACCTGACCGTCATCGTCCAGCCAGACACGGCTGATGGCGCCCGCGGAGCCGTCCATGCCGCACTCTATTTCCGCGCCCTCAAAGGCGGGACCGGCGGCGGTGGCACAGCAGGTGAAGCCTTCGGCGTTTCCCACGCCCATCTCGCCGTTGGTGCCTATGTCCAGAAACAGAACCTCATCCCTGCTGTCGGAGGCACCGGAGAACAGCAGACCGGCGGTGATATCGCCGCCCACGTAGCCTGCCATGGCGGGACATAGATAGAGCTTAGCGTCCAGAGCAAGACCGGAAAACACCTCCCCGGCGGGGCTTACATCCCCGAACAGGCTGAGAGTCTTAAAGGGCGCGACGCCTATGCTCACGGGGGAGAGCTTGGCGAAAATGTGCTCCATCACCGTGTTGGCGGCTATGGACACAACGCGTATCTCATCCCGGCGGCGCCGGGCCTCCCGGCAGCAGGCGTCAATAGCGCCCGAGAGCTGCTTTCTTATGGCCTTGGCCAGTTTATCCAGCCCGTCCGGCTCAGCGCAGGCCTGTATGCGGCTTATCACATCCGCGCCGAAAGCGCGCTGGGCGTTGCGGTCGCTCTGTACGGACAGGGGACGGCCCGTGGCCAGGTCGTAGAGATACACGGCCACGGTGGTTGTGCCTATATCCACAGCCGCTCCCAGCCCCTCACCGCCGGGGGCTATGTCCCCGGCACCGCGGGTGAGCACCTCCATCCTGTGGGCCTCGGGCAGAGTTACGGCGCAGTCCCCCGCCGGTGCGTGACAGCAGGAGAGGAGACTCATGTCCCGCGCCTCCAGCTCCTCGCCCGTGGCAATAACGCGCACCCTGCCCGTGACGGTGACCGTGCACTGTTTGCACAGCCCCTTGCCGCCGCAGGGGGCGTGGATGGCGGAAAAGCCCGCGTCGCGCAGGTTTTCCAGCAGGCTGCGGGTACAGTCGCAGGGCAGGACCTGAGTATTCTGCCCCTGGTGAATGGTCATGGTGTGTGCCGCCATGGTGTTTTCCTCCTTATCTCAGCAGCAGAGAACGGCTTCCCCAGCTTTGAGGCTGGCGGGGACGTCTATTACCCGCTGATTGGTGCTGCCCCGCCATTTGAGGTTGAGGCTGCGCTGCTCCAGAATAAAGGGGCCGTCCACAAGCACATCGCAGAGCTCCAGCAGCTCACGCTGCTCTTTTGTGCCGTTCAGCAGCTGCTCGAAGGTCCAGCCGCTGTAGGCCCATATGTTCAGACCCTTTTCCCGCACCGCACGGGCTATCTCCGCGCAGGCCCCGGCCTGGGCGAAGGGTTCGCCGCCGGAGAAGGTCACGCCGTCGGTGAGGGGGTTTTTCAGGATTATTTCAATAAGCTCCTGAGTGGTGCGCTCCTGACCGCCGGAAAAATCGTGGGTCTGGGGATTGTGGCAGCCGGGGCAGTTGTGGGGGCAGCCCTGGGTGAACAGGGTGAAGCGCAGGCCCTTGCCGTCCACTATGGAGTCCTGGATGTAATTAGCTATTCTCATGTTTTTCTCCATTATATATAGAAGTAAAGGGGGACGCAAGTCCCCCTTTGTGATGTTTAAAAATGTCTCACAGAGTTCGCCGCCGGAGCGGCGAAAGAAATCAAATCTAATTCAGTTTCAGATGCCGTGCTTTACGCGGTCGTGCTCCTCGGCGCGCTTGGCGTTGTTGAAGCGATCAAGGGTGCCCACCAGATAGCCGGTGATGCGGCGGATGCGCTCAAAGGGCACGCCGTCCTCGCTGCGTCCGCAGCCGGGGCACTGGTCGCCTATGATGCCGCTGAAGCCGCAGATGGGGTCGCGGTCCACGGGGTGGTTGATGCTGCCGTAGCCTATGCCGCACTCCTTCATGTAGCGTACTATCTTCTCAAAGGCCTCAAGGTTGTCCGTGGGGTCGCCGTCCATCTCAATGTAGCTGATGTGTCCGGCGTTGGTGAGGGCGTGGTAGGGCGCCTCCAGACGGATCTTCTCAAAGGCGGTGATGGGATAGTACACGGGCACATGGAAGCTGTTGGTGTAGTAGTCGCGGTCAGTCACGCCCTCTATCACGCCGAAGCGGGCCTTGTCCATGCGCACGAAGCGGCCGGAAAGTCCCTCGGCGGGAGTGGCCAGCAGAGTGAAGTTCAGGCCGGTCTTGCTGCTCTCCTCATCCATGCGGGCGCGCATATGGGCGATAATCTCCAGGCCCAGATTCTGAGCCTGGGCGCTCTCTCCGTGATGGCGGCCTATAAGGGCCTTCAGGCACTCGGCCAGACCGATGAAGCCGCAGGAAAGGCTGCCGTGCTTGAGCACCTCGCCCACGGTGTCCTCCCAATCCAGGTTCTCGCTGTCTATCCAGACGCCCTGACCCATGAGGAAGGGATAGTTTTTCACCTTTTTGCGGCACTGGATGGCAAAGCGCTCCTTGAGCTGGTCTATGACCAGATCCATCATGGCGTCCAGCCCCTCGAAGAAGGTGTTCACATCGCCCTTGGCCTTTATGGCCAGGCGGGGCAGGTTCACGGAGGTGAAGCTCAGGTTGCCCCGGCCGTTGCATATCTCACGGCTGGGGTCATAGACATTGCCTATGACGCGGGTGCGGCAGCCCATGTAGGCGATCTCGGTGGCGGGGTTTTCGGGATTATAATACTGAAGATTGAAGGGAGCGTCTATGAAGCTGAAGTTGGGGAACAGGCGCTTGGCACTTACGCGGCAGGCCAGCTTGAACAGGTCGTAGTTGGGCTCGCCGGGGTTGAAGTTCACGCCTTCCTTTACACGGAAGATCTGAATGGGGAAAATAGCGGTCTCGCCGTTGCCCAGACCGGCCTCGGTTGCCAGCAGGACGTTTTTCATGACCATGCGGCCCTCTGGCGAGGTGTCCATACCATAGTTGATGGAGGAGAAGGGGGTCTGTGCGCCCGCACGGGAGTGCATGGTGTTCAGGTTGTGTATAAAGGCCTCCATAGCCTGATAGGTGGCTCTGTCGGTCTCCTTGGCGGCGTAATGGGCGGCCAGGGACTGGGCCTTGCGCATTTTTTCCTCGTCGCCGTACTTTTCCACAAGATAGGGCAGCTCGGCGGCCTGATAGGCCTCCATGCCCTCCAGTCTGGGATAAAGTCCGCTCGCCTGAGTTACGGAGGCTATTATGGCGCGAAGCTCATCCTCGGGGTCCTCAGAGCTGTTCCAGAGCATCAGGCTCTTGGCCAGATTCTGGCGGTACAGGCGACGGAAGGTTTTGGCAACTCCGTCGGCCATGCCGTAGTCGAAGTTGACGATGGCCTGACCGCCGTGCTGGTCGTTCTGGTTGGACTGTATGGCTATGCAGGCCAGAGCGGAATAGGAGGCTATGTCGTTGGGCTCCCGGAGATGGCCGTGGCCGGTGGAGAAGCCGCCCTTGAAGAGCTTTTGAATATCAATTTGGGTGCAGGTGGTGGTGAGGGTATAGAAATCCAGGTCGTGGATGTGGATGTCGCCCTCGGAGTGGGCCTTGGCGTGCTCGGGCTTGAGCACGAACATATTGTAAAACTGCTTGGCGCCCTCGCTGCCGTATTTGAGCATGGTGCCCATGGCTGTGTCGCCGTCTATATTGGCGTTTTCGCGCTTCACGTCGGAGTCCTTGGCGTCGGCAAAGGTGATCTCCTCATAGGTCTGCATAAGGCGGGTGTTCATCTCGCGGCGCTTGCTGCGCTCTGCGCGGTAAAGTATATAGGACTTTGCGGTCTGCACATAGCCGTTGTCCATCAGCACGCGCTCAACCAGGTCCTGAACGTGCTCAACATCGGGTACCTCACAGCCCTCCACCTCCAGAATGGAGCAGACCTCACGGGTAAGCTGCTCGGCCACGTCGCCGCTGCCGGGCTTATAGGTGGCGTCAAAGGCCTTTTCAATCGCTCCCGCAATCTTGGTGGGGTCAAAATAGACCTCGCGGCCGTCTCTCTTTTTAATGCGGACTATTGCCATCTCTTATCCTCCTGCAAAATAAAGGGCTGACCCGACTGCCAGGCCGGGGCTACCCCGCAACACAATATATAGTATAAAAAATGCCTGTTTGGCACAAGCTATATACTACATGGTACGGAGGCTTATGTCAAGCCGGAAAAGGACAAAATAATACCCAAAAAACACCTGAAAAAATCTCCCCGAGTTTGACCCGGGGAGACCTTGACAAAATGGAAATAATATGCCTTGGAAATTTTTGAGGTATAATTGTCTAAGTAAGAGACAGCAGGCCTTTCCGTGCCGGTAATTTACAGACTGTAGAATCTCTTGGGAGTCGGGCGGTATTTTATTCCCGACACTATCCCCATGGCCGCAAAGGTAGAGAACAGGGACGAGCCTCCGTAGCTGAAGAAGGGGAGCGTGAGGCCTATAACGGGGGTGAGGCCTATGCACATTCCTATGTTTATGAAAACCTGGAAGGCCAGGAAGGCGGCCATGCCAAAGCCTATGAGGCAGCCCATTGTGTTGTTGGAGCGCAGACCAACCTGGGCGCAGCGCAGCACTATGAGCATAAGCAGCGCTATGATTATAACGCAGGCTATCATGCCCAGCTCCTCGCCGGCGGCGGCGAAGATGAAGTCGGTGTGCTTCTGGGAAAGGGCCGCGGACTGGGTCTGGGTGCCGTTGCCCAGGCCGGTGCCTGTGAGCTGGCCGGATGCCAGAGCTATTTTACTCTGGTGGGCCTGCCAGTTGATACCGTCGTTGTTTGGGTCTATAGTCGGGTCATAGGGGGCCAGGATACGGTCGCGGTAGCGGTCGTTCAGCACATGAGTCCAGAAGAAGGGGAACACCACGGCTATACCCGCCGCGCCGAAGGCGAACCAATAGAGCTTCAGCCCAGCCATGAACAGCTGTACGGCGAATATCGCAAAGAAAATGAGGGCGCTGCCCATATCGCGGGTGACCACAAAGATGAGGCCCACCATTATGCCGAAATGCAGCGCCAGCTGTACCACAGACAGGGGCGCGTTGAGGTTTTTGTACTCCTTCAGATATGAGATGTGCTTGGCCATCAGCACCACAAAGATAATCTTTACGACCTCTGTGGGCTGTATGCCTATGCCCAGAAAGCGGAGCCAGGCCTTGTTGCCGGTGTCGCCCTCAACGCCGAAGGGGATGAGTATGAGGATGAAGCCTATGCTGAATATGAACAGGTACATCCAGTAGTCGGCGATAATGTCAACATCTATGACCGTGAATACCACATACAGGAATATACCCAGAAAAAATGCTATCAGCTGAACTATCAGAAAGCGTAAGATGCTGCCGTCGTAGCTGGCTGTGGCGCTGGCGATTATTACCATGCCGAAAACAGAGCATATACAGCACAGGGACAGAAGATACATATCCGCCCGGTGGAAGAAATCCCGTATCAGGGGGAGATATTTGCGCATAATCAGCCTCCTTTCCAAAGGCGTGGGAATATAATATCACAAAACGCCGCGTTGCGCAACGCGCTTTTGTCTGCTATAATGGATGCATATTTTAGCGGCGGTGATGATATGGGCGTTCACGATGAGCACAGACGGCGTCTGAGGAGGCAGTTTCAGGAGGCGGGGGAGAGCTTTGCGCCCCATCAGCTGCTTGAGCTGCTGCTGTGCTACGCCGTGCCCCGGGTGGATACCAATCCGGCGGCTCACGGGCTCGTAGACGCCTTCGGCGGCATACGCGGGGTGCTGGACGCCCCGGAGGAAGAGCTGCGGAAAGTTCCGGGAGTGGGAGAAAAATCCGCCCAGCTGATAAAGCTTGCCCAGCAGCTTGCAATATCCTACGCCCGCGAGGAAGAGGACGGCGTGGTTATAGTGAGCGGAAGCGCTGCGGCCGGTGAGCTGCTGGTGCCAAAATTTTTGGGCAAACGTCAGGAAATGGTGTATATGCTGAGCCTGGATGCCCGCAGCAGGCTTCTGGGCTGCGATGAGGTGGCACAGGGCAGCGTGGATTCTCTGGAACTGGACCTGCGCCGGGTTGCGGAAATCGCGCTGCGGCACAATGCCGTGAGCATAGTATTGGCCCACAACCATCCCAGCGGCGTGGCCCTGCCGTCCCAGTCCGATGTGCTAACCACAAGCAGCCTCAGCAGGGCGCTGAAGCCCCTGCGCATAGCTCTGGTGGACCACATCATAGTGTCCGGCTGGGATTGGACCTCCATGGCCGACAGCAATCTTATATGAATATCACAGCCCGGTTCTGTATGCAGGACCGGGCTTTTAGGCAGGGGTGACAAAGCTGTTGGTTCCAGATTGCCGCATAAGTTGGTCCTGTGCAAACTGGGAGTTATCAGTTGCTCTCCACTATAAAGCTAACACTTCCTTTTGCGTTCTTTCCTGTTACTTCAACTGTATAGGTTCCATCTTCATCAATTTCAACATCAAACTCATTAGATACGGATATTCCGTCACTTTCATAAATAGGTTCTTCCCCATCTTTCTGAATTTTTATTGATAAACTACCTTTTTTCATTACAATCTTTGCACTAATCGTATCTCCGGATTCAGCAATCAATTCTTGACTATCTGTTTTATTTAATACACTATACTCCATAATAAATTCGCCGTCGTTTCCTGTACGACTGCCGTCAAATTCTGTACTGCACGCAGTTAAAGATATAGTAAGTGCTAATATACAAACTATCGGCAAAAATTTTTTCATGTAAAGCTCCTCCAAATTCAAGTTTGCTGCTTTGAGTGTCCTAATTTTTAGAGTACTCCGCCGTATTCGGATACGCAGAAGCCGGCTTTATAGGTGAAGGGCAGCACAGTGCCGTCGGTAAGGGTGATATCCATGGTGAAAACCATATCTGTCACGGGCAGAGTTCTGCCGTCTGCGCTGGCGTAATTTTCGGCAAGGGACTCTATATCCTCGGCGTCCCAGTCGAAGGTCACGACGGCATCGGGGCGGGTGGCGCCCGCATAGGCCCTGCGGGCAGCGGAGCTCTGGCCTATAAGCTTTGTCCAGGTGCTCTCGCTGTTCAGGCATTTCATATCCAGCTGCACGCCGTTTGCGGTTACGCGGGTGACGTTCAGGCTTTTCACATCGTATTTTTCACCCACGCAGTCCAGGAAGATAACGCCCCTGTCGGCATATACACTCTCCAGACCGGCCTGGATGCCGAAAGGCAGGCGGCGTATGCTGCTGTCGTAAGCCCGCAGCACTATAACGGCGGCCTCGCTGCGGCGGATAGCGGCGCCGGGATTGAAATTGCCCTTGTCGTCGCCGGTGATTATGCCCCGGGCGTACATATCCAGTATGGCCTGCCCGCAGCCGCTGGCGTTAACGGCGTCCATATCCATAATGAGGGCCTCCATGCCCTTCGAGTCGGCGGCCTCCTCCCTGAGGATGTAGCGGACGGCGTTGTGGGTATAGAGGGCGGCCCGGGCGCGGGTTATGGGCGTGTCCAGCTCGGCGGCGGTAAGCTCCTCATCGGTGCAGACACCGCCCGCATAGGCGGCGTTCAGAGCGCCGGAGGCCCAATGAGAGCCGCTTTCGGCGGGATAGCCATCGGTTCCGGTGAGGGTTTTCATCAGAACGGTTATAAATTCGCCGTTGGTGATGCTGCCGTCGGGACGGAAGCTTCCGTCTGCGTAGCCGTTCAAGGCCTTCATATCCGCCATGCGGGTCACGCTGTCGTAATACCAGCTGTCTGGCTCCACATCGCTGAAGCCGCCGTCGGCAAGAGCGGGCAGACAGAGAGACAGGCTGAGGCAGACGGCCAGCAGCAGAGCCGGAATGCGCTTTTTCATAATTATTTCTCCTTTGAAGCGACAGATTGTCATATGCGCAATTATAAGCCAAGAGAGAGCTTTTTTCAATAGAGGCCGTGTGCAATTTACAGTTCTTTAACGTCTTGATTTTCCGCCGCTGCCGATGTAAACTTAAATTGCCCGGTGAGACAGCTTCCCGGATATGAAAGGAGCGCGCCATGGATAGAATAGACCTTAAACCCAAGCTGCTGCTGGGAGTGGCCGGCAGCGCCACCCAATACGACGGCGGCAACCTGGGCCACACCTGGAATCTGTGGTACAGCGCCGGGAAAATACACGACGGCTCCGACCCCGCCGCTGCCGCCGGACATTGGGAGCGCTGGAAGTCCGACGCCATGCTTATGGGGCGTATGGGAATAGAGACATACCGCATGAGCATAGAATGGGCCCGCGTGGAGCCTACTGAGGGCTGCTTTGATGAATATGTAATAGACAGGCTCAAGGAGGAGCTGATGCTCCTGAACGGCCTGGGCATCCGACCTATGATAACCCTGCACCACTTTACCAATCCCCTGTGGTTCGAGGTGAACGGCGGCTGGGCGGAGCCGAAGAATATAGTATACTACCTGCGCTATGTGGAGCGCATTATCCGCCGCCTGGGACATCTCTGCGACGACTACATAACCATAAACGAGCCAAATGTATACGCCCTGAACGGCTACCGGGACGGTATATGGCCGCCGGGAAAGAAGAAGCTCAATTCCGCCATGGAGGTAATGTCCGTAATGGCGGCGGCGCATATCCGCGCCTACCGGCTTATACACCGCCTGCGCGCCGAGATGGGGCTGAGCGGCACCCGCGTGGGCGTGGCCCTGCACATGAGGGTGTTCGCTCCAAAGAGCCGCGCGAATCCCGCACACAGCGCCGCTGCCGCCCTGGGCGAGAGGCTGTTCCAGACCCTCATAGCCGAGGCGGTGACTCTGGGCAAATTCTCCGCTCCCCTGCGCAACTACGCCCGGGTGCGCCCCGGACGCTACTGCGATTTCCACGGTTTGAACTATTACAGCCGCTCCACTCTGTCCGGTCTGGCGGATGGGGCCAGAGCGTACTGCGCCAAAAGCGACCTGGGCTGGGAGATATATCCCCAGGGCTTGATAATCTGCGCGCAGAAGCTCATGAAGCTGTGCTCGCTGCCTGTTTACGTCACGGAAAACGGCGTGTGCGACAACGCTGACGCCTTCCGCTGCCGCTTTATTTTCGACCAGCTCATGGCCATCAACCGCAGCGGGCTGCCCATTGAGCGCTATTACTACTGGAGCTTCCTGGATAATTTCGAGTGGCTGGAGGGCATGAGCGCCCGCTTCGGCCTGGTGTCCGTGGAACCGGAGACTATGGAGCGAACAGTCAAAAAGAGCGGCAGGTTTTATGCGGAGCTCATAAAAGAGCACGGCATCACGCCCGAAATGTATAGAGACTACATCTCCATTGAGAGCTATCACCACTAAAAAAGCGATGTATCCTTTGATGAATCGCGCGGCGGGCCGTTCGCGCCGCGCCATAGCCTCCCCTGTGTAAGGGGAGGTGCCCCGCAGGGGCGGAGGGGCTGTCAATCCCTCAGTCGCTTCGTGACAGCTCCCTTTACACAAGGGAGCCTTTTTGGGAAAAAACGCCCTTATCCATACAAAGAACAGGCCGTGTATCTGTCTTTCAGATGCACGGCCTTTAACTGTTTTACGAACTCCTGCCAAATGAACAGAAGCTCTTTTATGTTTTTTACTCCACTATGATGGAAGTCGCGTTGAAGGAGGTGGAGGAGGCGTAGCTGCCGTAGACAGTAATTATGGTGTCGGCGCTAAGAGCGCTGAGGCGGATAGATTTACCGGTAGCGGCGGAGATGATGGTGGCATCGCCGCCGTTTATATACACCAGCTTGCTGCCCAGCAGGGCGGTTATGGTCTTGCCGTCCACAGCCAGCACGGTTGCGGTGAGTTTATCGGAGCTTACGGCGGCGCTCTCCAGCTCAACCTCGGTTATAACCTTGCCGTAAACGGAGACGGTAATGGTGTCGCCTATGTTGATATCGGAGACGGACAGGGTCTTGCTGCCGCTGTAGATACCGGCCATGGCGTCCAGCTGATAGCTGCTCTCATCCCCGTCGGAGTCCATGATGGTCCAATATGTGCCGGCGGAGGTGGTGGTGATGGAGCTGAGGGTGCCGGTCATGCCCTTTTCAGAGGAATTGCACTGTATGCTCTTCACCTCGCCGGACTCCACATCCAGAGTGAGGGAGTCGCCCTCGGCCAGACGGTCTATGGTTATTTCCGTGCTGCCCCGCTTCACGGTTGGCATATCGGTGAGATCCAGCAGAAACACATGGATGGCGCCGGATTTGTCCTCCAGTTTGAGCTGGGTAATGGAGCCGTAGGATACGGAGCTGAGCTTGCCGGAAATCTCATAGTCGCCGGATACGGCGTCCAGAGCCTTCAGCTTGCCGTCGTCCAGCTTGGCTATTGCGAACAGGCCCTTGCTCAGGCGGCTGAGAGAGCTCTCTTCGCCCTCAAGCGTGATGGATACGCTGTCCGGAACCTTGTAGCGTGTGCTCTCGCCGGTGGAATTGTCGCGTATGGATACGGTGTCGTCCGTGGTATTGGAGGTGGCTACGGCGGCAATGCTGCCCATGACGTAGCTTATGTCCTCGTCGCTGGTGACAGACAGGGCGACTATCTCGCCGTCAATGGAATCCAGCTGAGCAAGGCAGCCGGCGTATTCATAGGTGAGGGATTTGTCCGAGCCGTTTATCTCCACCTTGGGGTCGGAGGACAGACGGTATTCGAGGAGCTTTCCGTCAAAGCCGCGGAGCTGCACGGTCTTGGAGGATACGGAGGTGAGTATGCCGTTTATACGGGTCAGGCCGGAATATCCGGGTATCTCCAGTTCCAGGTCCTCATCCTCGGCCCAGTCCAGACCGCGGGAGACCATGGTGGCGGCCATGGCGCGGGTCACGGAAACATGGGGGGTGAATTTGCCGGTATCGTCGCCGGTGATTATGCCTATGTCCACCAGCTTTTCAATGTGGCCCAGATAGTCCTGGGTGATATCGGCCTTATCGGTAAAGGTCAGCTCGCTACCGTCCAGCTCCAGGGCTTCGTCCTCCAGGCCCAGGGCGCGTATCAGAAATACGGCCAGCAGCTCTTTTTCTATCTGCTTGGTGAGGTCCAGTTCCTTCAGCTCGCTCTTGGTGACTATGCCGGCGGCAAGGCAGACGGCGGCCTCCTCATAGGCCCATTTGAGAGAGGAGGGGACATAGCGCTCAGCCGTGTCGCCGTAGTCGCTGAGGATGAAGTCCAGCTCCTCGTCGCTGAGCTCATAGAAGCGGGAGAGAAACACCAGGGCCTCGCAGGCGGTGATGGCGCCCTCAGGCTTCATGGTGCCGTCGGTATATCCGGAGAGATATCCCCGGTCGTAAAGGTCCTCCATATAGTCCTCGGCCCAATGGCCCTCCAGGTCGCTGAAAGCCGCCGCGGCGGGCAGAGCAAGCGAAAGGGAGAGGGCGAGGATAAGCAGGACGGACAGTCTTTTCTGTATATTTCGCATGGCGATTCCTCCTGTTCTGGTTTCAAGTTCACTATAACACAACAGGTGTGCTAAAGCAAACGTAAAGGGAATATTTTGTTATTAGACGTCGAAGGAGGGAGAAAAGTTTCCGTAAATTATAATTATTGTAATTAAATGCTGCTCTATTGGGGAGCGCCGGCTGATAAGCCCCCTCCCGATGACTTGCCAAACAAATTTTAAGCGTTCTCAACTCTGGTACGCGCATATTTACCTCGAGGGTTATGAAATTGCGAAAAGCGCATCCGAGAAATTATGCAAAACGCAGAAAGCTCCCAAAACGTATTGACAATCAAGCAAAACGGACTATTATCAAATATATAGATATTATTTGCATATAAAATAGAATATTTAGATATAAAATAGCGAGAAAGGAACAAAGCCATGATGAAAAAACCAACCGGACAACGCGCCCATGAGCTGCGTGCAATCGCTTCCGGGCTTGAAAGCCTGCGAGGAAACAGCGCCGCCCTGGCCAGGGTGCGGGCGTACATAGCGACGGCCAGGGCGGAGGATGTGTCCGAATGGGAGACGGTCAGTTAGTCCTGTCCCGCTTCCGAGTATAGCTGATGCCTGTTCCGGGGACTGAGACTCGGGTGGATACGCCGTTCCTGGAGTTGACAGTTACGCCGCAGGATTTATTCCCGATACTGAACCGAAATCCCATTTTGCCGCCTCGTTACTTTGCACACTTGTCGCAGGGAGTAAGCCCCATACCTATTGCGCTTTCCAGAGGCACCTGCCAATAGGTGCCGCCATTGCAGTTGCCGTCCCGGTGATATTTGCTGCCGGTGCGGGTGATCCATATCAGCTCTTCAGGCTCGTCCCCTGTGAGCACGGCGGTATTTGTAGCGCCGTCCCAGGTCACGTTAAGACCGAGGGCCTCGGCAATACCGCGGACAGGCAGATAGGTGGTGCCGTCGATGATAAACGGCTCTACTGCGTTGCCGTTGGCGTCCCTGGGCTCGACGGGTTCGCCGTCAACGGTAATCTTTATGTCGTTGTAGTGGAGGGTCGCCTGTTTCTGCCATGCGGCAAGGGTGGGCAGGGCAAAGCACAAAATCAGAGTTGCCACAATAACGCCCTGGATAAATCCTTTAAACTGCTTTTTCATAATGTTCTCTCCTTTAATTTTGAGTGTCCCATTCGGACGCTTTTTTTATTTTTGTTCGGCCTTATATTTTTCAAATTCAATATACGCTCTTATTTTCCGGAGGGATTCGAGTGGCAGGTCCTTTATCTCGTCCAGTATCTCGCGCTTTTCTGTGTCCCAAGGCTCATCAGCAGGGACTTGACCGGCGGGGCCGGCTTCATTGCCCAGCAAATAGTCCGTGGTGACGCCGTAGAGCTGGCTGAGCTTCAGCAGTATCCCAGGGCTGGGCACAGTAACGCCGCGCTCCCATTGGCTCACGGCGGTCTGGTTTACAAAAAGGACGTCTGCCAAAGCTTTCTGAGAGCTGTATCCGGCTTTGAGCCTCAGCTCCTTAAAGTGGTTCATGCAATCATCTCCTTGATTAGATGATAGTAGCACAACTACTGAAAATCAAGCGAAAAATTATGTTTAGTAGAATAACTACTTGACAACTACTGAAAACGGAGACTATAATGGCAATTGAGTAGTAAAACTACTAAAATTTAGAAAGGAGCTAAACCATGCCTAAAATTAAACCGGCGCCAGACAGCTCTGGCGCGAAAAACCGACGAGGGTGACTGCTGATATGGAGACAAACGACATTATAGCCGCTGTGACAGCGGAAATAGGAAAAATTTACCCTGGAGAGACAATCTATACGGACGCGCTGCCGGAGGGCTTTGAACGGCCCTGCTTCGCCATAGAGTGTATGGCGGTGGCCTGTGCGGACGTGAACAGGGCGCTTGTGCGCTTTGAGAGCACCATAAAGCTCACAATTTTTACTGCGGCTGACGAGCTGAACGAGAGGCAGAGCGCCCTGCTGGAGCTTTTCGGCGGCGGGCGGCTTAACGTATCCGGCCGTAGCGTTGCGGTGCGCACGGTAAAGGGCCAGCGCCTGCAGGAGGCGGCTGACATAAGCGCCGTATTCACCTGGACGGACAAGCGTCCGGGCTACACAGACCCAGACGTCGGGGATATACCCTGCGCTGAAAAATATGAACTGAAAGGATGAAAAACATGGCAACTACCACAGGACTTCCCACTCTTAGCATAAGCTTCAAAGCCGCAGCACAGGAGGCGGCAAACCGCGCGAAAAAGGGCACCGCGGCGGTTATAGTGCGCGACAGCAAGGCGCAGGGTGTGCACCCCATGAACAGCGCCGCCCTTATACCCGAGGAGCTGGGCACGGCGAATCAGGAGTATATCCGCAGCGCCTTCACCGGCTCCGACAGGGGCGCGCCCAGTCTGGTTATCGCGCTGGTGATAGCGCCCGGCACGGAGACAACGGAAGCGCTGGAGGAGGGACTGAAGCTTATTTCCGCCTACGGCATAGACTATATCGCTGCCCCATCCGACGCGACGGCAGCTGAGCTGGCAGCTCTGAATACATGGGTGAAGGCCCAGCGGGCCCTGTACCGCACGGTTAAACTGGTGCGCCCCTTTGCGGCCACGGGCAGCGACGATATGGGCATTATAGAGCTGGAGGAGACCGGCGCATACGCCGGTACGAAGAGCGTGAGCGCGGCATACCTCTGCGGCAGGATAGCAGGCATACTGGCTGGCACGGGCATGGGCCAGAGCTGCACCTATGCCGCCCTGCCTGAGCTTACAGAGGTGGCCGCCCGCAGCGTGAGCGAGCAGGAGGCCGCCATAAAGGCCGGCAAGCTCATTCTGGTGCACGATGGCCGGCAGGCCAAGATTGCCAGAGGCGTGAACAGCCTTACCACCATTCCCTCGGACGGCAAGGCCGACTGGTGCAAGATAAAGATAGTGGAGGGAATGGATATTATCACTTATTTCCTGCGCACCACCATTGAGAACAGCTACATAGGCCGCTATGCCAACACCTACGATAACAAGCAGCTGCTTATAACTGCAGTTTCGGACTATCTGCTCTATCTGGAGAGCGCGGGCGTGCTTACTGCGGGGGAGAGCTACGCGGAGATAGACTACAGCGCACAGCTCCGATGGCTGAACAGCCAGGGCGTGGACACCAGTGCCATGGACAGGCAGGCAATTCTGGAGTATCAGACTGGCTCCTGGGTGTTTCTGCGCTGCGGCGGCCGTCTGGTGGACGCAATGGAAGATTTTGAAATTAACTTTTCCAATCTGTAAGGAGGACTGAGAAAATGGCAAGAACCATAGAAAGCGCGAAGCGCGTGATAAGCGGAACCTACGGCGAGGTATGGGTGGACGGCGAGAAGATAGCCGAGTGCACTGCCTGCCAGGGTAAGATAGCAAAAAACAAGGAAACCATAAACCTGTGCGGCCAGTTTATGGCCGACAGCAAGGCCACCAGCGCCACCGGCACCGGCAGCCTCACCCTGCACAAGGTGGACAGCGGCTTCATACAGAAGTGCGGAGATATACAGAAGGGCGTAGACCGCCGCTTCACCGTGCTCTCCAAGCTCCGTGACCCGGACAGCTACGGCGCCGAGCGAGTGGCCTATTACAACGTGAGCTTTGATGACCTTACTTTGTCCGACTGGGCGGCGGCGCAGGTGGGCAGCGTTACCGCGCCCTTCACCTTCACCCGCTACGAGCTGCTGGACAGCATAGAAGTGCAGTAGGGAGGCGCGCATGGAAGAAAAAAACGATATTTTGAATCAGCTGCTGCGCCCCGAGGTGCCGGACGTGCAGAAGAGCCTGCCCAGGGCAAAATACAGGCTAAGCCGCCTGAGCGAGCTGCTGGGCACGGACGTGGTTTTTGAGCTGCAGGCCCTGCCCTACGGCAAGGTGCAGAGCATGAGGGAATCCGGTAGCGAGGATGTGGAGATACACATACTGTTGGCGGGCTGCATTTCGCCAAACCTCAGGGCCGCGGCCCTGCAGGAGCGCTTCGGCGGCGCCACACCGGCGGAGACGGTGAAGGCTATGCTGCTGCCGGGGGAGATATCCGACCTGTCCCGTGCGGTGGAGCAGCTCTGCGGCTACAGACGCCGTACCATTGAAGAAGTAAAAAACGCCTGACGGAGGGCAGCGAAGCAGAGCTCATGCTGGTGTATTATCTGTTTCACCGGCACCACTGGACGCCGGAGCAGTACGCCGGCATGAGCGCCGGGGCCAGAGATCTGACCTGGGCGCTGGCCCTCCACGAGGCGGAAGCAGCCGCTGAGGCATAAAAAACCGCCTCCGGAGGAGGCGGGGCATGGCTATTTTTTTCGGCGCTTCCTATATAAAACCCAAATATGAAAAATGACTGCAGCACCAGAAAATATACGTGTAAATATGCCATCAGAATCTGGACTAAATATGCATGACTCAATGAATATAATAGTGCACATGATTGCAATCACTATTGCGACCCAGTTTTCGTAATTGTCCAGAAAATCATTCATAGTAAATCTCTCCTATTGAAAGTTCAATACAATACTATCACATACATACGAAAAGTCAAGGAGGTGAAAGCCTTTGGCAGAGGAAACAGGAATTGTGATGAAGCTCTATGATGAAATGAGCCCGGAGTTGAAAACAATTTCAAAATATACAAAAGTATTTTGCAAGGATATGGACGAGCTGGAGGACAGTATGCAGGCCATAGCCAGGCAGCAGGGCGTATTGGTTAAGCGCAGCGCGGAATATAAAAAGGCGCTGGCGGAATCAAACAGCAAAGTGAACGACGCACAGAAGGCGTATAAGAAATTTAAGGATGAGGCAAGTAAAGGGGCGCTGGACGCCGCCATTGATGAGCAAACAAGGCTGAAGCAGTCTCTGACGGACACGGAGAGCGCCATAAAGGCCAATGACGCGGCTTTCCGGGGACTTATGAAGAGCTCCGCGGATACCGCCGTGGAAATGAGGAAGAGAGAAAACCGGGCTGGCGGAGGCGGAATACAGGGATTAAAAAAGAGCTTTGCATACAGCATGTTAGGTCCAGCTGTTGGTCAATTCGCAGATACATTTATTGAAAGTGCGATAGGACAGCCCAAGGCGGCACTTTTTAGCAATGTGGTTTCCGGTGCAGCAAGCGGCGCGGAAATAGCAGGACTTTATGGCGCAATAGCAGGTGCAGGAGCTGGCATTATATCCGGTCGCGCTCAAGTATTCGCCGCTGAGGACGACGCATTCAAGGCCTATGTACAGGAGCAGGCGGAGGCGAGAATCCGGGAGCGGGAGGAGGGCATAGCATCCGGCTCGGCCATAGCGGCCCAGAGGGAGCTGGACGCCATAGCCTTTGACAGGCTGCTGGGCGACGGAGCGGGCAGAGAGTATCTGGGCCGTCTGAGGGAGCTGGCGGCCGGTACGGCCATGAGCTATTCGGAGCTGACGGGCATGAGCCGCGCGCTGGCTGCGGGTTTCGGAGAGAACACGGGGCGCATGCTGGAGTTGCTGGAGGGCATAGGCAACGTGGGCGCAGCCGTGGGCGCGGATTCAGGCGGCATGAGCAACATGGCCCAGGCCCTGAGCCGCATGGAGAGCAGCAACGAGGCAAATCTGGAATACCTGAATATGTTTCAGGAGCAGAGCGTGGACGTTATCGGCATGCTGGCCAGGGCCAAGGGTACGGACGAGGCGGGGATATACAGCCTCATATCCAGGGGCGCGCTGGGCGGCAGGGAGGCCGTGGGCATAATAGAGAGCGGACTCTCGGCCTACGGCGAGGCCATGGACGAGCTGAGTCAGACCTTCTCCGGACTGGAGAGCGTGCTGACGGAGGCCCGGGAGAATATGGACGCGGCCTACGGCGAGGGCTTCAACGAGGAGCGCAAAAAGGGACTTGAGGCCGAGACAGACTTTCTGTCCGGCGAGAGCGGAGCCATGATACAAAAGGCAAACAGGGCCATGGGTGCGTTTCGGGCCAGCCTTGAGAACGACAAGGAGCAGTATGTGCGTGATGCTATGCAGAAGGCCCTAGATGACGGTGCGCAGGCAATGCTGGACAGCGGCGATGAGGAGCAGATTATAGAGGCCGGGCGAATGCTGATGGAGGCAAAAACCCGGGGCATGAACGAATACAACGCCAGCGATGGCGCCCAGCTGCTGCTGGAATCGGAACGCATCATGATTGAAACCATACGAAATGACGCCGACAACAACGCCGACTACTGGGACGCGGGCTATAAGCGCGGGCAATGGTTCAGCAATGGGCTTATAGCCGCGCTGTTCGACAGCTGGGGTGGCGGGGATTTCGAGGGAGACATGGGCAGTCCGTTTGAAAGAGCTGTAAACACAAAGTTCGCGATGAGCCCCCCCGGCGGCAAGGCTGCTTTCGGTCTGAACCGGGTGCCCTACGACGGCTACGCGGCCATACTGCACGAGGGCGAGAGAGTGATGACCGCCAGAGAGGCCCGGGCTATGGACGCGGGGGCTGGCAGCGTAATAAATGTGAGCATATCCGGCAACAGGATAGGCGAGGGCACCTCCCCGGCGGAACTTGCTTCGGCTCTGGCCAGGGAGATAGAGATAAAGCTGCAGGCGGGGGTGAGATGAATGAAGCTATTTACATTTCTGGACGAGGCGGCGGGCATAGAGCTGACTCTGCCCGTTACACCATCGGGCTACAGCTGGCGGGAGGGCCGCCGGGTGGAGACTGTGGAGCTGCAGGAGAGCGGCGAGGCGAATCTGGCGGGGGTGATGGCCATGGGCAGCGCCACCCTGTCCGTTATGCTGCCGTCGCAGCTTTATCCGTTCTGCGCGCCGGGGGCGTCGGCAGAGCCGGGGCGCTATCTGCGGCAGCTCCGGGCCTGGATGGAGGCGGGTACGGCGGTGCGCTTCATGGTGTCCGGCACGGGGCTGAACGTGCCCGTGCTCATAGAGGAGATAAGCTCCGGCGAGCAGGACGGCACGGGGGACATATACGCCTCCATATCGCTGCAGCAGTGGAGGCGGCTGGAGGCGCCCGCCATGGCCATAGCCTCCGTCGGGACGCAGAGCGCACGGAAGCGGGACGCCGCAACAGGGGCGGCGGAGGAGAAAAGCTATACGGTGAAAGCCGGGGACTGCCTGTGGGCCATAGCACAGCAGTTTTACGGGGACGGCAGCCTGTATAAGCGTCTGGCGGCGGCCAACAGCGGCGTGATACGCAACGGTAACCTTATATATCCCGGCGACGTGCTGAAAATACCGCCGCTGGATGCGCTCCCGGCGGCAAAGGCGGACAGTCCCAGCCAGAAAATAGGTACGGCTACGGCGACGAGATACAACGATAAAACCGGGAAATGGGAGCTTATCCCAAGCCTTGCAAGCATACGGGAGGTGACGGACGGGGATGTCTACTGGAAATAGCTTCACTCTGGCGCTTGTGACGTCCGGGGGAGAAGCCGCCAGGGACATAACGCCCCTGGTACATAGTCTGAGCTGGAGCGGCAGCGCCCGTCAGACGGCCAGAGAGCTGAGCGGCGCGCTGGCCATACCACGGGAGGGCGGCGTGGAGATACCGCTGGAGGAGGGGGCCCAGCTTGCGCTGACAAGTCCGGCCGGTCAGCTCTTTGTGGGGCCGCTGGTATCGGTTGCGTCCAGCAGTCTCTCGTCTACCGTGGATTTTGCGGCTCTGGACAGGGGGCGCTTTCTTGTGGGCAACGAGGGCTGGTACAGCTTTTCTGAGGTGACGCCGGAGGCAGCCTGCGCGGCAATAGCCGCGGATTTTGGGATACCTGTGGGCGGTCTGGTGAAGACCGGGGTGCGGGTATCGCGCAAGTTTCCCGGCACGGCGCTGGACAGCATAATTACCAGCCTGTACGCTCTGGCCGGGGAGAAAAACGGAAAGCGGTATCACATCCGCTTTGACGGCACGGGCCGTCTTGAGGCGGCTGAACGACCAGCGGAGGCCGCTTTTGAGATAAGCCGCCCAATGAGCGTGACAAACACCTGGGACATTACGGAGCTGCAGAACAGCGTGGCCATATACACCGACGACGGACAGCTTGTGCGGCGCATTCAGGATTCGCAGGGCGTGGAGCGCAATGGACGGCTGGAGCATGTTCTCACCCAGAAAAATGGCGAGGACGCAGAAGAAAGCGCACGGGCCTGGCTGGAGGACCACGGGCTGAGCCAAAGCCTTACGGCGGAGCTGTTCCCGGGGAACACGGAGCTCAGAACCGGTGGCGCGGTACGGCTGAGGGACGCAGGCAGCGGAGTGAGCGGCCTGTTTTGGATAGAATCGGACACGCACACCTGGAAAAACGGACTGCTGTTTACAAAACTGGGGCTGAGCTTCCGACAGCTGGCCCAGGACAAGACGGCGGGCGAGGAGATTTCCTGAGATGGGAGGATGAAAAAATGGACGAATTTTCCGAGAGCGTCGGACGCATAGTGAGCAGCATGGGCCGGGCGGCGAAGCGGGAAGAGCGCGTCTCTGCCTTCTGCATAGGACGGGTGCTGGAGGCTGGGGGAGGACGGCTGCGCATAGCGTGCCGGGGCTTGCAGCTGGGTCCCAGCGACATGTGGCTGGAGGCCGGGCTGAGCTATAAATGGACTGTGGACGACGGCCGGGCCCAGAATCTCCGGGCCGGGGACAGGGTTATACTGCTGTCGGCTGACGGACAGGAATATTATCTTGCGGCAAAGGTGGTGAGGGCATGAGCCTTTTCCCGATATACAGCATTCCGGCGGCTCAGTCCTGGCCGGAAATGTACACGGATGTGCTGTGGGACTATCAGGCAGGGCGGCCTGTGTGGCAGGGCGGCAATCCGGTTATAGTAACCGGGCTGGAGGCGGTGAAGAGCTGGGCATGGCGGGCCATTGCAACGGCCAGATACCGCTGGCCAATCTACAGCTGGGACTACGGCTGTGAGCTGGAGCGGCTGGTGGGGCAGCCATACAGCGCGGACACCAAGCTGAGCGAGGCGGTACGCTATGTGTCCGACTCCCTACTGGCAAGCCCTTATATCACGGCGTGCAGCGTGACGAACGCGGCCTTTGACGGCGGAAGGCTGACTATGACCGTGGAGCTGAGCACGGTTTACGGAAAGGAGAAGCTATATGTTTGAAAACCGCACCATGGAGAACATAAAGGCGGAAATTTTAGGCGAAATACAGGCGTCTACGGGCCTGAGCGCCATGGACGGAGGTTTTGCGGACTCTGTGGCGGGTCCAGTCGCCCGGGAGCTGGCGAAGCTGTATCAGGCGCTGCCGGCGGTGGTGTCTATGCTGTTTGTGGATGAGAGCAGCGGCGGCTACATAGATCTGCTTGGCGAGACGTATTTCAACATCAGGCGCAGGCCGGGCACAAAGGCCAGGTGCGCGGTCCAGCTGACGGGAGACGCCGGGTGCGCTCTGCCGGCAGGCACGGTGTTCCTAACGGCAGAGGAACTGGAATTTGCTCTGACGGAGGCGGTTACGCTCCCAACCGGAGGCACGGCAGAGGGAATACTTGAGGCGGCGGAGGCCGGCAGCGCCTACAACATCGAAGCCGGGGCCATAGTGAAAATGTACATAAACCCCATGGGACTTGCGTCGTATTCAAACGGGGCCGCTCAGGGCGGCACGGATGCCGAGAGCGACGCGGCGCTGCTGAAGCGCATCCGGGAACGCAGGCAGGCTCCCGCCACCAGCGGCAACGTATACGACTACCGCAGGTGGGCGCTGGAGGTGCCCGGAGTAGGCGAGGCGAAAATTGTAAGTCTTGCCAACGGCCCCGGCACGGTGGGCGTAACTCTGGCTGACAGCAACTTCGCCCCGGCCTCGGCCGGGATTGTGTCGGAGTGTTTTGCGCACTTGGATGGTAACAGACCGGTGGGCGCAACGGTAAGCGTATCTGCGCCCGCAGCGCTTGGCATAACGGTATCGGCAGCGGTTACGGTATCTGCGGCGGTGAGCAAGAGCGAGGTGCAGATGCAGTATGTATCCGAGTTGGACGCCATGCTCAGGGAGCTGATACAGACCAAATACGGGCGTGTATACGCTTCGCCAGCGGAGGACACGGCATATACGCTCTTTTATAACCGGGTGCTGGCCATACTTATGACCCTGCCGGGGGTGAGCAACGTTACAGCGCTGAGTCTGAACGGCGGCCAGGCGGACATATCCATTCCCGCCGGGAGCCTGCCTGTGCTTGGGGAGGTGACTGTGGCGTGAGTGCTGAGCTGATTATGCAGCTTCCGGAGTTCTGGCGAAAGAGCGCGCCGCTGTGCGAGCTGGAGCGGGTACTTGGCGCAGCCGCTGCCGCTGCGGAGGCGGATAAGGAATTTACCCTGCGCCAGCTGTGGCCCCAGACGGCCACGGGCTGGGGGCTTGAGCTGTGGGAGAGAGCCTACGGCATAGAGCCCGAAGCGGCAAAGGACGAAGATTACCGCCGTACACGGCTTACAGCCAAGCTCAGAGGCCAGGGTACGGCCACCGTGCAGCTTATTCAGGCGGTGGCGCAGAGCTTCACCAACGGCGAAGTGGAGATTGCAGAGTACAACGGCGAGGCCCGTTTTGTGGTCAAGTTCACATCGCGCTATGGCGTGCCGCCGAACATAGAGGACCTGACCGCGGCAATACGGGATATCAAGCCCGCGCATCTGGATTTTGTGTATGAATATCTGTTCCGCCAATGGGGCGCGGTTAAGACCCGCATCTGGGGAGAGCTGAAAAACAACACCTGGCAACAGGTGAGGGAAGGAGATCTTGCATGACAAACACGCAGTATTATAAGTTGAAAAAGCCCGGGGACAGCGACAATGTGCTGATAAGCGACCTGAACGGCAATATGGACGCAGTTGACGCGGCCCTGCATGAGATTGACCAGAAGATAGTGAACATCCCTACGCCGGATGTATCCGGGCAGATAGGGACGCACAATGCTGACGGTACGGCGCACGGAGACATACGCTCGGCGCTGTCTGGGCATGTGGGAGATGGGGAAAAGCACATTACGGCGGCCGAGCGCACGGCGTGGAACGGGAAAGCCGAGGGGAATCATATGCATACACCCGCATCTATCGGAGCTGCCCCAGCCTACACCTACGGTACTGCCGACCTTGAGGCAGGAACATCTTCCCTGGCAACCGGAAAGCTATACTTTGTCTATGAGTGAGGTGAACCAACATGGCAAAAGGAGCTTATATCGGTGTTGGTGGAGTTGCGAGGAAGGTAAAAAAAGGCTATATCGGAGCACCAAATACAACTGTAGTAGCCAGCGGAAGCCAGAATGTTAAAGTATTCGTAGGTGATGAAATTTGCTGGAAGTTTTCAGATTATACCGCCAGCGGTGGTCTTATTATACCGACAAACCCCACCCAGGTAGTCACTTCCGATGCTGTGGCGGGGGACTATATTACACTTGCTAATCCGAGTGCAGGTGTTACAAGCATATATAAGGTTATTAGTATGACCAATCAAATGGACGATGGATGGGATATGAAGGTGCAGACCTATGTAGCACGGTTAGCTAGTAATGGAACAGCCCACAAAATCAAGAAAGCCTACATCGGTATCGGTGGCGTGGCAAGACCTTGTTGGAGCGGTGGAGAACTGGCGTATTATGGGACGATTACGGGGTTAAGTGTTGCACGAAAAAGTCTAGCCGCTACAACTGTTGGGAATTATGCGTTGTTTGGCGGCGGTAACTCCGGCAGTTCAGCAGTTAAAACTGTAGATGCCTACAATGCATCGCTTACAAGAACTATACCTGAAGCATTGTATTCAGAAAAGTGTTCTTTATCGGCAACGACCGTTGGGAATTATGCGTTGTTTGGCAGCGGTTCTTATGTTTATTCTTATGGGTCAGCGGTAGATGCATATGATACTTCGTTAACTCGAACAAGTCCAATTTCAATGAGCAAGGGTGGGTATAATTACGCAGCAACCACCGTAGGAAATTACGCTTTGTTCGGCGGCGGGTATAGTTCTTCTGAATCGTCAAAGGTAGACGCTTATGATACATCACTAACAAGAACTTTACCTACTACTTTGTCGTCACCGGCTGAGGAATTAGCAGCAACTACCGTTGGCAACTATGCTTTATTCGGAGGCGGTCATGATGGTAATAGTGTAATTGGAATAGTAAACGCTTATGATACGTCACTAACAAGAACATCAGCTACGAGTATGAGCATAAGCAGAGCAGCGTTAGCCGCGACTACTGTTGGAGAATATGCTTTGTTTGGTGGTGGTCGTGCTTTTAATGTAACAACTGTAGTCGATGCTTATAATTCAGCTTTAACCAGAAGCACAGCTACGGAACTAAGTGTAGCGCGACAAGAATTAACAGCTACTTCTGTAGAAGGATTTGCTTTGTTTGGTGGAGGCTACCCACAGTATGCTACTATCGACGCTTATGACCTTTCGTTGACAAGAAGTATACCGACTAGCCTAAGCCAAGGACGAGCCGGTTTAGCAGCGACTTCTATCAGCAACTATGCTCTATTCGGCGGCGGGTATGCTAATGGTTTAGGAAGTTTTGCAAACGTGGACGCTTATGTTGTCGCATAAATAAAAAGGAGGAAAAATCATGCCAAAATACGCAATTTGGAATAAGCAGGACGCAATTTACACCCCTGTCGGTGAGGTGTTCACCGCAGAGCAATGGCTCGACCGTTATGGCTGGGCTTCTCATCCCCTTGCAAAGCCTGTTGTGGCTGGTGGTCTGGTGAACGGTGCTTTCATGGGCGAACTCAGTCAGATGAAAGAGATGTACGCCAAGATGGGCGCAGACTTCTCCGCTTGCACCACGGACGAGGAAATCCTCGCCGTTATCGAGGACTACGAGGACAACCCTGTTGTGGATGATACCCCCAGCGCCGAGGAACGTACTGCGGCGGCTCTGGAGACTATAGCGAACGGCGCAACATCTGAAAATACTGCGGCAATGAACGCACTTCTTACAGGGGAGGAATAAGACATGAGCAAAAAAGTACAGGCAGCTCTTGAGTTGAGAAAAGCATTGCAGTTTTTCCTTGCATCTCTTGACCCTGACACAAACGCGGACAAGCTGGTTGAAGTTCCCACCGTATTCCCGGCCTACCAGATAGGCAAGGCATACGCCGTAAAAGATGTGTTCCGCTATGGTGAGAACGCCGTCGGTGACTTCCAGCTCTATCAGGTGCTACAGGCTCATACTTCAAGCGCGGAGTGGGCACCTGACACCGCTACCAGCTTGTATAAGAAAATCGGCGTGGCCGAGGACGGCACTCCTGAATGGGTGCAGCCTCTTGGTGCGTCCGATGCTTACAGCACCGGGGATGTAGTAATTTACAACGGCGTAAAATATCAGTCCACCATTGATGGCAATGTGTGGGTACCTGACGCTTACCCGGACGGCTGGACGAGTTTTGCACAGTAGGAGGTAACTGAGATGGGCAAGCTTCAGGATTACGCACCCGCGCTTTCGTGGGTAACAGGCGCGCTTGGCGCTGTGGGCGGCGCTATTTCTACGCTGTTGGGGGGCTGGGACACCGGTATGATAACTCTTATATGGGCTATGGCAATAGACTACATAACCGGGCTGATTGTTGCCGGAGTGTTCCACACCTCGCCCAAGAGCAGCAACGGCGCATTGGAGAGCCGCGCCGGATGGAAAGGGCTTTGCAGAAAGGGCATGACGCTGCTTATTGTATTGATTGCCGCGCGGCTTGACCTTGTGCTGGGGCTGAGCATTATACGGGACGCTGTTGTCATAGCGTATCTGGCAAACGAAATTATATCTATTATTGAAAATGCGGGACTTATGGGCGTACCTATTCCGGCGGTGATTCAGAGGGCTATTGAAGTATTGCAGATTAAATCCGATGAAGCGGCGGGAAAGGTAGAAAAATAGAAAAAGCCGCCCAATAAGGACGGCGATTGACAAAATGTGCGGCAGCGTATAGAATAGACGTGCTCTTGTTCTGCCCCAAATGCGCCAAGGTGCAGGGGGACGAGAGCAGGCGCTGCCATATACGGTAGGCGGTTAGTCCCTCCTCGGAGGGAGCTTCTGCCCCCTCCGTTCCGGAAGGGGGTGATGCTCATGGTTACATACTCAGAGCTGTTTCAGTTCTGTCTGGTAATTATAGGTATCATAGGCCTGTTTATACAGGCAAAAAAGAAGTAACCGCCGCACCCTCGACCAGTTCGGCGATTACTTCAAAGACAAGTTGAGGGGCTAACCGCTTATCGGCAGCGCCTTTTTGTATATTCATTATATACTTTCTGTCCTGTTTTGTCAATGGGACGGTTTGTTGCTTATAATGAACAGGAGGTAATTTAATGTTCAGCTTTATCGATTACACCAACGAGGTTTTCACCATCTCCAAAGAGCTTGGCGTGGACGTGGGCGTCGCCTACGATATGCTCCGGGCCGACATACGCAGCGGAGAGCGCGCCAATACCGAGGCCGTCGAACTGCCCGGCATTGACCTTGCCGCCGCTCACGGGGCTTTCAGCAAGCTCACCGAGGACGAGGCGGAGGCAGTCTACGGCGAGTGGCACGACTATATGCGCCGCTGCTACGAGGCCGCCGTGGCGGCCTTCCCCGACCAGGATAAGCTGGCCGCTCTGGCCGCGGCTTACCGCGCCGGGGACATACAGTCCGAGGCGAGGATATGACCATAAACGCAGTTCAAGTAAACGGTAGTTATCCGCAGCAAACTTTGCGGCTGCGTCATACAGGCCGTCATAGCATTTTCCCTTGACATATTCAGCGAATGAACGTCCGGTTGGCACTGAAGAACACCTC
>JBMNQC010000017.1:0-31096 GCA_050943935.1 Candidatus Heteroscillospira sp. | reverse complement strand
TGGTATCACCGGCGGTACTTCCGCTACTACCTTCAGTCCCGCTGTGACCTGCACCCGCGCTCAGACCGTGACCTTCCTGTGGCGTGCTGCTGGTTCTCCTGATCCCGAAGGCACCAACATGCCCTTTACCGATGTAGCCTCTGATGCATACTACTATGACGCAGTGCTGTGGGCAGTCGAGAACGGCATTACTTCTGGTACCTCTGCCACGACCTTTAGCCCCAACGCAACCGTGACCCGCGCACAGAACGTCACTTTCCTGTGGCGCTGGGCTGAGTCTTCTGCCGTTGAGGCTGTGAACCCCTTCACTGACGTCGCCGCTGATATGTATTATCACGACGCAGTGCTGTGGGCAGCCGATGAGGGTATTACCGCTGGTACCAGTGCAACTACCTTCAGTCCCGATGATCCCTGCCTGCGTAGCCAGATCGTGACCTTCCTGTATCGTTACTTGGTCAAGTAACGCGGGGACAACTTAATTAACAATGGAAGACGGGGGCTTCGGCCCCCTTCTTCTCCAAGTTCTCTGCGAATAAAGGGAGAATTTGGAGAAGAAACTCAGTCATTAGAGAAATCGCCAGGCAGAAAGGATGTGTGCGGCGCGTGGATCAGAAAGTAATTGATATGCGAAAGATCCTTCAAAATAAATATTTTGCTGAGGACGATCTGCCACGAACAGGCAGTATCCACCCGGAATTTAGCCATACCATAACGGTCTGCGTCGATGCCTTTGGATGTGGTTTGGCTCAAGGATGTATTCACAATTATTATTTTGAAAGCAAAACGGAATTTTCAAGTCTCGACCAGATGCTGCTTGGGATCGATGATATTTTGGATCGCGCGGGAGAGTGCCAGCGTGATACCCGGTTGAGAACTACATTCAAAAAAGAGCCGACAATGAAGAACACATCTATGAGTGATGAACAATTTGCGGATTATCTGACAAGCAGTATAGTAGAGCGGATGCCTCCGGCATTTAATCCAGATACGCTTCGAGTAAAGGAAGGGAAATTAGCCAGCTATTTTATCCGAGTCCTGGCTCGGCAGCACAGCAGTATGCAGGGTGTGATCAACCGCGCTGGCAAGGAAGGTGTTTGTGTATTCAGAAGCGAGATGGAATTGCTGCGGCTTATTCGGGACGATTTGACGGCAGAATGCTCCTGGAATAAACGGAAAGCTGGGAAGTAGAGAAACGCCGTAAGAGGACGAACAGCTTTGAGAATACACAGCAACCAGTCACAAAACTAAGTTTAAACATAAAAGGTGGTGGGCGAGTCATCCCGACTTGTCCACCACCTTCTATTCATATTCCAACGCCTCGCTGAATATTTCGTTGACTTGGGTCAACGCAGTGACCTTACAGATGAACCGCTCTGCCAACTCTTTTTCGTCCAGCCATGTGATCTGCGGAGTTACATAATATCCAGGATCCGCTTCCGCTTCTGCTCTGGCTTTGTTGATGGCTTTCTGGATGGAGAGCCACTGGCCGTAGGCACCGGAGTGGAGGTCCTTCTTTAATTTCCGAATCGCAGCCTTGTATGCTTTCTCCGCACCGCTGGGGCCGTTGTAGTTGAGCTGGATTGCCAACTCCTTAAACGTTATCCCCTTCTCGCCCGGCAGACCAATGCCGAGATAGTAGCGCACCAGATTCAACTCTCTGGGCTTCAGCGCCTCCTTGATTCGTTGGAATAGCAGTACCCGCTGCATACGGCGGTCATAGGCTTTCGCAGGATCACCGCCAATGCTGATACGAAACTCATTAGCATCCAATTCGATATCCTGGAAGAACATCAGATAGTCCACCAGCAGTGCCCGAGCCACTTTCTCGGATACACTCAACTCCTTTTGGATTTTAGAGATGATTTGTTGATCAGAGTTATTATCACTTGTGGCGCAGAGTTTTGCTACCTTGCGGAGTTGATAATAGCGGTTGGGTGACAGGTTCACAGACAGAGCATTCTTGGCGGCATAATCCTGCATAGCCGCTTCCACCACAGGCGTGGCATAGGTCAAAAATTGGGCACCGTG
The DNA here is from genome assembly GCA_050943935.1 of Candidatus Heteroscillospira sp. GTDB lineage: Bacteria > Bacillota > Clostridia > Oscillospirales > Oscillospiraceae > Heteroscillospira. The sequence goes on along the minus strand of JBMNQC010000017.1, from coordinate 29,068 downwards.
CGCTAAGTCGAAGGATTGTGCCGCATCCAGCAGTGCAATGGCACCCTCCTGTTTTAGATCCTCCAGTATGGAAAAGCGACTGTGGCTCTTGTAACGAATAGCAGCTGAAGTTAGAAATCCCTCGTTCTGTGAGAGAAGTAACTCTGCGGCATTCTTATCTCCGTCCTGTATTCGCAGGGCCAGTTCTTCGTTGCTGGGGCAGTCCCCGGCAACAGTGTACATATTTTTTTGCACAGGATCGCCCCCTTCCTCACTTCAAGCGTTTTCTGGCTTCCTCATAGACATGCTCCTGCTCCATGTCCTGCGCATAGCCGTTGGCGGCGTAGCCGTTATCCATCAGAGCTTTGTCACGGAGGCACTCCGCTACATAGAGAGCCTCCTTACGCAGCTCATCAGAAATTTTACCTCTCTGGTGGTGTTTACGGATGGTGTTGGTGCGGGTGGTGAATGTGTGATAGATGGGATGATTTTTATTCTGCTCCTTCTGTCGCATCATAGCACCGTACTGCCGACAGGTCATGCGACTGTCTTGCGGTGCAATGCCGTCGCAGTATTGGGGAACATGGGCGGTGGTCGTCAAAAAGTAGCGGTGACAGTTGCGGCACCAGCTGGGGCCATGACCACATTGCAATCCATTCAACAGATCGAACACATAAAAATCTATAAGTCGTTTGCATACAACCTGGTGGACGGTGATCCATTTATTGTTATCATTCGGGTCCTGAATATAGTCGAAGCCGGAGATCAGCCGCGGCTTAGAAAAGAATTCCTCGATCTCGCCAAAAGGCATCTGCTCCAAAAGAATCAGAAAACCATCGTCCTCATCAAAGCATTCGTGTGCCGCTTTTGCGAAAGCACTCTCTGTCCGCTTGGTCAGCCTGCGAAGATATTTGCTTTCAAACGCTCGCACGAGCAGACAGAAATTATAAATTGCAACCAGTATTTTTAAGACTTCCTCGCTGAACTTTAGAAAAAGAAACGGTAAATCTTTAGGAGATTCCTCACGCTGTCGTTCAAACCATTCTGCATCCATCGCGGTTTCAAATGAACGCCATTCGTGTTGGTTGTCTTGATAACAAAATGGAGGACAAGTATAGATCCACGCCACAGCATCTTTCATCAAAGGCCTCAACTTTGCCAACAGTTCAAGGCTCTTTTCTTTTTCAGCCGTTGTCGCATCATCAACCAGTGTGGTCAATGTGGTGATACGCTCGAGCAGTGGGTCGTGGATCTCACCAGCAAAGTTCAGTATCTCGGTGGCAAAAAATCCTGCTGGAAATTCCCTGCCCGCATGGTACACACGATCCTTCCGGTAGTGCAAAGAAAAGGTATCAAATGCATTGTACTGATGGATCTCCAACGGCATCTTTCACCCTCCTGTCCTATATGCTTTCAAACACTGTCTTGCGACAATCTCATTATATCAAAATCCAGAGAATAATCAAGTGAAAGGACAGGAGCCGCGGCGTGGGCGTGGTCTCTGTCCTTATCTTTTTTACAAGGAGACGATCCAATGAACAAAACCAAACGACTGCAGACCATCGACGGCGAGAGTCTGATGAGCCTTCCGCTCACGCCGTTGAACTTTGTGGTGGACACGCTGCTGTCCCAGGGACTGCACATCCTTGCTGGCTCCCCCAAGGTGGGCAAGTCCTGGCTGGCGCTGTGGCTCTCCGTCATGGTAGCAAAGGGCGAACCCGTCTGGGGAATGCCTGTCAAGCAGGGCACCACACTCTACCTTTGTCTGGAAGACTCTACCCTCCGCATCCAGAATCGGCTGTTCGAGATCACGGAGGACGCTCCCGCCAATGTCCACTTCTCTACCGGAAGTGACATTCTGGGCAAAGGTCTGGAGGAGCAGCTCTGCACTTTCCTCACCGAACATCCCGACACGGTGCTGGTCATCATCGACACGCTGCAGATGATCCGCGGCACCAACTACGACAACACCTACGCCAACGACTACCGCGACCTCTCTGCTCTGAAACGGATCGCAGATGCTCAAGGCATTGCCCTCCTGCTGATCCACCATCTGCGCAAAGAAACTGCCGACGATGTGTTCAGCCGCATCTCCGGTACGACTGCTATCAGCGGTGCGGTGGATTCCAGCTTCACACTGGTGGAGGAACGGCGCGGCAGCGGCAAGGCAAAGCTGTCCTGCATTGGGCGTGACATCGAATACCGGGAGCTGACGCTGGAGCGCAACGGTGAAAATGTGTGGGAGCTGGTGGCAGACAGCAGATCACAGCCGGAGTTGCTGGGCGACCACATCGTCTTTCTTGTCTCTGAACTGATGCGTGACCGCACAGAATTTATCGGCACTCCCACAGAGCTGTCTGAGAAGATCGACCCTGCTGGTGCGGAGCGCATCACTCCCAAGAAAGTATCACGCCTGATCCTGCGAAACCTTGACGCGCTAAGCAAAATCGGAATTTCCGGTGTGGTGCGTCGCAGCAACGGAAAGCGCCTCGTCGAGCTGCGCCGTGCCGATAGTGTCGATATCCCCGGCATCGGAGAAAGCGGCACTTGCGACCCTGTCGAGGCCACAGGAGGCGATTTGCAGGGCTTTCCCGGCGAGGTGGAGTAAACGCCCGCAGCAGTACGAAAGCCCGCTTGTGGCCCGCTTTTGCGGAGGGTTGCGGTAGAGGGAAAATCACCTCCTTGGAGGTGGCCAGCATCGCGTTTGTCTGGTCTGCGGCAACGCCGCTGCCCGCCTTCCGCTTGTTTGCGGGGCGCTGCCCCACACCCCATTTTTACAAAAGATTGGAGGGAACAACATGAAAAAAGATATCAAGTTCAGCACCAGAATGGCTTCCGAAGACCGGGAGGTCATCAAGGAACTGGCGAAGCAGTCCGGTATGTCCATGAGCGATTATGTGACCACCTGCTGTCTGGGAAAACAGGTGGTGGTCATCGACGGACTGAAGGAAGTGCTGAAAGAGTTGAAGGCCATCGGCAAAAATCTGAATCAGCTCGTCACCCTGGCGCACATGGGACGAGTGACCGTGATCGATCTGGCAAGTGTGCGTCAGGCGTTCTCTGAACTCTGCGACAATGTCCGGATGATCCTGGAACGAAAGCGGTGGTGACTATGGCGATCATCAGCTTCACCAACTACAAGCGGGGCCAGACCACCGGATGCATGGGCGCCGTGATGCGCTACACCATGCAGGATAAGAAAACCGAGTTCAACGGTCAGCGGCTGGTCACGGGCATCAACTGCCAGCCGGAATCTGTCTACGCGGACTTCATGACCACCAAGCGGCTCTACCACAAAACCGATGGTGTACTGTTCTACCACATGGTGCAGAGCTTCCCGAAAGGCGAAGCGGTCGATCCGGTCACCGCCCACGGGGCGGCGCTGAAGCTGGCCGAGTACTATGAGGGCTACGAAGTTCTGGTCTGCACCCACACAGACCGGGAGCACATCCATTCCCACTTCCTCATCAACTCCGTCAACTTCGATACCGGACGAAAACTGCACATCGCCAAAGAACAGCTACAGGAACTGCGACAGCGCAACGACCAGGTCTGCATGGAGTTTTCTCTCCCTGTATTTCAGCCAAGGGAACAGAAGCAGAAAAGCAAGACCATGACTTTCGGGGAATATCACACGGCGGCCCGTGGCCAGAGCAAGAAGCTACAGCTCATGAACGTCATCAACGACTGTATGTGCCACGCTTCCAACCGTGACGAGTTTATTGCTCTGATGGAGAGCGAGGGCTACAAGGTGCGCTGGGAGGACTCCCGGCGCAACATCACCTACACCACACCCAGCGGCTGGCAGTGCCGTGACCGCCTGCTGTTCGGGGACAAATACTTGAAGGAGAACATGAATTATGAATTCAGAATTAGAGAAGAAATTATCCATGGACGAGCTCATGGCACGGAACCGTCCCGCGCCCACACCGCAGCCGACAACGCAGGAGCAGAGTTCTCCGGTCACACCCATCGTCATTCAGTGTCCGCTGCCGGAGGCACTGACGATGCTGACGAAAAAGACAGAATCCATCGGGCGGGAATTGCGCGGGATGCGGGAGTATCTTCCAAACCTGAAATCCCACACAGACCTGACAACAGTGCAGAACAGTATGGTGGAGATCCAGAAGTTACTGGCGGAGATGACCGCTCTGCTGGAACAGGCTGGGAAGGGGAACGAGCAGCGTACCTGCATATGGCTGGACTGGCTTCCGGACTTCGACCTGATCGTTGTGACCAAGTGGATCGTTCTGGTACTGCTCATCGTGGCAGCACTGCTGGGGATGGGGTACGGCACAGCGATGGTGGTCAGCAACATCCGGAATCTGTTTCTCTGAAACCGCTCCACGCGGGGCTGTATGGTCTGGCGGCAGCGGGAGCATTGCTGGATGACGAGGATGATGAGGAAAGTTACCGCCGCATCCAGGCGGAGCAGGAAGCCAAAAACATCGGCGCCGCCATCGGGCTGGTGGCTGGTGTCGCCGTGGCACTGACACGGGATCAGCAATTAGCTGAAGAACAGCGGCAGGCCGAAGAACAACAGGCAGAACAAACACAGCAGCAGACCATGTGACGGTCTGCTATTTTTATTGCCCGAACTGGTTTCGGGAGAAAGGATTTCTTATGAAAAATGAATTTGAACTGTATGCAGAAACCGGAGTTGGCAATGTGCGCTTGATGCACCGGTCACTGAAGATTATTCGCAAGTACATCAAACGCGGCAGTAAAAAACAGGAGGTACACCATTATAGATAATCGAAAGAAAGATGAATGGAGCGGCTTTGCCGATTTACTTGCGAACTTAATAGAGAAGTATGCGGCGGTTCTGGATATCGAAAATCTTCCAGAACCGCCGGTTTGTTTGGACGATGCCGAATCTCAGATTGAAAATGAGGCCAAACTTTTTGCGAAAAGCGTTGATAAAACGGAGATTGCGTGATATAGTTATCGTGCAATGTTCGTCCAAACCTACTCTGAAAACCATTTCGGAGTAGGGGTTACATAGGTGCTACGAGTTATAGAACAAATCACGGATAAGGATGATGATATGAAAAAAGACAAAATAAAAGTATATACCTATACAAGAGTCTCCACCACGATACAGGTGGATGGATACTCTCTGGATGCACAGAAGTCCAGAATGAAAGCCTTTGCTGACTACAATGAATATGAGATCGTTGGGGAGTATGAGGACGCGGGCAAATCTGGCAAGTCCATTGAGGGCAGAGCGCAGTTCAGTCAGATGATGGAGGACATCAGAGCTGGCAAGGATGGTGTCTCCTATGTGCTGGTGTTCAAGCTCTCCCGCTTCGGCAGAAACGCGGCGGATGTGCTGTCTACCTTGCAGGTCATGCAGGACTTCGGTGTCAATCTGATCTGCGTTGAGGACGGCATTGATTCCTCCAAAGATGCAGGAAAGCTGATGATCTCCGTCCTGTCGGCGGTCGCTGAGATCGAGCGCGAAAACATTCGTGTGCAGACCATGGAGGGCAGGATACAGAAAGCCCGTGAAGGCAAATGGAACGGCGGCTTTGCGCCCTATGGTTATACACTGGAAAAGGGGCAACTGTTTATCAACGAGGAAGAAGCCGAAGCGATTCGTGCGATCTTCGATCAGTATGTGCATACCGACATGGGTGCAAACGGTCTCGCCAGATACCTTGCCAACCACGGCATCTACAAAGTCCAACGCCAGAATGGTAAGAGGCCGCTGTTTGATGCTGCCCTCATCCGCAGAATATTGAAAAATCCTGTGTACTGCGGCAAAATCGCCTACGGCAGACGCAGGACGGAAAAGGTGCATGGTACGAGAAACGATTACCGGCTTGTAGAGCAGGACGATTACCTGTTGGTGGATGGTCTGCATGAAGCCATTGTACCCGAAGAACTGTGGCATGACGCACAGGTGAAGCTGTTGGCACAGGCAAAAAAATACGAGCATGTCAACCGTGGCAAAGATACAAAAATCCATCTGCTCTCCGGAATCGTAAAGTGTCCGATCTGCGGTGCAGGGATGTATGGCAATAAGAGTGTTAAGCACAGGGCGGACGGTACGAAGTACAAGGACTTCTTCTACTATGGCTGCAAGCACCGCACCATGACCCGTGGACATAAATGCGATTACAAAAAGCAGATCAACGAAGAACTTCTGGATACTGCTGTGGCAGAGGTTATCACCAAGCTGGTCAGCAATCCGAAGTTCGCCGCGCTGATGCAGCAGAAGATCAGCATGAAGGTGGACACCTCTGCTATCGAGCAGGAGATCGCCAACTACGAGAAGCAGCTCCGTCAGAGCTACTCCATCAAGTCTAAGCTGATAGATGAGATCGACTCGCTTGACCCAGACGATAAACACTACATCAAACGCAAATCAGACCTTGATGATCGTCTCTACAAGATGTATGATAAGATCGAGGATGCGGAGTCTCTATTGATCGAAGCCAGAGCAAAGAAAACAGCCATTGAAGCGGAGAAGCTGACGGCTGATAATATCTATAAGGTGCTGATCTACTTCGATAGGCTATACTCTGTCATGGACGAACTGGAAAGGCGGCATATTATGGAGTCGCTGATTTCTGAAATTCGTATCTTCGAGGAACGACAGCCAAACGGTCAGTGGCTGAAGTCCATGAAACTCAAACTTCCTATCATAGAGGAAGATATGGAAATCGGTTTGGACAGCGATACACATATTGAGACGGTGGTGCTGTTGACAAGGCAGAAATAACGCAGCGTAAGCTCTTGAGGTATTGTTTTGAAAAGCATAGTGATATATAATTCAGAGACCAGGTTTACGGAAAAATACGCCCTGTGGACAGCCGAGTCCCTCGGCTGCGGAGCTGTGGCCTATAAGGCCATCAAATATATAAACGCATGAGGTGAGCAGCAGGCAATGAATGAAGCTTATAAATTCAGATATGCCCGGCGGGAGGACTCCCCGCTTATTCTAGAATTCATCAGAGGTCTGGCCGAGTACGAAAAGATGTCGGACCAGGTGGTGGCGGACGAGGCCCTGCTGGAGGAGTGGATATTCGACAGGCAGAAGGCCGAGGTCATCTTTGTCCTCCATGATGGCAAGGAAGTGGGCTTCGCCCTGTTCTTCCACAATTTCTCCACCTTTCTGGGCAGAGCGGGACTGTATCTTGAGGACCTGTTCGTATTTCCCGAATACAGAGGCATGGGCTACGGCAAGGCGCTGCTGAAAAAGCTGGCGGCCATCGCTTATGAGCGTGGCTGCGGACGTCTGGAGTGGTCGTGTCTTGACTGGAACAGGCCCAGCATAGATTTTTATCTGTCTCTCAGCGCGGAGCCAATGGCTGACTGGACTGTGTACCGCCTATCCGGCGACACGCTGAAAAGCATGGCTCAGGACTAAAATTCTCCGTCTGGAGTTGACTATGAAGAAAAAGCTTTTAAAAATTTTATTATCAGTCATACTTCTTTTTCTGATTCTTATCCTGCCGGTGAACTATTGGCTTCAGCATCACCTGATTAACATGCAGATGCTGCGCAGCTCAGAAACCGTGTTCTGGCAGCTTGAGCAGCTGATGGAAAGCAGTAATGCGGATATTGAAGCGGTGAAAGAGGATTTCTCTCAGGAGTGTCTTACAAAGGCGAGGATGGCAGCCTATATATCTCAGCAGGTGCCGTCGGTTGTCACAAATATTGACGAATCCATAGCCCTCTCCAAAAAGCTCAATGTGGACGAGCTGCACTTTTTCACAGCCGATGGCACGATATTCGCCGGCACACACCCTGAATATTATGGCTATTCTTTCTCCTCAGGCGAGCAGATGGCATTTTTCAAACCCATGCTTACTAACCTGAGTCTGGAGTTGTGTCAGGATATTACGCCCAACACAGCCGAGGGCAAGATGATGCAGTATGCCGCTGTATGGCAGGAGGACGGCGGGCGCATAGTGCAGATAGGCATGAAGCCAGAGCGCGTTATGGCGGAAGTGGAGAAAAAGGCCCTGCCAAATCTGCTCAGCATGATACCCACAACCATGCGCGGCAACATACACGTTGCCGACGCCGACACGGGTATAATCATTGCCTCCACGCTTGAAGAGATAGTCGGTGAGAGCCTTGCCGACAAATCCGGAGTTTCCGAATTGAAAGACTCCGAAATACACCTGGATGAGCATTGGTACGAAGGTTTAAAATACCGTGTGGCCATGGAAAAGAACAACGGCTACATCTTTTTGAACACCTACAGCGCCAGCGAAATTTCACAGGATGTGCTCTTCTCTACCTTTAACGTGTTTATATGCCTGTTTCTCCTGGCGGTTGTAACCATAATTTTTATAATGTGGTATATGGACAGCAGGCTGGTGCGCAACCTGAACGACATAGTACGGGAGCTAAGGCGCGTTGAGACCGGCAACCTGGACAGCATAAGCATTGACACAGACGTACCTGAATTCAAAACCCTGCTGTATTACATAAACAAGATGCTTGAGAGCGTGCAGAGTGCAATCAAAAATTTCCTCACCGTATTGCGCAAGAGCAACGCACAGCTTGGAATATACGAGACAAACAGCTTCTATAATCTGGCTCTTGCCAGCGACAACGTATTCGACATACTCAGGATAGACAAGCCGCAAAACCCGCAGTCCCCCGAGGCCCTGGAGCTGGTTCGGCGGCGGATACGTGAAATACAGACAAGCAGCCTATCAGACAAAGACGAGAGCATATACCGGCTGGAAGCAAACGGCGCTACATACTATATCAGGCTGGAGGAAATCTCCGACGAGCAGAGCAAGGTAGTATGGATGATGGATGTTACCGACTGGCGGAACCGGATGAGCACCCTGCAATACCAGAGCGGCCGCGACGCTATGACCAACCTGTATAACCGCCGCGGCTTTGCGGAAAATATGCAGAAACTTTTTGAACACCCGGAGCAGCTTCAGCACGCCGCGGTGGTCATGATAGACGCAGACGGCCTGAAACAGATAAACGACAACTACGGACACCTTATAGGCGACATATATCTGAACGAGATATCCAAAATTCTGACAGACACAGGCGGCAAAAACTCTGTCTGCGCCCGTCTGGGCGGAGATGAGTTCATCTTGTTTCTGTACGGCCATAAATCGTCAGCCGAACTGAAAGCTGTGCTGTCCGCCTTTGAGACGGATGGCGGCCAGCACATACTGCACACAGAATCCGGGCTGGAAATACCGGTCAGATTTTCCTTCGGCTGCTCCTTCTATCCGGAAGATGAACTGAGCTACCATGAGCTGATGCGTATAGCCGATGAGCGTATGTATCAGTCAAAAAGAAGTAAAAAAGAAGCCGATGCAAAGTCATGAGCACCCGGAAGCCTCCCCTGTGTAAGGGGAGGCTTCCGCTGCGATGAGCTCCCCCATAGGCATAATCTTTTTTTAACCGCCGGCCAAGCTGTTGGTTTTGGTAAACAAAAAAATCCCGCTCCTCAGGAGCGGGATTTTTTTGTTGTATAATAATTATTAGATAAGATTGAGGATAAGAGTGAGCAGAACAAAGCCCAGAGCAACCCACTTGGTCATCTTGGCCAGCTTATCATCCAGTCCCTTTGACTTGGAGAGGAACGTATCCGCTCCGCCGGCGATGGCGCCGGAGAGGCCCGCGCTCTTTCCGGACTGGAGAAGAACGACGCAGATGAGGAACAGCGCAGCAATAACCTGAACGATAGTGAGGAAAATTTGCATTGTATTTCAATCCTTTCAGCATAATTCACATAGTGCGAGTGTTATCATACCACAGTCCGTAGCTGTTTTCAAGTGTTTTTTCCGCTTTTATTACAAGATTTTGTAATCAGTCGGGATAAACCGCGCGCTCGCCGCCTATAAGCTTGGGTCGGGTGCGGGCAGCCTGGACGCCGGCCTCACCTATCACCTTCTGCTCAAGGCGCAGGGGCACGGCAACATGCTTCAGGTGCATACCAATAAGTGTGCCGCCTATGTCCAGTCCCGCGGATGCCTTTACAAATTCCACGGCCACCGGGTCGGCCATACGCTCATACACAGCGGTGGCGAAGGAGCCGCCGGCCTTGGGCTGGGGCTTTACGCAGACTATCTCGTAGCCGAAGCGCTCGGCAACCTCGCGCTCGACTATAAGGGCGCGGTTCAGGTGCTCGCAGCACTGGGCGGCCAGATATAGGCCGTTTTCCTCAAGAATTGGCATGATGGCGTCCACGACCGCTTGTGCGGCCTCCGGACTGGAGCCCTTGCCTATCTTCTGCCCCACTATCTCGCTGGAGGAGCAGCCAACCACCACAAGGGAGCCTTTTTTCAGGCCGGAAGCTGCCAAAAGCTGGCGCATTGCCGCCTCAGCCTGCTGTTTTATAGTTACATTAGACATAAAAATCATCTCCTTTCGTAATAATAACACGAATTATCCGGTTTGACAATAGGCCCAAGTCATAGTACAATAAATGACAGATTCCGACTTTTGAGAGGTACATAATTTATGAAAAAAATTCTTCTTATTCTCCTCGCCTTTGCCCTGCTGCTCCCCGGATGTACCAAGCGCGGCGAACAGACGCCGGAGGAGACTCCCGATACAAGCCCGGTGGTGACCGCATCGCCCACTCCCACCCCCACGCCTGTTCCCACCGCCACTCCAGAGCCTATTCGTCATCCCCTTACCGGTGAGCCAATAGCCGAGGAGCTGACCGACCGTCCCCTTGCCATCATGATAAACAACCATGAGCTGGCCCAGCCCCAGTGCGGCATAGGCGGCGCGGATATGATTTATGAAATTCTGGCCGAGGGCGGCCTCACCCGCATGATGCTCATAGTCACCGACCCCACAAGCGTTGAGCGCTTCGGCACCATGCGCTCCCTGCGTCCCTATTATCTGGAAGTCGGCCTCAGCTACGGCGCGGTCATCGTCCACGCGGGCGGCAGCGATCAGGCCTATTCCGACGTTAAAACCAAGGGCGCGGACAATCTGGACGGCGTGCGCGGCGCGGGCGCAGGCTCTTATTACTACCGCGACCAGAGCCGTGTGCATAACGGTCTGGAGCACAGCCTGTTTATAGACTCCGACTCCGTGCTGGAATACGCTAAGCAGCGCGGCATCAGCCTTGAGAGCGATACTCCCTACGACTTCGGCCTCAGCTTCGCCGATGACGCCGCCCCTGCCGGCGGCGAGAGCGGTGAGAGCATAGAGCTGACCTTCGGAAGCTGGAAAAAGAGCAGCTTCAGCTATGACGGCGACGAAAAGGTCTACACCATGTCTCAGTACGGCAAGCCCTATGCCGACGGCGACACCAGCGAGGCTGTGCCCTTCACCAACCTCCTCATCCTCGAGGCGCCCACCCGCACCCTGGACAGCTATGGCCGTCTGGAGGTAGACCTTGTCGGCGAAGGCGCTGGCTACTTTTTCTGCGGCGGCAAGTATGTGCCCATTACCTGGCACCGGGATGGCCTGGGCCAGCAGTTCTACTACACCACCCAGGACGGCGAGGAGCTTACTCTGGGCGTGGGCAAGACCTATGTTGGCGTTGTACCCACCGGGAACTATACCATGGATGTGAAGTAAAATAATTTATCGGCCCGGACACTTGTCCGGGCCTAGCTGCTTAAAATACTAAAAGAGCCGTTTCGTTCAGCAACAAAACGGCTCTTTTTCCTTTATTCCCAATCCTTCCACACCTCGGGGGCGTAGCCTACGGTGGCCTTTTTCCCATTTCGGACTATGGGTGTGTGCAGGAGGAGGGGCTCCTCCAGAAGCTTTTCAAATTTATCGTCGGCGTAGGCCAGATAGAGGAGCATCTCCGCGCCCTTTGCCTTTTCGTCTATGAGGGCGTCCAGGCCCACGGCGGAGCGGACGCTGGTGAGCTCGCCCCGGCTGATGCCGTAGCGGTTCAGGTCTATGTACTGGTACTTTATGCGGCGCTCCTTAAAATAGCGCTCGGCCTTTTTGGTATCAAAGCATTTGTTCTTGCCGAATATCTGAATGTTCATAGGGTTCTCTCCCAAAATCGCATAAGATTTCCGAAAAACACTTTTTCAAGCTGTTCTTCGTTGAGGCCGCCGTCCGACAGGGCGCGGCGCAGCAGGGGCATATCCTGGATACCGCTTATCCCCTCCGGCAGCTCGGTCACGCCGTCCAGGTCGCAGCCCAGGCAGACATGGTTTTCGCCGCAAACCTTCAGCATATGCTCCGCGTGGCGGGCGGCATGCTCAAGGCCGTATCCGCCCAGGAAGGGCGGGTACAGGTTCAGGCCCACCACGCCGCCGCTTTCGGCCACGGCGCGCAGGAGCTCATCGGGCAGATTGCGTGGCACATCGCAGAGGGCGCGGCAGTTTGAGTGGCCTGCCAGCACGGGAGTACAGTCCATGCGCAGCACGTCCCGGACTGTGGCGTCCGATGCGTGGGACAGGTCTATCATTACGCCCAGATGTTTGCAGAGGCGCACAAAGTCCCGTCCCCGGGCGGTGAGTCCGCCGCCGGAATCCGCGGCGGCGCCGCAGAGGGCGTTGTCGCTGTTCCAGCACAGGTGGACTATGCGCACACCCATTTCGCGGAGCTTTTCCAGTCCCGCTTCGTCACAGCCGAATAGCTCGCAGCCCTCCACGGACAGCATGGCCGCCTGTTTACCGGCGGCAAAGGCCGCGCATATATCCTGATATGTCTCACACAGGGCCAGAATATCGGAGTTCTGCTCCGCCTGGCTCAGAAAGCTGCCGCAAAGCCCCCAAAACTGCGCCTGGAGCGCTTCAGGGCTAAGCCCATCCGCATACTTCCACAGGGCGTACACCTGGCCCCTGGGGGCGTATGAGGCGCCCCGGAGCAGGTCCGTGTGGCAGCTGTTTTCCCTGAGTGAGCATTTTTCTGCGAATACGGCCCCCGCGGTGTCGCAGTGGGCGTCAAAAAGCGGAAACACCTTACACCTCGGTAATAACGGGGATTATCATGGGGCTGCGCTTGGTGGTCTTGTAGAGGTAGCCGCTCAGGTTGCCCTTTACCCGGGACTTGATGCTGGCCCAGTCCGTTATGCGCTGAGCCTGGCAGCTCTCCAGACTCTCCAGAGTTACGCGGCGCATTTCGTCCATGAGGCTCTCGGACTCCTTGACATATACGAAGCCGCGGCTGATGATATCCGGGCCGGAGATAAGGCTGTTGTCCTCGGCAGACAGGGTCATCACGACCACTATCATACCGTCCTGAGCCAGAAGCTGGCGGTCGCGGAGCACCACGGTACCCACGTCGCCCACGCCCATACCGTCAACAAACACCTTGCCGGCGGTGACGCCGCCGCCAAGCTTGATGCGCTTGGGGGTAATCTCAATGACGCGTCCGTTTTCGCCTATCAGGATGTTCTGGGACTCCATGCCCATGCTGCGGGCCAGGGCGGCGTGCTTGCACAGGTGGCGGTGCTCTCCGTGTACGGGGATAAAGAACTTGGGCTTCACCAGAGCGTGCATCATCTTCAGTTCCTCCTGGCAGGCGTGGCCGGAGACGTGCAGCTCACTCATGCGCTCGTATATCACCTCGGCGCCCTTTGAGAACAGCTCGTCGATGACCTTGGTCACGGCGTGCTCGTTTCCGGGAATGGCTGATGCGGAGATGATGACACGGTCGCCGTCGCCTATCTCGACCTGGCGGTGGCCGGAGAAAGCCATGCGGTACAGGGCGCTCATAGCCTCGCCCTGACTGCCCGTGGTGATGATGGCGACCTTATTCTTCGGCAGGCCGTTTATCTTGTTCATATCCACGATAACGCCGTCCGGTACCTTGATATAGCCCAGGTCCTGAGCCACGCGCATGACGTTCTCCATACTGCGTCCGGTGATGCCCACCTTACGCTTATACTTGTGGGCGGCGTTTATTATCTGCTGCAGGCGGTGGACGTTGGAGGCGAAGGTGGTCACTATTATGCGCTTGTCGCAGCCCTTGAAGAACTGGTCGAAGCTGTCGCCCACCTTGCGCTCGGAATTGGAATATCCGGGCTTTTCCACATTGGTGGAGTCGCAGAGCATGCACAGCACGCCCTCCTTGCCCAGCGCGCCCAAACGGGCCAGGTCGGTCATCTCGCCCTGTATGGGGGTGACGTCTATTTTGAAGTCGCCGGTGTGCACCACCTTGCCTATGGGGGTGGTGATTGCCAGAGCCACGGCGTCCGGTATGGAGTGGTTCACATGGATGAATTCCACCTCCATGCAGCCGGCATGGAAGCTCTCTCCGGCCTCCAGGGTAACTATCTTGGTCTTATCCAGCAGGTTGTGCTCCGCAAGCTTCAGCTCCACAAGGCCCGCTGTGAGCTTGGTGGTATAGATGGGAGCATTTATCTCGCGCAGCACATAGGGCAGAGCGCCTATATGGTCCTCATGTCCGTGGGTGAGCACAATGCCGCGGATGCGCTTTTTATTCTGCACCAGATAGCTGACATTGGGGATGACCACGTCGATGCCGTACATATCGTCATCGGGGAAGCCCATACCCACATCAACTACGAGTATATCCTTTCCGTATTCGTACACCGTAAGGTTTTTGCCTATCTCGTTAAGGCCGCCAAGGGGAATGATTTTAAGTTTATTTGCCATTATATACTCCTTTTCAGAGCTTTTCGGGCAAGCTAAAGCGCGGCCCCGCCTTTATAGGTGTTCTGTCCTGATACACAGAGCACCGCAGGCAGCGCCAAATATCGCCCAAAATAAAGCTCAAATATTTATTGTTTGTCTCTGTTATAACCTTCCGCCGGCACAAATAGCCCTGGCGGACAAATTATCCTGAAAAATGTTAAAGTTCTCTTCTGCCCTCAAGCGCACGCAGAAGAGTGGCATCGTCCGCGAACTCCAGATTGGAGCCGACGGGTATGCCGTAGGCCAGACGGGTGACTTTTACGCCGAAGGGGCGGATGAGGCGGGAAATATACAGGGCGGTGGTGTCGCCCTCGGTGTCGGGGTTTGTGGCCATTATGACCTCGCTCACTCCGCCGGCGGCTATGCGGTCCATCAGCTCCCGGATGCGTATATCATCCGGCCCGACGCGGCTGAGAGGCGACAGCACGCCGTGCAGCACATGATAAACTCCGTTATACTCCCGGCTGCGCTCTATGCTGACAACATCCCGCGGCTCGGCAACCACGCAGATGGTAGACTTATCCCGCTTGTCGCTGCGGCAGACGGAGCACAGCTCCTCATCGGTGAGGTTCTGGCACACGGGACAGCAGTGGACGCTGCCTCTGGCCTGCATTATGGCCTGAGCAAAGCCCTCCGCCTCGCCGTCGGGCAGAGATAGCACATGAAAGGCCAGGCGCTGGGCGCTCTTTTTACCTATGCCGGGCAGGGCGGCAAAGCAGTCTATGAGATTTTCAAGAGCGGCGGGAAAAACGGATGACATACCGGTAAACTCCTTATCAGATGTTGCGTATGGCTCTTATGGCCTCCGCCCTGTCGGCCTTGCCGAACACGGCGCTGCCGGCCACCAGGACATCGGCGCCGGCCTTCTTCACCAGAGGCGCGGTGTTCACATCAACGCCGCCGTCCACCTCCAGATGGCAGGCGGGGTTATACTTCTCTATGGCGGCGCGCAGCTCCTCTATCTTGGGCAGCATATCGGCCATGAACTTCTGGCCGCCGAAGCCGGGCTCCACAGTCATCACCAGTACCAGGTCTATGAGAGGCAGATAGGGCATTATAACTCCCGCGGGGGTTTTGGGTTTTACGGACAGGCCAACCATTTTTCCCTCGGCCCGGACGGACTCTAGGGCCTCAAAAATATCCTGGGGCTGGGCTGCCTCAACATGGAACACCACCAGGTCCGCGCCTGCGCGGCAAAAGTCCCGCACATAGCGCTGGGGACGCTCTATCATCAGGTGAACGTCCAGAAACATATCCGTGGCGCGGCGCAGAGAGGCCACCACGGGGATGCCTATTGAAATATTGGGGACAAAAAGGCCGTCCATAACGTCCACATGGAGCCAATCGGCCTCCAGGACGGTATTTATCTCCTCACCGAGTCTGGCAAAATCGGCGGACAGAATGGAAGGTGCAATTTTTATCATGGTCTTTTTCTCCCTTCGCGCTGCGCTTCACGCCGGACGCACCGGGCGCATAGTATGCTTTAGCGGTATGGCGCGCGCCGCCGCTTTCATATATAGGGGCTGCTCCGTTTCGGGGCAGCCCTGTCTTTGCGGCGATTACAGAATAGTATTATACATGGTTTTCATCCGCTATGCAAGTACTTTCCTGCGGCAGCCCGGTAAATGTCCTTGACGCAAATTCCTATCCGTAGTATCATAAACTTACATATATTGTATCCAGTACATCGGAGGAAAAATCATGGCAGCTAAAAACAAAAAACGCGGCTCCGGCGTTGGGAGCATTTATGTATTCGCCATAGTCTGGGCGGTACTGGCTTTCATCCTGCCCATATATAAGCTGTGGGCGCTGGCGGTTGCCGCGGCGCTGTCCGCTATGGCGGCAGCGGCATCCCGCCCCGTATTTGCAAAGCATGCCTCCAAAAGCGCCCCTGTATCCGCTGACGAGGAGGTCCAGCCCGAGAGCGACGTGTCTTACGGTGCGGAGATAGACGCCATCATAGCCGAGGGCAAAACCGCCCAGAAAGAAATGGGGCGGCTGTACTCCTCTATACAAAACGCCGATGTGCGCGCCCGGATAAACAAGATAATGGAGATCTCAGACAAGATAGTGCAGGACGCAGTACACGACCCCAGCGATGTGCCCCAGATAAAGCGCTTTCTGAGCTACTATCTGCCCACCACCATAAAGCTCCTGAACGCCTATGACCGCATGGGCAGTCAGGGCATCCGGGGCGAGAACATAAGCGGTACCATGGAGCGCATAGAGGATATGCTGGACACGGCTATAAAGGCCTATGAAAAGCAGCTGGACTCGCTGTTCGCAAATCAGGCTCTGGATATTGAGACGGATATTCAGGTTATGAACTCCATGCTCAACCGTGAGGGACTGGGAAACAAGGACTTTTAAAACCATTACGATAAAAGAGGTAGATTTTTATGGATAACAACACTTATATTCCCAAGCTGACACTTAACCCCGGCGCAGCCGCTGAGGCTCAGGCCGTGGAGCCTGTGGAGGCTCCGGCAAAGGACGCTCCCTCCGAGCGCCCCGAAATCTCAAAGCTCTCCCCCGAGGAGCAGGCCGCCGTCCGTGAATTTGCCGGACAGATAGACGTGACCGACGCCACCCAGATACTCAGCTACGGCGCGGCCGCCCAGAAGAATATAGCCGATTTCTCCGGCCAGGCTCTGGGCACCGTGCGCACCAAGGATCTTGGCGAAGTGGGCGATATGCTCTCCGACCTGGTGGTGGAGCTGAAGGGCTTTGATTTTGATGAGAATGAGAAAAAGGGATTTCTCGGCTTCTTCAAAAAAACCGGCAATCGCATTGCGGAGCTGAAGACCCAGTACAACAAGGCCGAGGTAAACGTGGACAAGATAAGCTCCATGCTTGACAAGCACTGGATAACCCTGAACAAGGACATCGCCATGATGGACAAGATGTACGATATGAATCAGGGCTACTACAAGGAGCTGACCATGTATATCCTTGCCGGACGGCTGAAACTGGAGCAGCTGCAGAACACCGAGCTGCCGGCCATGAAGGCCAAGGCTCAGGAGAGCGGTCTGCCCGAGGACGCCCAGGCAGCCAACGACTTTGCCAATATGATAGGCCGCTTTGAGAAAAAGCTTCACGACCTGGAGCTGACCCGCATGATATCCATACAGATGGCCCCTCAGATCCGCATGATACAGAACAACGACAGTCTGATGGCTGAGAAGATACAGACCTCCATAGTTAACACCATACCCCTGTGGAAGAGCCAGATGGTGCTGGCCCTCAGCCTGCAGCACTCCAAGCAGGCCATGGAGGCCCAGCGCGAGGTCACCAACGTGACCAACGAGCTTTTGAGGAAAAACGCCGAGGTGCTGCGCACCGGCTCCGCCGAGATAGCCAGAGAGTCTGAGCGCGGGATCGTGGATATGGAGACTCTCAAGCACACCAACGAGCAGCTCATCGCCAGTCTGGAGGAGGTCCGCCAGATTCAGGACGAGGGCCGCGCCCGCCGCGCCCAGGCCGAGACCGAGCTGGGCCGCATAGAGGGCGAGCTGAAGCAGAAGCTGCTGGAAATACGCGGCTAATCTGAAAGGAACAAATTATGTCATTTCTCAGCAAAAAACCCGTAGCTATCATACTGGCCGCGCTTATCGTAGCCGGCTCCACCTTTACGGGCGCGAAGGTAGACATTGAAAAGCAGTCCCGGCAGGTTGAGGAGCTTTTTTACACCGGAGTGGATATGGAGGGCTACACCCATCCCAGCATCTACTCTCAGCTTCAGAAGCGCAGCGAGGCGGCGAACGGCCTGCTCTCCGTGGGCAAGAGCTATGAGCTCACATCCGAGTGCGAGGACCTGAGCCAGGCACGGGAGTATATGAGCTACTCCGGCAGCGTATCCGGCTATTACTACAACGACTGCGAGCTGGAGAATGCCTTTGACGTTCTGAAGCAGGAGCTGGACAAATGCGAGCTCTCCGAACGTGACGCCAAGGCTGTGGAAACCTATGTCTCCACTTTTAAAAACGCCGGCGGTGTGATCGAGCAATCCGGCTACAACGAGGCGGTGCGCGGCTTTTACCGGGATGTAATCTACCAGTTCCCCGCCGAATGGTTCTACTGGAACTCCGACATTGACACCCCCGATTATTTCGGAGAAATGTGGTACTGATATGAAAAGGTTTATTTCTGTGCTTTTATGCGCCGTGCTGGCATTTTCCCTTGTCCTTCCCGCCGCGGCGGTTGTGGAGAAGAGCGAGAAATTTTATGTGGCCGACTACGCAGATGTGCTCACTCCTCAGACTGAGGACCTTATAGTGAACTACAACGGCGCTCTGGAGCAGCAATGCTCGGGCGCTCAGGTAGTTGTGGTCACCGTGGACTATCTGGACGGTATGTATGCCGACGAGTACGCCACCGAGCTTTTTAACAACTGGGGCGTTGGCAGCGCCGAGCAGAACAACGGCGTACTCCTGCTTCTGGGCATACAGGAGCGCAAGTTCTGGCTGGTGCAGGGTCTGGGACTTACGGACAGTCTCACCAACGACGATGTGAACTCTCTGCTTGACGACTATCTGGCCAAGCCCTTTGACGCAGGCCAGTATGACAAGGCCGTGACAGACACCTTCATGCAGCTGCTGAGCTGGTTTGACGGGTATTACGGCTCAGAGGTGGTGGCCTCCAATCCCGCATATCAGCAGAGCTACGGTCAGGAGCAGCATGAATCAAGTGCAGGAGGCAGCGCAATTTCCGGGCTGCTGCAAATAGTGATTATCCTGCTCATTATCAGCATACTCACCTCCGGGCGGCGCTACCGCCGTATGGGCGGTTACAGACGCGGCGGCTTCTTCCCCTTCTGGCTGGGCACCATGTTCGGCTCCCACAGAAGCAGGCGCTACTGGGATGACGATGACCACCGCGGAGGCGGAGGCTTCGGCGGAGGCGGCGGTTTCGGCGGCTTTGGAGGCGGAGGCTTCGGGGGCGGCAGCGGCTTCGGCGGTGGCGGTTTCTCCGGCGGAGGCGGCGGCGGACGCAGGTAAAAATCAAGTTCGTTTTATATCCCCGGCAGGACTGCCGGGGATGTTTTATTCAAAAAGTTTACATTATACCGCTTGCTTCGGGACAAAAAGCGAGTTATCATTGCTGACAGTTATATCAGACGGAAAGGAAATAAAGCTATGAAAATAAATCATCTGTCTCTTCTGGAGGGCGCGCGGGAGGCCAGGGGGCTTACCGTGGTAATTGACGTTTTCCGCGCTTTCTCTCTGGAGTGCTATCTCTTTGACGCGGGAGTTGAGAAGATATACGCCGTGGGCGCTCAGGAGACCGCACGCGCCCTTAAAGCCGAACACCCGGAATATGTGCTGGCCGGAGAGCGGGGCGGAATCATGCTTCCCGGCTTTGACTACGGCAACTCCCCCTATCAGGTGCGTGACGCGCAGCTGCGCGGCAGAACCGCCGTGCACACCACCAGCGCCGGAACTCAGGGCCTTGTGAACGCATCCCATGCCGACGAAATTATAACCGGCAGTCTGGTGAACTCCCGGGCCATAGCTGAGTATATACGCGAAAAAAATCCGGCGGAGGTATCTCTTGTGGCCATGGGTCTGAAGGGAAAAAGGCTGGCCGCAGAGGATGAGCTGTGCGCGCGGTATATACGGAGCATACTGGAGGAAAATGAGCTTGACATGCAGGCTGAGCTGGAAAAGCTGCGCACAGACGAGACCTCTCAGCGCTTTTTCGACCCGGGCACTCAGGATGTCTTTCCCCAGGAGGACTACTGGATGTGCACGGATGTGGACAAATTCGGCTTTGTACTGCGGGTAGAGCGCACCGGAGAGGATGTGTTTGAGGTCACCCGGCATAATATCTGAAAAACGAAAGATCCCGGTCTGTTAAAAACAGACCGGGATTTTTTATTCGCGTATAAGCTCGGGATCGAAGTCAGGGACGAAGCCCAGGTAGCCGGAGCAGTCGGTGCCCAGCTTGGCAGCCAGCACGCCCGCCTCCTGCACCCGGCCCGCAAAGGTCAGGCCGCGGAGGATATTGCCCTCCAGTATCACCTTCTGATAGGCATTGGGAGTGCTGCGCAGCACCAGCTCACGCTGGCCGCCGGCGGCCTCTATCTGTCCGGCGGAGATGAAGGACACTCCGAACAGCTCTATGGAGTTCATGGCCCGGCTGCCCTCGGACAGCTCCGCAACTCCCGCCATGTTCCGTCCCGCAATGGCCCCCTGATAAACGGCGTTGGGCCATATAGCGCGCACAGCGCGCTCATCGCTTCCCTGCATACGGGCGCGGACTATGTCGCCCGCCGCGTACACGTCGGGCAGAGCGGTGGCCATGGTGTCGTCCACATCCAGACCGCCGGAGCAGTCCGCAAGCCCCTCCAGCATGGCCAGATTGGGCTTGGTGCCCATGCAGGCCAGCAGGCAGTTTGTCTCTATGGTCTCGCCGTTAGTGAGGCGCACGCCCTTTACGGCGCCGCCGTCGGCGAGGACCTCCTCAACGGAGGTGTGCAGCAGCACCCGGACGCCGCAGCTTTCGGCGGCGGCCTTCAGCATATCTGCCGCTCTGGCGTCAAGCTGGCGGGACATGATATAGCGTCTGGCCACCAGAGTTACGCGCATACCGTAGGCGTTCAGGGCGCGGGCGGCCTGGAAGGCCACCAGTCCCGCGCCTGCGATAACGGCGTTTTCGCCTTTTTTCAGCTTTCCGGCTATATCCAGAGCGTCGGCGCGGTCCCACAGGGAATACATACCGTCCAGGCTCATATCCGCCCAGGGGGGCATGAAGGGGTGGGCGCCGGTGGCGAGAAGTAGCTTATCGTACCGTATCTCCTCACTGTCTGAGAGGACGGCGGTGTGCTCCGCAGGCCGCAGGGCGGCGAGGGACACGCCCAGCCGGGTTTCCACTCCGCACTCCTCATAAAAGCCGGGAGCGAAGTAAATATCCCGCTCGTCTATCTCCCCCACCATGAGCTCCGGCACGGTGATGCGGCTGTATGGCTCGTTATTCTCAGGTGAGACCATTATGATGTGAGCGCCGGTGTCCAGACCGCGTATTTCACGCGCCGCGGCGACTGCCGCGGGGCCGTTGCCGGCAATGAGGTATTTCAATAATCTCCCCTCCCGTCTCAGTCTTCGTCCAGGCACCAGACGTCCAGCAGCTCTTCCAGAATCTCGGCGGCGCGTTTGGGGTTGAACACTCCGCAGACGCAGGGAGTTGCCAGATATTTTCCGGCCTCCTCGGCGGTGCGGCGGCCGCGTTTTATGTCTATGAGCATCTGGCGCACCAGGGTCTGGGAGACCATGCCGTGGCCGCACATGGTGGTTATCTGCAGCAGGTCATCCTCGGGCAGCTTATCGGTGCGGCCCTTTATACCCATGCTGACCTCCACGGTGTGGGGATGAATGCCCTCGGACTCAACAGCGTCGCGCACCTCGGTGAGTATGCCGGAGATAGTGACGGACACGCCCAGGTCGGCGTCGCGTATCTCCTGCACCGCGGCCTTCATGTCCTCCTTGGAGGCAAAAACGCCGTGGACTATGGAGGTATCCTGGACACCTTCCATGATGGCGTCGTTGCCCACCAGGAAGTAACCGCCGGTCTTCATGTCGCCCATATTGACCCAGTTGTATTTGCTGACTATCTCAAGAAATTCCTTTAGGGCGTGATTGGAATTATCCGCGTTTATGCCTTTGGCGGACATGGCAAAGACCACATAGTCCTTTGCCAGAGATTCGGGTGTGCCCCGTCTGTGCAGCGTATGTGACATTTACTTTGCCCCCTTTACTTCCAGCTTGCCCAGGCCGATATTGGTCTTGCCGTTTATGGAGCGCCAGTTGCCCGCAGCGTCCATGATATCCAGAGTGGGCACGCTGCCGTCCTCATTGGTACGGCAGACCAGGTCAACGGAAAACACGGTGTCTATCTCGTGGGAGACGCGCTCCAGAGTATCGTAGATCTCGGTGATGCGCTCTATGGGCACTATCATCTCGACTATGCAGGAGAGCACCTTTTCGTTCAGCACCTCGGGGCGCATTTTGCCGGTTCTGGGGTCCTCCAGCAGGGTGGTCAGGGGGTTCTGAGGCTCAAACTCCACACCCAGAGGGGCGAGAGCCATGAACACCTTCTCGGCGTCACGGAGGCGCGCGCCGGTGCCGGGGCGGCCCATCTCGGCGGCCATGCCGGCAAAGCCCCGCTTATAGCGGTTCGTCACATCGTTGGTTTTCATTTCCTCGGTGCCGCGTCCGGGGACCTTGGTCTCCTTATGGATGGCGGTGGGGTTGGAGAAGGTGCCGCGGATGGTGCGGGGATATTCCGTCTCCGGCTGAAACAGCGCGTCAGTAGGGCAGACTCCGGAGCGGAAGCAGATGCCGCAGTCCACACACTCGTCCTCATTGACGGCGCAGCGCACGACGCGTCCCTTGCCCGGGCGCGCGAAATCTATGGCGCCCATGATGCAGAAGGCACGGCATCTGCCGCAGCCTATGCATTTTGTCCCATCAATTCGCATGGTGTTCCTCCTTATCCGACGATTTCGAGTACCTTACCGACGTACTCGCCCGCGCCGCAGTAGGCGACGCGCTTGTGGATCTCATCGGCCAGCTCGGGGCAGCCCTCAACAGGCAGCTCGGTGCAGGTCAGGACCTTCAGTCCCTTTTCGCCCATATACATGGCCTTGGCGAATCCGCCGCCGCAGCTTATCTCGGGCATACAGGCCACAGCGGCCTTATCCATGATGCCCTTATGGAACACCACGTCGCTGACGGAGGCGCCGGAGGCATATACATGCTCGGTGAGTCCGGCCTTGGCGGCAGCTATGATGGCGCTGCCGAACACAAAGCAGGCCACGCCCTTTGCGGTGAGGGCCCTTATTGTCTCAACGGCGCTCTCGCCGGTAGTGCGCTTAATTATGGCTCCGCCGCCGACAATGGCCACCTTGTCGTAGCCCGCGGCGATCTCGGAGAGCTTCTCCAGGCTGTGCATGGGCACGGTGACTACCTCGCTCTCAGGGCGGATGAGGCTCTTGTCACGGGCGGCGAAGGCCTGGGCGGCGCGCTTCAGTATCTCATCCGCGTCCGTCTGGGCGCAGGCCACGGCGGTGGGATAGTGGGCGGCGGCGTTCCTGCCCAGTCCTGCGGCGTGAGCGCCCAGGATATAGCCATCCACCAGGCCGGTGAGTATGGCGAACTCTATATCGGCAAAACCGCCAACGGTGCTGCGGCGATAGCAGCAGCCGCCAACCAGGCTGAACTTGAAGCCCTTGGCGCCCACAGACGCGGCAAGCTCGCCGGCCTTTTCGGCCGCGGCTTCGATCTCGCCCAGGCGGGCAAAAGGCACCATTTCTGCGCAGATGTTTATGTATTCCTCATCCAGAACGCCGTAGCCTATGGGCGTCTGGCCGTTGCTGCTTTTGCCGGGGGCGCCGCACAGCTCCTCCACGCGGCCCATGATGGAAGCCATGTGCTCACGGGTATAGCCTGGCTCTGCCCACATCATACGCATGACGCTGCGGTAGACAAGGTCGGCCTTGTCCATGCCGCAGACGGTCTTGGGCTCGTCACGGTCAAAGGGGCTTATACGGCAGGGTCCCATGGGGCAGTCCGCGCAGGTGAGGCCCAGGCGGGCGAAGCCGTCCTGAGGGAGCATACGCTCATAGCGGTCCCAGGACAGGGCTATCCCCTGTTCTCTCGCATATTTCAAAAACGCACCGGCGTTTTTCTCTATGGTTTTACGTCTGATAGTGGCCATATTGTCGTTCCTCCGTTCCTTTTAGTCGTTGATGGTGTTTTCCCGCTTCTGGCGGAGCTTTTCCTCAATCTCAGATGCAGTAAGCAGCTCGATGGCACCGGTGGGACAGGCAGCCATGCAGTAGGGCTGCTCCATCTGGAAGCACTGGTCGCACTTATCGGCGCTGTGGCGCTCTGTGGCGGGAGAAATCATGCCGTAGGGGCAGGCCATAACGCACATCCAGCAGTTAATGCATTTGTCGGCGTCTATGTATTTTACGCCGGTATCGGGGTCGGTTTTCAGCGCGCCGGTGGAGCACACGGCGGCGCAGGGCGCGTTTTCG
Source organism: Candidatus Heteroscillospira sp. (assembly GCA_050943935.1). Taxonomy (GTDB): domain Bacteria; phylum Bacillota; class Clostridia; order Oscillospirales; family Oscillospiraceae; genus Heteroscillospira. Next base: position 4,474 of record JBMNQC010000017.1, on the reverse strand, counting down.
CACTGGCGGCAATGGACGGCGACGTTTTCCCCGCCGTCGGCGTGAACATAGACCCGGTTTCGTGGCAGGATATCCTCCCGAACCGCAGCCAGCAGATTTTTGGACACGGAGCCGCGCATGACCGCGCACCTGAGCTCGCAGGTTTTGCAGCCCAGGCATTTGCTGCGGTCCACGAAGAGCCGTTTGACTTCAGACATAGCTTTGCCTCCCTGATAAGTGATTGTGAGCGGCGCCTTGGCGCCGTCACAGCGTAGCTGCCTAAATTATACAATTACCGCCGGAACAATAAAAGACGCCGAAAGAGCTTTTCTTCTCGTTTCGGCGTTTAGCACAATTTTCGGCAGTATTCCCCCGGTCAGCAGCCGGTTTTTTTATGGATTTCTTACAGTTTGGATTTTGATATAATTGTATACAATCGGCAGTTGGTTTTTACCTGCAATTTAATTTGTTCTTCTTCCCATTATCCCCGCCGCAGCAGTTGTAACCATTGACATCCTGCAGCAGCTATTATACAATGATTTTGTGCAATATAATCAGCATTTGAAGGAGGCCGCCATGAAAAAACTATTGTGTTTGCTTCTCAGTTTCGCTGTTCTCTGCTCTGTCACTCTGCCTGCAATGGCTGTAAGCGCCGCCGCGGAATCGCCCACGGAAGAGCTTGCCTGTGGGCTTCACGCTCTGGGGCTTATGAAGGGGATCTCGGAGAGCGACGACGGTACGGTGGAGCTTGCGCTGGAAAAGCCCGTCAGCAGACTTGAGGCTCTGATCATGGTCATAAGGCTGCTGGGCAGGGATGCGGAGGCCTCGGCTCAGGAGAAAAGCCATCCCTTTGTGGATGTGCCCTCATGGGCTGACGGCTATGTATCCTGCGCTTACGGCGGGGGCCTTGTGAAAGGCGTATCAGAGACTAGGCTGGACGCGGCCTCGGATATTTCGCTGAATGAATTTTTGGCCTTGCTGCTGCGCACAATGGGTTATTCGGATGCGGAAAACGGTGACTTTGCCTTCAGCACCGCGCTGCATTTCGCGGTAGAAAAGAACATAGTTCCGGGCAGGATAACGCCTGACAGCTTTACAAGAGGCGCAATGGCCGACCTTGTATGCGCCGCCCTCTTTTCCGACACCACGGAGCAGCAGGCCTTTCATCAGAAGCTGACAGCTTTCGGCGTATTCACCGCTAAGCAGTTTGATTCCGTATTCCCTCAAAACCCCATACAGAATTTTGCCGAGTCTTATTGCGTGGAAAACTTTGAAAGCTATGATGAGGCCATGCTATGGGTTCAGGACAATCTGAGCATGGTCACCAAGATTGATGAGACCGATGAATGCGCCCTTGTGTCCGGCACGCTTACGGGCTGGATGCACAGTCCCGCATACTACCTCTATCTGGTCTATAAGGACGGCTCGCTCCGCGGGGACGGAACGGTCATTGTTCTTCCCAGAATGTCCAAGACCCGCTCCTATGCAACGGTGGAGCCTGATGAGCTCCGCTTCAGCAGCGAAAACCAGATTTTCAGCTATTCCTACCATTTAGATGAACCGGTGCAAATCAGCGAAACCATTCAGCCTGCCGGAGAATATCAGTACACCGCAGATTTGACCACCGGCGTGACCTTCCTGCGCATCATCGAGAAATAGATAGCAAAAACCACTTGGGCTGTAACCAAGTGGTTTTTTGCTGTTCTCACAGCATCATAGGCAACACACGAATTACGGGCCACACTATGTCTTTTATGCGCAGGAGGTCAGGCCAGAAATTGTAGGGGTAATCCCGCTCCGGGGCCATGGAGTCCAGGTCGCCAAGGTACTCAAGTTTATCGTACTCATTGGAATACCTCTTGGAGGCATACACTCCTCCGTCCAGCGTTATGGCTATACAGCAGCTTGGCCAGCAAAAGGCGTAATCCACATTTTCAAGGGCCGGTACAAATTCCTTACTCCCAATCTCTGACGCAGGCACCCACAGGACATTGTCCTCTGTAAGGTATCCCATGCAGCACAGTCTGCGTACATTGTGGGCTATGGGCTCAGATATAGTGATATTTTCAAGCTCTGACTGGTGTCTCCTATAATTCACCTCGAACCTGCGCACATCTCCGTTTTCCATGTGCAGCAGCCCGGCGCTCAGCGCATTCACACCGGAGCAGATATAGTTCGGTGCGTAAACAGTCGAGCATCTGTCCATATCGTATCCGCCCCAGAATATTTTGCACTCCAGGCCTTTTAGGCCCGGATAAATATAGTCAGGCATATATACCGCGTTATGGAGTATTTCAGATTCATAGCCCATTCCTTCATAGCCCACTCCACTACTTGCGCCCCAGCCGTATAAATCGCCGTCTTTGGTCACAGCATAGCAACCGACGACATATTTGCAGTTGTCCATGACCTTGACCGGCAACGAATATTCGTTCCAGTCAATAGACCTGTACCCCTGTCCCAGTTGTCCGTAGTCATTTGCTCCCCAGGCCCAGACGCTGCCGTCCTTTTTCAGAGCTGTAAAAGTGTCAAAGCCGGCGGACACCATAACAACATCGTCCATAACTTTGATGGGATATAAGGTGCCATGGTTGTATTGATAATAAAAGCGGTTGTAGTCCCGCGGAGTCTTTCCGCAATAGGCTCCGCGGAAATCTGAACCATAGCCGTATAGATTACCATCCTCTTTAATTACAAACAAACCGCCGTATGTCCCCTCTACACTTACCGCATCCTCGAGAACAGTTCTTCTGCGGGCATACTCAAAAAAAGGCTCCTCCTTTGCATAACCATTTTCCATGCGAAGAATACCTACTTCGTCATCTCCCCAGCCTACCAGCTTGTGCTCGGGTGTTATTACAAAGAGGTCGCCGCGATTTGCGACGCCCATGCGCGTCTCCGGCATCTCGGGAGCGGCGTAGGCGGAAACTGACAGGGCAAACACGAGGACAATGAGTGTTAAAATATATCTTCTCATATTTCACCTCAACTTTCAGCCTCACAGCATCAGCGGCAACACACGAAGTATTGGCCACACTATGTCTTTTATGCGAAAGGCCCGCGGCCAGTAATTTACCGGATAGTCCCGCTCCTCGGCCATATCGGAAAGAGGGCCGAGATACTCCAGCTTATGGTACTCCGTGGAATATAGCTCCGAGGCATAGGCCTTGCCGTCCAGCGTTATGGCTATGCAGCAGCTTGGCCAGCAAAAGGCGTAGTCCACATTTTCAAGGGCTTTCACAAATTTCCCGCTGTTTTCGACCGGTACCCACAGGACATTGTCCTCCGTGAGGTAGCCGGTGGAGCATATGCGCCGCACATTGCTGGCAAATGGCTCGGATATCTGCGGTTCATCGTATCTTATCTGTTTTACGCCGTCATACAAAGTGATCCAGCGCAGGTCGCCGTTTTCCATGTGCAGCATACCGCCGTTCAGGGCGTTGACGCCGGAGCAAACATATCGCGGAGACCAGCTTGCCGGGTCGTCATAGCCGCCCCACCAATACAGCTCGCCGTCATTGGTCACCGCAAAGGAGGCATAGCCCGCCGCGACATATTTGCAGTTGTCCATGACCTTGACGGGCATTAAGTACTCGTCCGGCCACTCTGTGCGGTATCCCTGCCCAAGTTGGCCGCAGTCGTTCTTTCCCCACATCCAGACGCTACCGTCCTTTTTAAGCGCTGCGAAGCAATCGAAGCCGTCCGACACCATGGCGACGTCGTCCATGATTTTTGTGGCGTACAGCGTTTCCCTGTTATACAGCGGAACGTGCCGCCAATAGTCCCGGGGCTGCAGCCCGCAAAAAGAATTGAACAGCTCTGACCCGTAGCCGTACAAGGCTCCGTCCTCTTTTATCACATAGATATACGAGTAGCCGCCTTCAACGGCTACGGCACCTTCCAGCAGGGTCTTGCGGGAGGAATAGTCTTCCGTATAGTCCTCATCGTATTCGCCGATGTTTATCAGCCCCAGCTCATCACAGCCCCAGTCCACCAGTTTGCGGTCCGGTGTGATGACGAAGAAATCGCTGTGGTGTGCCGCGCCTATGCGCTTCTCCGGCATCTCCGGCGCGGCGTAGGCGGAGACTGACAGGGCAAACACGAGGACAATGAGTGTTAAAATATATCTTCTCATATTTCACCTCAACTTTCAGCCTCACAGCATCAGCGGCAACACACGAAGTATTGGCCACACTATGTCTTTTATACGAAAGGCCAGCGGCCAGTAATTTACCGGATAGTCCCGCTCCTCGGCCATATCGGAAAGAGGGCCGAGATACTCCAGCTTATGGTATTCCGTGGAATATAGCTCCGAGGCATAGACCTTGCCGTCCAGCGTTATGGCTATGCAGCAGCTTGGCCAGCAGTAGGCGTAATCCACATTTTCAAGGGCCGGTACAAATTCCTTACTCCCAATCTCTGACGCAGGCACCCACAGGACATTGTCCTCTGTAAGGTATCCCATGCAGCACAGTCTGCGTACATTGTGGGCTAT
>JBMNQC010000016.1:0-34809 GCA_050943935.1 Candidatus Heteroscillospira sp. | reverse complement strand
TAGGACACTTGCTTGCATGAAATCTTCTCTTTGCTTCGGACACACTGTGTCCCGCCAGTTTGCTCAAAACCCTCGAGATAACTGGCTTTTGCGGTCATGGAGCGGAGCGCAATGACCGATGGATGGCAAAGGACGAAGCGAGACATGGCAAAGCCTTTGAGGGTCTGCTGGCTCGTTACTTCGGCTAATCAAATACCGATAAATCAAGCACTTTTGAGATGGCGGGGCGAAAGCTCCGCCATCTCTTTTGCGCAGAAAGGGGCGGCACACCATGTGCCGCCCCCGCTGCCTCTTTCCACTCAGCTCATTTTTTGAAATTGACCTTCTACGACAGTCAAAAAATCCACCGCCGGGTCAAGGATTGCTTTACTTTTATCATCGTTATGATCTACCCCTATCATCTCATAAATGGACAGGTTTCCGTCTGTATAGGTGTAAGGAACCACATATTGTCTATAATCGATAGTATTCCCTTTTATATATTGATAATCGAGTATGAGCGCTCTGTTTAAAACGGTAACCGAACCGGCAAAATCAAGTGGCACTCCTACAATTTCCATGTTAATCCAAACATCTGAATCAGTAAATTTCAGCTGATAGAAGCTGTAGGTATCCTTCTGCTCCCAGAAGCCTGCGAGTTCGGCAAGTATCTCGTTGGCCTCTGCTTCCTCTGCTGGCGTCCACCATCTGTTCTGCGCGGCTTCTTCCTCTGCAATTTGAATGGCGTTCTGTGCAGTTTCAATCTCCCCGCTATTCGCATCTGTTTGCTTTGTGTAAACAACGGGATAGATAACCTCGTCCGCAAATAAGAAGGGGTAGACAACGCCATTCCAGTTCAAACTCAGAACTGTGTCCTCCAATGTATAGCTTCCCTCATAGGTTACCACATCTTTGTAATAGTGGCTGACGGGAGAGTCTTCGCTTGTGGAGAAAACGAAGCTCCCATCTTCATTTAACTCCAGCGTGAGGAATACATTATCCGCTTGGGCTTCAAAGGTCTGGTTTGACCGGCCAGCATCATCAAAGGAGGGAGCCAAGCCGTACTCAGTATCCTTAGTCATTTTGGTTTCTGTGTGGTAATATTCGCCGCAGGCAGTCAAGGTACGACTGTCCGAGCTATCTTTGGGCTGAATGGTAATGCGGTTACCATCATCATTCGCTGTGTATGTTCCCTTCTGTTCCCCGCTGTCAAAGCTACCATTTTCATGCAGTACGTAAGCTGTAGCAGAAAACAAACTAACCGCCTCATATGTTCCTGGAATGATATGTTCTTTTTCTGGTGTCTGCGATGCCTGTGTGTCTTCTCCCGTAACGGAAGGGTTCCCCGACGATGTTCCCACGCCTCCACAGGCCACCAGAGAAAGTGCCAGAGCTGCTGCAAGCACAAGTGTCAGTAGTTTTTTCATGTTCTCCTCCTACACGAATAATCATAACCGATATTGGTTAATCTGATTATATATCATTTTCGGTTAATATTCAAGCAGGAAGTGAGGCTTGAATATTATGATTTCTTACGCCAATCTGTGGAATGTCATGAAAGAAAAAGGCATTTCACAATACGCTCTTATAAAGAAGTATGGCATCAGCCCCGCACAAATCACCAGACTAAAGAGAAATGAGAGCGTCAGCACCCACACGATTGAAGTGTTTTGTAGAATCCTTGATTGTGAAGTGGGCGATATTATGAAATATATTCCAGATAATGAAGGATAAGCTAAACCTGAGAAATCACAGAGACAGAGGCAAGGCTTTCGAGGGGCTGTCCGCTCGCTGATTCGGCCAATATGCCGGTATCATTCAAGAGAGGGAACCGAAAATTCGGTTCCCTCTCTTTTACTGTTGCATCTGAGTTTTTCAGCGCACATAGGCAGCAGCCGTACCGATGACATTTATAAGCTCCGTCATCTCTCCCGCCCGCAGCCTTCTAAAAGCGTCCTTTGCCTCCCCGGCAGTCTCCATTGCCTCCCCGCTGTCCAGCGCGGCATCACCTATATGGGAAAGCTTATCTTCCGTGGCCTCATTTTGTCCGCAGGCCGTCAGCGATACGGCCAGAGCCAGAGACAGCACAACATACAATATCTTTTTCAATTTTCCCGTCCCCTCTCACCCATATTTTCACTTCATTCCATTTTCTGTGATTTACGGAATTCAAATCCCTATCATTGTTAATTATATATCTTTTTATTACATAGGTCAACAAAAACGAATCTTTATAATCCCCATAATTTCATTACTCCGGATTTATACTATATGTTAGTGAGGTGGAGTGCATGGATTATCTGGATTTGTTTTACAGTCGTGTTGCTGAGCTGAGAATGCAGAAAGGCGTTTCCGCCCGGGACATGAGTCTCTCTCTTGGTCAAAGCGAAAGCTATATCAATAAAATTGAAAACAAGCGCACGCTGCCGTCTATGACCGGTTTTTTCTATATATGCGAATATTTTGGCGTTACGCCCCAGGAGTTTTTTAATTACCGCTCTGTCGCGCCTCAAAAAACCAAAGAGCTTATACATGAAATTGAAAAGCTCTCCCCGGAACAGGCCGACCATATACTGCTGATTATAGGCGATATTTTAAAAAAGTAACTAAACACAAGAGGCCGTCTTTGCTCCTCCTGCAATTTTTTATTTGAAAATTCTTAAAAAAATTTGATTTCCATAGTATAAATGTGCTATAGTAGGGCAAGCGGACCATTTACATTCAAAAGAGGTTGGTATACTTATATGGAAAGAAGAATTGGTACTGTTTCTAGAGGCGTGCGCTGCCCTATCATACGCGAAGGCGATAATCTGGTTGAAATAGTAGTAGATAGTGTTATCGAAGCCGCCAAGAGCGAGGGCTTTGAGCTGAGAAACCGCGATGTGGTCGGTATCACCGAATCCATAGTCGCCCGCTCTCAGGGCAACTATGTCTCTGTTGAGGATATTGCCGCCGATGTTAAGGCTAAGCTGGGCGGAGAAACCGTCGGCGTTATTTTCCCCATTCTCTCCAGAAACCGCTTTGCCATAAACCTGCGCGGCATAGCTACGGGCTGCAAAAAAGTAGTCCTGATGCTGAGCTATCCCAGCGATGAGGTGGGCAATGCCCTGCTGACCTATGACCAGCTGGACGAGGCCGGCGTTAACCCCTATTCCGATGTCCTGTCCCTGGAAAAATACCGCGAGCTGTTCGGCGAGAACAAGCATGAGTTCACCGGCGTGGACTATGTGGATTATTACGCCGGCATCATCCGCGAGTCCGGCGCCGAGGTGGAGATAGTTTTCGCAAACCAGGCAAAGACCATACTGAACTACACCGACTGCGTAATAAACTGCGACATACACACCAGAGCGCGCACAAAGCGCATTCTGAAGGCCGCCGGAGCGAAGGTAGTCTGCGGACTTGACGATATTATGACCGCGCCCGTAAACGGAAGCGGCTACAACAGTCAATACGGTCTGCTGGGCTCCAACAAGGCCACCGAAAACACCATTAAGCTCTTCCCCAAGGACTGCAGGGATTTGGTGGAAGCTATTCAGGCCTCTTTCCTGGAAAAAACCGGCAAGCTCATCGAGGTTATGGTCTACGGCGACGGCGCCTTCAAAGACCCTCAGGGCAAGATATGGGAGCTGGCTGACCCTGTGGTTTCCCCCGCGTATACCGAAGGTCTTATCGGCACTCCCAATGAGCTGAAGCTGAAATACCTGGCCGACAACGAATTCGCCGCTCTGAGCGGCGCTGAGCTGAAGGAGGCCATCTCCAACAGCATCAAGGGCAAGCAGGATAATCTGGTTGGCAACATGGCATCTCAGGGCACCACCCCCAGACAGCTCACCGACCTTATCGGTTCTCTCTGCGACCTCACCTCCGGCTCCGGCGACAAGGGCACCCCCATCATCCTTATCCAGGGCTACTTTGACAACTTCGCAACCGACTGATAAACAGCATATTTAATCGGCGCGGCCAAAAGGCCGCGCCGATTCTGCGTTACCGGGCATTGCGAGCCCTACGCATTGTAGCTGCACAAACATTTCCTATCAAATATCCAGGCAATTACCCAAAATTTTACTATTTCCCACATTTTCCACTTGCCAAGTCCGGCGTCAGAGTTTATAATAATCGGGAAAATATTTTGAAGGGAGTGCTGGTTCCGTGTTTGCATCTGCTGCTGACCGCCGTGGGCTGTGCGCTCCTTTTTTTGCGCGCAGAATTTTGCGTTTTCCCAGGGTCGACTGAATAAGGGTAATTTATTGCATTTCGCCCCTCTTTTCACGGCCATTGGAATTCGTATTTTCAGCCGCAGGAAAGAGAGGCGTTTTTTTTATGGAAAACAACACCGCAGTCTATGATGCCCGCAGTCTGGGCCGTCCCAAAATGCTTATTCTTGGCTTCCAGCATATGTTCGCCATGTTCGGCGCAACCGTGCTGGTTCCCGCGCTCACCGGCCTGTCCGTCTCCGCCACCCTGCTGTTTGCAGGACTTGGCACCCTGCTGTTCCACCTGCTCACCAAGGGCAAGGTCCCAGCATTCCTCGGCAGCTCCTTCGCCTTCATAGGCGGCTATGCAGCCATAGCCCCCATGCTTGAAAACCCCGCAGAGCCCGGCGTGTTCAATATCCCCAACACCGAGCTTCTGCCCTATGCCTGCTTCGGCGTAGCCTGCGCGGGACTTATGTATGTGCTGCTTTCCGCTCTGTTCAAGGTGTTCGGCACACGCAAGGTAATGCGCTACTTCCCCCCTATCGTGACCGGCCCCATAATCATCTGCATCGGCCTTACCCTCAGTTCCACCGCTATCACCAGCTGCCGCAGCAACTGGTTTGTTGCCATTGTCGCCATAGCCATTGTGGTGGTCTGCAATATCTGGGGCAAGGGTATGATAAAGATAATCCCCATACTAATGGGCGTTGTAGGCTCATATATAGTCGGCGCTCTGGTCGGTGAGGTGGATTTCACATCCATCGCCGCCGCTGATTGGATTGGTCTGCCTTTCCAAAAGGAAAACACCATCTTCGGCCTGTTTGGACGTGAGAATCTGGACGTCTCTCTGCTGCTGAACGCCGCCATCACCATAATGCCCCTCTCACTTGCAACCATGGTTGAGCATATAGGCGATATGTGCGCCATATCCTCCACATGCGAGCGCAATTATCTGGAGGATCCGGGCTTCCACCGCACCCTGCTGGGCGACGGTCTGGCTACCACTCTGGCCTCTCTGTTCGGTGCCCCCGCCAACACCACCTACGGAGAAAATACAGGCGTGCTGGCTCTGAGCCGCGTATACGACCCCCGGGTTATCCGTATTGCAGCCTTCCTGGCCATACTCTTCTCCTTCAGCCCCAAGTTCGCAGCTCTTGTGTCCGCTATGCCGCAGGCAACTATGGGCGGTGTATCCATGGTGCTGTACGGCATGATTTCCGCCGTGGGCGTTCGCAATGTGGTTGAAAATCAGGTGGACTTCACCAACAGCCGCAACGTAATCATCGCCGCTCTCATCATGGTGCTGGCCATAGGCATCAACTATTCCGGCGCCGTGTCCTTCACTCTGGGCGCCGCCACCATCAGCCTCTCCGGCCTGGCCGTGGCCGCCATTGCGGGCATCATTCTCAACGCCGTGCTGCCCGGCAAGGACTATGAGTTCGGCTCCGACCAGAAGGGCGATACCGCGGTCAACTTCATAATCCGCTGATAAATCGCGCAGGTTTTAAAGAAAAATTAATAATCAAAGGACTTTTTTCTTAATCTTTTTATGGTATAAAATAAGTGTAGATTCAAAAAGAGGTGATTCCCATGTACAAGTATTTTCTGAGCGCGGGTCTGGCTACGGCCGCCGCAGCCTTTATGATTGCTCCGGAGAAGGCTCCCGCAGACAAGCGTGAAAATTTCAGCGGCCTGAACTGGGCGCACCGCGGTCTGCACGACATAAGCCGCGGCATACCGGAGAACTCTCTGTCCGCCTTCCGCGCCGCCCGTGACCGCGGCTTCGGCATTGAACTGGACTTGCAGCTCACCGCCGACGGACAGGTAGTGGTGTTTCATGACACCAGCCTGCTGCGAATGTGCGGCATAGATATTCGTCTGGACAGCCTTACTTACAATGAGCTGCTTACTTTCCGCCTCGGCGGTACCCATGAGCGGATACCTCTGTTCTCCCAGGTGCTGGAGCTTCTGGACGGGCGGGTTCCCCTGCTGGTGGAGCTGAAGCCCTGCCGCAGGCGGCGTGAGCTTTGCTCTGCCGCTCTTGAGCTGATGCGCACCTACAAGGGCGAGTTGTGCATGGAGAGCTTCGACCCCTTTGCCGTAGCCTGGTTCCGCCGCAACGCCCCGGATATACTTCGGGGACAGCTCACCATGAAGCCCCGCCGTCAGGAGCGCAGCTCCGTGGGACTTAACGCCGCAGTCGGCTTTGCCCTCAGCCATGTTATAACCAACTGTCTCTCCCGCCCCAATTTCATCGCCCACAGGCTGGAGAAAAAGACCTTCGCCGTGCGCATGGCGGAGCGTATGGGCGCCATGAGCTTCGCCTGGACCTCCCGTCAGCCCGGCAACGAGTCCGGACACGACGGAGTGATATTCGAGGGCTATGTACCCCAGCCAAGGTACTGAAATCAAGATACAAAGAGCCATGCTCCCGAGGGAGTATGGCTCTTTTAGTTAGTGAGATCCGTGTAGGGGCGCGCGGAGCGCGACCGCAATTCACCAGAGCTTTTACTTATTCGCCCGGGTGCGGCTGCAAAATCGGCTGGTACTGCGGGGTCGTATTCTGAAACCCATTTCTTTGAAGAAACGGGTTTCAGACTTCCCAAAGAAAGTACGGTTCGCCATGGGCCGTAAGCTGAGCTAAAGCTCACCTTACTCAAATGGCGAGGGGGAAGTTCCGACTAAATCGCGCCTGAGTCGGTGGAATTGGGCAATTATTTAGAGATTTTAAGCTCACCTGACCAACATCTCCTCCCCTAATAATTGTTTATTAAATATATTATGTCAACTTATCTCCCAGCTCCTTCACCGAGGGAAACACATAGTCCGGCTTATGATCCGCAGCATCCACATCCGCCCGGGTGCTCTCGCCGGATAGGACGCAGATGCTTATAGCGCCTGCATTTTGGGCAACGGCTATATCCGTATACAGCCTGTCGCCCACGCAGGCGATATTCCGGTTGGGCTCTCCCGTGGCTTTTGATATTATGTCAACCATTTCCCGGTTGGGCTTGCCGATGTACCAGGGTTTTCTTCCCGTGGAGGCCGTGAGCAGGGCGCAGATGCTGCCGCAGTCTGGCAGTACCTCGCCGCCGGGCATGGGGCACACCCAGTCGGGATTAGCCGCCACAAAGGCCGCGCCCCGGCGCAGGAAGCGCACGGCCAGCTCCAGCTTTCTGTAGGTCAGCTCCGTATCGAAGCCCACCGTGACAACGGATGGCTCATCCTCTGTCAGCCTCACCCCCGCCGCCAGCAGCTCCCGGCGAAAAGCCTCCGTGCCCACCAGAAACACCCCCTCGCCGGGGTGTTTTTCATTCAGATACATGGCCGTGGCCATGCCGGAGGTGAAAACATTCTCCGCCTCGCAGGGAAAGCCCAGCTTTCTCAGCCGGGTCACATAGTCTGTCCCCGCCCGGGATGAGTTGTTGGTCAGGTAGATATACCGCCGGCCCGTGCGCTCCAGCGTATGGATGAACTCCCGGGCGCCCTCAATGACCTCGTCACCCAGGTACAGGGTGCCGTCCATATCCAGCAGAAACAGCTTCGCGTCACTCAGCATGGCTCTCCTCCATATCCGCCGCGGTCAGCGCCATAAGCTCATCCCGCCCCGGAGCCTCAGCCCCGGCCAGACGGTTCGCCTGACGGGCTATGCAGTCCTCGAAATAATTGCGCACATCCCGGCCATTGCCGAAATTCTCCGTGCGGCTCTCATACATGGCGGCAAAATAGCCCTTTGCGTATTCCTCCGCCTCCTTGTCCATGGCGTAGCCGCCCTTTTCGCAGCGCATACGGAAGATGGCCAGCAGCTCCTCTCCGTTGTAGTCGGGGAAGTCGATGTATTTGTTGAAGCGGCTCTCAAGACCGGGGTTAGAGGATATAAAGCGTCCCATGGGCTCGGGATATCCAGCGGCTATTACCACCAGCTCGTCCCGGTGGTCCTCCATGGCCTTCAGTATGGTGTCTATGGCCTCCTGGCCGAAGTCGTTCTCACCGCCGGAAGCCAGGGCGTAGGCCTCGTCTATGAACAGCACGCCGCCCATGGCGCTCTGTATCACTTCCTGAGTTTTAAGGGCCGTCTGGCCCACATAGCCCGCCACCAGGCCCGAGCGGTCCACCTCCACCAGCTGACCCTTGGGCAGCGCGCCCACAGCCGCGTAAATTGCCCCCAGCAGCCGTGCGACGGTGGTCTTGCCGGTGCCGGGATTGCCGGTGAAAACAAGATGCAGGCTCATGTCCGGGACAGGCAGTCCCGCCTCCCGGCGCAGGCCGCGCACGCGGACAAGGTTCACAAGGCTCTTCACCTCGCGCTTCACGCCCTCAAGTCCCACCAGTTCGTCCAGCTCCTCAAGCAGCTCGTCCAGGCTCTTCTCCGCCGGCTGTTCCGCCTGTGCGGCAGCCTTTGGCTTATCCGATATTCCTGAGTGCTTTTGGGCAAAGGATGGCTCGCCGCTGGTGACGTAGTCGGCGGCGCGGATGGCGCCCCGGCTCTTTTTCACCCCGGCGGAATCGCATATTGCCGCCAGGCTCTCCCCCGCCCGGGTGATGTAGTCGGCCTCCTCAAAGCTCACCTCATCGTCAGCCGCGGCCAGGTACAGCAGGATGTTGGTCATCATGCGTATGAACACACGGGAGCAGTCCGTGCCCTTTTTGGCGTCGTTTTCCGTCAGCGCCCAGAAAAACATGGGCGGCAGAAAGTCGCCGCTGCCGCATACGCTCTCTGTGAGCTGCCACAGCAGCCACCGGGGCTTTTCTCTGCCTTTGGAGTAGAGCTGATTGGCAGCGTCCGCCTGCTCCTGTCTTACGGCGCCTGAGCGCTTCCACAGCTCCAGAGCGCAGCGGGTGATAAATTCGTCCAGCTCCGGGGCAAGGCCCCGCCCCGCCGCCTTATAAAAGGCCTCGGTATTGGCAATATATGTCTTATGCAGCTCTTCCGGGCTGCGTTTCCAGGGACTCGGCATGGCACATTCCTCCAGTATTGGTCTTGCGCCATTATCTCACATTGTGGTACAATAAGTCAAACACTAGGAGGGCCGCATATGAGCATTGCAGACGAAATTTTTATACAGAACTGCCGTGATATCCTGGAAAACGGCTATTGGGACACGGACCAGCAGGTGCGCCCCAAATGGGAGGACGGGCAGAGCGCCCACACGGTAAAGCGCTTCGGCATTGTGAACCGCTATGACCTCTCTCGTGAGTTCCCCATACTCACCATACGCCGCACCTATCTGAAAAGCGCCATAGACGAGCTGCTGTGGATATGGCAGCGCAAGAGCAACAATGTCCGTGAGCTTCGCGCCCGTGTCTGGGACGAGTGGGCGGACAAGAACGGCTCCATAGGCAAGGCCTACGGCTATCAGCTGGGCATAAAGCACCACTATCCCGAGGGCGACTTCGACCAGGTGGACAAGGTGCTCTACGACCTGAAGCACAACCCCGCCTCCCGACGCATACTCACCAACATCTACAACTTTGAGGACCTGCATGAGATGGCGCTGTACCCCTGCGCCTACTCCATGACCTTCAACGTGACCGGCGACACCCTGAACACCATACTCAACCAGCGCAGCCAGGATATGCTGGCCGCCAACAACTGGAACGTGGTGCAGTACGCCGTGCTCACCCACATGATGGCCCAGGTCAGCGGTCTCAAGGCCGGCACCCTCATGCATGTCATAGCCGACGCCCATATCTATGACCGCCATGTGCCTATAATCGAGAAGATAATCCGCAACGCCCCCAAGGGCGCGCCGGAGTTCAAAATGGATCAGTCCGTGACGGATTTCTATAAATTCACCCGTGACAGCTTCTCTCTGGAGGGCTACGATCCCACGGAGCTGACGGACAAGATCCCCGTGGCGGTTTGAGGTAAAATATGGAAGCAGTTGTAGCAGTATATTCTGACTGGGGTATAGGCCGGAACGGCACCCAGCCCGTGGTGGTCTCCGCCGACAGAAAGCATTTCCGCGAGGTCACCGGCAGCTCCGCCGTGATAGTGGGCCGCAAGACCCTGGCTGATTTTCCCGGAGGACGGCCTCTGAAAAACCGGGTGAACATAGTGATAACCCGACAGGACATTGAGATTGAGGGCGCAGTCATCGCCCACAGCCCCGAGGAGGCGGTAAAGCTGGCTGAAGCTTTCCCCCGGGTGTGCGTGATAGGCGGCGCGAGCATTTACCGAAAAATGCTCCCCTGGTGCAGCCGCGCCCATGTGACGGTGCTGGACTGCGCGCCGGAGTCCGATGTGTTCTTCCCCAATCTGGACGAGAGCCCCGACTGGTACTGCGCCGAGCCCGGCGACTGGCAGGAGGAAAACGGCGTCCGCTACCGCTTCGCCACCTACGAGCGGAAGTAAATACGTATCATAAGCGATACCGAGACCCCTTGGTATCGCTTATTTTGTATTCTGCGATACACTGAAGCGGGAGAACGGGGCGCAGTCTGCGGACTGCGTAGTGCGACCCCATTTCTTTTAAAAGAAACGGGGTCGCCCGCCAAAGAAATATCCTGTTCGCCAAGGGCCGTAAGCTGAGCTGGCGCTCGCCTTACTCAAATGGCGAAGTGTGAGTGCGGTGTTAATCGCGCCTGAGTCGGTGGAACTGGGAGGTAGATTAGAGATTTTAAGCTCACCCGAACTCTCCGCACCACCGTAGAATCAGCTCCCCTAACAGGGGAGCTGTCGCGGAGCGACTGAGGGGTTTAAACTTTCAAGTTTGCTTGGAACTAATTCATAGGCTTAAACCCTTTCGGCCCTGCGGGGCCACCTCCCCTGTTAGGGGAGGAAAAGTTTTTCTCCGCAATTATTCATTCTTCATTATTTCCTGTAACGAAGCCTCAAAATCCGCCACTAATACTGTGAAAGGAGGAGCGGTATGCAGAAGATGCTTATGGAATTATTTTCCACATACTATAAGGATGTCTACGGCTATCTCTACAGTCTCAGCCATGACGCTCCCCTCTCGGAGGAGCTGGCATCGGCGGTGTTTCTGGAGGTGGTGCGCTCCATCGCCACATTCCGGGGCGAGTCGGATATAAAGACCTGGCTCTTCACCATAGCCCGCCGCCAGTGGTTTTCCCACCTGCGGCGAAAAAGCAAGGCTCCGCCGACCGCGCCTCTTGCCGAGGCCGCCGATCTGACGGAGCAGACCATGGAGGAAAAGCTACAGGACAAAATGCTGGCCCGGCGCATTTACGAGCTGCTGGACTCTGAGCCGGAGCGGACGCGCAACATAGTCCTCATGCGCACCGAGGGCTATTCCTATTATGAGATAGGCCGCCGCTGGGGCGTCTCCGAGAGCTCCGCCCGGGTAATATGCTTCCGGGCAAAGGAAAAAATACGAAAAATTCTTAATGAGGAGGGATTCGGCAATGAATGAACTGAGCTGCGAGGTGTGCAGGGACCTGATGCCCCTGGTAAAGGACGGCGTGGCCAGCGAGGAGAGCAGAAAAGCAGTAGAGGCCCATCTTGCGGGCTGCGAGACCTGCCGGGCTATGTTCGGAGGCGAAGCTCCTCCCGCCCCAAACGGGGAAATGGCCTTTCAAAACTTCAGGCGTCAGCTTCGGCTATTTTCCGGTATGCTAATGGTGTTCGGCATTTTCTTCGGCCTGGGCCTGACCGCAGGAAACGATATGTTCTACAACAGCCTTATCATGCCCGTCATAGGAGCGGTCGGCTATTTTCTGTTCCGCCGCAGGGCGCTGTATGCCGTGCCCGTACTGCTGTTTATCACCCACGGACTGACCAATCTCCTTGGACTCATACGCGGCGCGGAGCATCTGGACATCTACTCCCTGCTCATGTGGACGGCCCTTTACAGTTTCTTTGCCCTGCTGGGCGCGCTTATAGCCGCGCTGCTGCACTACGCCCTGAGAAAGGAGAAATAATATGAAGATGAAACCACTTAAAATCGCCGCGCTGCTCCTGGCCCTGGCGCTCATTATCGGCCTGGGGATTTTTGCAAACGCTCTTGTAGGCAACCCCATATCCAAAATGCTGGCAGAGCGTACGGCGGAGAAATATCTGTCGGAAAACTTTCCCGACACGGATTTTTATATTGAGAGCGTGGGCTTCAGCTTCAAGGACGGCAGCTACTACGCCCACATAGATTCCCCCGGCAGCATGGACAGCTATTTTTCCCTGTGTATCACCATGGGCGGCGCGCTGAAATACGACACCTACGACTCTGTGATTGACGGCAGCAACACCGCCCGCAGGCTGAATTCGGCCTACCGCGAGCTGGCGGATACGGTGCTGGAAAGCACCTCCTTCCCCTACCCCAGCGAGATAGCCTTCGGCGACCTGGCGTTCACGTCCCGGGAGTATCTGGGGCTGCCCGATGTGCCGCCCTACGCCCTCATAGAGGACGAGCTGGTACTGGATAAGCTATACGACATCCCGTCCCTGGGCGCCGAGGCCGGACACCTGGTCATATATGTTGACGACGACACCGTCAGCCCGGAGCGGGCCTCCGAGATTATGCTGGATATAAAGCGCCTTATGGACGAGGGCGGCGTGCCCTTTTACGCCATGGATTTTGTCCTGCGCCACCCCCGCGCCGAACCGGACGGCTCCAGGCCCGAGGGCAGCATACACGTTCTGGATTTCCCCTCTGCGGACATATACGAGGAGGACATGGTCAGCCGCGTGACCGCCGCCGACGCCGACGCCAGGGCCTACTATGCCGCGCTGGACGCGGAGAAGTGAGCGCGCAGCTTCCTCATTCTTCACTATGCATTAAAAAATCCCCGCCGAATCGGCGGGGATTTTTACTGTTTACTTCGTCAGCGCTTCTTCAAAGGCGCTTATTGCCGCTTCCTTGCTGTCGTCAGCCAGTATGGCGTACATGACGTACTGTCCGCAGACCTGCACGGAGGCGTTTTCCAGCTTGGGCAGCTCCTCTGGCATATATTCGCTCATCCAGCTGTCCAGGCGGAACTGGAGGTAATCCTCGGCGGCCTTCTGCACCTCGTCCACGGAGTCCGCGTCGGGGGCCTTGAAGATGCCGTACTCGTCGATATTGACGCCCCGGGAATTTATCTTAACCACATAGCCGCCGAAATCATCCGGTTCAAGCTGCATGGCGTTGCGCAGATAGCTGTCCTCCATAGCCACAAGAGCTTCAGAATCAATTGAGGCGTCCACAGCAGAGGCCAGAGTATCCAGAGACACATCGTCCTTGTATTCACTGCCGCCGGAGCAGGCCGCCAGAAGCAGCAGCATCAGCAGCACAGCGGCTGTAAGTATCTTTTTCACCGCATAGTCCTCCTGCTCAGATTGCGTGGTCGCGCAGGTTCTGCAGCACTATCTCAAAACCGGCGGGTCCAAGATGGATGCCGTCTCCGTTGCCGTAGCTCTCATTCAGGAAGCCGTCTGCGCCCAGGAGCAGAGAATAGGTGTCCAGATAGTTCACTCCGCAGTCGGCAGCCACCTGCGCTATCCATCCGTTGGCCTTGCTTATCTTATCGTTGTTTATATCTGCCAGATACTGGTAGTCGGACTCAACGGGATAAATGGAGTTGCAGATTATCTTGGTGTCCGGGCTGAGCTCCTTGATATCGTTTACCAGAGCCTTGTACTCAGACTTGAAGCCATCCTCGGTGAGGAAGGAAACGCCGTTCACGCCCAGGGTAATAACCATGATGTCGGGCTTTGCGGCGGTAACGGCATCGCGGATGGGAATTTCCTCGCCGGTGGCGGGATAGACTATAGTTGCCCAGCTCTGATTGGAGAGGGTCAGCGTGCCGCTGGAGGGAGTCCATACCTGCTGGGTATCCTTGCCGCCGGACAGCATGGCATATGCCTTCAGGCCGTAGGTTGTGGAGTCGCCCAGGAAGGTAAGGCGGTCCAGATAATCCTCGGAGCCGGGATTCTCGGGTATGGTGCCGGGTGCGGCAGTCTCGGGCGCGGCAGTCTCGGGCGCGGGAGTGCCGGGCGCAGGGGTTTCGGGCACGGCAGTCTCAGGCGCAGTAGTTTCGGGGGCGGGAGTCTCCGGCACGGCAGTCTCGGGAGCTGTGGTGTCGGGGGCAGACGTCTCCGGTGCGGGAGTGGCCGGCGGCTCGCTCTCCACTTCCCTTTTACTGCAGGCTCCCAGGCCGGCAAGCAGACTCAGCGCCAGGAGCAGGGCGAACAAACGGCTGAATTTATTCATCATCGCAGTACACATCCTTTTCAGATTATTGAAATGCGCCGAAAGCTCAAAAAGCTGTCCGGCGCATTATTTATTTCGGTTAACCGGCTATGTTCATGGAGAAATTGGTCTCCACAAAACGCATGGAGAAGTGCTGCTCAACAGGATAGTTGGCCTTCTGGCTCTCAATCCACTCGGAATAATCGGCAGAACGCAGGCTGTTGTCGGCAATATAATCGCAGTAGGGCTCACCCTCGCCCACGAAGTAGATGAGGTGATAGCCGGCGTAGTTGTCGCCCTCATAGTAGACTATGCCGGTGTCGCCGCTCTTGCGGTCGTCGGCAAACACAAAGTCATTCACAGGCTGCACCATCTGATTGCGGGCTATGTGCTCATACAGGCCGCCATTGGTGTTGGAGCCGGGGTCCTCGCTCTTCTCATTGGCCAGATTTGCAAAGCTCTCCTCGGTCTTGTCGGTAGCGTCGAAGGCTGCTTTAATCTCATCTATCTTGGCCTTTGCCGCGTCAATATTCTCCTGGGTGTAGCCGTCATTGTCGTCTTCCTCAACCTCAATCAGAATATGGCGCATGGAACGGGTATTGTAGTCGTTGGAGTCGCGTCCGACAAACATTACAACATAATATCCCTCACCGCTGCTGCTCTCCATCACGGTAGTCTCGTTATCCTTACGTCCGGCCTCCTTCAGCCAGTCACCGTAATCATAACCGCCGAGATTAGCTCCCGCCGAGGTGTACAGAGTGGAATCGTCATCGGCATAGCTGGAGGCGCTGTCCTCGGATGCGTGCTCGCGCACCAACTGGGCAAACTCCTCGCCGTCCTTGGCATTAGCGATAGCGTCGGCATCGGCATAGGCGGCCTCGGCATCGTCATTGTTTGGAACATAGAATACACGGTAAGTAAAGATATCGTAATCGTCCTTGCCCTCGGCGTATGCAGCCTTCAGTTCCTCCTCCGTATAGGAATAGCTCTCCACCTCGGTGCTGTAGAACTGGGACGCCAGATATACTCTGTTCATAATGCTCTCCAGAGTAGCCTTGTCCATGCCGCTGCCATAAATCTGAGCCAGATACTTATCGGCGCTGAGGCCATAAATGGAGGCATATATATCCACATTTGCCATTTCATCGGCTATGGCGGTCTTATTCTCCTCGCTGAGACTCAGGCCCTTGGCAACTGCATTGTCGTAAGCCACGGTTACCTCGGTCATCTGAGTAAGGGCGGCTTCGGTAAAATAGTCATGGTAGCTCTGGCCTTCAACGTAATACTGCTCGTCCAGAGGCTTGCTGCTGTCGATTATCATGGATGCATAATCGCCCAGCTGAGAGTAGAACTGGTTATATGCCGTGCGGTAGAAATAATTGAACTCGGCGGTGGTGTAATCGGTGCTGCCTATGCTCACCGCGGCGGTCTTAGTGTAGAAATAATCGGAGTTAATCAGAAAGCTTCCGGCTATGAGCAGAACTACCAGTATGGCCGCAATAGTGCCTAGAATCTTATTGCGTTTGCTGCTCCCAGTCTCGGGCTTCTTGTTTTTTGCTGCACTCATGTTATCTTCTTCCTTTGCAATTAATTGGTACTAAACAGCAACATTATATCGCATACGCTATCGTGGTGCAAGCTAAATTTTGTCGATAAGCTTTGTGCGAAGTCGCTCAAGTTCCACATTTTTCATTCCACAGTTTATCAGATAGCCCTCCGCGCCCCCGTATTCCTCCTGCAGAAAGTTCAGAAACGCTTTTATGGCCTCCGGCGGAGTGCGGTAAAACGGGCTGTTCAGATTTCCGCCGCAGAAATTCTGACTGTGCTCCATCTCCATGAACATTTCCCGCAGATACAGCCGGCTCACACAGTAATCGGCCGCAATATCCTCATCGCACACACCGCATACGGACAGTATAAGCGCGCTTATCAGCCCCGCTCTGTCCTTGCCGGTGGTGCAGTGAAAAAGAGTGCAGCCTTCC
This sequence comes from Candidatus Heteroscillospira sp., assembly GCA_050943935.1. Taxonomy (GTDB): domain Bacteria; phylum Bacillota; class Clostridia; order Oscillospirales; family Oscillospiraceae; genus Heteroscillospira. Next base: position 18,522 of record JBMNQC010000016.1, on the reverse strand, counting down.
GACTCTGTAAGAGCGCGCACAACGGAAGCCATCCAGCTTTTCTGCTCCACAGCCATGCGGACATAGTGGCTTCCCCACTCAAAATCCGCCTCGGGCTGTATGCTGAGGGCTGCGCCTGCGGCGGCTGAATCAAACATGGGCAGCTGCACATAGCGCACTCCGTCCATTGCGCTCAAAGGGTCCGGAGCTCTGGTGCACTCCGGCTGGCTGCGGAAATCCAGCACCGTGCGCAGGCCCAGGGCTTCCAGCCTGGAGCGGTCCCCGGCGGTCAGGGCTTTCGGCACAGCTGAGCGAAGAAATACGCCCCAGCGGGTCATTCCTCCCGTCACAGCCCAGCCGCCCAGATCTCTGAGATTGGGTATCCCCTCCATTGGAGGTCTTTTGTACATACGCATAGCGCGCCTCCCGTAAAATTTGAACGTGTTCATTATAGCACATATTTTCCGGACTTGTGGTTAAGAAATTATGAAGTCGCTTTTTCACCGGTTTCCAACAGCACATTAGGGTCAATACGTTGAAAACTCTGTTGGCTTCGTTGAAAATTTGGCAATTTTCCCTAGTGCAGGCTCTTATTTTTTACACAGGCTTTCATGTAAAAAAGTATAACACTTTTAATGAAAACGCGATATAATGTATGTTATCCTCAGGAGGTATAAAAATATGGAAGCTTTTCGTATTTCCGCCCGCCGGGCGCTGACAATGCTGCGGGAGGGCAATCGCCGCTATTTGGACGCCTGCGTGAATCCCGGAGACATTTCCCCCGCCAGGCGTCTCAGAGTCTTTCATCACGGCCAGGAGCCCTATGCCATAATCGTAACCTGCTCCGACTCCCGTGTAATACCGGAGAGCATCTTTTCCGCAGGCATAGGCGACCTGTTTGTTATACGCGTGGCCGGAAATGTTATAGATGACCATCAGCTGGGGAGCATAGAGTACGCAGCCGCTCATCTTGGCTGCAGCCTTATAGTGGTGCTGGGGCACACCTTCTGCGGTGCGGTAGACGCCGCCATAAACCACGACCCCGACGGCTACATAAAATTTATAACCGATGAGATACGTCTGGCCATAGGCGACGAGCAGGACGATTACCGCGCCTGCTGTCTGAACGTTGAGCACAGTCTGGCCACGATACAACACAGCCTTGACATACAGCATATAGAAGCCGATCAAGGCCTCGCCGTGGTTGGCGCCGTGTATCATCTGGAGAACGGCAAGGTGGATTTTTTCACGAAGATTGAGAATTAGCCTCTGAAAACCAACAGCCCGGAGACAAGAGTCTCCGGGCTTGAAATTTTTCTTACAGGAAGATGTACTTGAGCACAAACAGCACGGCAAGGATATACATAAGCAGAGGAATCTTCTTTGCCTTTCCGGCAAAGAGGTTCAGCACAACATAGGATATGATGCCCAGAGAAATGCCCTCGGATATGCTGTAGAACAGGGGCATGGCGATAATGGCCAGATATGCGGGAATGGCCTCGGTGAGATTGTCGTCATCAAAACGGATCTCGGTGACAGTACCAACCATCAGGAAGCCCACCATGATGAGCGCGGGAGCGGTGGCAAAGGAGGGGATGGCGGTGAAGATGGGGGCAAACAGAGTGCTCAGAAGGAACAGCACGCCGGTGACCAGAGCGGTAAGTCCTGTACGGCCGCCAACGGCAACGCCGGATGCGGACTCCACAAAGGTGGTGGTAGTGGAAGTGCCCAGCACAGCGCCTGCGGAGGTAGCGATAGCATCGGAGAGCAGGGCGGGCTTGATGCCGGGCAGGCGTCCGTCCTCATCCAGCATATCGGCCTTGGTAGCCACACCGATGAGGGTGCCCAGAGTATCGAAGATATCAACGAACAGGAAGGAGAACACAACAACAATAAAGTTCACTATGCCGACTGTGCTGAAATCCACATTAAAGCACTGGCCGAAGGTCTCGCCAAGCTTGGTGAAATCAGTAAAAGCAAGAGTGGGGAAAATGCTGTAGAAGCCGCTGGCGGGGTCGGGAACATAAATTCCGGCCACCTCGCAGAGCATACCGATAATCCAGGTGAGAACTATGCCGTAGAGGATGGCGCCCTTCATGCCGCGGATATAGAGTATTGCGGTTATAAACAGGCCCACAATAGCCAGCAGAGCACAGATGCCGTGGGTATTGAAGTTTTCGGTAAAGCTGGTGATGGTGACCAGAGTAGCCCCGTCAACGCAGATTCCGGCGTTCTGCAGGCCAATGAAGGCTATAAACAGGCCGATGCCCACGGACACGCCCTTTTTGAGGGTGAGCGGAATGGCGTTGAAAATGGCCTCGCGCACATTGGTGAGAGACAGCAGAACAAATATGAGGCCCTCAACGAATACGGCAAGCAGAGCTACCTGCCAGGTATACCCATAGCCTATTACAACAGTATAGGCCATATAGGCGTTCAGTCCCATGCCGGCGGACAGGGCGAAAGGCAGGTTCGCCATGAAAGCCATGCACAGGGTGCCTATAAAGGATGCCAGCGCGGTGGCGAGCAGGACGGCGGTAGCGTCCATTCCCGCAGCGCTGAGGATGCTGGGGTTTACGGCCAGGATATACGCCATGGTCATAAAGGTGGTGATGCCCGCCATGATTTCCGTTTTCACGGTTGTCTGGTGCTGGGACAGCTTGAATGTTTTCTCTAACATAACTACTCCTCTTTTTCTTTTTCTATAGTGCGCCGGGCGCACTATAACATTTTAGCAAATTTTAGAAACATTACAAGCCCTTATCGTCAAAAAATGGACCCGGCGTGATTTTTCCGCCGAATCCATTTATTTTTATCAAATCCCCAGCATCATGAACGCCAGATGCGTCAGCAGGGCGCACACCCATGCTATTGCGCATTGACCTATCACCACACCTGCGGCCCAGGAGCCTCCCAGCTCCCGCTTCACGGCGGCTATGGCCGCCACGCATGGGGTATACAACAGGCAGAACACCAGCAATGCCGCTGCCGCCGGGGGATTCAGCACAGCCGCAACAGCCGCCTCGCCTCCGAACAGCACCGTGAGGGTGGACACCACGCTTTCCTTGGCCATAAAGCCCGCAATGAGCGCCGTGCATATGCGCCAGTCGCCAAATCCCATGGGTGCGAACACCGGAGCGATAAGTCCCGCGGCACCGGCCAGAATACTGTCCCGGCTGTCCGTAACCATGCTCAGATGTATGCTGAAATTCTGAAGGAACCATATCACTATGGTCGCCACGAATATAACGGTAAACGCTCTCTGCAAAAAGTCCCTGGATTTATCCCACAGCAGCTGAGCCACGTTTTTTGCCCCGGGCATACGGTAATTGGGCAGCTCCATGACGAAAGGCACGGCCTCGCCCCGGAAAAGGCTGCCCTTGAACAGCAGCGCCACTACGATGCCTGTAAGTATACCGAGAAAATACAGCCCCACCATTATAATTCCCGCGTGTTCCGGAAAAAAGGCTGCTGTGAGAAAGCCGTAGATGGGCAGCTTTGCCGAACAGCTCATAAACGGCGTGAGCATTATGGTCATTTTCCGGTCCCGCTCCGATGGCAGAGTGCGGCTGGCCATAACTCCCGGCACGGTACAGCCAAAGCCCACCAGCATCGGCACGATGCTGCGGCCGGAGAGTCCAATTTTACGCAGCAGCTTATCCATAACAAAGGCCACCCGGGCCATATAGCCTGTGTCCTCCAGGAGAGACAGGAAGAAAAACAGGGTGACTATAATTGGCAGGAAGCTCAAAACGCTGCCCACACCTGTAAATATGCCGTCTATTATAAGCGAATGTATGGCCTCGTTAACATTCCAGGCCGTCATGGCGGCGTCGAGAGCTTCGGTGAGCATATCTATTCCCAGCTCCAGCAGGCCCTGCATCCAGGCGCCTATGACGTTGAAGGTCAGCCAGAACACCAGCGCCATAATGCCCACAAAGGCCGGTATGGCCGTGAATCGGCCCGTAAGCACCCTGTCTATCTTCCGGCTGCGGGCATGCTCCCGGCTCTCCTGGGGCTTGACAACCGTCTTGCCCACCAGATCTTCAATAAAGGAGAAGCGCATATCAGCTATTGCGGCGGCTCTGTCCAGCCCGCGCTCGTCCTCCATCTGGCTTATGATGTGCTCCATCATTTCCTTTTCATTTTCCGTAAGCTTCAGGCGCTCCAGTATGTCTGCGTCTCCCTCCACCAGCTTTGTAGCCGCAAAGCGAAGAGGCATACCAGCCGCCTGGGCGTGGTCCTCTATAAGATGCATAATGCCGTGGAGGCAGCGATGCACCGCGCCCTTATCCCTGTCCTTATCGCAGAAATCCGTGCGTCCCGGGCGCTCCTGATACTGGGCGACGTGAAGAGCGTGGCGAACCAGCTCATCCACTCCCTCGTTTCTGGCGGCTGATATGGGCACTACCGGTATGCCCAGCATTTCCTCCATCTCATTTATGCGGATGCTTCCGCCGTTGCCGCGCACCTCGTCCATCATGTTCAGGGCCAGCACCATGGGCACATCCAGCTCCATAAGCTGCATTGTGAGATAGAGGTTGCGCTCTATGTTGGTGGCATCCACTATGTTTATTATGCCTCTGGGCTTTTCATTTATAAGGAAGTTTCTGGTAACTATCTCCTCGCTGCTGTAGGGCGACATGGAGTAAATTCCGGGCAGGTCGGTTATCTCTGTATTTTCGTAGCCCCGTATCGCACCGCTCTTTCTGTCCACCGTTACGCCCGGAAAATTGCCCACATGCTGATTTGAGCCTGTGAGCTGGTTGAACAGGGTGGTCTTTCCGCAGTTCTGATTGCCCGCCAAGGCAAAGGTAAGTACGCTTCCCTCGGGCAGAGGCGTTTCTCCGGCCTTCACATGATATTTGCCGCCCTCACCCAGACCGGGGTGGGCAGTCGCCTTGGCCCTTGGTGCGGCGCCGTAGCGCCCCTGAGTTTCCGATGCCGGATTTATTTCTATCTGCTCCGCATCCGCCAGACGCAGGGTCAGCTCATAGCCGTGCAGACGCAGCTCCATGGGGTCCCCCATGGGCGCGTACTTCACCAGAGTTATCTTCGCGCCGGGAATTACGCCCATATCCAAAAAATGCTGGCGCAGCGCGCCGGTACCGCCCACAGCCGTGACGACGCCGGTATTGCCTATCTCCAGTTCCCTAAGTGTCATGCCAATTATCCCTCTTTCTCTCCGAAAGCTTTTCTGAAGTTAGTTTAAGCTTACTGCCTCTGTTTGTCAAGAAAAATCGACGCGGCTCAGATATTTTAGCGTGCAATTTTCTGGCTCTCCGCGACAGCTTCTTCTGCTTCTCACAAAGCGGCCAAAATGCTATGATGTTATTGCAATTGCAGGCGCAGTACAAGCCTGTAACTGCTCTTTATAACAAAAACAACGTGAGGAGAGCAAGCCATGATAAACTACAGCGCACAGGATATAGAGCGCCTGCGGAACTTGGGGCGCCGGGTGGGCGAAATAGCGGCGCTGCCTGTTCAGGAGCATAATCGCGCTCTTTGGACAGCGGTAAACGACCTGCGGCAGATACGCCCCGTACTGCACACCCGCGACACACCGGTTTTTGTTCTGAATGTGGACGGCGAACTTACCACCCGCATTTCCGACCCCTTCCTGCGGGATGTAGAGCTGGGGCTGCTGCTCAGGCTCTACGAGTGGGAGCATCTGCGCCTTGACCGGTACATCTCCAAAATCGTGTACTGCCCCTGCGTGATACACGACTCCGGCTGGGGCCTGCCCACCTCCGTGCAGGGAAATCTTGGAGAGAATGACCGCCATTTCGGCAAATACGAGTCCCAGCATTTCGACAAGCACATAGCCTCCGAGGACGATGTGGAGAAGATAAAATACCATGAGGTCAGCTACGACGAGGAGGCCACCATGGAGCGGCTGAACCTGATGCACGAAATATTTGACGGTATTCTTGAGGTCCGCCTGCTTGGCAAAAACTATTTCCGCGTCTGCCCCTGGGACGATATCATGACCTGGCTGGGCATGGGCGACGCTCTGATGAACTTCTATGTTGACCCGGACATGATGCACGCCTGTATCCGCCGGTACATGGATGTTTCCATAGATTGGGTGAAGAAGTACGAGGCTCTGGGACTGCTGTCCTCCAACAACTGCTTTGATGTGGTGCTGCACAACGGCCCAGGCTTCACCACCGAACTCCCGGCGCCTACTGAGAGCGGCATAGGCTGCAGACTGAAGGACATCTGGGGCGCAGCCTCTGACCAGATACTTACCTCCGTATCACCCGAGATGACACAGGAGTTTGCCTACGACTATGAGCGCGAGTATTCCCAGCTGTTCGGCAAATTCGGCATAGGCTGCTGCGAACGCATAGACCAGCGCGTGCCGCATATACTGGACACTTTCAAAAATGTGCGCCAGATTTCCGTATCCCCCTTCTCCAAACTGGAGGAAAGTTTGGAGGCCATAGGCAACAAGGCTGTGGCTTGCTTTAAGCCCAACTCCAACTTCCTGATTCTGGACAACTGGGAGGAGGCCAAGAGTCTGCTCACCGGCGAAATGCGCAATGCCTTGAATCTGGGACGGAAATACGGCAGCCAGCTCACCATAAACATGAAAACCATCATCCACCTCTGCGATGAACCACAGCGTCTCTGGTGGTGGTGCGATATGGCCAGTAAGATGATAAATGCCGAATACGGAGAGTAAAAAACATTGCACCCCAAAATCAATGGGGTGCAATGTTTTTATTTGCAGAAGCTCTCCACATAGTTGTCTATGGCGGCGTTTATCACTCGCACGGCGGCCTCCCGTCCGTTCACGTCTCCGGCCACGGCCTCCTTGCCCTCCAGGGCTTTGTATACGGTGAAGAAGTGGGCCATCTCATCAAAAATATGTCCCGGCAGCTCGGATATATCGTGATAGCCGTTGTAGGTGGGGTCGGAGAAGGGTATGGCGATTATCTTCTCATCGTTCTTGCCTCCGTCCAGCATTGAGATATAGCCTATGGGATCCCAAGCGGCGCACTTCTATGATAACGAGATTTTAGGGTATCAAGCACAATCTTATCGAGGAAAATCGAGCAAAAAAGAATGGTGGTATGTGGCGGCCAGTAAAAATTGCCCCGACACAGGCAGACGAGGGCCATCTACAATTTCCCTTAAAAACCTTTGTTGAGTAAGTTGCTTGCTATCATTGTTACTATCCCAAATTGAAAAAGGTGCAGAAAAAAGAAGAAAGCGGGTGGAAAGCCCGTAGTCCAGGCGCTCCGTAAGGGGCGCCTTTCTTTTTGCCCAATGGAGGTGAGAACGTGGGCAAGCAAGCATTTGACTATTATTACGGCGACGAAAGCAATCAATTTTCGTTCTACCGTATCCCCCGCCAGCTTATCACCGGCGAACAGTTCAAGAAGCTGTCTACCGACGCCAAGCTGCTCTATGGCCTTCTCCTTGACCGCATGGGGCTGTCCGCTAAAAACGGCTGGTACGACGACCAAGGCCGTGTTTATATCTACTACACACTGGACGAGATACAGGCAGACCTGGGCTGCGGGCATGAGAAGGCCGTCAAGCTGCTGGCCGAGTTGGACACAGGCAAGGGTTTTGGCCTGATCGAGCGCGTCAAGCGGGGCCAGGGCCGTCCTGCAAAAATCTATGTCAAGCGGTTCACCACCGGCGAAAAACCGCCGCAACCCTCCCAGCCGCAGGACATTCCCAGACTTCCGATTTTCGGAAGTCAAGACTTCGGAAAATCGGAAGTCAAGAGTTCCGAAAAGCAGAAGTCAAGACTTCCGGTTTTCGGAAGTGCAGACTTCGGAAAATCGGACGCAATCTATATTGAATCAAATCAAACTGACCCCATTCAGCTTGATCCATCTGTCCATCCATCCCCCTCCCCTCCGGGAACAGGATGGATAGATCGGATTGATTGCGGGAGAGATGTGCGGGAAAGTATTGACTACGCTGCCCTCTGTACCCAGTTCAACCGTGAGGACGTGGATGAGGTGGCGGAGTTGATAACCGATGTTCTATGCAGCACCCGCGCCACCCTCCGCATCGGCGGCGAGGAACTTCCCACCGCCCAGGTGAAGGAACGCTTTTATAAACTGGACTATTCGCACCTGGAATATGTTTTTGACTGTCTGCGGAAGAACACGACCAAAATCCGCAACATCCGCGCCTATCTGCTGACTGCCCTTTACAATGCCCCGGCCACCATCAACAACTACTATCAAGCGGAGGTACAGCACGATTTTGGCCCTTAATATCGGTTGAAAATGCGTCTCAAATCGAGACGCATTTTTCGACAAAATAAGCAAAAGGAGGACTCACCATGCCAGACAAGAAGAACCCGTTGATCGGCGCTTTCCGCGCCCCCGTCCCCGGCGCACCGCCTGATAAGCCCGCCGAGGAAAAGAAACCCGTCGAGCCGCCCAAGGCCGCGCCTGACCCCAAGGCCACCGCCGACGCTCCCGGCAAGCCCACCGAGGAAAAGAAACCCGCCGAGCAGCCCAAGGCCGCGCCTGACCCCAAGGCCACCGTTGCCGCTCCCGGCAAGCCTGCCGAGGAGAAGAAACCCGCCGAGCCGCCCAAGGCCGCACCTGACCCCAAGGCCCCCACCGACGCTCCCGGCAAGCCCGCCGAGGAAAAGAAGCCCGCCGAGCCGCCCAAGGCCACGCCTGACCCCAAGGCCCCCGCCGACGCTCCCGGCAAGCCTGCCGAGGAAAAGAAACCCGCCGAGCCGCCCAAGGCCGCGCCTGACCCCAAGGCCCCCGCTGATGCTCCCGACAAGCCCGCCGAGGGAAAGAAGCCCGCCGAGCCACCCAAGGCCACGCCTGACCCCAAGGCCCCCGCCGACGCTCCCGGTAAGCCTGCCGGGGAAAAGAAGGGTGCCAAAGCGTCCAAGGCGGCGGCTGACCCCAAAGCCCCCGCCGCACCCGACAAGCCTGCCGAGGAAAAGAAGCCTGCCGAACCGCCGAAAGACCCCAGCCTCCGTTTCGTCAAGCTGTCCGAGATCGTTCCCCTCCCCGGCACCTACGTCAAGGACACCCCCAGGAAGGACTACGGCGATATGATTGCCGACATCAAAAAGAACGGCCTGCAAAAGCCGGTCATTCTCCGCCAGGGGGAAAAGGGAGAGCTACAGCTTGTAGACGGTTTCCATCGCTGCAAGGCGCTGGAACAGGCCGGTATGCTGGAAGTCCGGGCGGATGTTTACGAAATGGCCCTTACGGACGCCAGCCGCTACCGCAAGGAACACAGGAAAAACCCCGACCTGCCCATTCCCGGCAAGCTGGTAGACCCCCACCCCGCCGAGCCGGAAAAGACGGGGGCTGAACAAGCGCCCGCCGCCGCGCCCGATAAGCCCACCGAGGACGAAATCCCCAAGGACTTTACGCTCCCCATCACCAGGGAGGGGCAGTCGGAGATCATCACCACGCTGAAGGTGTCGGAGATACACCCCTTTGAGGGCCATCCGTTCAACGTCAAGGACGACCAGGACATGATGGACCTGGTGGACAGCGTAAAGAAATTCGGAGTGTTGGAGCCTGCCGTGGTCATCCCCCGCAAGGCGGGCGGCTATGAGATGGTGTCCGGCCACCGCCGCCGCCGGGCCTGCGAGCTGGCGGGTATCGCCACCATGCCGGTCATCGTCCGCCAGCTTGACCGGGACGAGGCCACGATCTCTATGGTGGACGCCAACCTGAAGCGGGAGAACATCAGCCCGATGGAGAAGGCCCGCGCCTATGCCATGAAGCTGGAAGCCATGAAGCACAAGGCCGGACGGCGCACCAAGGAGGAAACCGCCAAGCTGGCGGCCGAGGGCAAGAAGCCCATGCGGGCTGACGAGGAACTGGCCCAGCAGACCGGCGAGAGCCGTAGCAATATCCAGAAACTTGTCCGTCTGAACAACCTGACCCCGGAATTACAGCAGATGGTGGAGGATAAGAAGCTCCCCGTCCACACCGCCGCAGACCTCTCATATCTGAAAAAAGAGGAACAGGCGGCGGTAGCCGACGCCATCAAGAAGGAGGATAAAGTCCCCTCCGGCACCCAGGCGGTGGAACTGAAAAAGGCCAGCCAGGAAGGGACGCTGACCACGGACAAGATCGAAAAGTCGGTAGCCCCCACCAAGCGGGAGGAGACGCCGCAACTGAAAATCACGCTGACCGAGGAGGATCTGCGTCCGTACTTCCCGGATAAGCGGACTACCATCCCTGACGCAAAGCGCGGGGTGTTCGAGGCCCTTGACCTGCGGAAAAAGGCCATTGAGCGCCAGAAGGCCAAGGCCGAAGCGGAAAAGGCGGGTAAGGGCAAAAAGCCCCCTTCCCCTTCGAGGTAAGCGGCTATGGCGGATGATAGAGTATGCGAGGGCTACCACGTTATCAAAAGCAAGCGCATCAAGGACGTGGAGATCGTGCTGGCCCACAACCCGAAAGCACCATCCCCCTATGTGACCTGGAAATCCTACGCCCACAGGCAGTTTAAGGAATTTGCCTATGGCAACTATTTCGGAGACCGGGAGAGCGCAGAAAAGGATTTTCGCCGGAGAGTTGAGGAACTGCGGCAAGACTACGGCCTGCCGCCCAAGCCCCGCAAGCCGCCCGGCCATGACGATATGGCGAGGTGACACCATGACAGAAATCTTGATCGCGTCCGCCGCCGCCAGCAACTATGAGGGCATGGACGCCCTGGTGGGCGAGGATGGGCGGGTGTATCTCGGCAGGAGCGAAAACTATTGCCCCGGAGACGGCGAGGCCCCCGCGTTTTACGACAATTCGGACAACTCCCTGCAACTGATCTCCGACAACATCAAAATGTTCCATTTCCTTTACGGCGAGGGCTGGCCGGTGTCCCAGCGCCAAATGCGCCGGGAGCGGTGCTTTACCAAGGCGGACTATATCGAGTTTGCCAGCCTGCGGGACGGGGTGCTGTCCCATTACCGTCCCATCCGGGAAGTGACCTTCGCCGGGAGGCCCTTTGTCCCGCCCAAGGCATATTGCCGTATGCACCGGGCGCGGCCCGCCGCCGTCCGCTGAAATTCGTCTCAAATTGAGACGAATTTCGACATTTTATCCGGGGCGGCGAGAGCCGCCCCACCACTTTTTGGAAAGGAGTGATCCCCATAGATACCAACAGCCGTATGAAAGAGATCGCCGGGAACCTGCGCCGGGATGTGAAAGACCTGCTGGGCGAGAGCGCAAGCATCGTGACCGGCTTTTTCAAAAATGGCCTTTGCACCGTCCGGGGCGCGGCCACCCGCTGGAGGAACTTCACCCGTGATATTTCCGGGGCGTTTGTGTCCCTGTTCAAATCCGCCAAGGAGGCCACCCTGCCCGACCTGTCCCCGGAACAGGAACCCATCGTCACCGTCATGGAGAGCGCCGACGAGCATCTTCCCGCTGGCGCCCGCATGACGCTGTCCGAGGCGGAGACCCGGATGGAGGCGATAAACCAGGAATACTGGAACACTGACGAGCCGAGCCGCCCGGTCAAGGTTGCCATCGACTATATGCTGGACGGCGAGGTTGACCGCTACTGGCTGCCCCTCTCTACCGGGCCGGGCTACGGCTCCATGCTGGAACAAATGCAAGACCTTGTTGAAAATAACCTGAACCACCCGGAGAATCTGACCGGGATCTTCGAGGACGCGCCCGTTGGCCTGCGTGAATTGCTCCATGAACAGTTTGGCCTCCAGCTCCATGACGACCTGGAAAAGCTGGCGACCAGAGTGATCGGCTTTTTCCAGCAGCATTACACCATCACCAGATTGGAGCAGCAATTCCAGGCGCAGGCGGCGGTCATGCCGGAGAAGGAAAAGGGGAAATTCCTGGCATATACAAAAGCGGCGGTCACAGATTTGCGGAAGGCCGCGAATACCAGCCAGACCTCCGCCCCGGTGCAGGAACGCGCCGCCCCGGCCCGTAATGATGACCGGCCCCGGCAATCGGTCAAGGTGAAACTGCGCCAGATCAAAGAGGGCCAGACCGCCAAAGCGCCCCAGCGCCAGCGGAACCATCCCCAGCGGCAGAGATAGGGGGCGCGGTATGGTATTCAAGTATTATTCCACCCAGCGCCCCATCGACATTGGCACCTATCCCAAACTGCCAAACGACCCCCAGGTGGAAATGACGTTCTTTAGCGGACGCCAGCCAGTGGAGAGCGGCACCGTCCTGGCCTGGGGCGTTCTGGCCTATAACGCCCCCCTGTCCCCAAAGCAGATCGAGGACTATGAACTGCGCCCCGCCAGGGACAACCCCGACATTAAGGAGCGCATGAGCGTCCAGGCCCAGGCCGTGGGCGCGTGGGAACGGCGCAACCACATCCCGGAGGAAAAGCGTCTGACCCGCTGGGACCCGGACAGCAAGACCTATGAGCCGCTGGACAGCGTGAGGATGGAGGAATTACAACGGCAGTTTGAAATCGCGCTGGAATTTCCGACCGTTCCCTCCCGTGACAGGAAAAAGCCATCCCCCCAGCGCGGCGAGCGATAGGAGGGGCGGTCTATGGCAGAACAAAAACGGAAAGAGCCGACCTTTTACCGCGTATTGCACCGTACAGACAAATTCAATCCCGGTGAACATATCGAACTGGAACGCTCCGTGGAGTTTGACAGGTGGAATGTTGACCGCAGCGATCTGGCAGAGCTGGTCAAGCTGCCCTTGCAGGAGTTGCAAGCCAAGCGTAAGGACGGAGCAACGGCAGAAAAGACCATTTTCGGAAAAGTGCAGGTCGCCGCCGAGGAATGGGTGGAGCAGGCCGCCCAGACCATGCTCCTGGACAGGGCCATCGAGTACGTCAAGACCCCGGAGGTCAAGCACACGTCAAACGAGTGGAAACGGCAAAAGGACGGTGTTTGGGAGATCAGCAACCGCGTCTACATCATGCGCTATAAGATAATGCAGGAGACGACGGGCAATCACCAAGGCCAGTGGCTTGTGACCTGGGGCATCGCCATCAACCGCCCGCCCCGGCCCTCTACGGAAAAATACTACTATTCCGGCGATGTTATGGTAGTGGAGATAAAGAAGAAATACTACAACGCCGAGGCCGACGCACAGAACTATATCCAAGGCCGCTTTGATGTGTACGCCCGGCTTTTTACGGAGTTGTCCCCTCCCGTCCCGGACGAGTTCAAGCGTTCCTTTTATATCAACGGCGTTCTTCTCCCCGGCTATACCATAGCGCCCAAGGAGAGAGCGCCCCAGGAGGTGGCCGACGAGCTGCTGGACTTGCTGGACGATGGAGACCTTGCACCGCCGTCCGACCCGGAGCCGCCCAAGGCCCCGAAGAAATCGCCCCCGCCCCAGGGGAAGGCCAGCCCGGAAAAGCCAGCCGCCGCGCAGAAGCGGAGAGCGACCCCAGCAAAAAAGCCTACCGCCAAGAAAAAGGCCGCCGCTAAAAAGCAGTCGGCCCCGGTACGTTAGGGAGGCGCGAATATGGGATATACACACCTTGACCCCGGCAGGGAACTTGAAATTTCAAGTCACATCTATTTTTCGAGCAGCCAGTCCGACCTCTCCGAGTTGGTCAAACTTTCTCCCGACGCGCTGAAAGAACAGGAGCAGGCCAGTGTTGACCAGGAAAAAGCCATTTATGCAGAAATATTGAAAGTCAGCGAGAAGTGGGTACAGCAGGCGATGAAAACCTGTGAATTGAGGAAGGCACAGCAATATCTGACAATACCGCCCACCCCTCACACGGCTAACGTCTGGATAGATGGTGAGTACGACTGGCATGAGATCAGCAACATGGTCTACAAAATGTCGTGGCGCGTCTATGAGAACACCCGCTATGACAAAGCCAAAAAGGAATCTGTGCCGGTCTCCTGGGAAATTTCGTGGTATCTGACATTCAACACCCCCAGGGAGCCGGACTATTCCGGCCCTGGCCGTCAAATCGCCGGTCAGGACAGGAAACGCTTTACCGACAAGGCGGCGATGGAAAAGTACCTCCAAGGCCGTATCAACGCCTACGCCCACCTGTTCACCGAACTCTCCCCGCCCATCCCCAAGGGGGAGGAACGCCGCTTTTCCGTCAACGGTATCCTTCTCCCCGGCTACACCGTGGAAGTCCCGGAGAAAACGCCCCAGGAGGTTGCCGATGAACTGCTGGGCTTTCTGGAGGACGGGGATACGCCCCCGCCACCGGCAGAGCCGGAAAAGCCCAAACATCAACATCCCAGCCGCCCAACCCATAAGAAGCCCCAGCCCCGCAAGCAAAGGGACTCCGCCCCGACACGGTAGACAGCGGCGCCGTTGGCGCCGCTGTCCGCGCAAGCATGGCATTTTGACTGCAAAATGCCGCTTGTTAGGGGCAAGCCCCTAATACCCCCATTCCCCGGAAATGCGTCTCAATTTGAGACGCATTATTTTTTGTCGAAAGGAGCCAGCTATGCCAAAGCCCTATAAGACTATCACCCTGCGGCTGAACGCCGACGAGTATGCCCACCTCCAGGCGCAGGCCGGGGCCACCGGCTTAAAGATGGAGCCGCTATTACGTCAGCTTATCATGGGCGTTGAACTCCGCCCCCGTCCCCCCGACACCTACGCCGCCCTTCTCCGGGAACTGTCCGCCATCGGAAATAACGTCAATCAGCTTGCCCATCAGGCCAACGCCAGAGGGGAGGCCACCAGGGACGAGATCACCGAGGCCGCCCGCCTTGTGCGGCAAATGGCCCGGCTGGTGAGGGATACGCTCTAATGGCCTACACAAAAATCCTTGTGGTGCATAACCGGCTGGACAAGAGCGTGGACTACGCCCAGAACGAGGAAAAGACCTCGCTGGAAACAGCCATCGACTACGCCCTCAACCGGGACAAGACCGAGCGCACCTGTTTTGAGACCGCCATCAACTGCGACCGGGATACGGTCTATGCCGATATGATGGACACGAAACGTCGCTGGGGCAAGGAGGGCCGCAAGCGGAAGGGCTATCACATCATCCAGTCCTTCGCCCCCGGCGAGGTCACGCCGGAACAGGCCCATGCCGTAGGTGTGGAGCTTGCCCGGAGGCTTTTGGGAGACCGCTACGAGGTCATTGTCGCCACCCACCTGAACAAAGAGCATCTTCACTCCCACATCGTTTTCAACAGCGTTTCCTTTGTGGATGGGATGATGTACCGGGACACCAAGAAGGACTACTACCAAGGCATCCGGGGGACCTCGGACGCCATCTGTCAGGAGTACGGCCTATCCATCATCGACCCGGAAAGCAAAGGCAAACAGTACAGCGAGTGGCAGGCGGAGCGGAAGGGCAAGCCCACCCTGCGGGGCCTTGTGCGGCAGGACATTGACGCCGCCCTTTTCAGGGCCTACACCATGAAAACCTTTTGGCAGGAGCTTAACCGGCTGGGCTACGCCGTCAAGCGCGGCCCCAACGTGAAGCATACCGCCGTCAAGCCCCCCGGCGCTCCACGTTTTATCCGGCTGGACAGTTTGGGGGACGGCTACACCGAGGCGGACATTCTATCCCGCCTGTCCGCCGCCCGTTCCGGGGCGGCCCCGCCGCCACCCGAACCGCCGCCCCCGGCCTTTCAATGGCTGACACCGGGACGGAGATACCGGCCCCGTGGCGGACTTCCCCGCAAGCCCCGGAAGCTGAAAGGGCTTCGCGCCCTCTACTTCAAGTACCTCTATCTGCTGGGAGCCATCCCCAACCGCCGCCCCAGGCGGCAGACCGCCCTCGTTTCGTGGCGGGAGGTCATCAAGTTTGACCGCTACCAGGAGCAATTTATATACCTGATGAAAAACCGCATTGAGACGATGGGCCAGCTTTCCATGCAGTATGACGCTATCCAGGCCGAGATAGACGCCCTCACCGGCCAGCGCCGGGAACTGTACCCCCTGCGGCGGGCCGGGACGGAGGGGGCCGAGGCGGAGATCGACGCCATCAACGACCGCCTGCGGGCGCTGCGCCGGGAATTGAAGCTGTGCGCCCGCATTGAAAACGACGCCCCTACGGTACGCGCCAATGTGGGGGCCGACAGGAGCGAGACCCATGAAAAGACTGATAAAAGCAGACCTGACCGCCATCCTCCGTCTGGCGGGAGAGTGCCAGCCGATAGAGGCCGATAGGCTGGACATGAGCCTTTCCAAGCTATGCCGACAGGAATTTTCCGACTATCTCTTTTTAGCGCGGCGCGGCTGGTGCGGCCTGTTCGACTTCCCGGCCATCTATGAGAAGGACAGCTACGCCAACCTGTGCTGGACGGCCTACCGGGCCGTCCCCGGCGGGCCGGTCATCGCCCTGCTGCTCCATGTGGACAAGAGCGTGGGGGGACTGCCCTGGGGCAGCGTCACCATTTTGAACTACCGGGCCTCCGTGGAGGATGTGGAGATATTCGCCCCTCTGCCCCAGGCCCAGCGGGAACGGCATATCAGGCTGATCCTGCGCCGGTATCTTCACAATCCCCGGTACTGCTGCGTCCGGGAAGTCATTGAATATCTGAAAACGGGAGGTGAAAGTCAATGGATGTAAGCGGTGATGTGGCCGATCTGATGGTCAAAGAGAGCATCCAGCTCACCGAGGCCAGTATCAAGCTGCTGGCAGCGGGGAGCAAAAATCTGGCGGCGTTCCTATGGGCGCTGTCCAAGGACAACAAAAAGCTGGTTGGCAAGACCCACATGGCCCGCCTGCTCCGGGAGGGCAAGGAGTTGAAGGTGTTTCGCATTAAGGAGAGCGACCTTGCGGAGTTCCGGGCCTTTGCCAAGAAAAACGTCCTTTTTGCCGCCGTAAAGGACAGCCGGGCCGAGGACGGTATGGTAGACCTTGTGACCAACGTGGATTTTGTGTCCCAAGTCAACCTGTTCATGGAGCGCCGGGGCTATGGCGCTCCCGCAAGGGGCCAGGAGGCGGAACCGCCAAAAAAAGCCGCCCCCCGCGCTCCGCAAGGGCGCTCCTCACCACAGCGCGGGAGTGGCTCGACACAATCGCAGAGCAAGAGGACGACGACGAGGACGACGAGGACTACTGACACCCCGGAGAAGATCAGCGACATCCCCTCCGTCAAGGGGCGGCTGGCCGCCCTCCAAGCCGCAGCCGAGAGCATGAACCAGGGCAAGGCCCCCAAACAGCATACCCGTACCACTCCACCCAAAACACGATAATTGTAGGAGGTAATTCACAATGGCAGATTTGAAACAGATCGTAAGCCGCAAGGCCGAGAACGATACCAAGTGGCGGGAACAGCAGCAGGCAGAACGGGAGAACACCGTGGCCATGCAGGACGCCGGTATCACCGAGATCACCACCACCCCGGAAGCCTATGCCCGGTATCTGGAAATGCAGGGGGACAACCCGACGTACAGCGCCGGGAACATCGCCCTGGTCATGTTCGGCCAGCCGCAGGCCACCATCTTCGCCACCCGTGACCGCTGGAAAACGCTGAACCGTTCCGTGATGGAAGCGGAGAAGGGCAAGGGGACAAAGATTTTCGCCCGTTCCCCGATGGGCCGGGGCTACACCCTGGCCGATGCCTACGACATTAGCCAGACCCAGGGCCGGGAGATCAAGCAGACCGTCCTGCGGGACGACACCAAGGATATGGAGACCGCCCTCTCCACGGTGCTGAATTACGCCGTTGTCCCGGTGGTCATCGACGAGGAACTGCCCGTGGCCGCGTTCTACGACCAGCGCAACATGGAGCTTGCCGTCAACCCCACCTTCCCGGACAGCGAGGCGTTTGCCGCCATCGCTGCGGAGGTGGCGCACTCCCGGCTCCATGCCAAAGGCGCGTTTCCCGGCTATGACCGGGACGAGTGCGACCTGGACGCCCAGAGCGTGTCCTATATCCTCTGCCGCCGCTTCGGGATCGAGCGTCCCATGCCCGATATGTCCCGCCTGCCGGAACTTTACGAGGGCTGGGACCCCCAGCAGCGGCGGCAAGCCCTGGACAACATTCAGGACATGAGCAAGCAGTTTGGCCGTTCCATCGACAAGAGCCTGGAAGCGGACAAGCAACGGGGCCGCGCCCCTGTCCGCCCTGTTCGCCGCCCTGTCCGTTAAGCCCCTGCGGGGGTGTTTTTCCCCTGCGGGAGTGTAATCCGCCGCCCGTCCCCCGTCAAGGCCGCACGATTGCTGGCGCAATCGTGCGCGAGCCGACCAGCCTGCGGACTGGTCGGGCCTTGACAGGGGCCGTCCGGCGGATTTTAAGGTTATCAAGGGGAAAACACCCCAAAGCCGCCAGTTGGCGGCTTTGCTATACTGGGAGAGCGCGGCGGCCTGACGGGAGCGCCAGCGTGACCCCACGCGCCCCGCCGCAAGCCGTCGGCGGGGCAGCCAGCCCGGAAATGCGTCTCGAATTGAGACGCATTTCGACATTTTACACGAAATGAGGTAATGACTATGAAACGAGCAGCGCCCGTCCTGTTTGCGGCGCTCCTGATCTGTACCCTGACCTGCCCGGCTCTGGCCGCCGAGCCTGCGGAGGGAACGCCGCCCCCCAAGCAGACGGCGGCGTTCTACCCGGCAGAGGTCAGGGAAACCGCCGAGGGAGACGCCCGCAGGCTGGAAAAAATCTATCTTCTCTCCGCCAGTGACGACCCGGCAGGCATACCCACTGCC
>JBMNQC010000015.1:0-40559 GCA_050943935.1 Candidatus Heteroscillospira sp. | reverse complement strand
GAAAAACAAAGAAAAAGAGGAAACTACCTCCTGCTGCTGTGGTGGAAACTGTGACGCTGAAAGCATGGCTAAGGCTGAAACCGCGAAAGCTGCTGGTGCAAGCGTGAAAATCCTCGGAAGCGGCTGCACCAAGTGCAACGCGCTGGAGGCCGCCACAAGAGAGGCTTTGGGAAAGCTGGGCATGGATACCGCCATCGACCATGTGACCGACTTCTCGCAAATCGCCGCCTATGGCGTGATGACCACGCCCGCGCTGGTGGTGGACGGTAAGGTAGTATCTTTTGGTAAAGTCCTCAAAACAGACGAAGTGGTAAAGGTACTGCAAAAAGTTAGGGGGTAATGCTATGTCAAAGGAGGCAAAGCCCGGTATCGGCTTCTTTGAACGGTATCTGACCATATGGGTCATTGTGTGCATGGTCGTTGGTGTTTTGATTGGCAAGTTTCTCCCAACTATCCCGGCGTTTCTCGGACGGTTTGAATACGCCAATGTATCCATCCCCGTCGCCATCCTCATTTGGCTGATGATTTATCCGATGATGCTCAAGGTGGATTTCCAGAGCATCAAAGATGTGGGGAAAAATCCGAAAGGCTTATTTGTAACATGGATAACAAACTGGCTTATCAAGCCGTTTACCATGTTTGGTATCGCATGGTTTTTCTTCTATGTGGTGTTCAAGGCGCTTATTCCGGCGGAGCTTGCTCGTGATTACCTCTCCGGCGCTGTTCTGCTGGGAGCTGCGCCCTGCACCGCTATGGTGTTCGTATGGAGCCATCTGACAAAGGGAAACCCCGCCTATACCGTGGTACAGGTAGCGACCAACGACCTTATGGCATTGATATGGAGCTGGCGCAGCGCCCGAAGCTGCTGGCGGATATTCCATCCGTGGATGTGGTTGTCACTATGGGCTGTAATGTGGAGTGTCCCTATCTGCCCTGCAAGCACCGGGAGGATTGGGGGCTTGATGACCCGACGGGAAAAGAGGATGCAGAGTATATTCGGATAATTTCCCGTATCGAAAACGAAATACACAAACTAAAAGCGGAACTATATAATTATTAAACTTGTGCTAACTTCGGGACAAAATGTCCCGAAGTGCATATTCGATCTTCATGTATGGGGCGCAGGGCAAAAGCCCCGCGCCCCTATCTGCATATCCGGGGAGGTGATCCGATGCAGAACAAGCACAAAAACCGGGCCTTGCTCATTTTCAAATATCTCATGGCGCATACCGATCAAGGGCATCAAAAAAGCACACAGGATATACAGGAGTACCTGTCCGGCTTTGGGATCAGCGCGGGGCAAAAGACCATCGCCGCCGATATTGAGCAGCTTCAAGAGGCTGGATATGATGTGATCTGCAATAAAAGCCGGCAAAATATGTACTTCATCGGGGAACGGGATTTTGAGCTGCCCGAGCTGAAAATGCTGGTGGACGCGGTACAGGCGGCCCGGTTTATCTCCAAACGGAAAAGCGGCCAGCTTATCCGCAAGCTCACCGCCCTTGCCAGCCCCTACGAGGCGAAGGAGCTGAAACGCCAGCTTTATGTGGAGGGGCGCGTTAAGACAAGCAACGAGCAGGTTTTTTATGCCGTCGATCTTCTCTATGCCGCCATCAACGAGAATAAGCAAATCACATTCCAGTATTACGAATACGGGCCGGACAAGAAAAAGACGCTCAAACACAAGGGCCAGCAATATGCCTTTTCCCCTTATGATCTTGTCTGGAGTAACGACAGCTATTATGTCTGCGGCTTTTCCGAGCGCCACGGCAAGACCGCCACGTTTCGGGTAGACCGTATGCACCGTCCGGCCATCACCGAGCGGGCCGCCGTCCCCAAGCCCCCGGATTATGACATCGCGGCGATCTGCCGACAGGCGTTTATGATGTACGATGCCGGGACGGTTACGGTCAAGCTGTATTGCGAAAACGATATGATGAAGGCCATCATAGACCGCTTCGGGGAACAGGTACAGACGGATTGGAGCGACACGGGGCATTTCACGGCTACTGTGACGGTATCCTCCGGCCCCACGTTTTTCGCGTGGATATTCAACTATGCCGGAAAGCTGCGGATCGTTTCCCCGCAAGGCATGGTGGACGAGTACAAAGCGCATTTGAAAAAGGCTGCGGAAAGCGCATAAAACAGGGCGAGAAAAACGGGATGGGCGCAAAAACGCCCATCCCGTTTTGACTGGTCGAAAACCTCTTGAAAGCATCTCCATTCGCCGCTATAATGAGAATACAGAAACAGACTGTTTCATTTATCCCCGGAGGTGCATTATGCGATACAGGAACACGGACACGATGGAGCAAATCAAAAAATATGTGGACGCTTTCTATTTGGAGAATGTCCGATCCCCGTCTACAAGTGAAATATCGGATGGAATTGGTATTCCGAGGAGCACGGCGTATAAATACCTTGTCGCTATGGACGAGCGCGGGATGCTGGCCTATGACGGCAAGACGATCACAACGGGGAAAACAAAAAAGGTCAAGGAGGAAACCGTGCGCGTGGCCGTGCTGGGCCGCGTTTCCTGCGGCCTCCCCAAATATGCCGAAGAGAACATCGAGGAGTATGTGTCCCTCCCCGTGTCCCTGTTCGGCAAAGGCAAGTTTTTCATTCTGAGGGCTGACGGCGAGTCCATGATCGAGGCCGGGATCGAGGACGGCGATATGGTGGTAATCCGGCAGCAGACCACGGCCAATGAGGGCCAAATCGTCGTTGCGCTGGTGGAGGACGAAACGACGCTGAAACGCTATTATCTCGACAAGCGCCGCCGCTGCGTCCGGCTCCACCCCGAAAACAGCGAGATGGAGGACATCTATGTGAAAAGCTGTGCCATACAAGGCGTGGCCGTCCATGTCATCAAGGCGCTGGAATAACAGGCGTGATACGCCTTTGCGGATGGAGGAATGAGAATGATCTATTATGCCGTCTGTCCCCTCTGCGGGAAAATCCTTTTTCGCTGTGAGTCGGGCAGTAAAATCGAGGTACAATGCCCGAAATGCCATGAGAATGTCCGGGTAGAGGCCACGAAGGAAAGCGTGTTGCTGTCAAAAGTCCCTGCGGCAGCCTTGCCAACACGGGAGCACAGCGGATAGCATAAGCCCGAAAAAACAACTGAATACAGAAATGAGATCGGCGTTAGGCGTTAGGACAGGCTGGAACTTGTGAAAGGGCGGCGTCGGTCAAGAGTTTGCTAAATAGCTGGACTCAACTTGAATTGTTAGGAGCAGGCAAAACAGCGGTATCCCTTACAGGATAGCTATGTTTTGCCCTGTTCCTTTTTTGCGCCCTTTTTGCCTTTATGGGCTGCCGCTGTTTTCCGTGTGTGAAAAATGGAAACAGTATGCGCCCACTTGAGGACATTTTGTCCCGAGGTGGAAAGCGGCGGCCCCGGCTGCCGCTCACCGCCTCCCTCCGTTCAGATCGCTCACCCAAAAATCTGAACATTTGAACGGAGGAAAATCAATGAAAACCATCAATCTGAAAGACTTTTACCAGTGGTACACGGTTGACGAATATGTGGAAGTAACCGACGAGGTAGCCGCCGAGCTGCTGAAGGACAAACAGTATGAGGCCGCGTATCAGCGGCGCGTCATGCGTAACAAGGCGCAGTATTCCCTCGACTGCGAGGACGGTATTGAATACTCGGCCTGTCTTTCTAACCCGACGCCCGACGAGCTTCTGGAGCGCAAGGAAAACTTCTGCCGCCTGTGCCGCGCCCTTAATTCTCTGCCGGAAACGCAGGGCCGCCGGATCGACGCTTGCATCATTCTCGGCAAGAGCATGACCGAGGTTGCCGAAGCCGAAGGCGTGGACGAAAGCGCCGTGAGGCACTCCATTGAGCGCGGCTTGCAGAACATGAAAAAATATTTGGGAAATAATCAATAAGCCCGTCCGAAAACATCCCGAAAATGTCATGGTATATGAGAGGAGGTTTTCCTCCCCTCCGCAAATGAGCAGCGGGCGGCCCCGAGCATAGCGCGGGGAGCCGGGCGGCGGGCGCGCCATGACACCTTCCACGGGAGGACGAGCGAGAAACGCCAGCGCCGCGAGTGGGAATAGCTACCCCACGGCCACGATCCGCGAAGGACAGGCTGGCCGCCTGTCCCTCCGGGCTGCCGCCTCTTTTGCGTGGGAGCGCCGCGCCGAGTATGTTGTCTTACGACAGGTCAAGGAAATGAGCGCGGCGCTCCCTAAACTTAATATCATCCCTGTCAACTTGAGGACATTTTGTCCCGAGGTGAGGACAGGCAAAAGGGCGGTATCTTCGGATGCCGCCCTTTTACGTTTCCCCACAGGACGGCGGGAAACGGAAGATGGTTTTTGCTGCTTTCTACAAGGAGGTATTATATGCAGCCTAAAAAGCACAACACTACCTTTGCCATTGACGGCTATGAAATCTCCGCCACCTTTGCAGATAGCCGCAACACGGCGGCCATCGGGCAAGTCAAACAGATTTTGCTTTCGTCCTTTGCCAGCAGCGCCCCCAAAAACAAAGGCGGGGACATCCTTGCAATTATCCCCGCGCAGAGGGATAATATGAATAGGGGGAAGCCCTGTGTACCTTGAAAAGTTCATACTTCTGCGTATTGATCCGCTAGGGCAGCTTGTAGAGGCTGGAGGCTTTAAGGGCGGCAACGCTCCGTATGGGTATGACTTTGTAAGAAGCGGACGCTTCAACAAGCGCAAGCATGAGCTTTATGATCTGGTGGTGAACGAGGCCGAGGCCGCCGTTGTGCGAATTATCTTTGATAAATATGTGCATGAGGGCTACGGCGCACAGCGCACCGCAACCTATCTGAACAATCTTGGCTACCGCGCCCGGACGGGCAAAATGTGGCATCACGCGACGATCCGGGGCATCATCTGCAACCTCACCTATACCGGCGTTCTGCGCTGCGGCGAAAGCCGCTCTCCCGTCCAGCCGCAGCTCCAAATCATCGCGCCGGAGCTGTTTGAGGCCGCGCAGCAACTCCGCACTTCCCGCGCCAACTCCGCCGAACAGGAGCGCACCGTTCCCCGCAATATCGCGGGCAACTCGCTTTTGTCGGGCAACGTCTTTTGTGGCCATTGTGGGTCACGGCTCAACCTCACGACAAACGGCAGGGCTTATCCGTGCAAGGACGATCCGAGCCGCATAGTCAAGCGTGTGCGGTATATCTGCTATGGCAAAACCCGCAAGCAAACCGAATGTGACGGACAGACGGGCTACACGGCCCACGTCCTTGACGGTATTATTGAAAAGGTAGTGCGGCAAATCTTTGAGCGTATGAAAGCCATACCGAAAAGCGAAATCGTGAATATCCGCTATCGTGAAAAAATGGAGGAGCGGAAAAACCGGCTCCGCTCCATTCGGGCCGACTACAACAAAGCCGCCGCCGATCTTGAAACCCTGCGGGGCGAAGTCATCAAGGCCATTCACGGCGAAAGCGCCTTTTCTCAAACGCTGCTCGGCTCTCTGATAGCCGAGGCCGAGGGCAAATGTACCGAATTGCAAAAGCATTATGAGGACGCACAGGCCGCCTATGACGAGGGACAGGCCATGCTGGAGGCGCTCAACTCCCAATATGACGATATTATTTCGTGGTCTGAAATGTACGACACCGCCAGCCTTGAGGCAAAGAAAATGATCGTCAACTGCCTTATCAAGCGGATAGACGTATATCGGGACTACAAACTACACCTTGACTTCAACATTGACTTTGAGCAATTCAGCATGGGAATGGATATTGTTTCTATCGCCGCATAAAACAAAAACTCGCTTCTTTTCAGAAACGAGTTTTCGTTGCACTCTCTTGAATGATGGTGGAGATAAGCGGGATCGAACCGCTGACCTCTTGAATGCCATTCAAGCGCTCTCCCAGCTGAGCTATACCCCCAGATTGTAGAGAGTGCGAATATGAACTTTTTGACTTGCAGGAACGGGGGTAGGTACACGCTTGTGTCACGCTCCCAGCTGAGCTATACCCCCAGATTGTAGAGAGTGCGAATATGAACTTTTTGACTTGCAGGAACGGGGGTAGGTACACGCTTGTGTCACGCTCCCAGCTGAGCTATACCCCCAAATGGTGAGAGTGTAATTATTAAGTTTTTCGGGGGGTGCGTAACCGCTTCAACCGGGCTCCCAGCTGAGCTATACCCCCAAGTGGTTTGCTGTCTCTCGACTGCGAGAGTTATTTTAACACAGCAGCACGCTCTTGTCAACAAGTTTTTTCAATTTTTTTGATTTTTTCGGATGGACGGGAAATCCCGTCCATCCGAGTGCAGGAAGCCCATCAGGCTCCCTTGCTCTGCTTGTACTTCTTTACCTCGCGGTAGATGGTGATGCTCATGACAACCACAGTCAGAAGCAGGAAGAAGCCGGAGATGGGTGCGGTCAGGAAAGGAATAAAGCTGCCGTGAGAGCGCTGCAGGCCGCTGCGCAGATACAGCTCTATGATGGGTCCCAGAATGAAGCCCAGGATGATGGGCGCCTGGGGAATGGAGAGCTTCTTCATGATATAGCCCAGAAGTCCGAAGCCCAGCATGACGTAAATCTCAAACACGCGGTTGTTCACGCCGAAAGCGCCCACGAAGCAGAACACGGTGATAATGGGCATAAGCAGGTTGCTGGGCACATTGAGTATCTTGACGAAGCCGCGCATACCCACATACTCGGCAATAATCATAAAGATGTTGGAGATGAACAGAGAGGCAAAAATACCATAAACCAGCACTGCCTGATTATCGAAGAGCAGGGGGCCGGGGGCAATGCCGTGGACCATGAAGCCGGCCAGGATGATGGCGGTGGTGTTGTCGCCGGGGATACCGAGGGTCATCAGGGGGATAAGTGCGCCGCCGCAGCAGGCGTTGTTGGAAGCCTCGGAGGCAATAATGCCGTCAACTACACCGGTGCCGAACTTCTCGGGGTACTTGGAAGCATCCTTGACAGCGGAGTAGGCCATGATGTTGCATATGCCTGCGCCCAGGCCGGGCAGGATGCCTACGCCGGTACCGATGAGGGTGGCGATAGCCAGGTTTTTGCCCTGACCCTTGATGTCCTCGCGGGTGAAGCCGAAGCCCTTTATCTTATAATCGCGGATGGAGCTATCCTCTTCCTTGTACTTATCCTCAAGAGCGCACATAATCTGGGAGATGGCGAACAGGCCGATAAGGGCGGGCAGCAGCTGGAAGCCGGTTCTCAGCTTGCTGATACCAAAAGTGAAACGGGCAAAGCTGGTGACGGGAGCTATACCCACGAAGCTGGCGGCAAAGCCCAGGAAAGCGCTTATGAGTCCCTTGACGATAGAGCCCTTGGAGAGGCTGGCAATCATAATGAGGGAGAAAACGCCTATGGCGAAATACTCATAGGAGCCGAACTTCAGAGCAACTCTGGCGATGGAGGGAGCCAGAGCCGCCAGGATGATGAAGCTGAACAGTCCGCCCAGGAAGCTGGCCACTATACCTATGCCCAGCGCCTTGCCGGCCTCGCCCCGGGCCGCCAGGGGGTGGCCGTCGAAGCAGGTGGCAACGGAAGCGGGGGTGCCGGGGATCTGGAGCAGGATGGCGGAGATAAGTCCGCCGGAGGTGCCGCCTATGTAGAGGGCGCACAGCAGGGCAAGACCCGCAATGGGGTCCATGCCGTAGGTCATGGGCAGGAACAGGGCCACGCCCATGGTGACGGTGAGGCCGGGTATGGCGCCCACAATGATACCCATTACGACGCCCATGAACATGAGCGCCAGTATGGAGGGCGTCATGACCGAGGTGATACCTATCATTACATCAGACATTTTAACCCCTCCTTAAAACAGATCGCTGAGCAGGCCGTTGGGCAGGCGGATGCCGAAAATGCCCTTGAACACAAAGTACACGGCCAGAACCAGAACGACGGAGAGCACCGCGAAAAACACGGGCTTCCAATTCTCGCGCTTGGTGGCCAGCAGGATGGCGCAGAACAGGAACACCACGCTGCTGATAACAAAGCCAACAGGCTTGAGACAAACGGCGTACAGCACCATCATGATGAAAATGCCGTAAGCGCCGATATAATTCTTCTTATAGGAGCTCTCCTCCACCTGCACGGTGCGCATGACGCGGTAGCCGCGGGAGGTGAGTATAAGGCAGCAGATAAAAAGTCCAACTGCCACAAGCTTGGGCAGGAAGCCTGCACCGAAATCCTTGCCTTCATTGAGGCCTATCTGATAGCCGTTTACAAAAAGCCATACGGCGAAAGCCGCGCCGCAGAGGCCGGCGATAAAGTCTCCGTATTTTTTGAGCATACATGTGCTCCTTTCAAAACTAGATTGCTGTTACGGGGACAAGGGGAGGCTTTTGCCTCCCCTTGCGGTTTGGTGCGTGCAGCGCCTTAACCGGCGATGAACTGCTCCTTGAACTGGTTGAGCTCCTCATAAACGCCATTGGCATAGTCCATACCGTCGGCAGAATTCATGTAGGTGGCATCCAGGAAATAGGTGGCCTTGCAGTCAGCGATGAAGTCGGGGTTGGCAACTATCTCTTCCAGAGCCTTCTCATAGTAGGAGACGACCTCGGCGGGCACATCCTTGGCGAAAGCCAGGTAGAAGAACTTGCCCATGACCAGGTCAACGCCCTGCTCCTTGGCGGTGGGGATGTCGGGGAACTGCTCGTTGCGCTCCTCGGTCAGGAGGGCGATGGGCAGGAACTCGCCGGAGTCGATGTAATCCTTGACGATACCGTACTCGATGTTGATAACATCGGTCTGCTGGCCGGCCAGAGCGGTCTTTTTGTCGTTGTTGCCGCCGACCTCAACGAAGTTCATATCGATGCCGGCTGCTTCCTCCAGGGCCAGGCCAATCAGGTGGGGATATCCGCCGGTGGAGTTGGCGAACTCAACCTCGCCGGGATGAGCCTTGGCGTACTCGACCAGCTCGGGCAGGGTCTGATAATTGGGGTTGTCCTTGTGGATGCACAGGAGAGTGGTGTTTGCCTTGATGCAGACGCCGGCAATGTTAAAGGCATCCATGAAGGTGTAGTCACACATATCGGCGATCTCGGGGATGAGAGCCTCGGTGTGGCCGAAGAAGGCGGTGTTGCCGTCGGGCTCCATGCCCTGAACCTCTTCCATGGCGTTCAGGCCGCTGCCGCCCTTGACGTTGGTGATGGCAATGTTGATGCCTGCATACTCGGACAGGTACTCGGCCAGCATACGGGCGTTTGCATCGGTGTCTCCGCCGGCGCCGGCGCCGACATAGATAACCAGGTCATCCTCGGGAGCCCAATCATTGGCCTCGGGAGCCTCGGACTCGGGTGCCTGACTTTCGGGAGCCTGGCTCTCGGGAGCGGTAGACTCGGGTGCCTTTTCTCCGCCGCAGCCGGCCATAAGGCCCAGCATCATGACGAGAGCAAGAAGCATAGCAAGTGTTCTTTTCATTTTTTTCCTCCATATTATTATTCGGCGCAAGCGCCTCTATTTGGAACGCCATTGGGACGTTTCCTGCAAATTAAACGGTTTTATCCCACTCGGGAGGGATGAGCTTCAGTACAGGATCCAGAGAATCCAAAATGTGCTCGCGCATGGCCTTTTCCGCCCTGTCCGGGTCTCCGGAGCGTATCTCGTCTATGAGATAGCGGTGCCAGTATCTAACGCTGTCACCGCGGACAGATTTGATGCCGTCCAGCGCCTTGCAGAGTATCCAGAAATAGTTAATGCGCCCAAGAGCGGTTATGAGCATGGGGTTGCCGGTATATACAGCCAGCTTGTGGTGAAAATCCAGATGCAGCTTACGCTTTACTTCTTTATCCTCATAAGAGACCACATCCAGGTCTGTAGCCACAGCAAATATCTCGCCCTCCTGAGCCATTGTCATATTTATTGAGAGAATGCGCGCTATCTGGCACTCCAGCGCTTCGCGGTATTCATACATCTGCCGCACGTTCTCGCTGGTGGGCACAGCCACAAACGAGCCCCATTTGGGCTTTGATTCCACCAGATGGTCCTCTTCAAGACGTTTAAGCGCTTCAATAACGGGGATAACGCTTACGCCTGTAACCTCCGCCATCTTACGCCGTGAGAGACGCATTCCCGGGGCATATTCGCCATCGGTTATCTTTTTCATTATGATATTGTAGGCGATATCCGCCGCCGTCATAAACTGATCGTCCATTTTCGCCTCTCCGACTGTTATTTACATGTGCTTTAATTATAACTGTTATAACACTTTTGTCAACGACATTTTAATTATTTATGAACGCTTCTCCCTTTTGCTTAGTTTACCCCCAAAGTTTTTGCGCAGTTTTTCCAACAAACCCGGCCAAAAGGCAGCGGCTCATAACACAGTTTTTGAGGGCAACCAGGCGGCTGCCCTCATTTTTGCTCATATAAAGCCTCCCCTGTGTAAGGGGAGGTGCCCCGCAGGGGCGGAGGGGTTTTCAATCCCTCAGTCAGCCTGACGGCTGACAGCTCCCTTTGCACAAGGGAGCCTTTGGAATTATCCCGCTGCACCTATCCTCGAAGAGTTTAAGTACGCAGACGCTCTAGAATCAGAAGTCCTCTTTGAGTTTTTCTTCTACTGTTTTGCCTATGCGCAGCCTGCTTTCGGTGCCGGTTATCAGCCGCCCTATATTGGAGCGGTGCTGGAACACCAGCAGCAGCCAGCACAGCAGCGTGAGCGTGCCCTCCAGTCCGCCGTAGCCGAAGGCCCAGATGGCCAAGGGCGCGCAGGCGGAGCCTACTATGGAGCCAAAGGACACATATCTGGTAAAGGCAATGACGGTTATGAACACTATAAAGCAGATGCCGGCAACACGCCAGTCCGCCATGAGCAGCATACCAAAGCCGGTGAGCGCTCCCTTGCCGCCCCGGAACGCGAAAAACACGGGGTAGGAGTGGCCCAGCATTACGCAGAAGCCCGCAAAAACTTTGCCCACCATGGGATAGCCGAACAGTCCCATCAGCCAGCCTCCCAGCAGGCAGGAGATTATCGCCTTGCCCAAATCTATTGCCACTACGGTGAGCATCCCTCCCACGCCGAAGGTGCGGTGGAAATTGGTCAGGCCCGCGTTGCCGCTGCCGTAGTTGCGCACATCCCGGTGGAACTCCAGCCGGGAGACTATGATGGCGCCGTTCATGCTGCCCATGGTATAAGATATAACCGCTATGATTATCAGGACGAAAGCCTTCATTCCTTATCACCTTTCTGCCGTATAACTATGCGTATGGGAGTGCCCTCCAGCCCAAACACGCTGCGTATTTGATTTTCCAGATAGCGCTGGTAGGAGAAATGGAACAGCTCCCGGGAGTTACAGAAAATGACAAAGTTCGGCGGCTTAACGCCGGTCTGCGTCATGTAGTATATCTTCAGGCGCTTGCCCTTGTCCGTGGGGGGCTGCACTCTGGCCTGAGCGTCCGCCAATACGTTATTGAGCATACCGGTGGTGATACGCATGGCGCTCTGGTCGTTTACGAAGTTCACCAGCTCAAATATGCGCTCTGTGCGCTGGCCGGTAACAGCGGAGATAAAGAGTATGGGTGCGTAGCTCATAAAGCTCAGATCCCGCATAACGTCCTTGCGCATCTTGTCCATGGTCTTGCCGTCTTTTTCAACAAGGTCCCATTTGTTCACCACTATTATGCTGGCCTTGCCCGCCTCGTGGGCCAGACCGGCTATCTTGGTGTCCTGCTCGGTGACTCCGTCCCGTGCGTCTATCATGATAAGGCAGACGTCCGCCCGCTCTATGGCCATCTGGGCGCGCATAACGGAGAATTTCTCTATCCTGTCGTCCACTTTGGACTTGCGGCGTATGCCCGCCGTGTCTATGAACAGGTACTTGCCGTGCTTGTTCTCAAAATAGCTGTCCACAGCGTCCCGGGTGGTACCCGCCACGTTGCTGACTATCACGCGCTTCTCACCCAGAATAAGGTTGGTGAGAGAGGATTTGCCCACGTTGGGCTTGCCTATGATGGCGACCTTTATGCGGTCGGGCTCGTCCTCGTCCTCCTCGACGGGAGGGAAATAGCTGACGCAGGCGTCCAGCAGGTCGCCTGTGCCGTGTCCGTGCACGGCGGACAAAGCTATAGGGTCGCCGAGGCCGAGAGAGTAGAACTCATACACGGCGGGGTCCACCATGCCGGTGGAGTCCATCTTGTTCACGCACAGTATGACGGGCTTCTTGGCCCGGAGCAGCATATCCGCCACATCCTTGTCCGCGGCGGTGACGCCGGTGCCTATCTCGGTGACCAGCACGATAACGGTGGCGGCGTCTATGGCTATGCGGGCCTGCTCGCGCATGAACAGCAGTATCTCGTTATCCGCTGTGGGCTCTATTCCGCCCGTGTCCACTATATCGAATTTGCGGCCGTTCCACTCGCACTCGGCGTACAGCCGGTCCCGGGTGACGCCGGGGGTATCCTCAACTATGCTCAGGCGCTGTCCGGCCAGGCGGTTGAAGAGCATGCTCTTGCCCACGTTGGGTCTTCCCACTATGGCAACAAGCGGTCTTGACATATTGAAAGCCTCCTTTTATATAGGGGTCTGTTCCCCCAGCATGGCGCGCAGCAGCGCGCTTCCGTCCTGCATGACGGGTATGACCGGCACATTGAGCGCCCGGCTGACGTCCTCCAGAGTAACATCGTCCAGGAACACGCCCTCGCCGTGGCGGAGCATATTCTGGGGGATGAGCAGGCGTCCCCCCAGTTTTTTGTCCTTCAGCTGGGCGATAAGGTCCCGCCCGGTGATGAGTCCGGCCACGTTTATTGTGTGTCCGAAGAAATCGTTTACTATTGGGCGCACCTCGCCCTTTAATTTACCACATTTTTCTGCCGCTGTCAGCATCAGCTTTTCCAAAAAGGGCGCGGCGGACACGCCGGTGGCAATGGTGAAGCTCTCTCCGCTGCCGGAATCCGGCTCGGTATAGTCCAGCTCGTCCATAAATTCCCACTCCAGCAGGCGCAGCATGCCCACACCGTTTTCCAGCTGGGGGAAGCCCTCGTAAAAATCATAGTCCGGCAGGCTCCGTCCGGCGGCCAGATACAACTCGTCGGAGCAGAAGAAGATGCGGCTGCCGTACTCTTCCATGAAGCCCGCGCCCATCTCCTCCGCCAGGTCTATGACGGCGGCGGCCTCGCCGCGCTCAAAGGGGCGGAGCTCCGCCAGTCCCTTTCTGTGGCAGGTGAGGCCCACGGGCACTATGGACACGCTGTTCACCGCGGGGTACAGGGGGGACAGCTCCTCCATGCTGCGGCGCAGGGCCTCCCCGTCGTTCAGGCCGGGGCAGCATACTATCTGGCAGTTCATGGTGATGCCCGCGTCCGCAAAGCGGCGGATAATATCCATGCCCTCCGCTCCCCGGGGATTGCCCAGCAGCTTCGCGCGCAGAGCCGGCTCCGTGGCGTGCACGGACACGTTAATGGGGCTTATGCGCAGGTCGCAGATACGCTGTATCTCCCGCTGGGAGAGGTTGGTGAGAGTTATATAGTTGCCGGTGAGGAAGCTGAGGCGGGCATCGTCGTCCTTAAAATACAGGGTACGGCGCAGCCCCCGGGGCAGCTGGTCCACAAAGCAGAACAGGCAGCGGTTTGAGCAGCTGCGGGCCTTGTCCATAAGATAGGTCTCGAACTCCAGACCCAGGTCGGCCCCCTCCTCCTTCTCGGCGGTGAGTGTATATTCTTCGCCGTCCGGTCTGCGCAGCAGCAGACTGAGGCGGCTGTCGTAGGCGTAGAATTTATAATCCAGGACGTCGGTTATCTCCTGCCCGTTTATCTTCAGCAGGGTATCGCCAACGGAAACTTTATCGAAGAGAGGAGACTGCCTCTCTATACCGGTGATAACGCTGCTCAACAAAAAACCCCCTAACGGCAAAAGAAGGGAAGGCGCGCCGCCTTCCCTTCTCAAGCATCATTACTTTTCTTCGCCAACGTTCAGCACAGCACGGCCGTTATACATGCCGCAGGCCTTGCAGACACGATGGGGCAGGTGATACGCGCCGCAGTTGGGGCACGCAACAATTCCCGGAGTCTCGAGCTTCCAGTGGGAGCTGCGTCTCTTATCTCGTCTTGCCTTGGATGTTTTCCTTTTAGGAACCGCCATGGTGACACCTCCTCCTAGTAACGCTGATATGACAGCTTTTTATTTAATCTTCTCTATCCAAAAGCTGCCCTAGTACAGCTAATCTTGGATCAATTGATGCCCGGCAGTTACAGCTGCCGAGATTGAGGTTTGCTCCGCAGGTCTGACACAGGCCGGCGCAGTCATCTTTGCAGAGGCTTTTGGCCTCCATGTCCAGTATGAAGCAGGTCTCCAGCACGTCGCTGAGTTCCAGCCAACCGTCGTTCTCGATGGGATAGATATCCGGATTTTCATCATCTTCCACCTCGACGGACAAATGAACCTCGACTGGCAGGAGCTTCTCCTGTCTGTACTCGCCCATGCATCTGTCGCATACCCGCAGCATATCTGCCCGGATGCTGCCTGTGAGCGTGAGCGCTCCGGCAATGTTTCGGACAATTCCCTCCGCAACAGGCGTTCCCTCAAAGCTGAGCACCGAGGGACCTTTCAGTCTCTCCGCATCCAGCTCACAGCGAAACGGAACGCTGCCGCCCGGAATCTCTATAATCTCATTTAAATTAAGGCGCATAATACCACCTTCATACCATGACACAATCGCCCGATTATTATACCCAAAAGCGCCCTGCTTGTCAACAGCTTTTTGCCTTCCGAATATATTTTTCTTTTGCCGCCGGACGCTTTACAAACGAGGCCGCATACCGTATACTGAAAACGGTGATTTTATGAAAGAAATGCTTATAGGGAAAAATGACGCCGGCCAGAGGCTGGACCGCTTTGTGGGCAAGGCCGTGCCCCTGCTGCCCGAGTCCCTGCTGCAGAAATACATACGCCTCAAGCGCATAAAGCTCAACGGCAGGGGCGCCAAACGAGATGTCCGGCTGAACACCGGCGATATTATACAATTATACATCAACGACGAGTTTTTTGAAAGACCCACAGAGGAAAATTCTTATTTAAAGGTAAGCACGCCCCGTCTGGACATAGTATATGAGGACGAAAACCTCCTGCTGGTGGACAAAAAGCCCGGAGTGCTGTGCCACTCGGCGGGGGCTTGGGACTACAACACCCTGATAGCCAACATCCAGGCCCACGCCTATCAGACCGGACAGTGGCGTCCCCGTGAGGAGCACAGCTTTGCCCCGGCTCTGTGCAACCGCATAGACCAGAACACCGGAGGTATAGTCATAGCGGCGAAAAACGCCGAGGCCCTGCGCATACTCAACGAGAAAATACGCACCCGGGAGATAGATAAATATTATCTCTGTACTGTACTGGGCACTCCCAAGCCTCCCAAAGCCCGGCTGGAGGGCTATATTTTCAAGGACGCCAAGAAAAACCAGGTCTATGTCAGCGACAGGCCCACCCCCGGCTCAAAGACCGCCGTGACGGAGTATGAGACCGTCTGTACCCGGGACGGTCTTTCCCTGGTGCGCTGCCGCCTGTTCACCGGCCGCACCCACCAGATACGCGCCCAGATGGCCCACGCGGGCTTCCCCCTGCTGGGCGACGGAAAATACGGCGTTGAGCGCCGCAACCGCGCCTGCGGCGAGAAGGGACAGCTGCTGTATTCCTACCGCCTGGACTTCAGCTTCGAGACGGATGCGGGCATACTGAACTACCTGAACGGCCGCAGTTTTCTCGTTGACGCCATCCCCTTTGTGGATAAGTATTTTCCCGGCGCTTCCGGGACTGCTTTGAGATGAAAATTTTATCCCGATTTTTCGTGTATACCATTGACATTTCGACATAAGTCCGATATATTTAGCTTGCCTGCTTTTCCTGAGGAAAGATGCCCGGGGGAAGCGGGCAACTTGTTATATCCAAAAACTAAGAAATGGGGGAGGATAAATGGAAAAAGAGCTCATTCGCCTCGTAGACTGTCAGATGGCGTTTGACAATGAGATCGTTTTAGATACGATCAATCTTCACATTCACGACAAGGAATTTCTCACTCTGCTGGGGCCCTCCGGCTGCGGCAAAACCACCACGCTGCGCATAATAGGCGGTTTTCTCACGCCTACCGGCGGCGACGTGATGTTTGACGGTGAGAAGATAAACGATGTCCCGCCTCACAAACGCAAGGTAAACACGGTGTTTCAGAAATACGCCCTGTTTCCCCATCTGGATGTCTACGACAACATTGCCTTCGGTCTGCGCATAGCCAAGCTGTCCGAGGATGAGATCGATGAGCGCGTTACCGAGATGCTCGAGATAGTTTCCCTGAAGGGCTTTGAGGACAGGAAGATAACCAACCTCTCCGGCGGCCAGCAGCAGCGCGTAGCCATAGCCCGCGCTCTGGTGAACCGCCCCAAGGTGCTGCTCCTGGACGAACCCCTTGGCGCTCTCGACCTCCGGCTGCGCAAGGATATGCAGAACGAGCTTAAGCGCATTCAGCAGGCGATGGGCATCACTTTTATATATGTGACCCACGACCAGGAGGAGGCCCTCAGCATGTCCGACACCATAGTGGTCATGGACAGGGGCAAGATACAGCAGATAGGCACTCCCGAGGATATTTACAACGAGCCGAAAAACGCCTTCGTGGCCGACTTCATAGGCGAGTCCAACATTCTCGACGGCATCATGCGCGCCGACTGTCTGGTGGAGTTCTTCGGCCGGAAGTTCGTCTGCGTGGACAAGGGCTTTGACAAGGA
This sequence comes from Candidatus Heteroscillospira sp., assembly GCA_050943935.1. Classification (GTDB taxonomy): domain Bacteria; phylum Bacillota; class Clostridia; order Oscillospirales; family Oscillospiraceae; genus Heteroscillospira. The sequence goes on along the minus strand of JBMNQC010000015.1, from coordinate 23,872 downwards.
CGAGAGCGTGGACGTGGTCATACGCCCCGAGGATATCGATATTGTGGCCCCAGACTCCGGTCACCTGTGCGGCACCGTCACCAGCATAACCTTCAAGGGCGTGCACTACGACACCATAGTGGATTTCAAGGGCTTCAAGTGGCTCATCCAGACCACGGACTTCAACCCCGTGGGCTCCGTCATAGGCATACGCCTGAATCCCGAGGACATCCATATAATGAAGAAGAGCGAGTATTCCGGCATGTTCGGCGACTACAGCTCCTACAGCGCGGAATACGACGAGATAGCCGACCCCGAATTCGACGAGGAGGAGGACGGCACCGCAGAGGAGGACGGCAATGAAAACTAAGCACCTTGCCTCCCTCTACATCCTGTGGATGATAGTTTTTTCCATCATTCCCCTGGGCGTTGTGATTTACTTCGCCCTTACCGATTTTCAAACCGGCGCCTTCACCCTGGCAAACCTCGCGAAGCTCGGCGCGTACATGCCCATATTCGCCAAGAGCCTGTGGCTGGCGCTGGTGTCGTCCCTCATCTGCCTTGTAGTGGGCTATCCCGTGGCATACTACATCGCGGGACGCACTCCCATCCAGCAGCGCTTCCTGTATATGCTCATAATGCTGCCCATGTGCATGAGCTTCCTGCTGCGCACCATGGCCTGGGTCGCCATGCTGGAGGATACCGGCATAATAAACTCCTTTGTTCGCGCTCTGGGGCTTCAGCCCCTGCCCCTTATACGCAACGACGGGGCGGTAATACTGGGCATGGTCTACAACTATCTGCCCTACATGATAATGCCCCTCTACACGGTCATAATGAAGATAGACCGCAGTCTGGTGGAGGCCGCTCAGGATCTGGGCTGCAGCCCCGTGAAGGTTTTTCAGAACGTGATATTCCCCCTGTCCGTTCCGGGCATCATCTCGGGCTTCACCATGGTGTTCGTGCCCGCCATAAGCACCTTCTACATCTCCCAGAAGCTTGGCTCCAGCGGCACCACCCTCATAGGCGACGTTATAGAGAGCCAGTTCAAGACGGCCTATAACCCCAATCTGGGCGCCGCCATGTCTCTGGCGCTGATGGTGATAGTGTTCGCCTGCATTGCGGTCATGAACCACTTCACCGACGATGATGAGGAGGTGGCCACCGTATGAAGCATTTCAACCGTGTGTTCACCTTTCTGGTGCTGCTGTTCCTGTATGTGCCCATGATAGTCCTGCTGGTGGCATCCTTCAACGCCGGCAAGGATATAGCCGTTTTTCAGGGCTTTACCCTCTCCAACTACACGGCTCTTTTCCGGGACGGCGTGCTGCTGCCCCTGCTGGGCAACTCCCTGCTGCTGGCGCTCATCTCCTCTCTCATTGCCACGGTGCTTGGCACCATGGCGGCAATAGGGGTACACAATATGGGCCGCCGCAGCCGCTCCATGGTAATGACCCTCACCAACATACCCATGACCAACCCCGAGATAGTCACCGGTGTGTCCATGGCCCTGCTCTTCGCCTTTGTGGGCACCGTGCTCAAGACCAAGGACGTTCTGGGCTTCACCACCCTGCTCATAGCCCACGTGACCTTCAACCTCCCCTATGTAATACTCTCCGTGATGCCCAAGCTGAGCCAGATGGACCCACACCTGGCCGAGGCCGCCCTTGACCTGGGCTGCACCCCCGTGCAGGCCTTCTTCAAGGTGGTCATCTACGAGATACTGCCCGGAATAATCTCCGGCGCCCTCATGGCCTTCACCATGAGTCTGGACGATTTTGTGATAAGCTATTTTGTCTACGGCCCCCGCTTCATATCCCTGCCCGTGGAGATATACAACTATGTGAAAAAGCCCCTGCACCCCAAGCTCTACGCTCTTTTCACCCTGCTGTTCTTCTCCATACTGCTGGTAATGAGCGTAATGAACATCCTGCAGGCCAGGGATGAAAAGCGCACCGGCGCCCAGAAGCGCGCCCTGCGCCAAAAGTAACAAATCATAAAAATAAAAGGAGATAGATCATTGAAAAAAATCGCAGCACTTGCACTTGTACTCGTCATCGCCCTCAGCGCCTTCCCCGTTTCCGCGGCCGCCGAGGACGTCACCATAAACGTATACAACTGGGGCCAGTATATTTCCGACGGCACCGACGGTTATCTGGACGTAAACGCCGCTTTCACCGAGAAAACCGGCATAAAGGTCAACTACATGACCTACGACACAAACGAGAGCCTCTACACCAAGCTCAAGACCGGCGGCAGCACCTATGATGTCATCATCCCCTCCGACTACATGGTGGCCCGCCTCATAGAGGAGGATATGCTGGAGGAGCTGAACTTCGACAATATCCCCAACTATCAGTATGTGGACGAGGCCTACAAGAACACCGCCTACGACCCGGACAACAAGTTCTCCGTGCCCTACACCTGGGGTACTGTCGGCGTTATCTACAACAAGGAGTATGTGGATGAGGCCGACACCGGCTCCTGGGATCTGCTCTGGAACGAGAAATACTCCGGCAAGATCCTCATGTTCGACAACCCCCGGGACGCCTTCGCCATAGGCGAGAGCCTGCTGGGCTACAGCCTGAACACCGGCGACGAGGGCGAGCTGAAGGCCGTGGCCGAAAAGCTGAAGGAGCAGAAGCCTCTGGTTCAGCAGTATGTCATGGACCAGATTTTCGACAAGATGATTCGCGGCGAGGCCTACATCGCCCCCTACTACGCCGGAGATTATCTGTGGATGCTGGACGAGAACGAGAACCTGGGCTTTTTCTTCCCCGAGGAGGGCTTCAATATCTTCATTGACGCCATCTGCATCCCCAAGGGCTGCCAGAACAAGGACGCCGCCGAGGCCTATATAAACTTCCTCTGCGACCCCGAGGTCAGCGGCCAGAACCTGGACTATCTGGGCTACTCCACCCCCATCAGCGAGGCAAAGCAGTATATGGATGAGTTCATGGCCGAAAGCGATATAGCCTATCCCGACGAGGCCACTCTGGAGAGAAGCGAAAGCTTCCTGAACCTCTCCAGCGAGACCAGCCAGCTCATGGATTCCCTGTGGCTGGATGTAAAAACCGGCTCCGCCGAGAGCGGCAGCAGCACCATGCTCATAGCCGGCGTGGCTGCCGTGCTGATCCTCATCGTTGCAATCATGGTAATCCAGAAGAACAAAAAGAAAAAGCGCCGCGCCAACCGAGGCAAAGCCAAATAAATTTCAGGTCCCGGACTTTTACATGAAAGTCCGGGACTTGTTTATTTACGGCAAAAGTGGTATTCTTGTTTTACCCTTATCTGGAAGGAACGCATCTATGAAAAGCTGGCTGAAAAGCAACCGCCTTACGGCGCTGGCCCTTGTGCTGGGCCTCATATGTACTCTCATTCTCTGCTCTGTCCGGGCCGGACTGGAGGCCGGGCACACCGGAGTATCCCTCATAATGTCCCGGGAGGATGTGGCTGCCCTGGCCGCGGACAGCGGTATGGACGCTGATGAATATGCGGACCGGCTTCTGCAAAACGGCCTCACCGCTGTTTTCACCCCCGGCGAGGTCTGCGGGGAGCTGAATCTCTATATTGGCGACAGTTATCACGGAGAGGACGCCGTGGTGGGTATGTGCGAGGACGACCGCCAGTACAGTCACGACGAAATTGAGGGCTTCGCCTATGCCGACGGGGCCGAGGCAGTACGGGTGTTTCGTCTCCGCCCGGAGTACGCCGCCCGCTACGCCTCTCTGGGCTATGAAGGTCCGGAGGAAATAACGAACCTCATATACCGCACCATCACCGACCGGAATATCCGCGTCATCTGGCTCACCCCCTTCACCCGGGCCGACAACGGCGAAACAGTCAGCGACATAGCCGCCTACTGCACGGTGATACAGGACCTTGGAGTCCGCATACAGGGCCAGGGGCTTCATCTGGGGCAGTTTTCCGTTCTCCCCCCATACAGTCCCAATCCCATCCTGCTCTGCGGCGTTATCGCGGGGCTTGCCGCCGCGGGCTGCCTGCTGCTGACTCTGCTCATCTCTCCTCTGAGAAAGCGTCTGGATATCCTCACTCTCGTCTGCGCCGCCGCAGGCTGTCTCATACATTTCCGCCTGCCATGGCTTATGCCTCTGTGCGCCGCGCTTGTATATCCCTGTCTCGCCTCGGCGCTCATGGCGGAGCTGCTGGTGCGTCTGCGCCCCGTGGGGCGGGGAAGGCTGTGTCTGGGCTTTCTGTCCATACTGCTGGCGGTGTTTGCCGCGGCGCTGCTGGGCGGAAGCGTTGTTGGCGCCCTCCAGTCCGACAGAGCCTATATGCTGGCCGTGCGGAATTTCCGCGGCGTGAAGCTGAGTCAGCTGCTGCCCCTGGTCTTTGCCGCCATATACTGTCTGCGCCGCTTTTACCGGGGCAGCTCCCTCCGCGAGACGGCCGGTGAATATCTGGACAGCCGCCTTGCCCTTTGCGCGCTGGCCGCTCTCGCCGCGCTGGGCGCCCTGTACATTGCCCGCACCGGAGACGGTATGCTCTCAGCGGGCGTATATGAGCAGCGCTTCCGCAACGCTCTGGAAAACGCTCTGATAGTCCGCCCCCGCACCAAGGAATTTCTGGCGGCATGGCCGGCTCTTGCCATGGCCGCGGTGCTGTATACCCGCGGCTCGCGCCGCTTTGCCCTGCCCTTTGCCGTACTCTCCGCCGTGGGAAGCGCCTCGGTGGTGAATACCTTCTGCCACTCCCGCTCCCCCCTGTGGCTGGCTCTCACACGCAGCGCCCTGGGTCTTGCCATAGGCTTCCTTCTGGGCTGCGCGCTGATTTTGCTGTTCGCACCAAGACGGAAAAAGGAATAGAAAAAGCAGAGGCTCACGCCTCTGCTTTTTTGTTATAGAAACAATCCTCCGTCCATTTCCATGGATTGGACTCTATGTACTCCCAAATTTCCAAATAATCCTTCTCCCCCCGAACGATATGGTCGTGGAAAGATTTCTGCCAAATCATTCTTTCCGCCCGCTTTGTAACCGTTCCCTTAAGCTGATTGACTACCGTTGAAATTGTAGGGGCGCGCATTGCGCGCCCACCTTCGCTCAGACACAGAAGCAAATGTATGTGATTTGGCATAACCACGTATTTGTCTAACTTCACTTCCGGATAGCGCATAGGAATTTCACTTATAGCCTTGTCCGCTATAATACCCAGCTCCGACAACGGAAGCTCGTCCCCAAGGCGCGCAATGCGCGCCCCTACATTCCAAAACAGGTTCTCATGCGCTTTTACGCAAATGGTGATGAAATAGGCTCCGGGCGTACTGTAATCAAAGCCCTCCAACCGATTTGCTTTTCTCCGTTTCACGGCTATTTTCCTTCCCCTGTCGCCCTTTTCCAGCAGCGGTGGCACATGGCCGTGTAGCTGTCGTTTCCGCCGAGGAACACCTGGTCGCCCTGAGTCACGACTCTGCCGTTTTGGTCTATCCGGGCGTTCACCGTGGCCTTGGCTCCGCAGGCGCAGACGGTCTTTATCTCGGTGATGGAGTCGGCCAGCTCCATGAGCCGCATGGAGCCGGGGAAAAACCGGGTGCGGAAATCCGTGCGCAGGCCGAAGCAGAGCACAGGCACGTCCCGCTCGTCCACTATCTGCCGCAGCTCGTCTATCTGCTCCGGGGTGAAAAACTGGCTCTCGTCGGAAATTATCACGTCCGTGCCGCCGGTGGCCCCATAGCGCTCCAGTATGCTGTCCGTGGGAGTTATCACCTGCGCCCTGCGCTCCAGCCCTATGCGGGAGCGGATTATATCCTTGCCGTCCCTGTCGTCCACAGAGGGCTTTATGAGCCAGACGCTCATACCCAGCTCCTCATAGTTGAACTGGGTAATGAGAGCCTGGGCGGATTTGGAGGAGCCCATAGCTCCGTATTTGAAATACAGCTTCGCCATTTTCAGCTCTCGCCTCTCTCCAGATGGCTGCGTATGCGCTCCATGACCATGTCCAGCGCCACCTTGTTGTGTCCGCCCTCGGGAATTATCACATCCGCGTTGCGGCGGCTGGGTTCCACAAAGCGCTCGTGCATGGGCTTCACGGTGGTCAGGTACTGGTTGACCACGCTCTCTATGCTGCGGCCCCTGTCCCGCACATCCCGGACTATACGGCGCAGTATGCGCACATCGGCGTCGGTATCTACAAAAATCCTTATGTCCATCTCCCGGCACAGCTCACGGCTCTGGAAAATGAGTATGCCCTCGACAATGATGACCCTTGATGGACATATAGTAACCGTCTCTCCCGAGCGGTTGTGGGCGGAGAAATCATAGACCGGGCACTGCACGCTCTCGCCCCGGCGCAGCCGCCGGAGGTGCTCTATCATAAGCTCCGTATCAAATGCGTCGGGATGGTCGTAATTGAGCTTGGTGCGCTGCTCATAGCTCAGATCATCGTGAGCCTTATAGTAGTTATCATGATAGATAACGCTCACATCGTCGCCAAAATGCTGGCGTATCCTGCGGGTTATGGTGGTCTTGCCGCTGCCGGTGCCTCCGGCTATGCCTATCACCAAAATATCAGCCATATCTCATCCCTCCGTGCCTGACTGTTTTGCGTATATTCTAGCATATTCTGTAGGATATGGCAATCAGCGGCCGGATTTTTTTGCCCAAACTGTTAAAAAAGTATTAACACACCGGAATTTTCCTCCGCAGCATCTTGCATGGGGAAATTGTCCGTGATATAATCCGCATATACGGCCACAGGCCGAAAAAAATAAATATCTGGAGGAATTCGCAATGAGAAAGCTACTTGCACTGGTTCTTGCTCTGGTTATGCTCTGTTCTCTGGCCGCCTGCGGCGGCGGTGATAAGACCCCCGAAAGTCAGGCTCCCGAGAGCCAGGCACCCGAGAGCTATGAGATAGCCCTGGTCACCGACGTGGGCAATATCGACGACAAGTCCTTTAACGAGGGCACCTGGAAGGGCGTCGTTGAATATGCCGAGGCCAACGGCAGGACTTATAACTACTTCCGTCCCTCCGAGGACTCTACGGAGGCCCGCGTTGAGGCCATAGGCAGCGCCGTTGATAAGGGCGCAAATGTTGTTGTCTGCCCCGGCTTCATGTTTGCCGAAACTCTCTCCATGGTTCAGGACCAATACCCTGACGTTATGTTCCTGGGTCTGGACGTCGCCGCCTCCGACATGGGCGACAAGGTCTCCCCCAATGTCTCTCTCATCACCTATCAGGAAGAGCAGGCCGGTTATCTGGCAGGCTACGCCGCCGTTAAGGACGGCTATACCAAGCTGGGCTTCCTGGGCGGCATGGACGTTCCCGCCGTTATCCGCTACGGCTACGGCTTTGTTCAGGGCGCCGACGCCGCAGCTGCCGAGGATGGCATTGAGGGCGTTGAGGTGAAGTACTGGTACGGCCAGACCTTCGGCCCCTCCGACGATGTTAAGATCAAGATGGACAGCTGGTTCACCGAGGGCACCGAGGTTGTGTTCGCCTGCGGCGGCGGCATCTACCTGAGCGCCGTTCAGGCAGCCGAGCAGGCCAGCGGCAAGGTCATCGGCGTTGACGTTGACCAGTCCAACCAGGCTGATCTCATCATCACCTCCGCCATGAAGGAGCTTCAGGCCTCTACCGTTCTGGCTCTCACCGACCTTTACGACAACGGCATGGCATGGCCTGAGGACTATGCCGGCGTACAGCAGGTGCTGGGCGCCAAGGTCGGCTGCGTGGGTCTGCCCACCGCCGAGGAGAGCTGGAGATTCGACACCTTCACCGTGGAGCAGTATCAGGAAGTCTTCGACAAGATAGTCTCCGGTGACATCACCGTTTCCGACAAGACCGACGAGGTCCCCGCCGTCACCGTCGTGACTGTGGATTATCAGGGATAAGCCCGCCGAACCTCTTTAATAAAAAATCCCGGGAAAAAGCTTTTTCCCGGGATTTTTTTCATCCTCCTCTTGATTTAGGCTCTTTTTTAATATAAACTGACCTAATACGAAAGGATGTGTCCACACTTTGAACGAAGCTTTGACCCGAATACTGAGCATGTTCGCCATAATTATAATAGGTAATCTGCTGCGCATGACCGGACTGGTAAAGCGCGACGATTTCCGGACAGTAACTAACATACAAATATACGTGGCCCTGCCCGCCGCCATACTGCTGAATTTCGACGGTTTTCAAATAGACGCTTCATTTGCCGTGCTCCCTGTTCTGGCAATTGTATTCTTTTTTCTTACCTGTCTGTTTATCACATGCACTCAGCGGAATAAAAGCCGCCAGGACTGCGCTTTTCTGATACTCAACTCATCAGCCTACAACACCGGCGGTTTTTCCCTGGTGTTCGCCCAGAATCTTCTTCCGAGCGCGGGCGTGGTTGCCGTATCTCTGTTTGATATAGGCAACTGCGTCACAACATCGGTATTCTGCTACATAGTGGCCTCAGCCGTACTAAGCGAGCGCGGGAAAATAACACCGCGGTATGTAGTAAGCCAGCTGCTCCACTCCTTCCCTTTTTTAATTTATTTCACCGCTACAGCTCTTTGTCTGCTTCGTATACGCCTTCCTGAGTTCATCATGGCTCCGGCTCGGCTTATCGCCCCCGCAAACACCGTTCTGGCTATGCTCTCTGTGGGCATAGGCATGAATCTGCGCATATCACGGAGCGAGCTGAAGCTGCTTATGAAAGCGGTGGGCTACCGCTATATCATGGCTGTGCCTCTGGCTCTCATCTGCTGGTTCCTGCTGCCCTTTGACAAGACCATGAGGATGGCGCTGCTGTTTGTAAGCTTCTCATCCTCCACCCTGTTCGGCGCAGTTTATACCGCCAAAATAGACGGCAACTACGCTCTGGCAAACACCGTTATATCCGTTACCAGCATAATAAGCACCTTAATAGTCACATGTCTCATGATGTATTTGTACTGATTCGGAACACGGGCGTTCTCATTTTCCCCTCCGCATTTTCGCGGAATCCGCTCCGCGAAGCTCCCCTCCTACCCTAACAGGGTAAGAAAAAAGTTGGGCTGAGCTTAACGGACGAACGGGGCGCAGCCTGAGGGCTGCGGTGTGCGACTAAATCGCGCCTGAGTCGGTGGAATTGGGCAATAGAGTTCAGCGTGAAGCTCACCCGGCACTATTTTACCCAGACGCAGGCCGGGGCTCACATCCACCGCCGCACGAGCGCGTTGTGCGCGTCGGCGAGGCCCAAAAGAGTATACGATTTAGGCAGATTCTTTGGGAAGCCTGAAACCCGTTTCTTTAAAGAAATGGGTTTCAGAACACGACCCCCGTCCACCGCAGACTGCACCCCGTTCTCCCGCTGCGGATATCGCAGGCGCGCAATGCGCGCCCCTACACTTCTATTGATGGCACGGCAAAGAATTTAAACCGGCGCGCCAGCGCCACAACAATTATTCACTATTCATTATTCACTATTCACTAAAAAAGCTCCCGGTTTTCCCCGGGAGCTTTCTTTTTTATTCCGCTTTTGCAACCACGATCTCGCCGTCCTGTATTTTTGCCTCGGCCTTGTCGCCGTGCTTCAGGCTGCCCTGGAGCACCAGCTCGGCAGTGCTGTCCTCAATGGCGGTCTGTATGGCCCGGCGCAGGGGTCTGGCGCCGTAGACGGGATCGAAGCCCTTGTCGGCCAGTTTATCAAGAGCCTCATCCGTGACGGTGAGGGTGATGCCCAGCTCGGCAATACGCTTTTCCACAGTCACCAGCATATTGGCGGCAATGGCGCGGATATTCTCCTTAGTGAGCTGGTGGAACACTATAATATCATCAATACGGTTCAGGAACTCCGGACGGAAGGTACGGCGCAGGTCGCCCATGACCAGCTCGCGTATCTCGTTTACGTCCTTCACACCGCCGTTTTCGCCGGATTCATGGGTGAAGCCCAGCTGCTTCCGGCCCTCGGTGATGTTTTTGGCGCCCACGTTGGAGGTCATTACGATAATGGTGTTCTTGAAGTTCACATGGCGTCCCTGAGAGTCGGTGAGCAGACCGTCCTCCATTATCTGGAGCATGATGTTGAACACATCCTCGTGGGCCTTCTCTATCTCATCGAACAGGATAACGCTGTAGGGCTTGCGGCGCACCTTTTCGGTAAGCTGACCGCCCTCGTCGTAGCCCACATAGCCCGGAGGCGAGCCTATGAGCTTGGACACGGTGTGCTTCTCCATGAACTCGGACATATCTATGCGTATCATGGCGTTCTCATCGCCGAATACAGCCTCGGCCAAAGCCTTGCACAGCTCGGTCTTGCCCACGCCGGTGGGACCCAGGAACAGGAAGGAGCCTATGGGACGCTTGGGGTCTTTAAGACCCACACGGCCGCGGCGTATGGCTCTCGCCACAGCGGAAACGGCCTCGTCCTGACCCACCACACGCTTGTGGAGGGTTTCCTCCATCTTCATAAGGCGGGTGCTCTCGTCCTCGGTAAGGCTGGTGACGGGCACGCCCGTCCAGCCGGAGACAACCTCGGCTATATCCTCGGCGCTCACGGCGCCGCGCGCTCCGCCCCGGCGCTTCTCCCAGTCGCTGCGGGCCTTGTCCAGAGCCTCGCGCTGCTCCTTCTCACGGTCACGGAGAGTGGCGGCCTGCTCAAAGTCCTGAGCCTGTATGGCGGCCTCCTTTTCGGAGACTATGGCGTTCACTCGCTTTTCGATGGTCTGCAGATCGTCGGGCACGGTGTGGCTCTTCATACGCACACGGGAGGCGGCCTCGTCCACCAGATCTATGGCCTTGTCGGGCAGGAAGCGGTCGTTTATATAGCGGGAGGACATTTTCACAGCGGCCTCTATGGCCTCGTCGGAAATCTTCAGCTTGTGGTGGGCCTCGTATTTGTCTCTAAGTCCACGGATTATGGCTATACTCTGCTCCACCGTAGGCTCATCCACGGTGACGGGCTGGAACCGGCGCTCCAGAGCGGCGTCCTTTTCGATATACTTGCGGTACTCGTTCAGGGTAGTGGCGCCGATGATCTGGATCTCGCCCCTGCCCAGGGCGGGCTTTATGATATTGGCGGCGTCTATTGCGCCCTCGGCGGCGCCCGCGCCTATAATAGTATGAAGCTCGTCTATGAAGAGTATGACGTCGCCGGCCTTCTGGACCTCCTCCAGCACGGCCTTGATGCGCTCCTCAAAATCGCCCCTGTACTTGGTGCCAGCCAGCATTCCCGTGAGGTCCAGGGACACAATGCGCTTACTTCTCAGGTCCTCGGGCACATCGCCGGAGGCCACCTTCTGAGCCAGGCCCTCGGCCACGGCGGTTTTGCCCACGCCCGGCTCGCCTATGAGCACAGGGTTGTTCTTGGTGCGGCGGGAGAGTATCTGTATCACCCGGGCTATCTCCTTTTCCCTGCCTATAACAGGGTCGAGGGCGCCCTTCTCAGCCATCTCGGTGAGGTCGCGGCTATACTGGTCCAGGGTCTTGGTGGAGGCTCCGCTTCTGCGGCTGCGCTGAGCCGCGCCCTGGTTTGTCCGGGGCTTGGACTCGGGGTTGCCGAACACGCTCATGAGGTCGGTATACAGGCGGTTCAAATCTATGCCCAGAGAGGTGATAAGCCGGGCGGCGCTGCTGTCCGGCTCGCGCAGTATGCCCATGAGCATATGCTCCGTGCCCACATAGTTGTGGCCCAGTCGGGCAGCGTCCGCCATGGCAAGCTCTATTACGCGCTTTGCCCTTGGCGTCAGCCCCTGGGCGGGAGTGCCGGGCACGCCCCGGCCCACGAAGCGCTCTATAAGCTCCATGACCAGCTTATCGTCTATGCCGCTGTCGCGCAGCACCTTGGCGCCCAGGCCCTCGCCCTCACGGGCGATGCCCAGCAGCAGATGCTCGCTGCCCACATAGCTGTGGCCCAGCTCGCCGGCCGCCTCCTGCGCCAATGTAATCGCTCTCTTTGCCTTTTCGGTGAATCTATCGGAATTACGCATGGTAAATCACTCCTTTGTATCAAATATCCGCATTTGTGCGGGAAAATAAACTATAATTAGGATTATTTAAAGCTTTGACCGCGCTAAACTTTTCCTCCCCTGACAACATGGAACGGGATAACGGGGCGCAGCCTGCGGTGGGCGGGGGTCGTGTTCTGAAACCCATTTCTTTAAAGAAACGGGTTTCAGGCTTCCCAAAGAACTTGCCTAAATCGAATACTCTTTTGCGCCTCGCCGACGCGCACAGCGCGCTCGTGCGGCGGTAGTTGCAAGCCCTGGCCTGCGTCTGGGTACAATGCCAACAGGTGAGCTTCACGCTGAACTCCGCTGCCCAGTTCCATCGACTCAGGCGCGATTTAGTCGGTACTCACACTTCGCCATTTGAGTAAGGTGAGCGCCAGCTCACCTTACGGCCCTTGGCGAACCGGTAAGTTTCTTTGGCGGGCGACACCGTTTCTTTCTGAAAGAAATGGGGTCGCACTTCGCAGTCCGAAGACTGCGCCAAACTTTTCCTCCCCTGTTAGGGGAGGTGGAATTTAGGCCCTTACGCGCTTTTCTCCATTTTGCGAATCTCATCCCTAAGCTCTATGGCCTTTTCAAAGTTCTCGGACTCCACGGCGTTCCGGAGCTGGGCCTTGAGCTGCACCAGACGGCGCTTTTTCTTCATGTCCTCTCCGGCGTCCGCCGGAATGTTTCCGGTGTTCACGGGAGACGCGTCCCCTATCACGGGGCGGGTAAGCGTGCCCAGCATGGAGGCGGGAGCGAAGAAGCCGTCGTCCCAGAAGCTATTGAGCATCTCAAAGGGGCTGCGGAAGAAATCGCGGAACATATCCCCGCCTCTGTCTGCAAGTCCCTCCTCCGCCGCGCACTGGCTGCACAGGCTTCTCTTTGTCACATTGCCGTTTATATTGGAAGTATAGAAGAAGTTGGCTTCTCTCTCATTGCATTTTTCACATTTCATAATATTAACATCCTTTCTTTTAAGAAATAGTTGTTATGAGCATCTGCTTGAAGATAGACGCTCTCACAGCGTCCCGATACTGTCTTGGCACGGGCCGCAGGGCGGCGTCGCTAACGGAGGCCAGGATAAGTCTGGCGCTCTGCCGGTCCAGCACATCCATAGACAGGGCGTTTGATACGAACGCCTCGGCCGTGGCCGTATCCAGGCTGTCGCCCACCGAGTTCACGATATGCATCACCAGCTGCCCCGGTGTAAGCTGTACCCGGCGTATGCGGATATAACCTCCGCCGCCCCGCCTGGATTCCACCACAAAGCCCCGCTCAGGGGAAAACCGGGTGGACAGCACATAGTTTATCTGGCTGGGCACGCAGGAGAAACGCTCCGCCAGGCTCGCGCGCTGCAGCTCCGCAAAGCCCTGGCTGTCAAGCTCCTCCATTATAAATCTGGCTATCAAATCGCTGGTCGCCATGTCCTTACCCCTTTCTGACTATTCTTGACCTTTGTCTATATAATAGTCAGTATTGGTCAGTTTTGCAACGCTTATTTTTGACCATTCCTGACTATTATCAATCTGCATTTCACACCAAGCTTTAAAATGCTCTGTTTTTCTCACGCTCACACGTTTTTTCTCAAATTTGACTATTGAAAATAACGCTTTTCCTGAAAAAGCCGGAAGGTGCAAAAATTGTAGTTGCTTTTTTAATTTTTTGTGGTAATATGGATTCGTACTTTATTAGATTGGCGGCCTGTCCGCCGTTCAAAACAGAATGGAGGTTAGTTCACATGGCTTACAAGATTACTGATGCTTGCGTCGCTTGCGGTTCCTGCGCCGCTCAGTGCCCCACCGAGGCTATTTCCGAGGGTGACGGCATCTATGTCATTGATGCAGACGTCTGCGTCTCCTGCGGCGCTTGCGCCGAGCAGTGCCCCACCGAGGCTATTGTCGAGGAGTAATTGCGACACTGACTTGCCAACGGGCGGTATGGTTTCATACCGCCCGTTTTTAATATGAAGGAGACTTTTATGAATTTTGACGAGCTGTGGCCGGGAGGCCCAAAGCTGCTGAAAAGCGCCGATTGCTTCCGGCTGGGCACCGACTCCGTGCTGCTCTCCGGTTTTATAAAGGACTCAAATCCCCGGAGCATCATAGATCTGGGCTGCGGAGGCGGCGTGCTCAGCGTGCTGCTGGCTCTGCGCTGCAGCCGTTCCCGGCTGACGGGGATAGAGATACAGCCCCAGGCGGCGGAGGTCTGCCGTAAGAATCTGGAGCTGAACGGCTGCGAAAACGCCCGGGTCATCACAGGCGACCTGCGCGAATACCGCAGCCTGCTCACCGCCGGGGAATACGACCTTGTGGTGTCCAATCCCCCCTATTTCCCCGTGTCCGGCGGCTTCTCCGCCCCGGACGAGGCCCGGCGCATAGCCCGGGAGGAGATCTGCTGCACTCTGGCCGACCTGTGCCGGGCGGCGGCCTGGCTCTGCCGCTGGGGAGGCGCCTTCTGCATGGTGCACCGTCCGGAGCGGCTTTCGGAAATATTCTGCACAGCCTCCGCCGCGGGGCTTGAGCCCAAGCGCCTGCGTATGGTACAATATAAATACGATGCGGCGCCGAATCTGGCGCTTATCGAATTCAGGCGCGGCGCGAAGCCGGGTCTTGCCGTGGATGCTCCGCTGGTGCTTACGGAGCTGAGCGGCGGCGACAGCGCCGAAATACGGCAATTGTATCACAGGGAGAGCAAAATATGAGCGGAATTTTGTATCTGGTGGGCACACCCATAGGAAATCTGGGGGATTTCTCTCCCCGGGCCCAGCGTGTTCTTGAGGAGGCGGACTTCATCGCCGCCGAGGACACCCGGGTATCCATGAAGCTGCTGAACCATTTTGGAATAAAAAAGCCTCTGGTGAGCTATTATGAGCACAACCGCGCTCAGAGCGGCGAACGCATCCTTTCCCGGCTGCTGGCAGGCGAGAGCTGCGCGCTGGTGACCGACGCGGGCATGCCCGCCATAAGCGACCCGGGCGAGGATCTTGTCCGGCTGTGCGCCCAGTCCGGTGTGGAGATAGTGGTTGTGCCCGGCCCCAGCGCCGTGGTGTCCGCTCTGGCGCTCAGCGCCCTGAGCACCCAACGCTTCTGCTTCGAGGGCTTTCTCTCCACCGCCAAGCGCAGCCGCTTTGAGCATCTGGACTCCCTGAGGAGCGAAAAGCGCACCATGGTGTTCTACGAGGCGCCCCACAAGCTTCTGCGCACTCTGGAGGACATGGCCGAATACTTCGGCGGCGACAGGCAGATATCCCTATGCCGGGAGATAACCAAGCTCCACGAGGAGACCCTGCGCACCACCCTGTCAGGCGCTGTAGAGCATTTTACCGCCCAGCCCCCCAAGGGCGAATTCGTACTGGTGCTGGCGGGCGCCCCCGAGGAAGAGGAGGCCGCCATGACCATAGAGCAGGCTCTGGAGCTGGTCAGCCGGTACCGCGGGGCGGGAGACAGCCTCAAAGTCGCCTGCAAGAAGGCCGCGGCCGACAGCGGCTTCGGCAAAAACGAACTGTATGAGCTGGCGCTCGGAAAGTGAGGAAACCCTATGCTTAAAGGCAAAACCCTGCTGCTGGGAGTGACCGGCGGCATAGCCTGCTACAAAAGCGTGGCGCTGGTATCGGCGCTCACAAAGCTCCGCTGCAACGTGCAGGTGGTTATGACCGAGAACGCCACCCGGTTCATCTCCCCCCTGCTGTTTGAGCAGTTCACCGGCAACCGCACCGCCGTGGACACCTTTGACCGCAATCACAGCTACAAGGTGGAGCACATAGCTCTTGCCGAGCAGGCGGACATGGTGCTCATAGCCCCGGCGACAGCCAATATTCTGGCCAAGCTGGCCCACGGTCTGGCGGACGATATGCTCAGCACCACCGTGCTGGCCTGCCGCTGCCCCAAATACGCCGCCCCCGCCATGAACACCGGAATGTACGAAAATCCCGTAACTCAGGACAATCTGGCCGCTCTCAGTAAATACGGCTGGAATATCATCTTCCCCGCCAGCGGAAGGCTGCTCTGCGGTGCCGTTGGCGCGGGCAAGATGCCCGAGCCGGAGGAGCTGCTGGAATATGTCGTCCATGAGCTGGGCCATGAGAAGGACATGGAGGGCCTGCGCGTGCTGGTCACCGCCGGTCCCACCCGGGAGGCCCTTGACCCCGTGCGCTTTATGACCAACCACTCCAGCGGAAAAATGGGCTACGCCATAGCACGGGCCGCGGCCATGCGCGGCGCCCGGGTAACTCTGGTGTCCGGCCCCACGGAGCTTACGCGCCCCGCCTTCTGCGAGTTTGTGCCCGTCACCACGGCTCAGGATATGTTCGAGGCCGTCACCGGCCGCGGCGGTGAGCAGGATATCATCATCAAAGCCGCAGCCGTGGCGGATTACCGCCCCGCAGTTGTGGCAGGGGACAAGATAAAAAAATCCGGCACGGACGATGACCTGTGCCTTCGTCTGGAACGCACTCAGGACATTCTGGCCTGGCTGGGCGGACACAAAAAGCCCGGACAGTTCCTCTGCGGCTTCTCCATGGAGACCCGGGATATGCTGGAAAACTCAAGGAAAAAGCTGAAAAAGAAGAATCTGGACATGATAGCCGCCAACAACCTCCGGGACGCCGGCGCGGGCTTCGGAGTGGAGACCAACGTGCTCACCCTTATCACCCCCGATACCGAGACCGCCCTGCCCCTCATGAGCAAGGACGAGGCCGCCCACGCCCTGCTGGATGAGATTTTAAAAAGAAGATAAATATAACCGGGCCCGACGCATAACGCCGGACCCGGTTTTGTTTTTCGACAGCACCGCACCTTCAACAGAAGCAGTTTCCTTGTTAGGGGAAGAAAATTTTTTAAATATGTCGCGCAGCGACGCCGCAATTATTCACTTTTCACTAACTCCCTCCCCCGCCGTCACACCTCCAGATTCATCCTCCGCTTTCTGGCGGCGGAGAACTCCAGCTTGTCGGACAGGGCGCGGCTCTCGCCCCGCTCTATTGTCTCCCTGTAGGAGCGGAGATTATCCTCAAGGCGGCGTATCACGCCCGTCAAAGCCCTGGAGTTCATGGAAAACAGTTCCGTCCACAGGGGCACATCCAGAGCCGCCACCCGGGTGCAGTCCCGGAAGGAGCCGCCCTCGAAGCCCCGGCAGGAGAACAGGTCCGGGTCGTCGCAGACGGCCACGGCCAGAATGTGCATCACCTGACTGGTGTAGGCGATTATTGCGTCGTGGTGCTCGGGAGTGGTGTTCACCAGGTCACGGAAGCCCATGTGCCTGCCCATGCGCTCCATGAGGTCTATGTGCTCCGGCAGGCTCTCCGCCCGGGGCGTTATGATGAAGTGGGCCTTTTTGAACAGGTTTTTGTCCGCGTTGAACACGCCGGAGGTCTCCTTGCCCGCCATGGGATGGCAGCCTATGAAATCCACCTGGGGCGGCAGCACCCGCGCGCCCTCCATGACGGCGGTCTTTATGCCGCAGACGTCCGTTACCAGACTGCCGGATTTAAATTCGTTCCGGTTCTCCGCCATAAAATCAACTATGGCACGGGGATGCAGGCACAGAAAGGTCACATCCGCCCCCCGTACGGCTGAGAGGGCGTCGTCCGTCACCACGTCGCCCACGCCGTGGGCGCGGGCAAAATTCAGAGTGGCCCCGTCTGTATCCACACCCACCACCGTGTAGTCCTCAAAGCCACGCAGGGCCATGGCCACGGAGCCGCCTATGAGTCCCAGGCCTATTACAGCTATTGTTTTCTCCATGATAAATACCTCCAAGCAATGAAAAAGCGGCCGCCCCAAGGCAGCCGCGGAAAAATACGATTCCGTCGCCGTCCGTTTACGGGCACAGCAATATTCCGCTGCTCACGCGGCGGTAATAGCTGTATGCATAGTTCACGGCAAAGCTCACGAATCGGACACCTCTTTTTATGATAATCTCACTCTATCACTTTTAAGCGCGAAAGTCAATAGTTTTTTATTGCCCGCGGCTTTCGCGGCGGGATGTGCTTAGTCATACATCAATCCGTTCTCCTGCCGGAAGGGTTTAAACTGTCAGGTTTGCGGAAAACTCATTCGTAACGTGTAGGGGCGCCCATTGCGCGCCCATGTGATTCTCAGATAGAGAACGTGGCGCAGCCTGATGGCTGCGTAGTGCGACCCCATTTCTTTTAAAAGAAACGGTGTCGCCCGCCAAAGAAACTTACCGTTCGCCATGGGCCGTAAGCTGAGCCTTCGGCTCACCTTACTCAAATGGCGAAGTGTTAGTGCGGCGTAAGTCGCGCCTGATTCGATGGAATTGGGCAGTAGATTTCAGCATTAAGCTCACCTGACAGCACTACACTTCGACGCAGGCCATGACTCACATCCACCGCCGCACGAGCGCGTTGTGCGCGTCGGCGAGGCCCAAAAGAGTATCCGACTCAGGCAAGTTCTTTGGGAAGTTTGAAACCCGTTTCTTTAAAGAAATGGGTTTCAGAACACGACCATGCAGTACGAACTAATTTCACCGCAGCACACGGGCGCGCAATGGGCGCCCCTACACGCTCTGATACACCAAAAGCCTCCCCTGTGTAAGGGGAGGTGCCCCGCAGGGGCGGAGGGGTTGGCAATCCCTCAGTCAGCTTCGCTGACAGCTCCCTTTACACAAGGGAGCCTCGGGAGACGCTCTGCTGTACTTATCCATACGAAGAAAAGGCCGGGTATCTGTCTTTCAGATACCCGGCCCTTAACTGTTTTACGAACACCCTCCTAAAGTGGCGTCCTGTGTTTTAGTCATAGGTCAGTCCGTTCTCCTGGCGGAAGGTCTGGGGATTTTCATCCGCGGGGTAAAACTGCAGGGCGTCCTGCACGGTGAAAAATACGCTGTCGTTAAAGCCGCCTCTCATGCGCCGCTCCGCCGCCGTCATCACCGGGTATTGCAGATAGCCCCGCTGGTGGACGTAGTTCACCCAGGAGTCTATTATATAGTCCTCATTGTTTTCCCGCACCTCGTAGGACACATAGCCCCGGCAGTTTTCGCCCTTCCGGGGCAGGGAGAAGCAGGCGAACACATCGTTATTTTGTCTCTCGCCCCACATGAAGCTGTTGCTGATGTAGGATTCTCTTCCAAGGCTGTAATAGGGCGCTGTTTTAGTCACGCCGTCAATCTCGCACAGCAGCCGTCCGGTGAGGTTTTCTGCGGGGCTCCATCCCTCGTCTATCCTGTCCGTGGGCCAGAGCTGCAGGGCCTCCGTGCCCCGGAAGCCGGGGTGCACCACCCATCGGAAGTGGTGGAATATCTTCCAGCCGCCCCTATCTCCGGGCAGCTCCACGGCCACGCCTGTGGTGCGCAGCTCCTTTACGTCGTATTCCGTGTGAATCTGGGTGTAGCTCCCCTCTGTCGTCCGCACTTCCCGTCCGTCGTTCACCGGGTTTTCCCAGACGTCGCTGACTATCCGCTTTGCCCCGGCGCAGGCGGCTATGTCCTCATCGGTCAGATCGTTCAGCACATCCTCGGGAAAGCCCAGCTCCAGCAGCTCTTGGCGCAGCTCCGTATTCTCCGTCTGGGTACCGGCGGGCTGCCAGTCCATGGGATAATAGCTGAAAAACGCAAAGCCCACCGTGAGCGCCAGAGCCATGGCGGCAAACAGCCACAGGCGCAGGGTACCGTCCCCAATGCGCACGGGGGCGGCCTCTATGGCGTAGCCCGCCTGGTCTATCTCCCCGGACAGTTTGGACAGACAGCGCAGTATCTGCACATAGGCCAGCACTACCAGTCCGCCGATGATAAGTCCGCTGTACTGTACATATCCCAAAAGCGCCGCAAGTCCGCACCACAGCAGCAGCGCCGTGGCAGGCCCCGCGTCCTTTTTCATCCCCGCCTTGCGCTGCACGGCTATAAGTCCCTGGCGCAGACCAATAAGCATCAGAACGCGAAGGCTCATCTTGCCCCAGCCCAGGAATGTGAGCATTTCACCGTGCCAGATAGTGGCGTTTACGCCGAGACCGAGCACAAATATTGCCGTCTCTGTTATGCTAAGTATCCAGCACAGGCGGAACCAGCCGTTCTCCCGGCGCAGGGAGCGGAAGCCCAGCACCAGCAGCACCGCGCCTATGGCGGGCAGCAGATAGTTCAGCCACAGAAAATTCAGCGTCAGGGTGCTCATGCCGAGTCCCACTATCACCCTGTCCATGGCGTGACGCCACGGTGTTATTTCGCTCACCACCTCATCATCGGGAGGCAGCAGCGCCGCGCCCTCCGCAAGCAGCTCATCCAGCTGAGTGTCGGCAGTATGTCTGTTTTCATCCAAGGTCGTCACCTCCCAGCGCCCTGCGCAGCTTTTTCTTCAGTCTGTAAAGCCTGCCCTCCACAGCCCGCTCGGTAAGTCCCAGCTCCGAGGCTATCTGAGCCGTGGGCTGCATATAATAATATTTGCGGTAAAACAGCGCCCGCTCCTCCCTGGGCAGAGAGGTCAGAGCGTTTTTAAGCGCCTCGTACTTCTCCTGGCGGAGCAGCCTCTCCTCCGGGTGTTCGCCGCCGGGGTATTTTTCCAAAAGTTCCTCCTCGTCCGGCGTCCCCTTTCTGGCCCGGTTCAGAGCTGTGTTCCTGGTGAGCGCTGTGAGCCAGCTTTTAAAGCCGCCCTTTTCCGGGTCGTACAGCTCTATTTTCTCCCAGACGCGCAGGGAGATGTCGCTGAGGCACTCCTCCCGCTCCCGGGCGTCCCGGAGCAGCGGGGCGATGATATAGCGCATAAGCGGCCTGTAGTGCCGCAGCAGCTCCTCCAGCGCGCTCTCGTCCCTGTCCCTCAGCCGGGCTATAAGCTCCAGCTCATCCATGCCCTGCGTACCCCCTCTCTTTATCTCTATTGTATAATACACGGGAATAAAAGAAAACCCACGGACTGAAAAATCCCCCTTCCGGGGGATTTTTCAGTCCGTGCCGAGTACCTCTTATTTAGCCGAAGATAGTAAACAGGCCAACTGCGGAGGCCAGCGCACTAAGCAGTATGAAGCTGACAGCGGCAATCAGCAGCTGGTTATATAGCTTGTCCTTATCCACAGACTCCGGTGCGCTGCCCACGGCGATACCGCCGACTGTGGACAGGGGGCTTATTACCACACCGTTGGTGCCCACTATAACGCCTATCACAAGCCGCATGGCGGAAACAGTACCCAGCTCGCCCGCAAGCTCGGAGGCCAGAGGGATGAGGGTGGGCATAACCACGCCGGTTCCGCTGGAAACAGCGCCCATCAGGCCGCCCAGAATAACAAAAATGGGCTGGGCGGACTTCGCGCCCATGATGCCGGAGAGCTTTTCGGACAAGAAGTCTATTCCGCCGCAGGTCTTAACCACGTTTATGAGCACAGCCATGCCGCCTATCAGCAGGATAGTGGCCCAGGGGATGGACGCTATCGCCTTTTTCTGGTCGGCCACATTCAGCAGCAGGAGAACTCCGGCGCAGGTGAAGCACATCAGGCCAATGTCCTGCTTGAAGAACATAACGGCAATCAGCACCACGGCGATTCCAATAATGGTTATTACCTGATTGTGATTGAACTTCACAAACGAGGGAATATTTCCCGTGTTTTTCAGCTTCAGTCCGCCGAACAGCAGATAGGCCGCGGCGGAAAACACGGTCATGCTGACGCCGTAAGCCATCCACATCGGTGTGTAGTTGGTAAGTCCCTGCTCCGCGGCCAGCTGCTTCGCGACTATGCCGTTTATGGCCAGAGGAGAGAGGCCGCCAACCATTATGCCTCCCATTGTCACCAGGCTCATCATAATTGGGGAAATCTTATTTTCCTCCGACACATACAGAGCGATGGGCATGATAACCGCCACAATCAGGCCTCCGGCGCCGGCGCCGGAAATCAGAGCGCCCAGAACGAAAAAGAGGATAGGCAGCAGCTTGGCGTTGCCCCGGGCAAGGCAGGCGATGTTCTGGCTCAGCGCCTCCGTGGTGCCGTTAAGGTTGGCAATGCCGAACATGAAGGTGGTCGCCAGCACGATGAAGAACACGGACATGGGCCAGCCGGCGGCTACGATTTTGCTTACCTTTATATCAACGCCGTTGGCCGCGGCAACAGATGCGAAAATAAAAGCCGCAATGATTGCCAGAATACCGGCGTTCTTTTTTGTAATAACGCTGAGGCCGATAACCGCCACCAGCACCAGCAGTGAACAAATGGGAATAACATTGGATATCATTTTTCTCTCCTCCTAATCAGCTGACCGTAATTAAATTGCCCGGGCGATTTTCTCGCCCATCTCTCTGCAGCCCACTCTCGTGGTTCCCTCGGACCAGATATCCGCCGTGCGGCAGCCGGAGTCCAGCACCGAGGACACCGCCTGCTCCACCGCGTCGGCCTCGGCCGGCATATCGAAGGAATAGCGGAGCATCATAGCCGCGGAGAGGATGGTTCCGATGGGGTTTGCCATATCCCGCCCCGCGATATCCGGCGCGCTGCCGTGAATAGGCTCGTACAGGCCGCGGGTGCCGTCTCCCATGCTGGCGGAGGGTATCATGCCGATGGAGCCGGTAATCATGCTCGCCTCATCGGAAAGAATGTCGCCGAACATGTTCTCCGTCAGCAGCACATCAAACTGGCTCGGCTTGCGGACTATCTGCATGGCGCAGTTATCCACCAGCATATGTGTCAGCTCCACATCCGGATATTCCGCGGAAACACGGTTGACCACCTTTTTCCAGAGGCGGGAGCAATCCAGCACGTTGCTCTTATCCACGGAAACCACGCGGCGGCCGCGCTTGCGCGCCGTTTCAAACGCCACGCGGGCGATACGTTCTATTTCGTGGGTGCTGTAGGCCATCACATCCGTGGCAAGCTCCTCGCTGCCGACCGCTTCGGTCCTATGCTCACCGAAGTAAATTCCGCCTATTAGCTCCCGCACCACCATAAAGTCGATGCCCTCATCCACCACGTCCGGATGCAGCGGAGATGCTGACGCAAGCTGCTTAAACATCCGGGCGGGCCTCAGATTTGCATAAAGGCCCATGCCGCTGCGCAGCCGCAGCAGGCCCTTTTCCGGGCGGATGTTCTTGTCCACCTGTTCCCACTTCGGACCTCCGACAGCGCCAAGCAGCACGCTGTCCGCCTCCAGGCAGGTCCTGAGGCTCGCGTCGGGCAGCGGGTCCCCGTATGTATCAATGGCGCATCCGCCCATTGGGGCTTCGGCATAGGAAAACGTATGCCCGAATTTTTCAGCCACGCGCTCCAGCACCCGGACGGCCTCTCCGACTATTTCGGGACCTATCCCATCGCCTCTGATAACTGCGATTTGTTTTTCCATATTCTTTCCTCCATTTTCTGTGATGCTCTCGGAAAATAAAAAAACCTCCGACATCCTATACGGATGTCAGAGGCGAAAATATTCCGCGGTACCACTCTGATTCAGCACAAATTTGTGCCCTCTTTCACGACGGCCCTAAAGCGATCGCTATTCCCTTTAACGGTGGAACTCCGTGCAGCCTACTTCTCATCGGTTCAGCGTACCCACTCCCCGGCCAGTTAAGATCCGCTTTCCCGCTGCCTCACACCACCCGGCAGCTCTCTGAAAGGTCTACGGATCTATTTTCCGGTTCCTCGTGTTTTATACGCTTTTTTATACGCTCTTCTTTTTGGTTTGTCAAGAGTTTTTTTATCGCCGTTTCGGCGGATTACCGCAGCAGGCACAAAATAAGGCCATAGATTACGCTGGCGGTCATACCGAAAACTATCACCGGGCCTGCTATTACGAACATCTTGGCCGCGGTGCCGGTGACATAGCCCTCTGCGAGTGTCAAGTAAGGGACAAAAATTTTATTCGGCGGCTATGCAATTTGGGATATTGCACAACCACCGAATAATTTTATGCGCTAATTTGCTCAGTTAATGCGAAGACCGCCTCATAAGAGTCTTGGTTCTTCATGACCAGTTCAATCCGGGTTCCTTCGTAGACAATTACCTTCTCAACGATCTGACCGATGATGGCCGGGTCATACTCTTGAAGCGCGTCAACTGTTCTAAGCT
>JBMNQC010000014.1:0-42717 GCA_050943935.1 Candidatus Heteroscillospira sp. | reverse complement strand
GCAGGACACCAAAGCATAAAAAGAGAGGGAACAAGTTTCCCTGTTCCCTCTCAAAAGTGCTTGATTTACTGGTATTCTATTAGCCGAAGTAACGCTTCAGCAGGCCCTCGAACGCCTTGCCGTGGCGAGCTTCGTCGCGGGCCATTTCATGGACGGTGTCGTGGATGGCGTCCAGATTCAGGGCCTTGGCCTTCTTGGCCAGCTCGAACTTGCCGGCGGTAGCGCCGTTCTCGGCCTCAACGCGGACCTGCAGGTTCTTCTTGGTGGAGTCGCTGACGACCTCGCCCAGCAGCTCGGCAAACTTGGCGGCATGCTCGGCCTCTTCCCAGGCGGCCTTCTCCCAGTACAGGCCGATCTCGGGGTAGCCCTCGCGGTGGGCCACACGGGCCATGGCCAGATACATGCCAACCTCGGAGCACTCGCCCTCAAAATTGGCGCGCAGGTCCTTAATGATATCCTCGGGAGCACCCTCGGCAACGCCTACGACGTGCTCAGCGGCCCAGCTGCGCTCGGCAGACTGCTCAACAAACTTGGAAGCGGGGGCCTTGCAGATGGGGCAGACCTCGGGAGCGGAATCGCCCTCGTGAACATAACCGCAGACAGAGCAAACGAATTTCTTCATAATTTTTTCCTCCATGAAATAATTATTTATTTTTTGTAATTTAAATATTGGAAGCGTCGGACATTTCCGGCGTATTCACACAATGGCTGCACAGTCCCGTGAAGGACACGCACTCGCTTTTGACAAGGCCGCCTATACTGTTTTCAATATCGCGGTAGTGGTCGGCGGCTGAAAACGCCAGGTCAAGGTCAATAACACGGTGACAGGCGGTGCATATAAAATGCGGATGAGGCTGAACATTGGCGTCGAAGCGCTCCTGACCGGCAACGGTACCGACGCTGATAATCTCGCCTGTTTCCAGAAACAGATTGAGATTGCGGTAGACTGTACCGAGACTCAGATCGGGGTAAAGGGGCTTGAGGCGGCTGTATACCCAATCGGCCGAAGGATGCTCTGTTGTGGAGCGGAGAACATCCAGGATAGCTTCGCGCTTTTTGCTGTGTTTTCGGCTTGGGTGGTTCATGTCGTCTCCTTTCTTTACGAGAATCATGATTGTTTTGCTGTGCTTATAATATAGCACGGTATTTTTATTTTGTCAATAACAAAAATAAGAATTATTATTAATTTTATAAAATTAAAACAGCACAGGGACAGCATAAAGCCGCCCTCTGTGCGATGTGTGAAAACCTTATTTTCTGCGGATATTTGCTGATATTTCGCTGAGCGCTTCGGCTGCCTCCATCTCGCAGCTGCGGCTGCGCGCCATATCGCAGAGAGCTACCATACCTATCAGATGGCCGTCCTCCACCACGGGCAGACGGCGCACCTGGTCCTGACTCATGGCTTTCACGGCGCTCTCAACCATGTCTGAGGGACCGGTAGTGATTATGCCGCGGGACATTACCTCGCTTACGCGGGTGGTGCGTACATCGCCCTCGGCGGCCACACAGCGCAGTACAATGTCTCTGTCTGTGATAATGCCCCGCAGGCGCATTTCGCTGTCGGTTACGGGCAGAGCGCCTACGTTGTGACGCTTCAGCAGCCGGGCCGCTGCAATAACAGGCTCATCCTTGTCTACGGTGACGATACGGTTTGTCATAATTTCGCTGATTTTCATAGTCTTACCTCCTGTGTGAGTTAAGACTATTATCCACCGCAGAGCCGGTTTTTATACCGGCTCATATTAATAGTACATGTCAGTCGTTCAGCTCCAGCAGGGCGGGGGAAACGGCCTCGGCAAAGAGGCGCACGGCGGTTATGGCCTCGGCCAGCGTATTGCCGTTGCTGCCTACCTCTATTATAAGCGAGCCGGTGGTGAGCTGCTGGTTGTAGCGCTCCTTGCGTATGGCCAGGGGGCGCATCAGCGTGGGATATTTTCCGGCGGCGCGCTCCTGCATCAGAAGAGCCAATTTAAGATTTTCCTGCCATTTTGGATGGCTCAGACCGTTTTCTCCTGTGCCCACCAGCAGCATTATCTGGGCGGAGCTCTGGTTCGGTATTTCAGCCATGGTTTTATACACCACGTCGCCGCTGCCTATTGCGTCCCGGTGCAGGTCTATTACTATGGATATATCAGGGTACTGTGCAAGATAGTCTTCCACAGCCGCGCCGCTGCGGGTATATGAGCCGGTGTAGCTGGGGTAGTCGTAAAGACCCTTGTCGTGTATAACCCGCAGCCCCTGCTCCTCAAAGGCGGCGGCGAGCTCGTCGCCTACCCGTATCATATTGTAGCCGCAGTCGGTGGTGCGGGCGTAGTCCGATTCTTCATATTCCCAACCGGGCTCTGCTGTGTATGACTCCGTACCGTGAGTATGCATAATAAGTATCTGCGGGCCGCTGTCTGCCAGACGCAGGCTCAGCCCGCCCGCCAGGAGGGCCTCCGGGTCTATTTCGGAGGAGGTGGCGTTGTCCAGCTCCAGTTCGCCGCGTATGGTGGCGGGCTTAGGCTCAGGCGTGGGGGATGGACTGGGTGAGACAATGGTGTGCTGAGTGAGGATAACCTCGGCAGAAGCGGCGGGAGAGGGCCTGGGGGAGGATGGCTCGCCGTGCTCGTAGCGCAGACTGGCCGATACCAGGCGCCCGCTGGTGATGGCCTCCTCCAGCCAGCCGGCAGCCGCCTCTCCCGCTCCGGCGGCTATGGCCAGCTGCGTGCAGGCTATAAACAATACGGCTGCCGTCAGTCCCTTTTTCATGAGCGCATCCTCCTTTTCGTGGCTGTATCACAATATACTATGCAGGCTATGGCAGCTCTATGCGGGCTTGTATTTTGCCGATACCTGTGGTAAAATGCCCAGCATAAAAATAATAACGGAGGTTTTATACCATGACTACTGTTTACAGACCCAGAGGCGTGTGCTCAAGACTGATGGAAATTGAAACCGAAAACGGCGTGATTCGCAGCGTGAATATCACCGGCGGATGCAGCGGAAATTTACAGGGTATCTCCCGGCTGGTAGAGGGGATGAAGGTAGAGGAGGCGGCAAAACGTCTGCGCGGTATCCGCTGCGGAGCCAAGAGCACCTCATGTCCCGACCAGCTTGCTATGGCTCTGGAAGAACTGATGAAGGACGCCCAGTAGCCGGAAAATTGATTTACATAATGCCCATAGTTGGTTGACAAGCCGGTGTATGACCCCTGTCGGATGTTGTCGGAGTTGGTAGACATAACTCATTTTGGTAAAAACGCACACACAATATTTAGACGGGTAAAATGGGTTATCGGCTAAAAAACCACAAAATATTGCGCTATTGTGAGAAAATGCTGAAATTGAAAAAGCGTGTTTGGTCAAAATGACGGTTGAATATTACGCGATTTAGTGAGATAATTATGGCAGTCGCAGTATCTTCTTCTGCGATTTGCTAATAAGCAATCATGAGATTAGGAGCGTAATATGAGCAGGAATTTGAAAAAACTCATTGCCCTGATATGCGTCGTTCTCTTGACTGTATCTGCCGGAGGATTTGCTCTGGCGGACGAGGAGGACGCAAACGCATCTCCCTCGGACATTGTCCTTGTGCCGGAAAAAACCGTGCGTCAGGCCGGCAGCACCGAAACGGTAAAGCCCCACCGCGCCTCCGTCGTCGCCCTGGCCGCGTCTCTCACGGCTGTGGAATTTGCTTCGGATGAGGCAGAGGTTATAAGCGTACCCATGTCCATGCCCGGGGAGAGCGAAGGCGAAGTCACCGTTTTGAAATATACGGAGATCCCCGTGTATGTGAACGACAAGCTGGCCGGCTCCGCTATGAAAATAGGCGAGAGCACCTATGTGCCTGTTGGCGACTTCTGCGAGGCTATAGGCTATGAGGTGGAGACTGAGTGGGACCAGGAAAATTCCGCAGCTGTCTTTACCGGCGAGGGCATTGAGATCAGCATGACCGAGGGCGCGGAGTATATCACCGCAAACGGCCGCTGCCTCCACACGGAGGAGATATATAATATCAACGGCACTATGATAGTTCCCGTGCGGGAGCTGGCCAAGTGCTTCGGTGCCGAGGTCGAGTGGGACGAGCAGTCCTGGGCGGTGCGCGTAAGTGCAGAGGAGATAAAGCCTCTGGAGAGCGCCGAGACCTTTTATGACGAGGAGGACCTCTACTGGCTCAGCCGCATTATTTTTGCAGAGTCCGGCAACCAGTCTGTGGACGGTATGACTGGTGTGGGCAACGTGGTACTCAACCGCGTGGCCGACCCCACCTGTCCGGATACAGTTTACGATGTTATTTTTGATAATCAGTACGGCGTGCAGTTCAGCGTTACTGAGACCGGAGCCATATACATGGAGCCCAGCGAAGGCGCTGTGAACGCGGCGAAAATGTGTCTGGAGGGCTACAATCCGGTTGGCGACAGCCTTTTCTTCGTAAACCCCGCCATCGGAGCCAGCAGCTGGTTTGCAAACACCCGCACCTTTGTGGCCACCATAGGAGAACACGATTTTTACGCATAATGTAAGTGTAATGTAGACTTGTTCACAATTTCGTGTTAAAATACAGGGTATGCAAGCAATTGCGTACCCTGTTTTCCTGTTATGGAGGTTAGCGAGAGATGAATAAACTTTACCAGTTTATGTCTGGCCGTAATGGCAACGACCAGTTGGGACTGGCTCTTCTGGTGGCTGCGCTGGTTTTGAATATTGCATTTCGGTCCACCGGAATAGGACTGCTTGGACTGATAGCCTCGGTGTTGGTTTTTGTGGTGATATACAGGATGATGTCAAGGGACCTGGCCAAGCGCCAGGAGGAGAACCGCCGGTTTCTGTCCCTTTGGTCAGATACCAAACGCTCCTTCGGCAACTGGCGTGACCGCCGTTCCCAGTCCAGAGACTATAAATTCTTCACCTGCCCAAGCTGTAAGAACATCCTCAGAGTGCCCAGGGGCAAGGGCAAAATACAGATAACCTGCCCCAAGTGCGGTCAGCGCTTCGGCGGCAAGTCATAAGGAGCAATATGGAGCAGATACTCACACAGGGCTTTGCGGAGCTGGGGCTGGATATATCGCAAAAACAGCTGGAGGCTTTCAGGGGGTTCTACAACTGCCTGGAGGAGACCAACAAGGTCATGAACCTCACCGCCATAAGCGGCGAGGAGGACACGGCCAGACTGCATTTTCTGGACTGTGCCGCCCTGCTGAAAGAGCTGCCGTTTGACGGTAAAACTGTTATAGACGTGGGCACCGGCGCCGGCTTTCCCGGTATGCCTCTGCTGATAGCCTGTCCGGGCATCAGGAAAATGACCCTGCTGGACAGCCTGGGCAAGCGCATAGATTTTCTCTCCGCCTGCTGTGCCGGACTTGGCATAACAAACGCCGAGCCTATACATGCCAGAGCTGAGGAGGCGGTGTCTTACCGCGAGCAGTATGACGCTGCCGTGTCCCGGGCTGTTGCCCGGCTGAGCGTGCTGTGCGAGCTGGCTCTGCCCTTTGTAAAAGTGGGAGGTTATTTTGCCGCCATGAAGGGCCCCAACTGCGGCGAGGAAGTCCGGGAGGCTGAAAACGCCATAGAGCTGCTGGGCGGCAAGCTGGAGCGGGTGACTGAATATACAATTCCCGGCACGGATATAAACCACAGCATAGTCCTGATAAAAAAGCAGCGCTCCACCCCGAAAAAATATCCCCGAAGATTTGCGATAATTAAAAAGACCCCACTATAAGAGAAAATAAAAGCAGCGACCGGCCGGGCGCTGCTTTTTTAGTGAAGAATGAAAAATGAATAGTGAAGAATTTATGCGTCGCTTCGCGACGGATTGAAGAACTTATTATTCACCTGACCCCTTCACCCTTCCAGTCCCTTCAAAATCTCCGGCAGCCTTTTGGGGATAAACTCTGCAAAGCGGCGGGAGGCCAGGGGCATGGTATCCCAGCGGCGCCATGCCAGCGCTATGGTGCGCTCCGGGCGCTCCTGTATGGGACGTACGGCCACGCCCTCGCAGAAGCCGGCCAGCACCATATTGTATAGAATCGAGTAGCCCAGCCCACGCTTCACCATGGCCAGGATGGAGTAGTCGTCGGTGACCTTGTATTCAATGTTCGGCGTAAGTCCGCGGCTGCGGAAAGCTTCTATGGGCACGCTGTGTTCGCCCTCGTCCAGCAGAATAAAGGACTCGTTTTCCAGGTCGGCCAGGGACAGCACGGATTTTTTAGCAAGGGGATGCTCCGGCGGCAAAACTGCCATCATGGCGTCGGTATACAGGGGCTGGACGGAAAGCCCTGTGGAAAACCGGGCGTTCAGAAAGCCGAAGTCCACGGCGCCGCCGCGCACCCATTGGCTGATGCTGCTGTATTCGCCCTGAAGCAGCTCAAACTGCACTCCGGGATAGCGGCTCTTGAACTCCTGCATCAGCTTTGGCAGCAGATTGCGGCTGACGCTGGTGAAAGTGCCTATGCGTATGGTGCTGTTTTCCAGCCCCTGCATCTCCCGGCGCTTTTTTTCCAGAGCGTTCTCCGCCTCGCCGGCCGCGCGGAAATAGGGCAGATAGGCCTCGCCGTCGGCGGTTAGGGATATGCCGTCCCTGCCCCGGCTGAGGAGCCGGGTACCAAACTCCTGTTCCAGAGCCTTTACAGTCTGACTCACGGCACTCTGGGAATAGCCAAGGGATTCCGCCGCGCGGGTGAAGCTGCCTGTCTCTATCACACGGAGAAAGACGTTGTAGCGCGTTGCCATAGCACACCTCATTAGTAAATCTTATATATACATTATATATATTCGTTTTACGAATATCAAGTGCTGAGTTATAATAAACGGCGAAATTCAGAATTTTAGATGGGATGGATATTATGCAGACAGAAGAAAACGCCATGCCTCGCATATCTGCAGGCCACGGCGAGGCGCTGCGGGAGGGCATACGGGACGGTATGCCTATAGCTCTGGGCTATCTGGCCGTATCATTTACCCTGGGCATAGCGGCCCGGGGGGTGGGCCTTACCGCATTTCAGGGCTTTCTGGCCAGCCTTTTGAACAACGCCTCCGCGGGCGAGTACGCGGGCTTTACACTAATAGCCGCCAACGCCTCGTATTTTGAGATGGCGCTGGTTACCCTTATAGCAAACGCACGATATCTGCTTATGAGCTGTGCTCTCAGCCAGAAGTTCTCACCGGATACGCCTCTGCGCCATCGGCTGCTGGTGGGCTTTGACGTTACCGACGAGATTTTTGGTATATCCATAGCCCGCCCCGGAGCGCTTGATCCATTTTACACCTATGGAGCCATGCTGGTGGCCATACCGGGCTGGGCCTGCGGCACGGCTATAGGCGTTATCACCGGAAACGTGCTGCCTGTCCGGGCCGTCAGTGCCCTGAGCGTGGCCCTGTACGGAATGTTTTTAGCTGTTATTATCCCACCCTCACGCAAGGACAAGGTGGTGGCGGGGCTGGTAGTGCTCAGCTTTGCGCTCAGCTATTTCTCCCTGCACCTGCCCCTGCTGTCCGGACTTTCCAGCGGTACCCGCACCATAGTGCTCACGGTGGCCCTGTCCGCTCTGGCGGCGGTGCTGTTCCCCGTGAACAGAAAGGAGGAGCGCGATGACGCATAACGTATACATATATCTGGCCGTAATGGCGGGCGTCACTTTCGCCATACGTGTGCTGCCCCTCACGCTCATCCGAAGACAGATAGAGAACAGGTTTCTCCAGTCTTTCCTCTACTATGTGCCCTATGTCACCCTGGCGGTGATGACCTTTCCCGCTATCATGGACGCAACCCAGACCCCCATCGCGGGCGCTGTTGCCCTTATAGCGGGCATAGCCCTGGCTTGGTTCGGCGCCAGCCTCTTCACCGTGGCCGCCTCCTGCTGCGCCGTGGTGTTTGTTATAGAACTGATACTGTGCTGAAATAAGGAGCCTTCCAAAGGGAAGGCTCCTTTTAGTTTTTGTATTTGCTGAAAGCTAATTCAGAGCATGTAGGGGCGCGCAATGGGGTGGGCGCGATATCCACAGAGAGAACGGGGCGCAGCCTGCGGGCTGCGAGGGGCGTGTTCTGAAACCCATTTCTTTGAAGAAACGGGTTTCAGACTTTCCAAAGAAAGTACGGTTCGCCAAGGGCCATAAGCTGAGCCTGCGGCTCACCTTATTCAAATGGCGAAGGGATAATGCCACTAAATCGCGCCTGAGTCGGAGGAATTGGGCAGTTATTCAGAGATTTTAAGCTCACCCGACAGCTCCGCGCCAATCTTTTTCCTCCCCTAACAGGGGAGGAAAAAGATTTGGGGTGCGGCTGCTTTTATTCCCCTGCGGGCAGAACATCCACCACTTCTAAAACATTCCCCTCCACGCGAAAGCGCAGCTCATAGGGGCCGAAGGCCATGCCGTAGATGCGCTCGGGGGCGTCCTGATACCGTGGCCGGGGGTCCTGTTCCAGTACACCTATAAGCCCCGCGCGCTTATCCGGGGCGACTTTGGCCAGCAGTTCCCTAGGGAAATCCACCTGAAGAGCGGTGTCCTCTGGAGGCGGGGCGAAGCCGCAGCGGGCGTCTGAGTGGGCGTCGGCGTAGGGAATGTAGGGCTTGATATCAAAGATAGGCGTGCCGTCCATCAGGTCGGCGCCGGAGACCAGCAGGCGGGGAGACGCCGGGTCATCCTCAAGAATATCCACCAGCTCCACGCAGCTCAGCCCCAGAGAGTTGGGGCGGAAGGGGGAGCGTGTGGCGAACACGCCCATGCGCACGTTGCCGCCCAGTCGGGGAGGGCGCACCGTCGGCGACCAGCCGCTGCGCAGAGCCTGGGAAAACTGCCAGATAAGCCATATATGGGAAAAACCCTCCAGTCCGCGCAGAGCGTTTATGTCCCGGAATTCCGGCTCAAAGACTATCTCAGCCGTCAGCTCTACCAGCCCGCTTTGGCGGGGTATGCCGAATTTGGTTTTGAAATCGCTGTGAATATGGGCGATGGGGCGTATTACAGTATCCATTGCTTTCACCTCAGGGACTATTATACCGTGCCGGAGCGAAAATGACCAGAGGCGCGGAGAAAATTGGATAATCATGTGACTGTAGAAATATTGAAGCGCGGGTATGATGCCTGCGCTTCGACACTTTGTGATTACTGGTCGTCGCCCTGCTTCTGCGCACGCCAGAGCGTGGTTCGGCTGAAGCCCAGCTTTTCGGCTATTACGGAATTGTTGTATCCCAGATAGTATTTAAGCTGCTCCGCCAGCTGCTGCAGCTTGTCCGGAGGCAGAGCTCGTATATCCGGAGAAAACCGGCTAAGTATATCCGAGAGTATGCTCTCCTCGCCTATAGCCGCCACCAGCATGTTGTGCAGGGCGTGAGGCGTGGCCCGCGGGTTTTCATTCAGCTGCGCGGAAAATCTGTCAGCGGCAACCAGCAGTTCCGTCATGTCTCCGGGCCAGCCGTATGCGCACAGCGTCTCACGGATGCGGCGATTGGAGCTGATATCAGCCGGGCGGCTCCGGGATTATGGCTACGATTGCCGTCGCGGTCAACAGTTTTCGGGCGCAAACGGTGACGCGGACGTTGTAGGGCTTTCGGGCGTACATATCGAGGCAAAGCGGGTTGAAAGGCTGAACATATACACAGCTATGGCGCAGTCAAAGCGCGACGCACGGCCCGGAGAAATCCCGGCGGTATTCCACAGAAAAAATAACTGCGATTGGCTTGTGACTATATCTCTGGATGATTTTATGAGCCTATACGCAGACTGGGAGGGGAAAATTTGAAATGGCAATCAGAAGCAATGAATAAGCTGCGGGACTATGACGCACGAAAAACGGCGCTTGTTAATATCCCGGAAAAGCTACAGGCGCTTAACGAACAGTTTACCGGGATAAAATCAGCCCGGACGGACGCGGAGCCGGTGAGCGGCGGCACCAATCACCGGGAGGACATGCTGCTTGACAACATCGTGAAGCGGGAGGAGCTGAAACGCAATTACCATATCAGCAAGGCCGCGGTGGCGGTCACAGAACGGGGGCTGAATGAGCTGGACGATGAGCAGCGGCGAATATTGGAGCTGTTTTATATACGGAGGCCAAAGGATTATATATCCAGGCTGTGCGACGAGCTGCACGTTGAACAGGCAACCTTATACCGCAAAAAGGATGAGGCACTAAGGAAATTCACCATTGCTGTATATGGAATAGTGGAGCTGTAAAAAAAAAGAAAAGGCACGGTAGAGTAAAATCTACTGTGCCTTTTGGCTTTAGTGGCAATCTGGGCATGGAGAATAGCCTAGAGATTCGGCCATTCCAATGGTGCGGGAAGTGTAATACGCATCATCCAGACAATGGCAGGATGATGTATGATACCATTCTTCATCGCCCTTCACGGTATAGACTATGAAAGGGTCTGTGCTGGTTGGTCTTGGCCGTGCCTGTTGTGTGACCGTTGATGTGCTCACCGGTTTTTCGCGCTGTGCTTCGGCGGTCTGGTGTTCCTCGAATTGCTCAATCAGGTACAATGCGCTGATGGAGACGGATGTCACAAGAACGACGGACAGAATGGCAGTAAAGACAATTTTCCAAGGGCTTTTGCGCTTCGACTTCTCTCTACGGTTATCCACGTCCCAAGGGTCATCACGCTCCGCCGCAGTTTCTTCCGTTTCTTCTGCCAGGCACTTCTTTTTCATAAGCCAGTATGCAACCGCTGACCACAAAATTACTCCGGCTTCACCGCCATCGTCCCCTGCGTTGATTCGGATAACATTAAAGATTAACCAGACGCAGAGGCTGTTTATTATTACAATTTTTCTAATGGTGGACAGCTTATACTTTTTGCCGCGGAGACAAAGTATAACAGGGACAAACAGATAAGCAAAGACGGTGATAATAAGAGATATCGCCATGGACGCGATTAACGATGACCAGTCCATAATAGACCTCCTACTTCATATCGTTCTGATTTATTCAGACATACTGCTTACACTATATACCGTGGAGTACAAAAATACAAGATGGCAATATAGCCCAAAATAGAACGGGGAAAACAAAAAATGAGAAAAAATCGGGAAGAAATAACTGAAAAACCGTGCTAATATGGTAGTATAGCGATTTGAGAGGATGCGGGAGGCCGTGTCCTCTTTTTACATGTGAAGAAAGGGGGAGTAGGTATGCTCACACCAAAGCAAGACAAATTTGCAAAAAACATAGCATTGGAAGGCATGAATTATTCAGACGCATACCGAAGCTCTTACAGCGTCAAGCGAATGAGCGATAAAACCATTAACGATGAAGCAAGCAAGTTAATGAACAACCCCGATATTACCCAGAGGATTGCAGAATTGAGAGCGGAATTAGACGGTAAAGGCATTATGACCGTTCAAAAGCGCCTGGAATGGCTCACAGAGGTAATACAGAGTGAGGACGAGAAAACAGACACAAAGCTCAAGGCCGTGGACATTATGAACAAGATGCAGGGCGAGTATGTCCAGAAGGTAAGGGCCGAGGTCACTAACGCTGTTAACATCTGCATAGAGCTGACTGATGACGAATGAATGTAAATATCAGGATAAGCAAAAGGGTCTTTAAGCACCGCGTCTCTCGGCATCTACCGTGGCTCTACAAATGCAACGATAAGCCTAATCGCAAACGGCGAGACCGAGTCCATGGTGAAAGCAAAGGCCATAGCCAAAGAGCGTGGTCTGCGAGTGGTATTCTTTGCCGGTGGTAGTCTCCAACTGAGGAACGGCGACTATGTGCGCGGTCTAATTAGCGGTGACAGAGTGTTTGTACGGGTAGATCATCCACAGTTTACCGCAGACCAGATACTTCGGCATGAGGTCGGACACGATAAAATTCGCAAGGGCGAGATTGACCTTAACGCTGTGCGAGAGCGGTTGCGCAAGACCTATAGCGACGATGAAATTGAGAACGTCTGCAATATGTACGCCGAGGCTTACGGCGGTACAAGCATGAAGCCGGGAGAGGTATTTGCAGAGCTCGTCTGCGACTCTGAGGAAGACATGAACATCTTCTCCGAGCGTGAGAGCGACGAGATAGGCTATCAAAAGTTCCTGGAGGACACAAAGACAACTACTGCCGAGACCCGCAACAAGAGCAATCCTATCCGAGCCCCTGCCGAGACTGATATGTCCAGAGAGACCAGACGAGCGCAGCGAGGCCGTTCCATCGAACTTGAGACTATGGAGAACAACCGTTTTGAACGTCTGCGCCAGTTTAAAGGCGATTTGCCCGCTGAGTGGTATGCATACACGCGAGGCTATTTCTATGTTTACAGCAACGAATCCTTCATGGATTATACTGTCTTGATGAAGGCGAAAATTACTGACGGCAATCGTGCTGATATAGATAGATTTATGGAGGAATTGGAAAATGGCACTTTCAGAAGCTCAGAAACACTTGATAGTTGGTTTGCGACTTTTCGACGTGGAAAAGGACGCGATAGTTGGTATCGTATCAGCGCTGAAAAGCCCGGAACAGTTGGACGCAATGATGGAGTGGATGGGGGCACACAGAGAGGCGAAAACTCCGGAAATTCTGCGAAAGACAGCGGAACTGGCGAAGTAAATCCGACCAACGGCCCGGATATTCGCTTCAGCCTCAAGGCTTCGGACGAGCGGCGCATTCAGCAAAACAAGGCCGTCAGCGCAGATGTAGAGATTAAGTTTTCTCTGGAACGCAATGCTGACTTCATGGAAGCAGCGCGGAAGAAAAACGCCAGTCTCGGACATTTGACCGAGGAACAGCTTGAAGCGGCTGCGGTTGCACGGCAGGAAATCTATAATATTTTCACCGATGCAGATATAGCCAATGCGCTCGGCCTTCCTCCCGATAAGCAGGGCAACACGTTTATCGGCAACAGCAGCTATGGCGGTACGGAGGAGAACACCACCGTCTGCGTCAGAAGCATGGCTGTCGATACTCTTATGGATGCCGTGGCAGAGCGGCTGGGCAGACCTCTGACTGTGGATGACACTCTGGCTATCTCTCAGGAGTATTGGAAGTACACCGATAAGCCTGAATGTCTGTACTGCTATGTCGCAATTGACAGAAAAGCATACCGTGAATATCTTGGAGACTATCTCAAACAGAGAGACGCAGTTGTCCATGACATTAAGGGCGGCATGAGCAAGGGTGAGGCGTACACCAAGTTCCTCAACGGGCGCAAGGATACTCCTCAGATGAAGAAGCGTTTCGATGTGTGGGCGGATGCCGCGAAGAACGGTAAGCCTCTCATCTCCAGTAGAGACCTCGCGTCTACGCAGAGGATGACTGCCGGCCTTGCCAAGGGCGGCAATATGGCATGGCAGTTCAAGGACGCAATGGCTTATGCTCAGAGCGCGTCGTGGGCGAAAAAACGAGTAGGTTATGTGGCCTACAACAACCATATTCTCAAGTGGAAGCAGAACCGTATTGACGCACTCAACCAGCACTACGGACTTCGGATGTATTCCTTCTCGGATTACTCTCCTGCTTTTATCCTTGAAAATATGCAGATGATTACTGATGCTTCCGTGCGCGGTCTGAAGATGCTCGGCTACACAAAGGAGCTGGATTTCGTCAAAATCTTCGCCAAGACCGGAATGAACATCAATATCTCCGTGTTCGGATATGCTGACGGCAACGGTGGAGTGGCAATGGACGCTATGCAGGGCGCGGACTGGAAAGAAGCCCAGGAATTGCGCGAGAAGTACCCCAACGTCGGCTGCACCTTCGTAGCCACAAACGACGCACAGGTGGATTGGGCGCTGAATCAGGACTGGATAGACGTTGTTATTCCTTTCCACATCGTCCGCACCGGCAAGAACGTGGCTGACCACTTCGGCTGGAAGAACTATACCCAGATGTCCCATGACATTAAGGCCAAAGCGTGGGTAAGAGAGGCCGACCAGACCAGCATTGCTCCTCCAGAACATCAGAACAACAAGGAGCTTTACCTGGCAGCTCTGGAGCGCAACCATCTTGAACCCCGCTTCAAAGAGTGGCTAGACCATCCCAACTACATGAAACTGGTCAACGAGACAAGACGGAGCGAGGGCGAGTCTGTTCCTGTTGTCCCCGACTTTGATGTAGAGGCGGCAAAAACTTCTATTGAGGAAATGCGCAAGCGTGGCGGCTATTACGTCCCTATCGGCGGCTCTCAGGAGAACATGGAGTATATCGCAGACGAAATCGCCGGTAACATCAAGGGCACGAAGTTCAGCCGTGAGGCCAACAACAAGAACCCCAGCGATACTGGAGACATTAACATGTCTCTTGAGCCGAAGGACAGGCAGACGGTGCGCGAAGCCTATGACAAATTCCTCAAGCAGTACGGCGCTATACCCGCCGGCGAAAAACCTGCGCGAAAGGTACAGGTGCCCAAAAAGACCGCGGATGGCCGGAAGGTATCGCAGACTGTGCGCACGGTTATGGAGGCCGCAGCAACGCCTGACGAGGCTCTGCCGGACATAGAGCAGCTTGTGACCGACGGCGTATTCTCCTACGACGTATACACGGATAAGCAGGCCATAGCAGACGCGCAGGAGACTGTAAAAGCGCAGGGCTGGGCGGTCACGCTGTCTGACTGGATGCAGAGCATGACAAGAGGCGAGGTCTCCAAGAAGAATACCGCCATGGGCTGGGCGCTGTATAACAACGCGGTAAACTCTGGGGACATGGAGACGGCCATGGCCGTTCTGAGCAAGATGGTCCAGCACCAGCGGAGCGCGGCCCAGGCATTGCAGGCGACCAGGATTCTTAAAAGTCTCTCTCCGGAAAGCCAGCTGTACCAGATTCAAAAGAGCGTGGACGGCATGAATGCGGAGCTGAAGGA
Source organism: Candidatus Heteroscillospira sp. (assembly GCA_050943935.1). Lineage (GTDB taxonomy): Bacteria > Bacillota > Clostridia > Oscillospirales > Oscillospiraceae > Heteroscillospira. The sequence goes on along the minus strand of JBMNQC010000014.1, from coordinate 27,941 downwards.
CAAGTACAAGGACAAGGCTCCGGATTTGACCATCGACCCCGAGCTGGCGAAAAAGTTCATGGACGCAAAGGACCAGACGGAACGGGACCAGGCGGCAAAGGAGATTTACAGGAGCGTCGGCGAACAGATGCCCTCCCGCTTTATAGACAAGTGGAACGCATGGAGATATCTGGCCATGCTGGGCAACCCCCGCACTCACGTCCGCAACATCGTCGGCAACGCCGGTTTTATGCCGGTGGTAATGGCCAAGGACATGACCGCCGCCGCGATTGAGGCGGCGGTAGGCAGAGTGTCGGGCGGCAGACTGAACCGCACTAAGGGCATGGGCGCGTTGTCTACCCGGAGCGGCAGAGAGCTTCTGCGTGCGGCCTGGGACGATTTCGGCAAGGTGAAGGGCGCTGTTATGTCTGACGGCAAGTACAGCGACTTTGAGCACTCCAACAAGGACGTTGAGGACGGCAGGACCATTTTCAGATTCAAGCCTCTGGAGGCTGTGAGAAAAGGCAACAGCAATCTGCTGGAAGCAGAGGATATGTGGTTTTCACGCCCCCACTACGCCTACGCGCTGGCGCAGTACTGCAAGGCACACGGAATCACGGCAGAACAGCTTGCCTCCGGTAAAGCGATTAAACCCGCCAGAGTGTATGCCATAAAGGAGGCACAGAAAGCCACTTACCGGGACACCAACACTTTTTCACAGATGGTGAGCGGCTGGGGACGGACGAACGGCAGCACCGGAGCCAAGAGAGTCTTTAACACCGCGATAGAGGGTATACTGCCTTTCCGCAAGACCCCGGCGAACATACTGGCACGAGGCGTTGAGTACAGCCCAATCGGCATGATTAAGGGCCTGACTTACGACCTGTGGAGAGTGAAACAGGGCGAGATAAGCGGAGCTGAGGCAATAGACAACATCTCAGCCGGACTTACCGGCACCGGGCTTTTGGCCCTGGGTGTATATCTTGCGGCAGAGGGACTGATTCGCGGCCACGGCGGTGATGATGAGGACGAAAAGAAGTTTGAGGAGATGATGGGCCACCAGGCTTATTCTCTGGAGCTTCCTGACGGCACCTCTGTCACTCTGGACTGGCTGGCTCCTGAAATGCTGCCTGTGTTTGTGGGCGTAAACCTCTGGGAAACCGCCAACGGCAAGAAGGAGGATATAACCCTGTCGGCAATTCTAAAGGCGATAAGCAATGTATCTGAGCCTATGCTGGAGATGTCTGTGCTGCAAAGCCTGAACGACGTGTTTAATGCTGTAGGATATGCATCTTCAAACGACATGGATGCGCTGCCGACGATTCTTGCAAGCGCGGCGACAAGTTATCTTACCCAGGGCATACCGACGCTCTCAGGCCAATTTGAGCGGTCCGGACAGGATATGCGCATGACCACCTACACCGAGAAAAACGCCTTTCTTACTTCTGAGCTTCAGCGGACTTTAGGAAACATCAGCGCGAAAATTCCCGGCTGGGACTTCAACCAGATACCCTACATAGACGCATGGGGGCGCAAGGAGTACAACGGCAATTTGGCTTCCCGTATAGGCAGCAACTTTCTTAATCCCGCGTACACGGACACGATAAAGACAAGCGAGATGGAGAAAGAGCTGCTCAGGCTTTTTGACGAGCTGGGTGAGCCGTCAGTATTCCCGGATAGAGCCAACAAGTATTTCACGGTAGACGGCGAACGCAAGGACCTGACTGCCGACGAGTATGTGCGCTACGCCACCATAAAGGGGCAGGAGAGCTATAAGCTTATTACTGAGCTTGTGGAGAGCAAGGCATACAAGAAAATGGACGACAAAAGCAAGCTCAAAGCAATAGAAAACGCCTATGATATGGCGAACCAGAACGCGAAAGCGGCTATAAGCAGCTACGAACCCGACAAGTGGGTAGTAAAAGCCGAAAACGCTGACAGTCTGGGCCTGACCACTTCTGAGTATCTGCGTCTCAAAAACGAATACGGCGCCGCGTCCATCGGCGCGGAGGGCGTTTACGAGGTATACGAGGCAGGAGGAGACATTGAAACCTATCTGCGGCTCAGGGACGCTGCGTCGGATATGAAGGCTGACAAGGACGAGGACGGCAAAAGCATCAGCGGCTCCAAGAAAGAAAAGGTTTTGGACTACATGGACACCATGGGCCTGACTGACGAGGAGTATGAAATATACCGGGAGGCGCTGGGCTACAGCAAGTAAAACAGAGGAGGCCACCCCAAACGGGGCGGCCTCTTTCTCATTGTTATCATTGGTGTGTAGACGAATCAGCGCATACCTATTTCGGAGTCGGAAAAAATGTCCAGGAGACCCTCTATAAAGGCTTGCTTATCGAGACAGCAGCGGCTTAGATAGAGCAATACGGTAATCAGGCTGCAGCAGGATTTTCCGCTCTCCAGCGATGCGTAGGCTCTGGAGCTCATCAGGAGACGGTAAGCCATTTCCTCCTGGGTTATATTCAGCCTGTCCCGGCATTTCAGAAGCTCACCCCGCAGGTATACTTTGAGTTCCGTATAGAATTGTTTTTTAATGGCAAATCACTCTTTCGACAGGATTTGCCAAGATTCTACGAAAAATATGAAGTATACTCCATGAAGCGCGCTTCGTGGGCTTATACAAAAGATTGGCGCTGAATTTGGAATGTGTTCATCTATGCAATAAACTATGCAACAGATGAAACTTTTGAACACTTTCTAAAAACAATAAAGCCTGGAGTATGCGGCTAGTTTGTTCGTACTAAGTATACATATCCTAAGGGATAAGGGTAGTTAGTACGAACAAGGTGTAAAAAAATTACACCCGCCATAGCGGGAAAAGAGCAGGGCAAAACAGGAATAGCACAAGGCGGGAGCATCTGAAATGCTGCTCCCGCCTTGTGTTTTTATAGTGAAATTTCAAAAGAACAGGTCGCTATTTTTTGCCATTTTTTCTCTTTTTGTTCCAACTTTTCCATATTAAAGCCATGATAATCACATAAACAGTAATAATACATCCAATAAAGACTGAAAAAAACACTTTATCGCCATTGGAAACTTCGCTTGTTAAAACATCATAAACCGCATAAAGCAGGAAAAAGCAGTAGACTGTGATAATCCCACTTGTCACTATTGCACAAGGTAATTCAATCCGTTTGAAAAATTGAGGGAATTTCTTTTCAAGTAGCTTCTCAATAACTAAAAAAATGATTAAAAATATCAACCACTTAATTTCCATAAGATTATCCCCTTTCAACTCTCAATTCATCGAATGGCCTTATCAGACTACAAACTAAGTACAATACTATTATACAGAACATCGAAAAAAACACAAGGGCAGGAACCCGCATTCCTGCCCTTGCTTGCTAAAGTGCATTCTCAATAGAAATAATAAATCCGAACACATTACCCACCTGGATAATGTAGTTCGGATTATCAGTATTTAATCCGAGTGACCGGGCTATAACCAGCGGCGGATTAAAAACGAGGCTGCTGGTTCTGAAAGAGGTAAAAAACAGAGCACCTGCTTGAAAAAGCAGGTGCTCTGTGGTCGGAGGGTAATTTATAGGGTTTCGCAATAAAGAAAAATCGGAGCATCCCATAAGGATACTCCGATTGGTCCGAGTGACTGGAGTTGAACCAGCGGCCTCTTGAACCCCATTCAAGCGCGCTACCATCTGCGCTACACCCGGATATGTGCTGCGTTGCGTAACAGCTTAATTATATTAGCACATAGTATTGATAAATGCAAGAGTTAATTTTAAAAAAATCGGTATTTTTTTATTTTTACTCCATATATGTGAAAAACGAGTAAATTTTGACGGCTTTTTAGCCTTTCTTAGTCTTAATTGCTTTGAAAATACAAAGCTTTTGTGCTAAAATGAGCTAAAGAAAATACAGGAGCTGATTGAATATGTACCGGAACATCGGTTTTATAGGCTGCGGCAACATGGGCTCTGCCCTTGCGCGGGCCGTTATCAAAGGAGGAGGGGGGGAGCGCATCATCCTCGCCAACCGCAGGCTTGAGAAGGCGGAGGCTCTGGCAAAGGAGCTTGGCTGTGCCGTTTCCGACAACGCGGGCGTGGCCGAGGACTGCGGCCTTATCTTCCTGGGCGTAAAGCCCCAGATAATGCCCGGCGTCCTGGCGGAGATAGCCCCGGTGCTGCGTGAGCGCCGTGACCGCTTTGTGCTGGTGACTATGGCGGCGGGACTGACCATGGATACCATCCGGGCCATGGCGGGGGGCGATTATCCCGTCATCCGGATAATGCCCAACACACCGGTGGCCATAGGCGCGGGAGTGGTGCAGATGTGCGCCGTTGGTGTGACGGAGGAGGAGCAGGCGGCTTTCCGGGAGCTGCTGCGCTGCGCCGGACTGGTGGACAGCCTGCCTGAAAGCCTCATAGACGCGGCCAGCGCCGTGTCCGGCTGCGGCACGGCCTACATGTGCCTGTTTATGGAGGCCCTGGCCGATGGCGGCGTGGCCTGCGGTCTGCCCCGGGACAAGGCCCTGAGCTATGCCGCCCAGACAATGCTTGGTATGGGCAGAATGTATCTGGAGAGCGGCGAGCACCCCGGCAGCATGAAGGACAAGGTCTGCTCCCCCGGCGGCACCACCATTCAGGGCGTGCGCGCCCTGGAAAACGGCGGAGTCCGCGCGGCGTGCATGGAGGCCGTGATAGCGGCATACGATAAGACCCGGGAACTGAAGCAGGGGGGCAAATAATATGCGGATAGTGGTAAAGATAGGCACCTCCACTCTGGCGCACCCCACGGGCATGCTGAACGTGCGCCATGCGGAGGCTCTGGTCAAGGTTTTGAGCGATTTGAAAAACGCGGGTCACGAGCTGGTGCTGGTATCCTCGGGCGCTATAGGCATGGGTGTGGGAAAGCTTATGCTGCCGGGACGGCCGGCGGATATGCCCACCAAGCAGGCGGCCGCCGCCGTGGGGCAGTGCGAGCTGATGTATACCTACGATAAGCTGTTCGCCGAGTATAATCACACGGTGGCTCAGGTGCTGCTCACCGGCGAGGACATACACAACGAGCTGCGCCGCCGGAATATGCGCAATACCATCACCCGCCTGCTGGAGCTGAAGGCGTTGCCCATCATAAATGAAAACGACGCTGTGGCTACGGACGAAATAGGCGTGGAGAATACCATAGGCGAAAACGATACGCTCTCGGCCATAGTGGCCAAGCTGGTTGGAGCTGAGCTGCTGGTGCTGCTGTCGGACATAGACGGACTGTATACCGCCGACCCGCGCCGTGACCCGGAGGCCAGGCTGATACCGGTGGTGGAGAGCATCACTCCGGAGGTGGAGGCATTGGCCGGAGGCAGCGGCAGCAGCCTGGGCAGCGGCGGTATGGCCACCAAGCTCAAGGCTGCCAGGATAATTTGCGAAGCCGGGGGCGACATGATAATCGCCAACGGCGAGGAGCCGGAAAAGCTCTACGATATGGTGGAGGGCAAGCCGGTGGGCACACGATTTATGGGCAGGAGGCAGAAATGAGAGCAACGCACGATATTATTCTGGACGCGGTAAATGCCAAGGCCGCCGTTGCTGCGGCGGATACGGATACAAAAAACCGGGCTCTGCTGGCAATGGCGGACGCCCTTGAGGAGAATACGGACAGCATCCTCGCCGCCAATACGGTAGATATGGATGCAGCCAGGGGCAATATAGGCGAGGTCATGCTGGACCGGCTGGCGCTGAGCGAAAGCCGCGTGGCCGCCATGGCTGCCGGCATCCGTGAGGTCGCGGCTCTGCCGGACCCTGTGGGCACCGTACTGAACAGGGTGGAGCGGCCCAACGGGCTGGTGATTGAAAAGACCGCCGTACCAATGGGCGTTATCGCCATAATATACGAGAGCCGTCCCAATGTGACGGCGGACGCCGCCGCGCTGGCGGTAAAGGCGGGCTCAGCCTGCGTGCTGCGCTGCGGTAAGGAGGCCTGGAGAAGCGCTGAGGCAATAGTGCGCGCAATGCGCCGCGGACTCAAAGCCGCCGGACTGCCTGAGACGGCGGTAAATCTGGTGGAGGATACGGACAGGTCGAGCGCCAGGGAGCTGATGACGGCTTCCGGCCTCATAGACCTGCTCATCCCCAGGGGCGGAGCGGGGCTTATCCGGGCCTGTGTGGAAAACGCCACGGTGAACTGCATAGAGACCGGCACGGGCATCTGCCACATTTATGTGGATAAGGACGCAGACACGGATATGGCGTTGGATATAGTTGAAAACGCCAAGACCAGCCGACCAAGCGTCTGCAATGCCTGCGAGGTCTGTCTGGTGCATAAGGATATTGCGGCGCTTTTCCTGCCCCGGCTGGAGAAGCGGCTCACGTCGGAGCGCACAGTACATCCCGTACAGCTTCGACTCAGTCCGGCGGCGGGGGAGTTTGCCTCGGGTGTTCCGGCGTCCGAGCATGACTTTGATACGGAATTTCTGGACTATATTCTGGCGGTGGAAGTGGTCAGCGATGCTGACGCCGCCATACGGCACATCGCCCGGCACTCCACCGGCCACAGCGAGGCCATAGTGACGGAGAACCCGGAGACCGCGGGAAAATTCCTAATGCAGGTGGATTCCGCGGCGGTATACTGGAACGCCTCCACCCGCTTCACCGACGGAGGTGAGTTCGGACTGGGCTGCGAGATGGGCATATCCACCCAGAAGCTCCACGCCCGGGGACCTATGGGGCTCATGGAGCTGTGCACCAGCAAATACATCATCCGGGGCACCGGACAGGTGAGGTAAAACGCAGGGAGGAGGGCTTGTATGAACTGCCCGTTCTGCGGGAAAGAGATGAAGAAAGGCACTCTGTGCGGCAGAGGCGACAGCTATTTTCTGCCCGACGGCCAGACGCGGCCAAAGCTCTGGACCATGGCGGCGCTGAAGAAAAGACAGGCGGTCCTGCTGCCGCCGGAATCCTTCGGCGCGCCCTTCTGTGAAAACTGGCCAGAGGCCTTCTGGTGCGAAGAGTGCAGAAAAATGGTAGTGGATTATGAAAGGCTGATGCCGCGATGAAAATGTACCCCCGGGATCGAGAGACCCCGGGGGTGCTGTGCTTTGCAGAACAGGGACCATGGCGCGCAATGCGCGCTGCGTAGTGCGACCCCATTTCTTTCAGAAAGAAACGGTGTCGCCCGCCAAAGAAACTGACGGTTCGCCATGGGCCATCGGGGCGTTTTCTTAACGCCCTGACTTCAAACCAAAACAAAGCACCTGTCCATTTGGACAGGTGCTTTGCCTATTGTGAAAGAGTATGTGGAAAGACTTACTTGCCGTAGTAGCAGCGCAGATACATATCCTTCATGTCGCTCATGCGGGGATATACGGGGTTGGCACCGGTGCACTGGTCGTTGAAGGCGGCCTCGACCATCTGATCCAGGGTCTCCAGGAACTTCTGCTCATCGACACCGTAATCCTTGATGCAGGGCTTGATGCCTACATCGGCCTTGAGCTGCTCGATAGCGGTGATGAACATATCGAAGGTCTCTCTGTCGTCCTTGCCGCAGATGCCGCAGTAGCGGGCCAGCTCGGCGTAGCGCTCCAGAGCGTGAGGATACTTGTACTGAGAGAAGGTACCCATCTTGAAGGGAGCCTCGTTGGCGTTGTACTTCATGATCTCGCACATGAGCAGGGCGTTGGCAACGCCGTGGGGCAGGTGGTGGAAAGCACCCAGCTTGTGAGCCATGGAGTGGCACAGACCCAGGAAGGCGTTGGCGAAGGCGATACCGGCCATGCAGGCGGCGTCGGCCATCTTGCAGCGAGCCTCGATGTCCTTGGGACCGAAGTCGTAAGCTCTCTTCAGGTAGTTCATAACGTTCTGGGTAGCCTTGATGGCGAAACCGTCGGTATAGTCGGTAGCCAGGGTGGAGACAAAGGCCTCGGTGGCGTGGGTCAGAACGTCGATACCGGAAGCGGAGGTCAGACCGCGGGGGGCGTTCATCATATTGTCGGCGTCAACGATAGCCATGGTGGGCATCAGCTCGTAGTCAGCCAGAGGCCACTTCGTGCCGGTGTCGGCATCGGTGATGATGGCGAAGGGGGTAACCTCGGAACCGGTACCGGCGGAGGTGGGGATGCAGACCAGCTTGGACTTCAGACCCATCTTGGGGAACTTATGGATTCTCTTGCGGATATCCATGAACACGCTGGCGAGGTCGAAGAAGTCCTCCTCGGGGTGCTCATACATGAGCCACATGATCTTGGCAGCATCCATGGAGGAGCCGCCGCCCAGGGCGATGATAACATCGGGCTGGAAAGCATTGACCTGCTTTACGCCGACGCGGGCGATCTGCAGAGTGGGGTCGGGAGCGACCTCATAGAAGCAGGTGTGAGTGATGCCCATACGGTCAAGCTCATCCTCAATGGGCTTGGTGTAGCCGTTCTGGAACAGGAAAGTATCGGTTACAATGAAAGCCTTTTTGCAGTGATACTCGTCGCGGAGCTCGCGCAGAGCCAGCTGCATGCAGCCCTTCTTGTGGTAAACCTTCTCGGGAGTTCTGAGCCAGAGCATATTCTCTCTCCTTTCGGCGACAGTCTTGATGTTGAGCAGGTGGAAGATGCCGATGTTCTCGGAGCGGGAGTTGCCGGCCCAGGAGCCGCAGCCCAGGGTGAGGGAGGGAGCGAGCTTGAAGTTGTAGATATCACCGATGCCGCCGTGGGCGGTGGGAGAGTTGATGATGATACGGCAGGTCTTCATAGCCTCGGCGAACTTGTTGATTTTCTCGGTCTCGGAGGCGTTGACGTGCAGGCCGCAGGAGTGGCCGATACCGCCGCAGACGCGCAGAACGGTGGAAGCCTTCTCAATGCCGTCGTCCAGATCCTTGACCTTGTACATGCCGAGAACGGGGGATAGCTTCTCGTGAGCGAAAGGCTCGGAGAACTCGGTGGAGGAAACCTCACCGATGAGGACCTTTGTGGTCTCGGGAACCTTCACGCCGGCCATTTCGGCAATCTTATAGGCGCTCTGGCCGACAACCTTGGCGTTGACGTTGCCGTTGGGGTAGCAGATAACGGTCTCGCCGACCTTTTTGCGCTCTTCCTCATTCAGGAAGTAGCAGCCATACTTGAGGAACTCGGCGCGGACAGCGTCATAGACCTTCTCGCTGACGAAAACGGTCTGCTCGGAAGCGCAGATCATGCCGTTATCGAAAGTCTTGGAGTGGATGATGGAGTAAGCGGCATCCTTAATGTCGGCAGTCTCATCAATGATGACGGCCACGTTGCCGGGGCCGACGCCAAGGGCGGGCTTGCCGGAGGAGTAAGCGGCGGTGACCATGCCGGGACCACCGGTGGCCAGGATGCAGTCGGAAGCCTTCATGAGGGCACCGGAAATCTCAATGGAGGGCTCGTCAAACCAGTCGATGATTCCCTCGGGAGCGCCGGCTGCGACGGCGGCGTCAAGAACGACCTTGGCGGCGGCGCAGGTGCACTTCTTTGCACGGGGGTGGGGAGAGATGATCATACCGTTGCGGGTCTTCAGAGCAATAAGGGTCTTGAAGATGGCGGTAGAGGTGGGGTTGGTGGTGGGGATAACGGCGGCGATGACGCCCAGAGGCTCGGCGACCTTCTTGATGCCCCACTCTTTATCTTCTTCAACAATACCGCAGGTCTTGCTGTCGCGGTAATGGTTGTAAACGAACTCGGCTGCGTAGTGGTTCTTGGTAATCTTATCCTCGAGGACGCCCATGCCGGTCTCCTCAACGGCTATTTTGGCCAGGGGAATACGGGCGTTATCGGCGGCCATGGCGGCCTTGTAGAATATGTAGTCTACCTGCTCCTGAGTATAGGTGGCAAACTTTTCCTGAGCTGCGCGAACGGAAGCGACCTTTGCGGCTACGAGCTCTGCGTCGGACATAACTACGGGCTCGGCTGCTGCTTTTTTCTTTTCTGCCATGATTTTTCCTCCTGTTAATAAATTCGATGAATTTCAACACTTTGATATAAATTTGAATTATGGCAATATTTTCTGCGCTGTGGTATTTGCGGTAAAAGCCAAATGCAATTAATGCTGATGAAATGGGAATTTTTGCAGTCATCAACAGAGAGGACTGAGGAAAATTTCTCACTTCTGCTTAATGCAAAATCATAATAACATTGCGTAACCTGTATGTCAACAGTTTTAATGTTAATTAATTTATTAACGATTTCCTGCAAAAGAATGATTGATTGGCATAAAATTAACAGGATAGATAATTAATTAACATTGTAAACTTGACAAAATACCGATAAGATACTCGGTTTCGAGCTGCAAAATGCAAAAGTCGCTGCAAATTCAAGGTTTTTTCTGGATTATGTATTTGCATAAAATATTTGCATACAATCTGCAAATATAATAGTTTGGAGTATAGTACAAAAATTAAATTAAAACAAATGCAGAAATGAGGTATGGAAGACGGAAATAAAAAAGCTTCCCGGCATCAAAGATGCCGGGAAAACGGTTATAAACTATTTGTTATGTTGGCACGATTAAATCAGGGGAGCTGATATTTGTTTCGGTAGATGGAAAACAGCTCCTTGAACCTGGGCTGCTCCTTCATATTGGAGAGATAGCTGTGGGCGTCCATGGCGGAGGAGGAGACCTCCAGCAGGCAGACGGCGACGTTGGAGCAGTGGTCGCTTATGCGTTCCATATTCGTCAGATAATCGGTGAAAACAAAGCCCAGCTCAATAGTGCAGGCGTTGTGCTGCAGACGGGCGATGTGGCGTGACTTGGCCTCGTCTATGAGCTCGTCTATAACGTCCTCCAGAGGTTCCACCTCTTTGGCCATTTCCAGGTCGTTTTGAGCAAAGGAGCGGACGGTGGTGGCCACAACTTCGCTGACGGCGGCGTTTATAACCTCCAGATCCCGCAGAGCGTCCTCAGAGAAAACTATACGCTTGTCGTGCATCTCCTGGGCTACGTCCACAATGTTCTTTGCGTGGTCACCTATGCGCTCCAGGTCGCCTATGGTGTGCAGGCACTTGGAAACCTGCTGACTGTCGCTGGTGCTGAGAGTCTCGCAGGACACCTTTACAAGATATGTGCCCAGAACATCCTCGTATTCATCAAGACGCTCCTCTTCCGCCAATATAGTCTCGGCCATACGGGAATCGTATTTTTTGAAAAGGCTGATTGCGTTGAGTACGGTAGTGTGGGCCAGACTGGACATATCCACAACCTTGTCGCAGCACTCCGCTACGGCGAAGGAGGGGGAGCGCAGCAGACGCTCATCCAGCATGATAGCGTCTTTCTGGTCCTCGGGACGGCCGGGAACAAGACGGCAGGCCAGATTTTCAAGCATTTTGGTGAAGGGCAGGAGCATGAAAGTAGTTGCAATATTGAAGATGCTGTGGCAGAAGGCGATGCCGCTGCCGTCGATGGGGCTGTCGATAAAAGGGAACTTGAATATGAGGTCGGCTATAAGATAGAGAGCCAGGAAAATGATAGTGCCGATGATGTTGAAGGAGATATGAACGGCTGCCACGCGCTTGGCGTTGCGGTTTACTCCTATGCTGGAGATGATGGCGGTGACGCAGGTACCGATGTTCTGGCCCATGATGATGGGGATTGCCGCGCCGTAGGTTACGGCGCCGGTGAGGGCCAGAGCCTGGAGTATACCAACGGAGGCGGCGGAACTCTGTATGATGCCGGTGAATACGGCGCCTACAAGTACGCCCAGAATAGGATTCTTGAAAGCAGTAAGGATAGAGGAGAACTGGGGCATATCGGCCAGAGGACTTACAGCGTCAGACATGAAGCTCATGCCGGTCATCAGAATGGAGAAGCCGACGAATATGGCGCCCAGATCCTTGCGCTGAGACTTCTGGGAACCCATTATCATGAGTATGCCCACCAGGGCGAAGATGGGGGAAAAATTATCGGGCTTGAGGAGCTGCATGAATACGTTGTCGCTTTCCAGGCCGGTAAGAGCGAGTATCCAGGCGGTAAGGGTGGTGCCGATGTTGGAGCCCATGATAACGCCTATGGTCTGACCCAACTGCATCACGCCGGAGTTTACCAGACCCACCAGCATGACCGTCATGGCGGAAGAGGACTGGATGGCGATGGTAATTCCCGCGCCGAGCAGCAGGCTGTTCCAGGGATTTGAGGTCATTTTTTTCAGGGTGCGCTCAAGTTTGCCGCCGGTGAGCTTAGTGAGGCCGGTGGACATGATGTGCATACCGTAGAGGAAAAAGGCGAGTCCTCCGCAGAGCATAATAATGTTAAAAATGTCCATAAAATTCTCCTTTTTATGCTTTTTATATCATTAAGCCCATAATACCGTATCTCTGTAAAGTCTTTTCGACGGGAAATGTGAAATTCGTGTAAAATCTTTTTTAAATTTTACACAGCGAAGATGCTTTTTACATTATAAGTAAAATTGTCTCATACAATTCGGACGGAACGGTATACACAATAATATAAATATACTAAATCCGTTTTTACGGCTGCTTTCTGCGCGAGGCGTCGGGTATGCCCAGCTGGTCGCGGTATTTGGTCACCGTGCGCCGGGACACTCCGCAGCCCCGGCTCTCCAGCTGCCCGCACAGCTTCTGGTCGGAGAGCGGATGGCTTTTGTCCTCGGCGTCTATAAGCTCACATATAAGCTGCTGTACTCTCCTTGAGCCAATGTCGCCTACGGCGCGGGTGAAAAAGTAGCTCAGGGGGTATATGCCGTGGGCACATTGCAGATATTTTTCCCGTATTGCCCGGCCTACCGTGCTGTCGTGCACACCCATGGCGGCGGCTATGTCCCTGTGGGTCATGGGCGCCAGGCCTCTGTCGCCATGGAGGAAAAATTTTTCCTGGCGTGAGACTATCTCCCTGGCGCAGCTGAGAAGAGTGTCGCTGCGCTGGTTTACAGAGCGTATGGCATAGCGCACCTGACGTATCTTCTCATCCAGATACAGCTTTACCTCAGGATCTGAGGTGCTGTTCAAAAGCCGCCTGTAGCAGCTGCTTATCTTCAGTCTGGGAAAGGCGTCGGAGTTGGAAGTGACGGCCAGAAAGCCATCGCGCTCCGTAACAAAAATATCAGGCACTATGTAAACAGGAGGCGCGCTGCGCTTGAAGCTCTCGCCGGGGCGCGGCTCCAGAGCGCGTATTTTCTCAGCTGCCAGACGCACCTGCTCCTGACTGATATGCAGCTCGCCCGCAATAAATTTATACCGCTGGCGGGAGAGCTCGTCCAGATACCCTGCGGCAATATCCAGAACAAAGCCTTTTTCGCCCATGCGCTCCAGCTGCAGCACCAGACATTCGCTCAAATTCCGGGCGCCCACTCCGGGAGGGTCCAGAGAGCGCAGCAGCTCAAGTCCCGCCTCCATGGCACCGGCAGGCAGACCGGCCTCTTCGGCCAGCTTCTCCGGACTGTCGTCCAGATAGCCGTGCTCGTCCAGACAGCCCGCCAGAAATTTTGCGGCGGCCAGGCAGGGAGTATCTCCGGGCAGCCCGTCCAGCTGGCCGGAGAGATGGGAATACAAGTCCGCTTCCAGGCCCCCGTCCGTACCGGCGCGGGCCAGAGAGTCATATTCGCCGTCGTCCTCATCTCCCCGCAGATAGAAGGCGTTTTGACGGTCGTTGTCCTCCAGCCATTGCAGACGCCTGCCGAATTCCTCGGCATTTACCTCGGGGCTTCTGGATGGCAGGTGCAGCTCCATGGTGGGATTCTCCAGCGCCAGATTCTGCAGATAACGTTCCAGCTCGTAGGAACTCATTTGCAGTATTTCCATGGACTGTATCATCTGCGGCGAGAGTATGCCTGCCTGCTTGAGTGTTTGCTCCAAAATCACGGGCGTGTTCCTCCTTGTATTTGTGCATACATACCAGACGCCATTTTAACACAGAGAGAGCATTTTATCAATACATCGTAAAGTGTAGACGGTAAAAATACAAATGTCCGCAGCACGGGAGATGATAATCTCTGCGGCGTATAAAGAAAATTAATGATGATATTTGCACGACTGAAAACGCAAAAAATATGGTCTGTTTATGTAAAATATACAAAGAAATTGTTGCATTTTCAAAAAATGGGTATATAATATGGGATGAAAAGGAAAGCGTTTATACGCTTTCGAAAAAGAGGAGGAAATTTTTATGATCAGCTTTTTTGTATGTCTCGCTCTGCTGGTCGGCGGGTACTTTGTGTACGGCAAGGTTGTTGAAAACACCTTTGCTCCCGACGACAGAGAGACGCCCGCCGTTAAGATTAACGACGGTGTGGACTATGTGGTAATGCCCCAATGGAAACTGTTCCTGGTGCAGCTGCTGAATATTGCGGGCCTTGGGCCTATTTTCGGCGCAATGCAGGGCGCTCTGTGGGGCCCCGTGGTGTTCCTGTGGATTACCTTCGGTACTATTTTCGCCGGCGGCGTCCACGACTATTTCTCGGGTATGCTCTCCGAGCGCAACGAGGGCGCTTCCATATCCGAGGTCTGCGGAATCTATCTTGGCGGCTTTATGAAGAACGTTATGCGCGTTTTCAGCGTCGTCCTGCTCATCATGGTGGGCACCGTGTTCGCAGTAGGCCCCGCAGGACTTATTGTCACCCTGTTTAAGAACGGCGGAGCAAGCGGCGTTGTTACCACCACTCTGTTCTGGCTCATAATCATCCTTACTTATTATTTCATTGCCACCTTTATCTCCGTGGATAAGATTATCGGCAAGATTTACCCCGTGTTCGGTATCTGCCTTATCATCATGGCCGTGGGCGTGGCCGTTGGCATCTTCGCCAATCCGGAATACGTCATTCCAGAGATTTGGGCGAACTTCCGCAGCATGGAGCCCACCGGCAAGCCTATCTGGAGCTTCATGTTCATTACCGTGGCCTGCGGCGCCATTTCCGGCTTCCACGCTACTCAGAGTCCTCTTATGGCCCGCTGCATGAAGAGCGAGCGTCAGGGCCGTTTCGTGTTCTACGGCGCCATGGTCTGCGAGGGCGTTATCGCCCTTATCTGGGCCGCTGCCGGCTGCTCCATCTATGAGGTCACCGGCGGACTGTCCACCGGACTTCAGGCCGTTCTGGCCAACGGCCAGTCCGCCGCCATCTACGACGTCTGCGTAAAGACCATGGGCGGCGTGGGCGTAGCCCTTGCCATGCTGGGCGTTATCGCCTGCCCCATCACCTCCGGCGACACCGCTTTCCGCAGCGCCCGCCTCGTAATTGCCGACTGGTTCCATATTGACCAGAAGGACTGGAAAAAGCGTCTGGGCCTCTGCATTCCCGTTCTGGGCGTGGGCGCCATTCTCGGTATAGGCAACTGCCTGGGCGTCATCAACTACACCATTATCTGGAGATACTTCAGCTGGACCAACCAGACTCTCGCTATGATAGTCCTGTGGACCGCCAGCATGTACCTCTACCGCGAGCACAAGAACTACTGGATTACCGCCGTGCCCGCCACCTTTATGAGCGCCGTGTCCATGACCTACTTCGTGGCTGCCGGCGAGTGCCTGAATCTTGGCACTACTGTGGCATATCCCGCAGGTCTCATCCTGGCCGCCCTGTTCCTTGGCATCTTCATCCGTGCCACCCGCAAGCAGCCGGAAGCTGCCAAATAAGCAAGCTGCTTAACTCAAAAAGAGGGAATACTGAAAAGCATTCCCTCTTTTTTCTTACCCGGAAGGAGAGAGCCAATGTTTTTTAAGCCCTATTGTCTGGGCAGGAAGCGCCTGTCCGATGAGGAACTGAAAGAGGATAAAAAGAACTGCCGCCGCTTCGGCCCCTGCGGCGTGGGCAAAAAGGCCCTGTATCTCAACAGCTTTTATATTGAACGCCGCTACTATATTTGCCTTGAGGAAGTAAAGCGCGTGTATAAGCGCGTGGCCATGAGCAAGGGCGGCTTCACCGGCAAGGGGATGTTCGCATCCATGCCCTACCTGGTGGTGGAGTACGCCGGCGGCGAAAAGCAGTGCAATTTTAAATATGAAGAAAACGTGGACCGTATGCTGGAGCATCTGCGCCGCCGTGTGCCGGGACTGCCTCTGCTGAGCAGAGCGGGAGAACGCCGTCTGGCCGAAAAGCAGCGCCGCATGGAGGAAAAGCGTGCAAAAATACTCTCGCCCAAAGCTGAGGAGAGCATAGGCGCGCTTAAAAAAGCAGCGGCGAAGCTGGCACAAAGCCCGGAGCTTGCCATAGAACTAAGCGCCGCAGCCAAACAAAAGCGGGTGTACGACCGCAGCAATCCCGCATATAAATGGGTGGCTCTCAGCATAGTGCTCATGGGCGCGGCGGCCCTGGCTTACGGACTTTACTCACTTGTGACACACGCGGGCTTTGCAATTTATTTTATGCTCTTCGGTCTGGCGGCCATTTTCCTGTTTACCGGCGCCAACGTGCTGCCCACCTCCCGCAATAACCGCGCCGCAGTTGAAGGCCGACTTGGCCGCGCCGAGGCTGCCATGGAGGAGTTTTTGAAGGATGAGCCGGACTTTCCCGTGCCTGCACGTTATGCCCATCCCGGCGTGCTGTACCGCATGACGGGTATTCTGGAGGAGGGGAGGACGGAAACTGTCCCCCAGGCCTTTGAAATGCTCAAAAGCGATTTGAAAAAGCTGAACTCCGGCGTCTCCGTGGAGCAGGAGGAGTTTGACGAGATAATGGCCATAAAGCCCATGTTTCTGGTTCATGATTATAAATAGCCAAAATTGCCTTGCCAACAGTTAAAAATTAGTTATAATGGAAGTACCATACATTAAGGAGTGTTTCGTGTGAAAAAACTGCTGAAAATTCTGCCTGTGCTTGTAATCGTCCTGTCCATGCTGTGTATGTCCGCCTACGCCCTCAGCGAGGGCGACTGGGAGTATCAGCTCCTGGGAAATGAGGTGCAGATAACCGGCTACCTGGGCGAGGGCGGAGACATTGAAGTGCCCAGCGAGCTTCACGGCGCCACCGTTACCGAGCTGGACGGCTTCTCCATGTTCTCTGACAAGGCCACCTCTCTCACCATTCCCGGCACCATCAAGAATGTTGATGTGGGTATCCACTACGGCTGGGAATCCCTGGAGAGCCTCATTCTGGAGGAAGGCGTGGAGAGTATTAGCGGCTGCATCCTCCAGGAATATGAGAACCTCACCTATATTAGCCTGCCCTCCACTATGAAAACTCTGGGAGAGCACGCGTTCAAGGAAACGGCCATCACCTCCATCGACCTGCCCGCGAGTCTGAAAACTATAGACTCCTACGCCTTTGAAAATTCCGATCTCGAGTCTGTTGACATGAGCGAGCTGAGCGGCGTCACCGTGGGCGTATCTGTTTTTGACGGCTGCAAAAACCTCAGCGATGTGCAGCTTCCCAAGGACATTGCGGTTATTGGGCAGACCATGTTTGCCGGCTGCGAAAGCCTCACCTCCATTGAGCTGCCGTCTACTGTGAAGGAGATAAAGAGTCTTGCCTTCAGATACACCGGCCTCACCGAGATCCTTCTCCCCTCCGGTCTGCAGAAGCTGGATGCCGGCGTCTTTGCCAACACGCCCCTCAAAGAGGTCATAGTCCCCTACGGCGTCACCGAGGTGGGTTCCGGCGGCAAGTATATCTACGGCACCTTCAGCTACTGCGACGACCTGAAGGCCCTGTATATCCCCTCCACCGTGACCAAGATGGGTACTTCCGTTATCGGCAACAACCCCGACACCATCATCTACTGCGCCTCCGGCTCCTATGCCGAGAAGCTCTGCAAGGACAACAAAATTTCCTATCTTACTGACAGCTCTGTGGATTCTGCCATCAATGTTCTGTATAACGGCAGCCGTATCTCCTTCGGCGAGTACGGCCAGAACCCCACCATCGTGAACAGCCGCACTCTGGTGCCCCTGCGCTCCATCTTTGAGGCCATGGGCGCCGAGGTGGAGTGGGATAACGCCACCCGCACCGCCAAGGCCGAGCGCGGCGGCGTGAGCGTCAGTATCGCGATCGGCAGCAACACCATGTATGTAAACGGCGCTGCCCGCCAGCTTGACTGCGCCGCCGCCATCGTGAACAACCGCACCATGGTCCCCGTACGCGCCATAGCCGAAGCCTTCGGCGCCGACGTTGACTGGCACAACCCCAGCCGCACCGCTCTTATAGAAGAGTAAGAAATTAGCTTAGTGCGCCACAGGCGCACTAAGCTATGAAAACACTCAAAAAAACGCACCCACATTGTGGGTGCGTTTTTGCTGTTCTCTATTTGGAGATTTTCTTCTTTTCTTCCTGCCCGCGCTTGCCTTGAGCTATAAATTCCTCGTGGGTATCCAAAAGAGCCTGAGTGGCAAGGTCCAGATCCTTGACCTCCTCGATGCGGTCCACCAGTCCGCTCTGGACCAGATGTGCGTAGTCCGCACCGGCGTTGCGGTAGACCAGCTTGAGAAGTATGGGTGTGACTATGGTGGTTGCCATTACCATTATCACAACGGGGCCGAAGAAATCCGGATTCATAAGTCCTGTGGATATGCCCTTGTTGGCAACTATAAGGGCTACCTCGCCTCGGGAAATCATGCCGACGCCTATTCGCAGACATTCCTGATTGGTATACCCGCATATTTTTGCGCCCAGGCCGCAGCCTATTACCTTTGATGCTATGGCCCACAGCAGGAGCAGCACGGAGAATACCACTATACTGGTGCTCATCTCAGGCAGCACAACCTTGGCGCCTATGCTTGCGAAGAAGCAGGGGGACAGCAGCATATCCGAAAGACCCTCGCACTTGGATGTGATGTAGGTTACGCGGCTGGTATTTGAAATGATGACGCCCGCCACATAAGCTCCGGTGATGTCGGCCACGCCGAACCATTCCTCGGCTATGTAGGCAAAGAGCATACACATTGCCAGGGACAGCACCGCGTGGCGGCGTCTGTCGCGGCCGGGACCGCCGGTGAGCTTTGCTATCACCTTGTGCAGCAGCAGTCCGCCTACCAGCGCGAAGGCAAAGAAAGCTGCGATCTTCAGCAGCACGGCTCCTATACTGACACCGGGAGTGGCCACGCTGGTGATTATGGTTAGAATGATTATACCGAGAACATCATCTATAAGCGCCGCGCCCAGAATGGCATTGCCCGAACGGGTCGAGAGCTTGCCCATTTCACGCAGCGTCTCCACAGTAATGCTTACGGAGGTGGCTGTGAGGATAACGCCTATGAAAATATTCTCCAACATGGCCTGAGCGCCGGTGTTGAAAAAGCTCGCCAGAAATGCGCCGCCTGCCAGGGGGACTATTACGCCGATGGTGGCGATAAGAAGGGCGGGACCGCCGCTCTTGCGGAGCTCACGCACATCAGTCTCCAGGCCGGCAGTAAACATGAGAACTATGACGCCAAGCTCAGAAACCTCGTCCAGAAAACTGCTCTCATGCAATACGCCCAGAAAGGCGGGGCCAAGCAGCAGACCGGCGACAAGCGCGCCTACCACCTGGGGCAGAGCTATACGGCGGGTGAGAAGCCCAAACACCTTTGTTGCGGCCAAAATGATGGCCACATCCAAAATAAATCCATATTCCATTTTTAAAAACGCTCCTTCATCGAGCGGGGCGGTTTAGTCGTCGTCCTCCAGCTCCAGCAGCAGCTCCAGATAATCGGCGTACTCCGTCTCGTCTGCAATTTTTTTATCAGCTTCATTTTTGTATTTGCCCACAGCTGCGGCGGCCTTGTTGAAGGCGGTTATGGTGCCGGCGCCGCCCACACATCCTCCGGGGCAGGCCATGCCCTCAAGCAGATAGCCGTTGTATTTTCCGGCTTTGGCCATGGCCATCATCTTGCGGCAGTTGTCCAGCCCCTGGGCGGAGGCCACCTGTACCTCCCGCTCGGGGTGCTCTTTTTTAATTAGGTCAACAACGGCGTTGGCAACGCCGCCGCTTACGGCGAAGCCGCGTCCCGCGGCTGTGCCCTTACCGAAGCGGTCGTCGTCCTCCAGCGTGGAGAAATCCACGTTTTTGGCTTCGAACATACCGGCCAGCTCCTCATAGGTCAGCACAAAGTCCACGTCGCTGCGGATGCTGCGGCGCATGGCTTCCAGCTTCTTCGCAGCGCAGGGGCCAACAAAGCAAATCTTGTGGTCGGGATATTTGCGCTTTACCATACGGGCGGTGAGCACCATGGGGGTCAGAGCCATGGATATGGTGTCGCGCAGGTCGGGGTAGAGCTTTTTAACCATTACGCTCCAGGCGGGGCAGCAGGAGGTGGCCATGAAGGGCAGCTCTCCGGGGACCTTCTGAGTAAAGTCGGCGGCCTCGTCTATGGTGCAGAGGTCCGCGCCTATGGCGACCTCTTTTACGGCCTGAAAGCCAAGCGCGCGCATGGCGGCGGGCAGCTTCGCGGGAGTAAGACCCTCAAACTGGCTGACAAACGCGGGTGCGATTATGGCGGTCAGCTTGTCGCCCTTGCGTATGGCTGTGCAGACCTGGAGCAGCTGGCTCTTGTCGGCTATGGCGCCGAAGGGGCAGTTGGCCATGCACATGCCGCAGCTGACGCATTTGTCGTAGTCAATTTCGGCGCGGCCGTGGTCGTCGGAATGTATGGCGTTCATGCCGCAGCTTTTGGCACAGGGGCGCTCCTGCTTGATTATGGCGTTATATTCGCAGGCGTCTATGCACTTGCCGCATTTTATGCATTTGTCCGGGTCGATGTGGCTGCGTCCGTTAACTATGGAAACAGCCCCCTTTGGGCAGACCTCCATGCAGGGGTGGGCCAGACAGCCCTGACACATATCGGTCACCACAACGCGTTTTTCGGGGCAGGCGTTGCAGGCGAATTTGATGATGTTTACAAGGGGAGGCGTGTAGTATTTTTCGGCTATCGCGCTTTCCTCTATACCGGCGTCGGTGGGGGCGTAGTCGTCCATGGAGCGAAGGGGAAGGCCGCAGGCCAGGCGTACCCGCTCGCTGACTATGGCGCGCTCAACAAAGATGCTGTCTCTGTAGGTGGCATCCTCGCCGGGCAAAATGTCGAAGGGCAGCTCGCGCATTTTTGAGTAGTTGCCGTCATAGGCCATTTTTGCAACGGCTGCAAACACATTGCGTCGGATATCGCCGATGTTGTTGTGAATACCTCTCATAACCGAACTCCTTTATGTTCTTTTCTAAGGCAATGCTAATCATACCATTTGCCATCATATTTTGCAAGGGAAAATTGACAAAATTTCGTAAAGAATTTAGTGCTTTTGACGATAATTTTTCCCGTAAAAGGTAAAAACAGCTGCACGGCATTGCCGTGCAGCTTAAATCATTCCTCTATCACTTCAAAGCCGAAGCTTATGTGCTTATCCGGCTCCAGCGCCCTGCGCAGCTCCATTGCCAACTGGCTGTGGGACAGGCCGGCGAGAGCAATTTTTTTTCTGCGGGAGTTCAGAACGCCGCCGGATGTTATTCTGATACGGTTCAGCCCCTCGTAAGAAGCCAGGCATATCATGCCCGCGTCCTTGCCGGAGCGGAAGCGGCGCGCCCCGTCCCTGATATCAAGCTCCTCCAGCCTTGGGCGGGCGGCAAAAACGCAGCCGGAGTCCATGTGATTTTCGCTGCCGGAGGGCAGCTCTACAAACCACTGCTCAAAGCAGTGGCGTTTCACCAAATCGCAGAAATCATAGATCTCATCGTCGTTTGCCCCGGCTATGAGCCGGGTGACCATGCGGATAAGAAAGCCCGTGCGCTCCGCCGCGGATATGCCCCGGCGTACATCGTCCAGCCTGCCGCCGGCAAGAAATTCGTACTTGACTTTCTGCAAAGTGTCCAGCCGAATCTCCAGAAGATTCACGCCGGCGCCCTTCAAAGTGGGGGCCATACTGCGCAGAGGCGCGCCCAGGGTGGAGACGCCGAACTCCAGGAACTCCCTTATGCGGCCCACGGAGTAGCAGATATCCAGTATCTCCGGGTGATGCAGAGGTTCCGTTCCCGTCAGCAGTATGCGTCCGAAGCCAGCCTCCGCGGCTGCCTCGGCTATATCCAGTATCTGATTAAGGGACATTTCGCCCCCGGATTCAAATTCAGGGTATAAACTGGAAAAGTAGGGCTTTGCGGTTATGCACAGCTCCAGCATGGGGCTGTCTATCCCTGGGCGAACAGTCATAGAGTTTACCTCCGGCAAAGAGAAATGGTACAATACTGTTAAGTATTGTACCATTTTTGACGAAAATAATCAACTCCTGTAGGCTCTGGCGGCATTAAGTATGGCCAGTACTGAGACACCCACATCGGCGAACACCGCGTCCCACATTCCGGCGGAGCCGAAGGCGCCCAGAATGAGTACCAGGGCCTTCACGCCAAGGGCAAAGACGATGTTCTCTATGACTATGCGGTTTGTTTTTCGGGCTATGCCCATGGCCAGGGGCAGCTTGCCCATATCATCGTCCATGAGCACTATGTCCGCGGCCTCAATGGCGGCATCGGAGCCCATGGCGCCCATGGCAATGCCCGCGTCGGCCCGCATGAGGGCGGGGGCGTCGTTCACGCCGTCGCCTACGAAAATCAGATTGCCCCGCCTGTCGGGGGCGGACAGCAGCTCTTCAAGACAGCTCACCTTATCTGCCGGCAGCAACTGGGCCCGGACCTCGTCCACACCAAGCTCCGCTGCAATGGCGTCGGCCACGGCCTGACGGTCGCCGGTGAGCATTACTGTCTTTTTTACGCCCAGGGCTTTCAGAGAAGCAAGAGACTCTCTGACGCCCTGCTTGGGCTCATCGGCTATGACGATGTGCCCCATGTAGGAGCCGTTTACGGCAACGTGGACTATGGTTCCGACCTGAGTGCAGTCGTTATATTTCACACCCAGCTCGTCCATGAGCCTGGCGTTGCCGGCGGCTACGCTGCGCCCTCCGATAACGGCGGTGACGCCCCTGCCGGGCAGCTCACGGAAGCCCTCGGCGTCCGGCAGGGAATTGCCCGACGCATTTTTCAGCGAGAGGGAGATGGGGTGATTTGAGAGGCTCTCCGCTGCGGCTGCAAGAGACAGCAGCTCGTCGGGGCTGATGCCATCCACGGGGCACACGGACGTGACCTCAAAGCTGCCCCGGGTGAGGGTGCCGGTCTTATCGAACACAAAGGTATCCGCCTTTGCCAGCGTCTCAAGAAAGGAGGCTCCCTTTACGAGTATTCCGTGTCTGGATGCTCCGCCGATACCCGCGAAAAAGCTCAGAGGTACGGATATCACAAGCGCGCAGGGGCAGGACACCACAAGGAATATCAGAGCTTTCTTTATCCAGTACGCCCAGTTTCCAAGAAAGATGGGCGGTATGAAGGCCATAACCGCGGCGGCCAGCACCACGGCGGGGGTGTAGTAGTGGGCAAAACGGGTGATGAAAGCCTCGGTTTTAGCCTTGTTCATAGACGAGTTTTCCACCAGCTCGAGTATTTTCGCAACAGTAGAATCCTCAAAGGCCTTGGTAACCCGCACTTCGAGAGCGCCGGAAAGGTTTATGCAGCCGCTTATGACCTCGCCGCCGGGCTCAATGTCCCGGGGGACGGACTCACCGGTTAGGGCGCGGGTGTCTATGCCGGAGCTGCCCTTTGTCACCACGCCGTCCAGAGGTATCTTCTCGCCGGGGCGTATGAGTATGGTCTCGCCTACCTCTACCTCGTCCGGCTCGACCTCCAGAACCTGCCCGTCACGTATCACGTTTGCGGATTCCGGGTTCAGGTCCATGAGATGGGTTATGCTTTTGCGGCTGCGGCTCACGGCGTAGCTCTGGAACAGCTCGCCCACCTGGTAAAACAGCATCACCGCCACGCCCTCTACATACTCGCCTATGGCAAAGGCGCCCACGGTGGCTATGGCCATTAGAAAGTTCTCATCCAGCAGCTGTCCGCGGAACAGCCCGGTGAAAGCACGGCGCAGTACGTCGCCTCCGACAATTAAATATGGGAGCAGGCACAGCAGCAGCCTGGGCCAACCCTCCAGCGGAGCAAACATGGCCAATACAAACAGGGCTCCGCCGCCAAGTATGCGGTAAAGAAGCAGTTTTTGCTTGGAAGTCACTCATTTCACCTCGCAGTCCGGCTCCACCTTTTTACAAACGGTGCGTATCTGCTCCTCAAGCATGGGAAACAGACTCTCGTCGGCTTCAACCACCAGTTTCTGCATCATAAAGGATACTGAGGCGCGAGTCACACCGGGCAGGGCGGCAACGCCCCTCTCCATTTTGGCGGCGCAGTTGGCGCAGTCCAGATTAACGAGCTTGTAGGTCTTTTTCATGTTGATTTCTCCTTATTAAATGTAGTATGTCACTCGGCCAGGTGGTCTATGCCCTGATTTATAATGGTGCGCACATGGTCGTCGGCCAGGGAATAAAATACAACCTTGCCCTCACGGCGGAATTTTACCAGTCGGTTCTGCTTCAGCAGCCGCAGTTGATGGGATATGGCGGAGGTGCTCATCTGCAGCAGCTGAGCAATGTCCGCCACACACATTTCTGATTCAAACAGAACATACAGAATACGGATGCGTGTGGAATCGCCGAACACCTTATACAGCTCCGACAGGTCGTACAGAACCTCCTCGTCGGGCATGTTGGACAGTACCTTGTCTATAAGCTCCTCGTGGGCGTGGATGTACTCGGACTTTGGCATTTCGTCTGTCAATTTCAATCATCCTTTCATATGAACGAGTGTTCAATTGTTATTATATTCAAAATTGCGAAAAAGTCAAGGCCTTGAACAAAAGTTTTTCGGACTGGGACAAATCACGCGCAGCATAGCATAGTTCAAGGAGGTGCTGATATGTTAAGCAGTACGTTTATGATGCTGCTGGGCAGCAGCTTTTTAATGCTGCGGCTGGGAGGGGTGTCCGGCTCATTTCCAAGTCCGCTCAGCGCCGCAGAAGAGAGGGAATGCGTGGAGCGCAGTCTGGCGGGAGACCTGGAGGCCAGAAACAAACTGATAGAACACAACCTGCGCCTGGTTGCGCATATAGTGAAAAAATACTACACTAGAGTCGGCGACCAGGATGATTTGATTTCCATAGGGACCATAGGGCTGATAAAGGGCGTGTCCACCTATCGGCCCGACAAAGGCGTCCGCCTTGCCACATACGCATCCAGGTGTGTAGAGAATGCTATACTATCGCAGCGGAACAATCGGCGATTGAGGTGGCGGAACGGGTGTCTTTTGAGGCAAAATGGCGCCTGCTGGCGAGAGTGGGAGTCCGCTGCTATATTCTGATTTCCAATGTATCAGGTGCGGTAAAAGTAGCCCCGCTCCAGATTCTTCAATTTCCGGTGGTGCTGCCGCACAAGTTTCAGGACGCGGAAAAGTTCAATTTGCAGTTCCCGGACTTCTCAGAAATCACCGAAACAGCGGACAAGCTGCGCTGGCTTCGATACCAGAAAGGCCTGCGCCAGAGAGATGTTGCAGACTACGCCGGGATAGACCGGAGCACCTATGTCCACTACGAAGAATACGGCAAGGACCTCTATCCGCCGGAGCACATGGAGAAAATCGCGCAGCTTTTTGAAGTGCCGCTCGATACGCTTCTGGATGACTACAATCTATTTCTGAGAAATGGTCAGGGTGAGCAGATCAAGGCGATCCGAACGAAACTGGGGCTGACGCAAAAACAATATGCGGACAAGCTGGGCATCAGCCTTGGAAATCTCAAGCATTGGGAGCAAAACCGCAAGCAGATTTTCAAATCCACATGGGAGAAGTATTTCAAGCAGTGTCTTGAAAGCTGTGAATAATTCCAATAGAATTATTACAGAATCATTCAGGAGATACAGACCCATGATTATTAAATCTTCGACTGTACTGTGTAACGACTACAGCATGGTCTCTGATCTGGCGCATGAAAAAGCCGAACAGCGTGAGGAAACCTTGAAGCTGCGCGCAAAGCTGGAGGCAGCAGAGGCCACTCGGCTTTCCGGCACACCTGCCTACACGTTGGAGGAATCCAGAAAACGGTTGGAGGCAATCTATCAGCGTGACTGACCTTGCGTTCAGCGGGAGCTTGAAGAAATCGCGCGGCTCTATATGAACCTTGTGGGGCCAAATTCAGCGAGAAATATATTAAAAACGAGCAGGCCGGCGTTCAATGCTGGTCTGCTCGTTTGCTATGTATTATTGCTGCGCTTTCAGATGCTTCACGGCGGCGTCTACCAGCTCCAGCTTCTGCTCCGTGGAGCAGGGCAGCTTCTGGATGGATTTCAGCGCCTGCTCGGACTGGAACTTCGCCAGCTCCTGCCCAAGCTCCTGCTGTGCCTGCTTTGATTTCGGGAAGATCAGAAATACTTCCATGGCTGCCCTCCTTTCCAGAGCATTTTCTGCTTCAATCTATGCGTGTGTTCCGGCGCTTATGTAGACAAATAGAACTCGATTTCGCGGCCGCGAGGGAAATCGTATTGCCATGCGGCTTTGTCGGTGCGGGAATGCTTGCAGTTCAAGGGCTTTCCGCCCCCAAATTGTCTACGCCCGTGCGCCGTTTACGGGCGGATTTCGCCTTCTGCCGGCGGTGAACCTCCTTGGCGCAGGCGGGGCAGTATTTTGTCCTGCCGGAGCGGGCGAGGATGCCCGTGCCGCAGACTTCGCAGCGGCGGAGTTTTTTCGGGCTGAGAATGGCCTGTTCCAGCTTTGGCTGCTGGGGCAGCACGGCGCGGCGAAACCACCGGCAAAGCAGACTTCGGGAGATGTGTTGCGGACAGACACCGTCCAACAGCAGGCAGTCGCCATCCAAGAAGTTGCAGCAGCGCTTTGTAAGACCGCGCACGCTGCGGAGCTGCCCCGGCGTCAGACGAAAGAGCGAGCCGTCCGGCAGCCGCTCGATGGGGTCAAGCTTGTGCATCTTCGGCCTCCTTTGCGATGAGCTTTGCGTCCGCTGGGTAGTTCAGCGTGATGAGGGCGGGCTTGCCCAAGCCCTGCTTTTTTCGGATAATTAAGCCGCTGTACTCCAGCTCCCGGAAGATCCGCGTGGCGCTCTGACGGCTGCGGTGGAGTTTGGTTTGCGCCTGTTCCAAGGTGAAGTACAGCCGAATTGTGCCGTCCGGCTCGACGTAGCCGTTCTGCCGGGAGATGCTGGCTCTGTCCAGCAGCAGCGCGTAGAGCACTTTTGCGTCGTTGCTGATGTCCCGCAGGGCTTCGTCTTGGAGAAGAAACCTCGGCAGCGGTACATAGGACGCCGCCGGGCTCTGCGTCGTGAGCTTGCAAAAAGTTTTCATCTGACCTCCTATCCCATCCATCCCATCAGGTGTATTGATTGGATTGATAGATTGATTCTCTTGTATCTTGATTTATTTCTTATTAGTTAGAGGATGAATTTCAATCCCGATGAACGGCACGAAAACCGTCGTCCTGAAATCCGGTTGCGGTACGCTCCGGAGTGTCAGCTTGTCCACCGTCCGGAAAACCGGTGACGGAAAACCCACACATGGAAAATCCCGTTGTGGTCAAAGCTCATCCCTCTGCCGCACTTTCAGCAGTTCCCAGATCTCGGCTTGCCGTGCTTTCAGCTCGGCAACGTCGTCTTCATAGCAGCGCCCGGTGCTGTTGATGCGGCGGCAAATCTGGTTGATGTTCGTGGCGACTCTGCTGACGGCAGCAGCCAGCTTTTTCTGCTCGGTGTAGTCTACCTTGATGATGTATCCGTCGATGAGCATCTTGCGGGCATACGCGCCGAAGTTGTGTGTTCCCAACTGGCGCATCTTGTGCTGTACGAGATTTAACTCCTGCTCGTTCAGGCAGATTTCCTTGCGGATGGGTCGTGCGCGGTCCGGCATGAGAATCACCCCTTCAGGTGCAGCCCGAAGGCACCGTTTTCTTCCAGAATTTCCAGATAGCCATTGCCGGTAAGTTCAGCAAAAACCGGAGCAACTTTTTCGGGCGGAAGGGTCAGAGCATCTGCAAGTTCCTGAGCACTCAGACCGCCGTCCTCGAAGGTGTACAAGAGCGCGCCGGTGAGCTTGGCTTCTGCGGATAGGTTCGTATCCAGCAGGAGGCGGGTGGGTACAGCGGTCATGTGGGTGTGGTTGTAGTAAGTGATCATAGTGGTTCTCCTTTCAATTTTGAAATCTTTGTTTGAAGGGCGGGT
>JBMNQC010000013.1:0-50422 GCA_050943935.1 Candidatus Heteroscillospira sp. | reverse complement strand
GCTCTGGTCATAAACCCCATGGACAATGTGGCCGTAGTGGCCGACAGCGTCGGGGCGGGGGAGGCCATCTGTCTCATGCCCGCAAGGACGGTTCTCACCGCAGCAGGGGATATCCCGTCCTGTCACAAGGTGAGCGTGCGCCCCATAGAAAAGGGCGAGAACATCATAAAATACGGCGAGGTCATAGGCTGCGCCACCGAGGATATTCCCGGGGGCGCCCATGTCCACGAGCACAATATGGCCAGCGTGCTGCGCACGGGCAACTGAAAGGGGAATACTGCAATGACATTCAAAGGCTATCTGCGTCCCGACGGCAAGGTCGGCATACGCAACAAGGTGCTTATTCTGCCCACCTGCAACTGTTCCTCCGAGACCGCCCAGCGCATATCCGCGCTGGTGGAGGGCACCGTGTCTTTCGTTAACCAGAACGGCTGCTCCCAGACCCAGGACGATGTGAAATACACCTCCGACGTGCTGGCGGGCTTTGCCGCCAACCCCAATGTATACGGCGTCGTGGTGGTGGGCAACGGCTGCGAGGTGCTGGGCGCCGACCGCGTTATAGATGCCATCCGCCGGCGGGACGCGCACAAGCCCGTTTACCGGGTGGTGATACAGGAGGAGGGCGGCACCCCCGGCGCCATCGAAAAGGGCTGCGAATGTGCCCGGAAGCTGGCCGAGGAGGCCAGTCTCCTGAAGGCGGAGGACTTCGACATCTCCAAGCTCATCATAGCTACCGAGTGCGGCGGCTCCGACGCCACCAGCGGCATAGCCGCGAACCCCGTGGTAGGCGCCATGAGCGACCGTGTGATAGCCGCAGGCGGCACAGTCATACTCAGCGAGACCACCGAGTTCATGGGCGCAGAGCATATTCTGGCCCGCCGTGCGGCCTCTTCCGAGATAGGACAGCGTATTCTGGACTGCGTGGAGCGCTATGAGAGCTATCTCAAGAGCCTGCACACCGACCTGCGCGGCACCAATCCCGCCCCCGGCAACAAGAAGGGCGGCATAACCACTCTGGAGGAAAAGAGCCTGGGCTGCATCTACAAGGGCGGCAGCAGTACAATAAACGGCGTGTTTGAGTACGCCGAGCCCGTCACCGGTCATGGCCTGGTCATCATGGACACTCCCGGCGCCGACAGCGCCAGCCTCTGCGGCATGGCCGCGGGCGGAGCACAGATTGCCGTGTTCACCACCGGCCGGGGCACGCCCATAGGCAACCCCATCATGCCCGTTGTGAAGGTCACCGGCAACGCCGAGACCGCCCGGAAAATGGCCGCAAATATGGATTTCGACGCCAGCGGCGTTTTCGTTGCCGACGACACCATAGAGGAGCTGGGCGAAAAGCTCACCGGGCTCATTCTGGAGGTGGCAAACGGCCGCAGAACCAAGGCCGAGCTCTATAACATGAACGAAGTAGGCTTCTCCCGCCTGTGCAACTATGTGTAAACCAATAAAACCGCCCTGTTGGGCGGTTTTATTGGTTTGAGTGAAGAATTTATGTGTCGCTTCGCGACGATATTCCTTCCTCTCATAACAGGGGAGGAAAAGTACGGGCGCAGTCTGCGCCCTGCGTTGTGCGACCCCATTTCTTTTAAAAGAAACGGTGTCGCCCGCCAAAGAAACTGACGATTTGCCATGGGCCAGGGCTCACATCCACCGCCGCACGAGCGCGTTGTGCGCGTCGGCGAGGCCCAAAAGAGTATTCGATTTAGGCAAGTTCTTTGGGAAGTTTGAAACCCGTTTCTTTAAAGAAATGGGTTTCAGAACACGACCCCGCAGTAAAGGCCGATTTCACAGCCGCACCTGGGCGCAGAAGAACGCGCCCACCGCAATGCGCGCCCCTACACTCTCACTCCACCACCGCGCCTTTGGCGGCGGAGGTGACCTGCTTTGCATAGCGCGCCAGATAGCCGCTCACGGCTTTGGGCGGATGGCAGACCCAGTTTTTGCGCCTCTCGGCCAGCTCCTCGTCGGATACCAGCAGCTCCAGACGCCGCGCGTCGATATCGTACTCTATTACGTCTCCGTCGCGCACCAGGGCTATAGTTCCGCCCGCGGCTGCCTCGGGGCAGACATGGCCTATACAGCCGCCCCGGGTGATACCGGAAAAGCGGCCGTCGGTTATAAGGGGCACGCTCTCGCCCAGGCCGGTGCTCTGAATAAGGGTGATGAGCCGGGCCATCTCCGGCATGCCGGGGGCGCCCTTGGGGCCCTCGTAGCGTATGACCACAATGTCGCCGGGCTTTATTTCACCCTTTTCCACAGCTTGGCGTCCGGCAAGCTCGCTGTCGAACACACGGGCGCGGCCGCTGAATTTTCTGTCCTCGGCCCGGATGGCGGCAGCCTTTATCACCGCGCCCTCCGGGGCCAGATTTCCCTTCAGCAGGCACAGACCTCCGTTGGGCAGCCGTGGCCTGTCCAGAGGGCGTATCACTTTTTCGTTCCAGACCTTCGCGCCGCTCACGTTTTCCGACAGAGTTTTACCCGTGACGGTGAGCACGCCGCCGTCTATCAGTCCGCCCTCCAGAGCGGTTTTCAGAACGGCCTGAACTCCCCCCGCCTCGTTCAGGTCGGACACATGGTCAGGACCGCCGGGGGCAAGGGAACAGATGACGGGCGTTACCGCGCCCTTTTCCTCAAAGTCCTCGGGAGTGATGGAAATTCCCAGCTCGTGGGCTATGGCGGGCAGGTGCAGCAGAGTGTTGGTGGAGCAGCCTATGAGCATATCCACAGTTATGGCGTTGCGGAAATTTGCCTCCGTGAGTATGTCCCCCGGCAGCAGCTGACTGCGCCACAGCTCCATCACCTGCTTGCCGGACTCCTTGGCAAGACGGTTCCGGGCGGCGTACACGGCGGGAATGGTGCCGTTGCCCGGCAGGGCCATGCCCAGAGCCTCGGCCATGCAGCCCATGGAGTTGGCCGTGTACATTCCCGCGCAGCAGCCGGAGCCGGGCATGCAGTTGTCCTCATACTCCATAAGCCGCTGAGCGCTTATCTCGCCCCGGTTAAAGCGGCCCGCGTGCTTTGCTATGGTGGAGAGGTTCTGCAGCTCCTCCTCACCGGGCACCCGTCCGGGCAGCATGGGGCCGCCGGTTATGACTATGGAGGGCAGATTCAGCCGCGCCGCCGCCATGAGCATGGCGGGCACTATCTTGTCGCAGGCGGCCACGAACACCATGGCGTCAAAGCCGTGGGCGAAGGCCTCGCACTCTATGCTGTCGCAGATAAGCTCTCGGCTGGGCAGAGAATAGCGGGCGCCCTCTGTTGAGCCGCAGTAACCATCACATATGGCGATGGTATTGAATATCATAGGCGTGCCGCCGCCCATCACAACGCCTCTGGCTGCGTCCTGGGCCAGCTGATTCAAATGATTGTGGCCTGGAAAGGCGTCCGACCAGGAACAGGCCACGCCCACAAATGGGCGCTCTATCTCCTCGCTGGTAAGCCCCGCCGCCTTCATAAGGCCCCGGGTGCTGATACGGTTGGGTCCCTCCTTGTGGGGACATGATTTTATACCCTGCATTGCTCTCAGCTCCTGTCTGTTGATTTTGTACCCATTATAGCAGAATGTGTCCCATATGTCTGCCAGGTTTTGTAATTTTTTTATAGCAACAGGGACGTGCAATGCACGCCCCTGTTGCTGTGGTGAGCCTTGAGCATATGCGTTATTCGCAGAGTATCCCGGCCTACTTCTCCAAAAAAGCCTCCGCCTCGGCATATACGGCCTCATCGCTTGCGGTAATGTAGCCGGCGTCGCCATTGGGAGCCGCGGTGTCGGTGAAACGGGCAAACCCACGGGTCTCCTGAGATAGGAATATCTCGTCCCGGGCGCCGTCGGAATAGGTGAAAGTCAGCCGGTAGGCATTGTCAACGGCGTAGCTTGCCAAATGGGGCGGATACAGATTACAGCTCACCTTGAGCCCGGCCAGCTTTTCCGCAAGAGCGGCAGCGTCCGCGGCCTCAAGGACGGCGGTTTCGCCGTCGGCCAAACGCTCCAGCTCAGCGCCGGTCACCAGAGCGGTGTCTCCGGTCAGGAGCTTTTCACCTGTAGCCTCGGAGTAATATTCCTTCACCAGCTCCGCCAGCTCCACGGCTGCGGCCAGCTGCTCCTCGCTCAGAGTCTGATCCATGTATACACCCAGCAGAGCAGTCTCCGTCAGGGAACGGGCGTCGGCGGACTCCGGATAGCTGCCGATGGCGGAGCACACCGCCTGGGCTGCATCTCCGCCGACAGCGGCCAGGAAAGCGCCGGGAGCTTTAATGAAACGGCCCCAGAGCTCACCTGCGGCAGCCGCGTCGGGCGCCTGTGCGTAATATTCCGCCAGAGCGGCGTCGTCCATGGCGGCAAAATCCGGCGTGGGCTCGGGAGATTGTGCCGGCGGCGCGGCTGCGGGTCTGGCTATGACGGAGAATCCGGCCAATGCGACAACACACAAAAGAGCGGCAATAATGCAGATAATTTTTTTCATAAATAACACCTCTTTTAATATGGGTTGCGAATTAGACGAAGCCGGAGGCCGAAAGTTCCGGTTTTTGAAAAAATTGTATTTTCCTCCGCACCTGCCGTAAAATCCGCGCCCTTAACAGAAGTCGTGGCGAGAGGTTTGGTGAATAGTGAAAAATGAATAGTTGAGGCGGCGCTGTCGCGCCCAAGGCTCCCTTGTGCAAAGGGAGCTGTCAGCCGCTAGGCTGACTGAGGGATTGCCAACCCCTCCGCCCCTGCGGGGCACCTCCCCTTACACAGGGGAGACTTTGATGCAGCGGAGCGGATCTTCTGAATCTGTACTGAGCTAATTCGGAGTATGTAGGGGCGCGCATTGCGGTGGGCGCGTGGAGAACGTGGCGCAGTCTGCGCCCTGCGTAGTGCGACCCCATTTCTTTCAAAAGAAACGGTGTCGCCCGCCAAAGAAACTGACGGTTCGCCATGGGCCATCGGGGCGTTAAGAAAACGTGCCGGTGGCACGTTTTTAGCCGCCGACCGCAGCGGCTGTGCCGCGAGGAGGGAACTATAGTGAGCTAAAAGCTCACTCATTCAAATGGCGAAGGGGTAGTGCCACCAAATCGCGCCTGAATCGGTGGAATTGGGCAATAGGTTTCAGCGTAAAGCTCACCTGACAGTACTGCACCCAGACACAGGCCAATGCTTGCAGCTACTGCCGCACGAGCGCGTTGTGCGCGTCGGCGAGGCCCAAAAGAGTATTCGACTTAGGCAGATTCTTTGGGAAGTTTGAAACCCGTTTCTTTAAAGAAATGGGTTTCAGAACCCGACCCCGCAGTACAGACCGATTCTACAGCCGCACTAGTGCGCACAAGCAAAAGCCCCCGCCCCCTCCTTTCACCAAAGCGCACAAATCCAATATCTCTTTTTTGTAGCAAACATTAGACGCCCCTGCCTTGAAATTCCCGCGGAAACTGATATAATTGTATACATTATACGATAACGAAAGGTTTTGATGGAATGAACGCATCCAAGCTCATCCGTAACACCACCTGCGGCCCTGTTGAGGGCAAATATACCGAAGGCACCGCCACCCTCAGCTGGCTGGGCGTACCATATGCCGCGCCCCCCGTGGGCGAAAGGCGCTGGCGCGCTCCCCAGCCCTGCGAAAAGTGGACCGAGCCACGCAAGGCCCTTGAGTTCTCCCCCCTCAGCCTCCAGAAGAGCGGCAGCGCCGTCATCGGCAGCGAGGACTGCCTGTATCTGAATATCTACCGCCCCGACTCCGGGGACGAAAAGCTGCCCGTGCTGTTTTTCATCCACGGCGGCAACAACCAGACCGACGGCGGCGAGATGATGGACGGCGACGTGATGGCACAGAGCCTGGAAGCCGTGGTGGTAACCATAAACCTCCGTCTGAACAGCCTGGGCTGGTTGAATCTGCCCGCCCTCAAGACCGGCGACCCCTATGAGGACTCCGGCAACTTCGGTTTTCTGGATATCCTCTGCGCCCTGGACTGGGTGCGTGACAACATCGCCTCCTTCGGCGGCGACAAAGATAACATCACCGCCTGCGGCTACTCCTCCGGCTCCCGCGACCTGCTGTGCATGCTCATTTCCCCCGCCTTTGAGGGCAAATTTGCCCGCTGCCTCACCTTCTCCGGCGGCTTCACCACCACCGAGCCCGGCTTCGGCGAGGCTGTGGACGCCCGCGCCATCGCCCCTCTTGCCGTGGAGGACGGAAAGGCCGCGGATCTGGAGAGCGCCGAGGCCTGGCTGCGCACTCCCGGCAAGGACGTCCGGGACTGGCTCTATTCCGTGTCCGGCGAGCGCTTCGGCGGCCTCATGGCCGGCGCTGCCATCCGTATGCGCGTATTCCCCCATCTGTTCGCCGACGGCGTGCTGATACCCAAAGAGGGCTTCGGCGTGCTGAAGGAGGGCAAATGCCTGAACGTGCCCATGCTCTGTCTCTCCGGCGGACATGAGTTCGATTTCCCCGCCAACAACGATCCCCTGTTTAAAACCGCGGACTTCACCGACCCCAAAGTGGTGGAGGAGTACCGCTTCGCCACCAAATACGGCGGATACCTCTTCGGCTATATAAACGCCGAGCAGAACGCCGAGGCCTTTACCGCCATCGAGGGCCACGCCCCCCTGTACGCGGGCCGCTGCCTCTGGGGCATGAACCCCGAGGTCACCGACGAGTACGCCGCCATGCGCATGGGCGGCACTCACGGCCTTGACCTGTATCTGGTAATGGGCATAGAGCGTGACGCCTACGCCCTCACCGAGAATGTCTGGAGTGAAAAGAACCGCCCCGGCCGCCAGGAGCTTATAGGCATCTACCGCCGCTATATCCACAGCTTCATCCGCACCGGCGACCCCAACTGCGCCGGACTTCCCGTCTGGGAGCCCTGGCAGGGCGAGGGCGGCATAATGACCTTCGACGCCGGCTGCGATAAGGCAAAGGTGGCCATGAGCGATAAGGTCGTCCGCCAGAGCGAGGTTTTCGCCGAGCTTGCCGCCGACCGGAGCCTCCCTGCCGACAGAAAGGACTATATCCTCAAAAACGTCCTCAACGGCCGCTTCTTCAGCAATGAGCTGGACGAGTTTGTGAAAACCCTGTAGAATTCATCCCGCGGCTGACATTCGTAAAACCAAAAAGGCCGGGTATCTGAAACACAGATACCCGGCCTTTCGCTGTCTTAAAACCTAAGACTTTTTATATTGCCTTATTTGTTCACAACGTGGACGTTCAGGTGGTTATAGGTCATTTCCACACCGGCGCGCTTGAACTCCTCGCGGACGGCCTCGTTCAGGGCAAAATACACATCCCAGTAGTCCTCGCTCTTTACCCAGGCGCGGAGGACGTATTCAATGCTGCTGTCCTTATAGCTCAGCAGCCCGGCGAAGGGGGCAGGGTCGCGCAGGACGCGGCTGTCGGCCTCCATGGCAGCCATGAGGGCGCCCTTTACCTGCTCGGTGGAGTTGTCGTAGCTGGCGGTAAAGGCGAGGTCAACGCGGCGCAGCGCCTCGTGAGTGTAGTTTATCACCTTGGCGGAGGTCACTTCGCTGTTGGGGATGGAGATAGTCTTGTTGTCAACGGTCTTTACGCTGGTGTAAAACAGGCCGATAGCGCTGACGGTACCGGCCACACCGTTGAGTTCAACATAGTCGCCCACCACAAAGGGGTGGGTGGCCAGCACGGTTACGCCGGAGAACACATTGGACATTATACCCTGAATGGACAGGGACAGAGCCAAACCGGCAACAGACAGCACGGCCACCAGAGAGGCAACCTCAATACCCATGGCGCCCGCTATGATGATAACGGCGATGAACCACATTCCCACTTTTGCGGCTGAGAGCATGAAGTTCTTCATGCCCCGCTCAAAACGGGTCTTTTCAAAGATGTTGAACAGAATTCTGGTAAGTATGCGGATGACTATCCAGCACACCAGAGCCGCCAGCAGGGCGGACACCAGGTTGGCCGCAAAGGCGGCTGCCGCCGCGCTGAGGCCCAGGTTCGCGAAAACTGCGGTGGAGTTCATTTTTATCTCTCTCCTTAATCCAATGTTCTAAATTCTATTTCACCCTCAGCCATTATGATATATCCCCGGGGAGTATTCTCCTTGGGCAGGCTGACGCTGCCGGGATTCAGGTGCCGGCAGCCGTTTTCCATGCAGTCCAGAGTCACATGGGTGTGACCGGTGACCAGTATGTCCCCCGCCGCGGGTCTGGGATGCTCCCGGTGGCCGTGGGCGGCTATGAGAGTCTGTCCGTCCAGGCACAGCAGGGCGTAGTCCGCAAGACAGGGGAAGGAGAGCACCATCTGGTCCACCTCCGCCTCGCAGTTGCCCCGCACGCAGAGAATGCGGTCCGCCAGGGGGTTGAGCATGGCTATAACGGCCTTGGGGTCATAGCCCTGGGGCAGGTCGTTTCTGGGGCCGTGATAGAGTATATCTCCCAGCAGCAGGAGCTTGTGGGGCTGCTCCCTCTCAAACTCGTCCATCAGCTTCCGGCACCAGTAGGACGAGCCGTGGATGTCCGAGGCTATCATAAGCTTCATAGAATAAAACCTCCTTGGTAATTGGCAATGAATATTCTAGCATCAGAGCATGGCTTCGTCAAGGGAGAGGGAAATTTAGTGAATAGTTGTGGAAGGGTTTAAGCTTCCAAATTAGCTTAAAGCTGATTCGGAGAGTGTAGGGGCGCAGTCTGCGCCCTGCGTAGTGCGACCCCATTTCTTTTAAAAGAAACGGTGTCGCCCGCCAAAGAAACATCCTGTTCGCCATGGGCCATCGGGGCGTTAAGAAAACGTGCCGGTGGCACGTTTTTAGCCACCGACCGCAGCGGCTGTGCCGCGAGGAGGGAACTCTCGTGAGCTAAAGCTCACTCATTCAAATGGCGAAGTGTGAGTACCGACTAAATCGCGCCTGAATCGGTGGAATTGGGCGGTAGAGTTCAGCATAAAGCTCACCTGTTACTATTGCACTTGGACGCAGGCCAGGGCTTGCAGCAACCGACGCACGAGCGCATTGTGCGCGTAGGCGAGGCCCAAAAGAGTATACGATTTAGGCAGATTCTTTGGGAAGTTTGAAACCCGTTTCTTTAAAGAAATGGGTTTCATATCACGACCTCTGCGGTAAAAACCGATTCCACATCCGCACCGGGGCGAAAAGGTAATCGGGCGCGCAATGCGCGCCCCTACACGCCGAAGCCTCCCCTGTGTAAGGGGAGGTGCCCCGCAGGGGCGGAGGGGTTGTCAATCCCTCAGTCAGCTTCGCTGACAGCTCCCTTTACACAAGGGAGCCTTGGGCGCGACAGCGCCGCCTAAACTATTCACTATTAAAAAAGAGCCCCCGACGGGGCTCTTTTTTATTTACTTTCCGAACACTTCGGCAAAATCCAGCTCAAAGCCGTCGGCGTACTCAATGGGAGAAGCCAGGAACCACTCGTTTATGATGGAGTTGAACTTCTCGTTGGCGGCCATCTGGCGGATAGACATTCCCTGAGCGGTATATACCATATCGGGAGTAAAGGGTATCTTTTTCACGATATGATAGCCGTAGCTGCTCTCAACAGGCTCGGTGGTGTACTCGTTTACTTCCAGACCGGTGACTGCCTGCTCGAATTCGGTCACCATCTCGCCGGTGGCGAAGCAGTATCCCATGGGATAGGCGGCGCTGCCGGGGTCCTCGCTGTACTCGGCCATAAGGGTGTCGAAATCCTCGCCGGCGTCTATGCGCTCAATAAGCTCCTTGGCAAGGGCCAGCTTTTCGGCCTTTTCGTCGTCGGAGAGGTGGGTGGTGCCGTCCTCGGCCATGGTGCTCAGGAGAATATGCTTTGCGGCCATCAGTCCGCTCTGGTCGGCAAAGGAGAGAACCTCGTCCTCGGTGAGCTTTTCGCCGCCCTCGCCGCAGAAATACACGGCGGATTCGCCATAGAGCATGGCCACGCGGTTCACATAGTCATAGGTCTCGCGGTTGGTGTAGATGCTCTCCAGATACTCGTTCAGACCCTCCTCAGTACCGTCGGCGGAGACGGAGGCGATATCCTGCTGGAGCTGGTCTTCAATGGCGGCAAGAGCCTCATCAGAGAGCTCGATGCCCTCTTTCTGGGCGTAGTACTCCACGGCACGGTACTGGCGGACATTGTTCTCAGCGGCGGTGCGGAAGTAATCTGCGTAGCTCATACCGCCGAAGTCGGCGTTAAAGTCCTCGATGGTGCCCACATAGGCCTCCACATTGCGCATTATGTTCATGCACCAGTAGAAATACTCGCTCCAGGTGACGTCAAGGCCGTTGACGGTGGCCACCACCATGTCAGGCTCGTAAGCAGCGTAGGCTGCGGCAAAATCGCGCGTCTCGGTCTCGGTGCCGGGCTCCTGGCTCTCCTGGGGGTGAAGCGCCTCCTCGGCGGCTTCGGGATCGTCCTTATATGGGTTGGGCTGTATGCTGCAGCCGGCAAACAGGCTCAGCAGCATAAGGGCGCTAAGGAAAAGGGAAATAATCTTTTTCATTTTGTCGTACCTTTCTGGATGTGTTTTTTTTATCTTCAAGGCTGTGCGCCTTGCTTGCATGATTGTGGGATACATGGCAGTAAGTTTGATTTAATTCTCACCCGGCGGCACCGCACATTCCATAGAATCCGCTCCCCTAACAGGGGAGCTGTCGCGGAGCGACTGAGGGGTTTAATCCCACAGGTCAGCTTAAAGCTAATTCGGAGGCTTAAACCCTTCCGCCCGCTGCGGCGGGCACCTCCCCTGTTAGGGGAGGAAAGTTTTTAGATTCGGCGCGCCAGCGCCACAATAATTATTCATTATTCACTATTCATTATTAATTTGCCCCTGCCGCTCCGTAGTCGGACACAAAGGCTCTGGCCTCCTCGATGGCCCGGCGTTTTGAGTTCAGCAGCAGCCGGACGCAGGGGGTATCTCCCGACTCCAGCTTCAGGCGGCCCTTATACTGCTTCATGCCGAACAGCTGGGTATAGCGCTGCATATCGAAGCTCCTGAGCCTGAACAGCAGGCTGCCCTGGCGCTGGCTGATATCCAGCACGCCCGCCCTTCCGGCCTCGCCCCGCAGGAGCGCGACGTGGATGAGGGCGTTCACCCCCGGCGGAGGGTCGCCGAAGCGGTCTATCAGCTCGTCGGTGAGGTCGTCGGCCTCCTCCTCGGTGCGTATCATGGCTATGCGGCGGTAGAGGTCCATACGCTGCTCTGAGGATGGCACATAGCCCTCGGGAATATTGGCCGACACGGCCAGGTCCGCGGCACATTCGGCCCTCTGGACGGGCTTTTCGCCCTTTTCTTCCAGAACTGCCTCTTCAAGGAGCTTCAAATACATATCGTAGCCCACGTCTATCATGTGTCCGGACTGCTCAGCGCCCAGCAGGTTGCCCGCGCCCCGGATCTCCAGGTCGCGCATGGCTATCTTGAAGCCGGAGTTGAACTCCGCGAACTCCCGTATGGCGCTCAGGCGCTTTTCCGCCACCTCCGTGAGCACCTTGTCCCGGCGGAAGGTTAGATAGGCCGAGGCCCGCCTTCCCGATCGGCCCACGCGGCCCCGTATCTGGTGGAGCTGGGCCAGACCCAGGCGATCGGCGTCCTCTATGATAAGTGTGTTCACATTGGGTATGTCTATTCCGGTCTCTATAATGGTGGTGCACACCAGCACCTGCACCTCGCCGGAAACCATGTCCTCCATAACGCCAGAGAGCTGTTCCTGGCTCATTTTGCCGTGGGCAACCGCCACGGACACGCCCTCCAGCATATTTGCCAGCTTAAAGGCCGTGGAGTCTATGCTGTCGGTGCGGTTATGGAGGTAAAACACCTGTCCGCCCCGCTGTATCTCCCGGCGTATGGCGTCGCACAGCACGCCCCAGTCGTGCTCCATGACGTAGGTCTGCACGGGCTGTCGGTTCTGGGGCGGCTCCTCCAGCATGGACATATCCCTTATGCCGCTGAGGGCCATGTTCAGGGTGCGGGGGATGGGAGTGGCCGAGAGGGTGAGGGTGTCCACCTGCTTGGCCATTTCCCGCAGCCGCTCCTTGTGGCTCACGCCGAAGCGCTGCTCCTCGTCTATCACCAATAGGCCCAGGTCCTTGAACTTCACGTCCTTCTGGAACAGGCGGTGGGTGCCTATGATTATATCCACGCTGCCGTTATGCAGGTCCCGCAGGGTGTTTTTCACCTGGGCGGGGGTGCGGAAGCGGCTGAGCACGTCGATCTTTACGGGGTAGCCGAAAAAGCGCTGCATGGCCGTCTGGTAATGCTGCTGGGCCAGAACGGTGGTGGGCACCAGTATGGCGGCCTGCTTGCCGTCCAGCACGCATTTCATCACCGCCCGGAGGGCCACCTCGGTCTTGCCGAAGCCAACGTCGCCGCAGAGCAGCCTGTCCATGGGCACGGCGGACTCCATATCGTCCTTTATCTCCTGAACGGAGCGGAGCTGGTCGTCAGTCTCCATGTAGCCGAAGGCGTCCTCAAACTCCTGCTGCCAGGCGCTGTCGGGCTGGAAGGCGTAGCCGGGCTGGGCCCGGCGCTGGGCGTACAGGGCTATAAGCTCCTTGGCCATGGCCTTTGCGCTGGCTTTGGCCCGGCTTTTGGTCTTTTTCCACTCGGTGCCGCCCATTTTGCTCAGCTTCATGGGCCTGTCGGGATTGTCCCCCCCGCCCACATATTTGGATACCAGGTCAAGCTGGGTGGCCGGCACATACAGGCTGTCGCTGCCGGCGTAGCGTATCTTGATGTAGTCCTTTTCTGCGCCGTCCACGGGCATTTTCACAACGCCCTCGAACTTGCCTATGCCGTGTATCTCGTGCACCACCAGGTCGCCAACGGCAAGGTCCGCGTAGCTGCCCAGCTTTTTCTTTTCCTTTATGTCGTGGCCCGTGCGCAGGCGGCGCTTTTTTTCCGCCCTGCGGACGAACTGGGTGTCGCTCAAAACGGCCAGCCTTATGCCGGGGTAATCATATCCCGCGGCCAGGCCGCCTATGGTCACCATGCAGCCGCCCTTCTCCGGTATGGAGGAGAGCTTTTCCTCGTAGCCGCTATTTACGCCGTGTTCTTCCAGTATCTGCCGCAGCAGCTGAGCCCGGCGCTCGTCGGCGGCCAGTATGACCGTGCGGTATTTGAGCTTCAGAAAGCCCTCCACCTCGTTTGCCACGGCCTCGCCGTTGCCGCCGTAGCTGGAAAGCTGCCGCGCCTGAACGGAGACTATGCTCCTTGGCTCTATGGGTGAGCGGCCCATGGTGAAGGCGTCCGTCTCTATTAGGGGGAATTCCCCCAGAGCGTCGAACAGCTCACTAAGCTCAAGGGCAAAGCCCGTCCATTCTGCCGGCATACGCCCGGCGCTGACCTGCTCCTTTGCGTCCTCACCCAGCTCACGCAGGTATTCCTTTCCGTGCTCGGCCAGCTTTCCGGGCTGGTCCAGCAATATCAGGGCGTCCCCGGGCAGATAGTCCAGGGCGGAAGCGCGGACGCCGCAGATAAGCTCCAGATACCTGTCGGCGGAGCGGAGGCTCTGGGAGTTTTCCAGCCTGTCCGCGTCCTGCCGCAGCTCCTGATCCAGCGCTTTTTTCCCGGCCGGGAGCTTTTTGGCCTGCTGTCTGAGCCTTTCGGCCAGAGCAGAGGCTCCGCCGGGATAATACTCCGGCAGTATTTCGGCCGCGGGCAGGATGAGACATTCCGTCAGATTTTCCGTGCGCCTCTGGGTCTGGACGTCGAAAAAGCCCATGGAGTCCAGCTCGTCGCCCCAGAAATCGCAGCGTATGGGATATGGATACGCGGGGGAGTAGAAGTCCAGTATGCCGCCCCGGCGGGAAAACTGGCCCGGTCCCTCCACCTGCTGGGTGGGACTGTATCCGCAGCGGAGCAGGGCCGCCTGTATTTCGTCGGGCCCAAGGGGCTTGTCCGCGCCGAAGCGCACCGCCGCACCCATGAGCTTTTCCGGGGGCGCCGTGCGCTGCAGGAGCGCCGACACCGTGCATACCGCCAGACGGCATTTGCCCTCCGCCAGCTCATACAGAAGCTGAAGCCGCCTCTGCTCCGCCGAATGGGACACGCCCTCGGCGTTATACAGCGCGAGACTGCGGCTGAGAAGCACGGGTATCTCATCCAGTCCCAGAAAGGAGGCCAGAGTTTTAGCCATAGTCTCCGCCGCGGTATCATCGGGACACACGGCTATGAGGGGCTTTCCCGTCTCCAGATACATGGCTGCCGCCAGATTTGCTCTGTGCACAGGGGCAAGGCCCGAAATAAGGGCAGGCAAAGCGCCCCCTTCCAGCATTTGAGGAAGAGGGTTCAGCTCCGGTATGGCGAGTATGGATCTTGCAAGAACTTCCATAGCGACCTCTGCACAGAAATTTATAAAACAACGTACATCATTTTAACGCAAAAAGCACAATTGAGCAAGTCATTTTCTGTCGTAAACGCAGAATTTAAAAAAAGTTCAAAAGTCTTTGCACGCTTTCGTGCAAAAAACCGGCGTGCATAGACCATAGGGTGAAAGGAGGTTTTGGGTTTAATGAATAGTGAATAATGAAAAATTAATAATTATGGTGTCGCTGCGCGACGATTAAAAAATTTGGGGGTGAGCTTAAAATCTCTAATCTACCGTCCAATTCCACCGACTCAGGCGCGACTGACACCGCACTCACCCTTCGCCATTTGAGTAAGGTGAGCGCCAGCTCAGCTTACGGGCCCATGGCGAACGGTACTTTCTTTGGGAAGTCTGAAACCCGTTTCTTCAAAGAAATGGGTTTCAGAACACGACCCACGCAGTACGAACTGATTTCACCACCGCACACGGGCTAATAAGCACACGGGCGCGCAATGCGCGCCCCCACACGCTTGGAATCAGTTTTACGCAAATTCGCGCCGCTTAAAACACAGTAAAGGAGGCTATACTTATATAATATTTAGTTCTTGCTTTATACGCCGCAAAATGTTAAAATGTAAGTTGAGAGTTTATTTTCTTTTTCAAAGAAAAGGGAGGAAACTGACAGATATGAATTCTCTGACCGAAATCTGGGAGAGCGTTGTGGCGCAGCTCAGCGCGTCGCTCACGCCCACCGCTATGAATACCTGGTTTTCAGAGGTAACCCCCGTGGCTCTGGATAACAACAAGCTGGTAATACACACTCTAACGGACTTCAAACGAAATATAATAGTCCAGCGCTTTGCCGATACAATAAAAAACTGCCTCTCCGAGCTGTTTGCCTGTCCCTTTGAGCTGGTGGTGCTGGCCGGAGACGAGATAACCGACTACAAGACCGAGCTGGAGGTAGACACCGGCCTGCCGGAAATTGCGGGCTATACCTTCGATAACTTCATAGTCGGCCCTTCAAACAAGTTTGCCCACGCCGCCTCCAAGGCCGTGGCCGACCATCCCGGCAGTATCTACAACCCCCTGTTCATCTACGGAAACTCCGGTCTGGGCAAGACCCATCTGCTGCTGGCCATAGGCCAGGCCATACACGCCCGTGACCTGAACGCGAAAATGGCCTATCTGAAGGGCGACGATTTTACCGTTCAGATGATACGCTCAATCCGGGAGGGCACTCAGGAGGAGTTCCGGCAGAAATACCGTTACGTTGACCTGCTGCTTATGGACGATATCCAGTTCATCTCCGGAAAAATGGGCGTTCAGGAGGAGTTCTTCCACACCTTCAACTGCCTGTATGAGGCCGGAAAGCAGATAGTCATCACCTCCGACCGTCCGCCCATTGAAATGCTGAAGCTTGCGGACCGCCTGCGCTCCCGCTTCGAGGCCGGCCTCATAGCCGATGTGCAGCAGCCCAATATGGAAACCCGGGCCGCCATCACCCGAAACAAGGCCATGCAGCTGGGCATGCTCCTGCCCGACGAGGTAATTAATTACATAGCGGAAAACATAACCGCGAACGTCCGCCAGATAGAGGGCGTGGTAAAACGTCTGACCGCCTATAAGGAGATACTGGACGACAATATAACCATAGACTCCGTAAAGCGCGCCATCAAGGACGTTATCCGGGTAGGCACATATATCCCCACTCCCGACGTAATAATTGCCGAGACCGCGCGGTATTACTCCATCGACCCCAATGAGCTGAGAGGTCAGCGCCGCAGCAAAAACACCGCCATGGCCAGACAGGTGAGTATGTATCTCATGCGAAGCCTCACCAATCTGGCGCTCACAAACATAGGCGAGGAGTTTGAGGGCAGAAACCACTCCACCGTGCTCAGCTCCATACGCAAGGTGGAGGATCTTCTGAAAACCGAC
The DNA here is from genome assembly GCA_050943935.1 of Candidatus Heteroscillospira sp. Taxonomy (GTDB): domain Bacteria; phylum Bacillota; class Clostridia; order Oscillospirales; family Oscillospiraceae; genus Heteroscillospira. The sequence goes on along the minus strand of JBMNQC010000013.1, from coordinate 34,219 downwards.
CCGGATATGAGCTCCACCATACGGGATATCACCAGTAATATAAACTCAAGAAACTGACATAAAATTTCCACATTTACAGGTTCAAAAGTTTAAAATTTACTGTGGAAAGCATGTGGAAAAAGAAGTCTCAAAAAAGCCCTGTTTGAAACGGCAAAATTCTCCACGAAATTTTCAACATCAGAAATCCTGTGTTTTCAATGGCTGAGACAGGTTTTCCACATAAATTTGACCTACTACTACAACTACTACCTAAAAATCTATTCTGTTCTATATAGCGGGAGCTTCACCACACAGCTCCCCAATGAACGCTGGGAGGAAATTATTCTTATGAAATTTACCTGCGATAAAAACGAACTGAGTACAGCCATCACCAAAGCGTCACGCTGCTGTGCGGTCAAAAGCACCATTCCGGCTCTTGAAGGACTTCTTATAGATGCCAGCGGCAGAGTAACCATAACCGGCTTTGACCTGAAGCGCGGTATCTATACAACCATCGACGCGGACATTCCCGAACCGGGTTCCATAGTCCTTAGCTCACGACTGTTCGGTGAAATCATCCGGCGCTTTCCCGACGGCGAGGTGACAATTGAAGCTAAAAAAGACCTCATGACCACCATCAGCTGCGGAAAAAGTGAATTCAAGATAATGGGTCTTAACCCGGAGGACTACCCTCTGCTTCCCGAGGTGGACTGCCGCAATAATCTGTCCCTGCCTCAGGGCACACTAAAAGCCATGATAAACGAGACTCTCTTTGCAGTCAGCGACAACGAGACGAGACCTGTATATACAGGAACTCTCTTCGACATAGCAAACGACGAGCTGACCATGGTAGCTCTGGACGGCTACCGTCTGGCTATACGCAAGGAGGCCCTTGAAAAATGCGATATGGAAAAGGGCAGCTTCATAGTTCCCGGCTACGCCCTCAGCGACGCGGAAAAAATCTGTGTGGACGAAACCGAACCTGTAGTCATACACGTTGGTGAAAAGCATATTTCATTTACAGCCGGAGACACAGTACTCATCTCGCGCCGTCTGGACGGTGAATTCTTGAACTACCGCAAGAGCATACCCGAGCAGTTTACCACAGAGCTTGTGGTAAAGCGCACGGAGCTTGCCAAAGTGGTAGACCGGGTAAGCCTTATCATCATGGACAAGATTAAATCTCCCCTGCGCTTCACCTTTGATTTTAATATGATTCGCATACTCTGCTCCACCTCCGTGGGCAATGCTGAGGATATATGCTTCTGCTCCGGAGACGGACACGGTCTTGAAATTGGATTCAATAACCGCTATATGATGGACGCTCTCAAAAACGCCCCAGCAGACGAGCTGAAACTGAGCCTCAACTCCGGCTCCACCCCCTGCATAATCACCGCGGCCGACGGCAGCGATAATTTCACATATATGATTCTGCCTGTAAGACTCAAAGCGGAATAAAGATTTTGAAGGAGACACCATGGAAGAACTTGAGATAACGACCGAATTTATAAAGCTGGATTCGGCGCTGAAGCTGGCAAATCTTGTGGGCAGCGGTGGAGAGGCCAAGAGCGTCGTGCAGGAGGGTTATGTTCTTGTAAACGACGAGGTGTGCGTCCAGCGCGGACGCAAGCTGCGCCCCGGCGACACAGTTGAACTGGCCGGGCAGAAGCTCAAAATCACCGGCGCATAATTATGCAGATAGACCGCATAGAGCTGGAGGACTTCCGCAGCTATGCCCGGGGCAGCTTTGAATTTTCTTCCGGTGTGAATGTAATAACCGGGGAAAACGCCCAGGGCAAGACCAATCTGCTTGAGAGCATCTATCTGCTCACAGGCGCCAGAAGCTGGCGCACACGCTTCGATAAGGAGCTTATACGCTTTGATTCCCCCCAGGCCAGAATATGCGCCTATATAGAGGCCGAGGGCAGAAATCAGAAAATAGAAATGCTGCTGCGCCGGGGCCAGCGGCGAAAAATACTGAAAAACGGCGTGAGCCATACCGCCGCGGAGCTGAGCGGCACCGTAAACGCCGTGCTGTTCTGTCCGGAGGACCTGGGCATAGTTCGGGAGGGCGCACAGGCCCGGCGCAGATTCATGGACGCCGCCTTAAATCAGCTTCGGCCGCAGTATGCCGAGCTCACCGCGCGCTACAGCCGTCTTTATGAGCACAAGAGCGCCGCTCTCCGCTCGGCGGCGGAGAGGCCGGACCTGCTTCTGCCGCTGGACGATATATCCGACCAGATGTGCGCCCTGTCCGCCAAAATAATACGTTACCGCGCCTCCTTTGTGCGGCGGCTGGGTGAGAGGGCGGCGGAGATACATTCGGAGTTTTCCGGCTGCCGTGAGGCTCTGGAGCTGAGATATAAGACCGTATCCACCGTAACCGACCCCTTTGCCCCGGCGTCAGAGCTGTACGGGCAGATTACAGAGCACCAGCGCGCCCACAGGCGGGCGGAGCTGGAGTCCGTCAGCTGCCTCACCGGCGTGCATAAGGACGATATCGAGATATTTTTAAACGGCGTACCCGCCCGGCAGTTCGCCTCCCAGGGCCAGACCCGCACGGCGGCCCTGTCCATGAAAATGGCCGAGCGCCTGCTTTTTCTGGAGGAGACGGGGCAGCCGCCCCTCCTGCTGCTGGACGATGTGCTCTCCGAGCTGGACGAAAAGCGCCAGGAATTTGTCCTTAACCGCGTGGGCGGGGGACAGACCTTCATCACCTGCTGCGAGGGCGCCGAGATAGCAAGGCGCACCGGCGGACGAGTGCTAACCATAGTGAAAGGAGGCGACGGCTGATGTATCTGCATTTGGGCAAGGGTACGGTTGTGGCCAAAAGCGACATAGTGGCTGTCTGCGACCTGGATAACGCCTCCTATTCACACCTCACCAGAGATTATCTAACCCGGGCGGAAAAAGCCGGACAGGTAATATCCGACTGCGACGATCTTCCCAAAAGCTTCGTGGTGGTGGATACCCCCAAGGGGCAGACGGTGTATCTCAGCCAGCTCAGCTCCGTGACGCTCATGTCACGAGCCGGGCAGAAAATGGCGGAATACACAGGCGAGTGAATAGTGCTCCAAAGGCTCCCTTTAGTAAAGGGAGCTGTCAGCGAAGCTGACTGATGGATTGCCGCCCCGGCTCCCTCCCCGGCAATATGTAGGGGCGCGCAATGCGCGCCCGCGTGATTTGGCACGTGGGAACGGGGCGTAGCCTGCGGGCTGCGTGATGCGACCCCATTTCTTTCAAAAGAAACGGTGTCGCCCGCCAAAGAAACTGACGGTTCGCCATGGGCCATTCGTGAGCTGAAGCTCACTCATTCAAATGGCGAAGTGTGAGTGCCACCAAATCGCGCCTGAATCGATGGAATTGGGCAATAGAGTTCAGCGTGAAGCTCACCTGACAGCATTGCACTCAGATGCAGGCCAAGGCTTGCATCCACCGCTGCACGAGCGCGTTGTGCGCGTCGGCGAGGCCCAAAAGAGTATTCGACTTAGGCAGATTCTTTGGGAAGTTTGAAACCCGTTTCTTTAAAGAAATGGGTTTCATATCACGACCCCCGCAGGGCGCAGACTGCGCCCCGCGCTCTCTGCGAATATCTCGGGCGCGCATTGCGCGCCCCTACAGAGAAAAATATCAAGCAAACAACTTTCTGTGAAAGGAAATTCTATATGTCTGAAAATCAGGAAAAAGCCATACATGAATATGACGCCAGCCAAATACAGGTGCTGGAGGGTCTCGAGGCTGTACGCAAGCGGCCGGGTATGTATATAGGCTCCACCTCATCCAGCGGTCTGCACCATCTGGTGTACGAGATAGTGGACAACGCCATAGACGAGGCGCTGGCCGGATACTGCAATCATATAACCGTGACTATAGAGCCTGGCGATGTGATATGCGTTACGGACAACGGCCGCGGCATCCCCGTGGATATTCAGGAGCAGACGGGAAAGCCCGCTCTTGAGGTCGTATATACCGTGCTGCACGCCGGCGGAAAATTCGGCGGCGGAGGCTATAAGGTGTCCGGCGGCCTCCACGGCGTGGGCGCCAGCGTTGTAAACGCCCTCAGCGAGTGGCTGGAGGTATCCGTAAGCAAGAACGGCAAAATATACCAGATGAAATTCTCCCGTGGAGCAATTACCCAGAAGATGACCGTGGTGGGCGAGAGCAGCGAGAACGGCACCAAGGTTCGCTTCAAGCCGGACCCGGAGATGTTCGAGGAGCTGGTCTACAGCTATGACATACTGCACACCCGTATGCGTGAGCAGGCCTTTCTGAACGCCGGGCTCCGTATAGATATAGCCGATAAGCGCTTCCCCGACGGCGAGCACGACGAGATGTGCTATGCCGGCGGCATTCGTGAGTTTGTCCGCTACTTCAACCGCAACAAGACAGCCATACACGGCGACGTCATATATATGCAGGGCGACAGGGCCGGCTCCACCGCCGAGATAGCCATGCAGTATAACGACAGCTACAACGACATAATAGTTTCCTTTGCCAACAACATCCACACCCCCGAGGGAGGTATGCACGAGGAGGGCTTCCGCCGCGCGCTGACCGCCGTGGTGAACGCCTACGGCAAAAAGACCGGAGTTCTGAAAGGCGACGACAAGGTCACAGGCGACGACTGCCGCGAGGGACTTACCTGCATTATATCCGTGAAGCTGGAGAATCCCCAGTTCGAGGGACAGACCAAGGCCAAGCTGGGCAACTCGGAGATACGCACCCTGGTGAACGCCGTGGTAACAGAAAAGCTCACGGATTTCATGGAGGAAAATCCCGCCGTAGCCAAGATAATAATGGACAAGGCTCTCACCGCTTCCCGCGCCCGGGAGGCCGCCAAGCGCGCCCGTGAGACCGTGCGCCGCAAGACAGGCCTTGAGTCCGGCCAGATGCCCGACAAGCTCCAGGACTGCAACGAGCGGGACCCCAAGCTCTGCGAGCTGTATATAGTCGAGGGCGACTCCGCCGCGGGAAGCGCCATTCAGGGCCGTGACAGCCGCTTCCAGGCCATCCTCGCCATGTGGGGCAAGATGCTCAACGTGGAAAAGGCCAGAGCTGACAAGGTCATAGGCAACGATAAGCTCTATCCCCTTATAGTCGCTCTGGGCGCCGGCATAGGCGAGGAGTTCAATATAGAAAAACTCCGCTACCACAAGATAGTCATAATGGCCGATGCCGATGTGGACGGAAGCCATATCCGCACCCTGCTGCTCACCTTCTTCTTCCGCTATATGCGCCCGCTCATAGAGCACGGCTATGTGTATTCCGCCGTGCCTCCCCTGTATAAGCTATCCCGCGGCAAGCAGCAGCGCGTGGCCTACTCCGACCTCCAGCGCGACCAGATATCCGCCGAGATGCGCGGGGACAATCCCAACGCCAGAGTGGACATCGCCCGCTACAAGGGCCTCGGTGAGATGGACCCCCATGAGCTGTGGGAGACCACCATGGACCCCGAGCAGCGCACCCTGCGCCGCATCACTCTGGACGACGCCGTGGCCGCCGACCAGGTGTTCACCATCCTCATGGGCGAGGAAGTGGAGCCCAGACGGGAGTGGATAGAGACCAATGCCAAATATGTGGTGAATCTGGATATCTAAAAACAGTGATAACTTATCCTCCCCTAACAGGGGAGGTGCCCTCCGCAGAGGGCGGAAGGGTTTAAGCCGCCGAATCAGCTTTAAGCTGACCTGAGAAATTAAACCCTTCAGTCGCTCCGCGACAGCTTCCCTGTTAGGGAAGCGGCTCCTACTGTGGTGAGGAGAGAATCGCATTTTCTATCCTGAAAAAAGGAGAATTTTAATACATGGCACATAACAGAGACTACAAACCAGAGGAGATAACCTTTCCCAATCAGGCCATCACGGAATCTGAGCTGGTGAAGGAAATGCAGACCAGCTACATCGACTACGCCATGTCCGTCATAGTCGGACGCGCGCTGCCCGATGTGCGTGACGGTCTGAAGCCCGTACACAGGCGTATACTCTACTCCATGTACGAGGGCAATCTGACCCATTCCAACCCCTATAAAAAGTGCGCCACCGCCGTCGGCGATGTGCTGGGCCACTATCACCCCCACGGCGACAGCAGCGTCTACGACGCCCTTGTCCGTCTGGCCCAGGACTTCTCCATGCGCTGCCCCCTCATAGACGGCCACGGCAACTTCGGCTCCGTAGACGGCGACCCCCCGGCCGCATACCGCTACACCGAGGCCCGTATGTCCCGCATAGCCGACGAGATGCTCCGGGATATAGACAAGGACACCGTGGACTGGGACCCCAACTTTGACGAAACCCGCAAGGAGCCCCGTGTTCTGCCCAGCCGTTTCCCCAACCTGCTGGTGAACGGCTCCTCCGGTATCGCCGTAGGCATGGCCACCAATATTCCTCCCCACAACCTGCGGGAGGTTATAGACGCCTGCATCTGCGTGCTGGATAATCCCGAGGCCACTCTGGCCGACCTTATGGCACACATTAAGGGACCGGATTTCCCCACCAGGGGCCAGATAATGGGACGCAGCGGCATACGCGCGGCCTACGCCACCGGCCGCGGCCGTGTGGTGGTCCGCGCCAAGGCGGATTTTGAGGAGTACGGCAAGGACAAACGCATCCGTATTGTGGTGACCGAGCTGCCCTATCAGGTGAACAAGCGTCAGCTCATAAAGAATATAGCCGACCAGGTTAAGGAAAAGCGTCTGGACGGTATATCCGACCTGCGTGACGAGTCCGACCGCAACGGTATGCGCATGGTCATAGAGCTCAAGCGCGACGCCAACCCTCAGGTGGTGCTCAATAAGCTCTACACCCAGACCCAGCTGCAATCCAGCTTCTCCATCATAATGCTGGCTCTGGTACAGAATCAGACCCAGCCCCGAATTCTGTCTCTGCGGCATATACTGGACGAGTATCTGGTGTTCCAGAAGGACGTCCTGGTGCGCCGCACCCGCTACGATCTGAAAAAGGCTCTGGAGCGCGCCCATCTGCTGGAGGGCCTGCTCATAGCCCAGGACAATATAGACGAGGTCATACGCATCATCCGCTCCAGCTACGATGACGCCAGAGATAATCTCATGGAGCGCTTCGGCCTGTCCGAGGTGCAGGCTCAGGCCATACTGGATATGCAGCTCAAGCGCCTTCAGCGTCTGGATCGTGAAAAGCTCCAGAACGAATATAAGGAGCTGGAGGAGCGCATAGCCTGGTTCCGGGAGCTGCTGGACAGCGATGAGAAGATGGTGGGCGTCCTCAAGGAGGAGCTTATAGCCATCCGGGAGAAGTACGGCACCGACCGCCAGACCGAGATCTGCGAGATGGAGAACGAGATAGACATAGAGGACCTCATAGAGGAGGAGGACTGCGTCTATACCCTCACCAACAACGGCTATATCAAACGCACCCCGGTGAGCGAGTACGGCGCCCAGAACCGTGGCGGCAAGGGCGTGCGGGCCATGTCTACCCGGGAGGAGGACTATGTGGAGACTGTGTTCACCGCCTCCACCCACGATTTCATCCTGTTCTTTACGGATAAGGGCCGGGTCTACCGCCGCAAGGGTTATCAGATACCCGAGGCGGGACGTACCGCTAAGGGCACCAATATCATAAATATCCTCCAGATAGAGAGCGGAGAAAAGGTCACAGCCATGGTGCACATCCGGGAGTTCGACGAGAACGTCTATCTGGTCATGGGCACCCGCATGGGTACGGTGAAGCGCCTGAGCATGGCCGCCCTGCGCAATATCCGCAATGTGGGCATCCGCGCCCTGCATCTTGAGGAGGGAGACTCCCTCATCGATGTGCGCATAACCGACGGCGAGCAGAATATCCTCATGGCCACCCGCAACGGCTACGCCATATGCTTTGCGGAGAGCGACGTGCGCACCATGGGCCGCGACGCCGGCGGCGTCCGGGGTATCCGCCTGCGGGAGGGCGACGAGTGCGTGGCCATGGCGAGAATACGCGATGGCGCCACAGTTCTGTCCGTTACCGAAAACGGCTACGGCAAGCGCACCGACGTGGAGGAATACAGTATCCAGAACCGCGGCGGTATGGGCCTCAAAAACTACCAGGTAACCGAAAAGACCGGCTGTGTGGCCGCTGTGAAGGTGGTAAACGAGGACGAGGATCTGCTCATTATCTCCGACGACGGCACCATAATCCGTATGCCTGTGGACACCGTGAACATCTACGGCCGCCAGACCCAGGGCGTACGCCTCATGCGTGTGGCAGACGGCAGCCGGGTTATCTCCATAGCCCGCGCCGAGCGTGAGGACGGCGAGGAGACCGAGGAGCAAGAATAAAATTTACCTCCCCAATCGGGGAGGTAAATTTTAGTGAAGAATGAATAATGAATAATTGATGTGCCGCTGCGCGGCGGATTTATCCTCCCCTAACAGGGGAGGTGCCCTCCGCAGAGGGCGGAAGGGTTTAAACTGTCAGATTTGCTGAAAACGTATTCGGAGCGTGTAGGGGCGCGCATTGCGCGCCCGCCGTACTTATGCGCCCGGGGCGGCGGTAAAATCGGCTCATACCGCGGGGTCGTGATATGAAACCCATTTCTTTAAAGAAACGGGTTTCAAACTTCCCAAAGAATCTGCCTAAGTCGAATACTCTTTTGGGCCTCGCCGACGCGCACAGCGCGCTCGTGCGGCGGTGACTGCAAGCCCTGCATCTGGGTGCAGTGCTGTCAGGTGAGCTTCATACTGAACGCTACTGCCCAATTCCACCGACTCAGGCGCGATTTAGTGGCACTAACACTTCGCCATTTGAATGAGTGAGCTTTAGCTCACTATAGTTCCCTCCTCGCGGCATAGCCGCTGCGGTCGGTGGCTAAAAACGTGCCACCGGCACGTTTTCTTAACGCCCCGATGGCCCATGGCGAACGGTTGGTTTCTTTGGCGGGCGACACCGTTTCTTTTAAAAGAAATGGAGTCGCATAACGCCCACCGCAGGCTGCGCCCCGGCACATTTTTTTAACGCCCCGCCCCCTGTTAGGGGAGCAGACTCTTTTAGAGGTGCGGAGCATTTTTAATTTCCAATAAAAGGAACAACAACATGAAAACAGTCACGCTGTACACCGACGGGGCCTGCTCTGGAAATCCGGGGCCTGGGGGATGGGGAGCCATTCTCATGTTCCGGGACATTAAAAAAGAGCTGTCCGGCGGGGATATAATGACCACCAACAACCGCATGGAGCTGACCGCCGTTATAGAGGGGCTGAAGGCCCTCAAGGAGGTCTGCCGTGTGGAGCTTTATTCCGACTCCAAATATGTGATAGACGCTCTGGAAAAGGGCTGGGCCGTGTCATGGCGGGCCCACGGCTGGCGTAAGGCTGACAAAAAGGCAGCCCTTAACGCCGACCTCTGGCAGGAGCTGCTGCTCCTGGTGGAAAAGCACGAGGTGCGCCTCCACTGGGTAAAGGGTCACGCCGAAAATGAGTACAACAACCGCTGCGACCAGCTTGCCGTGTCCCGGTGGCAGGAGATAAAGCGGAAATTAGATATGAAATAGAGACTTATCCTCCCCTAACAGGGGAGGTGCCCTCCGCAGAGGGCGGAAGGGTTTAAGCCTCCGAAGTGCTCCTAAGCAAATTTTATATCTTAAACCCTTCAGTCGCTGGCGCGACAGCTCCCCTGTTAGGGGAGCAGACTTTTTTAGAGGTGCGGCGCTGTAATTATAATTTATAAATCAGGAGGACACAACATGACAGGCATATTCTGCGCTGTTGAGGCTGAGGCGGCGCCCATTCTGGCGCGGCTGGAGGTCTCCGAAACCATAGAAAAAAATTCCCTGCGCTTTCTGCGGGGCAAACTGCGGGGCAGGGAGGTCTGCTTCGTTCGGGGAGGCATGGGCAAGGTGAACGCTGCCGCCGCCGTGCAGGGGATGCTGGACCTGTTTCAGCCGGAGGCCCTCATAATATCCGGCGTGGGCGGCAGCCTGTGTCCGGAGCTGCGGCTCATGGACCTGACCCTTGGCGTGAAGTGCACCCACCACGACCTGCCCATGGCTGTCATCCGCGCCGACTACCCCAAAATGGACAGCGACTGGTTTTATTCCGATGAAAAGCTGGCAAGGCTGGCCCGGGAAGTGCGACCGAGCCTCATGGACGCCGTGTACCTCACCGGCGAGGCCTTTATAGACAGCGAGGGCCGGGAGAGCCTTGTGAGCCGCTTCGGCGCCGAGGGCAAAATTGCCTGCGATATGGAGACCGCCGCCGTTTTCCAGGTCTGCCGGGCGGCAAAGGTACCCGCCTGCTGTGTCCGCGCCATATCCGATACGGAGGAGGACTGCGGACTGGACGTGTTCTGGCAGAACGTGGCCAAAGCCTCCGTCCTTGCCGCCGATGCGGTGATGGACATGGTGGAGAGAATTTAAGTGAAGAATGAAAAATTAATAATGAATAATTGAGGTGTCGCTGCGCGACGGATTAAAACTTATCATCCCCTGTTAGGGGAGTGGCTTCTATCGGTAGCGCGAAGAGTATGGGTGAGCTTAAAATCTCTGAATAACCGCCCAATTCCACCGACTCAGGCGCGATTTAGTCTGAACTATCCCTTCGCCATTTGAGTAAGGTGAGCTTTAGCTCAGCTTACGGTCCATGGCGAACCGTACTTTCTTTGGGAAGTCTGAAACCCGTTTCTTCAAAGAAATGGGTTTCAGAACCCGCCCCCGCAGCCCGCAGGCTGCGCCCCTACAAGCTACGAATTAGTTTAAGCTGATTCGGCGGCTTAAACCCTTCCGCCTGCCGCCACAATTATTCATCATTCATTTTTCATTAAACAACAAAAACCTCCCCGGACGACAGTCCGGGGAGGTTTGTTCTTAAAACATCTCATCCTCTTTGAGTTCCACGCCATGCTCTGCGAGCCAGGCGTTGGTGCGTTTGGATTCCGTGGTGGGGTAGGTGTAGAAGTACTGCTCAGTTCCGGCGCCAGGCTCTCCGTTGGCTTCTGTTTCTGTGGGCTGATAGAGGTAAAACTCAATTTCGTTGTTGTAGAAGCTGTAATCTCTGTCATAGTTGCCGTAGTCCAAAAGGCCAATGGTGCCGTCCACCATATCGGGGTAAATGCAATTCTCATACAGCTCGCAGACTTCCTGGGGAGTCAGCTCCATGCTGAGGCCATTTTCATTATCTATGCGCACAGAGCCGGAAACCACGGTTTTTTCGGTGACTGGAACGCTCAGCTCCTTGCGGGCCAATATGCCCTCGGGGGAGTTCATTATGATGTCCAGCAGCTCTCTCTCGGGTATGGTGTCGTCATCGGATTCATAGGTGCATATCTCGTAATAGCGGACGAGGCTGCTGCCGTTGAAAAGCTCATATTCCAGCCTTATGTTGGTGAAGTAATAGTCGCCGTTCTGATTGCGCTCCTTATTGTCCAGCACGGTGTGGTGCAGAGCGGTGGCGTAGCCTATGGTTTTCTCATCGGAGCTTTTAAAGCCCTCGCCCTGAACGTGGACGCTGACTTCCTTTACCTCGCTTACCTCGGGCACATTGCTCTCTATGCCGAACAGGTCGGCGTGGATGCTCCAGATACCGCCCACCACCAGCAGGGCCGCGCACAGGGCGGGGATGGCCGTCTTTTTAAAGACGGGCCTGGTGCTCTTGCGCAGGAGCATATCCGCAAGTATATAGCTCACGGCGGTGAACACGGCGCAGGATACGCTCATCTGTATCACGGTGTCGCCGTAGTAGTTCAGGAATATGGAGTAGAAAACATAGCCGCCTATGAGACCCACGCCCAGGGTAAACAGAACACGGAACACGGGGCGCAGCACCCGCACGGCCACCACATCGCCCGCGCTCTCCATCACACGGCGGCGGTGGAGCAGGAAGGCCGCAAGCAGAAGCACCAGGCCTACTATGGCGAAAACTATAAGCTCGGTAGTCAGGGCGTAGTAATAGGAGTTGTAGTCGGGCCGTCCCATGGTGCTGGTGTAGTGTCCATCGACACAGCCGTAGCTCGACGTGGACATGAACAGGAAGAGGGGGGAGAGCCGGAAGAAAATATCCGGAATATCCATGCGCACGCCGTAGAGCAGGTCGCTGCCTATGGCGCTTACCACGGCGGCAAAGCCCACGGCCGCGAAGTTCACGGCCAGATAAATTACGGGCATGGTCAGGATGCTGCCGGTGAGGTTGGCGCAGAGCACCGCTATGCCGAAGAACAGGGTGAACTGACCCAGCACTATGAAGAACCACTGCATGAGCCACTTGCCCAGCATGAGGCCCATGGGCATGGTCAGCGCCAGGGTGAGCAGCACGGATATGAGGTTGGAGACTATCACCACCGCATAGATGGCGGCGCAGGAGGAGATGAACACGCTCTCCCGGCGTATGGGCAGGGCGCCTATCATGTTGGCGCTGCGGGCGGTGTAGAGATAGCTGAAGACCGCCATGGCGCTGGCCGCCGCTCCGAAGAAGGCGATGATGACGCAGAAATTGGTGCTGGAGTATATGGTGCGCACGGCTACCGACATCAGCTCCTCATAGGGCTGGGCGGTCTGGTAGTCCCAGTTCAGCGTGGTCTGCACCATAAGGGGCAGCACCACCAGCTGAGCCAGAAGATAGAGTATAGCCAGCAGATAAAACCGGCTCAGGTTTTTCCGGAAAATCGCCGGACTAAAGAATGATGTCCTTGACCGCATAGTCGGCACCTCCCAATTCGTAAATGAAAATTTCCTCCAGAGTGAGGGGTATCTCCTCGGAGTACACAGGCCCCGCGGCCGCGGCGGCGCTGAGTATCTCCTCGCTGCTGCCCCGGACTATGAGAGTGTGCATACGTCCCGCGGCGCTCTGGTGCAGAATATCCAGACCCTGGGGGAGCTGTCCGGACTCACCGGGCACGAACTGCAGCTTTTTTATCCCCTCCTGCAGCTCACTCAGGCTGCGCTCTATGAGCACACGGCCCTTTGATAGTATGCCCACATGGTCGCACACATCCTCCAGCTCCCGGAGGTTATGGGAGGCAACCAGCACCGTGGTGCCCCGCTCGGCCACGTCGCTCATGAGCAGGCCCCAGACCTGGCGGCGCATCACGGGGTCAAGGCCGTCCACCGGTTCGTCCAGTATGAGTATCTCGGGCTTCAGGCAGATGGCCAGCCAGAAGGCGGCCTGCTTCTGCATGCCCTTGCTCATCTTGCGTATGGGGCGGGCGATGTCCAGCTTAAAGACCTCCCGGAGCTTTTCAAAGCGCTCGGAGTCAAAGTTGGGGTAAACGCCCTTGTAAAAGCGCATGAGGTCTTTAATGGAGTCCTGCATGAAGCAGTAGCCGTCGTCGGGAATTACGAACATGCGCTCCTTTACCCCGGGATTTTCATATACCGGCGCGCCGTCTATGAGCACCTTGCCGCTGTCGGGACGGTAAACGCCGCAGATATGGCGGATTATCATGCTCTTGCCGCTGCCGTTGGGGCCCACCAGGCCGTAAATGGCTCCCTTTGGAACAGTCATGGTGAGCTCATCCAGGGCTTTCAGCCCGTCGAAGCTCTTTGATACATTCAAAACAGAAATCATTGCTTTATCCCCTCTCTGATACGCTTGCAGAGTGTCTCTCCCGTTATGCCCAGGAAGGACAGCTCCCGCACCGCCTCGTCAAACTGCTTCAGCAGCTCATCCCGCCTGTCGGAGCCGATCTCCCGCTTGTCTCCGGCAAAGCTGCCCTTGCCGGGCACGGAATAGATGTAGCCCTCGCTTTCCAGCTCACGGTAAGCCCGCTGTATGGTGTTCGGGTTTATTGCCAGCTCCTGAGCCAGCTCTCTGACGGACGGCATTTTGCCGTTTGGTTCCACCGAGCCGGTGACTATGAGAAGCCGCAGCTCATCCTTTATCTGAGCGTATACGGGCCGTCCGTCCCGGTAGTTGATATTCAACATACAGTTCACCTCGCAATGTCACAACTGTATTAGCTGTGCTAGTACAGTTAGTATATACAGAAACGAGCCTGTTGTCAACACAAATTTTTCTTCAGGAGAAGTATTTTAAATTTTGCAGGAGTTTTTTAAGCTCAGTCATTTTTTTGCATAAATGTGGGGAGAATTCGGTTTTGTGCTGCAATTTCATGCAGGAATGAACAATTTTTGCAAGAGACTGTGTGTTTTGATTCAAAAAACTATTGCAATGGAGTTTAAAATATGCGATAATATAGGGCAACTGATATTTTAATAGGAAAAGGAGAGACAATAATGAAAAGATCCATCGCACTTCTGCTTGCACTAGTGCTCTGCGTTGGCCTGCTGGCCGGCTGCGGCGGCGGAAACCAGAGCAATGAGGGCAACAACGGCGGCAACGCCGAGGCCCCCAAGAACTATGACCTCATCATCGCCACCGGCGGTACCGGCGGCAGCTACTATCCCTACGGCGGCGCCATCGCCCAGATCCTGAGCGAGAACATTGAGGGCGTCTCCGCCACCGCCACTGCCACCGGCGCTTCCGCCGAGAACTGCCGCAACCTGAACAGCAAGGAAGCTGACCTGGCCATTGTGCAGAACGACGTTCTGGACTACGCCTACAACGGCACCGAGCTTATGAGCGAGGGCGGCAAGCTGGAGAACCTGGCCACCATCGCCTGCCTCTATCCCGAGGTCGTGCAGATAGTCGTCACCAAGGAGAGCGGCATAGAGTCCATTAAGGATTTCGCCGGCAAGCGCATCTCCGTGGGCGCCGCCGGAAGCGGCGTTGAGGCCAACGCCCGCCACATCCTGGAGGCCTACGGCGTGAAGTACGAGGACTTCAACGTCAACTACCTGGGCTTCGCCGAGAGCAGCACCGGTATGCAGAACAAAACTCTGGACGGCGCTTTCATCACCGCTGGCATCCCCAACAGCTCCATCATGGAGCTGAGCAGCATGGTGGACTGCAAGCTCATCACTCTGGACGCCGACGTTCTGGCCAAGATGAGCGAGGCTCACTCCTTCTACTCCACCTATGAGATTGCCGACGAGGACTATGAGAATATAGACGGCGGCGCCACCACCGCCTCCATCCTTGCCACCCTGGCCTGCAGCGCCGACCTGGATGAGGAGCTGGTCTACAACATCACCAAGACCCTGTTCGAGAAGCAGCCCGAGCTGGCTACCGCCTATTCCAAGGGCGCTGACCTGAGCCTGGAGAATGCCCTGGCCGGTGTCTCCGTGCCCCTGCACCCCGGCGCCGAGCGCTACTACAAGGAAGTTGGAGCCCTGAAATAAACAGGGATATGCAAGTTAATAAAAACCAGCAATGGAACGGGTCCAAAAGACCCGCTCCATTGCTGCGCTTTGCTGTCTGCGGCATTTTACTGCTGTCGCTTGCGGTATTTTGCCCCGTCTGGCCCGCCCTTACGGTGGAAAGCCCGGGCGCGGCCATAGTCCTGCCCCTGAAAAACGGGGAGGAGTTTTCCATAAAATACACCCACTCGGTCAACCGCTCACCGGTTATCGACACCATAGAGCGCACGGGCAGTACGCTTACCGTGCGTTCATCCCTGTTTCTCACCTACGGCGCGGGCATACCCGTCCTCTCCGACCAGGTGGGGGATACCTATACCGAGACGGAGGACGGCTTTCTCCTCTCGGGCATTGACTCCGAGCATGAGAAAATTGACCTTATCACCGGCACCTACGCCGACCACAGGCTTATTTACGGTAAAAACGAGTTCATTTTAAAGCAGTATTTTGGAGAAAAGACCCACATCTGCTTTGAGGCCGGACGGGCCTCTGCTTTTGAGCTCTTGCGATACAGACCCTGATATCAGAACAAGGAGGTCCATTTATGGCGTTTTTTAAGAAAGAACATAAGGAGCATGACCTGCTCAAGGCAGCCGGTATAGATACCACCGGAATGTCCGCTGAGGAAAAGGCAAGGCTCCGCGCCGACCTTGCCATGGAAAAGTACGACAAGGAATCGTCCTACCGCAACAAGCTGCCCAGGCCGCTGGCGGTTTTCATAGGCATAATCCTCACGGTGTTCAGCGTTTTCCAGCTGGTCACCAGTATTTATCCCATCCCCGCCCAGCTGCTGAGAGCATATCACCTCTGCGCCGTGCTTGTGCTGGTTTTCCTGCTCTTCCCGGCAAAAAAGGGTATGCGAAAGGACATTATTCCCTGGTATGACTGGCTGCTGGCTCTGCTGGCTCTGGCCGTCACCATGTATATCCCCATCCGCTGGGATTATCTGGTGTCCATTCAGGGTATTTACAACACCAGCGAGACTGTTGTGGGCATCATCGGCATCCTGCTTATTATGGAGGCCTGCCGCCGGGTGGTTGGCGTGCCTATAATGGTGATAGTCTCCATGTTCCTCATATATGTTCTTTTCGGACATATGTTGCCTGCCGGAAACCTCTTTACTCACCGCAAGATCAGCCTTGCCCGAGCCGCCAACTATATGTTCTTCACCACCGAGGGCGTGTTCGGCACTCCCATAGGCGTCAGCGCCACATATATATTCCTGTTCATCCTCTTCGGCTCATTTCTGGAAAAGACCGGAGTGGGCAAGCTGTTCATAGACTTCGCCAACGCCATCGCCGGCAAGCGCGTGGGCGGCCCCGCCAAGGTGGCCGTTATCTCCTCCGCTCTTCAGGGCACAGTATCCGGCTCATCCGTTGCAAACACCGTGTCCACCGGCTCATTCACCATCCCCGCAATGAAAAAGCTGGGCTATAAGCCCGAGTTCGCCGGCGCGGTGGAGGCCGCCGCCTCCACCGGCGGTCAGCTGATGCCCCCCATTATGGGCGCCGCCGCCTTCCTTATGGCCGAGACCACCGGCATACCCTACAGCCGCGTGGTGCTCTCCGCCGTTATCCCTGCTATCCTGTACTTCTCCGGTATACTCATCAGCGTCCACCACGAGGCCCGCAAGTGCGGCCTGAAGGGCATGGACCCCGAGGATATCCCCAGCGTGAAGCACCTGTTTTCCGAGCGCGGCCACCTGCTCATGCCTCTGGTATTCATGATTTACATACTCGCCACCGGCATGACTCCCGCATACGCCGCTCTGGGCGCCATACTCAGCTCTCTCATGGCTTACTCCATCCATTGGTGGGCCATTATCCCCATAGGATTTATGCTGGTGTGCCTGCAGATGAACCTGCTGGCCATTCAGTGGATAGCCCTCGGCTCCATAGCCATATGGGTAGTGGTCATGCTCATCCGCCGGGAGACCGGCTTCAGCCCCATGGATATTCTGGAGGCTCTCCAGAACGGCGCACGCAACGTGCTGGCCGTTGCCGTGGCCTGCGCCATGGCCGGTATGATAGTGGGAAGCGTCACCATGACCGGTCTGGGTCTGAAGTTTGCCAACGCTCTGGCAGCTCTGGCCGGCAACAACCTGCTGCTTATGATGTTCTTCACCATGCTGGCCTGCATACTGCTGGGCATGGGCGTGCCGACCACCGCGAACTATCTTATAACCTCCACCATCTGCGCTCCCGCCATAATCAGCATGCTCATGAGCCGTCAGGGCCTCAGCGAGGCCACTCTGGCCATAACCATGAGCGCCCATTTGTTTGTGTTCTACTTCGGTATTATCGCCGATATCACCCCGCCTGTGGCGCTGGCGGCTATGGCAGGCGCCGCCATTGCGAAGGGAGAGCCGTTCAAGACGGGCGTGAACGCCACACGCATCGCCATCGGCGCCTTCATCGTGCCCTATATCTTCGTGCTTAACCCCGCAATGCTTATGATCGATGTGAATTTTTTTGAGATAATCAGCACCGTTATAACCGCCCTTGTGGGTATGTACGCCGTGTCAGGCGGACTTGCCGGCTTTGTCCAGGATAAGTGCACCGCCGTTGAGCGTCTGGCTCTCGTCGCCGGCGGCCTGTGTATGATTAAGCCCGGCTATATAACCGACGTTATAGGTCTGGCCGTTACCGCTGCGGTGATATTTATCCAGCTGCGCAGAGTGAAAAAAGCGTAATATCAAAAAGCTCACCCGACAGGGTGGGCTTTTGATATTAGTGAATAGTGAAGAATGAATAGTGAATAATTGTGGTGTCGCTGCGCGATGGATGAAATTTTCTTTCCGCACTACCGTAGAATCCGCTCCCCTAACAGGGGAGGCTTTGGCGTGTAGGGGCGCGCATTGCGCGCCCGCAGGCTTCCGCGCCCGGGTGCGGGTGCGGAATTGGTTTTTACCGCAGGGGTCGTGATATGAAACCCATTTCTTTAAAGAAACGGGTTTCAGACTTCCCAAAGAATCTGCCTAAGTCGGATACTCTTTTGGGCCTCGCCGACGCGCACAACGCGCTCGTGCGGCGGTGGATGCAAGCCCTGGCCTGCGTCAAAGTGCGGAACTGTCAGGTGAGCTTTATGTGAAAATCTACTATCCATCACCATACGCTCTTTTCTACTTGACATAATTGCATAATCACGATAAAATATTGTGAATGGTTTTTGAGGATTTTGGGGAAATCCTCATGCAGTCATAACAAATCGGGGGAGGGCAGAACTGGCAGCCCCGCCCGCACATTCCTCCGTCAACTTTTCTGCCAAATTTTGAAAGGATTGGAGGTGTGTTTGCTTACTATGCCTGATAATGTATTATTTTACATCGGTGTCCTTGTGCTGATACTGGTGTTCAGTATTATATCTTTCCTGGGTGGTATCCATTACCGTAAAAAGGTTTCGGAAAAGGAGATAGGCTCGGCTGAGACCGAGGCTACACGAATCATAAACGACGCTATAAAGAGCGCCGAGACCAAGAAAAAGGAACTTCTCCTGGAGGCAAAGGAAGAAATACACAAAACCCGTACCGAGTTTGAACGGGAGAGCAAGGCTCAGCGCGCCGAGCTGCAGAAGCAGGAGCGCCGTATCCAGCAAAAGGAAGAGCATCTGGATAAGAAAACCGAATCCATTGAAAAGAAAAACGAAGCCCTGACCCGCAAGCTGGCAGAGGTGGACACCCAGAAAGAGGAGGTCCGTCTCGTAAAAAAGAGCCAGCTGGAGATGCTGGAAAAAATTTCAGGATATACCGTGGAAGAGGCCAAGCAGTATCTTATTTCAAACCTGGAGTCTGAAGTGACTCATGAAAAGGCCATGAAGCTCAGAGAGCTGGAGGCCCAGTATAAGGACGAGGCCGACAAGCGCGCCAGAGAGATAGTCGCTCTGGCTATCCAGCGCTGCGCCGCCGACCACGCCAGCGAGGTCACCGTATCCGTCGTACCTCTCCCCAACGACGAGATGAAGGGACGCATCATAGGCCGCGAGGGCCGCAATATCCGCTCTATCGAGCAGCTCACCGGAGTTGACCTTATTATAGACGATACTCCCGAGGCCATCACCCTCTCCAGCTTTGACCCCGTCCGCCGCGAGGTTGCCCGGATCGCTCTGGAGAAGCTCATTGTGGACGGCCGTATACATCCCGCCCGCATAGAAGAAATGGTGGCCAAGGCCCAGAAGGAAGTAAACGCCGTCATCAAGTCCGAGGGCGAGCGCGCTACCTTCGAGACCGGCATACACGGTCTCAATCCGGAGATCATCCGTCTGCTGGGCCGTCAGAAATACCGCACCAGCTACGGTCAGAACGTGCTCAACCACTCTATTGAGGTGTCACTTATCTCCGGCCTTATAGCCGAGGAGTTGGGCGGTGTGGATGTGGCCATGGCCAAGCGAGCAGGCCTGCTGCACGACCTGGGCAAGAGCATAGACCATGAGGTGGAGGGCAGCCATGTCACCATCGGTGTGGACCTGGCCAAAAAGTACAAGGAGAGCCCGGAGGTTATCCACGCCATCCACGCCCACCACGGCGATGTGGAGCCTCAGACCGTTATCGCCTGCATCGTTCAGGCTGCCGACGCCATCAGCGCTTCCCGCCCCGGCGCCCGCCGCGAGAATATCGAAAACTATGTCAAGCGTCTGGAAAAGCTGGAGGAGGTCACCAAGAGCTTCCCCGGTGTGGAGAGCTGCTATGCTATCCAGGCCGGCCGCGAGATCCGCATAATGGTCAAGCCCGACGAGGTTTCCGAGGACCAGATGGTTCTGCTCACCCGCGATATCGCCAAGAAGATAGAGGCCGAGCTTACCTATCCCGGCCAGATAAAGGTGCACGTGGTACGCGAGACCAAGGTTGTGGAATACGCCAAATAAGCCAAGCGGGCTGCCTCCGGGCGGCCCGCTTTTTTTTAGTGAAGAAGTAAGAGTGAATAGTGAAGAAGTTGAGGAGGCGCTCCGCGCCGCTTAAAACAACTTTCCTCCCCTAACAGGGGAGGTGCCCTCCGCAGAGGGCGGAAGGGTTTAAACCTCTGAATATGCTTTAAGCTGACCTGAGAAATTAAACCCTTCAGTCGCTGGCGCGACAACTCCCCTGTTAGGGGAGCGGACTCTTTTGGTGGTGCGGAAAGTATGGGTGAGCTTCACGCTGAAACCTACCGCCCAATTCCACCGACTCAGGCGCGATTTAGTCGGAACTCACCTTTCGCCATTTGAACAAGGTGAGCCGCGGCTCAGCTTGTTCAAATGGCGAACGGTTAGTTTCTTTGGCGGGCGACACCGTTTCTTTTAAAAGAAATGGGGTCGCATCACGCCCACCGCAGGCTGCGCCACGTCCTCCCGTACCGGATTACCCGGGCGCGCAATGCGCGCCCCTACAAGCTGAAACGAGGAGTAAAGATTTTTAAGGAAACACAGAATATGAAACTATATCTCATAGGACACAACTGCAAATACGCCGTGGAGCAGATGCTGCTCACCATGTATCCGGAGGAGCTCCCCGAATATCCGGAGGGGGCGCCAATGGGCGACCGGGCGGTCATCAGCTTCGCCCGGGGAAAAAAGCTGGCCACGGCCAAGTGCGTGCTCACCATGGATGGAAAGACCTACCGGGGCAGCGCTGCCGTGCCGGATGAGGAGCTGCGCTCCGACGCCCTCGCCCAGCAGCGGCTCACCCAGTTCATGGTGAAGCAGGCCTTTTACCGGGCCGCCCTGCGCAATATAGGGAAAAAGCCCGCCTGGGGCTCCATCACCGGCATACGCCCCGCCAAGCTCATGGAGAAATCTCTGCTGGAGGGAGCCTCCCCACGGCTGGCAATGAGCGAGTTCTGCAAACGCTACGACGCCGACCGCAGCAAGGCCCAGCTCAGCTATTTTTCCGCCGAAGCCGCCCTGCGCGCCAGGGATACATTACAGCCTAAGGATATATGCCTCTATGTGGGCATACCCTTCTGTCCCACCCGCTGCGCCTACTGCAGCTTTGTATCCTCTTCCGTGGAAAAGACCATGCATCTTGTGGAGCCTTTCCTGGAGGCCCTGTTCCGGGAGATTGAGGCGGCTGCCGCTGTGGTGAAGGAGCTGGGCCTGCGGGTAATATCCATCTATGTGGGCGGCGGGACGCCTACCACCCTGAGCGCGGAGCAGCTCACCCGGCTCATGGACGCTCTGCGCGGAAGCTTTGACCTGAGCATGACCCGGGAGATATGTGTGGAGGCCGGACGGCCGGATACCATCACTCCCGAGAAGATGGCCGCCCTCAGCGCCGCGGGCGTGGACAGGGTGAGCATAAACCCCCAGACCATGAACGACCAGGTGCTGCGCAACATAGGACGCAGCCACACCGCGGCGGACATACTCTCCGCCTACGAGACAGTACGGGCGTCCGGGGATTTTCAGGTGAACATGGACCTGATAGCCGGTCTGCCGGGGGACAGCGCCGAAAGCTTTTCCCATACGCTGGACGAAATATTCCGCCTGAAGCCGGAGAACATCACCGTCCACACTCTGGCCCACAAAAAGGGCAGCGCCATCACCCTGGCCGGACACGAGCACATGAGCGCCGACACCGTGGGCGAGATGATGATGGAGACCCACAACCGTATGATAAACATGGGCTACGCCCCCTATTACCTCTACCGCCAGAAATTCACCCCCGGCGGCTATGAAAATGTGGGCTGGACCAGAAAAGGCTATGATAACCTATACAACATATGTATAATGGAGGAGCTGTGCAGCATAATTGCCCTGGGCGGCGGCGCATCCACCAAGCTGGTGTCACCCACCGGCAGGATAGAGCGCATTTTCTGCCCCAAATTTCCCCAGGAATATATAGCGGGCATTGAAAAGGTCTGCGCGGACAAAATAAAAATAAAGGAGTTTTACGATGCCATATCTGCTGAGTGAGCTTAACCGCCGGGTGAACACCGATCCTCGGGGCTTTATTGAAGAGTGCGACCATATCTACCACCGGCGCCTTGCCAACGCGGCGGAGCGCATTATCGAGAATATGAGCCGCAGCCCCATAGTCCTGCTCTCGGGACCCTCCGGCAGCGGCAAGACCACCACCGCCATGAAGCTGGAGGAGGAGCTGGAGCGCCGGGGCGTCCAGACCCACGCCATAGCCATGGATAACTATTTCAACACCATTTCTCCAAAAACCATGCCCCGCACCCCCGAGGGGGATTACGATTTCGAGTCGCCCCTGTGCATGGATATGGAACTGCTGAACGAGCACTTCGCCGCCCTCAGCCGGGGCGAGCGCATATATGTGCCCAGATATGAGTTCTCACGCCACATGAGAGTTGTGGAGCCCAGCCAGTCCCTGCGTCTCGGCAAGGACGAGATAGCCGTGTTCGAGGGCATCCACGCCCTGAACGACGATATTACGGGAAAAAATCCGGACGCCTTCAAGCTGTACATCAGCGCCCGCAGCGATGTGCTGGATTCGGATGACAATATCTGCTTCAAGGGCACCTGGATGCGCTTTGTGCGCCGCACCGTGCGGGATAACCTCTACCGGGGCACAGACGCGGCGTCCACCCTGTCCATGTGGGCCAACGTCCGCCGGGGCGAGAAGCTGTATATCTCCCCCTTCAAAAACAAGGCCGACCTGATGCTGGACACCTCCTTTGCCTATGAGGTGCCGGTCATGCGCACCATTGCGCCCCAGCTCTTTGAGACTGTGCCCCAGGGCGCGGAGCGCTATGAGGAGCTGCGCAGCATCCTCCCCGCCTTCCAGCGCTTCGAGGGACTGAGCGCTGATTATCTCGCTCCCGACGCCCTCCTGAGAGAGTTCATCGGCGGCGGAGTTTACGCGTACTGATAAACAGAAAATAATTGTGGAGGCGCGGTAGAGTCAAAGGCTCCCTTGTGCAAAGGGAGCTGTAGGCGAAGCTGACTGAGGGATTGACAACCCCTCCGCCCCAGCGGGGCACCTCCCCTTACACAGGGGAGGCTTTGACGTGTAGGGGCGCGCATTGCGCGCCCGTGAGGAGAACGGGGCGCAGTCTGCGGACTGCGTAGTGCGACCCCATTTCTTTCAAAAGAAACGGTGTCGCCCGCCAAAGAAACTTACGGTTCGCCATGGGCCATTCGTGAGCTAAAGCTCACTCATTCAAATGGCGAAGGGATAGTGCCACCAAATCGCGCCTGAATCGATGGAATCGGGCAGTAGGTTTCAGCGTGAAGCTCACCCGGCAGCACTACACCCAGACGCAGGCCAATGCTTGCAGCTACTGCCGCACGAGCGCGTTGTGCGCGTCGGCGAGGCCCAAAAGAGTATCCGATTTAGGCAAGTTCTTTGGGAAGCCTGAAACCCGTTTCTTTAAAGAAATGGGTTTCAGAACACGACCCCGCAGTACAGACTGATTTCACCGCCGCACCCGGGCGTTGGGGTACGGGGCGCGGCATTAAAGTTTTAATAAAGGAGGACGCCATGTCCACACAGATATCCTACTACTTTTCCCATCCGGAGAAATTTCCCTTTCCCGGATATTTTGACGACATCACCGAGACTTGGGAGATACTGCTGAAAGCCAAGAGCTTTCTGAAAAAGGCGCTCACCGAGCCGGACGTCCGGGAGAACCGGGGCGAGGTGCGGGGCGACGCGCCCAACCTCCACGGCAATTACTTCATAGGCGAGGGCACGGTCATCTATAACGACGTGACCATAATAGGCCCCGTGTATATAGGCAAGAACTGCGAGATAATGCCGGGAGCCATCATCCGCCCCAACACCATACTGTCCGACGGCTGCTCCGTGGGCCACGGCAGCGAGGTCAAGCACTCCGTGCTTTTCGGCGGCTCCAAGGTGGCCAGCCTGTCCTTCTGCGGCGACAGCGTGCTGGGCGTCTCCGCCCGCATAGGCAGCGGCGTAATCACCGCCAACCGCCGCTTTGACCAGCAAAACGCAAAGCTCCGCCATGAGGGTCAGGTCACCGACCTGCAGGACAGCTTTTTCGGCCTTGTTCTGGGCGACAGCGCCAGAATAGGCGCCAACAGCGTCACCCAGCCCGGCACTCACATCGGCCCTTACAGCTGGATATACCCTGTCACCAATGTCCGGGGCTTCATTCCCGCCGAGAAGCGGGTGTATCACCCCCGGGAGACGGTCATGGAGCCAAACGCCCGTGTGGAGCTGAAGCCCTAGCATGATACAGAGCTTTGACGAAAACGCCCTGCTCTTCATCCAGGAGCATCTGCGCTTTGAGCCTCTGACGGCGGTGATGCGCATGTTCACCAGATTGGGCGACGCGGGCATAATATGGATAATTTTAGGAATAGCCCTGCTGTGCTTTGGAGCCACAAGGCGTCGGGGAACGGTGTATCTGGCGGCTCTGGCCTCTACGGCGGTTTTGAACAATCTGGTGCTGAAGCCTCTCATTGCCAGACCCCGGCCCTATTCCGTGCTGGAAAGCCTTGTGGTGCTGACGGACAAGCTGTCCTCCTGGAGCTTTCCATCAGGACACGCCAGCGCCTCCTTCGCCGCGGCCACGGCGCTGACCCTGCTGTTCCCTAAAAAGGGTGCGTGGAGCTTTATTCCCGCCGCCATGATAGCCCTCAGCCGGCCGTATCTGGGCATGCACTATCTGACGGACGTGCTGTGCGGAGCCGCTCTGGGCGCGGCCTGCGCCCTTATAGCCGTGAAAGCCGCCCGCGGGACGATACTGAAATAAAAATGACAAAAACCGCCGGGTACGGAGCTTTTCCGTACCCGGCGGCGTTTATTTGCCGGGGGTGGGGTTATGCTGCGGCTTCGATTGGGGCAACCTGCATAACCTCCAGCAGGTTATATACCAGCTGGGCTATCTCGCAGCGGCGGGCGGTGCCCAGAGGCTGGAAGCTGCCGTCTGTGTAGCCGTCAATGCCGTCGGCTGCATACATATCCTTGACATAGTCCAGATATTCGGCGCTTATATCGGCCTCATCGGTGAAGGGGACGTATTCGCGCACTATTACCAGATTGTGGGTCCCGCCCAGCATATCATACAGGAACAGGTAGCTGGCGGCGGCGATCTCCTGGCGGGTTATGTCTCTGTTCTGAGCGTCGGTATTCCAGGTGAAGCCCAGGTCCTCAGCCAGCTTCGCGCCGGGCACAGCCCAGTTTTCGCCGGTGGTCTCGGCATCCTCGTAATAGCCCAGCTCAACGCCCACCCGGAACAGCAGGGTCATGTACTGGATGCGGGTCATGTTGGAATCGGGGGCGAACAGGCCGCCGGGCATACCCTTGATGTAGCCCTTGTCCAGATTGTAGCGCACGGGGTCGGCGTACCAGGCGTCGGCCTTCAGGTCGCTGAACTGGCTGAGAGAATCGGTAATGACGGTGATGCGTCCCTGAGGCTCGGCGTAGTCCTCGCCTATGACGCCGTCCAGCACCTCGTTGGTATAGCTTATGAGAGCGTCCTCCAGAGACACGCCGGTGTCGTATTTATAGGAGGCCTGGGTGAACACATAATAAGTGTCGCCGCCGGCTGCGGAGTAGTTGTTGGTGGCTATGGTATATACCTTGTCCGCGTCGTAGCTCTCGCCGCCTATGGTCTTGATGGTGACGCGGCTGCCGGGAGCGGCGGGGGCGTAGTAGGTGGAATCGGGATACAGCTCGCCGTTTGTGTAGGGCACGCGGGTGTCGATGGAAAACTCAATGCCGGAGACCTGGGGGAAGGCGCCTATGGAGGTGGGGGTGCACCAGGTTGCGGCTTCAAGAGCCTCCAGGATCTGGGCGCCGGTGAGCTTCAGCAGAGTGACCTCGTTGCCGAAGGGGTACACGGTTATAAGGTCGTTCTTGGTGATATCGCCCTTGACTATGGTCTCGCGGATGCCGCCGCCATTGGTGATGGCCGCGGAAGCGGTTTCATCTATCTGCTGCGCCTGCCAGAGTATGGCGTCGGCCGCATAGTCGCCCATATTGGTCTCGCTGACGCGGTTGCCCTCCCCGGCGGGGAAGCTGGCGCGGACATTGCCGGCATCGTCCACGGCGTCGCCGCCGGTGCGGGTGCCGTTCAGATCTACCTCGGTGCGGGCGAATACCTCGGCGTATTCAGCGTCGACCTCGGCGGCGTATCCTTCAATAGCGGCGGTTAGCTCTGCGTTGGGAGCGGCAACATCCTCGGCGGTGAGCAGAGAGGCGGTGAAGCTGCCGTCGGCAGGGTCGTATACCACAAGACCGGCGTTCTTGAAATATTCGCCGGTGCTGACTACCAGAGTGTCACCGACCTTGCTGCCTGCCTCCAGAGTGGTGTGGCTGTGGCCGTCTACGAACAGGTCTATGCCGGGGACGTTTTCAATGAGGTCGGTGGAGCGGTAGGGGGCGCTGCTCTCGTCCATGCCAAGATGGCCCAGGCAGACGATGAGATCGCAGCCCTCGTCCTCAAGAGCCTTTACCTGAGCTTTGGCTATGGCATAGAAATCGGCGGCGTCCTTGCCGAAGCTGACTTTCGCGGTGTTCACGGGGCTGGCCTTTGTGAGAGTCTCGGGGGTGTCCAGACCGAACACGCCTATCTTGGTGCCGTCGGGAGCGGTGAACACGGTGTTCTCCTCCAGCACGGCCTTGCCGCCGGACTTATAGGTCAGGTTTGCGGCCAGCATGGGGAACTGGGCCTTGTCCTGCATTTTCAGAAGATCGTCGAAGCTGAAGTCAAACTCGTGGTTGCCTATGGTCACGGCGTCGTAACCGGCGGCGTTCATGAATTCAATGACGTTCTGCCCCTCGTAGACATTCACGACAGGCTTGCCCTGCGTGGCGTCGCCCGCGTCGAAGAGCAGCACATATGCGCCCTCTGCCTCGTATTGGTCCTTAAGGGCGGCTATGCCGTCAAAGCCAACAACGCCGTCCTCCTTAGAATAGGCTATGCGCCCGTGAGTGTCGTTGGTGTGCAGGAAAACAATTTTTCCCTCGTATGCGCCGGAGTCGGTATCCGCCGCCAGAGCGCCCGCGCCCAGAGAGAGCGTCAGCGCGGCCACCAGCAGCAGAGAGAGCAGCCTGCGTGTCTTTTTCACAATATTTCCTCCTTTTATAGGGGAGTTTATTCTCCCCGAATAACTTTATTATATATGTATGATGCTGGAAAGAAAAGAAGGAAAAATGTTAAATTTTTGTGAATTAATAATAAAAAACACGGCTATTGACAGAAAAAATCAATATTTATTATACAAATACGGGCGTAATGTGGTATCATATTATCATAAAGTCTGAACGGAGGAAGTTTTATGATAAAATTCAACCATTTTAATTTTAATGTACTGGACCTGGAGCGCAGCCTGAAGTTCTATGATGAGACTTTGGGCCTCAAGCCCGTCCGGGAGAAAAACGCCGACGACGGTTCCTTTAAGCTGGTGTTCCTGGGGGACGGCGTAACGGACTTCAGCCTGGAGCTGACCTGGCTCCGGGACCGCACGGAGCCGTATAATCTTGGCGAGTGCGAGTTCCATCTGGCCTTTCAGACGGATGAGTTCGAAGCCTGGCATGCCCGTCATGCCAAGCAGGGCGTGATATGCTTTGAGAATCCCGCCATGGGCATATACTTCATCCAGGACCCCGACGGGTATTGGATAGAGATAGTGCCTGTGAGAAAGTGACATACTATATATAATAAGAGGCGGCCGTGTGCCGCCTCTTTGATGTTTTTCCCGACCGCGCGTCACACCCTTTTTCTCACCATCCCCACCAGAAATACGGCTGGGAGAAGGACAAGGGAAAAGAAAAGATTCAGCGCAGGGATAAGCTGCATGGAGAGCCTTGTGAGAGACTGTGTGTTGGGGGCCAGGAATAGTGCGCAGACAGCAGCCGCAAGGGCTGACAGCACCACCAGCCAGCGTCCTCCCGAGAGAAGGCCGCCGGACCCCGAGCGCTCCACGGTGATGCCAATGGCCCGGCTCAGGGCATTTACCGAACTGTGCATGAGAGCCGCCACCAGAATAAAATCCGTGAAAAACCATATGGCTATAACCAGCGCTTCCACACGCTCCATGGTGTTTGTTATGCGTATATTGCGTATCATGACCAGATATGGATTGGTGATAAGCTCTATAAGCTCCGGACCGAACGAGCCTACTGTGGTGAAGCACAGGGCGCTGAGCAGCGCCGCTGTGACAGTCAGCCACAGGGCAAAGGTGCGCGTCATGCCCGGGCCGGGCTTTGTGTGGTTCGCCGCAAAGCTGAGATAGCACAGAGGGCCTGCGACGTTCAGTATGGGCACCACGCCCCGGAGTATGGGCAGAGCATCCTGAGCTATTGGCATTGAAAAGGTGTCCCAGCGGACTTCGGGAAGAGAGAAAAACAGGGTGAAGCACAGTACCGCCAGCAGCAGAGGGCGTATTACCTCCGCAGAGCGGGCCAGCACCTTGAACTGCCCAAGACCGGTTATGCAGGCGAGAAGTCCCATAACGGGGATATATGCCATAAGCGAGCTCTCGGGAAAAATGGCGGATATGAAACGGTGCGCCGCGCTGCGCATGATAAAGGCCGCGTAAAACAGCAGCCACAGCCCAAACAAAAGCAGCAGCGCCCGCCCTATTACTTTGCCGAGGGAACGGATGAACAGCTCTGCCATGCCCTCTCCCGGCCCCATTGAGCGCATAAAGCGGCCCAGCATGGCCGAGATAAGCAGAAACGGTATGATGGCCGCAAGGGCGCTAATCCAGGCGTGCTCCGCGGCGTAGGGCGTCACCAGCGCCGGCAGCGTGCGCACGGTGGGGGACAGCAGGGCGCAGAAGCCCACGGCGATATATTGCCTCCTGCTGGCATTATCCTGTGTTTCCAAGCTGTCACCTCATTTCAGCGGCGTGCGCAGGTCGTAGTCGCGCTCTATTTCGGCATTTACCTGTACCACATATTTCACTTCACGCAGAGCCTCCGGCCAGTTTTCTTCTATATTTGCGTATTTTTTCGGACTGTGTGAGCGTACGGCGGCGCACAGGCCCAGAAAGTCCGCGTCGTACAGCCGCTGCAGCTCCAGTACGCTGCGCAGCCAGCCCTCAGCCTCCTGTGACAGGGCCTGGGCGGCGTTTTCATAGTCCTCCGGGGAGGGGTGGGGCACGGATTCAGAGAACTCCGCCACGGCGCAGTCCAGACTGCATTCCACGCGGATGGCGTCCAGCCTGTCTCCGTCCCAGCTGGGAGTGATGCTGCATTTTGAGCTTCGGGCGTTCAGAGATACAGGGGCGCCGGCGTTCACCACGACCTCGCCCAGCCCCTCGCGGTTTACCAGCAGATTTACGCCCCGGGCGCTGTCTCCGGTGATGTAGCCGCAGAGAGCTTCGCCCTTCAGTATGCCGTAGCCCACGGGCTCGGCGGTGAGCTCGCCTGCATCGGAGAAAATAAACCCCTCGGTCTTTTTGGTCTGCACGGCGCTTATCAGGGCGCTGCCGTGCTCCAGCAGAGCGCGGATTATCTCCTGACATGAGAAAACATAGTTGCTTCCGTCGCGGCGTCCGGCCCGGTCCAGGGAGGAAAGGACATCCGTAATACTGTTGTCGGCGGTTGAGGAGCGGGTGATAAGCTCCTCGGCCGTGCCGCCTTTCAGCACGAACATGCCTATATCCGTGCGTATCTGTCCCGAACGGCATATGAAATCCAGCAGCTCAGGCAGTCCGGATACGGCGGTATCCTCGCCCACAACGGCGTAGCGGGTATGGGCATAGAAGATGTCCTCGTGTACGGAAAGCTCCTGAAGACGGCGCATGGCGTCGGGGATGCTTTTGCCCGGATGGGCCATGGTGGTGGCGCTTACGCTTCCGCCCTGGCTGGAGGAGATGGAGAGAGTAACTTCGTCGCCGCGTTTGTCCACGCCTATGGTCTGTATAAGATGCAGCTGCTCTACCTCCCTGTAGCTGGAGAAAATAGAGGTGCAGCCGGTGCAGCCTATGCACAGAACTGCCGCCAGCAGAGCGGTAAACAATCTTTTCATGGATCCCCTCATTTCTGACTGCGCTTGTCCGGGGTGTGCAGAGCCGCATCGCGCCGCTTGTTCCAACGCAGGGGAGGACGGAGCAGAGCCTTCATAAGAGCTGAGGCGCGGCCCTCGGACAGAGGGCTGAGATAGGGCAGGCCCAGACTCTCAATGCCGGCCAAATGCCACAGCAGCAGGGCCAAAGCGCACATGAGGCCGAACATCCCGCCCAGCAGGGCTGCCAGCACCAGCGAAAAGCGAACGATGCGCAGGGCGCTGCCCAGGTCGCTGCTGGGGCAGGTATAGCCGGCGATGCCCGCCAGAGCTACCACTATAACCGCTATAGGTGACACAACCCTGGCCTCCACCGCTGACTGACCGACTATAAGGGCGCCGATTATGCTTACAGTCTGGCCTATTGGATCCGGCAGGCGCAGCCCGGCCTCCTGCAGCAGCTCAAAGGCCACCAGCATGCCCAGGATTTCCACAGCCGTGGAAAAGGGAACCTTTTGTTTGCTGTCTATTACAGATATAAGCAGCTTCGAGGGAATCATTTCCTGATGGTACAGGGCAACGGCTACATATATGGCCGGCAGCAGTATGGTTATAACAAGACCCATATACCGCAGGCAGGTGATCAGGGATGCGGCGGCATAGCTGTGTGAGTTGTCCTCCGGCACCTTCATAAATTGAGAGAGGCTTACCGGGGCCAAAAAGCCCAGCGGGATACCGTCCACCAATATGCCCACTCTACCCTCCAGCAGATTGAGGGCGAACTTGTCCGGACGCTCGGTGTGTACCAGCTGGGGGAAGGGGGAATAAGGGTGGTCAACAATATATTCCTCCAGGCAGGCTGTGGTCAGAAATCCGTCTATGTCAATGGCGTCTATGCGCCGCCTGAGCTCTGTGCAGCAACGGGGGTCGGCCACGCCGTCCAAATAGACTATGGCCACGGTGGTGTGGCTCTTGCGGCCCACGGTAGTCTGACAAACCTTCAGCGCGGGGGTAAAGAGCTTACGGCGCACCAGAGAGGTGTTTATACGCAGAAGCTCCACAAATGAGTCCTTTGCGCCCTTTACGCTCTTTTCGGACTGAGGCTCGGATATGGCGCGGTGTGAGCTGGTCTTGGACTCAAAGCTGATGGCGGCTTTTTCCTCATCAAACACCAGCACGGCGTAGCCCTGGGTAAGGTCCGATACCGCGTCGTCCAGACTGTCCCTGCGGCGCATGGTGCAGCTCACGACGGCCCCGCGCTCTGTAAGCCTCATACAGCTGGGGATATCCCGGGCCGCTGCCAGACGGAATATATCCGTGAGGGGGGCTATCACCAGCTTGGAGATATCCGCGCCGCTGGTAACGCCGTCTATATAATATAATGTAGCCTGCCGGCTGCTCACGCCGCCCAGAGTGAGAACCCGGGATTCAAGGTCGTCGCAGTTATTGAATACTCCCGCCAGGTTTGCCGCCGTAAGAGCGCCGGGGTATTCCGGCTCTCTGCGGGGATGGTGAGGCGGTTCGTTTCTGAAAAACAGCTTTTTAATAATGGACATGGCGCCCTCCTGAAGATTTATCCGTGCATGGAAGTATGCCCCAAACATTGCCGCATTATTATGCCACTATATTTAGTGGGAGAATGTAAAATCCAACGCAATATAAAGACAGGTTAAAATTATTCGAAAAAAAACGAAAAAAAGGGAAAAAAGGTGTTGACAAAGGGTGCGTGGAGTGGTATATTAATCAAGCGCTTGAGACACGGCGGCGCGGTCGAGAAAAAGACGAAGAAAATTGAAAAAAGTTCTTGACAAACGGAACGCGATGTGCTAAGATAAATAGCCCGCTGAGGTGAGCCAAGAAAAAGTTCAAAAAACTTTGAAAAAAGTTCTTGACAAAAACGCCTGAGTGTGTTAAGATAAAAACCCGCTGCGATGCGGAGTGTACCTTGTAAATTAAACAATGTAAGATTTAGCTTATGCAAATAAGCACCAGAAAAGGGCTTTTAAAGTCGTGTAAAAACGACATTAAATACTTTGAGATTTGAAGCTAGAATTTAGCATCAATGAATTGATTTGAGCAGCCTACGGGATGTTTAGATACCATTTTATTGAGAGTTTGATCCTGGCTCAGGATGAACGCTGGCGGCGTGCCTAACACATGCAAGTCGAACGAAGCTGCCATGACAGAGATTTCGGTCAATGGATTGGTAGACTTAGTGGCGGACGGGTGAGTAATGTGTGAGCAACCTGCCTTTCAGTGGGGGACAACAGTTGGAAACGACTGCTAATACCGCATAATGCAGCGACGGGGCATCCCGATGCTGCCAAAGGAGTAATTCGCTGAAAGATGGGCTCACATCTGATTAGCTAGTTGGTGAGGTAACGGCTCACCAAGGCTGCGATCAGTAGCCGGACTGAGAGGTTGAACGGCCACATTGGGACTGAGATACGGCCCAGACTCCTACGGGAGGCAGCAGTGGGGAATATTGGGCAATGGGCGCAAGCCTGACCCAGCAACGCCGCGTGAAGGAAGAAGGCTTTCGGGTTGTAAACTTCTTTTATCAGGGACGAAACAAATGACGGTACCTGAAGAATAAGCCACGGCTAACTACGTGCCAGCAGCCGCGGTAATACGTAGGTGGCGAGCGTTATCCGGATTTACTGGGTGTAAAGGGCGCGTAGGCGGGAAGGCAAGTCAGATGTGAAATCTATGGGCTCAACCCATAAACTGCATTTGAAACTGTTTTTCTTGAGTGATGGAGAGGCAAGCGGAATTCCTAGTGTAGCGGTGAAATGCGTAGATATTAGGAGGAACACCAGTGGCGAAGGCGGCTTGCTGGACATTAACTGACGCTGAGGCGCGAAAGCGTGGGGAGCAAACAGGATTAGATACCCTGGTAGTCCACGCCGTAAACGATGAATACTAGGTGTGGGGGGACTGACCCCCTCCGTGCCGGAGTTAACACAATAAGTATTCCACCTGGGGAGTACGACCGCAAGGTTGAAACTCAAAGGAATTGACGGGGGCCCGCACAAGCAGTGGATTATGTGGTTTAATTCGAAGCAACGCGAAGAACCTTACCAGGGCTTGACATCCAACTAACGAAGCAGAGATGCATTAGGTGCCCTTCGGGGAAAGTTGAGACAGGTGGTGCATGGTTGTCGTCAGCTCGTGTCGTGAGATGTTGGGTTAAGTCCCGCAACGAGCGCAACCCTTATTGCTAGTTGCTACGCAAGAGCACTCTAGCGAGACTGCCGTTGACAAAACGGAGGAAGGTGGGGACGACGTCAAATCATCATGCCCTTTATGTCCTGGGCTACACACGTAATACAATGGCCGTCAACAGAGGGAAGCAAAGCCGCGAGGTGGAGCAAATCCCTAAAAACGGTCTCAGTTCGGATTGCAGGCTGCAACTCGCCTGTATGAAGTCGGAATTGCTAGTAATCGCGGATCAGCATGCCGCGGTGAATACGTTCCCGGGCCTTGTACACACCGCCCGTCACACCATGAGAGCCGGGGACACCCGAAGTCCGTAGTCTAACCGCAAGGAGGACGCGGCCGAAGGTGGATTTGGTAATTGGGGTGAAGTCGTAACAAGGTAGCCGTATCGGAAGGTGCGGCTGGATCACCTCCTTTCTAAGGAGACCTCGAGGTTCCGCAAGAATCTCGTAACATTCCTAGGTCAGACCTTTTCTTTCTTACATTGTTTAATTTAGAGGGTACACAAGATGCACCTTTCAAAGATGGAACGATATGGGCCCATAGCTCAGCTGGCTAGAGCGTACGACTGATAATCGTAAGGTCGGTGGTTCGAGCCCACTTGGGCCCACCATCCTCAGCATGGGGGTATAGCTCAGCTGGGAGAGCACCTGCTTTGCAAGCAGGGGGTCAGCGGTTCGATCCCGCTTATCTCCACCAAGCTCTTTAAGAGTGGAATTTAATGCTTAAAAAGTTAAGCATTAAATTCTGGTCTTAGACCGGAGTCTGCACCTTGAAAACTGAACAATGTGACAACAAATTAAGCAAGGCAACAGAGGGCGATCTCGTTGAAAAATGAGATTGTTTAAAAGCGTAAAATATGTGGAAACTTTAATTTAAATATTAGGGTAAATACAATTTTGTGAAGAAAACTCTTGTTGAGCCTGCATAATTCATTAGAACTAAAGAGAACTAGTTTTTAGA
>JBMNQC010000012.1:0-65049 GCA_050943935.1 Candidatus Heteroscillospira sp. | reverse complement strand
TAGTTCTTCTGGAAATAGAAAAAGCCGCCACTTCAAAAATGAAAAGTGACGGCTCTTTCTAATCCCGGAAAGCAAAAAACGCCCAGCAGAAAAAGCTGAGCGCTCGGCATTAAATTTATTCTGTTTTGTTCAAATTAGGTCAAATCATTTCAAACCGACCAAACGAAAAACGCACCCGGAAGGGGGGCAGTAAAACCACCTCTCCAGACGGCAAAAATCGGCCTGCGGTTGTCCTATTTTTTAACCACTTGGCCCTCTTTTTGGCCTCGATTTTGCCGGTTGTCCTATATTTAACCATAAAAAACTGGGTGAAAATGGGTTCTGTTTTGCCAAATCAGGTCAAACCATATCAGACCTTTTGGATATAGGAAAAGCCCGGAAAACCTTGATTTTCCGGGCTTTTTGAACCATTTTGATACGGTTTGAACAGCTGATTATCTCTTGCTGAACTGAGGCGCACGACGTGCAGCCTTGAGACCGTACTTCTTACGCTCCTTCATGCGAGGATCGCGGGTCAGGAAACCGGCGCTCTTCAGAGCGCTGCGGTAGTTCTCGTCCACCTTCAGCAGAGCGCGGGCAATGCCGTGACGGATGGCGCCGGCCTGGCCGGTAACACCGCCGCCGGTGACGGTAGCCACGATGTCAACCTTGTCCAGATTAGAGGTGGTGTTCAGGGGCTGACGAACCAGGAGCTTCAGGGTCTCGAGACCGAAGTAATCATCGATATCGCGGCCGTTGATGGTGATCTTGCCGGTGCCGCCGGTGAAGAGGTGAACTCTTGCCACGGAGGACTTTCTACGGCCGGTGCCGTAAACATAGGGCTTTTTGCTGGTATAAGTTGCCATTTCTTCTTTCCTCCTTTAGCGTTCCCACACGACAGGCTTCTGGGCCTCGTGCTTATGCTCAGCGCCGCGATAGATCTTCAGACGGCGGAGCTGCCACTTTGCAATGGCATTCTTCTGGAGCATGCCGCGGACAGCCAGGCGCATAGCCAGCTCGGGCTTCTCCTTCATCAGGGTCTTGTACTGAACTTCCTTCAGTCCTCCGACCCAGCCGGAGTGATGACGGTAGTACTTCTGCTCCAGCTTCTTGCCGGTGAGTACTGCCTGCTCGGCATTGATGATAACGACGAAATCGCCGCAGTCAACATGAGGGGTGTAATCGGTCTTGAGCTTGCCGCGGAGCAGGTCGGCGGCGACAGCAGCGGTCTTGCCAAGGGGCTTGCCAGCTGCATCAAGGACATACCAGTTACGCTTAACGGTGTCCTTGTTAGCCATGAAAGTGGACATATTTCTGCCTCCATTTATAAAAATAAAAATATTTTGACAATTTCTTTCCGCGCCTTTACAATAGGAAAGACACGCGCCCCCGAAAGAGCGCTATATCTTTATATCACAATGCTTTCCGGGTGTCAACACCTATTTTTCTGTTTTTTAATTTACATTAGTTTGAACTTCGATTTACTCCATTTTTCTCAATTTTACTTCATTTTGCTCAAAACCTATTTTTGAATTTTTACAGGTGATTTTTATGAAGGCTATGAATGAATTTTCCGGCTTTGTCCGCCGCTGTGTGGACGATTTTGATATGATACAGCCCGGCGACCGCATCGCCGTGGGCGTATCCGGCGGCAAGGACTCTCTGGTGCTGCTGTGCGCCCTGAAATATCTCCAGGGCTACTATCCACGCCCCTTCCACCTGGAGGGCATCACCCTAGATCTGGGCTTTGAGGGCATGGATTTCACCCCCGTCAAGGAGCTGTGCCGCCGCTGGGAGATACCCTATACCGTCATACAAACCGACATCAAAGAGATAGTCTTTGATGTGCGCAAGGAGGAAAACCCCTGCTCCCTCTGCTCCAAGATGCGCAGGGGCGGCCTGAACAACGCCATGAAGGAGCACGGCTGCAACAAGCTGGCCCTGGGTCACCACTATGACGACGCGGTGGAGACCTTTATGATGTCGCTGTTTTACGAGGGGCGCATAAGCTGCTTCAAGCCCAAGACCTGGATGAGCCGGGCGGGTGTGTGGCAGATACGCCCCATGATGTACGCCGACGAGCAGCGCATAGCCCGTCTGGCCGAGCGCTACAGGCTGCCCATAGTGGAAAACCCCTGCCCCCAGGACAAGAGCAGCAAGCGCCATGAGGTGAAGGAGCTGATAGCCTCCCTGTCCGAAAGATATCCCGATCTTAAAAGCAAGGTCTTCGGCTCCATGCAGCGACTGCCTCTGGAGGGCTGGGAGAAATAAATATCGAATATTCAAAGGGGCGTGCCGCAGAATGAAAATTCTGCGGCACGCCCTTCTTCATACTGTTCAGTAGCGCTCACTATGAATTTTAGCCGGGTTCACCTCGTCCATGGTGTGGGCTGGGCGCCGGTTCACGGGATAGCCGAATCCAATGATGCACTCTACAGAAATATCCTCCGGTATGCCCAGCACGCCGCGTACATACTCTTCGCTGCTCACGCCCTGATTGGACTCGCGCATGCGAATCTGCACCCAGCAGGAGCCAAGTCCCAGCTTTTCCGCCTCCAGCTGCATTACTATTCCCGCGATGGAGCAGTCCTCTATCCAGGTGTCGCTGACGGCGGGAGCGGCAGTTACCGCTATAGCCAGGGGCGTTTTCGGCAGGAATGGCTGCTCCGGGTCGCGGCAGCTGCCCAGCTTTTTGAGCGTCTCCTTATCCTCTATCACCACAAACTCCCAGGCTCGGGTACCCTTACCGGTGGGCGACAGCTGGGCGGCCCGGAGTATTTTATCTATCTTGTCCGCCTCCACGGCCCTGTCCTCAAATTCCCGGCAGCTTCTTCTGTTCAGCAGCATATCCAGCATATTGCCTTCCCCCTGTTTTTTTGTTTGATAAGTTCATTATACTATACCCGCTGCGGAAAATAAAGCCGGTATTTTTCAGCTGAACAGGCCGGTTATGAAGTGCCATATACCCGCAAACATCTGAGCAACGCGGCCGAAAAATCCAATGTCCTCCTCCGGCTCAGCGGCAGCTGCGGCCTCGGCTTCGCCGCTGTCGGCGCTTATCTCCTGAGTGCGCATGACATACTGTATGCTCTCGGGTGCGCCGTTTTTAGAGCTGGTCATGGATACAGGCTTTGCACCGGCGTCCATAAGGAGCAGATTATTCTCCTCTCCGGTGTAGCTGTCCCATTTTTCCTCTATAATGTCGGTTATGACATTCTGAGCGTCACGGATGTTTCCGGTCTGGTCGAGACCCACGGTAGAACGGCGCAGGGCGTCCGCCAATCCGCTCAGGGTCTGCTGAGTTCCGGAGTCCAGGGTTTTCCCGCTCTCACGCAGGAGGCTCTCCAGGGAGCCCAAAAAGGCGCGCAGGTCCCGCAGGCTTCCGCCGGTTGCGCTTATAAGTTCCTTACTGTCGCTGATGGCCGCCTGAACGTCCGGGATGTAGGAGTCCAGAAGCGTGTGCAGCTCATCTGTCTGCTCCAGGAGCTTTGCGGCCTTGACGTCCATGTCGTCCAAGGTATCCAGCAGATCGTCGGCGTGCTCCAGAGCGTCGTCGGCGTCATCGGAATGGTCATCCAGCGCGTCCATAAGGCCGGAGAGGTCGCCGGACAGTCCGCCGCTGCCCAGAGCGGAGCACAGGCTGTCCAGAGCCGAGAGCACAGGCTCCGCCCCCTCGCTTACTGTGCCGGTCAGGGCCTTGAGCTGGCTTACCGACATGTTGAAGGTATTGAGCAGGGTATTCACCTGCTTTGCCGCCGCTATCCGGCTGTCATAAGCGTCAGTCTTGGAGTACTGCCACAGAGTGTAGGCCTTTTGAGCCGCGGCCTCGTTGTTCTCATACTTGGGCAGCAGCACCATCTGGTAATAGCCCTCCGGACTGGGCGTGCCGCCCAGTCCGGTCACGGCCTCGGAATACTCGGCATAGCCCGCGTTCAGCGCCCGCACGGAGGCCTCCAGCTGGGATACGGTCATACCCTCTATGGTAACCTCGTCCTCGCCCTCTATGTCCTCCAGCTCCGCCAGGGAATCCGTCATAGCCTTCATGGCGCTTTGCAGCTTTTTGAGGCTGCTGCCAAGACGGTCAAAATCATTTTTCAGTTCGCCGGCGTCAAGCTCTCCACGCAGGTCGTCAAGCGCGTCCAGGTCATCACGCAGGTCATCGAGAACGCCGCGGAGGGTCTTGAGCTCCTCTTTAAGGGACACGGCAGTATCGCAGAGCGCACCCATGCTTTCGCTCACCGCGTCCACAGCCTGAGAAGCCGTGTCCAGATGTCCGTTCATAGGCTCCAGAGCCTCAGCCAGACTGTCCAGATCCTCCAGCGCCAGATCAGCCTGACCGTAGACCGTGTTCTTTCCGGCGGATATCTGCCCTCTGGCGGTATTCAGCTGGTCCAAGCCGTTTGCGGCGGCGTTGAGGCTGCCGCTCATACCATCAAGAGAGTCCAAAATCTTTTCCGTGGCTTCGGTCAGCTTATCATATGAGTCCTCTATGTCCTCCTTGGCATCCCGCAGGTCGGCTATCTTGTCCAGCTGACTGAGGGTGGCGGGCACAGCCAGCAGCATCATGCCGGAGAAAGAGAAGTTCTCTGTGCCCACACGGATGGCGAAGTGCTGCTCCTCGCCCGGCAGCGCCATGAACAGCACGGTTCGCAGGTTGCCCAGCAGCTGCACCTCGGCGCCGGGAGCCTCCAGAGAGAGTATATCGTCCGCATTGAAGGCCGTGGCCGCCGTGAGCACCAGATTGTTCCGGCTGTACTCCGATGCGGAGGGATTGGGGGTTACATCCAGGTCTATCTCAACCACGCCGCTTTTGCCCGCCAGCGTCTCGGCTTTTGTCTCCACGCCGTTGAGCTTATATGAGATATTGAAGCGCCACGGCAGCTCACTAAAGGGCTTTTCGGTCTTGCCCTCGAAGTAAAAGTGCTCCGGGGCGTTTTCGTCAAAGCTGAAGCTCAGCTTTCCGCCGTCGTATACCGGCTGGCGGTCGTCGGTGAGGTTTATGACCTCATCATAGTCGCCGTAGTCGGTGATGGAGCTGTTTCCGTCAAGGGCATAGCTTTTCACCACGCTGCTGTCGGTAAGCGCTCCGTAATAGTCCAGGGTGGCATAATATGCCTCGTCGCAGCGGGCCCCGGCAGCGCAGGCCGGAGTCATGCAGCCCAGCGCAAAGCTCAGGCAAAGGCCCAGAACCAGTATTCTTTTAAATTTGCTTTTCATAAAATTGCGCTCCTTTCAGACCTGCAGCTTTTTCTTTTCTTTGACCGGCTTTGGCTTTGACCAGTACAGGCTGGTGCGGGCGAACAGTCCCTCGCAGCACATAAGCAGAGCCGGCAGCACAAATATGCTCATAACCGCCGATATTACGGCGCCGCGGGCAAGCATCACGCAGATGCTGCTTATAAGCTCTATCTTGGATATAAAGGCCACGCCCATGGTGGAGCACAGCAGCACAAGGGCGCTGGTTACTATGGACATATCCGAAGTGGCTGCGGCAGTCAAAATCGCCTCACGGCGGCTGTTGCCCGCCTGTATTTCCTCCCGGAGGCGGGTGGCCATCAGTATTGCGTAGTCCACGGTGGCGCCCAGCTGTATGCAGCCTATTACGGTAGGCGTGACAAAGGCCACCTCAGTATTGGTGAAATAAGGCACGCCCTCATTCAGGAAGATGGACAGCTCTATGGCCGCCACCAGCACCACGGGCACGCTGACGGAGCGGAACACCCAGGCAACTATCAGGACAATGGCAATAAGCGATATGTAATTGGTAACTTTAAAATCCACATCCGCCGTAGAAATGAGGTCTGCCGTCATTGCCGCCTCTCCGGTTATGCAGGCATTCTCATCGAAGCTTTTTATGATTGAATTCATTTCATCCAGCTGATTTTTCACCTGATCTGTAGCTGTGGTATACTCCGAATTCACCATCATCATCTGCAAACCGTCCTGCTTGCATATTTCCCGGATGGAATCGGGAACGAAAAACTCCGGTATCGCGCTGCTCACCAGCTTATCATAGGCCACCACGGCGTTAATTCCGGGCACGTCCGCAATCCTGTCCTCCATTTCCTTTACCTTTGCGCGGCTGAGCTCATCGCTGAAAACCACAAAATGCGTGGAGGCCATGTCAAAGTCCGTCTTAAGTTTCTCGTTTGCGATTATGGACGGCATATCTCTTGGCAGAGACTCATCCAGCTTATAGTACACGGGCGCATTGTTTTTGGCGTAAATGGCAAAGGGAAACAGAGCCAGAAAAATTATCACCAGCAGCACGCGGCGCTTTACCACAAAGCCGTTTATCTTATCCAGATTGGGCTTAAAGGTCCGGTGGGTGTATTTATGTATTGGCTCATCCAGCACCAGCAGCATGGCCGGCAGCACCAGAACAACGGTGGCGATTCCAAGCACCACGCCCTTGGCCATTACAAGGCCTATATCCCGCCCCAGAGTGAGGCGCATGAAGCACAATGCCAGAAAGCCCGCGACAGTGGTGAGGGAGCTTCCCGACAGAGAGGTAAAGGCCGTTACTATGGCGCGGGACATGGCCTTCTTGTTGTCCGGGCAGCGTGAGCGCTCCTCCACATAGCGGTTATACAGGAAAATGGAATAGTCCGTGGTCACGCCCAGCTGCAGCACCGCCGCCAGAGCCTGAGTGATATAGGATATCTCACCCAGAAATATATTGGTGCCGAAGTTATACACTATGGCCAGTCCAATACCCATGAGCAGCACCGCAGGCAGCAGCCAGGACTCTATTGTGACGGACATGGCCAGATAAGCCAGGACCGCGGCCAAAGCCACATACAGCGGCATCTCCCTGTTCACCAAATCTCTTGTATCCTTAATAATGACGGAAAAGCCGGCCAGGAAGCACTTCTCATTGCACAGGCGGCGCACCTGCGCTATGGCGTCCATAGTCTCGTCCGTGGCTCCCGCCTTTTCATACTGCACTATCATCATAGTGGCGTTGTCCGAAAAGAACATATCCCGTATATCCCGGGGCAGCATTTCCGTTGGAATCTGTATGCCCATCAGGTCTGAAACCCACACGGCTCCGCTCACCCCCGGGACCTTCTCCACTTCATGGAGCAGGCTTTCCGTGTAGGCGGGCGGCATATCCTCAACGATAAGCATAGTCGTAGCCGCGCTGCCGAATGGCTCCTCAAGCAGCTTTTCGCCCTTTGAGGAATCCAGGTCGGCGGGAAGATAGCTCAGGATATCATAATTTATTCTGGTGCCCACTATACCCAGCACGCTCGGTATGAGCAGCAGCACCGCTGTCAGCACCACCAGTTTGGGGCGGCGCGTCAGGGCATCGGCAATTTTTTCCAGCAACTCAGTTCACCTTCTAAATTTATTTCGGCACCATCTTAGCTTTCGGAGACGCGAGTGTCAATGCTTTGGGGCAAGGGCTAATAATTCTTAATAACTGCCGGTTTTTTTAATCTTTTTTCATAGTTTACACCCACAATTATATGGTACAATACTGTCACGAAAGAAGGGATTTTTATGCAGCACCGCATCCTGCTGGCCGATGACGATGACGCTATTCTGACTCTGGTGTCGGATCTGCTAAGCGAAAACGGTCTGTCCGTAACCGCCGTGCACTCCGGCGAGGAGGCCTTGCAGCTCGCCAACGACGAAAAATTTGACCTTATCATCCTGGATATAATGATGCACGGCATAAGCGGACTTGAGGTCTGCCGTCGTATACGCAGCAGCGTCAGCTGCCCGATACTGTTTCTCAGCGCCATGGACAGCGTGAAGGACATTGTCAGCGGCCTGGACCTTGGGGCAGACGACTATCTCACCAAACCGTTTGTGCTGGAGGAGCTTTTGGCCCGCGTATCCGCTCATCTGCGCCGTCAGGAACGTCTGAGTCCCAAAGGCGGAGGAGGAATCCTGCGCATAGGCGGCATAGAGCTTAACCAGACCGACATGTCCGTCCGTCTGAACGGCGCTGTTGTACAGCTGTCAACCAGAGAATACGAGCTGCTGGCCTATCTTATGCAGAACGCCGGGCAGACCCTGTCCCGGGAGCGGATTTTCCGCGATGTATGGCAGACGGAATACGGAGACGTGGGGACGGTAGCCATCAATATTAAGAATCTGCGCTCCAAGCTGGACCCGGACTGGATATACATCAGGACCATATGGGGCTCCGGCTACCGCTTCGTCACCCAAAGCGCCTTCGATGAGCGCCGATAGGGGGGATTCATATGGAAAAGAGCGCTAAAAAATGGCGCCTTCCGGCGCCGGGCTGGCTGTCCAACCGGCTCACACACAAGATGCTGGTCATCCTGCTGGTGCTTCTGGTGCTGAGCTGCGTGCTGATGTGTCTGAGCTTTCTGGAATATCTGGGCCTCTATCTGCAAAAGAGCTATGACGACGCCGCGGCTGCCGCGGTAAGCGATGCGGAGAACTTAGCCAGCTTTCTGGAAGGCAGCGGCGGAGATACCTCGGGTCTGGACGCGTATCTGAGCCAGCACAACTTTTATTGCTCCATACACGAGGGCGCTGCGGAGATATACAGCCGCCTACCCGGCGCAGGCGGGCAAAGCACTCTGGCCTCCGGCAGCGCCACGGCCTATCTGCCCGGCGGCAGGGTACTGGATGTGGTGCTGTGGCTGAATATACAGGACACCATAATGAGCAGCCAGCTGGTTCGCAGCGCTCTCATAGGGCTGAGTTTGCTCATGGCTGCCATACTTGCCGTTGTGGCCGCTGCGGTATATGTTCTGGTGCTCGCCCCCATTATCCGCCTGCGCGGCACCATGCGGCGCTACTACGAATCCGGTGAACAGCCGGAGCGCACCGAGCGCGGCGACGAGATAGGAAGGCTGCAGAATACCTTTGCCGACCTTGCCGCCATAGTCAGTCAGAAGGAGCAGGCCGAACGGCGGCTTATTGCCTCCATATCCCACGATATCAAAACTCCCCTCACCTCCGTGCTGGGCTATTCCGAGCGGCTGCGCGCCTCCGAACTGCCCGCGGACAAGCAGCGCCGGTATCTGGACAGCATATATGAAAAGGCCGTGGCGCTGAAATCTCTTGTGGATGAGTTCGACGAATATCTGGACGTAGGCCTGCGGGACACGGCGCCCTTTCGGCTTTATACCGCCGGCGAGCTGTGCGCCAGGCTGGAAAAGGAATATGTGGACGAGCTGAACGAGGCCGGAGTGGAGCTTTCCATAAGCTGCGCCTGTCCCGGGGACGGTCTGCTTTGCAACTGGGAGCACATGCGGCGCTTTTTCGGCAATCTCATCGGAAACAGCCTTCAGCACTGCGGCGCTGAGAATATACGCCTTCAGCTGGATTGCAGCCGCGATGGCGAAGAGCTGCTGTTTTGCTTCTCCGATAACGGCCGCGGCGTGCCTCCCCAGCAGCTGGAACAGATATTCGAGCCGCTCTATACCTCCGACCGCGGCCGAAAGGTCTCCGGCCTTGGGCTAAGCATCTGCCGCAGCATAATAAAAGCCCACGGCGGTACAGTCTCAGCCTGCAACACCGGCGGAGGCTTCTGTATTCTGGCCCGGCTGCCAATAGCCAAAAGGGGCTGACATAGCCCCACGTCCATACTTAAGCGCAAAAAGCAACCGGGTCTGAAACGAATCAGACCCGGTTATATTATTTATTGAATATTCTGTAGCCCTTTATAAGCTCCGTGAGATATTTCTCCGGTGAGCCTATGGTAACGTTCGGGTGTATAAACAGGACGTTTGCCCGCTCCAGACGGGGTGAGAGAGACCAGCTCTTTATGTTTGGCTCCCTGTCCACCACATCTCCGGAGACTATTGCGTAGCCCATACCTCCGGCGACCAGGCGCATCAGCGCCCCGTAATCGCCAAGCTGGCATATGGTTTGGGTCTGCATGCCCAGCTCATCAAAAAGCTGATTTTCTATCTCGTGGTTGGTGGCGCCCCGCTCATGGCGTATGGCGTCCGCGTTTATAAGCTCCTCGCGAATAGCCGTTCTGGGCAGCACCTGCTGATTCCAATGGCGTATGGCGAAGGGCGTATTCGCGTTTATTATGAGCTTCAGCTCCTCCATGCGCAGAGGCACGGCCATACCTGGCAGAGCATTCTCGGAATAGCAGGAGGTCACCGCCATATCCAGCTTGCCTTGCAGATAATTGGCGCTCAGGTCAGTAAAGTTGCCGTTTTTCAGCTCAAGAGTTACATCGGGGAATTTTTCACGGAACATTGGTATGAGTTCTATCATCATATCCATGCCCCACATGGAGGATACTCCCAGACGTATACGCTTCTTGCGCGTCATTGAGGCTATATCCGCCTTCAGCCGCCGCTTCAGCTCCACGGTTCGGGAGGCCGCCTCAATATACAGCTTACCGGCCTCCGTGGGCGCCAGCGAGGTCTTGCGCCGTCTGAACAGAGGCGCCCCCAGCTCTTTTTCCACACGTATAAGGCATTGGCTCAGAGCGGACTGAGAAATATTCAGCGACTCCGCAGCCTTGGTTATGCTTTTTTGTCTGGCAATTTCCAGTAT
This sequence comes from Candidatus Heteroscillospira sp., assembly GCA_050943935.1. Lineage (GTDB taxonomy): Bacteria > Bacillota > Clostridia > Oscillospirales > Oscillospiraceae > Heteroscillospira. The sequence continues at coordinate 54,567 of JBMNQC010000012.1, read as the reverse complement.
ATACTCACATACTTTTGTATCCATTTCCCGCTCCCCCATCGCGAGTTTTATTTGTTTCGATAATAAATATTTATATCACTCATCATCATATTCATATATATCCCTGCAATTTACAGGTGTTCAGATAAAAAATCCGGCTATTATTAATTTATTTTATTATATCACGGTTTAAAGCGGAAGTCACCATTGAAACTAATGAAAAGCATTACAAATTTGAATGTTAAACTTCATCAATAATTCCAATCATCTGTGCAGAATTATCTGGTAAATGCTGCCTTAATCTGCTATAATATTAGTCAGGCATTATGTTGGAGGACGAAATGGATACTAAAGCTCTTGAATATATACTGGAAATTGCGCGCTGCCGCAGCGTGACCCGAGCCGCAGAGGCTCTGGGCATATCTCAGTCTGCTCTGAGCCAGATACTGCTCCGCGTTGAGCGTGAAACCGGTATGAGCCTGTTCACAAGACAGAAGCGCGCGCTGAAGCTGACCGAGGCCGGAGAACTGTATGTGGACGCCGCAAAAAACATCATTGACATCAAAAACCGCCTCTCAGCCGACCTGAAAGACCTGTCCAACTCCCGGCATCTGCGTATAGGCGTTACCTCCCATTGGGGCATGCGCATGATGAAGGAAATACTCCCCTGCTTTTATGAAAAATTCCCCGATGTGACTATAGAGCTGAAGCAATACAACTACAGCACTCTGCGGGATGAATATCTCAGCTACAGAGTGGACATAGCTGCCGGCACTCTCTCAAGCCGGGACTCCCAGCCGGAAAACTGCGAGCTGCTCCGGGAGGAAGAGATGGTGCTGATAACCAGCCGCAACCATCCCTTTGCCAAAAAGCACGCTGACATCCGCAAAATAACCGACGCTATCCTGCTCCGCGACCTGGACGGGGTGAGCTTTATCCGCTCCGCTCTTGGTTCCACCGCCAGAGACCTGGAGGACGAGCTTTTTGCGCGCGCAGGAATGACCATGCGCACTTTCTGCGAGGTAACGGACTACACCGCCTTCGTAAGCCTTGTCGAGGCAAACCTGGGCTTTGCCTTTGTCTCCGCGGACGAGGTTGAGAGCAATAAAAATTTATGTCATTGGCATCTCATACCCAAAATGCAGAGAAAAAACGCCCTGTATATACGTCCGGGTCTTGAAATGCACGAGAGCGAGCGTTTTCTGATTGAACAAATAAGAGGCTACTGGCTGTTCAACAAGGACGGAGAGGGCGCAAAATGAAGTTGACCTTACGGCAATACGCGGCCCTGGCAATTATGCTCTTCGGTCTGTTTTTCGGCGCGGGCAACCTGATTTTCCCGGCGCTAATGGGGCAGATGGCCGCCTCGGCCAGTCCTGCCGCCATAGCGGGACTTCTGATAACAGGCGTCGGGCTGCCGCTGCTGGGGATAGCCGCCATGGGCGTCTCACGCAGCGAAGGGCTTGTGGATATGGCCGCCCCCATCTCGCGCAGATATTCCCTGTTTTTCACCTGCACTCTTTACCTCACCATCGGCCCTCTTTTCGCAATACCCAGAACAGCCACGGTATCCTTTGCCGTGGGAGTGGAGGCTCTTATACCGGGAGGCGGCAGCAGCCTGTGGCTGTTTGGCTTCTCCATTCTGTTTTTTGCAGCCGTGCTGTTTTTCTCCCTGCGGCCCAGCGGTATTCTCACCTGGGTCGGCCGCATACTAACTCCCATATTTCTGGTCTCTCTGGGCATACTGCTGGTAACGGCGCTCCTGCGCCCAATGGGAAGTATTTATTCCGCGCCGCCCTCCGGCGGCTACGCCGAAAACAGCTTCATTACCGGCTTTCTGGAAGGCTATAACACGCTGGACGCCCTGGCCGCCCTGGCTTTCGGCATAGTTGTTGTAAATGTGCTCAGAGAGCTGGGTGTTGAGAAGCCATCGGACATAGCCCTGGACACAGTAAAGGCGGGTATTTTCAGTTCAATTATAATGGCGCTCATTTACATCGCCATCACCCTGGCCGCCGCCCAGAGCCGCGCCGTTTACCCCATTGCGGAAAACGGCGGACTCACTCTCAGTCTTATCGCCCGGCACTATTTCGGCTCCTTCGGCAGCATCCTGCTGGCCGTGACGATAATCTTTGCCTGTCTGAAAACCGCCATAGGTCTTGTCACCTCATGCTCGGAGATGTTTGTAAGCCTGTTCCCCCGGGCGCTGAGCTATCGGGGCTGGGCCATACTTTTCAGCCTTGTCTCGTTTACCATCGCAAACTTCGGCCTGAATAATATTCTTACCTGGTCGCTGCCGGTTTTGATGTTCCTGTATCCCCTGGCGATTACTCTCATTCTCCTGAACCTCACCGGCTCATTTTTTGACCGTGACGTTGTGGTTTTCCGCTGGACCACCTGGCCTACTCTATGCGCCGCCGTATTTGATTTTATAAAAGCTCTGCCAAAGGATGTAATATCGGCCCTGGGCCTGCAGAAGTTTATAGATATGGCAAACGGTCTGCTGCCCCTGTACAGCTACGGCATGGGCTGGCTCTGTCCCGCTCTGGCTGGTCTTGCAGTCGGCCTTTTTCTGCACAAAAGAAAGATAAAAAATTCCTGAAATGAAAATTCTGTCCGATTATAAATCGGGCAGAATTTTTTTGTGATTAGGGCGGATGCTATTCTATAGTCGCAGCCACAGTCATAAGGCATCGGTTATCATTGTAAATTTTGTCAAATTGACTCAGCGGCAGAGGATTTACTCCCCGGCCGGCCTCTATGGTATAGCCGGGACGGTCGTATTCGCTTATGAACCAGTCCTTATAGCCCGCAAAGGCCGAGTTATACGGCGTGCTCTCCACGGAATAGCCGCTTACCCGCGCCAGGGCGTCGGCTATCTCTCTGGAATTCTCCGGCTCATAATCCATAAACTGCCAGTATATGACCTCGCCCTGGGTGTGGTAGGCCAGTATCAGTTTGGGGTCAAGCTGTTTGGTGAACTCATATATGGCCCGGCTTTCCCGCACCGACAGCGGCGCCAGCCCAACAAAGTCCCGGGGTCCGGGGGATGTGAAGCCCTGAGCGTATTTTATGCTGCGCGCCTTCTCCCATTCGGCGGGGAACTGCAGGTTCAGGTCCACACCGAGTATGTTGGCCTTCCATCCCTCCGGGAAGGGTATATCCGGGTAGTTTTCCGCCATTGCCGCGGCTGCGCGGTAGTATACTCCGCCGCTCAGCTCCCCGGTAACCAGGTCTATGCCGTCCGGGTTCACGGCGGGAGCAAAATAAATGGTACTGCGGGCAAATATATCTCTGGCTGGCAGAGCACATATCTCACCGTCCCTGGCGTATGCGGAGGACAGCTCCTCTATATATTTAAACATCATGGGCGTGGTTATCCACTCGTTGGCATGCATAGCAGCGTTAAAGAACACCGTCCTGTTCCCCGACCCCGCGGCCATCCAGTACAGCGGCCTTCCCATGACGCTGCGCCCCATCTCCCCCACCCTCAGGAAGGGATAACGGGCTGCCAGACCCCGCACAGCGTAGCCTATAAGGGTGCTCCCCCATTTTATACCTGTGGGAACCACATCAAAGGGCAGCGGTAAAACCAGAGTGGAGCCTATGGTAAGATTCATTGGGTCTGCGCCCGGATTTGCCGTCTCTATGGCGCGCACGGTGCTGCCGTAGCGCATGGCCAGTTTGTAAAATGTATCTCCCTGAACCACCGTGTGGGTCAAATAGCCCAGATACCACGGCATAAGCGCACGATGCGTTCGAGGCCCCGCTATGCCGTCGGCACGAAGTCCGTTCTTTTTCTGAAAATCTTTTAAAGCGTTTTGAGTCTTAACCCCAAAGATACCGTCGGTCGCACCGGCGTCAAAGCCCCCACGATTTAGTGCCAGCTGCAGGAGCTGCACAGCAGGTCCGGTGGAGCCGAATTGCATAAGAGTCATGTTATCCAACCTTTCCGCCGCTCGCGGCAATTTTTCCTTCAGAACATAATATGCGCCCCACGGGCAAAAGGGAATCGAGAGATAAATTGTTATCGTTAATCCCGCCGTCCGGACGCATACTGAATCTGCCGGATACAGAAAGGAGATGGAATCTGGATGAAAAAGGCAAATTTTACAATATTTTTTGCCCTCATGCTGACGCTGATACTCAGTACGGCGGCTGCGGCCGCAGAGCTTATTCCCGGCGGCATGACGGTAGGGCTGGAGCTCAAGGTGCGCGGAGTGATGGTCTCCCGGCTGCTGGAGGTGGATACCCATGACGGCAAGGTATCTCCCGCCGGGGAAGCCGGCATACGTCCCGGAGACTGCATAGTCAGTCTCGCAGGTGCGGAAATACAATGCGGTGAGGATTTCACCCGGCGGGCGGCCGGGCTGGACGGCGACACCGTATCGCTCACCCTGCGGCGGGACGGTCAGGAACGCACTCTGAGCATAACCCCTGCGCAAAACAAGAGCGGCGTCTGGCAGCTGGGCATGCTGCTTAGGGACGGCGCCGCGGGCATAGGCACCGTGACCTATTACGACCCTGTGAGCGGCCAGTTTGGCGCTCTCGGCCACGGAGTAAACGATATGGACAGCGGGCTGCTGCTGCCGGCGGAGCAGGGGCTTGTGTCACCATCCGTGGTGGTGGATATAATACCGGGTAAGGCGGGCACTCCCGGCGAGCTGTGCGGTATTTTCGACTCCGGTGAAACTCTTGGGGCCATAGACTCAAATACAGCCTTTGGCATTTTCGGCACTCTGGAGCGCTTTCCCGGCGGCGACATGGTGCTGGAGACCGCCGAGGCCGGTCAGGTGCAGCCCGGCAAGGCGACTATTCTTTCAAATATCAAGGGTACCAGCGTGGAGGAATATGAAATAGAGCTCACCCGCGTAAACTGTTCGGCAAAAGACGGCAAGTGCTTCGTGCTGAAAATAACGGATGAACGCCTTCTCAAGCAAACCGGCGGAGTGATATGCGGTATGTCCGGCTCGCCTATCCTGCAAAACGGCAGGCTGATAGGCGCGGTAACCCATGTGCTGGTGAACGATCCCACCCGTGGCTACGGTATTTTCATTGACAAAATGCTGGAGGCTGCGGCATAAGGCAAAAGCCCGGTTCACCATTAGATGAACCGGGCTTTTCAATTTTTACTTGTCCAGATATCCAAGTATCTCGCGCTTGTATCCGGCGAACTCCGGAGTAAGAGAGAAATCCCGTGACCTGGGGCGGCCCGGCTCTATCTTCATTTCCGTGAGTATCCTGCCGGGCTTGCCGCCCAGGATGTAGATGCGGTCGCTCAGGCGCACGGCCTCGTCTATATCGTGGGTGATGAACAGAGTGCTCAGCTCTATCTCCTCCATGACAGAGAGATACCAGTCGTGTATATCGCTCTTGGTGAGGGCATCCAGGGCGGAGAAAGGCTCGTCCAGCAGGGCCACGCCCCTTGAGCCCAGATAGGTGCGCAGCAGGGCCGCCCGCTGGCGCATACCGCCGGAGAGCTGAGCGGGATATCTCAGCTCTGTCCCCGCCAGTCCGAACTGCTCAAAATAGGCGGCCGCCTTTTCCCGGGCGGCTTTTTTCTTTTCGCCCCTCAGCAGCAGAGGCAGAGCCACGTTATCCACTATCTTCTTGTGGGGCAGCAGCAGGTCCTTCTGGAGCATGTAGCTCACGGAGCCGGGCCTGCCGGTTATGTCCTCGTCCCCCAGCAGCACCCGTCCCTCCTCCGGGGCGTTCAGGCCCGAGAGGACGTGGAACAGGGTGGTCTTTCCGGAGCCGGACACGCCAAGCAGGCATACCAGCTCGCCCTTGTCCAGATGGATGGAGACATCCTCCACCACCGGCACGCCGTCATAGCACTTGGTTATGTGCTCGGCGCGCAGCACAGCCTCGCTCATGCCAGATAGTCGTTGCTGAAGCCGGTGCCGGGCTCCAGGGGCATGGCGCAGAGGTTGTTTTCAGTAAGCCAGGTATAGAAGCCGTCCCAGCGGGCGGGATCAATATAGCCCCACTGTTCTACCTCGGCCTTATACTGGGTGCTCATCCATTTCTGGCTCTCCAGCACCAGCTCCTCGGAGCCGGCCAGGGAGCCGGTGGTATCGCCGTCTATGAGTATCTGGGCGGCTTCCTCGGGATTTTCTATGGCGTACTCATAGCCCTTGGCTGTTGCGGCCAGGAAGGAGCAGGCCGCCTCGGGCTCTTCCTCAAGGAAGGCGTTTCCGGCTATCAGCACAGGTGTGTAGTAGTCCATGACGGGGTCGAAATCCTTAAAGTAGAAGAAATCAAAATCGAAGTCCCGTATCTGGGCGGTGATGCCGCCCCAGCCGTAATACACCCAGATGGCGTCGGCCTGATGAGCGGCCAGAGCACCGGGCTCGTCGGTGATATTGTTGGGTATGAGCTTCAGCTTGGAGAAATCCGCTCCGTCGGCCTTCATAACGAATTCCATCATGGCCAGTTCAATGGGGCTGTTCCAGGTGGCGTATTCCTTGCCCTCCAGACCGGCGGGTCTGTCCATGCCCTCACCTGCGCGGGAGATTATTCCGGAGGTGTTGTGCTGAAGCAGGGCGGCAACGGCTGTTACAGGCAGAGGCTCTTCCAGAGCAAAGGCGCTGGCAAGAGAATCCTGAGCGGTCACGCCAAACTGAGCCTGACCGGCAGCCACCAGGGCGGTGGCGCCGTCCTCGGGGGGCTGAACTATGGTCACATTAAGTCCGGCCTCCTCATAGAAGCCCTTGGCGGCGGCCACATACAGGCCGGTGTGGTTGGTGTTGGGGGTCCAGTCCAGACACACGGTTATGTCCTTCGGCTCCTCCGGAGCGGCGCTCTCCGGAGCAGTACTTTCCGGAGCTTTTCCGCCGCAGCCGGCTGTGAGGCAAAGAGCCAGGCAGAGCAGCAATACAAGAGACTTTTTCATTGGGTTTTAGTCCTTTCGTTCCAGTTTTTCGTAGGCCTCCCATGGCATGGAAAGTCTGCGCAGCACGGCCACCGCAAGCATCAGCAGCAGGCTGACTGCTGTGATAAATACGATAACCGCAAACATTTTGTCAAAGGCGTAGGCCTTTTTCACCCGGGTCATATACACGCCCAGGCCCTCGAATCCGCCCAGCCACTCGCTTATCACGGCGCCCACAACAGCGTACGAGGCGCTCACCCGCAGGCCGGAGAAGAAATGGCTCAGAGCCGCGGGAAACTTCAGGTGGCGGAAAATCTGCCGGCGGCTTGCGCCCATGCTGCGCAGCAGGGCCGCCGCTTCCTTATCTGCGGAAGCATAGCCGTCCAGCAGGCCGATGGTGATGGGGAAAAAGGTGGTAATGGCAACCAGAGTCACCTTGGGGGCCATCTCAAAGCCCATCCAAAGCACCAGCAGAGGAGCTATGGCAATGGTTGGTATGGTCTGCGTTACGATGATGATGGGATACAGCGCCTTATACAGCACATTGAAGCGGTCCATCAGAGTGGCGAACACGAACGCCACGGCTATACCCGTCATAAGGCCAAGAGCGGCCTCCGCCAGAGTTACACGGGCGTGCTGCATAAGCAGCGGAAACTCGTTTACAAGCGCGGACCACACCGCCCCCGGCGAAGGCAGCATGAAGCCGGGAACCAGCTCCCAGGCGCAGGCAAAATACCATGCCAGGAGCAGTATGGCCATGGCCGCCGCGGCCGGCAGCTTATTTGTGATGCTTTGTGACCTTTTCATCAATGGTCAGCACCTCTCCGCCGGGACGATAGTTGAGCTTCACATAGGCGGACACACGCTCGGCACCGGCCTTATTTGCCACCTTGACGCAGTTGCGGATGACTTCGATGAGCTGGTCAAAATCGTCGCCCTCAACTGCGGTCTCGCAGGGACCCACATAGTAGCTCAGGCCGGTGGAACGGATGTAGTCTATTACCTCATCCACAACACGGATGGTCTCCTTGCTGTCGGCAATGTTGGGCTCAATCTGGATAGCGATGCTTGCTTTCATTTTTGTTTCCTCCTGAAAAAATAAAAATAAGTCAAAAAATGCCGCTCCATCGGAGCGGCATTTCAGAACACTAATGTAATAAAACTCCCTACGATGGCATTATCCAACAGGTTTAAAGGGTTAAAGGCGGCCAACGCCTTAGTCTCAGCCGGATTTCGCTCCAGCACCCCTGTCTATGTATTTTTCATCATTGTACCACAATTTTTTTCTTTTTCAAGACAAATTTAAAAAATTTATTCCGCCGCCGGGCTGCGGCGCTCTATTTCTTCCACACCGCCGGCGATATAGGATGAATTTCCGGGTGATGTAAAAAAGCCCGTGCACAGCCCCTCAAAAGGGCTTGTGGACACCATAAACCAGATACGAAACCGAAAGTCCTCAGACTCAAACACCGTAAACGGATGCTCCTCCGTCACCAGCACCTGAGTATGTCCGCGGTGAAAAAGCGGGTATATTCCACAGAATCCCAGTCCGCGCAGCTTTTTCTCGGCCTCGGCGCGGGAAAGCTCCACAGCCCTGTTCTCCTCCGGCCCGTAATCCCTGGCCGGCCAGGCGTTGGCCGCTTCGACAGTCCTTCTGCAAAGCAGGGTATATATGGGCACAGCCTGCTGTGAGGCCAGATAGCGCCCCAGCCATTCCCCAAGCAGAGGCATGGGCAGTCTGGCGTATATCGCCGTCCAGCCGGCAAACCAATAATCCCCCGCCTCCCTGGCCAGAGCAGACATCACTCTCGCGCCCTCGGCCGTATCGCCGTAGCGTCCGTCCAGGGATTCCTCTATTGGCGAGTACATCCGCAGCGGACGGAAGCCAACCAGCGGTAGCAGGGCCAGCTCCTGCTCATTACAGGCCTGCTCCCCCAGGAACTCGGCCTTGTCGTGCATGGTGCCCAGCATATAGGTAAGCCGCCGCCACTGCTCCTGCCCCTTCACCCAGAAGTGGCCTATCTCGCCGTAGCGGTACAGCCTGGTGCAGCGAAACACCTGGTTAAACCAGAGGGTAAATACATTTTCCCGCTCCTGGCGTATAATTATCCCATTCTGCGGTCCGGTCACCAGTTCAGCTCGTCCCGCGCCCTTCAGCTCCGGCAGCCATTGCCCCGTCATACGGCAGGGAGACAGTATAAGCGTACACTCCACCGCGTCGTTCATCATGTACGGTATGGTGCAGACGTTTCCATCAAAATGCAGCTCAAACGCCCCGCAGCCCAGAACATCCTCCAGACAGCGCAGCAGCTCATCGAGGCCTATGCTCTCCATTACTCCACCACCCGCTCAATAAAGAAGCGGGGACGGTGCTTGGTCTCCAGATAGGCCTTGCCCACATACTGGCCTATTACGCCCGTGCCGAACAGGTTCAGTCCGCCAAAGAAGGCCACAGCGCAGATTATTGCGCCGGTACCGTTCAGTACGCCGAAAATTGCCAGCATTATCAGGGTGATGGCGCTCAGGGCACAGATACCCGCTCCGGCCCAGGTGATTATGGTTATAGGTCTGGCGGTGAGGGAGGTTATACCCTCCCAGGCAAAGGCCAGCATCTTTTTAAGCGGATACTTGCTCTCGCCCGCCTGGCGCTCTCCACGCTCGTAGGTAACCACGGCGCTCTTATAGCCCAGCATGGGCACTATGCCCCGTAGGAAGAGATTGGCCTCCTTATACTGGCTCAGAGCCTCCAGAGCCCGGCGGGACAAGAGGCGGTAGTCCGCGTGGTCATACACCAGCTCGCCGCCCATGAGATTTATGAGCTTATAAAAGCCCTGGGCCGTGCCCTTTTTAAAGGCCGTATCCGTATCCCGGGCGGAGCGGACGCCGTATACCACGTCGCAGCCCTCCTGAAAGCGCAGGAGCATTTCGTCCACGGCGTTTATATCGTCCTGCAGGTCTGCGTCCATGGATATGGCGCAGTCGCAGCGTGTCATAGCGGTCATAAGTCCGGCCAGCAGGGCGTTTTGATGTCCCCGGTTGCGGCTGAGCTTGGCTCCGCTGAAGCGCTCATCGCGCTCATGCAGGCGGCAGATAAGCTCCCAGGTGCCGTCGCGGCTGCCGTCGTCCACCAGCAGCACCCGGCTGTCCGGGCTTATCATGCCGGCGGCGGTGAGAGCATCCAGCTTTTCGGTGAGCTTGGCGGCGGTTATGGGCAGCATTTCCTCTTCATTGTAGCATGGAACGACTATATACAGCTTAGTCATTGAGCTTGTCCTCACTTCTCTCGTCATGTGGTATGATACATCATTATATTCCATACGTTTGCACCTTGCAAGCCCTTTTTGTTTTGCCCAAAAAGTTAGAAAAATGGCGGAAAATAGCCCTATTTTTCCCATTTTTAGGCTTGAAATATTCCGGTTAAAGGTCTACAATGATACCATTGGTTTTTACAGACAGGAGTGACGCGCCCTTTGATAGATATAGTCCTCGTTGAACCCGAGATACCCATGAACACCGGCAACATAGCCCGCACCTGCGCCGCCACCGGAGCAAGGCTGCATCTTATCGAGCCTCTGGGCTTTGATATCTCCGACCGGGCCGTAAAGCGCGCCGGTCTGGACTACTGGCATCTCGTGGAAGTTTTTGTGTACCATTCCATCGAGGATTATTTCGCCAAATGGGGCGACGAAAACATCTGGCTGGCAACCACAAAAGCCCCCCGCAGCTACACAGAGGCCGACTTCACCGGAGATGTGAAGCTGCTTTTCGGCAGGGAGACCGCGGGCCTGCCCGCTTCTCTGCGGGAAAAATACCGTGACCGCTGCATACGCATACCCATCCGCGCCGAGGCCAGAAGCCTTAATCTGGCAAACAGCGCGGCAATTCTCTGCTTTGAGGCTCTGCGCCAGCAGGGCTTCCCCGGACTTAAGGACACCGGAATAATGAAGGAGGAACTTTAAATGAACTGCAACAAGAAAACCGTGAAAGACATAGATATAAGCGGAAAGCGCGTTCTGCTGCGCTGCGATTTCAACGTGCCCAGAGACAAGACCACAAACGAGATAACCGACGATAAGCGCATACGCGCCGCTATCCCCACTATACGCTATCTGCTGGAAAACGGCGCCGCCGTTATCGCCTGCTCCCACATGGGCCGTCCCAAGGGCGAGTGGGTGCCGGAGCTGAGCCTCGCTCCCTGCGCCAAGCGTCTGAGCGAGCTGCTGGGTCAGGAGGTCATCATGGCCGCCGACGTAATAGGCGCCGACGCAAAGGCCAAAGCCGAAGCCCTGAAGCCCGGTGAGATCATGCTGCTGGAAAATCTCCGCTATCACAAGGAGGAGACCAAGAACGACCCCGGCTTTGCCCGTGAGCTTGCATCCATGGCCGACATCTATGTGTCCGACGCCTTCGGCACCGTACACCGTGCCCACGCCTCCACCGCCGGTGTGGCGGCCTTCCTGCCCGCGGTGTCCGGCTTCCTGGTAGAGAAGGAGCTGCGGGAGCTGGGCGGCGCGCTGGAGAACCCCAAGCGTCCTCTTGTGGCAATTCTGGGCGGCAGTAAGGTGGGCGACAAGCTGGGAGTTATAAACAGCCTGCTTGACAAGGCCGACACCCTTATCATAGGCGGCGGCATGGCCTACACTTTCGTCAAGGCCCACGGCGGCATGATAGGCACCTCCCTCTGCGAGGACGACCGCCTGGACTACGCCCGGGAAATGGTACAGAAAGCCGCCGAGAAGGGCGTGAAGCTGCTGTACTCTCAGGATTTCATCTGCGCAAAGGAGTTTTCCGCCGATTCCGAGCCTATTTATATAAGTGATACCAACATCCCGGATGACCTTATGGGCATGGATATAGGCTACAGTTCCCGCGCGCTTTTTGCCGAAGAGGTCGCCAAGGCCGGCACAGTTATCTGGAACGGACCCATGGGCGTGTTTGAATTCGACGCATTTGCAAAGGGAACCGAAGCCATAGCCCGCGCCATGGCCGATTCGGGAGCTGTCACCATCATCGGCGGCGGCGACAGCGCGGCCGCCGTTGAGAAGTTCGGCCTGTCCGACAAAATGACCCATGTCAGCACCGGCGGCGGCGCATCTCTGGAGTTCATAGAGGGACTGGAGCTGCCCGGCGTTGCCTGCCTCCTGGACAAATAGGCGGGCGCAGAATGAATAAAAAATACCGTAAGGCAATCATTGCCGGCAACTGGAAAATGAATATGACTCCCTCCGCGGTGAAAGGCTATGTGGATGAGCTGCGTGCCGCCATGCCCAAGAACAAGAGCTGCGAGGTGGTGCTGTGCGCCTCCGCCCCGCTGCTCCCCGCCCTGGGAAAGGCCGTGCGCGACTTCAGCCGCATTTCCGTCGGGGCGCAGGACGTATCCGAATTTGAGAAGGGCGCCTACACAGGCGATGTATCCTGTGATATGCTCACGGAGCTGGGCGCACGTTATGTTATAGTGGGTCACAGCGAGCGCCGCCTCTACCACCGGGAGGATGATTTCAAGGTAAACGCCAAGGTAAAGGCCGTAATACGCAACGGGATGTGCCCCATAATCTGCGTGGGAGAGAGCCAGTTTCAGCGTGAGCGCGGGCTGACTCTGGAGCTTATCGACTATCAGGTCAGCGCGGCAATGTCCGGCCTCAGCGAGGAGCTTGCAAAGCGCTGCGTCATAGCATACGAGCCAATATGGGCCATAGGCACCGGCGCCGTGGCAACCAACGAGCAGGCTCAGGAGGTCTGCGCGGAGATCCGGCGGATGATAAAAAAGAACTTCGGCGCCAAGGCCGCCCGCAGTATAAGCATAGTTTACGGCGGCAGCATGAATCCGGCCAACGCCCAGGTGCTGCTGTCCATGCCGGATATAGACGGCGGTCTGATAGGCGGAGCATCCCTTTGTCCGCAGGATTTTGCAAAGATAATCGCGGCAACGCACCAGGAGTGAGAAGATGAGCAAGCGTCCCCTGACCATCATCATCATGGACGGCTTCGGCCTGGGCATACCGGATGGCCGAAACGCCATCCACCTTGCCAGGACTCCGGTGCTGGACAGACTGACGGCGCAATGGCCAAACACGACCATTGCCGCCTCCGGCGAGGATGTGGGTCTGCCCGTGGGGCAGATCGGCAACAGCGAGGTCGGACATATGCACATAGGAGCCGGACGTGTTATCTACCAGGATCTCTCCATGATATTGGACCAGATATCCGACGGCCGCTTTTATACAAATAAAGCTTACACCGGCGCCATGGACTACTGTCTTCAGGAGGGCGCAAGCCTGCACCTGATGGGCCTACTGTCCGACGGCGGCGTGCACAGCCATATAGACATCCTCTATTCCCTCATGGAAATGGCCCGGAACAAGGGCCTCAAGCGGGTGTATATCCACGCCTTTCTGGATGGCCGCGACGTAGGGCCCACCACGGGACTGGACTATATCCGCAGCTGCGTGGAGAAGTGCGCGGAGCTTGAGGTTGGCAAAATAGCCACCATCATGGGCCGCTTCTACGCAATGGACAGAGACAACCGCTGGCCCCGGCTGGAGCGCGCCTACCGTGCAATGGTAATGGGCGACGGCCGCTTCGAGGCCGACCCCGTAGCCGCCATTGAGGACAAATACCGCACCGGCTCCACAGACGAGTTCATCCGCCCCATCATCTGCGACAGGGACGGTATGATACGTCCCAGAGACGCTGTGATATTCTTCAACTTCCGGCCCGACCGTGCGCGGGAGCTTACCAGCGCTTTTGTGGACGAGGACTTCCCCCACTTCAGCCGTCCTCTGGGGGCTTTCCCAGTAAAATTCGTCTGTACCGAGGTGTATGACGAGCGCTTCAAAAACGTGGATATCGCCTTCCCGCCCAAGCGCATACACAACACCCTCGGCGAATATCTGAGCAAGCTGGGCTACACCCAGCTGCGCCTTGCGGAAACGGAGAAATACGCCCATGTCACTTTCTTTCTGGACGGCGGCATAGAGGGCGGCTACCCCGGCGAGAATCAGGTGCTGATTCCCTCCCCCAAGACCTACCCCACATACGACCTCATCCCGGAGATGAGCGCGTATGAAGTGGCGGACACCGCGGTAAAATATATCAGCGAGGCCCGGCAGGATGTGGTGATAATGAATTTTGCCAACTGCGACATGGTGGGTCACACCGGCGATATGCGCGCGGCCATGAAGGCCACCGAGGTGGTGGACGCCTGCGTTGGCAAGGTGGTTACGGCCACCAGCGACCGGGGCGGCATAACCATGATACTGGCAGACCACGGCAACGCCGAGAAGATGACCCACACCCGGGACGACAGCCCGCACACCGCCCACACCTGCAATCCCGTACCCCTTATAATCGTGGGCGAAAAGCTGCGGCTCAAGCCCGGACGTCTGGCGGATATCGCCCCTACCGCTCTGGAGCTGCTTGGCGAGGAAAAACCCCGGGAAATGACGGGTATAAGCCTCATCGTCCATTGACGCGGCGGGAATTTCGGTATATAATAGCTAATGCAAACCGGCATAATTCAAACAATTATACAAAAGGAGATATTCAACATGAAACAGTATTTTGAAATCGTTGATGTCCTGGGAAGAGAGATTCTCGACTCCCGCGGCAATCCCACCGTTGAGGTCGAGGTAACTCTGGACGACGGCACCGTCGGCCGCGCCGCTGTTCCCTCCGGCGCTTCCACCGGCATCTTCGAGGCCTGCGAGCTGCGCGACGGCGACGATGCCCGTTATCTGGGCAAGGGCGTTCTGAAGGCTGTTGAGAACGTCAACGGCGAGATTGCCGAGGCTCTGGTGGGCCTGAACGTAATCGACCAGACTTCCATCGACAAGCTGCTCTGCGAGCTGGACGGCACCCCCAACAAGAGCCGTCTGGGCGCCAACGCCATTCTGGGCGTGTCCCTGGCCTGCGCACAGGCCGGCGCCATCGCCACCGGCAACAGCCTGTATAACTACATCGGCGGCGTAAACGCCAAGACCCTGCCCGTGCCCATGATGAACGTCCTCAACGGCGGCGCTCACGCCACCAACAGCGTGGACATTCAGGAGTTCATGATCATGCCCGTCTCCGCTGACAGCTTCGCCAACGGCCTGCGTATGTGCGCCGAGGTGTTCCACAGCCTGAAGAAGGTCGTTCCCGCCACCGGCGTGGGCGACGAGGGCGGCTACGCCCCCAACCTGGACAGCGACGAGGATGCTCTGAAGGCTCTGGTCGCCGCCATCGAGAAGGCCGGCTACAAGCCCGGCGTTGACTTCCGCATCGCCATCGACGCCGCCTCCTCCGAGTGGTACAACATGGAGAAGGGCGTTTACGAGCTGCCCAAGCGCGGCACCGTTATGACCCGCGAGGACCTGGTCGCCATGTGGACCGACTTCTCCGAGAAATATCCCATCATCTCCCTTGAGGACGGCATGGCCGAAGAGGACTGGGACGGCTGGAAGATGCTGACCGACGCTCTGGGCAAGAAGATCCAGCTGGTGGGCGACGACCTGTTCGTCACCAACACCGAGCGCCTGAAGAAGGGCATTGAGCTGGGCGTGGGCAACTCCATCCTCATCAAGGTAAACCAGATCGGTACCCTGACCGAGACTCTGGACGCTATCCAGATGGCTCACCGCGCAGGCTACACCGCCGTTGTCTCTCACCGCTCCGGCGAGACTGAGGACACCACCATTGCCGACATCGCCGTTGCCACCAACGCAGGTCAGATCAAGACCGGCGCTCCCAGCCGCAGCGACCGTGTTGCCAAGTACAACCAGCTGCTCCGCATTGAGGAAGAGCTGTTCGACGTGGCCAACTTCCCCGGCATGGACGCTTTCAACGTAAAGTAAGCATATAACAATATTAGAGCCGCTCCGTATGGAGCGGCTTTTTTAAAAACGGGAGGATGCCATGTATCACCCCAGAAACGCTTCTCTCGCCCCGCGCGCCCGGGAGCTGCGCAGAGACAGCACCGAGGCCGAGCGCCGTCTGTGGGCCGCTCTGCGGCCCCTGAAGCCGCGCTGGCGGCGGCAGGAGGTATTCGGCCGGTATATTATTGATTTCTACTGCTCCGCCGCCAAACTCGCCGTGGAGCTGGACGGCGCGCAGCACTTCCAGCCGGAGCAGGCGGAGTACGACAGGCGTCGCACCGCCTTTCTCGAAGAGCACGGACTCTGCGTCCTGCGCGTGGATGACCATGAGCTCATGACCAACTTCACCGGCGTCTGCGACGGAATATTGGATTTAGTTGAAAAAAGAGCCTCCAAATAGGAGACTCTTTTTTGTTTTCTTGGGCGCCGCGGCGCTACCATAGAGTCCGCTCCCTCTTTTCCTCCCCTAACAGGGGAGGAAAAGTTTTGTGCACTACGATGCGCCGCGGCACTACCGTAGAACCCGCTCCCCTAACAGGGGAGCTGTCGCGAAGCGACTGAAGGGTTTAATCTATCAAATTTGCTTGAGAGAAATTCGATGGCTTAAACCCTTCCGCCCTCTGCGGAGGGCACCTCCCCTGTTAGGGGAGGTGAAGAGATGGGAACGGATTCTACGGAGGGGAAGAAAAGAATAAAAAAGGAGGGCGCCGAAGCGCCCTCCCGGGGAATTGCGAAGTATTTAGAAGTAATCAGGCAATTACTTCAGGATGAAGATGGTGGTTACCAGATCGTCGTCCAGAACGATGACAACCTCGCTATTAGCGCGGACGGAACCGCCCTTGGAAATCTCGCCATCCTCAACGGTGTAGGTGACGCAGTCGGTATCGACGGTGTAGCCGGTACCATCAACAGTAATCACATCATCCTCAATCTTGCTGGCGGCAGTACCCTCCTCAGTATCGGGAGTACCGGTGACCTTAGTGGCCAGACCGTCCTTGTCGTAGCTGATGCTCTTGCCGATGATGTCGTTGCCCTTCTCCAGCTCGGTATACAGATCGGAGTCCTCAGCAACCTTCAGCTCAACGATCTCGCCGTCAACGTAAGCGTAGACAACAACGTAATCGTCGTAGTCGGCGCCGGAGATGACGTCATTAACAGCATCCTCGTCGTAAGCAACAAAGACAACCTCATCGGTGGAGGTGGAGGAAGCGGTAGGATCAACAACCACTACCACGCGGGCATAGTTGTCATCACTATAGATAGCATACTTGCCGCCATCAACATCAGGAACGTTCTTGATGCCGGTGTAGGTGGTGTACTCCCAATCGTCGTCGTCCTGCTCAGCAATAATGAACACAGTCTTGCTGTTAGCGTTGGCAACGGTCTTAGTGTCTTCGCCCTTAGTGGCAACAATAGCGGAGCGGCCGGTGTTGATTTCGAACTTAGCATCGGCAGTAGCAGACAGCTCAGCGCCAGTCTGATAAATGATGTACTCGCCGTCGCTGTTTACCTTGTAGGAAACGATTTCGCCGTCGAAGCTGTCTTCGGTAATACCAGAGGTAATCTTATCGTTGTTAGTATCATAGTAGTTGTCTACGGTAGCGGTGACGGTCTCGCCGTTCTCGAGAACCAGCTTGGCGTAGTAGGTCTTCTCGCCCCAAGCATCCTCGTCGATGGTAGCATCCTCGATGTAAGCATACTTGTCGGAAGCAGCGGCCTCCATGTCAATGTAGATGACATAGCCGTAAGCGTCAACATAAGCGGTGGCGTCCTCGGCATCCTTCTCGTACTTAGCCTCGCCCTCGCTGTTCTCGCTGTACTTGTAGGTCTCGCCGCCCAGCACGAAGCTGGAGTCGCCCTTGGTGCTGGAGATGAAGCCGGTGACGGACTCAGCAGCAACAACGGACTTAACCTCATACTTGTCATCGCTGTTCAGAGCAGCGGTGTAGAGAACGACAGTCTCGTCATCCTCGTCATCCTCGGTGAACTGAGTGGTCTCAAAGTTGACAATGAGATCGCCATCGGGAGCAGAATAGCCGATAGGATCAATATCAACGGACTCGTCCTCGTCATCATCCTCGTCAGCCTCATTCCAAGCGGCAATCTCAGCGACGTAGGTGTTGATAACAACAACGGTATACTCATTGTCGTCCATGTCGAAAACTTCGACCAGAACGCCGTTGCCGCCGATCTTCTTGTCGCCGGCAGTACCGGAGGTGATAACGAAGTCCTCATAGTAGCCCTCACCCTTGATTTCGTCAGCGGTAAGCTCATCACCGTCAACAAAATAGGTGAACTCAGCATCATCGGGCTTACCAAGGTCAGCATAGATGTCCTTGCCCTTGGTGGCCACGGTGTAGGTCTCGTCAGCTTCCTGAGCGTAGGTGCCGACTTCGTCGTTGTCGTAGTTCCAGATGTTGGCGGGACGGCCGAAAGCATCAGCGTCTACATCCAGCTCCAGATCCTCGAAGTACTTCTCGGCGAACTGGACGGTGTACTTATCATCGCTGTCCTTATCGTCCTTGATGGTGTCATACTTCTTGGAGGAAGTGACAGCCTCAGCCTTGGAAGCGCCGGTGGAGATGATGATGCCGTTGCCCAGGTCGATCTCGGAACCCTTGTTCTCATAGGCGACCAGGTCAGCCTGCAGGGTGTTGAAGATGTAGAGAGCGGCTTCCTCGCGGGTAGCGGCAGCATTGTAGTCAGCACCCTCGTTGCCATCGAACATGCCGATGTCAAGAGCGGTCTTGCCCACGTTGATGGCCCAGGAAGAGCCGGTGTACTGCTCGATGGAAGCACTATAGCCCAGAGCGCCCAGCATCAGCTTGGCAAACTCAAAAGCGGTGACCTTGCCGGTGGGGTCGAAGGTCTTGTCGTCGCGGCCGTTGATGATGCCCTCGTTGGCAACGTAGGCAATGTAGCCGGCGGACCAGCGGTTGGCAGCAACGTCAGCAAAGGGAGCGCTGGTAGCCTTCAGGGCGTCAGCGTTCTTCTCGCCGAGCAGCATGTAAGCAACGACCTTAGCGGCCTGCTCACGGGTCAGAGTTCCGTCGGGATCGAAGGAACCATCCTCGAAGCCCTCGATGATGCCGGCAGCAGCGACAACCTCAACAGCCTCGGTGTACTTGACATCTTTGCTGTCAGAGAAATCAGCAGAAGCGGGAACAGCCATCATGCCGATAACCATGACAAGAGCAAGCACAAGTGCGAGAGTTCTTTTCATGTGTTTTTCCTCCTTATAGAGTTTTTTCGCCCGCACATGACCTCGGGCATTTTTTCTGCGAAAGGACTTCTTTTGTTAAGCTATCCTTCCGCGTTACGGATGTATAATAGCACGCCTTAACTTTTGCGTCAATTGCTTCGGAGCGTTTGTAACATAACCGTAACAAACGGGTGAAAAAAAGAAGGAGGGGACGTCAACCCCTCCGCCCCTGCGGGGCACCTCCCCTTACACAGGGGAGGAAAGAAAAAGCAAAAACTCCCCTAACAGGGGAGTTTAATAATTTTACTGCTTATTTGCCCGGGCGGTGTTGATGGAGGCTATAAGCATACGCTTGAGTTCAAGGCAGTCGCGCAGTATGGTGACTCCTTTTTCCTCGCACAAATACTCGGAACGAATCAAAACACGCAGCCAATACTCTGTTTCCGCCGCCTCTTTAAGGGCGATGTGCATTTTGGAAATGAAGTCACCCCGGCTTTGGCCATAGTTGGCCTCATTTATATTTGCACCGATGGAAGTTCCGCTGCGGATAAGCTGTTTAGAAATAACAGTCTCCTTTTTTGTGCGAATAAGGTATTGATGCAGCTTTACAATGCTCACCGAAAAATCCAGAGATCTCTCAATCAAGGGATTATATTTCATCGTGCCGCCCCCATTCTTCTACTATTGCGATAGTAGCACGATTTGTGGCTAAAATCAATTATTCATTATTCATCAGCGCAGCGACTTCATTTTTAATTATTCATCAAAAACCTGTCACCAGGCAAAATGAAGAATGAAGAATTAATAATGAATAGTGAATAATACAAAAGAAAACCCGCCGCTAATGCGACAGGTTTTCTTTTGGAGGCGCCACCCGGATTTGAACCGGGGAGTCGCGGATTTGCAGTCCACTGCCTTACCACTTGGCTATGGCGCCGCAAGATATAAAATGGAGCGGGCGACGAGGCTCGAACTCGCTACCTCCACCTTGGCAAGGTGGCGCTCTACCGGATGAGCTACGCCCGCAATTGTGGTGCCTCCGGTCGGAATCGAACCAACGACACGCGGATTTTCAGTCCGCTGCTCTACCAACTGAGCTACAGAGGCATATTATATTCGGCCCGCGCCGACCACGGGGATCGGCGCGGATTTTGGCGACCCAGAACGGGCTCGAACCGTCGACCTCCAGCGTGACAGGCTGGCGTTCTAACCAACTGAACTACTGGGCCATATGGTGGGAACAACAGGGCTCGAACCTGTGACCCCCTGCTTGTAAGGCAGGTGCTCTCCCAGCTGAGCTATGCTCCCATTTTGCCGTCATTTGCGACGGCTTTGTTATTATACTAAATGGTCCGGTAATTGTCAAGCCATATTTAACCGAAATTTTAATTTTTTTCGTTCTCCCGGCTCTGCTGTGCAAGCTCGCCTATCTCCTCTGGAGTAAAGACATACTCCGCATCGCAAAACTGGCAGCTTACGCGGGTGGGCTGGGTATCGGCGGCCATTTCCTCCAGCGCTTTGGCGCCGATGCTGGCAATGGCGGCGGCAACGCGCTGGCGGCTGCAATAGCAGCGGTATTCCGCCGGATGCCGCTCCAGTATCTCCGGCTCCATCCCCAGCAGGACGTAGTTCACCAGCGCCGCGCCGTCACCGGCCATGAGAACATCGGACACGGCGGGCATGACGGCGATATTGGCCTCCAGGGCGCTTATCACGCTGTCGTCCGCTCCGGGCAGCAGCTGCACCAGGAATCCACCGGCTGAGCGGACCGAGAGGTCCGTATCCACCAGAACGCCAAGGCCGCAGGCGGCCTGAGTCTGCTCGCTGGAGCAATAATAAGATGTATAGTCCTCGGCAATCTCGCCGCTCACAAGCTCGGTGCTGCCTATATACGGCTCGCCGTAGCCGAAATCCCGGCTGACGGTCATCATACCGTTTTTGCCAACGAGGCCGCCCACATCCAGCTTGCCGTCGGCCCTTGTGGGCAGGTCTGCCTCCGGGTTCTGGACATAGCCCCGGACATTTCCGCTGCTGTCTGAAACGGTCATAAGCGTGCCCAGCGCTCCGCCGCCGTTTATGCGCACGGTGATGCTGGCTTTTTCCTCCTTGAGCATATCCCCAAGTATGGCGGTGGCGCAGAGGCTGCGTCCCAGCGCTGCGGTGGCCGTGGCGCTTGTGCCGTGTATCATCCGGGCGCGCTCGGCTATGTCCCGGCCCTCTATTACAGATATTTTTACCAGGCCGTCTCCGGAGACGGCGCGAATAATCTCACCCATTGTTTTTCATTCCCTTTCCGCTGTTTGCGGCCACAAAAAATACCCGGCCGAACTGATGCTGCGGCCCATCGGCTATGAGCTCTATATCGTAAAAGCCCGCCTCCCCCAGACAGGAGCGCAGGAAGCTCAGGCTGTGAGCGTATTCGATGTGCTCCTCCTGCTCCCGGCGCCAGAGCGCGCCCGCGCGCTCAAAGATATCCATGCCGTAGACTATGCGGTTTTGCTCCGTGTCAAACTCGGCGCGCCAGAGGCACAGTACATCCTCCCGCTCGTCCACAAACACCTGACCGTCCAGAGAGCGGAAGCGCTCGGGCGTGTTTACGTCGAATATTACCAGGCCGCCCGGCTCGGTGAACAGGGCAAGGCGGCGCAGCACCTCCGGCAGCTGGCCGGGGCTGAGGTAATTGAAGCTGTCCAGGCTGGAATAAACGGCGTCTACCGTGCCGTAGAGGTCCAGCTCCTGCATGCTCTGGCACAGGAGCACGGGAGGCACGCAGCCCGGCTCTTCGGAAAACTTATCCATAACCTCCGAGAGCATGTCCGGCGAGGCGTCCGCCGCTATCAGCTCGTAGCCCCGGCGGGACATCTCCAGCGCCAGCGTTCCCGTGCCGCAGGCAAGGTCCAAAAGCACCCGGGGAGTTTTACCCCGGGTGCTGAATATACGCTCATAGAGGTCGGCAAACTCGCCGTAGGGCACGTCTCCGGTGAAGGCGTCATACTGTCCGGCCAGACCCGTGTAGGCGCTCATTACTTCTCTTCCTCCGCCTCTTCCTGCTCGGCCAGGCGCTTAAAGGCCACGGCGTAGCCGTCGGCTCCGTATTGCAGGGAGCGGTTCACACGGCTGATTGTGGCGCTGGAGGCGCCGGTCTGCTCCAGGATATCGTTATAGATAAGTCCCTTATCCAGCAGTACTGCCACTTGATAGCGCTGCTCCATGGACTGGAGTTCCGTGACCGTGCACAGGTCGTCAAAAAAGCTCATGCACTCCTCCACCGTGTTCAGCGTGAGTATGGCCTTATACATATTAATATTGCGTGGTTTGCGGTTCTGCTTATTCATATTACACCTCGAAGGTATGTATTTTGCAATTTAGCACTTTAAATATATTACATCACTAAACCGTGAAAGTAAAGCCCTAATTTGCTTCTTGCAAAATATATCCAAATAGTATATAGTGATGGTATAATTCCCACCCATAAAAAGCAGTTTTATGCGATATCATATATTAAGAAAGGGTGTGAGCTCAATAAGCATGAATTTCATCTGGGCAGCCGCAATAGTGGTATTTGTCATCGCCGAGGCGGCTACCGTCGGCCTTGTTTCCATCTGGTTCGCCGTAGGGGCTCTGGGCGCGCTTATAGTCTCCGTACTGGGCGGCCATCTCTGGCTGCAAATAGCCGTCTTTGCAATTCTCACCGCCGTCACGCTGGTGCTTACCCGGCCGTTGGTAAGCAAATACGTAAACAACCGGAGCCAGCCCACCAACGCCGACAGGCTGATAGGCTGCAAATGCATAGTCACCGACACAATAGATAATCTCAGAGCCGCCGGCACAGTCTCGGCAAACGGAAAGTTCTGGACCGCCCGCAGCGACGACGGTTCCGTGATTGAAAAAAATTCCCTCGTGACTGTTGAGAGAATAGAGGGAGTAAAGCTAATCGTGTCCGCTTCATCGGACGCCGCCGTAAAATAAGGAGGAAACATATGGAGTACATTCTAAGTCTCATAGGCCCAATTCTCATAATCGTGGTTATTCTTATCATTCTAATCCGCAATATCCGCGTGGTACCCCAGGCAAGAGCCTGCGTCATTGAGCGTCTGGGCGCCTACAGCACCACCTGGAACGTGGGCCTGCACTTCAAGATTCCCCTTATTGAGCGCGTGGCCCGCACCGTCTCTCTGAAGGAGCAGGTCGTTGACTTTCCTCCCCAGCCCGTCATCACCAAAGATAACGTAACCATGCAGATAGATACGGTCATCTATTTTGAGATTACCGACCCCAAGCTCTACACCTACGGCGTGGAGCACCCCCTCACCGCCATTGAGAACCTGACCGCCACCACCCTGAGAAACATCATAGGCGAGCTGGAGCTGGACCAGTGCCTCACCAGCCGCGACATCATCAACACTAAAATGCGCACTATTCTTGACGAGGCCACCGACCCCTGGGGAATCAAGGTGAACCGCGTGGAGCTGAAGAACATCATGCCTCCCAAGGAGATACAGAACGCCATGGAGCGCCAGATGAAGGCCGAGCGCGAGCGCCGCGAGGCCATACTCCAGGCCGAAGGCGAAAAGAAGAGCGCCATCCTCATAGCCGAGGGCGAGAAGGAGAGCGCCATTCTCCGGGCCGACGCCAAGAAGCAGCAGCAGATACTTGAGGCTCAGGGCCAGGCAGAGGCCATACTCACCGTTCAGAAGGCCACCGCCGAGGGCATTAAACTGGTAAACGAGTCCATGCCCACCGAGGCCGTTATCAAGATCCGCGCCCTGGAGGCATTTACCGCCGCAGCCGACGGCAAGGCCACCAAGCTTATCATCCCCTCCGATATTCAGGGACTTGCCGGTCTGGCCGGCGCTCTCCGCGAAGTCGTAGCGGACGATAAAAAGGCGGACAAATAATTTATAAACAAGTATGCGCCCGGTCACAAGCCGGGCGCGTTTTTCCCTATACGAAAAGGCGTCTTTCCAAAAGGAAAGACGCCTTAAATTTATATTGCTTAGCCGATGAGACCCATACCGGTCAGAATCTTTCTGAGCTCGGCCTTCTCCTCGTCGGTCATGACGCCGACAGGCATGGCGCAGGGGCCGGCCTCGATGCCAACCAGCTCAAGAGCCTCCTTGATGACGGTGGGGAAGCTGCCCAGGCCGAAGGCCACGCGCAGGGGAACCAGGTTGTACTGGTCTTCCAGAGAGCCCTTGATGTCGCCGGCCATGTACTTGTTGTAGATGTCGGAGCAGAGCTTGGGAGCCACGTTGGCGGCAGCTGCGACAGCGCCGGTAGCGCCGTAGCACAGAGCGGCGTGAATCAGGCTGTCACGGCCCATCATGACATGGAAGTCCTTGCCAGCGCGGGTGGTGCGGCCGATGATGTCTGCGGTGTTGGTCAGGTCGCCGGTAGAGTCCTTCATACCAACGATGTTGGGGATGTCGGCCAGCTTGGCAACGGTGGCGGGCTTGATGGTGATGTGGGTCTTGGGAGCGTTATCGTAGAGAATGATGTTCATGTCGGTGTTCTCTGCGATGGTCTTGAAGTGGTTATAGACCTCGTTCTGGCTCAGGCTGATGAAGTAGGGGGTCAGAACGCTGATGGCGTCGATGCCGCCGACCTCGGAAGCGATCTTGGTCAGCTCAATGGACTCGCGGGTACCCAGGCCGTTGCAGCCGGCGTACACGGGAACGCGGCCGGCGACCTCGTCCACGGTGACTTCCAGAACCTCGCGGTACTCGTCCTTGCTCAGGGCATAGAACTCGCCGGTGGTGCCGATGGCAAAGATGCCGTGCACGCCGCCGTCGATCATGTAGTTGATGAGCTTACGCAGAGCGGGGATGTTGACCTTGTAGTCCTTGGTCATAGGGGTGATCATTGCGGGCAGAATGCCCTTGGGGCAGAAACTCATTGCTATTACTCCTTTAAAAATGATTTTTAAAATATCTCGACCGTGCGGCGTATTGCGCCCGGTTGATAACTAATCAAGCACGAACTCGCCTACCCGGCGGACATGGGCAACCATGAGCTGCTCAGCCCGGGCGCTGTCGCGCTGCTTGATGGCATCCAGTATAGCCAGATGCTCCTTCTGTGCTCTTGGGGGCTCTTCATGGTCGCTGGTAGCAGCCACCGTACGCACAGCACTATCCACGCTGCGCATATTGCGGATAAGGCTTACCAGATATTCGTTCTTGGACGAACTGCGCAGACAATCATGAAAAATCTCGTTGTGTACGGCAATCTCTGTGCTCAGCACATCCTCAGCCACTATTCTGCCAGAGCACGCCAGAGCCTCTTCCATCTCTGCAATATCAGCTTCATCGGCGTTCAAAGCGGCAAAATAGGCCGCCACACCCTCCAGCGAGCTGCGCATGAATACTATCTGGAGCATATTCTTTTTCGGAAAGCTTGAGATAAACGAGCCCTTACGTGCAATGGCATACATAAGCCCCTCGGACTCAAGGATGCGGAAGGCCTCCTTGACCGGCGTGGTGCTTACTCCCAGGGACTGACTTATCTGCCGTTCACTTATGGGACTGCCCGCCTGGAGTTCTCCGGTGATTATCATTTTCCGGATAATATTTGCAACCTGCTCACGCAGCGGCACCGCTTCTACAATCTTTTCCCGCACAGCATCCTCCACACCCATTACTGATGTCTGAGATATCAGATTTCAACAGATATTATAAGCTCCCTACATATAGT
The DNA here is from genome assembly GCA_050943935.1 of Candidatus Heteroscillospira sp. Classification (GTDB taxonomy): domain Bacteria; phylum Bacillota; class Clostridia; order Oscillospirales; family Oscillospiraceae; genus Heteroscillospira. The sequence goes on along the minus strand of JBMNQC010000012.1, from coordinate 28,970 downwards.
TGTCAAGCTTCGTTTTTGCACAATTTATCTCAGTTTTTTTATGTATTTTACATAAGTCACGGCTTAAAAATTGCAAAAACTTGCTATTTTTCTTTACAGGATATTGTCTGCATAATCACCATAATTCAACAAATAATACACCTACCGACATCAAAGGAAAAGGAGACTTGATTATATGAAGGCAACTGGAATCGTCCGCAGGATAGACGATTTGGGTCGTGTCGTAATTCCCAAAGAGATACGGCGCACCATGCGCATTCGTGAGGGCGACCCGCTGGAGATTTACACCGAAAAAGACGGCGAGGTCATTTTTAAAAAATACTCACCCATGGGCGAACTGACAGATTTCGCACTAAGCATCTGCGACTCTCTGCACAAGACCACCGGCGCAGTAGCGATGGTGGCCGACAGAGACAGCATAATAGCCGTGGCGGGCGCCGCCCGCCGTGAGCTGGCGGACAAGCGCGTAAGTCAGGCCCTTGAGCAGCTGATGGAAGCGCGCCGTCCGGTACAGCTTGACGATGCCACCGCCGTCCCCGTTATCGAGGACAGCGATAAGTATCTCGCCGCCGTAGCCGCGCCCATACTGGCTGAGGGCGACGTGCTGGGCTGCGTGCTCTTCGCCGGCAGCGAGGGCAGCCTCCCTTCCGGGGATGTGGAATTCAAGCTGGCCCAGACCGTAGCCGGTTTTCTTGGGCACCAGATGGAACCTTAGCTTAGTCAAGGCGGCTTCGCCGCTTTGGCCGGCCTTTGCTATAAAAACAGCGGTATCCTAAACCGGATACCGCTGTTTTGTTCAGGATATGGCCTCGGAGCCTATGGAATAGCTCCAGTTGCCTTCGGAGTCCGCTTCGGCCTCACATTCGGAAAAGATGTAGGCGCCCAGGGGTGAGCGCCACTTGGCGGCGTCGAACTTCATGCCCTTCTCCCCTTCCGCGGCGCTTATGGTGAACAGCACGCCGTTTTTCCACTCGTAGAGCGCGTGCTCGCCCTCTTTTGGCTCGCCCACCGGGGTTAGATAGCCGCGTTCGATAAGCTCATCCCGGCTCATGGTAAGAGCCACCACCTGATGAGTTCCGCCGAACACCCAGGCTATGGCGTGTTTCTCGCCGTCGGTCAAATCGCCGGGGGCGTTTGTCAGGTCCACGCCCACATACTCTATGTTGCTGTTCAGACCGGAGTCCTTCTCCCACAGGTCATTGAGTACCTTGAGATACAGGCCGCACAGGTCGCCCCGCTCCGTGTCCAGACTCTCGGCGTAAATGGCGCTGGGACGGTAAAACTGGCCTGGATAGCTCTCCATTATACCTTCGCAGACCACCTCAACCTCCATGCCGTTTTTAAGCTCGGAGCTGTCGGCGGGAGCACCGTCCAGATATACGGGTACGTCACCTACGCTGAGGGTATACACCTCTCCCGCACCCTCTCCGGCCAGCACCAGGCCGCCGTCCTCCGCTCCGTGTACGATACGCAGACCGGTCCATGGCTCAGGCTGAGGCGCAGACTCCTCCGGGGGCGTACTTTCCGCCGCCGGGGCGCCGCAGCCCGTCAGGACCAGCAGGCAGGCCAAAATAAATGCAAGGCTTCTTTTCACAATGCTTCCCTCCCGTGCTTTTTTACTGATAAGACGCCTGCTCGGGAAAAAAGTTCCGAAAAATCAGTCTCTGCCTCCGAAATACTTCTCGCGGAGTCTTTCCAGGGCCTCCTGGTTCAGGTGGGATCTCAGGCCGGGGAAGGCGCGGAGTATGCGGGAATCCATACGGCTGCGCTGAGCCAGCAGCTCCCGGATCTCCGCCCGCTTCTGCCGCAGAGCCTCCAGCCGCTGACGGCTCTCCTCCTCCACTACGCTCTTTCTCTCATCAAACTCCGCCTTTCTCTCCTCCACGGCGTCTCTGGCATCCACCAAAGCGTCCATGGCGGCCAGCACGTTGTCGGAGATGTGCTCGCCCATTGCGTCAGACAGCTCACGCAGCTCGCCTGTCAGCCGGGTAAGCAGGCTCAGGCGGCGCTGCATCCGGCGGATGCCCAGCACAGTAACCGCGAGGTCCGCGGCTATACCGACAGCCATAAGCGCCACCAGCACCCTCAGCAGCACAGACGGAATGTGGTTAATAAGCAGCATCACCGTGGGGTGCAGCAGCTTCATAACCAGCAGGCAGGCAAAACCCCACAGCAGGGAAAATTTGAGGCACACATAGCCGCTGAGATTAAAGGGCATATCGCTGTAGTCCCACCAGCGGGAGTGGAATATTTTCTCCAGCGCAAAGCCCGTGACATATTCCAGCAGCGAGGTTAGTACCACCGCGCCCGCGAACAGCAGGGGCGTGTTGTGCTGCACCGGGGTGAGGCACAGCACGACAATGACCACGCCGAAGCCGTAGATAGGGCACACAGGGCCGTTAAGAAAGCCGCGGTTTACGAATTTGCCGGTACATACGGCGGCAAATGCCACCTCGGCGCACCAGCCCAGCATTGCGTAGGCAAAAAACATGGCGCAGACCTGCAAAAATGTGTAATCCATACCATTCTCCCTAAAAAGCAAAACGGGGACCGAGTCCCCGTTTTGTGTCTAATTTAATATCGTTTAGCAGATACCCTGAGCCTTCATGGCATCCACAATCTTCAGGAAGCCAGCAATATTGGCGCCGGCCACATAGTTGCCGTCCATGTTGTACTTCTTGGCGGCATCGTCGATATTGTGATAGAGGTTCACCATGATGGTCTTGAGCTTGGAGTCGACCTCCTCGAAGGTCCAGCTGAGGCGGGCGCTGTTCTGGCACATCTCCAGAGCGGATACGGCAACACCGCCGGCGTTGGAAGCCTTGCCGGGAGTGAAGAGAACACCGTTCTTCTGCAGATACTCGGTAGCCTCCAGGGTGGTGGGCATATTGGCGCCCTCGCACACGGCGATAACGCCGTTGGCAACCAGCTGCTTAACATCGTCAATCAGCAGCTCGTTCTGAGTTGCGCAGGGGAAAGCCACGTCGCACTTGACGCTCCACACGCCTCTGCCCTCGTGATACTGGCAGTTGGGGCGGGCCTTGGCGTACTCGGTGAGGCGGGCGCGGCGAACCTGCTTGACCTTCTTCAGGAGGGCTACGTCAATTCCGTCGGGATCGTAGATCCAACCGTTGGAATCGGAGCAGGTAACGGGCTTGGCGCCCAGCTGCCATGCCTTCTCGATGGCGTAGGTAGCCACGTTGCCGGAGCCGGAGACAACGGCGGTCATGCCGGCCAGGCTGTAGCCGTGGCACTTGAGCATTTCCTCGGCGATATAGAGCAGGCCGTAGCCGGTGGCCTCCGTACGGGCCAGGGAGCCGCCGTAGCTGATGCCCTTGCCGGTGAGGATACCCTCATAGTTGCCGGTGATACGCTTATACTGGCCGTACAGGAAACCGATCTCGCGGGCGCCAACGCCGATATCGCCGGCGGGAACGTCGCGGTTGGGTCCGATGTGACGGTAGAGCTCGGTCATAAAGCTCTGGCAGAAGGCCATAACCTCACGGTCAGACTTACCCTTGGGGTCAAAGTCGCTGCCGCCCTTGCCGCCGCCTATGGGCAGGCCGGTGAGGCTGTTCTTGAAGGTCTGCTCAAAGCCCAGGAACTTCATGATGCTGAGGTTTACGGAGGGGTGCAGGCGCAGGCCGCCCTTAATGGGGCCAATAGCGCTGTTGTACTGTACACGGTAGCCGGTGTTCACCTGAACCTGGCCCTTATCGTCCACCCAGGGAACGCGGAACTGTATGGCACGCTCGGGGTTTACAAGGCGCTCCAGCAGGGCATCCTTTCTGTACTCGGCCTCATTGGCTTCAATTACAGGGCGGAGAGAGTCAAGCACTTCCTTGGCGGCCTGGAGAAACTCAGGCTGGGCGGGATTCTTCTGTACGAGATTCTCGTACACTTCATCTACATAAGACATTTCTAATTCTCCTTTGAAAATAATGTGTCTATTTGAATGCCGCAGCCCTGGCGGCATAGAAAACTCGGTGTTAATTTTAGCATAGCGCAAATCATAATTCAATACTTTAAACCAACTTTTTCTGTTTATGTTTAATACGCTAAAGCGGGCAAAACATAAACCAGCCCTTTCGGTAAAATTGCACTTATAAGAATAGCGTATCAGGCAATTCATTATTTTGATAGGCTTCACATCAAAAAATTCTTGCGTGGAAGTGATTTTTACAATATAATATAACCACACGTTAAGAAGCTATAAAAATCATGGAGGTTACAATGTTCCTATCCAACAGCATACTGGCCACGGCCGCAAGCGGCGGCGAGGCGCGCGTCGGCATACTCACGGACCTGCTTGAGCTCTTTGCTCAGCTGGGCATCATCCTCTTTGAGCTGGTAGCGGTAATTCTTATGATTGTCGCCTGCCTGCAAACCCTTTATAAGTTTATAGAGCATAAGCACCATACTGTCATAGCTCTGCGCAAGTGGATGAACGTCTCTCTGTTGTTTATACTCTGCTCGGAGATACTGCGTCTGGTCACCGTGCACAGCTTCAGCGAGGTCGTGGTAATCTTCTGCATAGTCCTTATCCACGCGGCCATCTCCGTGCTTAGCAACTGGGAGATGACCCGGGAGCTGAAGCTCTACACTCAAAAGCTAAACGCGGCGGAGATAGAAAAGCTTCTGAACGAGCGCGAGGACGCAAGCGCCGCCGAAATGGAGCGCCTGCGCCGCACCCACAAAAATGATATAAACCTGTAATTTAATAAAAGGCTGTCACCCCTCTTGGGATGACAGCCCTTTTTCTGTTTTATGAGCCGCTCGGACACTCTAGCACATTTTTGCGCCGGCTGGGATGGAATCGCTGAGCATAAGCAGGTTCAGCTTCTCCTCACCGTGCTCGGTGTGCACGGCGGAGATGAGCATACCGCAGCTCTCAAGGCCCATCATCTTGCGGGGAGGCAGGTTCACAATCGCCATGAGGGTCTTGCCTATAAGCTCCTCGGGCTTATAGAACTGGGCTATGCCGGAGAGAATCTGGCGGTCAACGCCTGTGCCGTCGTCCAGAGTGAAGCGCAGGAGCTTGTTGGACTTCTTGACATTCTGGCAGTCCTTGACCTTAACGGCGCGGAAATCGCTCCTGCAGAAGGTGTCGAAATCCACGTTCTCGGTGCTCTGTGGCTCTGTCTCCACGGCGGGCAGGGCGGCTTTGGCGGCGGCAGCGGTAGCCTCCTCCAGCTCCTTCAGAGCGGCCTCCATTTCCACACGTGGGAACAGGTTTTCACCCTTCTGCACGGCGGTGTCTCCGGGCAGGGAGCCCCAGGCTCCGGCGCTCTCCCAGGTCTGAGTTTCGGCGGGCGCGCCTATCTGAACGAAGAGCTTGTCCATGCTCCCGGGCATGAAGGGACTGAGGAGCACGCCGGAAATGCGGGTGACCTCCAGCAGGTTATACAGCACATGGGCAAGGCGGGCGCCGTTTGCGTCCATATCCTTGGCCAGCACCCAGGGGGCGTTCTCGTCTATATACTTGTTGGCCCTGGCGATTACCTTGAACACCTCGCCGAGGGCGTTGTGGGGTGCGTAGGCGTCCATCTGCTGGGCAAAGCGCTCACGCAGTTCCTGGGCCATACCCAGCAGCTCGCGGTCGCAGTCGGTGGGCTCGTCCCAGGCGCAGCAGCCGCCGGGCAGCCTGCCGCCGAAGTATTTGCCCACCATGGCGGTGGTGCGGCTCACCAGATTGCCCAGGTCGTTGGCAAGGTCGGTGTTTATGGTCTGGATGAGCAGCTCGTTGGAGAAGTTGCCGTCGCTTCCGAAGGGGAAGGTGCGCATGAGGAAGAAACGCAAAGCGTCCACGCCGAAGCGCTCGGCCAGGATGTAGGGGTCCACCACGTTGCCCTTGGATTTGCTCATCTTGCCGCCGTCCAGCAGGAGCCAGCCGTGACCGAACACCTTTTTGGGCAGGGGCATCTCCATACTCATGAGCATGGCGGGCCAGATGATGGAGTGGAAGCGCACTATCTCCTTGCCGACGAAATGCACATCGGCGGGCCAGTACTCGGCGTAATCGTCATATTTGCCGTTCATGAAGCCCAGGGCGGTGGTGTAGTTGAACAGGGCGTCGACCCAGACGTACACGACGTGGCCGGGGTCAAAGTCCACGGGCACGCCCCAGGTGAAGCTGGTGCGGGAAACGCACAGGTCCTCCAGGCCGGGCTTTATGAAGTTGTTCACCATCTCGTTCACGCGGCTGCGTGGCTCCAGGAAATCGGTGTTCTCCAGCAGGTCGCGTACACGGTCGGCGTACTTGGAGAGTCTGAAGAAGTAGGCCTCCTCCTCGGCGTCCTGGACGTCGCGGCCGCAGTCGGGGCACTTGCCGTCCTTGAGCTGGCTCTCGGTCCAGAAGCTCTCGCAGGGCTTGCAGTATTTGCCGGTGTACTTGCCCTTATAGATGTCGCCCTTGTCGTGCATCTTCTTGAAAATCTTCTGGATGGACTCCACATGGTAGTCGTCGGTCGTGCGGATGAAGCGGTCGTTGGAGATGTTCATAAGCTTCCACAGGTCCTTTACTCCGCGAGGGCCTTCCACAATATTGTCAACAAACTCCTTGGGAGTCACTCCGGCCTCCTTGGCCTTGTCCTCTATCTTCTGACCGTGCTCGTCGGTGCCGGTGAGGAACATGACGTCATAGCCCTGAAGCCGCTTGTAGCGGGCCATAGCGTCGGTGGCCACGGTGCAGTAGGTGTGGCCGATGTGGAGCTTATCCGAGGGATAGTAGATAGGCGTTGTGATATAGAACTTTTTATTCAATGCTTCTTCCTCCTTGAGCTATTGGTAAGTACAGTATTTCAGGCCGCGGGGGTATCGGTCCCGGCAGGCGGCTCGGACTCGGGCATTTCCGTCTCCGCCGGGGTCTCTGTTGATACGGGGGTCTCCGTCGTCTCCGGCTCGGGCGTCGCCTCCGGTGTGGGTTCCGGTGTGGGTTCCGGTGTGGGTTCCGGTACGGGTGTGGGCGTCGGCACGGGCGTCGGGCTGGGAGATGGGCTGGGGGACTCCTCCTCGGTCTTGTGCACATGGTAGCGGCTGTCGGACTCGCGGTTTTTGCTTATAAGGTTGCCGTCCTTGTCGTATACGGCTCGATAGGAGCGCACGCCGGTGCTGCCGTCGGAGTTCAGCCAGGACTCGGTGGTCATTTCAACATAGCTGCCGTCCACGTCGGTGCCCAGTATTTTCACCCAGCAGGAGCCGTTTTCAACTCCCGCCTGTATCTCTATTGGGTAGTCTCTGTTGTTGACGAATTTGAACTCCGGTCCGCCCCAGCTCACCGTGGCGTCCAGTCCGGCGGGGACATAGCCAACGCCGAAGTAGTGGCAGGTGCGGGAGGTAATCTCAAGATTGGAATACAGAGTGCAGTAGTACAGAGTGGAGGACACCTGGCAGATGCCGCCGCCCAGCTCCTGCACCACCTCGCCGCCGGAGTATGCGCCCGCGGCCTGATATCCGGCCTCGGCGGTGCGCTTTCCCAGGGCGGTGTTGTAGGAAAAGCCTTCTCCGGGATTGAGGACTATGCCGTTTATGGACTTGCAGGCCAACTTCACGTTGTTTATTCTGGCAGCGCTGCTGCCGTAGAGGCTGGTGCTCTTTTCCGCCAGCACATCCGCAAACAGGCGGCTGTTCAGATACTCGGTGGTTATCTCAGGCTCGGTGAGCGTGAGGGGGATGACCACCCGCTCGCCGGGAGCGGCGGCGTCCCACATCTTCTGAGCCTTTTCAATATCAAAGCTCACGCCGGTGACGTGCTCTCCCGCGCTCCTGGTCTGGGGGTCGTACTCGGCGTTTTTGGCCTCTTTATATATAGTGTCGTATATGCTCTGCAGGTCAATGTCGTCCTCTCCGGTGCTCTGGGGCGTATAGCTCAGTTCGCTGTAATCACCGCGCTCAAGAGCGCCCATGACCATGGTATACAGCTCGGTCTCGTCCAGCACCAGGCCCTTGGCGCCCTTTACGGCGCTTATCTCCGTCTCGCCTATTTTCACCTGCTCACCCATGAGCTGGGCGTTCACCGCCTGCACCTTCTCGGTGATGGCGTCCTTTACAAAGCCGTCGTCTATTTCCTGCACGTCGCCGGGCAGCAGCTCGCAGCCGTTCACCAGACAGCGCATATAGGTTATAAGGCTCTGCAGCGCATTTCCGTCGCGGCCGTAACCGTAAAGTGCTGCGGCAGCATCTATGGGTTGGGAGGCCTCCACGGCCTCGCCCACGGGGATGCGCAGCTCATATCCCAGAGGCAGCGTCACGGTAACCGCCTGGTCCTGTGAGCCGTAGCCCGCCTGCTCCAGAGCGTCTCCGGCCTCTGTAATGGTCATTCCGCCTACCGGTACCCCGGCAAAGGTGATGTTTGGATATATGGTATCCATATCCTGCACATGTATTGCTCCCAAAGTCACGCCGCATACCAGCAAGGCGATAAACAGCACCGCCGCCAGAGCGCCGGCCCTGTTCTTTTTCTTCTTCCGCGGAGTCCTGACCGGGGCTTCTTCGGTTTTTCTGCGCCCTCCGGACGCTGCATGAGACACAGTTTTTCTTACTGCATTCTTTTTAGTCTGATTGGAATTGCTCATTTATTACCTCTTTGTCTGTCCGACCTCGTCGCGGACCCATGGATTGCCGCTGAGCTTCTGCTCAGCCTGGGCATCCAGCAATATGCCTATAAGCTGATTTGAAACCAGAAAGCCTGTGGGCGTAAAGCACCACCGTCCGTCCCGGCATTTTGTCCAGCCCCGCCGGCGCATTTTTTCCAGCATAGTCTCCAGGGGCGCAAAGTCGCTGCGGTACACCTTGTGGTACTCCTCGGCGCTTATGCCCCTGGTGGTGCGCATGCCCAGCATGATATATTCGCAGGCCATATCCAGCCTGTCTATCTTCTCGTACTCGTCTATAATACTGTCGTGGTTCATAACGCCGTCAATATAGCCCTTCAGGCTGCGCACATAGCTGTAGCGCAGTCCATCTATGCAGGAGTGGGCCGCGGGGCCGAAGCCCGCGTAGTCCTCCAGTCGCCAGTATTTGAGATTATGCCGGGACTCATGACCGTCAAGGCAGAAATTGGATATCTCGTATTGATTGTAGCCGTAGCGCTCCAGCGTCTCAACAGCGTACAGATACATATCCGCCTGGTCATCATCATTTGGCATTATCTCGCTGTCCCGGTAGCTCCAGAGGGGCGTGCCCTCCTCCAGCTTCAGTCCGTAGCAAGAGATATGGTCGGGGCGCAGGGCCATCACCCGCGACAGGGTGTCCGCCCAGTCATTGCGGCTCTGAGTAGGCAAACCGTATATGAGGTCCACGCTTATATCTCCAAAGCCGGCCTCCCGCGCGTTTTTAACGGCCTTAACCGCCTGCTGGAAGTTGTGGCGGCGGCCTATGAGCTTCAATATGTCATCGTTTGCCGACTGCACACCTATGCTCAGACGGTTCACGCCCTCCCTCAGCAGCATTTTCATATCCCTCTGGGTGATACTGTCGGGGTTTGCCTCCACAGTTATCTCGGCACTCTTCAGCAGCCTGGCGTTTTTCTTTATAGTGTTCAGCACTTCGCAGATACGTTTGGCGCCGAAGTAGCTGGGTGTGCCGCCGCCGAAATACAGGGTGTCTATATAATAGGGCGCCATCATGCCTGCTGATTCCTCCAGGTGCTGGCACAGGGCGCGCTGATATTTGTTCATCATGCCGCCGGTGCCGGGCTGGGAATAGAAATCACAGTAGCGGCACTTGCTGGCGCAGAAGGGGATGTGTATATATAGCCCCAGATGCTTATCCATTAGCTCTCTCCAAATCTATTAATGCGGATGCACCGCAATATTTTATCATATAACAGCTCGGAGCGGCTGTCAATCAAATCCCGGGATTTTTCACTTCTCGCCACGCAGCTTGATTATACGGTCGCGGAGTACAGCGGCATACTCGAATTCCAGCATGGAGGAGGCCTGCTTCATCTCCTTCTCCAGCTTCGCTATTTCCTCACGGCGCTCCCGGGCGGTCATCTTTACGCCGTTACTGCGCACATCCGCGCCCGGATCGGCGGATATTTCTATCACATCGCGCACACGCTTTATGATAGTCTTTGGCACTATGCCGTGCTCCTCGTTATAGGCCGTCTGCTTGCGCCGGCGGCGCTCGGTCTCGCTTATGGCCGCCTTCATGGAGCGGGTCTCCGTGTCGGCATACATGATCACCGTGCCCTCGGCGTTTCGTGCCGCGCGGCCTATGGTCTGGATAAGGCTGGTCTCGCTGCGCAGAAAGCCCTCCTTGTCCGCGTCCAGTATGGCCACCAGGCTCACCTCCGGCAGATCCAGGCCCTCGCGCAGGAGGTTTATTCCCACCAGCACGTCGAAGTCGCCCAGACGCAGGGCCCGGATTATCTCCATGCGCTCAATGGCGCCTATGTCGTGATGCATATAGCGGCAGCGTATCCCCGCACCCGTGAGGTAGTTGGTCAGATCCTCAGCCATCTTTTTCGTCAGCGTGGTGACCAGCGTGCGCTCGTTTCGCCGCACCCTGGTATTTATCTCCCCAATGAGGTCATCTATCTGCCCCTCCACGGGACGCACCACGATTTTGGGGTCTAGCAGGCCCGTGGGGCGGATTATCTGCTCAGCCACCTGGCCGGCCCGCTCCCGCTCGTACTCGCCGGGTGTGGCGGATACAAATATGGCCTGGCCCACTCTGTCCTGGAACTCCTCAAATTTCAGAGGCCGGTTGTCAAAGGCTGAGGGCAGGCGGAAGCCGTACTCCACCAGAGTCTCCTTGCGGGCTCTGTCGCCGGCGTACATGGCCCGAACCTGGGGCAGAGTGACATGGCTCTCGTCCACAAAGAGGACAAAGTCCTCGGGGAAATAATCCAGCAGGGTCATGGGCGGCGAGCCTGGCTCCCGTCCGGAGATTATGCGGGAGTAGTTCTCAATGCCTGAGCAGTAGCCCAGCTCCTGCATCATTTCAATATCGTAATTGGTGCGCTGCTGTATGCGCTGGGCCTCCAGCAGCTTGCCGTTCTCCTTGAAAAATTTCACCCGCTCTTCACATTCGGCGCGTATCTCATGTATGGCCTTTTCCATTTTTTCCTTGGTGGTGACATAGTGGCTGGCAGGATATATGGCCACGTGCTGAAGGGTGCGTGTGGCCGCGCCGGTGACCACGTTTATCTCGCTTATCCTGTCCACCTCGTCGCCAAAGAACTCCACTCTTATGGCCTTGTCCGTGGAGTAGGCTGGGAAAATTTCCACCGTATCCCCCCGGACCCGGAACATATTGCGCTCAAAGGCTATGTCGTTGCGCTCATAGCGTATGTCTATGAGCTTGCGCATCAGCTCGTCCCGCTCTCGCTGCTGGCCCGGACGGAGGGAAATTACCATGTTGGCGTAGTCTATGGGGTCTCCCAGACCGTAGATACAGGACACGGAGGCCACCACGACTACATCCCGCCGCTCAAACAGGCTGGAGGTGGCGGAGTGGCGCAGACGCTCTATCTCGTCGTTTATGCTGCTGTCCTTTTCAATAAAGGTATCTGTATGGGGTATATAGGCTTCAGGCTGATAATAATCGTAGTAGGAGACAAAGTATTCCACGGCATTGTCCGGGAAAAACTCCCTGAACTCGGAGCACAGCTGCGCTGCCAGCGTCTTGTTGTGGGCAAGCACCAGAGCCGGACGGTCAAGCCGCTCTATCACCTTGGCCATGGTGTAGGTCTTGCCGGATCCGGTAACGCCCAGAAGCACCTGCTCCTCTATTCCGTTTTTCACGCCGTTTACCAGCGTCTCTATGGCCTCCGGCTGGTCGCCGGATGGGCTGTATTCGCTCACAACATGAAAAAGTGACATAGGCCCGCCCCCATTGTTTTACATTATTATATAGTAGCATTATAGTATACCACATCTGTGAATGAAATGAAAACATTTTCAGCGGCAAAATCAGGCTCATGCGCCTGCAATTGGCGCTGTTATTTCCTGTCCCGGCGCACATACTCGAGGAAAAGGAGATGCTTTGCGGATGAAAAATCACGACCGTTTCCGGAAGCTGTGTCTGCGCTTCCGTATCTGTACAACACTTATTGCCCTTTTCGCCGCGGCGGCCTCCCTGTCTCTGGTGGCGCTGCGGCTGTCCACCGGCGCGGCCGCAGCTGAGGATGATGGCATAAGGCTGCCCGTGCTCATGTACCATGCAATTATATCCGACCCTTCCAGAGCGGGAGAATATGTTATCACTCCCGAGGCCTTTCGCCGCGATATGGAGTACATCCGGAGCGAGGGCTATGAAACTGTAGTTATGGACGATTTGATCGCCTACGTCCGAAGCGGTGCTTCCCTGCCCGACAAACCCATCATGATAACTCTCGACGACGGCTATTACAACAATTATCTTTACGCCTATCCCGTGCTGAAGGAGCTGGGTATGCGCGCCGTGCTCTCTGTAATAGGTGTGGAGGCGGACCGGTACACCAACGAGCCGGACCTGCACGAATCCTACGCCCACTGCAACTGGGATGTGCTGCGTGAAATGAGCGACAGCGGCGTTATTGAATTGCAGAACCACTCCTACGACCTGCACCACATTCACAAGGGCTACATGGGCGCGGGGAAAAAGAGCGGCGAAGAAATCACAGCCTACCGCGCACGGCTTTTTACCGACCTGTCCCGTATGCAGAACCGCTTCAGCGACGAGCTGGGTTTTGTACCGAACACCTTTACCTATCCATTCGGCTCCGCCCCCGCGGACAGCGCCGCCGTACTGGCCGAGCTTGGCTTTCTGGCCTCTCTTGGCACAGAGGGCAAGACCGCCGTGATAAGTCGCGACCAGTCCTGCCTGGAGCTGATTCCACGCTACAACCGTCCCGCCTCGCGCTCTGCCGAGAGCATACTGAAAAAGGCATAAGAAAGCTCCCAACGCGCTGCGTTGGGAGCTTTCTTATTTGCCCGGATTGAGTTCAAAAAGGCCGTGCTCAGAGCAGTACCAGTACAGCCGTCCTCCACGCATGGCAGGAAAACGCAGTTCGCTGCCCTGCTCCGGATACAGCCTTACCAGCAGCACTCTGTCAAAGCGCACATAGGCAAAGAAGCTGATAAAATGCTCCTTCTCCATGCCGTGGGGGAAGGTGATGAACCACTCATCCTCCATATTTTCAATGCTGATGGCATGCTCCCCATCCGGCTTTTCCGCCTTGAGCGGCACAAGGGTTCTGCCGCAGCAGCTCAGCTCCGCCGCGCCTGTGGCTGTGATGATGTTGCCGCAGGTGGGGCAGACATAAAATTTCAATCTCCGCATATTGCCTCCGTCTGTGTCGTTCTCCGCCAGCTCGCCGGCCAGCAGTCTTTTGGTGTCCACACCCAGCACAGAGGCCAGTTCCGTGAGCAGGGAGACATCCGGGCAGCCCAGCCCCCGCTCCCATTTGGAAATTGTTCGGTCACTAAGTCCCAGCTTTTCCGCCAGCGCCCGCTGGGTCATCCCCTGTTCTCTGCGCAGAGCGCATATCAGCTTGCCTACCTTTGTGCAGTCCATGTTCTTCACCTCGTGAACAGTATAGCCGCACGCATACGAAAAAGCAACCAACGCTCCGTAGAGTGCGCGGCGATACAGGGTATTGCGTTTGGCAAAGCCGCAGAGCAGAAACTCGCTCAGCAGATTTATAAGCTCCGCGTTGGTCATTCCATCCGGAGATACATTTACCCCAAGCACTTCCTTGAAGGCCTTGGCCCCTCCTTTTTTCCAGAGCGCTTCCGTAAGCTGGCGTATTCCGCGTTCAACGCTCACAGGTGTGGTGCCGCAGCGTTTTGCCGCCTCGGGATATATCGTCTTGCTCACCATTCTGTCCGCATAGCCGCAGCCGCAGGCCACGACGACCGAACAGCGCAGATAGGCATAGCCCTTGTATCTGGTGGAAAAGCCCAGACGGTTCATAAGCTCCGTTATTTCTCTCATAAGTTCCGCCTCGTTCTCCGGATGTTTCTTCTCCGGAGCCGCGGGAATCGGCAGTTGGCTTTTTCTAAACTCATAGGCGCTCATGATATTTTCCACTACCGCATCAGGCTCGCTGGGCTTTACAAGCACCGACGCAACGCCGTATTGCACGCAGTCCCGTGCCAGAAGCCGGGAAAAGAACGTCGTATTCACTACCACTACCGGTTTGATTGACAGCTCCTTCAGCTTTTGCAGCAAATACACGCCGCCGTTCCCCGGAAGCACCAGGTCCATAAGCAGAATATCTGCTTCGCAGCTTTTCAGCTGTTCCACAGCGGCCAGGGCAGAATCAGCACTACCCACAACACGCAGAGCGCCGCTCTCCTCCGCCCGCTCTGCCATAAGTAGTCTATAATCCGCGTCAGCATCCGCAATAAACAGCCGTGCCGCATCCCCCATTGATAAATCCCCCTCTTATCATTTCACATGTCAAAAAATGACAAATTCCCCCACCATTTTTTGACATGCAATGTTTATGTTACCATTACTGCTGTAACGGCGCAAGGTTTTTTCCTTTATTTGGATTCTTCTTAACGCCATCTTAACGCTATCAATTTCGTGTAAAATCAGATTTAACTAACAATTTTATATCCTCTCAGTCAGCAATTCCATGAACTGCAAATCGCCTTTTTCATCACTTAAATCCGTTTGGGCGTATGTTTTTCGTCTGCAAAGAGAGATGTTCCTTGCTGAGCTCCATATTCGAAAGCAGCTCAAACAGTTTTCCGTGCAGCGACACCGTCATTATACTGCCTTTGTCCCGGAAAATACAGAGAAAAACAGAAAAAGAGTATGTACTCATCACGAATACATACTCTTCCGTATGATGTTAATATATTTTGGGAAATCATTCGTTGCAGGCGCAGGGCATGGAGAGAAACGCGGAGGTGTCCGGTATCCAGCCGCGGATACGCTTCATTCTGGAAAGGAAACATACCTCCAGCGTAGCGCAGAACTTGTCGGCCAGGTTTACTATCAGCGCCTCCTTGGAGTGCGGCATGGTCTTGGCCAGAGGCCACATGTGAGAAACTATTATGTTCTCCTCCTTCTCGCTCATATCCACCAGGCCGCGCGCGTTGGTAAGCGCAGCCTCGGGATGGGCAAAGCACTGCAGCCCGGAATAAGCGGAGCGGTCACGGCTGTCGTACAGGAACAGATCGTGCAGCAGGCCCATGCGCGCCGCCATACTGTAATCGCAGCGCAGACGCCGGGCCAGGCGGAAAGCCACATAGGATACAAAAAGAGAGTGGTCGTAGGTGGTGACAGAAAGATGATGGCGCCACTGTCTCATGGATGTCACCTGGCTGGTAGACAGCAGGTCTTCCACGCAACTGAGATATGAATTCTGATTTACGATGTTCTTCATAGCCGACATTGGCAAACCTCTCCTTATGTGAACAAAGTATGGATACGCGCAACAGCGGCATTATAGCAGATGTCAAAAAAAATATCATGAGCAAATTGTGAACTTTTTTTAAACACGTGCGAGTTTTGTGTATGGCTTTCGATAACTGCGGATATCTTGTTATTAATTTGACTTATGACAAAACAGTTGCAAAGACACCTTCAATGGCGTATAATGCTTGTCAAGCGCACCCGAAAGACGGCATCTGCTGTAAAATAAGCTTTAAGGACAGGTGAAACAAATTGGCCAACAGCAACGAAAAGTTAAATCTGACCATGCTCTGCGACTTTTATGAGCTGACCATGGGAAACGGATACTTCAACTACGGCTACACAGACAGGATAACTTATTTTGACCTCTTCTACCGCAGAGTCCCCGACGGCGGCGGCTACGCCATCGCCGCAGGCCTGGAGCAGGTTATCGACTATATCAACAATCTGCACTTCTCCAAAGAGGATATCGACTATCTGCGCAGCCGCAATATGTTCAGCGAGGGCTTTCTGGACTATCTGGCCAACTTCAAATTTACCGGCGACATCTGGGCCGTGCCAGAGGGCACTCCCGTATTCCCCCGGGAGCCCATACTCACCGTGCGCGCTCCAGCCATTCAGGCCCAGCTGCTGGAAACCTATCTGCTGCTGACAATAAACCATCAGAGCCTCATCGCCACCAAGGCCAGCCGTATAGTCAGCGCGGCTCAGGGCAGAGCCGTATTGGAATTTGGTTCCCGCCGCGCCCAGGGCGCGGACGGAGCCATCATCGGCGCACGCGCGGCCTATATAGGCGGATGCGCCGGCACGGCCTGCACTATCAGCGATCAGCTCTACGGTGTCCCCGCAGGCGGAACCATGGCTCACTCCTGGGTGCAGATGTTCGACACCCAGTATGAGGCCTTTAAAACCTACTGCGAGATATATCCCGACAACGCCACCCTGCTGGTGGACACCTACAATACACTTAAAAGCGGCATTCCCGATGCTATACGCGTGTTCAACGAGGTGCTGAAGCCCAGGGGAATCACCAAATGCGGTATACGTCTGGACTCCGGCGACATGGCCTACCTCACCCGCAAGGCCAGAAAAATGCTGGACGATGCCGGCTGGCCCGAGTGTAAGATATTTGTATCCAACTCCATGGACGAGTATATCATACGCGACCTGCTGCTCCAGGGCGCCTGCATAGATACCTTCGGTGTTGGCGAGCGCATGATCACCGCCAAGAGCGAGCCTGTTTTCGGCGGTGTATATAAGCTGGCCGCCGTTGAGGACAGCAATGGCACAGTAACCCCAAGAATTAAGGTCAGCGAAAATGTTGAGAAGATAACCAATCCCCACTTCAAAAAGACCTACCGTCTGTTCGGCAAGGACACCGGCAAGGCCATAGCCGACTATATCTGCCTCCATGACGAGGTGCTTGACGAAAACAGTAATCTGGAGATATTCGACCCTGACGCTATCTGGAAGCGCAAGACCGTATATAACTACACCGCAAAGGAACTGCAGGTGCCGGTATTTAAAAACGGCGAGCAGGTGTATGTCTCTCCGTCTCTGTCGGAAATACAGGCCTACTGCCGCAGTCAGCTTGATACCCTGTGGGATGAAGTGAAACGCTTTGACAATCCGCACAGCTACTATGTGGATCTCTCCCAGAAGCTCTACGATATAAAACTGCAGCTCCTGGAAGAGAAGAACTCTTGAGGGGGAATAAGGCATGACCGCTGAACAACGCAGACACGAGATTCACACTCTGCTTAACGCGGCCGATGCTCCTGTAAGCGCAACGAATCTCGCCGGGCGTTTCGCTGTCAGCCGTCAGGTTATTGTTGGAGATATTGCGCTGCTTCGGGCGTCCGGGCTGGATATATCCGCCACGCCCAGAGGCTACATTATGTCCCGCAATTCCGGTGGGCTGCTGCGCACCGTTGCCTGCTTTCACAGTCTGGCGGATACTTCCCGCGAGCTTTACGCCATAGTGGATAACGGCTGCACCGCACTTGACGTGGTTGTGGAGCACCCTATCTATGGTCAGCTCGCCGGTCAGCTTCAGCTGCAAAGCCGCTATGATGTGGACAGATTTCTTGAAAAGCTGTCAGCCGAGGTCCCGCCTCTGTCCGCGCTCACAGGAGGCATACATCTGCACCATCTTGCATGTCCTGATGAAGCCGCATACCGGCGCGTTCTGGATGACCTGGCAAAAATCGGTATACTTCTGACGGAAAACGCTTGACAAATACTGAATTATGCTTTATTATGCCTTACAGGTGTCTTGACACTTGTAAGGCATAATTTATATTTATGATGAAAGCTGGATGAAGATGGCTGGTTTCAAAGAATTCATGAGGCGGAAAAATATAGAGGTCTCCGCCAAGCGCTATGGCATCGATGCTCTGGGCGCCATGGCACAGGGACTTTTCTGTTCTCTGCTCATAGGCACTATTATCAAAACCCTTGGACGGCAGATTGGTATTGCATACCTTGTGGATATAGGCAGCTATGCGATGGCGGTATCAGGTCCGGCTATGGCCGTGGCCATAGGCTATGCTCTGAAAGCAGACCCCATGGTGCTGTTTTCCATGGCCGCGGTCGGTTGGGCGGCAAACGCCGAGGGCGGCGCCGGCGGTCCTCTGGCTGTGCTCATCATCGCTATTGTGGCAGCGGAATGCGGCAAAATGGTCTCCAAGGAGACAAAAATAGATATACTTGTCACCCCCGGCGTAACCATTCTGGTGGGCGTGGCTCTGGCCAAGCTTATCGCGCCACCCATAGGCGTTGCCGCCATGAAGGTCGGCGATCTCATCATGTGGGCCACCGACCTGCAGCCTTTCTGGATGGGCATACTGGTTTCCGTTATAGTCGGTATAGCTCTGACTCTCCCCATATCCTCGGCCGCCATATGCTCTGTACTTGGTCTGGTAGGACTGGCCGGCGGCGCCGCCGTAGCGGGCTGCAGCGCTCAGATGGTTGGCTTTGCCGTAATGTCCTTCAGAGAGAACAGCTGGGGCGGTCTTGTCTCCCAGGGGCTGGGCACCTCCATGCTGCAGATGCCCAATATCGTCCGTAATCCGCGAATCTGGATTCCGCCCACCCTGGCCTCCGCTATTACTGGCCCTATAGCCACCTGTGTGTTCAAGCTGCAGATGAACGGCGCACCCATAAATTCCGGTATGGGCACCTGCGGTCTGTGCGGGCAGATAGGCGTATGGACAGGCTGGCTGGCCCCCGGAGAAAAAGCTCTGGAAATGGGCGCGCAGGCTATCACCCCCGGCGCCTTTGAATGGCTCGGACTCATACTTATCTGCTTCGTGCTCCCCGCTGTGCTCTCCTGGATATTCTGCGAGCTCTGCCGCAAGCTGGGCTGGATAGCCGAGGGCGATCTGAAGCTGGACTGAGTAAGCCTTGCGCCAAAAGCAACTCTATTTGAAAATCACCATAAACACAGAGCCAACTGATTTTAGTGAAATCAGTTGGCTCTTTTTTGTGATATTAAACTCCTGCAAAAAATCTAGAGCTTAATTATTAAATCGTCAAAAGATGGACGCAGCTGCTTTCCAGGTGGGACTATGAGAAAATCCTTATCGTCCCACTCGCCGCAAATCATACGTTCGAGCAAGGCTGGTGAACCCGGCTGGCAGATATATTTCCAGTCTAAAAATTGTGCGCATTTTTTTGTATACTCACGATATTCTTCGTTATCAAGATACTCCCAATCAACAAAAATCGCATAACCATATCTGCGCATCCATTCAAGCTCAGTTTCTAGAAGCGCCTCTGCGGTATAATCATCGTATTGCTCTGTGTATTTTCTACGGAGAATGTCCAGCCTGTCAGGGCCAGGCATACCCTTGCGGTTGTGTTCCAGCCACCCTGGAGAGTACCAGTAAATGCCGTTGTATTTTTTGAAGAGTTCATCATATTTTTGCCTGCTGCCCAAGAGCAGCGATATGCAGTCGTGAGCACGGGGAACTATAATAGGAGTGCGTTGAGATGTAATCCCGACAATTCCATTGGAGCACAAACCGTATCCCAGACAAATAGCATCATATGGCTCGGGCTCTGACTCAATCTGGTCAATAGCCCGCTGCAGGGACTCCGTTAATTTTTTAGGCTCATCGTGCAGCCCCTGTCTCAGAAACAGGATGTCAACAATATTTTCACATTTATAGGCAAGATAATAAAGCTCCCGCATCATTACCTTGCATGCTATAATCTTGAGCTTTTTCATGATGAACTCCACAAAACGTCTAGCTGTACATAAGATTCGGCAGATACATGATGAACTGCGGGAACAAACAGAGCAGCAAAACTCCCAGGAAATATACGGCCAGGAATGGGAATGTCGCATAGTACAGCTGGTCGAGCGGCATTTCGTCCGGATTCTTCACAGCGCCCTTCACAAAGAAGGCTGCGTACGCAAAGGGAGGAGACATATAGGAGATGAGCATCATAACGGTGAACATGACGCCGAACCAGATGGGGTCGAATCCCAGAGCATCGATTATAATCTCCAGATTAAGAACGATTAGGCTTGACACCTTTTCCCAATTCTTATCTCGGATTGCACCGTAAAGCTCGTTCATCATAAAATTCTGCTTTTCATTAAAGTTTTGCATATCGTTTCCTTTCTTTCGTTTCGATTCAGAAGTGAAAAGTGCCAAGTTGGCATTTTTCACTTCCGCAACGATGGCGACGATAGCGACGGTTATATTGGTGGTGTCATTTTCATCGTTGCGACCGTCGCAACCGTCGCACTTTGGTTATTCTGCGGCTTCCGTGGCGGTGTACTTCAGCGTGACCTTACGCCCGGAGTGCTTGGCTTTGTTCTCATAGCTGATGCCGTATTCGTCCATCAGCCTGCCGCATTTGACGTTAAGATACTTGGTTAAGGCGTTGGCTGCCATTCCGATGTTGACTACCTCGGCAAGCTCGGACGGCGAGCCTGTCCATTCTCGCTGTTCTTCCGATACAAGCCTTGCCACTGCACCCAGCACCGCATCGGGTGGCTCTTTATGAAGCTCCGTTTCTGTCTTATCGAGATTCCATATTTGCGTTTCGGAGTCTTTGCTCAGATAGAGAATTTGGTCTTGCTGGTCACGTCCCACCACGTCGATGGTAGCTTCCAATGCAGTTCGCTTTTTCTTTTGCATCAGCAGAGAGCCGTCGGCACATCCGAGCAAGCCCGTTGTGCCGGAGATCATTTCAAAGCTATCACCCGCAGGCTGTTTGCGTGTGTGGTGGACGATGAGAACACAGATGCAATGCTTGTCAGCGAATTGCTTGAGCCTGCCGATAATTTCATAATCGCTGGCATAGCTGTATGCCTCTCCGCCGACCTCACGGATTTTCTGCATCGTATCAATGATAATGAGCTTGGTGTCCGGGTGCTCACCGATAAAGAAATCAAGCTGCTCATCGAGTCCGTTGCCGATTTTATTTGCCACCGTTGCGAAATGGAGCCTATCGCTGTCCTCTACGCCGTACATCATAAACATACGGCTTTGGATTCGCTGGTAATCGTCCTCCAGGGCGAGGTAGAGAACAGAGCCTTTGTGAACTTCGTACTCCCACAGCTTTTCTCCTGTGCTGACGTGGTAGGCGATTTGTGCCACCAAGAAGGACTTGCCAATCTTGGGAGCGCCTGCAAGGATATATGCTCCGCTGTAGAGCAAACCGTCGATAATCGGCGGTCTACTCTTGTAAGAGGTTTGATACAACTCCGTCATAGATACGGTGTGCAGATAGTAGGGATGAGACATTCGCTGCATTTGACGATACATTTCTTCAAGACTTTCCGAAGAATTTTCATTTAGGTCATTGAATTCCGCATCCGAAGTGGGTATAATATCAGTAGTGTTTTGAACGGACTGCCTTTCATCTGCGCCAACAGATGTGTAGAGGGCAGTCTTTTCTTTTGTGTCAATTACCATAGGCATCTTCCTCCTTCATTCCGTCCATAATGCTTGCTATCAGATTGATGGTGTCCAGCAGCTCATCATCCACATCGGCACCGGCTTCGATGCGACGTAGCTCATCCAGTACAGCGGTGAATTGATCTCTGAGCGCCTTATACACTCTCGGATTACCCTGTACCACCACATCCTTGCAGAGAAGTCTGCGAGTGATATAGTCCTGCTTGGTAAGCCCTGTGAGCTTCACTGCAAGGTCAATCTGTGCGTTTTCTTCGTCCGATACTCGGAACGCCACCGTTCTGTTCCTCCAACGGTTGTGATTATCAAGATTTTTTGCTGACATTTCAGTTCCCCCTTTCCATATTCAATTTATCAGCCATTTCCGTCTGCTTGGATGGGAATAAATGAGCGTAGTTGTAAGTGATGTCGATACTCTCGTGTCCCACACGGTCAGCGATGGCGATTGCGGAGAACCCCATATCAATCAGATGGGAAACGTGACTATGTCGGATGTCGTGGATTCTGATGCGCTTCACGCCTGCCTCCTTTGCACCTCTGTCCATTTCTCGGTGCAGATAGCTTTTAGTTACGGTAAATATTCTCTCGTTTTCTCCCACGTCGTAGAGCATCCTCAGATAATCTTTCATTTCGTCTGCCAAAAACTGCGGCATTGTGATAACTCGGTTGCTCTTTTCCGTTTTCGGAGTGGTGATTAGATCCTGTCCGTTCAAGCGCTGATAGGACTTATTGATGGATACCGTATTCTTAGTGAAATCGAAGTCTGCCGGGGTGAGAGCCAATAATTCGCCCTCACGGATACCGCACCAGTAGAGCATTTCAAATGCGTAGTAGGATTGGGGCTTGTCCATCATCACTTCTGCGAATTTCAGATATTCCTCTTTTGTCCAGAACAGCATTTCACGGTTTTTCTTCTTGCCCATGCTGCCTGCCTTTTTACAGGGATTTTCTCGGAGATTGTAATACTTGACCGCATGATTGAAGATGGCGCTGAGCTGATTATGAATGGTTTTAAGATATACAGGAGAAAGGGGCTTGCCTTTCTCGTCCTTGTAGTTCATCAGCTCATTTTGCCAAGTGATGATCTGTTGGGCGGTGATATTGCACATCTTCAGCTTGCCAAAATACGGAATGAGCTTGGTGCGGATGATATGCTCCTTGGTCGCCCAAGTGTTTTCCTTGATGCGAGTTTTCATATCTGCTGTGTACTGTTCAAAGAAGCTCGCAAATGTCATATCGAGGTCGGCGCTTACTTTGTGGAGCTGTTCACGCTCCCAAGCCTGTGCCTCTCGCTTCGTTTTGAAACCTCGCTTCTGCGTTTGCTTCTTCTCACCCGTCCAATCGGTGTAGCGATATATTACTCGCCATGTGTTTGTTTTTTCTTCCTTGTAAACTGCCATATCTTACTCCTTTCCTGTCTTGCCGCCGTAGCAGAATTTTTCCATAAAGAATTTACGGTTGACTCTGCCGGCGATGGTCATATATCCTTGTGCTTTCAGTTCGGCGTTGAGTTTTCTCATAATCTTGTAAGCGTGGGAAACGGAAACCTCCAGCTCCTTCGCTACGTCCTCAGCTCTCATAAATGATTGTTTTTCTACCATAGGCAAAATTTCCTTTCTTTGTTTGTTGGTTTCAAGTGGTCATCTTGACCACTTGATTTTACTTCACCACAAGTTCCCAACATGGTGACTTGCGGTTGGTGGTTGTCATTTTGACCACCACCACTCTGACGACTCTTTCAAGTGGACATTTTGTCCACTTGATTTTGCCTTGAGTGAAAGTTCCCAATTTGGTAACTTTCACTTTTCCTCCCTTGTCACCGCAAGTGGTCATAATGACCATCTGCGGTTAGCAGGGGTGAAAAACATCACTATGATGTTTTTCAATTTCACTAAAGGCGTGTTTGGTGTCTTAACACCGCAAAGTGTCAACTTGGCATTTTGCGGTGGCGTGCTAAGTGGTCATTTTGACCACTCACCAATTCTGCGTGGTCAGCTTCCACCTCCTCTCACTTATTTGGAATTTCAGAGGGCTAAAATTCAACCGCTTCCGAAAATTTCTTATTTATTTTCTTTTCACTAAGCGTATTTGCTTAGCTTTATTATTACACTAAACATTTATGTTTATGTCAAGAGTTTGTAGAGATAAAAATTAAACAAATTTATTTAGATTATCTTGACGCACCTAAACAAATATGCTATACTATTGAAAAAGCAATACATACGACAGGAGATATTGTTATGGCTATTGGTGAAAGAATCAACTTTTTCCGCAATATGCGTGGTATGACTCAGAAATTTTTAGGTATGCAGGTAGGCTTCCCGGAGAAGTCTGCCGATGTTCGTCTTGCACAGTACGAAACAGGGACAAGAACTCCCAAAGCGGACTTGACCGCCGCATTGGCTGATACTCTTGATGTTTCGCCGCAGGCACTTGCTGTACCGGACATTGATTCCTATATCGGTCTAATGCACACGCTGTTTACCTTGGAGGACAGATACGGTCTTGAAGTATGCGAAAGCGACGGAGAAGTGCATCTTCGTGTCAATGTTCGTAAGAGCAAGGATGCGGCGGAGCTTCACGAAATGATTTGTGCTTGGCGACAAGCTGCCGCTATGCTCAAGGCGGGTGAGATCACACAGGAAGAATACGATCGTTGGCGTTATCGCTATCCCGAATTTGATACCAGCGGACATTGGCGCAAGGTTACACCTTCACAGGGTCTAAGTGATATGCTTGTGGAGGCTCTAAAAGAGGATAAAGAGTAAGCTCAAAAAATATCCCTCTATATAACGCCGTTTTTTCACCCCATTTTTCTCGATTTTCTTGATAGTTTACAAAAAGTTCATAAAAATACGAATACGAACGCAAAAAGAGAGCTAACTGACTTAATCAAAATCAGTTAGCTCTCTTTTTATGAATAATGAAATTTTGTTGCCAAATCGTTGCCACGACTTCGCAGAATCCTTACTTTTCCGGCTCTACAGCCGGGAAAGTGGTGTTACGAAATTACTCCCACTCGATTGTGCCGGTTGGCTTGGGCGTTAGGTCAAAGAGGCAACGGTTTACTCCCTTGACTTCGTTTATTATGCGCCCGGTGATATGCTGCAGCAGCTCAAAGGGGACATTCTCAACGGTGGCGGTCATGGCGTCCACAGTATTGACGGCGCGGATGATGACGCACCACTCGTCGGCGCGCTTATTGTCGCGCACGCCCACGGACTTGATGTCGGGGATGGCGGTAAAGTACTGCCACACCTTACCCTCCAGGCCGTTTTTGGCAAACTCCTCCCGCAGGATGGCGTCGGACTCCCGGACGGCCTCCAGGCGGTCGCGGGTAATGGCGCCCAGGCAGCGCACACCCAGGCCGGGCCCGGGGAAGGGCTGACGGTAAACCATGGTATGGGGCAGGCCCAGAGCCACACCGCAGGCGCGCACCTCATCCTTAAAGAGCATCTTCAGAGGCTCCACCAGCTCAAACTGCAGATCCTCAGGCAGGCCGCCCACGTTGTGATGGCTCTTTACAGCCTTCACGGTCTTGGTACCGGACTCTATGATGTCGGGGTAAATGGTGCCCTGAGCCAGGAAATCGATGCCCTCCAGCTTGCGGGCCTCCTCCTCGAACACACGGATGAACTCGCCGCCTATGATCTTGCGCTTCTGCTCGGGGTCGGCAACACCGGCCAGCTTATCCAGAAAACGGTCGGTAGCATCAACATATACCAGATTGGCGCCCAGCTCCTCACGAAACACCTGCACTACCTGCTCAGGCTCTCCCTTGCGGAGCAGGCCGTGGTTGACATGAACGCATGTGAGCTGATTGCCTATGGCCTTAATTAGCAGCGCAGCCACAACAGATGAGTCAACTCCGCCGGACAGGGCCAGCAGCACCTTTTTATCGCCCACCTGACGGCGGATAAGCTCCACCTGGTCGGCAATGAAATTGTCCATATTCCAGTTGGCCTCCGCACCGCAGACTCCGAACACGAAATTGGAAATCGCCTCCCGGCGCGCCTTCTCATCCTCAGGCCAGGGGCTGTCGCCCTTATGGTCAGCCAGCAGCACGGGCACATCGCAGTTATAGATTTCCAGAGCGGCATCTATTTCAACGCCGTCCACCACACGGTTGGGTCCGCCGTTGAGAATAACGCCCTTTACATTGGGCAGAGCCTTCAGCTCCGCCAGAGTGATATCGTGGGGATGAATCTCGCTGTAAACGCCCAGGGCACGAATCTCGCGAGCCAGACGGGGATTTTCCTCGCTGCCCAGGTCCAGGATTACTATCATATCCTGCTTCATTAGTTTTCCTCACTTTCATGATATATGTTTGCCTGCCAAAACAAGAACCGTTCGGTTTTTTACGGCGCCTGATATCGACACTATTTACTATTGGTTGACACGATTATTATAAACATTTCCACCACGTATTGCAAGAACCCTATGCCCCGTAAGAGCCGATTTGCAAACAAAATTTTTTACTGCGGACCGCGGCCGTATTGTTTATTTTTCCCCGCGGCGGCTTTCCATACGCAGAAGCCCACAGCGGCTATGACCGCTATGCCAACACCCGATATAACAAACCACCGGTGTACTCCTGTCCGCTCGGCCACAGGCGCAGACAGCGCCAGCCCCACAGGCATGGCCAAAGAACCGGTGAGAGTCATAAGCGAGAAAGCCCGGCCCATTTTTTCCGGCGGAATGGTGGTCTGCATATACGCCACCATGGGTATGCTGAATACATTGCTACATGCCCCCATAGCTCCGCAGGTAATGGCAAAAACACACCAGGCCCACATTGTAGGTGGCAGCACCCCGCATATGAGACATGTGATACCTATACCGAATAGGCCCAGGAACGCCGTGCGTATCTGGCTCTTCACCTTGATAAAGCCGCCGAACAGCATGGCAGATACCATCATGCCCATGGCGTAAGCTATTTCCACAGCGCTGCCGTGCCAGGCCGAGGCCTTAAAATACCCGCTGGTCATCAGCGGATAAAATGAGGACAGGGGCATATAAAACACCATACACAAAACAGACGTTGCCAATATAGTCAGCAGAGCCCTGTCATCCTGAAACACCTTCAGCCCCTCTCTAAGCTCATGTAGCAGCCTGTACGCCTTGTTTCCATGTGCTTCATACGCAGGCACCTCCACCAGCGCAAGCATCCCTCCGGCCGCCACAGCGCCCAGCAGGTCTGTAAGCAGCAGCACGGGCATTGGGAAGGCCGCATACATTGCAGCCCCTAGTGCGGGGCCCAGCAGGAACGAGCCTGAGGCCATAAGCTGATTCCAGCCGCCCACTCGCATCAGCTCCTCTGCGGGCACTATCTGGGGCAGCAGCGCCTGACTGGCCGGCTGATGAAAAGTGCCTCCAACGCTGCGCAGGAACAGTATGAGCACCGCCGTCCATACCGGCATTTGATATCTTAACATAAGCAGAGCGAATACTGCGGACACCATGCCTATAGACAAGTCGGCAAATATACAAATTTTTTTGCGGTCATATCGGTCCGCAGCCACTCCGGCGGCCGGACTGAGAAGAGTCATAGGTAAAAACCCCACCAGAGATGCCAGCCCCATCATAAGCGCAGAATCCGTCTCTGTTGCTATCCACCAGATAAGAGCAAACTGAACCGCCGAAGAGCCTATAAGCGAGGCCATCTGACCGACTGCCATAGTAATAAATTTACTTTTCCAGTCTCTGTTTATCATTTTTTCCTCCGCACTTAATATCAGCGATGCGCTCATTTTCAGCCTCCTGCTCCCGGCGTTTAAGTATCTTGCGAATGACTCTAAGATATACAAACGCGGTTACAATCGGGCCCAGCACATCTGATATGGGCTCTGCATAGAAGGTTTTCCCGGCGCCGAATACAGCCGGCAAAATAAAGAGAGACACAAAATAGCAAAACTTGCGCCATAGTGACAGCGGCAGAGACAGCTGCATCTGCCCCATGGCCGTCAGGCCGTCTACAAGCGCATACTGCATTCCAAGAGGGATGATGGCCAGGGTACATATGTCTATGGCCCGCACCGCCATGCTCCTTATCTCCACATCCGAAGTAAACATTGCACAAAAGGTCTCACCGGCCACACGAGCCAAAACAAACATTACCGACGCATACAGAACGCAGAATACCGCTATATATTTCTGCGCGGATATTACACGGTCTGAGCGGCACGCTCCGTAATTATAGCTGAGTATGCTTTGAGTGCCGCCGCTAATTCCACCCATAGGCATGGCAAGCACCAACATAAAACTCTGAACTATGGTATTGCAGGTAACAAGAGCGTCGCCATGCTCCGGACCGCCGTAGCGCTGAAGAAGAGCATTCATGGAAATAATCATCACATTGTCCAGGGCTATGATGGTAAAGGGCGTGAAGCCCAGGCTGAGCACACGGATCATCTCCCGCTTATCCGGAACCATAAAGCGTATGCGTACCGGCGCGCGCCTGCCAAACAGAAACAGCAGAACATAGGCCGCGCTTGCGGCCTGACTGATAATAGTGGCCAGCGCTGCCCCCCGAACGCCCATATCGAATTTAAATATGAGGATAGGGTCAAGTATTATATTCATAACAGCGCCTATGACAACGGCGTACATACCTGCTCTTGCGAAGCCCTGGGCAATGATAAACTGATTCATACCCGTGCTCAGCAGCGCAAAAACAGTTCCCCCCACATAAATGCTGAAATAGGCCTCTGCGTAGGGATAGGTACTTCCGCTGGCGCCGAACAATCGCAGCATACTCCCGCGCAGCGGCAGCACCGCCGCAGTTATAGCCACAGACAGCAGACACAGCATGAGAAAGCAGTTTGACACTATTTTCTCCGCTCCGGCCATCCGCCCCTCTCCCATGCGTATGCTCATAAGGGGCGCACCACCCATGCCAACAAGAAACGCAACGGAGCCTATCATGGTCACTATGGGCCCGCAGACACCCACGCCTGCAAGCGCCGTATCGCCAACCTGCGGAATATTGCCTACAAAGATACGGTCTACTATATTATACAGTACGCTGATAAACTGCGCCAGCATACTGGGCACTCCAATGCGCCACACCAGACGGCCTATACCGTCATGCCCCAGGTCGTTTTCCATCGCAACACAACCGCCTCAAATTAAAAATTCACCGCGAACCCGCGGCATACTCAATAAACAAAAAACAGCCGGAGCAAGCATAATACTTACTCCGGCATGGCAGGGGTTGAAGGGATCGAACCCTCGGCCTACGGTTTTGGAGACCGCCGCTCTACCAGCTGAGCTAAACCCCTCTATGGAATTGGATACTGCTTCGAGTTTTGTATGGTGGGCCTTCAGGGACTCGAACCCGGGACCGTCCGGTTATGAGCCGGATGCTCTAACCAACTGAGCTAAAGGCCCATTGATACAAAAGCTGCTTTTCACAAAGAATGCCGCCACGATATTCGTGACGGCAATACCGTTGTGTGGCGCCTCTTGTAGGACTCGAACCTACGACACCGCGGTTAACAGCCGCGTGCTCTACCGACTGAGCTAAAGAGGCATATAATAGGGGGCATGAAACATGCCCCCATTGTTTAGTGTTGGCGTTGACCTATCTTCCCGGTTCGTCTCCAAACAAGTATTGTCGGCACTGGTGAGCTTAACTGCTGTGTTCGGAATGGGAACAGGTGGACCCTCACCGTTAAAAAC
>JBMNQC010000011.1:0-68378 GCA_050943935.1 Candidatus Heteroscillospira sp. | reverse complement strand
CAAGATAATAATCGGTTCACAGTGGTAATCTCCTTACAGATTCTAATTTTCAAAATGAATAATCTGTCGTGATGAACCCGTTTCCCGAATATCGATTCCCATAGACCGCACCAATTCCGCACCAAATTGCCATGAAACTATATGTAAGTACATGGATTTATATAACGGAAAAGTACGAAAATATGGGATTTATTGAGGTTTATGAAGGAATGTAGAGATATGAAAAGGCTGTTTAACCAACGATACCTAATTTCATAAAGCAAACTCCCTTGCTGTTATTTTCGACATAGTATTGTATCATTTTATATGCCAAAGCGCAAGGGAAAGAAACAGGAGTGCAGAGTGAATAATTGCGGCAGGCCTTACTTTCATCCTATAATTAAATCGTCCGGGCATTGCCCGGACACCTCAATTATTCACTATTAACTATTCACTAAACCAAAACCCGCCCGCTACGAAACGCAGCGGGCGGGGCTTATCATTTATTCCTCTTCGCCTTCACCGGCGATATCATTTTCCGTCTCAGGCTCGGGCTGAGGCTCGGGAGCGGGCTCCTCTTCCCTTTCGGGCAGAGCGCCGTGCTCGCAGTAGTACTCAAAATCCTCGCCGGACATAGTCTCATTCTCAAGCAGATATTCGGCCACGCCTACGAGAGTGTCCCGGTGCTCCTCCAGTATCTTCTGGCAGGCGGCGTCGGCCTCGTCGAAGATACGCTTGACCTCGCGGTCTATCTCCGCGGCCACATCCTCGGAATAGCTCTTGGTGGTGCCGAAGTCGCGGCCTATGAACAGGCTGTGGGAGCTGTCCTCATAGGAGATGGGGCCAAGCTTCTCGCTCATGCCGTAGCTCATGACCATGGCCCGGGCGACGCGGCTGGCCTGCTGGATATCCCCGGAGGCGCCGGTGGATATATCGTCCAGGAACAGGCGCTCGGCCACGCGGCCGCCCAGGGACATGACTATATCGTCAAACAGCTCGCCCCTGGAGTGGAAATTCTCCAGGTCCTCCTTGGGGCGGAACAGGGTGAAGCCGCCTGCCCTGCCCCGGGGGATAATGGTGATATAGTGCACGGGGTCGGTGTTGGGCAGGTATTTGCCCGCCACGGCGTGTCCCGCCTCGTGATAGGCGGTGAGCTTGCGGGCGCGGTCGGACATTTTCTTGCTCTTCTTCTCAGGGCCCATCTGAACCTTCAGTATGGCCTCGTCTATGTCGGCCATGGTGACGAAGCGTCCCCGGCGGCGCACAGCCAGCAGGGCGGCCTCGTTCAGCAGATTCTCAAGGTCGGCGCCGGAGAAGCCGGGGGTACCGCGGGCTATGGAGTTCAGGTCCACATCGTCGCCCAGGGGCTTGCCCTTGGCGTGCACCCGCAGTATGGCCTCTCTGCCCTTGATATCAGGCAGGCCTATATAGACCTGGCGGTCAAAGCGTCCGGGACGCAGCAGGGCGTTGTCCAGAATATCCTGACGGTTGGTGGCAGCCATGACTATAACGCCCTCGTTGCTGCCGAAGCCGTCCATCTCCACCAGGAGCTGGTTGAGGGTCTGCTCGCGCTCATCGTGGCCGCCGCCCAGACCGGAGCCGCGCTGACGGCCCACGGCGTCGATCTCGTCTATGAATATTATGGCGGGAGCCACCTTTTTGGCCTGGTCGAACAGGTCGCGCACGCGGGAGGCGCCCACGCCCACATACAGCTCCACAAAGTCGGAGCCGGAGATGGAGAGGAACTGCACGCCCGCCTCTCCGGCCACAGCCTTGGCGATGAGGGTCTTACCGGTTCCCGGAGGGCCAACGAGCAGCACACCCTTGGGGATGCGCGCGCCCATGTCGCTGTAAGCACCGGGGTTCTTCAAAAAGTCCACCAGCTCCTGCAGCTCGCTCTTCTCCTCCTCGCAGCCGGCAACGTCCGCGAAGGTGACCTTCTTTTTCTCGTCGCTGCCCAGACGGGTTCTGGCCTTGCCGAACTTGGCGGCGCCGTTGGCTCCGCCTCCGGCGGCCCGGTTCATCATCACATACCAGAGAACGGCAAACAGGATAATGACGCCCAGATACGGCAGCAGAGACACCCACCAGGGCATTATGAAGCCCACATCGTAGTCGTAGGAAGTGATGATGCCGGCCTCATACTGAGCTTTTACCAGCTCGTCCACATCCTGCTTGAAGTAGTTTACACTATAAAGCTCAGCACTTATCTTGTCGGTGCCGGCCTCTGTCTCCTCATACAAATCCAGATAGAGGGTAGTGCCCTCCACAACAAAGCTCTCCACCTTTTCATCGGCGAAAAGCTGCAGCACATCGGAATAGGGCATCTCAGCCGGGGCCTGCTCCATATTCATAGTAAATACTGTGGCGAGAATAATGACCATGATGAGGGCGTAAAACCCTATGTCCCGCGCACGCTTTTTATTATAGTTCAATGAACCGTCACATCCTTGGAGTTATATATTAGGCGGAGTATATCTCCGGCTTGAGCACGCCGATATATGGCAGATTGCGGTACTTTTCCGCATAGTCCAGACCGTAGCCCACCACAAAGGCGTCCGGAATTACAAAACCGGACATCTCGGTTTTCACCGGGCGCTTGCGGCGCTCGGGCTTATCCAGCAGTGTATAGATGGATATGGATGCGGGATAGCGGTTTTCCAGATATTTTATCAGGTAGCTGAGAGTCACGCCGCTGTCCAGGATATCCTCCACTATAACAAGGTGCTTGCCCTCTATGTCCTGGCTGAGGTCCTTGTTTATCTTCACGGCGCCCGTGGTGACGGAGCCGTTGCCATAGGAGGATACGGCCATAAAGTCCACGGAGCACTTCAAATTCACCGCACGCATAAGGTCTGCCATAAATACGAAGCTGCCCTTTAGTATGCCCACAAACACAGGCTCAGTACCGGCATATTTCTCCGTTATCGCGGCGCCCATTTCCTTTACGCGATTTTGTATCTGTTCCTCGGTGTAGAGGACGTATGCCATATCGTTATTCATACTCATCCCTCCGGATTTTTATTTATTTCTATCGTAAGAGAGCTCTCCCCCGCCGAAGCGGCGGCGCGCTCATCCTGTCCGAAGCCGTAAACGGCCAAAACGCCCTTCTCATCCCGCAGAACAGGCACAAGCCCCCGCTCATCCGGCGGGATGCGGGCCTCGGAGAAAAGCTTTTTCAGCGTTTTGGTCACGCCGCGCCCCGGAAGACGCAGCCTGTCGCCCTCTCTGCGAGGGCTGATAGATATCTTACCACATATTCCGTCGGTTTTAAAGCTAAAAAAATGCGCAGAGTTCGCCCCTGCGGAGGCAAACCCGCAGGAAACGGAAAACTCCCCCCAGACAAAATTCTGCCCCGGTTCAACGGTGCGCTCCTGGGGCGATTCCGGCATACAGATGCCGAAAGACATTCTATCGTACTGCCGCCGCACCCGTGTACCGGGCAAGTCCAGCTCGCCGTGGGCGCTGCGCTGCATGGCCAGAGCAAGCACGGCCCTCACATGAGAGCGGTACGCTCCGGGCGCCAGGGTGAGTATGACCCGGGCGCTAACAGGCTCGGGCAGAGCGCAAAGGTCGGCGGCGCTTATTGTCTCCCCCTGCGCGGCGATGAAATCATCAGCCATAGCTTGGAGGCAGTCCTCATCGGCCCGCATATTCTCACAGGCGGACAGTATTTTCACCCCGAAATCGGGATTCAGCTCCCGCAGGGGCGCTATGACCCTGGCGCGCATACGGTTGCGGGCGTAATCCTCCGTCAGATTGGTGGAATCGGTGACGAAGGGGATGTTTTTTTCGTTTAGATAGGCCTCTATCTCGGGCCGGTCCAAACAGAGTATGGGGCGGATTATATTGCCCCGCACGGGGGCTATGCCGCAGGCTCCCCGAAGTCCGCTGCCCCGCAGCAGATTCATAAGCAGGGTTTCGGCGTTATCGGCGGCGTTGTGGGCGGTGGCTATTTTATTGCAGCCCAGCTTCTCCGCGCAGCGGCGCAGGAACTCATAGCGGGCCATGCGCCCCGCCTCTTCCAGGCCAAGGCCCCTTTCCCGGGCTATGGCCGGCACATCGCCGCGCCCGGCCCTGAAGGGTATATCCAGCTTTTGGCAGAGCTTGCGGACAAAATCCTCATCCCTGTCCGCCTCGGCGCCCCGGATGCCGTGGTTATAATGGGCGCAGGCCAGGGAAAAGCCCATTTCTGGCGCCAGCTCACCCAGCATATACAGCATGGCCACGCTGTCTGCTCCGCCGGACACGGCGCAGAGGATATTATCCCCCTGCTCCAGCATATGGTGGCGGTGGACAAAATCAATAAGCGCTTTCATCATAGTGCTTCTCTGCATTGGCATAGGTGGTGTACTCAGGCAGCCACATGAGGGGTATTTTGCCTATGGAGCCGTGGCGGTTTTTCAGCAGTATGGCCTCGGCCAGATTGGGGTTTTCCACCTCGGGATTATAGTATCCGTCGCGGTAGAGACCTATGACTATATCGGCGTCCTGCTCTATGGCGCCGGATTCACGCAGGTCGGAGAGCATGGGGCGCTTGTCCTGCCTGCTCTCGTTGGCACGGCTCAGCTGACTGAGGCAGATGACCGGCACGTTCAGCTCCTTGGCCATGATTTTGAGCATACGGCTTATGTCGCTGACCACCTGGGTGCGGCTCTCTGAGGCATAGGTGCGGCTTGAGCCGGATGAGGTCATGAGCTGCAGATAGTCTATCACCACAAGGCCCAGATTTTCCACTCTGCGGCACTGGGCGTTCATGTCCGCAACGGAGAGGGTGGGGTTGTCGTCAACACGGATGTCGGCGGCGGAAAGGGTGGTAGCCGCCGCGGTGACACGCCGCCACTCCTCCTGATTCAGTTCGCCGGTGTGGAGCTTCTGTCCGTCCACAAGGCTCTCGCCGGAGAGGAGACGGGATACCAGCTGCTCCTTGGACATTTCCAGAGAAAACACCGCCACAGCCTTGCCCGAGTGCTTGCCCACATGCATGGCTATGTTCAGGGCAATGGAGGTCTTTCCCATACCGGGCCGGGCGGCTACAAGAATGAGGTCGCCCTTGTTCAGACCCATGATGGCGTCGTCCAGGTCGTACAGGCCGGTGCTTAGGCCGGGATTCTTGCTGTCACTGGCGGCGGCCTCGGAGATCTGGTCGTATACTGTGGGAAGTATAGCCGCGATGTGGGTCAGTCCTCCCACGCTTCGTCCCTGTCTCAGGGCGTAGATGCGCCGCTCGGCGCTCTCCAGCATCACATCCGCCTCGCCCGCGCCGTCAAAGACCATGTTGGTTATCTCATCGGCCACATCGGCCAGGGAGCGCATGAGCGCCTTGTCCCGGACTATGCCCGCGTATTTCAGCACATTGGCCGCCGTGGGCGTGACCTCCATAAGCTCGGCCACATACTTCTGGGACTCGTCGTGATATACGCCCCGCACCTTCATCTGGTCGAGCACCGTTACAGGGTCAATGGTCTGGCTATAGGAGAACATGGTGAACATGGTCTCGAATATCTCCCGGTTGGCCTGGATATAAAAGTCCTGAGAGCGGACCTTGTCTATTACCTCGGCTATACACTGGGGGTCAATAAGCATGGAGCCTATTACCGCCTGCTCCGCCTCGGCGCTGTGGGGCATTCGTCTGCCCAGAAGCTCATCCAAGTATATTCACCTGCCGGTATAAAATCTTATTTTTCTTCCGCTACCACCACGTTTATGGTACCGTTTACCTCGTAGCCCAGCTTGCACTTTATGGAAAAGCTTCCGTAGCCCTTTATGGGGTTGTCCTGGACTATTTTGTTTTTCTCGATGTTTATGTCGAACTGCTTCATAAGCTCCTCGGATATCTCCTTTGAGGTGATGGAGCCGAACAGCTTGCCGCCTGCGCCGGCCTTGGCGTAAATCTTTACAACAACGCTCTTCAGACGCTCGGCTATCGCCTCGGCGGCGGCCTTTTCCTCGGCCATCTGCTTGGCTCTGGCCTTTTCCTTGAGGCGCATGGTATTCACAGCGTCGGAGGTGGCCTCTACAGCCAGCTTTTTGGGCAGCAGGAAGTTTCTGGCGTAGCCGTCGGACACTTCCTTCATCTCGCCCTTCTTGCCTTTTCCCTTAACGTCTGCCTGAAAAATTACTTTCATTTTATAAATTCCTTTCTGATGCCGGCGCATTGGCCGGACGTGGTTTTATTCGTCAAGATATTTGTCTATGGCGGCAAACAGCTTATTCACCGCGTCGCGGATGGATATGTCTTTTATCTGGGCTCCGGCCGCGGCATTGTTTCCGCCGCCTCCCAGCTGCTCCAGCAGCACCTGGACATTGATATTGCCTATACTGCGGGCAGATATGGTCACGCCGCCGTCCTCCGTGGGGAAGAGGACTATGGAGGCCTCAACGCCGGAGATATTCAGCAGTTCGTCCGCCGCCTGTGCGGCCACTATCCTGTCCTGAGGGCTGCTCATGGCGGATATGGCTATGCTGTCCTTATATATGCGGGCGCTCTGCAAAATGGTGTATCGCTCAACTGTGAGTGCAAAATCGCTCTGCAGCAGCTTTTTCACCGCCACGGTGTCCGCCCCCGCCCGGCGCAGGAAGGCCGCGGAGTCAAAGGTGCGCTCTCCGGTGCGTATGGTGAAATTCTTGGTGTCCAGTACTATTCCCGATAGCATGGCATCGGCCTCGCACTGGAGTATATCCGTCTGCTCCACAACTTCCTGCAAAAACTCCGACATAAGCTCGCACACCGATGAAGCATATGGCTCGTTCAGGGTGAGCACCGGGTTTTCTATATAGGTGGCGGCCCGGCGGTGGTGGTCTATAACAGCCACGCGGTTGCAGGCCAGCAGCAGATTCTGGTCCTCCACCTGCTCGGGGCGGTTGGTGTCCACCACCACCAGCAGGCAGCGGCTGTCGGCCATGACCATAGCCTCGTGGGGAGTGATAAACGCATCCCGGTATTCGGGATTTTCCCTCAGCTTGTTTATAAGCTCCTTGGCCGCGTTGACCTCCGGGTCCACAACAATGCGATACTTCTTGCCGTTTTTACGGGCCATGCAGCAGATGCCGGTGGCGGAGCCGATGGCATCCAGGTCAGCGTGCTTATGGCCCATTACGAACACCTGGGATGCGTCGGCTATCATTTCGTTCAGGGCGTTGGCCATCACGCGGCTGCGCACCTTGGTACGGGTCTCCACCTCGGTGCCCCGGCCGCCGAAGAACTCAAAGGTGAAGCGGTTTTTTATAACCGCCTGGTCGCCGCCCCGAGACAGGGCCATCTCGGTGCTGAGCACGGCAAAGTGGTAGTTCTCCGCGTAGTCCGCGCCGTCGCGGCCTATGCCTATGCTCAGCGTGGCATGTATGCCGCTTGGACTCACCACCTGGTGGGCCTCCTCAAGCAGCTTGAATTTTTCGGCTATTATACCGTCCAGATAGCGGGCCTCGAAAATGAACAGATAACGGTCCCGCTCCACGCGGCGGACAAAGCCGCCCTTGCCGTCGGCCCACTGTACTATCTTATCGTCCAGCTGGGCGCGGATATCGTTTTTGCCGCGCTCGGGCAGGCCCTTAATGAGCTCATCCATATTGTCCAGCACGATGACCGCCACAACGGGGCGGGCATTTTGATATTCAATGCGGGTATCGTCATACTCCGTCACATCGACCCAATAGGTGATGCCCATGAAGCCCTGAGCCTTATCGTCCTTTGCATTGTGAACTATATTCCCGTGAATCTGGTATTTGCGCCCATCCACCGTGAGGATAGCAGGGCACTGGCTGCGCCCCTCCTTCAGCCACTTATCAGAAAACTCCGGCACCAGGTCGGTTATGCGCGCCTCAAAGCTGGGGCGGCGGCTGCCGCAGATATTGAAGAACACCTGGTTGCCCCAGATTATCTGCTTGTCATCCAGCTTGAACACCACCATGGGCAGCGGGAAGTTCAGCAGAGTATCGTTTTTGGCCGACTGCACATCATAGGTTACGGAGTCTATATATTCCACAAGCTCCCGGCGCTTTTTTCTGGATACAATGGTGGAATACACCACCAGCAGCACCAGCACCAGCAGCTCTGCTTCAGCCAGACGCTGGTCAAAGAAAAAGGTGACCACCACAAACAGCAGCATGATGACCAGATAAAACCGAACGTTGGGCTCTATAAAGCGTTGTATTTTGTTGTTCAAGTCGCTTCCCCCCAAACTTTGCGCTGTGCGCACAGCTTACCCAATTTTATCGTTAAAAACTATTATAACAAAGTCCCGTTACATTGACAACCGTAAAATCTTCTTTAAATGCACAGTACGACCATTTTTAACCTTCCGTTTATTCCTCTGTTTTGCGCACAAACTAGCTCCGGCGCACGGAAAAGCTCCGTGTGCTCAGCTCGGCAGGCCGTCCGCCGTAAGGACGGCAGCCGCGGTATATTCTCCGCGGCCATACAGAGGTTTGTTATGAAAGCCATAGTTCTGGCCGGAGGCGAGGGACAGCGGCTGCGTCCCGTAAGCCACGGCAGCCCAAAGCCCATGGTGCGGCTGATGGGACGCCCTTTGCTTGAACACATCATACTTCTTTTAAAAAAACACGGGTTCACGGATATCTGCATTACTCTCTGCTCTCAGCCGGAGGTTATACGCTCCTACTTTGGAGACGGCAGCAGCCTGGGCGTCAATATCTGCTACAGTCAGGAGTCCAGGCCCCTGGGCACAGCCGGAGGTGTGAAGCTCTGCGAGGATTTTGTAGGTGAGGACGACGTACTGGTACTCAGCGGCGACGCTGCCTGCGATTTTGACCTGGCGGCGCTTATGCGCGAACATCAGGGCAGCAGGGCTGCGGCAACCATGGCCCTGGCTGAGAACGATAATCCCCTGCGCTACGGTCTGGTGCTTGTGAACTCCGGGGACCAGGTGGTGGGCTTTATCGAAAAGCCCGACTGGAGCCGTGTGGTGACGGATCTGGTAAACACAGGCATTTATGTGCTCTCGCCTCTGGCCATAGGGCTCATACACCACGGGGAGAAATACGACTTTGCTCAGGACCTTTTTCCAAAAATGCTGGACATGGGAGTACCTCTGCACGGCAAGCTGATGGAGGGCTACTGGTGCGATGTGGGCACTCCCGCAGACTTCCTGCGCTGCAGCATGGACGCCCTGCACGGAAAGCTGAATCTCTCCGCCGTCGGCGACCATATTGCTCCCGGCATACACTGCGCCTCCAAGCTGCCGGAAAATGTGCACCTGCATCCCCCCTGCTACATTGCCCCGGGCGCACTCATAAGCGAGGATGCCGAGATAGGCCCCGAAGCCGTGGTCAGCCCCGGCAGCATCATAGGCATGGGGGCAAAAATCCGCAGCAGCGTGCTGGACGGCGGCGAGGCGGGAGCGCACAGTCTCATTGAAGGTGCGATAGTGTGCCGTGGCGCCAGAGTGAAGCCGGGACAGCACATCGTCCCTGGCACCGTTGTCGCGCCCCCGAATGCGAAAAAAGCTCCGGACAGAAAGCCTCTTGCCCATCGTCAGGGAGAGCACGGACAGCCGGTAGGCGAGATAGCCTGCCATAACCGCGCCCATCTCATGCGCCTGTTTTCCGAGGCGCTCATGGAGGCCGGGGCGGATTTCAGCGACGGGCTTGTCCTGGAGCGCTCCGGCGGCAAGGTGCGCCTGTCCCCCTCGGGCAAAAAGAGCGCCATAGTGATAGAATCCCTCACCGGCACCGGCGCGGACAGGGATCTGGCCAAACGCTGCCGCGCCATGGCCGAGGAGTGGGAGGAAGTCGAGTGAAGAGTGAAGAAATAATAGTGAAAAGTTGTGGTATCGCTTCGCGGCGAATTTGAATTTTTCAATCTGCACGCCGCACCTCAATTATTCACTATTCGTTTTCTGAACTAAAAACACCGCCCTCATGGGCGGTGTTTCCGCTTGTCAAAAAAGTCTCACAGAGTTTCGCCGCCGGAGCGGCGAAAAAAATCAAATCCGTTTTCTGCCGCGGCGTGTACGTGGCAGAAAACACTCTTCGCGGAGCGAGCGTCGAATTGTTCGCCTGCGGCGAACAACCGAGGCGCAGAACGAAGTGCGGCCATTTGCCGAAAAAGCCCATATGGGTTTTTCGGCAGTCTTAAAAACACCGCCCCTTGGGGCGGTGTTTTTAATTCAGTATTTAAAGTCGTGTGCCTGCTGGAGGACCATGTCCTTCACCTTCATCAGCCGGACCTTGGTGGCGTTTTCGTTTTCGGCCAGCTTCATGGTGATGTATTTGATATTCTCCTGCAGCTCCGGTATCATGACGTATTCCAGCGCGTTTACGCGGCGGCGGGTCTTTTCTATCTCCTGCGCCATAAGCTGCATGCTTTTCTCCACCTGAGCCAGCTCCAGCATATCGGAAAACACCTGGTTGAGCCTGGTCAGGGCGTCATCCAGCTCGCCGGAGGTCTGGGCAAAGCCGTAGGGGAAAAGGTCGCCCGCGTCGGCGGTCTCGGTCTGGAAATTGAACACCGGCACGTTTACGGACATGATATTCTGGCTGCCCACATCCAGCTTCACCTGCTGGCGGGGATAGAGCAGAGCCTGCTCCAGCATCTCGGGAGACATTATGGCGCCCGCAACGGTCATGGCGGCGAAGGCCTCTGTGAGGCCCGACTCCACATTCTGACGCAGCTGGCGGTTGCGGCGGACTATGTCCATGAACTGGCGCATCAGCTCGTCGCGCTTATCCTTCAGCAGCTTGTGGCCGCGGGATGCCGTCTTGAGCCGCCCTTTAAGCTGGTTGAGCACCATTCTGGTGGGGGTTATTGCCGTGCTTGCCAATGTAAGTCACCTCCTGGGGACGGACGGAGCGCGGCGCTCAGTCAGCCTTCTTCTCCATATACTTTTCGATATGCTCCACCTTGACTCGCTTGAGCTCGCTCTTGGGCAGTATGCTCAGCAGCTCCCAGCCCAGGTCCAGAGTCTCCTCTATGCTGCGGTTGGTGTCGTTGCCCTGGTTTACATAACGTTTTTCGAACTCCTCCGCGAATTTGGCGTAGAGCTTATCCGTATCGCTGAGGGCGGCCTCGCCCAGGATGGTCATGAGCTCGGCTGCCTCCTTGCCCTTGGAGTAGGCGGCGAACAGCTGGTTCATGGTGCCGGAGTGGTCCTCGCGGGTCTTGCCCACGCCTATGCCCTTGTCCTTCAGACGGCTGAGGGAGGGAAGCACATCCACGGGAGGAACAATACCCTTGCGGTACAGCTCGCGGGACAGGATGATCTGGCCCTCGGTGATATAGCCGGTAAGGTCGGGGATGGGGTGAGTCTTATCGTCCTCGGGCATGGTGAGTATGGGTATCATGGTGATGGAGCCCTCCTTGCCCACCCGGCGGCCCGCGCGCTCATACATCTGAGCCAGGTCGGTGTAGAGGTAGCCGGGATAGCCGCGGCGGCCGGGGACTTCCTTCTTGGCGGCGGAGATCTCACGGAGGGCCTCGGCGTAGTTGGTGATATCCGTGAGGATGACCAGAACGTGCATATCCTTCTCAAAGGCCAGGTACTCGGCGGCGGTGAGGGCCATGCGCGGGGTGGCTATACGCTCAACAGCGGGGTTGTTGGCCAGGTTTATGAACAGCACGGTACGGTCTATGGCGCCGGTGCGCTTGAACTCCTGTACGAAGAACTCGGACTCCTCAAAGGTGATGCCTATGGCGGCGAACACGACGGCGAAGTTGCTCTCCGTGCCCAGCACCTTTGCCTGGCGGGCGATCTGCGCGGCCAGGTTCGCGTGGGGCAGGCCGGAGCCGGAGAATATGGGCAGCTTCTGGCCTCTGACCAGAGTATTCAGGCCGTCTATGGTGCTGACGCCGGTCTGAATGAACTCGGAGGGGTAGGCACGGGCGGCGGGGTTCATGGGCAGGCCGTTGATATCCCTGTGCTCCTCAGCCAGGATCTCTGGTCCGCCGTCTATGGGGTTGCCCATGCCGTCGAACACGCGGCCCAGCATATCTTCGGCCACGGCCAGCTCAAGGCTGTGTCCCAGGAAGCGGACCTTGCTCTGAGCCAGGTTGATGCCGGCTGCGGACTCGAAAAGCTGGACAACAGCGGTGCCGCCGTTTACCTCCAGCACCTTGCCACGGCGCTTCTCGCCGGTGGGCAGCTCGATCTCGACCATCTCGTCATAGGTTACGCCCTCCACGTTCTGGACCATCATAAGCGGGCTGGCGATTTCCTTTATAGTTCTGTATTCCTTGATCACTGCTCATCACCTCCCGCGGTAATCTCGTCTATCTCTGCGGCCATTTCGGCGCGTATGTCGGCGTAGACCTTGGCATACTTGTCAGCGTCAACGCCCTTGGCGCGGCCTATTCCCTCCCGGGCGGCTATACGGAACAGCTTTTCAAGGTCGGCGCCCTTCTTCAGAGCCTCGCGGCAGCGGGCGTCGTAGTCCAGTATCATACCCAGCAGGCCGAACTGGCGCTCGCAGGAGGAGAAGCTGTCTATATCCACAAAGGCGTTCTGCTGCAGGAAGTCCTCGCGTATCATCTTGGCGGTTTCCAGAGTCAGGCGGTCGTTGGCGCCAAGGGCGTCCTGACCGACCAGCTTGACTATCTCCTGCAGGCTGGCCTCCTCCTGGAGCAGGGACATGGCGCGCTCGCGGTTCTTCATGAACTGGGGGCCGAAGTTCGCGTCGTACCAGGGCTTCAGGCTGTCCACATACAGGGAGTAGCTGGTGAGCCAGTTGATGGCGGGGAAGTGGCGGGCGTAGGCCAGGGAGCTGTCCAGGCCCCAGAACACCTTGACTATACGCATGGTGGCCTGGGAGACAGGCTCGGAGGTATCGCCGCCGGGAGGCGACACGGCGCCGATGGCGGTGAGGCTGCCCCGGCGCTCATCGCTGCCCAGGCAGCGGACAACGCCGGCGCGCTCGTAGAACTGGGCCAGACGGGAGGCCAGGTACGCGGGATAGCCCTCCTCGCCGGGCATCTCCTCCAGACGGCCGGACATCTCACGCAGAGCCTCTGCCCAGCGGGAGGTGGAGTCGGCGATGACGGCCACGTCGTAGCCCATGTCGCGGAAATACTCGGCTATGGTGATGCCGGTGTAGATACTGGCCTCACGGGCGGCAACGGGCATATCGGAGGTGTTGGCTATAAGCACGGTGCGCTTCATAAGCGCCTGGCCGCTGCGGGGGTCCTTCAGCTCGGGGAACTCGTTGAGAACGTCGGTCATCTCGTTGCCGCGCTCGCCGCAGCCGATGTAGACCACAACGTCCACATCCGACCACTTGGCAAGCTGGTGCTGCACAACGGTCTTGCCGCTGCCGAAGGGGCCGGGCACGGCGGCGGTGCCGCCCTTTGCCAGGGGGAACATGGTGTCGATAACGCGCTGGCCGGAGGCCAGAGGCTTATCGGGCACGAATTTGTTCACATAGGGGCGGTTCACACGGACGGGCCACTTCTGCATCATGGTTAGCTCACGGTCGTTTCCCTTCTCATCGGTGACGACGCAGACGGTCTGCTCCACATTGAAGCTGCCGGGGGTGACGCTCTTAACAGTACCCTTCACACCAACGGGCACCAGAATCTTATGTGTGATTGCGGTAGTCTCCTGCACGGTGCCTATAACATCGCCGGGAACCACGCTGTCGCCGGCCTTTACGGTGGGGACAAAGTCCCACACCCGGCTGCGGTTCAGGGCGGGGATGCTCACGCCGCGGGGGATGCAGTGGCCGGTGAGCTCACGGATCTCCGCCAGGGGACGCTGGATACCATCGTAAATATTTTCCAGAAGTCCGGGTCCCAGCTCCACGGAGAGGGGGGCGCCGGTGGTGGTGACCTCGGCGCCGGGGCCAAGGCCCGCCGTCTCCTCGTAGACCTGGATGGACGCCTGGTCACCGGTCATATTAAGGATCTCGCCGATAAGTCCCAGGGAGCCGACACGCACAACGTCGGAGACGTTGGCGTCCTGCATACCCTCGGCCACTACCAGCGGTCCGGATACTTTAATTACTTTTCCGCTCATTTACTTACCTTCCTTCATGAGAAGTCGTGTGTTGCCGCTGCTATATGGCGCTGCCCACGGCGCGCTCCACTGCGGCGGCAAGGGCTTTCTTTCCCAGTCCGAGGCTGCCGCCCCGTCCGGGTATGAGGATGACCGCCGGTGTGGGGAGATCCTTCAGCTTATCTATCTCGTGGCTGAGCTCAAGAGCCAGGTTTTCCTCCACATATATGATGGCGTAGCCCCCGCCTGTGTGCGTAAGTGTTTTGAATATCTGTCTGGCTTCATCGCCGGTCTCAGCCGGAAATACCTCCAGCCCCAGAGCCTTGAAGCCCATAACCGTCTCTCTGGAGCCGAGAACCGCAATCTTATGCATAGCTCTTCCTCAGTCTTTCCCTGATATTCTCAGGCGCGATACCCGCCAGCCGGCCGGTGAGCACCATGCGCAGGTTGGTGCACTCGTTTTCCACCGCGGCCAGATAGGCTATTACCGGCGCGTCCCCGAAGCTCACCAGCTTGGCCGATTTGAGAAAGGCCGTTACGGCGTTGTCGCAGGCCATCTCAAAGGCCGTGAGGGCGCCGCCCTTGGCAGCCTCGTCTCCCAGCTTCGCGGCCCCGGCATACACCGTGCCGTCATAAAGCTCAGTGAGGTTTTCGTTCACGGCGGCGGCCATGACCCGCTCGGGCGAAGCGCTGCCGCCCTCGACCATAGCGGTCTTCATAAACTCTATTCCACGTCCCATGCGCACGGTGCGCACGGCGGCGCGCATATTCGCCCCGTCCACCAGCACGGCGGCGTACTTCTCCAGAAAGCTGCCGCCCATGTTTTTTGCCAGGGCGCCCAGCTCCGCGAAATACGCCCGGTCAAGGCAGAAATCCGCAAGCTGAGGATTGTTGGTACGGGCCAGTATTCCTCTGGCCTCCGCCATTGCGGAGCCCAGCAGTCCCGGAAGGAATCTGTAATCGTCGTTGTCATAGGCCTCGGCCATCACCTTCGGGGATACCCGTCCGGATTCGGAGAGCATATGCTCGCCGGAGACGCCCTCCGCTCTGGACTTCAGTATAACCTTGGCGTTGTGATAGTCGTATTTGAGCATGAAAGCCTCGGCGGCGCCCTTTTCGGGCGCCCTGGCGGCAATGTCGGCAAAAATCGCGGCGCGGCGGTCGTTGAGAGCCTTCTCCACCTGAGCGGAGCTCATGCGTGACATATCCTCATAGCCGCAGTCCACCAGTATCTTTGCCGCATCCTCATAGCTCTGAGCCGAGAGCATACGCTCGTATGTCTCGGTGGTGAGCATCTTCGACTCTCTGGCCTTGACCATTGCCGACAGGAACAGATAATCCTGATCTGTTATCTTCTTGTCTGACAAGCTAATACCTCCTTGTCATGCCGGGCG
This sequence comes from Candidatus Heteroscillospira sp., assembly GCA_050943935.1. GTDB lineage: Bacteria > Bacillota > Clostridia > Oscillospirales > Oscillospiraceae > Heteroscillospira. Next base: position 53,062 of record JBMNQC010000011.1, on the reverse strand, counting down.
GCCCTTTTTACCGCCCAGGCAATGGTTAATGCTTTCAGCCGAACAGGACCTCAGCCACCTGGGAGGCCAGCTCGTAGCGATACTGGGCCACCAGGGTCTCTATGCTGCAGTTTATCTCTATGTCGCCGTCGCGCAGGACCACGCCGCCCAGCATCTCCCGGGTCGCCCCGTCATAACGGAGCTTTCCGCCGCCGAGAAGCTCGTTCGCACTTTCGGCCACCGCCTCGCCCAGTCCGGCGTCCCGTGGAGCCATAACCAGCTCCTCGCCTTTACTGTCAGACGCCTTGGCAGCCAGACGGGCCAGGAATTCCACATACTGCTCCTGAGGCATGGCGCGCACCTGCTCCACAGCCTGGTCAAAGGCGGCGGAGACCAGCTCCTGCTTCAGGGCCAGGAGGTTTTTCTTCGCCTCCATCTCGGCAGTCCTGCCCAGACGCTGCACCCTCGCCTCGCAGTCGGCCACGCCGGAGCGGACAAGGCGCCAGTATTCCTCCTGGGCTTTCTTGTCGTATTCACCGCGTATCTGCGCGCACCGGGCTTCGGCCTCGGCCTTTACGGCGTCGGCCTCGGTCTGGGCGTCAGCCAGGATACGGGCGGTAATTTTTTCAATACCGTTCATATTATCAGTCCTTATGAGACCAGACTTAAATTCTGGTCAGCATGATGAAGGAAGCCAGCAGGGAGAGGATGGCGTAGAACTCAACAACAACGCAGAGCATGATGCCCTTGAACCAGTCGTTGGGGCGCTTGGCCAGCAGGTTTATGGTGCCTGCCGCAACTCTGCCCTGTGCGGGAGCGGAGATGCCGCCGCCTATTGCCATGGGCAGGCAGGCGCAGGCGTACTGGAGGCCCTGCTCAACGGAGAGCGCGCCGCCGTTTGCCGCCATGGCCGCGGTCATAAAGTTAATGGCCAGGAACCACACCACGAAGCCGTACAGGCCCTGGGTGCCGGGGATGACCTGAATTATCATGACCTTGTAGAAAGCAGAGGGGTCCTCGCTCAGCAGGCCGGTACCGGCCTCACCTGCGATACCGCAGCCGCGGGCGGAACCCGCGCAGCACAGGGCCGCCGCAAGACCGGCGCCCAGGAAACCTATGGCCATACCGCCAAAATCAGCAAAGAAACTCATTTGTTAATCCTCCTTGATGTCTACATATTTTGTTTTTATTGTCAGAGGGCTGAAAGGCTTTCCGCCCTCCCGATAGAATTTGCCAAAATACTCCAGATACTGGAGACGAAGCGCGTGTACGAAGCAGCCTATTAGGTTAAGGGCTATGTTCAGGCCGTGTCCCACCAGGAACACCACCGCGAACAGCAGGGGCCCTCCCATGGCTCCCAGAGAGTTAAAGACCTGTGCCACAACGGAGCCTGCCAGCATGAGCGCCATCAGACGGCTGTAGGACAGGATATCGCCGAACCAGCCGCTGGCGAAGTTATACAGGCCGTAGAGGCCGCTGCCTATCTTTCCGCCTATGGAGCCGCTGGCTCTGCCCTCGGCATACACCACCATGACGGCGCCGGCTATGGCCGCCAGCCATGTAATGCCCGCCACGCCCAGGCCCAGGCCGCCGAATATAACCAGCACGGGCGCCACCGCCCAGAAAGCGTCGGCCTTTTTGCCGTCCCTGAGCAGAAGCCAGCCGTTTACCAGCACGCCCGTGAGCAGCTGTATCATGCCCAGCACCAGGGACGCCACAAGTATGGCCGTGGTGTCGTTCATGGGGTCGATGAGCACGGGCAGGGCGAATTCCTTGCCCATGAAGCCCGCTATCCATGTGAGGGAGTCGCCGAAGAAGCCGCCGGTGAGAGCGCCGAAGATGAAGGCCATTATTCCGCCCTCCAGCATAAGGCCGGAGAAGTGCTTCATGGCGCCCCGGGGCTTCAGCTTGAGCTTCATGAACAGGCCGGCCAGCACCAGCAGCAGGCCGTAGCCCATGTCGGCGAACATTATGCCGAAATACAGGGGGAAGAAGGGCAGCATCAGCGGGTTGGGGTCCACGCCGTTGTACGCCGGGAGACTGTACATCTCCGTAAGCACGTTCATGGGCTCCGTCAGCGGATTGCTGCGCAGCTTGACGGGCACCTCCTCCGGCTTTTCCGGGTCCGGCTCCTCCGTCTCCCAGGCGCAGTCGAAATCCTTCAGCTCGCCCTCCAGCTTTGCTTCCGCTCCGGCGGGTATCCAGCCCTCCAGCACCACGGTGCTGCGTGTGCTCAGGAGCTTTTCCGCCGCCTCCGCCCGGGCTATATCCGCGGCCGCGCTGTCTATGGCCAGCTTCAGAGTATCCCGGTTTGGCTTTTCAGCGGCTATCGCGCCTGCCTGACGCTCGCGCTCCTCTTTAAGGCTTTTCAGCTCGGCCTTTGCTCTGTCGGCGTTTTCCCTTGCTGTGCCGGGAGTGCCGGTGAGCGCCATTGCCGAGAACCAGAAAGAGCGCAGCAGCTCGGTGAGCTCCGCCCTCTCGGATTCGTGGAACAGGACCAGCACGTAGTGCTGTTCCCTGTCGGAGGATATTTCATACAGGGCGCTGCAGGGGCATTTCTCCGCAAGCTCGCTTTTCATGGCATTCAACTCCACGGCGGCGGGAACACTGCCGAAGAGCGCGCCGGTATTTTTCGTGCCCCTGTAATCGAGGGGCAGCTCCATGCTCAGCCAGGGCTGCAGGGCGTCTATGGCGTTCTGCTTATCCATTTCCCGGGCGGCAATGCGCTTTATGCTCTCATCCAGCTCGATAATCTTCCGCGCCAGGGCAAGCTGTTCTCCCCGGCCGGAGCTGTCCATAATTGTGGCGCACGGCGCCTCGGGGCGCTGTGCAAACATTCCGTCCTTTACCGAGGCATATCTGTCCAGAAGGGCCAGAGCATTACTCAGCTCACGATGTTCCTCTCTGCGTCCGGCAACGTCGCCGCTCTCGCGGCTGAGGTTTACCTGTTCGTCGGCCTTCTCCGGCTCCGACACCTGCACGCAGCCAAGCAGCTGCAGCCTGCGCAGGAGCTCATCCCTCTGAGTTTTGATCGCCAGCAGCCTCAGCTTTTTCATTTTTACTATTGCCATTAGCTGTTCACAATCCTTTCCACAATTAGCGAGACAGCATCATCCATACGCTTCTCCGCCCTGCTGCGGAGCCCGGCCTTTTGCCTGTCGTTTTCCGCGGCAAGCGTCTTGGCGCTGGCCACAGCCTTTTCATCGGCCTTCTGCGTCAGTCCGGCCAGCTCCTCGGCAGCCTTTTTCTCCGCCGCCTCCACGGCAGCCCTTCCGGCGCTCTCGGCCTCGCCTGCTATGCGCTTTGCCTCAGCCGCGGCCTGAGCACGTATATTTTTCGCCTGCTCCTCGGCCTCGCTGATGGTCTTAATTGCTTCAAGAGACATCCCTACACCTCCTATTTCACAAACTGACGGGTGCATCTCTATGCCATTTCTTTTTTCCATTATGCAAAAAGACAATACAAACCCTTGTTGTCATTATAAACCGAGATTCTTTATATTTCAACCAAAATTAAGAATTATTAAGCCAAAATATTGCCTAATAATTGACAATAAATTTTGACAACATTTTAACTATTGTAGCTTTTTACAATGTGATGCGCCCTGCGTAATTTCCTTTTTACACACTCACGCATTAAAAAAACAGCGGTTTCTGCTTGTTTTATTTGATGATAGAATGTATACTGTTGTAGCAATCACATAAAGGAATCGTAAATATTCGGGAGGACCACATGGCAGATCTCACCTACAATAAAAGAATTGGCGACCGCAGAGACGGACGTCTTATTCGCAGCCTCGCCCCTGTATTCAGCTTCATGCCCTTTATAATGCGCCAGCGCTCCGACGCCTGCAACAGTTTTTCCGACAGTCTGGAGGTCACAGATATAGACCTCTGGCTGCGCCAGAAGCGCAGCGAGGGCTATCGCGGCATGGGTATGCTGCATCTTTTCATTGCGGCATATGTGCGCTCTCTGGCCTACTGTCCCGGTGTAAACCGGTTTGTCTCCGGCCAGCGCATTTTCTCACGCAGCGACATACAGGTTGTCATGTCCGTAAAACGCGAGCTCACCTCTGAAGCGCCCGACGCTTCAATAAAGGTACATTTTGAGCCCACCGACACTATTTTCGACGTCTACCGCAAAATGAACGAGAAAATAGACGAGATAAAAGCCAACGACGGCACCAACGACATGGAGGATATAGCCGCTTCTCTCACGCGTCTGCCCCGCTTTGCTCTGCGCGCAGCGGTGCGGCTGCTGCATCTGCTGGACTACTACGACAAGCTGCCCGCCTCCGTTGTCGAGGCCAGTCCCTTCCACGGCTCAATGATAATCACCGACATGGGCTCTCTGGGCATACCTCCAATTTACCACCATATATATAACTTCGGCAATCTGCCGGTGTTTCTCTCCTTCGGCGCCCGGCGCCGGGCCGTGGAGGTCAACCGCGAGGGCCGCGTGGAGGAGCGAAAATACGTGGATTTCTGCGCCGTGCTGGACGAACGCATATGCGACGGCTTCTATTACGCCAACGCCTTCAAGCACATAAAATACTTCCTGCGCAATCCCCAGCTGCTGGAGCTGCCTCCCGAGGAAGTCAGGGAAGATATCTTCTGAACCACACGGACTGCCTGCGGGCAGTCCGTATTTTTCTTCCCTCCAGGCGCCGCACTTCCAAAAGGCTTCGCTCCCCTAACAGGGGAGGAAAGAGCTTTAGGACGCGGTCCGTACCACAAGTATTCATTCTTCACTATTTTCCTCCAACAGCCGCTTGGCCGCCAAAACGCTCTCCTTCTCCGGGCACATACCCGTGCTCACAAGCTGACACGCTCCCGGCTGAAAAAGCGTTTCCGCCACAGTTCCGTCCCCCACTTCGGACATCAGCTCCCGCCCCTCGGCTTCAGAAGCGGCGCTGATTAAGCAGGCCAGCAGATACAGGTCCTCATAGCTTACTTTTTTATAATGAAGCCTCATATCGTCTATTTTCGCATCCCGGGCAAACTGAGCGTACTGCCCTGTCTCCCAGTCCGCCTCACAGGCCGACTGAAGCATTATCGCCATGTAGTCAAGCTCTCTGCTGTACCAGGCCTCAGCGGGACAGGCTAACAGGAGCGCCAGCAATATGACCCACGCCATAACGCGCATTCTCATAAACCCCTCCGCAAATATTTTTATTCATTGTACTTCATCGCATATGCGCATAGGGGCGAAAGGGCGCCGCAAGAGCAAAAAGTCCCCGGAACCGATTCTTATGTCGGTTCCGGGGACTGCTTTATTTTTTCATGGCGCGGATGCTGTCGGCCAGTATATCCACAGCTCCGTCAATAGAGAAAGAGCTTATGTTCATGGTAATATCATAGTTATCTGCCTCGCCCCATTTGCGGTCGCTGTAATATTTGTAGTGCTTGGCGCGGGCCTTATCCGTGTCGCGCACCACGCGCTCAGCCTTATCCGGGTCAACGCCGTAGACCTTAACGGCCCGCTCCACCCGCTTTTCCATATCGGCGTGGAGGAAAATGTTCAGGCACTTGTAATCGTCTTTAAGTATGGCGTCGGCACAGCGGCCGACTATAACGCAGCTGCCCTTGGCCGCTATCTCGCGGATAGTTCCAAACTGAGCCAGATACACCTGGTCTGCCAGGGAGGTTCCTCCGTTCATAACGCCGCCCATGCTGTTCATGGCCGTACCGCCGTAGAACACGCCACCGGTATTGCGCTGCTCAGTCTTTTCGATAAATTCAGGAGTCAGTCCGCTGCGCTGTGCCGCCATCTCCACCAGATGCTTGTCGTAATACGGAATTCCCAGGCGCTTTGCCAGCTTTTCGCCCACCTCGCGGGCGCCGCAGCCATATTCTCTGCTGATGGTGATAATGATATCCTTCATAATTATACCGTCCTTTCCGAAAAGGCCAATAAGCTCTTTTTATTTTTTCATTATACCATTTTCTGAGAGAAAAAACAACCTGCACAGCGCTTTTACTTTTGGGATATTTATGCTAAAATGTCTTGTCATTAAACAAAGGAGAATTCCAATGAGCCTTAAACTCGACCCCCAAATATACACCGGCGCTCCCGCGGACGCGGAAAACCGCATTGACGCAGAGAAGCGCGCCTACGCCTTTCTCAGCTCTCTTGGCATAGAATATCTCCGCGCCGACCATGAGCACACAGACACCATAGAGGCCTGCGCCGCCATTGAGAAGCTTCTGGATGTTCACGTATGCAAGAACCTGTTTCTCTGCAACCGGCAGGCAACTCAGTTTTATCTGCTGATGATGCCTGGACACAAGAGCTTCCGCACGGGAACGGTATCCAAAATCCTGGGAGTTTCCCGGCTGAGCTTCGCCTCCGCGGAGAATATGGAGCGGCTTCTGGGCCTGCAGCCCGGCTCCGTCACCGTGCTGGGACTTTTAAACGACACCGGGCATCAGGTGCAGCTTGTTATAGACGCGGATGTTCTGCGTGAGCCTTACATCGGCTGCCACCCCTGCATAAGCACCAGTTCCCTGAAGATACGCACCGCCGACCTCATGGAGCGCATCCTCCCCGCCCTGGGCGTAACTCCCCGCATAGTGGAGCTGCCCGACGGGGAATGATTCAGTCATCAATGCGCTCATACAACGCATCTATTGTCTCCAGTACCTGGTCAAAGTCCACCTCGGGAGGAAATACATATTTTTTGTCGTTATAAGCTATGAAGTCCCCGCCTACGCGCACAACTATTTCTTCCATGCCAAGGCAGTAGCGGTTCCAGTTGAAGGTCACACGGTATATCCACTCTTCCGGCGGCTTGCCGCTTTTCTCAACAAGGTCAAGACTGTCAAAAAACATAGCGAAAGCCTTTTGCCAGTCCTCCTTATAGCCATCCGGTTCGCCTGCATATTCAACCTTGGCGCAGGGGCTCTCCCATAGCACAGGCCGCTCCCCGGTATCATTTTTATGGGTATTTTCGTGTACACCGCTGATACCCACCGCCGCCGACACAGCCATGGCAAAGAAAAACGTCAGTACTAAGATCCGCTTTACGATTCTGATCACACAGCCACCCACCTTTCACATCTTACGGAGGAATCCCACAAATGGATATTATCAAAATAATCGCCGGCGAGCTGGGGAAAAAGCCCGAGCACGTCGAAAATGTCATACGCCTGCTGGACGAGGGCAACACCGTGCCCTTCATCGCCCGCTACCGCAAGGAGATGCACGGCACTATGGACGACACCGCCATACGCGCCCTTGCCGACCGCCTGCAATACCTGCGTTCTCTGGAGAGCCGCCGGGATGAGGTGCAGCGCTCCATAGAGGCCCAGGGCAAGCTGACGGAGGAGCTCACCGCCGCTCTGGACAGAGCCGAGACCCTGGCCCAGCTTGAGGACATCTACCGCCCCTACAAGCCCAAGCGCCGCACCCGCGCCTCCATAGCCCGGGAAAAGGGCCTGGAGGGTCTGGCGGCAGCCATACTTGAGCAGAACGCCGAGCCGGAGGAGCTGGCGCTCCCATATATTGATCCCGAAAAGGGCGTGGAGACCCTTGAGGACGCCCTCCAGGGCGCAAGCGATATCATAGCAGAGCAGATATCCGACGACGCAGCCGTGCGCGGCGGCCTGCGGGAGCTTATGCTCCGCCGGGCCGTACTGGTGAGCTGTGCCGCGAAGGAGGAGGACAGCGTCTATCGCCTGTACTACGACTTCCGCCAAAACCTGTCCAGGCTCCAGGGCCACCAGATACTGGCCATGAACCGGGGCGAAAAGGAGGGCTTTCTGAAAATTTCTCTTGAGCTTGACCGAAACGCCGCAGCGGGCGTGGCCATACGCTCCGTCATACAGCCGGGACGCCCCGGCAGCGCCTTTGTCCGCGCCGCGGCGGAGGACGCCTACGACAGGCTCATAGCCCCCAGCATGGAGCGTGAAATGCGCTCCGCCCTCACGGAGCAGGCCTCCGAGGGCGCAATAGGCAACTTTGCCCTGAATCTGCGGCCCCTGCTGCTTCAGCCCCCGGTAAAGGGCTGCGTGACTCTGGGCTTTGACCCCGGCTTCCGCACGGGCTGCAAGGTGGCCGTGGTGGACGGCACAGGCAAGGTGCTGGACACAGGCGTTGTGTACCCCACCGCGCCCCACAACAAGACCGCGGAGGCCGGGCGCATACTCAGCTCCATGATAAATAAGCACGGAGTGCAATGCATAGCCATAGGCAACGGCACCGCCTCCCGGGAGTCGGAGCTGTTCATAGCCGATATGCTCCAAAAGCTGCCCGGCGTGCGCTACGCCGTGGTGTCCGAGGCGGGGGCCTCGGTGTACTCCGCCTCCAAGCTGGGCGCGGAGGAATTCCCCGAATACGACGTATCCCTGCGCTCGGCGGTATCCATAGCCCGCCGGCTGCAGGACCCCCTGGCGGAGCTGGTGAAGATAGACCCCAAGAGCATAGGCGTGGGCCAGTATCAGCACGATATGCCCCAGCATCGGCTGGACGAGGCTCTCTCCGGCGTGGTGGAGGACTGCGTAAACTCCGTGGGCGCGGATGTGAACACCGCCTCGGCCTCCCTGCTGGTCCGGGTGTCGGGTCTCAACAGCGCCACCGCGAAAAACATAGTGGCCTACCGGGACGAAAACGGCCCCTTCACCGCCAGAAAACAGCTTCTGAAAGTGCCCAAGCTGGGCAAGCGCGCCTTTGAGCAGTGCGCGGGCTTCCTGCGCGTGCCGGAGTCCAAAAACGTGCTGGACAACACCGGCGTCCACCCGGAGAGCTACGCCGCCGCGGAAAAGCTGCTGGAAGAATGCGGTTACAGCCTCACGGACGCCAAAAACGGCGCTCTGGACGAGCTGGACGCGCGCATCAAGGCTCTGGGCGCGGAAAAGTGCGCCTCGGACTGCGGCGTGGGCTTGCCCACCCTGCGGGACATAGCCCGGGAGCTTCAGAAGCCCGGCCGGGATATGCGCGAGGAGCTGCCCGCCCCCCTCATGCGCACCGGAGCCATGGAGATAAAGGACCTGAAGCCGGGCATGATACTCACGGGCACCGTGCGCAACGTCATAGACTTCGGCGCCTTCGTGGACATAGGCGTCCACCAGGACGGGCTGGTACACATCTCCCAGATATGCAGCAAATTTATCCGCCATCCCAGCGAAGTCCTGTCCGTGGGCGACATCGTCACCGTGATGGTGCTGGAGGCGGACGAGAAGAAAAAGCGCATTTCCCTTTCCATAAAACAGGCAAAGGAGCAGAAAAATGCTGAATGAACTTGAAAACATCCTCCGCCGGGCGGGACAAATACTGCTGTCCGCCCACGACGTGGAGGTGAGCGAAAAATCCGGCCGCGCCGACCTGGTGACCCAGTTTGACCGGCAGATACAGGCCTTTCTGGAAAAAGAGCTCATGGCCCTCTGTCCGGAGGCTGGCTTTCTGGGCGAGGAGGAGGCTGCCCGCCATCTGGAGCGGGAAAAGCTCTTCATAGTGGACCCCATAGACGGCACCACCAACTTCACCCGGGATTTCCGCCACAGCTGCATATCCGCGGCTCTGGACCTAAAGGGAGAGACCGTGCTGGGCGCTGTGTATAATCCCTATCTGGACGAAATGTTCTCCGCCGAGAAGGGCCGGGGCGCCTTCCTGAACGGACAGCCCATCCGCGCCTCGGAGCGGGACATAAGCCATGCCATTACGCTTTTCGGCTCCTCTCCCTACAACCACGAGCTGGCGGAAAAATCCTTCGCCGCGGCTCAGTCCCTGTTCCTGCGGGGGCTGGATGTGCGGCGCGCCGCCTCGGCGGCGCTGGACCTGTGCTATATCGCCGCAGGCCGGGCGGATGTGTATTTCGAGTACACTATCTCCCCCTGGGACCACGCCGCGGGGCATCTCATAGCTCAGGAGGCCGGGGCCATCGTAACTCAGTTTGACGGCTCCGCCCCGTCCAACAGGGAGAAATGCTCCGTGCTGGCCTGCGGCAAGAACTGCTATGCCGACGCTCTGGAGGTCATCCGGAGCATTTAAATGGCCGGAGGCAGATTCCAGCGGTAATGAGTGGCCAGCATCCGTATGGCAAAAGTCACACCCATGGACAGGAAGGCCGCGGCAGTCTGTCCCGCGCTGCCCAGCAGCAGATAGTAGCACAGACCGCCTATGAGGGTGGCCACGGCGTAAATGCGCTTTTTCAGCACAAAGGGCATTTCATTCACAATGGTGTCGCGGATGAGTCCGCCGCCTATGCCCGTGACCATGCCCATGAACAGGGCCGCCGGGCAGTTCTGCTCAAGGCCCGACTCAATGGCTATCTGCACGCCCATTACCGTAAAAGCGCCCAGGCCAAGGGCGTCGAACACATTATCTATGGTATCTATGGCCCGGGTGTTGCCCAAGTAAAAATCCTTCCATCTCCGCGCCAAAAAGTACACGGCGACGGAGGTCAGCAAAGCCGCCGTAACATTCAGCGCATCGAAAAATATGCGCGGCGGGAAGCAGCCCAGCATCATATCCCTCAATATACCGCCGCCTGTGGCGGTGACGCAGGCCAGGAATATCACGCCGAAAAAGTCCGCGCGCTTTTCTATAGCCGCCATAGCCCCGGACACGGCGTAGGCCACCGTGCCCAGCACCTCAACGGCTGTGATAATATATTCCGAAACAGGCATAATACACCTCTCAGTTTGTTATGTCCGCAGTATATCACCGGCGGCAATGGGATGCAAGAGGCCGGGGAGGAAAAGAATTTTGACGCGCGCAGCGCCACCTCAATTATTCATTCTTCACTTCCCCGCGGGCTTGTCTTTTTTCCCGTTACAGCGTATAATGGCACGTAAAATGCAAATAATCGGAGGTATCACCATGTCCATACTTCTCACCGGCGGCGCCGGATATATAGGCTCCCATATCGCGGTGGAGCTTATTGAGGCGGGCTATGAGCCCGTTATTTTCGACAACCTGTCCAACAGCGGCGCCGAGTGCATACGGCGCATAGGCCGCATAACCGGCAGGTCTCCCGCCTTCCGTCAGGGGGATATAAACGACGCCCGGGCGCTGGACGGCGTATTTTCCGACTTTGACATAAGCTGCGTGATACATCTTGCCGGACTCAAGTCCGTGCCTGAGTCCGTGAAAAAGCCCCTGGACTACTACCGGGTAAACGTGGGCGGCCTGCTCACATTGCTTGAGGCCATGGACAGGCACGGGGTGAAGAACTTTGTGTTCTCCTCCTCCGCCACGGTTTACGGCACCGCCGACGTGATACCCTACACCGAGGAGACCCCCACCGGCTGCACCAATCCCTACGGCCGCACCAAGCTCATGTGCGAGGAGATACTGCGGGACAAGTGCGTATCCGACGAAGCCTTCTCCGCCGTGCTGCTGCGCTACTTCAATCCCATAGGCGCCCACCCCAGCGGACTGATAGGCGAGGACCCCCAGGGCGTGCCCGGCAATCTGATGCCCTATATCTCCCGGGTAGCCGTGGGCGTGCTGCCTCAGCTCACCATATACGGCGACGACTACGACACCCGCGACGGCACAGGCGTGCGGGATTACCTCCACGTTGTGGACCTGGCAAAGGGCCACACAAAGGCTGTTGCTTATGCCGCCTCCCACCGTGGCGCCAGGGCTTTCAATCTGGGCACCGGCCGTGGATACAGCGTGCTGGAGCTGGTGAACACCTTTGCCCGGGTAAACGATGTGCCCGTACCCTATGTGGTCGGTCCCCGCCGGGCGGGCGATATAGGCGAGTATTACTCCGACTGCTCCCTGGCGGAAAAGGAGCTTGGCTGGACCGCCGGGCTGAGCCTTGAGGATATGTGCCGGGACAGCTGGAACTGGCAGAAAAACAATCCCCGGGGCTACGGAGAATAATCCGGGAAATATTTGTGCAATATCTATAGTAATATTGTTAAATAATCTACAATATTTCAATCATGTTCTTATTGCAAAACCCGCAGAAGATTGTTATAATTATAACAGAACTGAGGGCAAGTCCGATGTCCCTCCGCTCTGTCTCCTTTTCCTTTATTTATTCCGTTGCAAAGCGCCGCAGTCATGTCCGAGACTGCGGCGCTTTGCATTTCGCCTGTTATCGCGGTGCTCCTGCGGCGCATGGAGTTTTACAGGCCCAAAAATCTTGCTCCCATAACCGCAAGCAGCAGCGGCGCCAGATACCATGTGCTTCTCCACACTAAAACGCCGCAGCGTCCTCCCAGCTGCCGGCGCAGCAGAGCTCCGCCACGGCTTTGCCGCAGCGCTCTGAGCATGAGCAGAGCGGAAACCGGCATAAGCAGAGCCTCGGCAAAAAGCTCAGAGGCGTCCAGCCAGCTCATGCCCATTATCTCAGGCAGGGCGCCGAAGCCCATGCCGTCTCTTGCTATGGCCACCGCCGGGATAGCCGCCAGGGCTCCGGAGAGCACCGCCGCACTTTTGCGTCCGGCCCCTTCCCCTGCAAATGAGGTGAGCACCTCCAGCAGGGACACAGCTGAGCTTACCGCCGCAAGCAGCACCAGCAGATAAAACAGAAATCCGAAAAAGCTGCCCCAGGCTCCATAGGCGTCAAATACGCTCTGCATGGTCACAAACAGCATCATGGCCCCCTCTTCCCCTCCTCCGGCAGCCCGGAAAGCGGGCACAACGGCCATGGCCGCCAGGACAGCCACGGCGGTGTCGGCAAGTATCACCGCTATGGCGCAGCGGGGCACACTTATCCGCTCCGGCATATATGCGCCGTATATAAGCATAACCCCCTGTCCAAGTGAAAGGGAGAAAAACAGCTGAGCCATTGCCGCCGCGGCTATTTCCACGGCTTCCCGGGCGGAAAGCTCCTTAGGCAGGGCAAAGGCCCGCGCCAGCTCATCCGTCGCTCCCGGAAGGCTCAGAGAGCAGACAATAAGCCCCGGCAGCATGAATATAAGCAGCGGCATGGCCCAGCGCGAAAAGCGCTCCAGCCCCTTCGACACGCCGCCCATTACGATGAGCGCCGACAGAACAATAAACAGCACGGTGCAGGCCGCTGAAAGGGGCACATTTGAAATATAGCCCAGAAACAGGCTTAGTGAGGCGCTGCTGCCGCCACGGAATGCTCCTGCCAGATTTCTGAACATATAGCGTATGCAGCATCCGCCCAGCACGCTGTAAAAGCCCATCATAAGCAGGCTGGCCAGCTGTCCCAGCACCCCGCCGAGAGGCGCGGCGCCTATGGCGCGGAAAGCCTCCGCCGGGCGCTCGCCCGTCTCTCTGCCCACAGCCAGCTCCGCCATCAGCAGAGGACAGCCCACCAGCGCCGCAAGCAGCAGATATACTATAAGAAAAACCGCGCCGCCGCTCTCGGCTATGTGTCGCGGAAAGCTCCACAAATTTCCAAATCCTACGGCTGCTCCTGCGGCCGCCGCTACAAAGCCCGCCTCTCCGCTCCAATGCTGTTTTTCCACTCCACCGCGCCCCCTTGTCCACAGATGATAAAATCTATGCCTGTCACGGCGCGAAAATACCCTGTCCCCAGGTGCACATATGTGGTACAATGGGCACAATATACGGAGGTCTGCCATGAAAATCAACTATCAGCTTCAAACCGACGCCGTCATCAAAAATCTCACCGGCCGCCCCAGACTGCTGCTGCACAGCTGCTGCGGCCCATGCAGCAGCTACGTCATAGAATATCTGCGGCAGTATTTTGATTTGACCGTACATTTTTATAACCCAAACATCCAGCCGGAGGAGGAGTACGCCATTCGGCTGGAGACGCAGAAGCGTCTGCTTGCCGAAATGTGTCCTGAGGTACCCATTCTGGAGAACGGCTGGGACGGCCCTCGCTTTGATGAGGCCGTACGCGGTCTTGAAAACGAGCCGGAGGGCGGCGCGCGCTGCTCGGTCTGCTTTGCCCTGCGGCTGGAGCGCACCGCCCGTGAGGCAGCGGAGCGGGGCTTCGATTACTTTGCCTCCACCCTCACCGTCAGCCCGCACAAGGACGCTCAGCGCATAAACTCAATCGGCGTGGCTTTGGGTGAAAAATACGGCGTAAAATGGCTGCCCTCTGACTTCAAAAAGCGCGAGGGCTACAAGCGTTCCATTCAGCTCTCCGCCCAATACGGGCTGTATCGTCAGGATTACTGCGGCTGTCTCCACAGTCTCTCCCCACTTGGGGTCTGATTTCCGAGCTTTTTTCGCTCTCCCACGCCACTTGGTAAAATTTAACTGCATATCCAATATCTGGTCAAGCGAAAGTTCTTGTGGTATTTCTCCTTTTGCGCTATAATTTACTTGAGGTGCTGCAAATGAACAAATTTATAGGAAAAACACTCGCCCGGCTTCGGCGTGAGCGCGGACTTTCCCAAAAGGATGTGGCTCAGCTGCTGGCCGCGAAGGGCGTTGAAATAACAAATCAGGCTGTCTCCAAATGGGAGAAGGGCATATCCCAGCCCAACGCCGGGCAATTTCTGCTGCTGTGCCGTATACTGGATGTGGAGGACATATCAGGGGAATTCATGGGCTGCGGCATAGCCACGGAGCTGAATTCCGCCGGACGGGAGAAGCTGGCCGATTACGCCCGCCTGCTGCGGCTCAGCGGACTTTATTCCAACAAGCCCCGGCCTGCGGCACGGCTGCTCCCTCTGTATGACCTGGCGGTATCAGCCGGTACCGGTCAGTTCCTGTCGGACAGCAGCCATCACATGGCGGAGGTTCCCGAGGATGTTCCGGATGGGGCCAAATTCGGCGTCCGTGTCGCGGGAGACAGCATGGAGCCCCGGTATCAGGACGGTCAGACCGTATGGGTGCATCCCTGCGAGACCCTGGAAAACGGCGAAATAGGCGTATTTGTGTACGACGGCAACGCCTACCTTAAACGCCTTGTGCTTGACGGCAGCCGCGCCCTGCTCCGCTCCCTTAACGAAAAATACGCGGACATCCCCATAGTGCTGGAGGATTTCCGCATACTAGGCAAGGCGTATTAAACTCCGCATCCCCGATAATATAAAGCCAGCCCGGACTGTGTCCGGGCTGGCTTTATATTATTTAAGCTCTCCGCTGGCTATGCGCTCGGCGGCATCCTCGCGCATTTTGTACTTCAGTATTTTTCCCGCGGCGTTCATGGGGAAGTCCTTTACAAAGTCGATGTAGCGGGGCACCTTGTGGCGGGCCATATGCTCGCGCACATACTGCTTCATCTCCTCCACGGAGCTTTCCTCGCCCGCCTTCAGCACTATGGAGGCCATTATCTCCTCGCCGTACTGCTTATCGGGCACGCCTATCACCTGAACATCCTTGACCTTGGGATGAGTATAGAAGAACTCCTCAATCTCCCTGGGATAGATGTTCTCACCGCCGCGAATAATCATATCCTTCAGGCGGCCGGTGATTCTGTAGTTGCCGTTTTCGTCCTTGGCGGCCAGATCTCCGGAGTGGAGCCAGCCGTCGGCATCTATGGCGGCGGCGGTGGCGGCGGGCATTTTGTAGTAGCCCTTCATAATATTGTAGCCACGGGCCACGAACTCGCCGTTTACGCCCACGGGGCACTCCTCGCCGGTCTCCGGGTCTACGACCTTGCACTCCACATTGGCGAAGGCGCTGCCAACGGTGTCCGTGCGGACGTCCAGAGGATCATCAAAGCTGGACATGGTGCAGCCGGGGCTGGCCTCGGTCTGGCCGTAGACGGAGACTATCTGCTTCATATTCATAACCTCGGTGGCCTGGCGCATCAGGTCTGCGGGGCAGTTGGAGCCGGCCATTATGCCGGTGCGCATATAGCTGAAATCCGTCTTGCCGAAGTCCGGATGCTGCATCATGGCAATGAACATGGTGGGCACTCCGTTGAAGGTGGTGATATGCTCCTGATTAATGCAGGCCAGAGCGGGCTTGGGGGAGAAATAGGGCAGGGGGCACATGGTGGTGCCGTGTGTCATGGAGGCTGTCATACTCAGCACCATTCCGAAGCAGTGGAACATGGGCACCTGGATCATCATGCGGTCGGCGGTGGAGAGGTCCATATGGTCGCCTATGTATTTGCCGTTGTTCACGACATTGTAATGGGTGAGCATAACGCCCTTGGGGAAGCCGGTGGTGCCGGAGGTGTACTGCATATTTGCCACATCGTGGATATCCACCTGGTTGGCTCGGCGATATACCTCCTCAACGGGCACGCCCGCGGACATGGCCATGGCCTCGTCCCAGGTCATACAGCCCGGCTGGCGGGATTCAACATTTATGACATTGCGCAGGAAAGGCAGCCTCTTGCAGTGCAGGGGCTTGCCGGGCACGGCGGTATCCAGCTCCGGGCAGAGTTCGCGGATGGCGGCCACATAGTCGGAATCGCGCCAGCCGTTTATCATGATGAGGGTATGGGTGTCGGAGTGGCGCAGCAGATACTCCGCCTCATGTATCTTGTAGGCGGTGTTCATTGTGACCAGCACGCCGCCTATTTTAGTTGTGGCCCAGAAGGCGATATACCACTGTGGCACATTGGTGGCCCAGACAGCAACCTTGTCTCCCGCCTTTACGCCCATGGCGATAAGGCTGCGGGCAAAGGTATCCACATCGTCCCGGAACTCCGCATAGGTGCGGGTGTAGTCCAGAGTGGTGTATTTGAAGCAGTACTGGTCGGGGAACTCCTCCACCATGGCGTCCAGCACCTGGGAGAAGGTCTTGCGGATAAGCTTGTTCTTTTCCCAGATGAATTTTCCTGTACCGGCCACATTTCTCTGCAGCTGCTTGCGTATCACGGGGGCGGACTCGAAGCGGCCCATATAGTTCACATAGTGGGGGAACACTATGGCGGCGTCGCGTATCTCCTCCATCCACTGGGGCTGCCACTCAAAGCTCATGTAGCCGTCGTAGTTCACGCTGCGCAGGGCCCGCATCAGCTCGTCCATGGGCAGGGTACCGTCACCCATCAGGCGGTATTCCACGCCGCCGTCAGGGTTTACCACGCTGTCCTTCATGTGAATGTGACGCACGAAAGCGCCCAGGTTCTGTATGGTCTGCTCCGTGCTCTCACCGCCGAAGCGAACGGTATGGTGATAGTCCCACAGGGCGGCCAGATCGTCGCAGGCGAAGTGGTTGAGCACATCCCGCAGCCGCGCGGTGTCGGCGTAGATGCCCACAGTTTCAATAAGTATGCTGACCTTTGCCCGCTCGGCCATTGGCAGGGCGCGCTCCATAAGAGCTATTACCGCGCTGTCCCCGGCGCCCATGTCGTCATCTCCGGCGCGGACGCGGACGCAGGGGCAGCCCAGCAGCTCCGCCTTGCCTATGCCCGCCTCCAGCTGCCGGAGATTCTCATCGGCAGCTTCGCCGTCCGCTATGTCGCACACCAAGTCTATGCAGGGTATATCAAGTCCCAGCTCCCGCATCTTGCGGGCCGTGCCCACTATCTGCTCGGAGGAAAATGGGCGGTTCTTGCCCGACAGCTCCTCGGAGAGTATGTTATGTATTTCTATGCCGGAAAAATCCAGGTCCATGGCCATGGTGTAGAAATCTACCCATGAAAATTCGTTCCATCCGTTTGTATTAAATGAGAGTTTCATTTGCCGCTCTCCTCATAAGCAATTTTGTTCAGGGCGTTTATATACGCGTGAATGCTGGCGCCTATAATATCGGTTGATACGCCCTTGCCGGAATAGAGCTTTCCGCCGGCACGGAGCTTTACCAGAGCGTCGCCCATGGCCTCGCGGCCCTCGGTGACGGTCTGAATCTGGAAATCGTCCAGCTCATAGTGGCGGCCTATTATCTGCTCTATGGCCAGGAAGCTGGCGTCTATCGGGCCGTCGCCTATGCACACGCCCTGAATGTTGGCGCCGTTCTTTTCCAGTACAATGTGGCTGGTGGCGGCCATTAGATTGCCGCTGTTCACAACATAGCTCACCAGCCGGTAAGCGGGCGGCGCCTGAAGGGCGGTACTGGCCACTATGGCTTCCAGCTCCTTGCCTCCCACATGCTGCTTCTTGGCCGCCACCCGGAGGAATGCCTCGTACACCTTGCCGGCATCCTCGTCGCTGAGCTCATAGCCAAGCTTGGCGGTTACGGAAATTACGGAGCGTATATCCGCCGTAGCGTCCAGCCGTATGCCCTCGTGCACCGACTGCTCCGCCACTCCGTTATCAAAGGGGCTGGTCTCGCTCTTCTCGGAGCCAAGCCAGCGCATCTGGGAGACAGCTCTGTGCAGCTCGGTATTCTTCACCCGGCAGCCCAGTCCCATCTCCACTCCCTTCAGCTGGATAGCCCTGGTTATCGTCTCCAGCGAGGTGCTGAAAGCGCTGCTGAGGGCGGTTTTAATCTGCTCCGCGCCCTCGGCTATGGCGGCGAAGGAGTTTGCCGCGCCCATCTTCAGGTCGTTTCCGCACTGGACGGAAAGGGTGACATCCTCCATCTCCGGCACGCGGCTGATTATCTCGTCCACGAAATCCCCGAACTCACCAGGCAGCATGGCTGAAGCGCTGTCGCACAGGGTGATGGTTGTGGCTCCGGCGGCTATCACGGCGCGCAGTACGTCAAACAGAAACTCCATGTCGCTGCGGGTTGCATCCTCTGCGGAGAACTCCACATCGCCGCAGAGCGTCCGGCAGTAGCGGACCTGCTCACCAACAGTCTCCAGAAGCTTTGCCGGCTTCATGCCCACGCTGTACTCCATCTGGACTATGGAGGTGGGGGCTATGACGTGCAGCCGGGGATGCGCGGCTGCGGAGACGGCGCCCCACGCTCTGTCGGCCTCGGCGGCGGTGAGGCCGGCGGGGCAGGACACAACGGAGTTTTTAAGGGTTGTGGCTATGGAACGGGCCAGCAGTCCGTCGCTGGGGGTGTCTCCTATGGGAGGCAGCTCCACAACGTCAACCTTCAGCTTATCCAGCTGCTTGGCCACTTCCAGCTTCTCCTTAAAGCTCATGGTCAGCTCGCTTTTTGCAGCGTTTTCTCTCAGTGTAACATCCACAATACGTATGTTTTTCAATTTCTCATTCCTCCTGTTATAAAAACAAAAAAGCCCCCAAAGTTCACCATGAACTTCAGGGACGAAAAATTTTCCGCGGTACCACCCGAATTGCCGAAATACAGCCTCTCATCAGAGCTCAGACAAGCTCTTAGCCATGGTAACGGGGCTGCCGGAGCGCCCTACTTGAAAGTTCAGGCGTTCTGCTCGGGAGCGAGACTGCATAACCGTCCAGTACCGGCTCACACCACCCGCCGGCTCTCTGATGCTGTAATCGAATATGCATAACTCCGTCTTTGCATTTGGGATTTTAAGTTCTTGCCTTGTATAATAATCAAAAGCCCCCGCTTTGTCAAGTGTATTTTTCCATTTTTGCGATTTTGCCGGGTATGTCCCTAACTTTGGGTGCATATATCTGTATAAAAAAACCGAGGAGGGTTAAGCAATGGCCTATGAGGAAAAGAGCAGAAGTCTGAAGAAAACCCATAATATCATTATGGAGGACAGGGGAAAGCTGACTGTGTCCGGCGTGGAGGATGTGGCCAGTTTTGACGAGAACGAGGTGGTTATGTCCACGGTGTGCGGCAATCTTGTAGTAAGAGGTTCGGAGCTGAAAATTGACCGTCTGAGCCTTGACACCGGCGACGTAGCCGTTCAGGGCCTTATTACCGATTTATGCTATGAGGAGGTGGCCCCCAGCCGCAGTCTCTGGGCGCGCATCTTCCACTAATGGAGATATATGCTCTGACACAGCTTACCCAGGCGCTCAGCTCTGTGCTGTTCGGCGCCGTGCTGGGAGTTGCCTATGACCTGCTGCGCGCTCTGCGCCGAAGTCTGGGAGTGAAGAGCGCCCCGGCGGACTTTATCTTCTGCCTGTGTGCCCTCTGCGCTCTGTTCTATCTGGGCATGAGCCTTGGCGACGGGCAGCTGCGCATATTCATGGCTCTGTTCTGCGCTCTGGGCACGGGGCTGTATCTCGGCTGTGTCACACCCTTTGTACTGCCTGTGCTAATCGGAGCGCTGGCACTTGCGGCTCTTCCCCTGGCTCCTGTGAAAAAAGCAGTAAAAAAATTTGTGTTTTTTTTCAAAAAGCTCTTCCAATATCCTCGGAAATGGTTTAGAATAAAACACAACGTTGGCGCGCTTCCGGCGAGAGAAAACCCCCGGGACACTAAATTTTCGGGGGAGGAATGTCTGTATGGCACACAAAACAGATATGACGGCAAAACTGCTTCTGCTGGCGGCGGCGGTGTACGCCCTGCTGAGCCTCGTGACGCTCACGGGCAGGATATACAGCGCAAAGGACTCGCGGGACGCAGCCGCGGAAGAAGTACTGCGTCTGCAAAGCCGCATAAGCGCTCTTAATGAATCCGCTTTCGACAGCGCGGATATAGAATCGGCGGCCAGAAACGAGCTTAAAATGGTTCGCCGGGGGGAAAAGCTCATCCTCCTGGCGCCATAACTTATACGTCAAAGACAATAGACAGGAGGATATTCCCCTAATGCAGCTGGAAGTTGGAGCAATTCTCGAAGGTAAGGTGACCGGTATCACCAAATTCGGCGCTTTTGTAGCGCTGCCCGAGGGCAAAAGCGGCCTTGTGCACATCTCTGAAATTGCAAATACCTATGTCAGCGAGGTACGCGATTATGTTCAGGACGGCCAGGCCGTTAAGGTAAAGGTGATAGGCATCAGCCCTGACGGGAAGATAAACCTTTCCATAAAGAAGGCTGAGGAACGGCCCAGGCCCGCAGCAAACCCCACCCCCCGTCCCAGCGCCCCCCGCGGAGGCTATGTCCGTCAGGAGGAAAAAAGCCCGGAGGCCAGCTTTGAGGATAAGCTCAAGCAGTTCATGCAGGAATCCGACAGCCGTATGTCCGGCAACAAGCTCTATGACCGGCGCAGCAGCACCCGCCGCCGCCGCGACTGAGCTTATAATTCCAATGAACAGAGCACAGAGGACGCTTTACCGCCCCCTGTGCTTTTTCATTTTTCCAGCTTTTTTCAGCACCTGAGTGCGTTGAAGTTTTGTTTCTCCTGTGGTATGATTTCCTGAGGAGTGTGATATTTTGTGCGAATGAGAAAAAAGCCGAACCTGATACCCAGAATGGAGCGCTGCGCGCGCGTTCAGATAAAGCAGCCCGAGGATATGCGCGGCCATTGGCTGCCTGAGGACGGAGCATATAAGGAGCTGCGTCTGGAGCTGGGCTGCGGCAAGGGCCGCTTCACCGTGGACACGGCGGAGCAGAACCCCGATATACTGCTGGTGGCTGTTGAAAAAGTCGCCGACGCCATGGTGGTGGGCATGGAGCGCGCCTGCGAGCGCGGACTGGAGAACGTGCGCTTCATAGACTGCGATGTGCTGAAGCTGCCCGAGCTTTTCGCCCCCGGCGAGGTCTCCGGCATATACCTGAATTTCAGCGACCCCTGGCCCAGAAACCGCGACGTCAACCGCCGTCTCACCGCCCCCGGATTTCTTGAGCTGTACCGCAGGGTACTGCGCCCCGGCGGAAAGGTGGAGTTTAAAACCGACAACGACCCCCTGTTTGAGTACTCCCTCCGCAGCTTTGAAAAGAGCGGCTGGACTCTCAGCGAGGTCACCCGTGACCTGCACGAAAACGGCCCCGTGGGCGTCATGACCGACTATGAGAGCAAGTTCTACGAGCAGGGCGTGAAGATAAACCGCTGCGTGGCCGTATACACCGGGGAGGAAAAGGAATGAAGCTCATATCCTGGAACGTGAACGGCCTGCGGGCTGTGGTGAAAAAAGGCTTTGCCGAGACCTTTAACGAGCTGGACGCCGATGTTTTCTGCCTGCAGGAGACCAAGCTCCAGGCCGGGCAGATAGAGCTGGAGTTCCCCGGCTATGAGCACTACTGGAGCTACGCCGAGAAGAAGGGCTACTCCGGCACCGCCATATACACACGAGTTAAGCCCCTCAGCGTCCGGTATAATCTTGGCATGGCCGAGCACGACACCGAGGGCCGCGCGGTCACTCTGGAGTTTGAAAACTGCTATCTGGTCTGCGTCTACACTCCCAACGCCCAGGACGGCCTGCGCCGTCTGGATTACCGCATGAGCTGGGAGGACGCCTTCAGGGAATACCTCCTTGAGCTGGACAAGCTCAAGCCCGTCATAGTCTGCGGCGATATGAACGTGGCCCATCAGGAGATAGACCTGAAAAATCCCAAGACCAACCGGGGCAACCCCGGCTTCTCCGACGAGGAGCGGGCGAAGTTCACGGAGCTTCTCTCCTCCGGCTTTACGGACACCTTCCGCCGCCTGTATCCCGACGTGACCGGAGCCTACAGCTGGTGGAGCTACCGGGGCAACGCAAGAGCCAACAACACCGGCTGGCGCATAGACTATTTTCTCTGCTCCGACCGTGTGGCGGACAGGATAAGCTCTGCTTTCATATGCCCTGAGGTCATGGGCAGCGACCACTGCCCCGTGGGACTTGAGATAGACCTATGATAAAAATAGGAACAGTCGAACTCAAAAATCCTCTTATCCTGGCGCCCATGGCAGGAGTCACCGACCTGGCCTTCCGCGAGATTTGCCGTGAGCAGGGCGCAGCCCTCACCGTCACCGAGATGGTGAGCGCCAAGGCCCTGTGTTACGGAGACAAAAAGACCCCCGCCCTGCTGAAGCTGGGCCATGGGGAGCATCCTGCCGCCGTGCAGATTTTCGGCTCCGAGCCTGACTTCATGGCCAGAGGCGCCGCCATAGCTCTGGAGATGAGCGGAGCGGACATAATAGACATAAACATGGGCTGTCCCGTTGGGAAGGTGGCCGGGAACGGCGAGGGTAGCGGCCTTATGAAAACTCCGGAAATTGCCGAGGCCATCATCCGCGCCGTGCGCGCGGCTGTGCCCGTGCCCGTGACGGTCAAGTTCCGCAAGGGCTGGGACAAGGGCAATGTGAACGCCGTGGAGTTCGCCCAAATGGCCGAAGATGCAGGCGCCGCCGCCATAGCGGTGCATGGCCGCACCCGCGCCCAGATGTACGAGGGCAAGGCCGACTGGGACATAATCCGGGACGTGAAAAAGGCCGTATCCATACCCGTGGCCGCAAACGGCGACGTGTTTGAGCCGTCTGACGCCTCCCATATTCTGCGCTACACCGGGGCGGACATGGTGATGATAGGCCGGGGCAGCTTCGGAAATCCCTGGCTGTTTTCCCGGGCTCTGGCGGAGCTGGAGGGCGGGGAGATACTGCCCCTGCCGCCGCTTTCAGCGCGGGTGGACACGGCTATGCGCCAGGTGGAGCTGGCCGCTCAGGACAAGGGCGAGCGTGTGGCCTGCCTTGAGGCCAGACGGCACTTCGCCTGGTATCTCAAGGGCGTGAGCCACGCCGGATATTTCAAGCGCCTGATAGTACAGGCGGAAACTCTGGAGGAGCTGCGGCAGATAGCAGCCGGAATAAAGCGCGAATTGAGGTGACGGAGCTTGGAACGCGATGAGGAAAAGCGCATAATCGCCCGTGTCCTTGGCGGGGACACGGAGGCCTTTGAGGCCCTGGTGATTGAAAATCAGACCCTGGTCTACAATCTTGCTCTGCGCATGGTGGGCAACGAGCAGGACGCCGGAGACATAGCTCAGGACGCTTTCCTGCGGGCCTACCGCTCATTGGAGAACTTCCGGGGCGACAGCAAATTTTCCGTGTGGCTCTACCGCCTCACCAGCAATATCTGTCTGGACTTTCTGCGCGCCCGGCGCCGCGGCAAGATTGTGTCTCTCAGCCGGTTCTCCGAGGATGAGGACGAGAGCATAGAGCTGGAAATACCGGACGAGAGCATGGCCCCCCACGCCCAGTTTGAGAAAAAGGAGCTGCATGAGGCTCTCAATCTGGCCCTGCAGAGTCTGCCGGACGAGCAGCGGGAAATACTGCTTCTGCGCGAGGTGAGCGGCCTCAGCTATGATGAGATAGCCGCGGCCCTGTCTCTGGAGGCGGGGACGGTTAAGTCCCGTATTTTCCGGGCCAGAAAAAAGCTCTGTAATATTTTGATGCGGGATGGGAACTTTTCCGCTTACGCATCGTCAAACAGAGCAAAGGGGGTGTGAATGTTGCAAAGCTGTCAACAATATTTGGAAATGATCAGCGCCATGCTGGACGGTGAGCTGACAGACGCCGAGCGCGAGGCGCTTGAGACGCACATTTATGCCTGTCCGGACTGCCGCAGAGCCTATGACGCTTTCTCCGCCATGTCCGAGAATTTGAGAGAACCGGCCCCGGTGCCGGAGAATTTCAGCGCCGGCGTGATGGCGCACATTCGCGCTCCAAAACAGCGCAAGGTCATTCCCTGGCGGCGCTGGGGCGCTCTGGCCGCCTGTCTTGTGCTGGTATGTTCCGCGGCGGTGCGATTTCTTCCCCTGACCGATGCCGCCGACGGAGCTATGGCCACCGCCATGGGGCAGTTCAGCGCTGCCGAGCCTGAGTCCTGCGTCGCTGAATCCACACCCGAGGCGCCCGAGGCCGCAAATGCAACCGCAGAAAAGAGTCTGATCCAGCCCACACCGATGCCTTTCTCCCTGGCGGACAGGGCAGGCTATATCCCCGGCGCTCTGGAGGAAAACCTCGCTATGACGGAGGAGGGCTCCGATATGGAGGCCCTGCTCGAAAATCTGAGCTGGGAGGCTGACGCCCAGGTGCCGGACACCACACCGGCCTATACTGTGGAGCTTCCCGCCGGCAGCCTTGCCGAGCTGTGGGAGACGGACGGCGGCATAGTCTGCCGCCTCGACGGCTTCGCATATGTGCCGGGCGGAAATACGCAAACAATAATTGAGCTTGTCAAGGCCCTCTCCAAATGAAAATATCCCGGCGCTGCGTTTTGAAGCGGCGCCGGGACTTTTTTATTATTCATTTATAATGTCTATCTGACAGTTTTTCATTGCCTTCAGCGCAGTACGGTGGCTTTCCGGAGTAACTCCCGCGCAGCAGGCCGCGTCCACCCTCACCGTCGCCTCCGGGAGAAACGCCTTGATTATCATGGCGTTGGAGATAACGCAGATATCAGTACACAGGCCAACCAGGGTGATTGTGGCTATCTTTTCCTCTCCGTCGGCCCGCAGCAGCATTTCCGCAAGCCCGGCAGAGCCAAACGTGGGCTTATCCACAGCTTTCTCACAGCGCAGAGCCTCCAGCTTGGAGCATATCTGCCAGCCGCGGGTTTCGCGCACGCAATGGCGTACGGGCAGACGCCGCCCCTCCTGTGTATCAAAATAATTGTCGTCGTGGGTGTCTCTGGTGAATATCACCCGTCCGGGGAAGGAGATTATTTTCGCCGCCACCCTGGGGACAATGTCCACAGCCTCGGGAGTGCCCAGAGCGCCGTCAATAAAATCGTTCTGCATATCCACAACTATCAGTATGTCCTGCATATTGCTCCTCTCAGTCCGAAAGCCCGTAGGCGGAGAGATTGTGCACATCGTAGCCCTCGGCTATCAGAGCGCTGATTATCTTCTCCTTGTGGCTGTGTCCGAACGCCTCCAGAGTTATTTTCAGTTCCACCGCCCGCTGGCGGTTTACGGAGATAAGGCGGTTGTGGTCCAGCTTCAGCACGCTGCCCCTCTGCCTGGCTATGATGCCCGCCACACGGGCAAGCTCGCCGGGGCGGTCCCGCAGCTGCAGGGATATGGTAAACACACGGCCCCGCTGGACAAGGCCATGCTCCACCAGGCTGTCCATAGTGGTCACATCCATGTTGCCGCCGGAGAGTATGCTCACCACGTTTTTACCCGCACAGTCAATGTGGCTCAGGGCGGCTACGGGAAGGAGTCCTGCGTTTTCCACTATCATCTTGTGCTTTTCCATCATATCCAGGAAAACGCTGACCAGCTCATCGTCGTCCACAGTAACTATCTCGTCTATGTTGTCCATAACATAGGGCAGCACCTTGTCGCCCACCGTGCGCACAGCCACGCCCTCGGCTATGGTGTCGGCGCTGGGCAGGGTAACCACATGGCCTGCCTCCACAGCCGCCTTCATGCTGGCCGCCGCCGTGGGCTCCACGCCTATGACACGCACGCCGGGGTTCAGCAGCTTGGTAAGAGTGGCCACGCCGGAGGCCAGACCGCCTCCGCCTATGGGCACCAAAATAATGTCCACATCCGGCAGGTCCTTGAATATCTCATAGGCTATGGTGCCCTGGCCGGTGGCAACGGTGAGGTCGTTGAAGGGGTGCACATAGGTCAGTCCCTCGGTCTCGGCCAGCTGGGCTGCTATGGCTGCGCAGTCGTCAAAGCAGCTGCCCTGCAGGAGCACGTTGGCACCGTAGCTCTTGGTGTTGTTCACCTTCACCAGCGGGGTCATCTCCGGCATTACTATGGTGGCCTTCAGGCCGAAGGTCTTGGCGGCGAAGGCCACGCCCTGGGCGTGGTTGCCCGCGGAGGCGGTAACGAGGCCCCGGGCCTTCTGCTCATCGGTAAGGGTGCTCACCTTGAAGCAGGCGCCGCGCACCTTGTAGGCGCCGGTTATCTGCATATTCTCGGGCTTTAGATATACATTTGCCCCTGTTTTCTCAGAGAAATACGGACTGGCCACCAGATTGGTGGGCAACAGTATGGGTTTCAGAAATTCTCTTGCTGCTTTGAAATCTGTGAGTGTCATCATTTTGAACTGCCCCCTTCTAATCCACAGTACGCACGGAGATCTCGCCGGTATTCAGCCTCTCCTCCCGGCCGTCCTCCAGGCGGACTATGAGCGCGCCGTCATCGTCGATGGCGATAGCCTCGGCAGGAGTGACAGCGCCGTTCCTAATACATTTTATCCGCTTGCCCAGCACGCAACTGCGCGCGCGGTAGTCGTCCATAAAGGGCGCGCCCTCTATGCAGTTTACCAGTTCCGTTGTAATAGCGGCTATAAAGCGGCTGCGGCTCACGTTTCCCCGGTCTATGCTGGCTGCAACATCCCGCAGCTCCGGCGGAAAAGGCTCTGATCCGCAGTTAAGGCCGATTCCTATTACCATATGCCTCACCCTGCCGGACTCCATATCCGTAACGCCCTCGGTAAGGATGCCGCAAATCTTTTTTCCGTCCAGATACACATCGTTTACCCATTTTATTGCGGGGCGGTAGTCCGTCAGGCTCTCCACAGCCCGGGCCACGGCCACGGAGGCGGCGGTGGTAAGCTTCACAGCGTCGGCTATTTCAGCGTCCACACGGAAAGCAAGACTCATATAAACGCTGCCCTCGGGAGAGAAAAAGCTGCGCCCCAGCCTGCCCTTTCCCGCAGTCTGACGCTCGGCCGCCACCAGGGTATAGCCGCTTATTCCACCGGATATAAGCCGCTTGCACTCGTTGTTGGTGGAGCCTGTCTCCTCCAGCACCCGTATATCCATATCCCGCAGCTTCTCCGGCAGGGCCGCCCTTATCCCCTCAGGCGAGAGCACATCGCTCTCCTGCATAAGGGAGTAGCCCAGCTTGGGGGCGGAGGAAATATGGTGCCCCTCATTTTTCAGGGTGTTCACCGCTTTCCACACCGCGCTGCGTGACACGCCGTATTTTTCCGACAGCTCCTGCCCGGAGAGAGCGGCGCCCCGGTTTTTTTCCAGCTCGGACAAAATATCGCTTTTAAGTGACATATATAAACTCCTATTCAAAGGACAACGATGGTGACGCCGTTGTTGGCTCTCTCCAGGTCGTCGTCCCGCCGCAGGCTGCCGCAGCGCAGGAAAGCGCGGCGGGTAGCCTCGTCAAATATGCTGAAGCGCTCTCCGGGTATATAATCACATATATGCCCGAGACGCTTTTCATTTTCAAGATATTTTCTCGTCTCCGTCCTCAGCCGTCCGCCCCGGCCTGTGGAGCCGTAGCCGTGGATGAGCTTCACGGCGGTACAGCCCAACACAGCGCTGCGCCTGAGCTCCTCGCGCACGCGCTTCATGCCTTCGGCGGCGGAGGGCATATCGAATTTGATATTAAGTTCCCGCAGGTTCTCCAACGCCGTGCCCCCGCTTCCTTTTTATAGGAGTATTTTACTGCAAAGCCCCCGGTTTTTCAAGGTCATATATGTTCCCGACGGCAAAAAAGCGGCGCTGTGCGCCGCTTTTTTATTCAGGACAGATTTTCCAGCTGCTCCAGCCACAAAGTGGATACAGCATCCGAGGGCATCCGCCAGTCGCCTCTGGGAGACAGAGTGAGACTGCCCACCTTGGGGCCGTCGGGCAGGCAGGAGCGCTTGAACTGCTGGTTAAAAAACCGGCGGTAAAAGGTTTTCAGCCAGTAGAGTATGACCTCGTCCTCATATATTCCCGCAAAGACATGGCGCGCGAGGCGCAGCACCTTTGCAGGCTCAAATCCCCAGCGCACGGCGTAGTACAGATAGAAATCGTGCAGCTCATAGGGACCCACGAGGTCCTCTGTTTTCTGGCTTATCTCGCCGTTTTCGGCGGGCAGCAGCTCCGGAGAGACCGGAGTATCCAGCACGTCGCGGAGCACGGACGCCAGCTCCTCATCGCCGCAGACATCGGCGTAATACGCCACCAGATAGCGCACAAGGGTCTTGGGCACGCCCGCGTTCACGCCGTACATGCTCATATGGTCGCCGTTATAGGTGGCCCAGCCCAGAGCCAGTTCGGAAAGGTCGCCGGTGCCCACCACTATGCCTCCGCAGCCGTTGGCTATATCCATCAGCACCTGAGTGCGCTCTCTGGCCTGGGAATTTTCGTAAACCACGTTGCGGTTCCCGCTGTCGTGGCCTATATCCCTGAAATGCTGAGCCACCGACTCGCCTATGGGCACAACGCGCAGTTCGGCGCCAAGGTGCTCGGCCAGAGCGTCCGCGTTGGAGCGGGTGCGCCTGGTGGTGCCGAAGCCGGGCATTGTAACGGCTATTATATCCGTTCTGGGTCTGTTCAGCATATCAAGAGCCCGGGCCGCCACAAGCAGGGCCAGAGTGGAATCCAGACCGCCGGACACGCCCACTATGAGCTTTTTCACCCCCGCGTGCTCCACACGCTTTTTCAGACCCATGCTCTGAAGCCCCAGTATGCGCTCGCAGCGCTTAGCCCGCAGCCCGGCGCTGTCCGGCACGAAGGGATTGCGCCCTATGGGCCGCTCCAGTACCGTGGTCTCAGCCTCGCCGCCCCATATGACGCTTACAAAATCACGGTTATTCCCGTTGAAAAGGCCCATTCTGCGCCGCTCGCTGTCCAGCTTCTGCACATCGATGTCGGTGACGGTCATGCCGCTGCCCTGGCAGCTCTCGGCCAGTATACCGCCGTTTTCGGCGATGATATCGTGTCCGCAGTACACCAGATCCTGCGTGCTCTCTCCCTCGCCCGCGTCGGCATAGATATAGGCGCACACCAGCCGTCCGGAGTGGCTGCGCACCAGCTCCCTCCGGTACTCATCCTTTGTCACTATCTCGTCGCTGGCGGAGGGGTTGAGAATGACCGTGGCGCCGGCGCAGGCCAGCCCGGCGGAGGGCGGCATGGGCACCCAGAGGTCCTCGCATATCTCAGCGCCGACTATCAGCTCCGGCACATTGGCGTGCTCAAACAGCAGCTTTGCCGTGAAAGGCACTCTGCCTCCGAATAGCTCCAGCTCCTCATTAACGCCCGCGCCGGAGACAAAATGGCGCTTCTCGTAGAATTCACCGTAGTTGGGTATGTTTGTCTTGGGCACCAGGCCGAGCAGCCGTCCGTCCCATATTACTGCGGCGCAGTTATACAGGCTGCCCCGCACATCAAAGGGCAGGCCCACGGCGCAGAGCATATCCAGCCCCCGACTGGCGTCCACTATTTCGGCCAGAGCGTCCAGAGCACCGTCCAGCAGTCTGCGCTGCAAAAACAGGTCGCCGCAGGTATAGCCGGTCACGCACAGCTCCGGGAATACGGCTATTTTCGCTCCCCGGGCGGCGGCAGACACCATGGCGTCTATAATGCTGCGGGCGTTGTATTCCGTATCCGCCACCCGGATGCGGGGAGTTACCGCCGCCGCCTTAATAAATCCGTCTCTCATGCTTTTGTCCCCTTTCCCCTCACCGGACCATGCGCAGATCCAGCAGGCTCTCGTCAAAATGTTTCAGCAGCGCGCTGCGCGCCGCGAAAAAGCCGTCCTCTTTTATTTCCAGCGCAACGCGCCCGTCCTCCTCGGCGCAGTACACGGCGCCGGGAAGCTCAGGCAGCACGTTTTTACTTATCTCCTCATACAGCTCCGAAATATGTCCGGCGTAGTATGCGCTGTCCATAGGAGGGCTGTAGTCCTCCAGCAGCGTGCTGTTTCCGGACGAGAAGCACACCATAAGAAAGCCCGCGAAGCAGATAAGCACCAGGGCACAGCCCAGAGGTTTCAGTTTTTTTATAAAGTCATTTCCGGTATTCATGGATTTTTCCGCCAATAGTATTCAAGTTTTTTAAATTCCTCCAGCGCCGCCGCGTTTTCCGGCGTGAGAGTATCGGTAAATTCCCCGTCCTGCCAATAGGCTCCAAGGGCGGTGAAAACGCTCACCTTCTCCCGCAGGGCGTCTCCGGCTTTCATAAAGGCCGGTCCCTCCCATCCGCATAGCTCAAAGAGCTTGTTCATCAGGAAGCAGGGCGAGAAATCTCCGCCCTCGCCGGTAAAGTCCGCGCCCAGCGCCTCCTTCGCCGCGTCGTTGGCCCATATAACATAGGGCGTGGCGTAATAATTGCGGAAACTGGCCTCGTCTGTGCGGCTCAGATCTATGCCCAGCTCGCCGTACACATAGGAGCCGTTGCCCAGCCAGGGCTTGTGGTCGCCGAACAGCACCAGCACAACGGGTTCGTCTCTTTTGCCAAGCTCCTCAGCCAGATAACCTATAGCCGCATCTGACTGCGCCATACCGGACAGGTAGTTGTTAACAATATTGTATCCCTCGTCGGACAGATTTTCCGTCTTGGCCAGATACTCTGTTGTGAAATAGCGGTTCACCGCGTCATAGGGGCCGTGGTTCTGATAAGTGACGGAGAACTGGAAATAGGGCTGCCCGGTTTCCGTGCGCTCGTCAAGCATATTAAGCAGGTCCTCATAAAAAGGTCTGTCTATCATCATTCCGCTGTAAGTGACCTCTCCGGGGTCTGTATACCGGTTCTCCTGAAACCAGTAGGCGTCAAATCCCAGATAGCGGTTCACGTTCTGCCGGTTGTAGAACCAGCCGTAGCATGGATGTCCGCCCTCGGTATAATAGCCCTGATCCCGGAAATACCGGACATAGCTGCCCGCATCAGAGCGGTATTCGCTTAGCTCGTTTATACCCGTGAGAAACGCCCGCTCCGTATCCACGGTGCCTCCGGCAAAAATATTGGTGATGAGATTGCCAGACACGCCCTCACTCTCCAGCCGGTGCAGATTGGTATATGGGTCCGTTTGGAACTCAAGGCCGAAGTCGGAGAAATCCGTGAACGCCTCCAGCATGACCGCCACGACGTTCACCTTTTTATCCTCGGGTATATCGCTGTCCCCCAGTCTCTCCAGCAGCGCCACGGCCTCGTCCTCATCATAGCCTGCTGGAGCGGGGTCGGCCATATATTTCACGCTGTGCAGGAAAGGATACAGAAAGCCGCGGCTGATGTACTGGTCGGTGTCCGACCACTGGGAGAGAAACCAGCTGTTGCGCTGGATGTTCTCTGTTTTATCATATATCTTCTCGCTTGTATATACCATGAAATACGCGCCCGCGCACACCGCCGCGCACAGGGCGGCGGCCATAAGCCGAAATCGGGTATTTGTTGGACGGCCCCGCACTTTAAAGCACAGCGCCGTTATGACCACAAGGGTCAGGACGGCAAGCACTACAGCCGGGCGCAGGAAGCCGGAATAGCTTTTGCCCGCCGTTGCAGCCTCGGCAAATACAAGCAGGTCCTTTGCCATAAGAGGGTCATCTCTGAGCAGCAGCTTCATATAGTTAACGCAGGAGGCTACTGTAACTATGCAGCCGGTAAACAGCGCGGATACCCACACCCTGCCGCTTAAAAGCCACAGGAACATAGACAGCGCCACAGGCGGCATCAGATTAAGCAGCACCGTAAGCGGCTTGAACCGGTAGCTCAGCAGCAGAGCCAGACTGTGCTCCGTGCCCAGAGTACCGTAGATAAGCGCAAACACGCCGTAGAACAGTCCCACCAGTACAGCGGCGGCAGCGGGCGGAAACCGGCTTCCGCCTGCTGGCTTTTCCGAGTTATTGTTCATAGAATATGCCTTTCTTCCCCCTAGGTCAGCCCGTCCGTCAGATAGCGCTTATTGAAAGCGTCATGGAGGACAAAGGCAAATGTATCGTATTTTTCCCGGCGGCTCTCCGGCAGCTCCAGGCTGGCCGCGCCGGCGCTGTCAATATAGTAGGACGGCGTGTAAATAAGACTGTCCTCCTTCATGCTCTCCACCAGGCGCCAGTAATCCGGCTTCTCGACCCCGGCAGCGTTCAGCACCGCCAAACCGAGGGTGTTGGATGAGTCGTCCATGCGTGAGCCAGCTTCTGCGGGCAGATAGGCCTCGTCGTTTGACCATATGAGATAGTCAGCCCGATACAGCTCCTTATACTCCCCGGCGCTCCACTTTCCGCTGTCAGGCTCGCACATACCCAGACGGGAATATACGTTGCCGCCCCCCTCCAGTCCCAGACCGGGACGGTGGTCGCCGAAGAATACCACTACTGTAGGCTCAGGTACGGTTTTCAGGTAATCTGTCAGCTTTTTCAGAGCCTTTGATGCGTTGGCCACGCCCTGGGTAGCCGCGTTCAAAGCCCCGTCGGCCTCCTCATCCAGATCAGCGGTAAATGGGTGATCATACTCTTCGTATTTACCTGCTGAATAGGTGGAATGGTTCTCCATGGATACCCCGTAGAGGAACACATTCCCCTCCGACTTTTTCTGCTCATACAGGTCAATGAGCACATCGGTCATATAGTCGTCAGAGTAGAACCAGCCGGAAATTTTCTGCTCCATGAAATCCCAGTAGCCTTCCCCGGCGGCCGCGGCCTCCGGGTCTATCTGCGCAAGGTCCTCCGAGAAGAATATGTCCTCAAAGCCCAGACCGGGCAGAAATGCGCTGCGGTTATATATACTGTCGTTATACATATGCAGAAACGCGGTATAATATCCGGCGTCCCGCAAAACAGCCGGCACCGCCGGGAGCTTTTCAAACTGGGCGGAGCCCCAGGTGTTCAGAGCTCCCCGGGAGGGCAGCAGCCGGGTGTTAATGCCCGTGAGCAGCTCCAGCTCTATGTTGCAGGTGCCGTAGCCCAGACTGCGGGTATAGAAGCTGCCGGACACCCCCTCCTTCTGAAGGGCGTGGTATTCGGAAATGGGGTCGGACTCATAGCTGACTCCCGGCAGGGTGGTAACATCGAAAAAGGACTCCGAGAGTATGAGTATGACATTTGCCTTCTCCCTGTCCCCGCCGGCGGGTATATCCGCTATAAGCTCTCCCACCCGCTTTTCAACGGCGTTTGCCTCCTGCAGGGTGTAATTTTCGTCCATGGCGTCCCTGTATATCACGCTGCGCCACAGCCCCAGCACAAAGCCGGCCTTTCCGTTGGCGTAGCTCTGGCTGTAGCCGGTTTTCAGGGGCAGCTCCAAAGGCGTATAGATAAGGCTGTCCGCAAACACCTGAAATATAAACGCGAAGCACAGCGCCGCCCAGGCAAATATCGCAAAGCCGCTCTTCATCCCGGGACGCAGCGGCCCGGATACGAACCACAGCACCGCCAGCCAGCACACGACAGCCAGTATCGCCAGAACGCTGTTGCGGCTCAGGGTCAGATACTGTGCGTTAAGCCCCGCGATGTCACCGGCCTTGCCTATAAGGGCAAAGTCCTGCAGCTCCAGAGGCGTGGAGGTTATAAGGGTCTTGAAATAGTTTACAAAGGCCGCAAGCATACTCGCGCACGCGGTGGCGGTGCCTCCGAAAAACAGGCTGTGGCCAAGTCCGCCCACAGCAGCCGTACACAGGGCCAGAAACAGAGCCGCGCCGAAAAACTGCAGGCTCTCATGTGCCATGGCGGCCAGTACGCCCCGGATGCTCTGACAGGTCACCAGCCAGACTGCTGCGGAGAGTCCCAGGCCCGTGAGGGCGCTAAGCAGCGCAAAGCCGCCTAAACGGGCTGAGGGCTTCAAACCGCTTGCGCGGTGAAACCCCCATACCCTGCTGAAAAATTCTCTCATTAAAAGGCTATACGCTCGGCAATATATGCGGGCAGCTCCTCAATTTTGATGCGGACCTGCTCCATGGTGTCCCGCTCGCGCACGGTAACGCAGCCGTCGGCCTCGGTCTTGTCGTCGCCCACGGTCTGGAAGTCCACGGTGATGCAGAAGGGAGTGCCTATCTCATCCTGGCGGCGGTAGCGCTTGCCTATGGAGCCGGCGTCGTCGTAGTCCACCATGAACTGCCTGGAAAGTGTCTCGCGTATCTTCTGAGCAGGCTCGGCCAGCTTCTTGCTCAGAGGCAGCACGGCGCACTTGAAGGGCGCCAGAGCGGGATGGAAGCGCATGACGGTGCGGACGTCGTTCTTCGCCTCGTCCACCACTTCCTCGTCATAAGCCTCGCACAGGAAAGCCAGAGTCACGCGGTCGGCGCCCAGGGAGGGCTCGATGACGTAGGGGATGTAGTGCTCGTTTCTCTCCTGGTCAAAGTAGGTGAGGTCCTTGCCGGAGTGCTCCTGATGCTGCTTCAGGTCGTAATCGGTGCGGTCGGCAACGCCCCACAGCTCGCCCCAGCCGAAGGGGAACATGAACTCAAAGTCGGTGGTGGCCTTGGAGTAGAAGGCCAGCTCCTCGGGCTCGTGGTCGCGCAGACGCAGGTTCTCGTCGGCTATGCCCAGGTTGAGCAGCCACTGGTGGCAGTATTCGCGCCAGTACTCAAACCACTCCAGGTCGGTGCCGGGCTGGCAGAAGAACTCCAGCTCCATCTGCTCGAACTCGCGGATACGGAAGATGAAGTTGCCGGGAGTGATCTCGTTGCGGAAGCTCTTGCCCACCTGGCAGACGCCGAATGGCAGCTTTTTGCGGGTGGTGCGGGCGATGGCGGGGAAGTTTACGAAAATGCCCTGGGCGGTCTCGGGACGGAGGTACACCTCGGTGGAGTTGTCCTCTGTGACGCCCTGATGGGTCTTGAACATCAGGTTAAATTTGCGGATATCGGTGAAATCGCTCTTTCCGCAGCCGGTGCAGGTAACGCCGTTGTCGCGGATGAAGGTCACCAGATCGTCCTGAGTCATGGCCTCCACGTTAACGTCGGTGCGGCCGTTCGCCTCGCACCAGTTCTCTATGAGCTTGTCGGCGCGGTGGCGCATCTTGCAGGCCTTGCAGTCGATAAGCGGGTCGTTGAAGGTGGAGACATGGCCGGAGGCCACCCACACCTCGGGGTTCATAAGAATGGCTGCGTCCAGACCCACATTGTAGGGATTCTCCTGGACGAATTTTTTCCACCAGGCGCGCTTGATGTTGTTCTTCAGTTCAACGCCCAGAGGGCCGTAGTCCCAGGAGTTGGCGAGGCCGCCGTAGATCTCGCTGCCGGGGTACACGAAGCCGCGTCCCTTGCAGAGAGCGACCAGCTTTTCCATGGTCTTTTCGGTATTTTTCATATAGCACTTTCCTTTCATTCCGCGGCTGGCTGCCGCAGACATCTGATTTAGACATTATATATATTTTGACCTGTCTTTGTCAACTGTCCGTGGCGCATTTTGGCTTACAGGAGGCTTTTCAGACCAATGCACGGCATGTGGAAATAATGACCAGACAAATTCGTGCATTTTCCGACAATTTTATACTTGCATTAAACCACCATTTACCCTTATAATAATATAACAAAGATTACAAACCTCCAGCTTCGTGAGAAGTGGAGTTTTTTTATCATCAATACTGTGATTTCAAGGAGGGCACCATGGCCCGTTCAAATAAATTTTTTCTCAAAACCCTTGCGCTGTGTCTCGCGCTCACCAGTCTCATAGGCTGCACCAACCGCTCCGCCACAGAGGAACCCAAGGAGACCAACACCGCTCAGATCGGTGTCACACCCTCCCTGCCGGAGAGCGCGCCCCCCGTTCCGGAGACTTCCGTCCCCGAAACGCCCGAGGCTTCCGCCACTCCCACTCCCACCCCCGCGCCGGAATATCCCGACCTCACCGCTCAGCCCGCCGCCGATGATGAATTTTTCTCAGACGCCGCTTTTCTGGGCAATTCCCTTGTTGACGGTTTCCGCCTGTTCAGCGGCCTGAACACCTGCGACTACTACTGCGCCACCAGCATGACCGTTGCCGGCGCCGACGACCTCATAAACCAGATGGCCCAGAAGCAGTACGGCAAGATTTACATTCTCCTGGGCATAAACGAAATAGGTTATGATGTGGACTACTTCATAGGCCTGTACCAGGATATGCTGGACGATATCCGTGAAAAGCAGCCTGACGCTGAGCTTTATATCATGGGCCTCACCCCCGTGAGCGCCTATAAATCCGCCAACAGCGATACTTTCAATATGGACAGAGTGCGCAGCTACAACGACGCCCTGCGTCAGCTTGCCGCCGACAACAGCGGCTGGTATGTGGACCTCTGTGCCGGATTGGCCGGCTCCGACGGATATCTGCCTTCCAACGTCACTACTGACGGCGTACATTTTGCCGCCGAGCACTACAAGGTCTGGCTGGATTACCTGAAGACCCATTATAATCCCGTCGAGGTCTGAGCCTCTCCCGGTCAAATACGCTGAAAAGGAACATGCGGAATGAAAAAATCACTCAGCCTTTTTCTCCTGCTGGCGCTCATGTGTCTGCTGTGCGCCTGCGGCTCTGGCTCACATACGGATTTTGCCCCGGCAGATTTGACCGCTGAACTTCTGGACAGCAGCTGTTTTACTGACCTGCTCAGCAAAATGGAAACCGATACTGCTCTTGAGCTCTACGGTCTGGATGAATCGGATGTGTCCGACTGCTCCATATATCTCGGAACCGGCGCTACTGCCGAAGAGATAGCCGTTTTCAAAGCCGCCGACGAGGATGCCGCAGCAAAGATAGCCGAAGCTATGGATGCCCGGGTCACCGGTCAGATAAGCGCTTATGAAAGCTATGTGCCCGCCGAGGTGCCAAAGCTGGAGAAAGCCATAGTCCGCAGCAGCGGCGTTTATGTGGCATATGTCACCGCCGCCGACGCCGACGGCGCAGTCAAGATAATCGACAAGTACATGAAGTAAAGGCCAGACGCCCGGAAAGCTTGACTTCCCGGGCGCTTGAGTTTTTTATCTGTTTCACTCTGTCTAGCCCTTTTGGACAATAACAGGGGCAGCCTCGTTTGAGGCTGCCCCTTCAGTCCGAAAATTCTGTTCTAAAAACCAGTTTTCAATACCTTATTAGCGTATTCATTGAGTGCTTCAGCGGATTCATAATCGGCGTGATAGCTTCTCCCATCAATCTCAATTAAAACATTACCAAAATTGGACAATTCAATTTTAGACCCGTCTGATTTCAAAATGGTAAATGTTATACTCTGGCCGCCCGTTCCGGCCATAAATATTTTGTATCCCGGCCTGGATATCTTTAGATTTTGCAAAATCGGAACAGCACTTTCTATTTCAGCACTACTGAGAGCGGCTTCTTTGTCCGGAGGAACAGCATATACTTGTATTTCTTTAATTTCGTCTGCTGTTATTGTTTCAAACGGTCTGTCTGAATAAAGCAAATATCCCAAAATAAAGACAATAAGAAAAGCAGCGATCAAAATCGGAATAAAGTTCTTACGTTTTTTCATATATACTGTCTCTTTTCTGCAAATTACTGCTTATCATACTCTTTAACCTGTATGTATTCTACCACACAGATAAAGCATCTTCAATGATTTTGAGCGTAACAACCGGCGTATTTCCAGCCGCTTGACAAAAAGGCGGCTGGACTGGCATAATATAGTAAACGCTGTATTCCGCTTCCGATACCGTCAGGAGGGTTGAATGAAAAACAAGAGCTGGTTTCGTACTCTGTTCGTCCGCCGCTTCATCATCATAATTTTGATACTGCTCCAAACAGCCTTCCTGGTGTATCCCCTCGTAAGCCAGACGGCAGCCTCCGCCTGGGCAGGTCCCGCGCTTCAGATAGTCAGCGTACTGCTGGCTCTGCGCGTCATAAGCGCCGGGCAGGAGAGCGGCTACCGAATGGTGTGGGTGGTTCTCATGCTGCTTGTGCCCGTTATAGGCATCCCATTTTATTTCCTGTTCCGTGCTCAGTCCGGCACAAAGCGGCTGAACCGGCGGATACATGAGATAACCTTCAAGGCTCAGCCCAGCTTCGCGCTTAATCCTTCCTGCTATGAGGACGCAAAGGCGGCCTGCAAAAGCCACAGCACGGGGCTGAACTATCTGCAGCTGTACACACGTTTCCCCGTCTGCCGCCGCACTCAGACCCAGTACTACTCTCCGGGCGAGTATTTCTTTGAGGCCCTGCTCAAAGATTTGGAGACGGCCCGCCGCTACATCTTTTTGGAATACTTCATTGTCAGCGAGGGCTATATGTGGGACGCTGTGTTTGACATTCTGAAGCGCAAGGCAGCGCAGGGCGTGGATGTGCGCCTGCTGTATGACGACATGGGCTGCTTTCTGACAATCCCTCCGGATTTTGACCGCAGGCTGGAGGAGGTTGGCATAAAATGCTCAGTATTCATGCCCTTTACCCCTTTTGTCAGCGCCATGCAGAACAACCGCGACCACCGGAAGATATGCTCTGTGGACGGCCGCATTGCCTATACCGGAGGCATAAACCTTGCCGACGAGTATATAAACCGCATAGACAAGCACGGACATTGGAAGGACTCCGCCCTGCGCCTTGAGGGCGAGGCCGCATGGAACATGACGGTTATCTTTCTTGAACAGTGGGAGCTTACCCGTCATGTGAAGGAGGACTACCTGCGCTTCTATCCCTGGCACACGGAGGAATGCGCCGTGCCCGACGACGGCTTTGTGCTCCCCTATGCCGACAGTCCCGTGGACGATGAAAACGTTGGCGAGCATGTATATCTGCACATCATAAATTCCGCCCGCAACTACCTGTATATATGCTCTCCCTATTTAATAGTAGACGATACTCTCGCCTCTGCCCTGTCCCTCTCCGCCAAGAGCGGCGTGGATGTGCGCATCATAACCCCCGACCGGGCCGACAAACGCTTTGTGCACTTCACCACCCAGTCCTATTACCGCCAGCTCATCCGCTCCGGCGTACGCATTTATCAGTACACGGGCGGCTTCATGCACTCCAAGACCTTTGTGTCCGACGATGTTGTGGCCACGGTGGGCACCACGAATCTGGACTACCGCAGCCTGTATCTGAATTTTGAGTGCGGCGTCTGGATGTACGGCTCCAGAGCTGTTATGCAGGTCAAACAGGATTTCCTCAGCACGCTGGAGGTCTGCCACGAAATGGGAGCAGAGGACTGCAGCTGCTCCGGCCTGAAAAGGCTCTGGCAGGAATTTCTGCGTGTTTTCGCCCCGCTTATGTGAGGCTTCGCACCCCGTGCTTTTATACAGCGTGACCGATACAACGGGCGCCGGCAAAATTGCCGGCGCCCATTATCGCGCAGCAAACGCCAATATTGTCCCGCTGCGTTGACACGGATTTATATATGTGTTAAATTAGGTAAAGTGACAAAAGCTGCAAAGCATTTCATATACAGAGAGGGTTTAGAATATGCTGAAACTGGAGCATCTCGCCTGGACCATTCCCGGCGGCGAGGCCATAATAAAGGACATAGATCTGGAGCTGTCCGACAACCGCCTGATAGTGGTCACCGGCCCCAACGGCGGCGGCAAGACGACGCTTGCCAAGCTCATAGCCGGTCTTGAAACTCAGTCCGGCGGCAGGATAGAATTCGACGGCCGGGATATCACCGAGCTGGACATCACCGAGCGCGCAAAGCTGGGCATAGCCTTTGCCTTCCAGCAGCCCGTGCGCTTCAAGGGTCTCACCGTCCGCGACCTGCTGGAGCTGGCGGCGGGCCGCACTCTCAGCGAGGGCGAGCTGTGCGAGCTGCTGGGCAAGGTGGGCCTCTGCGCCCAGGAATACATAGACCGCGAGCTGAACGCCAGCCTCTCCGGCGGCGAGATAAAGCGCATTGAGATAGCCAGCGTGCTCATCCGCGGCGCAAAGCTCTCCATCTTCGACGAGCCCGAGGCGGGCATAGACCTGTGGAGCTTCGCCCGGCTGGTGGAGACTTTTCAGGAGCTGCGGCAGAAAAAGAGCGGCACTCTGCTCATAATCAGCCATCAGGAGCGCATTTTGTCCATTGCCGACGAGATAGTGGTGATAGCGGGCGGCACGGTGCGCGCCCACGGCCCTCGGGAGGATATCCTGCCCACCCTGCTGGCGGGCGAAAAGTCCGCCCGCTGCCCTCTTGACAGAAAGGACGCACGCGTATGAACAACATTACCGACGAGCTGCTGAAGATAATCTCCAGCGTTAAGGACGGCACCTTCAAGGGCGCCTATAACATCCGGGAGGACGGCCAGTGCGCCGGCCGCCGCTCCAGCGAGAACATAAGCATAGAGCCCAAGACCGACAAGCCCGGCATAGATATCCGGATAAAGCCCGGCACAAAAGGCGAGACCGTGTATATCCCCGCCTGCGTCACCCACGCGGGAGTGGACGACCTGGTTTACAACGACTTCTGGATAGGCGAGGGCGCGGACGTTATCATAGAGGCTGGCTGCGGCGTGCACAACGACGGCGACAGCGAGGCCCGGCACAACGGCATACACCGCTTTTTCCTGGAAAAGGACGCGCACATTATATATAAGGAGAAGCACGTTGCTCAGGGCGCGGGCAAGGGCGCAAAGCGCATAGACCCCGTCACCGAGGCCACTCTCGCCCTCGGCGCCTGCCTGGAGATGGACACCGTCCAGCTGGGCGGCGTGACCACCACCACCCGCAAGACCGCCGCCACTCTGGCCGAGGACGCCCGCGTTGTGGTGCGCGAGCGCATTATGACCAGCGGCGAGGAGTTCGCCCGGACTGAATTCACCGTGTATCTCAACGGCGCGGGCTCTGTCGCCGACCTTATCAGCCGCAGCGTGGCCCGGGGACAGTCCCGGCAGGAGTTCGCCTCCACCATGGTGGGCAACGCCCCCTGCACCGGCCACTCTGAATGCGACGCCATACTGGCCGAAAACGGCTCCGTGCTGGCCCAGCCCGGACTGGAGGCCAACCACGTTGACGCCGCCCTCATACACGAGGCCGCCATCGGCAAAATAGCCGGAGAGCAGCTCCTGAAGCTCCGCACCCTTGGCCTCACCAGCCAGGAGGCTGAGGAGAGGATAATCCAGGGCTTTTTGAAGTAAATATTTCAGTTTTTCCGCCCGCTTCCGAAATGGAGGCGGGCGATTTTTTGTTTTTTGCCGCGCCCCTACAAGGTGTCCGAATCCCCACGCCGTGTCGCGGCGGAGCTTCGCTGACTGAGGGATTGACAACCCCTCCGCCCCTGCGGGGCACCTCCCCTTACTCAGGGGAGGCGATGTTATGTCAACCTCAGCCCAATGTTACAATTGTGTGACACAGAGCCCGAAAACATTGACAAAAAAAAAACAATGGTAGAATACTTACAGACTGGAGGAACAAACGGGTGCGTCCCCCCCTCCCGGTCCGCCAAAGGTGTGAAAGGGTGCTTGAACGAAGCCCTTTTACAAAAAAAATGCCCGAAGTCATGTGCGGGCGAAAAAATCTCTATAAGGAGGAAAAAACACATGAAAAGAACTCTCGCACTTGTGCTTGCTCTTGTCATGGTGATCGGCATGATGGCTGTTCCCGCTTCTGCCAGCTTCACCGATGACAAGGAGATCAAGTACGTCGAGGCTGTTGACGTTGTCGCTGCTGCTGGCATCATCAATGGTTTCGAGGATGGTTCCTTCGATCCCGACGGAACTCTGACCCGTGAGCAGGCTGCTAAGGTCGTTGCTTACATGCTGCTCGGCGCAAAGAACGCTGACGCCCTGAAGGCTTCCAGCGCTCCCTTCGCTGACGTTGCTGCCAACCGCTGGAGCGCAGGCTACATTGCTTTCGTTGCCAACGAGGGCATCATCAACGGCCGCGACGACAAGACCTTCGACCCCACCGGCAAGGTCACCGCTTTTGAGTTTGCCAAGCTGATGCTGGGCGCTCTGGGCTATGATTCTTCCATTGAGCAGTACACCGGTGCTGCCTGGAGCATCAACGTGGGCAAGACCGCTCTTGACATCGGCCTGTTCGACGGCAACGATGGCGCTGACTACAACGCCCCCGCCACCCGCGAGGAAGCTGCTCTCTACGTCTTCAACACCCTGCAGGCTGACCTGGTCGCCTACGACGAAAAGGGCTCCAACATTGACCTGGGCAACGGCATCATTATCAACACCGGCGCTTCCAAGGCCGAGCCTGCTCCTGTCCGCGGCACCGACGAGTGGAGCAACATAAAGGATGAGGACGAGGAGAAGTTCGCTGTTGTTCAGTTCGCTGAGCGTTACTTCAAGGACCTGGAAAAGGGCACCGGCGACGCTGACGCTTTCATGCGCCCCGCTACCCAGTGGACCTACGATGGCGAGGATGTAGGCACCTATGCCGATGAGGCCGATGAGATCTACACCGCCAAGGTCAAGGGTGAGCAGATTTACAAGGATCTGGGCAAGCCCTCTGCCAGCAAGACCGTTTATAACTACTACCTGAACGGTGTTAAGGTTGAAGCTTCCGAGCTGCCCTGCGACTCCGGCTTCACCGGTATCGCTGCTGATATGTCCAAGAAGGTCGGCGGCAACGGCGTTTCCATCGAGGTCTACAAGGTTGATCCTACCAATGATCAGGCTGATGATGGCATCAAGAACGTTTATGACGTTGTTGTTATCACCACCTATGTCGGCACCATCGACAGCTGGAAGGCTGCCAAGGGCGCTGCTGATGAGTACGTTACCGTTGGTACCGTTGAGGGCGCCAAGGTTCCCGATAGCTTTGCAGGCAAGTACGAGACCGAGGCTTTCTCCGAGGATGATGTTGACGACGAGACCGTCGTTCTCTACACCTTCTCTCAGAAGGAAAAGGAAATTCAGTCCGTTGTTGCTGCCGAGTCCGCTACCGGTATCGTCACCGCTACCAAGGGCTCCGATGGCTTCACTCTGAGCGGTACTTCCTATAAGTACGCTTGGGGCTATGAGTCCGAGGTCGCTTATGACGCCGATGAGGAAGACGAGATCAACGTTTACCTCGATGAGTACGGCTATGTCATCTACACCGATTCCGCTGAGGACAGCAACGAGACCTACTTCCTGGTTGTAGATACCGCCGAAGAGGGTAACTGGTCCAAGAAGACCTACTCCGCTAAGGTTGTGTTCCCCGGCACCGATGTTGTTGAGATCGTAACCCTGAAGAACGAGGAAAGCTACAACAAGCTCAAGGATGCCAACCTGGCCATTGCCGAGTACACCTCCTCCAAGGATAAGTACACCATCGGCGAAGTAACCCTGGTTGACGATACCACCGTTGACATCTCTACCGGCAAGGCCAGCATGACCGTCGGCGATAAGATCACCGGTAACTCCAAGACCGAGTTCCTGTTCGTCAAGTCCGATGATGATATTGACGATTACAAGTACACCTCTTACACCGGTATCAAGAATGTTCCCGATGCTGAGAACAAGACCGGCACCGTTGCTGCTTATGTGGAGAACTCCGATAACGCTGTCGCCCTGGTTGTCGTTGTGGACGCCAAGACCACCAGCACCGGCTCTGTTGACGATGTTCTGTTTGTCTACGGCAACACCCTCTCCAAGCTGCAGAAGA
Source organism: Candidatus Heteroscillospira sp. (assembly GCA_050943935.1). Taxonomy (GTDB): domain Bacteria; phylum Bacillota; class Clostridia; order Oscillospirales; family Oscillospiraceae; genus Heteroscillospira. Next base: position 9,476 of record JBMNQC010000011.1, on the reverse strand, counting down.
ACGCCGACTACGAGGATGGCTTCTACACCGTGAAGGCTTACAACATCACCTCCGATGAAGAGATTGAGCTGATGCTCGACCCCGCATTTGTGGGAACTGATAAGGATGATGTTGCAAACTTCAAGGCCGACAACTACTTCATCAATGGTTACTACACCACCGATGGTCTGGTTGACGATGTCGATGTTCTCGGCACCGACCTGACCGCTATTGATGAGTTCGCCACTCTGACCGACAAGACCTTCATCAAGACCGCCGATGGCAACGTCAAGATGTATGAAATCGCCTCTGCGGATGGCGATGACGTCAAGAAGGGCGACGAGATTAATGTTGTTGAGTACGGCATTGATGAGGACGCCAACGTGTTCTACGTCAACACCACCGACAAGACTGTCGACATGGGCAGCATATCCGGTCTGAAGAAGACCACCGATATGGTTGACTACACCGTAGTCATCAACGAGGATGAGCTGGTTGTCGCCGTCTACGTTTTCGAGGCCTAATCACCTGATTAGCCTTAAAACAATCGCATAGCCCGGGAGGGCAGGTTTAAAAACCTGCCCTCCTTTTTGAAGTATCTGAAAGGAGTTGATACAGCGTGAGGATTTTTCCCGAAAGCATTGTCAGCATGGCCGAATTGCAGGGCGCGCTGCAGGGGCGGGAGCGCGCGGTATGCGTGCGCGTGTTCGGCGCTCTGGAGCTGACCAACAAGTGGGGTCAGGCGGGCGAGAGCCGCTCCCACGCCTCCCTCTCATGGCTGCTGCTGAAATATCTGCTGGTCAATTCCGGCCGCGAGGTGGACGAGGACGAGCTGTTTGGCTCCCTCTGGCCCGCCAAGGACAATGTGGGCACCGGCAGCGCCGCCCGGGTACGCCTGCGCCGTCTGCGCGAGGCCCTTGCCCCCCTGCATCTGGACGGTCGAAACGGGCTGGTGCAGTTCTCCCGGGGCAGGTATTTCCTAAACCCGGACTACGAGCTGTGGCGGGACGACGACCTGTTCACCCGCCTGACGGAGCGCATACACGCCACGCCCATTGAGGACGGGGAGGGCTATGCCCTCTGCCGCGAGGCGCTGGAGCTGTTCCGGGGAGATTTTCTCGAATACACGGCCCTGGCCTCCTGGCTGACCCAGTATCGGGACTACTACCACCGGGCCTTTGTGGACCTGGCGAACAGCACCCTGCGCCGCATCCGTGCCACAGGGGACGAGGGCATGCTGCCCCTGCTGTGCAGCCGCACGCTGGCCATCGCTCCCGGCGAGGCCGAGCTGCACCGCGCCATCATTGCCTACATGATGGATCACCGCCGGGAGGTGGAGCTGCTGCGGCACATCTCCCAGCTCTCCCGCATAGGCGGCACGGGCGTGCAATGGCTGAATAACGAGGCTTTATAATGACCATGGGGTCCGCAATGCGGACCCCATGGTGTTTTTTTAGGGGGTGCGAGTGAAGAGTGAAAAATTATTGTGGCGCTGCGCGCCGGATTTAATTTTTGCCGCACCCATTGAGACAATGTAGGGGCGCGCAATGCGCGCCCCTACAAGGTGTCCGAATCCCCCCGCCGTTTCGCGGCTGAGTTTCTCCCAAGGCTCCCTTTACACAAGGAAGCCTTGGAGGGAACACGCTCCCATAACAAGGATGAGAAAAGTTAGAACGTGGTCACATTTTGCACAGCGGTTGGCGCGGGGAATACACAGCATTTTTCACAAAAGGTGTTGGCTTCATGGGCACAGAGTATTATAATATTTACATAAACCAGAAACGGAGGGACTTTGTATGAATTCCAAGGAGCGCGTTTACACCGCTCTGCGGTGCCAGGAGCCTGACCGGGTACCCAGAGGCGAAAACAAATTCGACAACCGCTTTTTCAAGGGCGTTATGGGCTACGACACTCTGGCCTACGGCGGCTGGGAGGAAATAGAGGCCCTTTGGTCCGGACGCCGTGACGATATAATCGCCGACTATCTTACCGCCCTGCCCGCTCTGGCGGACAGACTGCAATGGGACTATATACGCGTGCCGCCAGCTCCCAGAGCGCAGAGCTACAAGGGCTACCGCAGGCTCTCCGAGCGCGTATATCAAAATGCCGCCGGGCGCACTTTTAACTTCAATCCCGCCGTGGGCACCGTATCCATGCCGGAGAAGTTCAACACGGACATGGATATATCCGAGCTTGGCGACCCGGACGCGGATTTTGCCCCGGACGATTCCGAGCTGGACATCCTGCGGGGCATAGTCTCCAGGGTGGGAAGCGAGAAGTTCATCATAGCCCACTCTCCCTACGGCGGCACCTTCCCATGGATGAGCACCGTGGGCATGGAGGAGTATCTCATCCGCTTCATAACCGACCCGGAGTTCTGCCACCGGGCCGCGGAGATTGCCTGCCGCAAGTGCATCGCCTATTCCCGGGCTGCCATAGCCGCCGGTGCCGACGCCGTTATGATAAGCGAGGACTGGGGCGACAACAAGGGTCTGACCATGGGCAAGGCGAGATTCCACGAGTTCATCCTGCCATACTTCCGCCGCATAGTTGACGCCGTGCATGAGTGCGGCGGCAAGCTCATCAAGCACTCCGACGGCCTGATGTGGGACGCGCTGGACACCTTTGAGGAGGTGGGCGTGGACGGCTGGCACGGTATACAGCCCAGCATAGGCATGGTCCCCGCCAAGCTGAAAGAACGCTACGGCGGCAAATTCTGCTTCTTTGGCGGCGTGAATGTGGAGACCATGATTGCCGGTTCGCCGGAGGATGTGCGCCGCGAGGTGCGCGAAATGGTGCGCGCCTGCGCCCCCGGCGGCGGTCTGGTGCTGGCATGCGGCAACATACTGGAGCCGGACTCCAAGCCGGAAAATGTATTTGCCATGCAGGACGAAATTAATCGTATAGGCAATTATCCCATCAGTTTTTAACCGGCTCTTGCAGCTTTCTTCCATTTGCGTTAAAATAGTGTTAATACTTTCTAACGAGGTGCTATCATGGGCAATGCGGATACTATGCAGCTCATCGGTATGGGCGTCACTCTGGCTGTGTTTGTGGCTATTGGTCTGCTCTCCGGCAAGCTGGTAAAAACCAAGGAAGATTTCTATGTGGCCGGCGGCAGCTTCGGAGCTCTATCCGTTGCGGGTGCAGCCTCCGGTACATATATAGGCGGCGGCACCGTTATAGGCACGGCTCAGCTCGCCTTTACCGACGGTTTTTCCGCCATGTATTTCGCCATAGGCTGCTGCTGTTCCATGCTGCTCACCGCGCTGGTGTTCTCCGCCAAAGTACGCGATAGCGGCAAGCAGACCATTCAGGAGATGGTGCTGTCCGAGTTCGGCCCTTCCGCAGGTCTGTTGGCCACCCTGCTGGGCATACTGGCGCTGTATATCAACAACATCTCCCATCTGTTCTCCGGAATATCCCTTATTGGCTCCGTGTTCCCCGACCTGTCGGTGGTGAGCGGCGCCATCATCACCGCGGCGCTCATCTTCGTCTGCGCCTGTCTGGGCGGCTTCTGGGGCATGAGCCTCATAAACATTCTCAAAACCACCATTCTGCTCAGCACCGCCGTCATATCCGCCGCCATAATCTTTGTGGTCACCGGCAATCTCTCCGATATTGCCGCTGCCGTGCCCGAGAGATTCTTCACTTTCTGCCCCCGGGGCGCTGGTACGGACCTGGGCAATCTGGTGAGCGTCATGCTGGGTATACTCTCCAGCCAGACCACCATACAGGCAGTATTCTCGGCCAGGAGCAACAGGGACTGCCGCCGGGGTTTCCTCATGGGCGCCATACTGCTGCCCGTGGCCGGCATAAGCTGCAGCATCATCGGCGCGTATATGCGCACTACCGTGCCCGACCTGGAGCCCCTTCAGGCCTTCCCATACTTTGTGCTTACTCACACCAATGGCCTGCTCAGCGGCGTTATCCTGGCCACCACCATGATTGCCGTGGCCAGCGCCGGCGTATCCATCATGCTGGGCATAGCCGGCATCGTTGTGAACAACCTCTATCTGCGCTTCCGCCCCAACGCGGGCACCCGTGAGCAGCTGGGGCTGTCCAGACTGGTGATACTGTGCTGCCTGTGCCTGTCCACCTTTATCATAAGCAAGGGCGTAGGCAACGAGATAATGCAGTATAACTTCCTGTCCATGGGTATGCGCTGCACGGTGCTGTTCATGCCCATGTGCGCTTTCCTGTTCTTCCCCGGCCGGGTATCCCGCCGCTGCGCCATTGCCTCTATAGCCGTGGGCCCCGTGGCTCTGCTGCTGGGTAAATTTGCAATCCCCCTGCCATTCGACTGTATATTCTTCGCGCTGGCCGTATGCGCTGCAATCATGCTGCTGGGCGTAGTTGATCAGAAGCTCATAAACAAGTCTCAGATAGGAGATGTAAAATAGCATGGGTAATCTGGACACAATGCAGCTTATAGGTATTGTTGTAACCATACTTGCTTTCGCTGCCATAGGTATTTTGTCCGGCAAACGGATAAAAACAAAATCCGACTACTATGTGGGCGGCCGCAGCTTCGGCACAGTTTCCGTGGCGGCCACCACCTGCGGAATGTATGTGGGCGGCGGCGCGGTGATAGGCACGGCCCAGCTTGCCTTTACCGACGGTTTTTCCGGCCTTTATTTCTCTATTGGCTGCTGCATGGCGCTGGTCTGCTCCGGCGTGCTGCTCTCCGGAAGAATACGCAAGGGCGGCTGCGAGACGATACAGGAGATGATACGCGGCGAGTTCGGCCAGACTGCCGGACTGCTGGCGACTCTTTTGGGCATACTGGCATTTTATATCAACTGCATCTCGCAGTTTTTCTCCGGAATATCCCTCATCGGGGCCATTTTCCCGGATTTCTCCATCTTTACCGCCTCTGTGATAACAGCGCTGCTCATACTTGTCTGCGTTTATATGGGCGGCTTTCTTGGTATGAGCCTTATTAACGTCATAAAAACCGCCATACTCATGCTCACGGTAGGAGCCGCCGCCGTGTTTATACTCACCACCACAGGCGCGCTCAGCGCTCTCCCCTCGCCTGTGCCCGCCGCGCACCTTACCCCCTTCCCCAGGGGCATGAACAAGGATGTGGGCAGCAGTCTGTCGGCCATGCTTGGCATCATGTCCACACAATCCACCATACAGGCCATATACGCCGCCAAAAGTGACAAAAGCTGCCGTGTGGGTTTTGCAATAGGCGGTCTGCTTCTGCCTGTTGTGGGCATATGCTGCGTGCTTATCGGCGTATATATGCGCTCAATCGCGCCGGACATTCCCTCGCTTCAAGCCTTTCCCCAGTTTATAATCATGCACACCCACGGACTTGTGAGCGGCATTATTCTGGCAACCACCCTCATAGCCGTGGCAACCGCCGGAGTATCCCTGGTGCTGGGCATATCCGGTATTCTGGTAAACAACCTGTATCTGCGTCTGAAGCCCGATGCCGACACCCGTGGACAGTTGGCTTTTTCCAGAGGCGTTATTGTGGCTATTCTTGTTATATCCGTTATCGTCATAAACTGCGGCGCCAGCGACGCGGTATTGCAGTATAATTTCCTGTCCATGGGCCTGCGCAGCTCCGTGCTGTTTCTGCCCATGTGCGCCTCCCTGTTTCTGCCCGGCAAAATATCCCGCCGCTTTGCAACTGCCTCCATAGTCCTCGGCCCGGTGGCGCTGCTGCTGGGAAAATACGCGCTGAGCTTGCCCTTTGACTGCATATTCTTTGGTCTGATGGTAAACGGAGCCATCATGCTGCTGGGCTACATGGACAAAAAGCTGAAAAGCTGATTGATTTCCCCTCTTTGGGTTTATACTGGATATATCCAAACAAGGAGGTATAAACCCATGAAGGAGCTTAAGGGAAGCCGCACAGAGGCTAATCTCATGGCCGCCTATGTAGGCGAATCTCAGGCCACGAACAAGTATACCTATTACGCATCCAGGGCCAGGAAAGACGGCTACATCCAAATAGGCAATATTTTTGAAGAGACCGCCGCAAACGAGCGTGAGCACGCGAAGATATGGTTCAAGCTCATTCACGGAGGCGGCATACCCGCCACTCCGGAAAATCTTGCGGACGCCGCCTCCGTGGAAAACTTTGAATGGACCGAGATGTACGCCGGATTTGCCCGCACCGCCCGCGAGGAGGGCTTTGACCATATAGCAGCCCTGTTCGACGGCGTAGCCAAAATCGAAAAGGAACACGAGGAGCGCTACCGCGCTCTGCTCAGGAACATTGAGACAGGCAAGGTGTTCAGGAAGGATGAGCCGGTAATCTGGCAATGCGCCAACTGCGGACACCAGTTTACAGGGGCCGAGGCCCCCCAGGTCTGCCCCGTCTGCGCTCATCCCCTCAGCTATTTCCAGGTAAAAGCCGAAAATTACTGATAAACGCAAACCGCCCGCTTCCGATTGGAGGCGGGCGATTTTTTGTTTTTTGCCGCGCCCATTGAGACAATGTAGGGGCGCGAATCCCCACGCCGTGTCGCGGCGGAGCTTCTCCCAAGGCTCCCTTGTGCAAAGGGAGCTGTCAGCAAAGCTGACTGAGGGATTGACAACCCCTCCGCCCCTGCGGGGCACCTCCCCTTACTCAGGGGAGGCAATGTTATGTCAACCTCAGCCCAATGTTACAATTGTGTGACACAGAGCCCGAAAACATTGACAAAAAAAACAATGGTAGAATACTTACAGACTGGAGGAACAAACGGGTGCGTCCCCCCTCCCGGTCCGCCAAAGGTGTGAAAGGGTGCTTGAACGAAGCCCTTTTACAAAAAAATGCCCGAAGTCATGTGCGGGCGAAAAAATCTCTATAAGGAGGAAAAAACACATGAAAAGAACTCTCGCACTTGTGCTTGCTCTTGTCATGGTGATCGGCATGATGGCTGTTCCCGCTTCTGCTGATTTCACCGATGACAAGGAGATCAAGTACGTCGAGGCTGTTGACGTTGTCGCCGCTGCCGGCGTCATCAATGGTTTCGAGGATGGTTCCTTCGATCCCGACGGAACTCTGACCCGTGAGCAGGCCGCCAAGGTCGTTGCTTACATGCTGCTCGGTGAGAAGAACGCTGACGCCCTGAAGGCCACCAGCGCTCCCTTCGCTGACGTTGCTGCCAACCGCTGGAGCGCCGGCTACATTGCCTACGTTGCCAACGAGGGCATCATCAACGGCCGCGACGACAAGACCTTCGACCCCACCGGAAAGGTCACCGCTTTTGAGTTTGCCAAGCTGATGCTGGGCGCTCTGGGCTATGATGGAAAGATCGAGCAGTACGTTGGCTCTTCCTGGAGCATCAACGTGGGCAAGACCGCTCTTGACATCGGCCTGTTCGACGGCAACGAGGGCGCTGACTACAACGCTCCCGCCACCCGCGAGGAAGCCGCTCTCTACATCTTCAACACTCTGACTGCTGACATTGTCGACTACGACCAGCGCGGCACCGAGATCGACCTGGGCAACGGCATCATCATCTCCACCGGCGCTTCCAAGGCTGAGGCTGTGTCCAACAACAAGTTTGATTATCGCGATGTTAAGGATGACCAGGATGACGTCATGCAGTTCTGCGAGAAGTACTTCGACGAGCTGGAGCTGGACAGCGATTCCGACGATTCCTTCGGCCGCCCCTCTGTGAAGTGGACCTATGACGGCGACAAGGTGGGCACCTACGCTGAGGAAGCTCTGGCTGTCTATGCCGGCGCCGACTTCGACGAGGACACCCTGGACGACGATTTCGAGGATTGGACCGGTGCTGCTACCGCCGAGATTCTCTACAACGGCGGCGACGCCGGCCTGACCCTGGACGACCTGCAGGATAGCCGCAATGGCTACACCATCGAGATCTACGGCGACGACGATGAGGAAGTTATCGAGAAGATCGTTGTTACCGAGGCTTATGTTGCTGAAATCGACACCATCAATACCGATGATGACGATGAGGTCACTACTGTTGAGGTTAACGTTTACGAAGCTGTTACCAATGACACCCTGGTCATCGATGTTGATGATGACGAGGATGCTTATGACCTGATTGCCGGCTACGAAGAGGATGATGTCCTCATGCTCTTCCTCAAGCCCGGTTGGGAAGATGCAACCGATATGGACAAGACCATCCTGGCTGTTGCCGATGTTGAGTCCGTTGAGGGCGAAGTTACCTCCAGCAAGCTGGATTCCGGCAACAACGGCTGGATTAAGGTTGACGGCGTGAAGTACGAGATGGCTTGGGAGTACAGCCAGGTTGAGGTTGGCACCGAGTCCGAGGGTACTTTCTACCTGTACAATGGTTATGTTGTCCACTTCGACGGCACCACCGACGAGGACGATGAGTATGCTTATGTCCTGCGTGCTGGCACCGAGGAAGACAGATGGGGCAAGAACACCTACTTTGCAGAGGTTGTCTATGCTGACGCCTCCACCGAAGTGATCGAGATCACTAAGGCTTCCTATGACGCTCTCTTTGAGGGTGAGACTTCTAACAAGACTTTCGTCAACGCCGTTGTTGATTATAGCTACGATGAGGACGACGAGATTTACACCCTGACTGTTAAGGACAATGAGCCTTCTGCCGATGTCACTATCGAAAAGGGCAAGACCGGCGTTATCTCCGGTGCTCGCGCCAACAGCAAGACCGTTTACGTTGTAATCGAGCTTGAGGATGATGGCGACTTCGATGTTGCTACCGCTTACACCGGATACAGAAACGTGAAGTCCTTCACTTCCGATAATGTTTACGTTGTTGCTAAGGACGGCGTTGCTGAGTATGTCTTTGCCATCTTCGGAGATGACGTTGCTGCTGATTCCGATGATCTGATCTACGTCGTTGGCGATGCCGATGCAGAGCCTGTTGACGATAAGGATCTGGGCACCTACTACATCTACACCGCTGTTGTCGACGGCAAGGTCGTTGAGATCATGGCCGACAAGGGCAGCTACGATGGTCTGTACGATGGCTGCAAGATCAGCGATGACGAGATCTACAACTTCACCGGCTACGAGGCCACTCTTAACACCGATTACATGAGTGTTGAGGGTAACTTCAAGAGAGCTGCCGACGAAGTTGTCACCGTCGAGAACGACAATGGCGATGTCCTGGTTGCTCTGGCTTATGCCGACGACTGCACCGTGTTCGTCATTGACGATACCGCTGATGATACTGCTACCACCGGCTCCATCAACCGCAACTACTCCGATGTCACCGTCCTCTACACCGTGGACGAGGATACCGATGAGGTAACCAGCATCTACATCATTAAGTAAGTAGTTTTTGATAACTGCTTAAACTAATCGCATAGCCCGGGAGGGCAGGTTTAAAAACCTGCCCTCCTTTTTGAAGTATCTGAAAGGAGTTGATACAGCGTGAGGATTTTTCCCGAAAATATTGTCAGCATGGCCGAATTGCAGGGCGCGCTGCAGGGGCGGGAGCGCGCGGTATGCGTGCGCGTGTTCGGCGCTCTGGAGCTGACCAACAAGTGGGGTCAGGCGGGCGAGAGCCGCTCCCACGCCT
>JBMNQC010000010.1:0-113587 GCA_050943935.1 Candidatus Heteroscillospira sp. | reverse complement strand
CGCTCTGTTCTTTTCTATTTTCTCTGCCCTATGAGCCAGCGGTATCAGGGACGTGACCTGCATGGCTGGCGGAAGACGTTCTCGCTGGTGAACCGGGCTGCCCGAGGATGAAAGGGAACTGCGGCGCAGTTTTACAACTTAGTTTCTAAAAAATCAAACGCCATACTCGATTTTTTATACGTTCCGTGCTACAATGCAGAAAAACACGAAAGGCTGGCAACCATGGCTACACATATTTTAGTCGTCGATGACGAGACTGCGATCGCAGATCTGGTGGAAGTCTATCTGAAAAACGAGGGCTTCACCATCCACAAATTCTATAACGCCTCCGACGCCCTGGCTTGTGTGCGGACGACACGCTTGGACCTGGCGGTGCTGGACGTGATGCTGCCGGACATGGACGGCTTCACCCTCTGCCAGCGCATCCGGGAGGACCATCTGTTCCCCATCATTATGCTCACCGCAAAGGTGGAGGATATGGACAAGATCATGGGGTTGACTCTGGGGGCGGACGATTACATCACCAAGCCCTTCAATCCCTTGGAGCTGGTGGCCCGGGTCAAGACCCAACTGCGCCGTTACACCCGGTATAATCCCAGAGAGGGGACTGCCTGCGAGAGCACGGAATACGACTTCCGGGGGCTACAGATCTCCAAGGCCACCCACAAGTGCGTCCTGTTCGGCGAGGAGCTGGCCCTGACGCCCTTGGAATTCTCCATCCTGTGGTATCTCTGTGAGTGCCGGGGAAATGTGGTGTCCAGCGAGGAGCTATTTGAGCATGTCTGGGGCGAAGCATTTATCGACAGCAACAATACCGTCATGAGTCACATCGCCCGCCTGCGGGAGAAGATGCACGAGCCCAGCCGAAAGCCCAAATTCATCAAGACCGTGTGGGGGGTGGGGTACACCATTGAGTAAGAAAGGAAACGCCCGCAGTCACCAGAGATCCCTGCGCATCTGGGGCAGTTATCTGCTGGTCCTCGTGGCCTGGGTGGGCACAGTAATGGCCATAGCGTTCCTGGGTTTTATTATCTGCGCCAGTATTACCTGGCAGCCATCATTGATCTATGACCTTCTTCAATGGGTCAAAGACTACATCGTTCTTGTCTGCATTGTCACGGTGCTGGCGGGCTGGGTGGTCATCAGCTTCTATTTCATCTCCAAACCAATCAAACAGTTGGATGTGGTGGCCAATGCGGCGGAGCAGTTGTCCCGCCCCAGCGAGGAGCCCATCCAGCTGCCGGATTCTCTGGAGGACATCTCCAGCCAGCTGAATCTGGCCCGGGAGCAGGCTCTCCGGGACGCCCGGGCAGCCCGGGAGGCAGAACAGCGGAAAAATGATCTGATTGTCTATCTGGCCCACGATCTGAAAACGCCCCTGACCAGCGTCATCGGCTACCTGACCCTCCTGCGGGATGAGCCTCAGATTTCCCCGGAGATCCGCACCCGGTACACCGGCATCGCCCTGGAGAAGGCGGAGCGGCTGGAGGATCTCATCAACGAGTTCTTCGACATCACCCGCTTCAACCTCTCTCACCTGGAGCTGGAGCGTCAAAGCGTGGACCTGACGCGGATGCTGGAGCAGGTGTCCAGCGAATTCCGCCCCATTTTTGCGGAATCGCGGCTGACATGCAGCCTGGACCTGCCGCCCAAGCTCCCCTACTCCTGCGACCCGGACAAGCTGGCAAGGGTCTTTGATAATCTCCTGCGCAACGCGTCTTACTATAGTCTCCCGGACAGCGCGGTGGAAATTGCCGGACGGATGGAGGCCGGCAAAATCGTACTCACCTTCTCCAATGCGGGAAAGAACATCCCCCAGGAGAAGCTGGACCGGATCTTTGACCAGTTCTTCCGTCTGGACAGCTCCCGCGCCACCCGGACAGGTGGTGCGGGCCTTGGCTTGGCCATAGCCAAGGAGATTGTGGAGCTCCACGGCGGAACCATTCGGGCGGACAGCACCGGGGATCGGATCACCTTCACGCTCTGTCTCCCGTCAGACCATTCAGAAGCGCCGTAAGAAAATCACAAGAATTTCGCAGAAAACTTGCAAGGCATCCGTTGGGAGATAGACAAGTATAAAACACCTGGTTATGGTACCATTTCCGTATCAGAACCAGGCGTTTTATTTTGATCAGGAGGTCTTATCCCATGAAAACCATTCTCGTTCTCTTCGGCGGATGCTCCACGGAGTACGAAGTTTCTCTCCATTCCGCCTATGCGGTGCTGTCCCACATAGACTCCGCCCGTTATACTCCTCTGGCTGTAGGCATTACCCGGGAGGGGCGGTGGCTCTGCTATAACGGCGGCCTCTCCAGGCTGGAGGACGGCAGCTGGCAGCAGGCGGCCGACTGTATTCCCTGCACCCCACTAGTGGACCGGGAGGCCCACAGCCTACTGCTGCTGGACGGCTCCGGCCGCCGTCTCCCCTTTGACGCTGTATTCCCGGTTCTCCACGGCAAGAACGGCGAGGACGGCACGGTACAGGGGCTCTTTGAGCTGGCCGGTGTCCCGGTCATCGGCTGCGGGATATTGTCCAGCGCCTTGTGCATGGACAAGGACCGTGCCCACCAGCTGGCGGCCCTGGACGGCATCCGGTGCCCCCGGAGCCGCGTCTTTCATTCCGGCGATGGATTCGACCGGATCGCCCCGGCGGCGGACGAACTGGGATACCCGGTGTTCGTCAAGCCGGTTCGGGCCGGTTCCTCCTTCGGCATCACCAAGGTCACCGGGCCGGAGGAGCTGCCCGCCGCCGTGGAGGAGGCCTTCCGCCACGACAGCGCCGTGATTCTGGAGGAGACCATCCCCGGTTTTGAGGTGGGCTGCGCGGTCATGGGCAACGAGGAACTGACCGTGGGACTGGTGGACGAGATCCGGCTGTCGAATGGCTTTTTCAACTATGAGGAGAAGTACACTTTAAAGACCTCCGCCATCTACTGTCCCGCCCGGATCCCGGCTGAAACGGCGGCGAAGATCCAGACGGCGGCAAAGGCCATCTACCGTGCCCTGGACTGCCGGGTATTCGCCCGGGTGGATCTGTTCCTCACCCCGGATGGGGAGATCGTGTTCAATGAAGTCAACACCATCCCCGGCTTCACCGCCCACAGCCGCTACCCCAATATGATGAGGGGCATCGGTATTTCCTTCGGGGAACTGGTGACCCGGCTGATCGAACTGGGGGTGGCGGAATGAGAACCGTGTCGATACCCTGGAAGCAAGTTTTTCAGGGGCCTCTGGTCCTGGTCAACCGGGCGCATCCCCTACGTGATACAGAGCCATCTGCGCTGACCCAGGTGGACCCGCGCCACCCCGGCATTCTTCTGGATAGCCGGGTGAGGCAGCTGCTGTCCGCCTGCATCCAAAAGGCAGGAGGACAGCAGGAAATCATACCGGTGTCCGGCTGGCGGAGCCAGCAGGAACAGCAGAGGATCTGGGATGACTCCATGGCGGAGCATGGGGAGATATTTACCCGCCAGTATGTAGCCCTTCCCGGGTGCAGCGAGCATCAGACCGGCCTTGCCATCGACCTGGGGAAGGCCGCCGGATACATCGACTTCATTCGGCCTGCCTTTCCCTATGACGGAGTCTGCGGAAGGTTCCGCCGTCTGGCGGCACGATACGGCTTCATCGAACGATACCAGCGGGGCAAGGAGGAAGTCACCGGGATCTCGGCTGAGCCGTGGCACTTCCGCTATGTGGGAGCGTCCCACGCCCAGCTGATGGAAGCCAACGGGCTGTGTCTGGAGGAGTACCGGGACTTTTTGCGGCAGGGTCCCCGGAGCGTCGCTCTGGAAAACGGCCGCATGGCCCAGGTGTTCTATGTGCCTGCCGCCGGAGCCGTCACAGAGGTGGAAGTGCCGGAGAGCTGCTGCCAGATATCCGGCGACAATGTGGGGGGATTTATCCTGACATGGTGGGGGGATACCCATGCGAACAGCTAAGAAAACCTCTCCGACTTTGGACCTATTTCGTCTGGCGGCGGTTCTGCTGGTGGTGATGAACCACACCTCGCCCCTGGCGGACGTGTCTGCCGTGGCTGATTTCTGGCTTACCCGGGTACTGGCCCGGGTGGCGGTCCCGTTCTTTCTGATGACCACCGGGTACTTTCTGAGCCAAAATTGCTGGGCTGGTGCGAAGCGGCAGCTGAAAAAGCTCTGCCTGCTCTACGGCGTCTGCGTCCTTTTGTATCTGCCGGTTAACCTCTACGCCGGCAGCTTCAACGGTCCGGCGGATGTTTTGCGGAAATTGCTGGTGGACGGAACCTTCTACCATCTGTGGTACTTCCCAGCGATCATTCTGGGCATCGTCATCGCCCGGTGGCTCAGCCGGTTCGGCCTGCGGGTGGCTCTGCCAGCGGCGGCGCTGCTTTATCTCATCGGTTTGGGCGGGGACAGTTACTATGGGCTGGTTTCCCGGATTCCGCCGCTTCGTGCCTTTTATGACGGCATTTTTACGCTGTGCGGCTATACCCGCAACGGCCTATTCTTTGCGCCGTTGTTCCTCCTGTTGGGGGCCGCCGGAAAACGATGGAGCTGGGGAGCTTCGCCGGCGGGCTTCTTCCTCTCTCTGGCGGCCATGAGCGCCGAGGGGCTGTGGCTCCACCGCATATATGTCCAGCGCCACGACAGTATGTACCTCGCGCTCCCTCTGTGCATGGTATGTCTTTTTTCTCTGTTGCTAAGCAGGAACAGAGGCGAGTGTAGAAAAGCCCGGGGCTTTTCCACAGCCATGTATATGCTCCATCCCCTCTGCATCGTATTGGTCCGGGGAGCGGCAAAGGTGTTGGGGCTGGAGGAAATGCTCATCGAGAACAGTATTCTCCATTTTATTGCGGTGCTGGCGCTTAGCGCGCTGCTCTCCGCCCCTTGCCTACTGGAGTTTCGGAAGAAGCCCAGCCCTACTGCCCGGGCCTGGCGGGAGGTGGATCTGACGTCCCTTGTGCACAACGCCCAGGTGCTGCGGAACACATTGGCCCCGGGAACAGAGCTTATGGCGGTGGTGAAGGCGGAGGCCTACGGCCACGGCGGGATAGTGACCACCCGCGCCTTACAGCATGCAGGCATCCGGGCATTTGCCGTGGCCTGCCTGGCCGAGGGTATCGCTCTGCGAAAAGCCGGCATCCGGGGAACTATCCTGGTCTTAGGCTATACCGCCCCAGAGGAGGCTCCTCTCTTGGCACGATGGAATCTTACCCAAACGGTGGCGGATATTGACCACGGGCGGGCCTTGGCGGCGCAGGGGCAGTATGTCCATGTCCATCTGGCACTGGACACAGGGATGCATCGCCTGGGTATCCCAGCGGAAAACCGTGAGGATATTCTGGATGCATTCCGGCTTCCAAACCTGGTAGTGGACGGTGTGTTTTCCCATCTGTGCGTCTCGGACAGCCTGAAAGCCGGAGATGTTGCCTATACTCAGGAGCAGCTGACCCTGTTCTATGATACGGTGGCCTGGCTCCGAATTGCTGGATATGATCCCGGCAAAGTTCATATCCAGTCCAGCTATGGACTTTGGAACCTCCCAGCTCAGCCCTGTGACTATGTCCGAGCCGGAATTGCCCTCTATGGAGTTCGAAGCGATGGCGCGCCTGTTCAGCGAAGCCTTGGCCTGCGACCGGTTCTGTCTCTCCGGGCCAGAGTGGCCAGTATCCGCACTATGCAAGCCGGGGAGAGCGCCGGATATGGGCGGGCCTTTCAGGCAGAGCAAGAAACCAAACTGGCGGTGGTCACCATCGGCTATGCGGACGGTCTGCCTCGGGATCTGCCTCAGCGGGGCGGACAGGTGCTGATCCGGGGGCGGCGCTGTCCAATGGTGGGGCAGATGTGCATGGACCAGGTGCTGGTGGACATCAGCGGTCTGCCGGAGGCCGCATCCGGCGATAAAGTGACCCTTATCGGCCGGGACGGCGGACAGGTGATCCAGGCAGAGGAGCTGGCTGCATGTTGCGGGACGATCACCAACGAACTGCTCTCACGGTTAGGCGGGCGGTTGCCCATCGTTTCCAGCCAAATGTCATAAAAGGAACTGTACTAAATTCCACAAGGGTGGGGATATTTTGCAAAATGGATGTTCCCAATTCCATTTCGAAACAGCTTTTTTATCCCATTGAGACAAAACACAAGGACACGACATAGTCGTGTCCTTGTGTTTTGTCAGCTTAGGCGGCATGGGAAGATTTTACTCTTTACAATGCGGCGGACATTCGCAGAAATCGCACAGGCATTGCAGAGCCTCCATTTTGAACACCAGCTGCTGTTCAAGCTGGGCGGTATAGAGGATAGTGCGCTGGACTGATGCGTTTATTTTCAGCAGTTCGCACGGTTTGGACGCCAGCTCTATGGCTTTTTGCAGCTTCTCTCCTTCCGCATTCAATATATGGGCAATGGCAGCCTCAACCTGAGCTATGGATTCAAGTACTTCTCCGCAGATGTCCGGCGAACATACCGGCGGCTCTTTTTCGCAATCCAGGCACAGTCTGCGGTTGCAGCAGCAAAGCTTTTCCGTAATGCAGACGTCAAGCCGTGCGCGCAGCATATACGGGTAGCAGCCGCGCCTGTTTGACAGCAGATGCAGTTCGTACGTACATGGCTCCAGCACCATGGCCGTTACCGCCGCTCCTTCTTTGGACTTTATCTCGTTCAGAATATTTCCCTCGCGGTCGGCCAGGACAAAATATGCGTCGCAGCCGCGCAGGGCATAGAACAGTATATACGGCGGCATACACAGCACAGCGAGAATCAGAGAAAATTTCCGAGCCTCGCACAGCTGCCGGGTCCCTCCCCCGTTCGGGTCCGCTTTCAGAAGCCGCGCTCCGCAGGATACAAGCAGGCTGCAATCTTCACAACAGAAAGACAGCCCCGTAATGGGCTGCACGCAGCCGCAGCGCAGATCCACTCGGTCTATCTCCTGCAGGTTGATATCAAGTTTAAAAATTGCCGACATGGCATCAGCAGCCGCAGCCCAAAAGCAGCTGCGGCTTGGGTCATAACATATTGCAGTATATTCCCTGCGCGTTTTTACCGTTTTGATAAGATTCATCTCGCGGCTGACGACGGCTATCTCGCATTCGCAGTGTTTTGTAAGATAATACCGGCAGCCGTTAAACGCCATAGCCCTGTAAGTCTCTTTTCCGGATACAGGAATAGGCGTTTCGGAACACAATAAAAGCATTTTTCCACTCCCGTTCATTATGACATGGTATGCCATAATATGATGCCGGAGCTCTGTTTGCCCACGTCCGACGGAAGTAGCAAGAGGCCCTGTGCCGCATAGGATGTTAAGGAGCGCACGGAGCAAGTATCTCCGGCTCTCTTCTCAGCTGCTGAGCGCCCGCAGGGCTGTTTACATATCCTGTTTTACGCATAAAGGGTATGTAAATTTATCATTAGGAGATATTATATGGCAACTACAATTACCGGCATAGTTTTTAACGATATGAACCACAACGGCACACACGACCCCGGCGAACCGGGCATAGACAACGTCTTTGTGACGCTGCGCCGCGGTTCCACCGGAGCATGTGTGGAGACCAGCACCAATCCCGCGGGCATTTACCACTTCAACGTGGACACCCCGGGAATCTATCGGATCTTTGAGACGGTGGCTCCGGCCAACGCCTGTCCTCCCACTCTGTTCACCCAGCCCCCCGGATTTGCTTTCTCAAACGGCCCACGGGTGCGGACTGTTGTGGTCGAGGACGATGGAAACGAGGGCGGAATCATCAAAGACCAGGATTTCAGCCACGACACCCTGGACGAACCGCTGAACTGTACCACCACCATGGTGCAGTTTGTGAACACTCCAACAGAGTGGTTCGATATCGATGTGGTAACCGGCGTCTCCACCTTCCGCGGACTGCTGGTACCGGCTGACGATGTAAACGCAATAGGCTTCAACATTCTGGACGATTTTCTCTATGGCTACGACCAGAGCACCAACCATGTGGTGCGCATAGACGCCGACCGCGAGGTCATGCAGCTTGTTCCCAACCCCACCGGGCTGCCCGCCAGCGGCTACAATGTGGGCAGTTTTGACCTGAACGGTCATCTTTTCCTGATGGTCAATGACACCAACCGTTTCTACACGGTGGATTTGAAGCCCAACTCCCCCACCTTCATGAAGCTGGTGGACCCCACCAACGGCTTTGCGGAGCAGACCAGCAACTTCGGTACTGGGCTGAGCACCACGCTGAACATCAGCGACTGGGCTTTCAGCCCTGTGGACGGCTTCCTGTACGGGGTGCGCTCCGTAGGGAACACCGGGCAGGTAATGCGTGTAAACCCCGCTACCGGCGCGGTGACGGCGCTGAGCACCACCATGCCGGACCTGAATCCTGCCGGCCGTTCCTGGGGCGCCGTAGCCATGGATGCCAACGGAGCTCTCTTTGCGATTTATAACGGCGACGGCGGCGTTTTCCGCTTCACCATATCCGGCAACACGGCGGTGGGTGTGCGCATCTCCACCACCTTCTCCACCAGCTTCAACGACGCGGCCATGTGCCCCGCCGCGGCTGTAGGCCCAATTGCTGATATAGGCGTGGTAAAAACCGCCTCCCCCGACCCAGTTGCGCCGGGTCAGGTGCTGAGCTACACCATAGCCGTTGCAAACGGCGGTCCGGACAGCGCAACCCATGTGACGCTCACGGACGTCATTCCCTCTCAGCTGCTGAATACTCAGTTCAGCGTGAACGGCGGCCCCTTCCTGCCATGGCCGGGTTCCGTGGACCTGGGTACTTTTGCCCCCGGCGACTCCCTAACGGTGACTATACGCGGCACGGTAGCGGCGGACGCCGTTGGCAGCATTTCCAACACCGCCGTTGTGAGCAGCGACGCTGCCGACCCCAATCCAGGCAACAACTCAGACACCGCCGTTGTGGAGGTCACTCCCGTGGCCTGCGACGCCCGCTGTCAGGCCATAACTGACCTCATTGAGTCTGTGGCTCTTGAGGAGGCGGCTCTGGCCCATATTCTGAACGCCGAGGGCGAAAAGCTGCAGCGGATAATCGGCACAGAAGGCGCACCCGCCGCTCTGCTCCTGAACACCAACAAATCCGTGCAGTCCATGATGGGCGCCGTGACCCTGCTTGAGGTAATCCTACAGGGCAAGCTGGCCCTGTTCAGCGACTGTCTCTGCAATCCCACGGCAGACTAGCGAGAAACCGGTCGGACGCAGCACGCGCCCGCCCCAGCTATTCATCATATAATTATGCAGAAAGGTCGATATATTTTATGGGTATGCCCGTTATCACCCCCAGCGGCACTACACGTTGCCAGGCCATCACAGACATTATTGAATCAGTTGCTCTCCAGGAGGCAGCTCTTGCACACATTTTAAACGCCGAGGGCGAGAAACTGCAAAATGCCGTAAACCGCGAAGCAGTAACTCCGTCGCAGCTGCTGGAGTTCAACAAAAGCGTAGAGCAGACTATACGCTCCGTAGCCCAGCTGGAGGTAATCCTACAGTCTAAGCTGAGCCTCTTTGACAACTGTCTGTGCAGCTGCACAAGCACACCGTCTGACAATTAGAGCCACACGCAAAAATCCCGGGAGAGCAATGCTCTCCCGGGATTGAGTTTTTTAGAGGCTCACTCCTGCTCCCAGTTGTGCCAGACGTTCTGGACGTCGTCGTTATCTTCGAACATTTCAAGCATTTTTGTCATGTTCTTGATATCGTCCTCGCTAGTGAGCTTGATATAGTTCTGGGGCACCATTTCCACCTGAGCGGAAATGAATTTGTAGCCGGACTGCTCCAGCTTATCGGACACGGTCTGGAAATCGTCAGGCTCGGTATAGACCTCGAACAGCTCCTCGTCAGGCTGGAAATCAGAAGCGCCGGCATCGAGAGCGTCCATCATGACGGCATCCTCGTCCAGTTCGCCCTCTTCGTTATTGATTACAATAACACCCTTCTTATCGAAGGACCAGCTGACGCAGCCGGAAGCGCCCATATTTCCGCCGTATTTATCAAAGTGATGGCGAACCTCAGAGGCGGTACGGTTGCGGTTATCGGTCATCGTCTCGACGATAACGGCCACGCCGGAGGGACCGTAGCCCTCATAGGTAATGCTCTCGAAATTGGAGGTATCACCGGCGCCGAGAGCCTTCTCTATGGTACGCTTGATGTTGTCGTTGGGCATATTTGCAGCCTTGGCCTTGGTGATGACCGCTGCGAGGCGGGAGTTGTTGTTGGGGTCGCCGCTGCCGCCCTCTTTGACAGCCACGATCATTTCACGGGCAATCTTTGTGAACGCCTGGGCGCGTTTCGCGTCCTGGGCTCCCTTGGTTTTTTGAATATTATGCCATTTGGAATGTCCGGACATATCTGTATGCATCTCCTCTAGTATATTGCAGAGCTATTTTAACACAATTTGCATGATGTGGCAAGATGAATGAATAAAAAAGTGCTCCTTTGAACAAAATACCTGCGAGCCCCGATAGACGGGACACTAAATTTCAGGAGGATATTTACATGGCTGAGAAATTCCAGAAGAATCCCCAGAACCCCGGCGAGAACCAGAAGAACAATCAGAACCCCCAGAACCCCGGTCAGAATCAGAAGAACAACCAGAAAAAGCCCGGCCAGAGCAAGTAAGCATATTTTGGGCGCATCCAAATGGATGCGCCCAAAAATTTTACCTCTCAGATGGCACCAGAAGTACACTTCCCCATTCCGGGTTAGCCATTTTTATGTGCTCCACAGTTGAGCCGTAGCGCTTGGCCAGCTGCCAGAGGTCGGCGTCCTCTGCGGCGGGGATGATATACAGGGACGCCCGCTCCGGTCTATCAGCTTCTTCGTCCAGCTCCAGGCTGGAGAGTAGGCGCAGCTCACAGCCTCCGCGCACCCCAATACCTGCTTCCAGAGGAACCCGGATGTCTATGCCTCCGGCAGCAGGCACCGCGTATACCTCTCCGCAGCGTACAAAGAGACACTCTGCATTCTCCGGAATTTCACCCTCTATGCGCATTTCCCCGGAGCATACGGCGCCATGCGCTTTGCCGTCCGCAGTCAGGTACATGCAGCGTACTGCTATTCTGGCAGTCACAGCCTGCTCCGCGATCCGCCACTCCGTACAGCGGGCTCCAGCGCAGATAACCGACGCCGCCGTCTCCTCCGTGCGCAGCTCACAGCGCCAGGTGTCCCTCATACATATTCTCTGACCGCGGCCCGGCAGTTCCACCGTCTCAAAGCCGGTGCGGCAGGCAGACTTATTTGAGTAGGCGTCGGCTATGTACTCTACCTCCCGCTCTACCCTGGCCACGGCCTGGGCCAATACATGTATCTCCGCAGCAACGCAGGGCTTACCTCCCTCGCTCTCTCCCAGGCTCAGAAACAGTCCGGTAAGGCCAAGGCTTACCTCGGCGTCCTCAGCCTCGCAGGACAGCTCTATTATCTGCGAAAAGCTGCTGGAGGACGAGAAAAACACCGGCGACGCTCCGCCATTTGGCTCAGCCAGCACGCGAACCAGGACCTCTCCCTTGAATATGAGCTTGCTGCCCACAAATCTTACGTCCTCGGTGCTTAGAGCAGCATCCTGACACAGAATACGGCTGTATCCCTCCGGAGACGGAGGCATGTTAAGCTCGTCTGACAGCACAAAGGTCTTTTCACGCACGTCCGTGACAGGCGCCGCAGTACAGCTTTTGCGCAGAAGCTGCAGGCCACTTTTCTCCGCCATCGAGACGCTGAGAGCGACAGTACCAGGAACATAGCAGCTTATGCGGGCGCTTAGCTCGGCTCTGGTGAGAATCTTGCGGGGATTCAGAAGCCTTGCCTCGGCGTCGCACAGCGTAAGCTCCGCCACTATATCGGTGTCCTCCCCAGCATCCGGAACCTCGGCCTGGAGGGAAAATGGAAGCTCCATCTCCATACGGCACAATTCTCCTGTGCCGGAGGCAGTATACAGCACCGTACAGAGGGCTGCGGCGTCCACGGTGACTTTGCCGGCAGACGCCTCCTTGCCCCGGATGAACACCTGTGTACATACATCCGCAACGCACTCCGCATCGGGATATGTATCCGGCACAACGCTCTCCGCCATCTCCTCCTTCCGGACGGTGCCCGACCAGATGAGGCGCCGGCAATTCATTTCGGATTTGTCCAAAATCATGTCCATATCATCTTCTCCTTGCGGTTTTGTTTCAGTATATGTGCCCGAGTAAGGGCTTTATGCGCGCTTTTTTCTTGAAAAGCGTCTGTATAGCTTTGTGAAAAACCCGGGCATTTTGAACACCACAATCTTCATTGAGCCAAAACCTCCATTCATAGTCTGAGCAGCCAACATCCGAAAACTATAAGTCCCACTCCCAGGGCCACCCACCAGAATCCGGAGGGCAGAATGAGCCCGAGCAGGATTATGACGCCCGCGACTATGGCCGCACAGCCAAACGGCCGCGGACGCCGGCAGGGTCTGCGCATAAAAAAGCACCGCCTTACGCAAAATGTATCCCTACATTCTATGCGCAAAGCGGTACTTATGTTACACAAAAACTATTTTTCCAAATACTCCCATTCCTTCAGCTGGGCAGCCTGATCATACAGGCGCACATAGCTTGCATGGCGGGAGGGGTCTATAACGCCAGCCTCCACGGCCTCCAGCACGGCGCAGCCCGGCTCCTTGATATGGGCGCAGTCATTGAAGCGGCACTTGCCCAGGAAAGGGCGAAACTCACGGAACAGATTCTGCATCTCGTCTTTAAAAATGGGCTCCATCTTCTCAAAATCAAAGGACGCAAAACCCGGAGTGTCGGCTATAAAGGTGCCGTCCCCCAGGTCGAACAGCTCCACATGGCGTGTGGTGTGGCGGCCACGGCCCAGTTTCTCGCTTACGTCGCCCACAGCCAGGCCGAATTCGGGCGCTATGGCGTTCAGTATGCTGGATTTGCCCACACCGGAGTTTCCGGTGAAGGCGCAGGTCTTGCCCGCTATATAGTCCAGCAGCTCATCCCTGCCCTCGCCTGTCTCGGCGCTGGTCCGGATAACCCTGTAGCCGGTCTTGCTGTAGATATCGAACAGCTTGTCGCCGGGGTCCAGGTCGGTTTTATTTATACATATAAGCACATCGCAGTTCGCGCGCTCGGCTATGGCGGCCACCCGGTCTATGAGGAACGGGTCCGTTACCGGCACAACGCCGGAGGCCATAACTATAAGCACATCAACATTTGCCACAGCCGGGCGGATGAAATGGTTCCGCCGCGGATATATCTTTACCAGTATCCCCCTGGCGCCATCGGTCTCTATTTCTACATTGTCGCCTACCAGCGGACTGATACCATCGAGTCTGAATTTGCCTCTGGCACGGCACTCGTAACAAGTGCCCTCAGAACTCACATAATAAAAACCGCTGAGCGCTTTTGTGATGACTCCCCTGCTCATAATTTGTTACTGCGTCCCCCCGGATGAAGTAGTGTTCGGACTGCTGTCCGGTTCAGGTGACTCCTCCGCAGGACCGGTGGAGACCTGGAGATATATTTTTGTGCCAGGGTCAACCATGGTGCCCTGAGGCGTGCTCTGCCAGATAATAGTATTCTCGGGATAGTCGCTCTCTACAGGCGTTACGGTGCCAAGCTCCAGTCCGCGCTCGTTCAGGCGGGATTTGGCCGCACGCTCTGTGAGGCCTATGACATTGGGCACGGCCACAGGCTCTATCTCCGGGCCGTCGCTTACCTTGAGATACACGGTGGAGCCAACGGATATGCTCTCGCCCTCTCCGGGACTGCTGCTTATAACATAATCCCTTGTTATAGAGTCGTCGTACACGCGCTCTATCTCCACAAGAAGGCCCGCCTCCAGTATTTCCTGCTCAGCCGCACGGTACTCCTTGTTGTACACGCTGGGCACAGGCACCATCTGTATACCGCTGGAGACGGTAAGGGTTATATCTATCCCCTCCCGAACCTTCATCATGTTCTTATCGGCGTCTATGCTCTGTTCGATTATCATGTTCTTGGGCATTTCGGCGTCGGGCTTGTAGACCACCTCAAAATTGAAAACCTCGTCAAATTCCGCGTTGTTCAGTATATCAGTATAGTAGCTGCCGGTGAATTTGGGTATGCGTATGCGGTCGGCCTCCTGGAAAATATCCTGAAGGAGATACTGCCACAAAAATACAAACAGGACCAGCAGAAACAGCAGTATGCAGAACAGGCCGGAAAGCATGCTCACCTTGCGGCTGCGCTGCCGGCGGCGCTCATAGCTTTTCTTATCCATATCCACACCGCGGCCCACGGGGACTACGTTTTCCTCCGGCTCGTCTGTGGCGGAGGTACGCTTGACGCCGCGGGAACTTTTCTCCTTGCGGAAGCGCTCCAGGTCCGCCAGCATTTCGTCGGCGGTCTGATAACGGTCGTCAGGGTTAACGGCCATGGCCTTCAGAATAATTTCCTCCAGCTTTTCAGGTATTTCGGGATTAACGGTTCTTGGAGCGTCAAACACGCCGTTTATATGCTTTACAGCCACGGACACGGCGCTGTCGCCGGTGAAAGGCAGGCGGCCGGTGAGCATCTCATAGAGTATGATGCCCAGAGAGTACAGGTCGCTTCTGGCGTCCGACGCTTCGCCTCTGGCCTGTTCAGGCGAAATATAGTGTACGGAACCCATGGTCTCCTGAGTATTGGGGCTTGGGCCGTCCTGGAGGCGGGCTATGCCAAAATCAGCCACTTTGACGCTGCCGTTTTTCTCCACCATGATATTGTGCGGCTTTATATCCCGGTGCACTATGCCCTTTGCGTGCGCGTGGCTGAGAGCGCGGCAAATCTGCGATGCAAAATGCAGCGCTTCTTTCCAGGTAAGTACACCTTTGCTGTTCATGTACTGCTTGAGATTTATGCCCTCCACCAGTTCCATAACGATATACTCCATGCCTCCGGAGGAGCTCATATCATAGACAGAGACTATATTGGGGTGTGACAGCATAGCTACAGCCTGAGACTCGTTCTGGAAACGGCGGCGGAATTCCTGGTCCAGCGCCAAATCCTCACGCAGAACCTTTATGGCCACGTTTCTCCCAAGACGGTGGTCCACGGCCTTATAGACCATGGCCATGCCGCCGTGGCCTATCATCTCAAGTATTTCATATCTGTCGTCAAGTATCCTCCCGAGATACCTGTCCATACTGTTTTCCATATCTGAACCTCCATTGAATGAGGATGTAGTGAATCCGATTTAAAAGAAGAAAGCAGCCACGGTAATATTGTCCGTAGCCTCGCGCTTCAGCGCCGCTTCCATAAGCGCGGCGCACAGTTCATCCGGCGTCCGGCAGGTACCGGAGATAGCAAGCATCTCTTCCTCTTCCAGCATGTTGGACAAGCCGTCAGAGCACAGCAGTATAATATTGCCGGGCTGTGCCTCTACATTATATACGTCGCACTCCACATCACGTCCTAGGCCGAGCGCGCGGGTGATGTAATTGCGTTTTGGATGGGTCCTGGCTGCCTCTCTCGGGATTATTCCCTTCCGAACAAGCTCCTCCACATAGGAATGGTCGGTAGTAATCTGCCAGATAACGCCGCGGGATATCATATAGGCGCGGCTGTCACCCACATTGGCGATGCAGGCTCCCCCATCGCTGAACACACCGCCCACAAGCGTTGTGCCCATGCCCTCACAGGTAAAATCCGTGAAGGCGCGGTCGTATACCCTTACGTTTGAGTATGAGGCGCCCTCCCGCACAAGCTCAGGCAGCGCTATATCGCCGCTCTCCATGCACTCGCGTATGTGCTCTGTGAAGCACTCCGCAGCCAGCTCGCTTGCCACGTTTCCGCTGCGGGCTCCGCCCATGCCGTCGCACACGACGCCTATGACGGCGCCGCCAAGTTCGTGAATCAGGAAAGAATCCTGATTCTCCTTTCTGACTTTTCCAATGTCAGTCATGCCGCAGGCTCTCATAAAACCTCCAATGCGGCCGGGATTTATCTGCCGGCCTCCATTTTCCTGCGGAGCTGGCCGCAGGAAGCATCCACATCCCCGCCCAGCTTGCGCCGGACGGTGACATTTACTCCGCCGTTCTGCAGTATCTCAATAAACTGCCTAAGATGCTCGGGGGTGGAAGGGGCGAACTCGCGCTCCTCCACATGGTTCAGCGGGATAAGATTGACATGGCCGCCTATACGGCGCACCTGTCTTACAAGTTCTTTTGCGTGGCGGGGAGTGTCGTTCACCCCGTCTATCATGGCATATTCAAAGGATATGCGCCTGCCGGTCTTTTTAAAATACCTGTCGCAGGCATCATACAACTGCTCCACTCCCCTGCTGCGGTTCACCGGCATAATGCGGTTTCGCGTCTCGTCGTCAGGGCCGTGGAGGGATACCGACAAAGTCAATTGTAAATTAAGCTCAGCCAGTTTGTCAAATTTTTCTGTGAGGCCGCAGGTGCTGAGGGATATATGGCGCATACCTATGTTCAGGCCCCGCTCGTCGTTCACCATGCTGAGAAATCGCATGACGTTGTCGAAGTTATCCAGAGGCTCTCCTATGCCCATGAGCACTATATTGCTGATGCGCACTCCGGAGTCCAGCTGTGTATACATGACCTCGTCCAGCATCTCGGAGGGCTCCAGACAGCGCACAAGGCCGCCTATGGTGGAGGCGCAGAAGCGGCAGCCCATGCGGCAGCCCACCTGGGTGGATATGCAGACGGTGTTGCCGTGCTTGTAGCGCATGAGCACCGTCTCCACGGCGTTGCCGTCACGCAGCTCCCACAAGTATTTTATGGTACCGTCAAGCTGGGACACCTGCTTGCGGAGCACTTTGGGGGCTGTGATGTAAAATGTATTTTCCAGTTTTTCCCTCAGGCCTTTGGAGAGGTCCGTCATCTCGTCAAAGCTTCTTACGCCCCGCTGGTGGAGCCAGGTGTATACCTGCTTGGTGCGGAAGGCGGGCTCCCCCAGAGCGCGTATCTCCTCCGCAAGCTCGTCGAAATACAGGGATTTTATATCCTTTTTCATGCTTTTTTCCTCAGTTTGCAGATGAAAAATCCGTCGGTGCCGTCGGTATTGGGGAACAGGGTGCGCATTTCGCCCTCCAGGGCAAAATCTCCGTTTTCACGGAGGAAGGCTCCAGCCAGCTCCTCGTTTTCCCGGCGCAGGACCGTGCAGGTGGAATACAGCAGGACACCGCCGGGCTTTACCGTATGGGATAGGCCCCGGAGTATATCAAGCTGTATCTCCGGAAAGCGCAGGGTGTCCTCCTCGCTCTTGGCGCGGATATCCGGCTTTTTGCGTATGACGCCTATGCCGGAGCAGGGCACGTCGGCCAGGACCATATCGAAATACTCCCGGAACTCCTCCGCGGGTCTG
This sequence comes from Candidatus Heteroscillospira sp., assembly GCA_050943935.1. Lineage (GTDB taxonomy): Bacteria > Bacillota > Clostridia > Oscillospirales > Oscillospiraceae > Heteroscillospira. The sequence continues at coordinate 96,299 of JBMNQC010000010.1, read as the reverse complement.
CGGGCGTCCATGGGGCGGGTGCTGATGATATCTATTCCCAGGCGCTTTGCGGTATTTTCTATACGGGCGAGCTTTTTCTCATGTATGTCGCAGGAAACTATCTCGCCGCGGTTTTCCATGGCTATTGCGGCGGCGAAGCTCTTGCCGCCTGGGGCGGCGCAGGCGTCCAGCACGCGCATACCGGGCTTGGGTCCGGCGGTGAGCACAGCCATGCGGGCGGCGTTATCCTGAATGTAGAACAGGCCGTCCCGGAAGCTCTGAAGCTTTTTTATATCTCCTGCGGAGCTGAGCTCAAGGGCGTTCGGAACTTTTGTACCGGTACACTCCGCGCCCTCCTCCGCCAGCTTTTCCCGAAGCTCGGCGGCGGTTGTTTTAAGTGTGTTCACCTGAGCCGTGGGGCTGGGGGCGGCGTTATTTTCCCGGAGCAGCGCCTCGGCGAAATCATAGCCACGCTCCTCAATGAGGGTGCGGCACAGCCACAGAGGGTGGCTGTATTTTACGGCGAGATGCTCCGCCGTGCCCTTTCCGGGTACTTCGGGGAGCTTTTCAAGATTCTCCGAAACCCGGCGCAGGACGGCGTTCACAAGGCCCGCGGCCTTATGGTTTGCCCGTCTTGCCTGACTGACGCCCTGGCTGACGGCGGCGTGGGCCGGGATGCGGTCCATAAACACCAGCTGATACACGCCCAGGCGCAGGATGTCCAGTATCTTGGGCTCCAGCTTTTTGGTCTTTACGGAGCTGTAGCAGTCGATATAAAAGTCACAGAGGGCGGCGTTCTGTATGCAGCCTGTACAGAGGCGTGTGCACAGGGCGGCGTCGCGGCCGGAAAGTCCCGACTCGGTGAGGACGGCGTCCAGCACAGCATCCGACCAGGCGCCGCCCCGGCGGCAGCGCTCAAGCACGGTGAGAGCTGCATCACGGGGTGAGCGGCTCATGCCTGCACCTCTATGGGATGGCCCCGCAGGTAGTCTGCGGCGGCCATACGTTTGCCGCCGGGAGCCTGGAGCTGTGTTATCACAAGGGTCTCGCCATTGGCGCAGGCCATTTCCAGTCCCTGCTTTCCGGCGCTCACAACGCTTCCCGGGGCTTTATCGGTGTGGTTTTCCGTGTATGCGGCGGCGTGTACCTTGAAAACCGTCCCGCCCACGGTCATGGTGGCGCAGGGCCAGGGGTGGAGACCGCATATATGTTTGACGATCTCCCGGGGAGTTTTGTTCCAGTCTATGGGACTCATATCCCGGGAGAGCATGGGCGCAAGAGTTGCCTCCGCCTCGTTCTGAGGCTCACGGGGGGCGGTGCCGTCCTCCAGGGCGCGTATGGTTTTTACCAGCAGCTCGCCGCCCATGGGGCACAGGCGGTCGAACAGCTCGCCGCTGGTCTCAAACTCGCCTATTTCGGTCTTTGCGGTGTAAATCATATCGCCGCTGTCAAGCGCGGGGGCGATGTGCATGCTGGTAAGTCCGGCGTATTTATCGCCGTTGAGCACAGACCACTGCACGGGGGCGCTGCCCCGGTATTTGGGCAGCAGGGACGCGTGTATATTGATGCAGCCCAGAGGCGGTATCTCGATTATCTCCGTGGGGATGATACGCCCGTAGGCCACCACGGCTATGAGGTCGGGGGCGATGGAGCGCAACAGCGCCTCAGCCTCGCCGTCCCGGAGACTGGCGGGCTGGTACACGGGTATACCGTGCTCCACAGCCAGCTCCTTGACGGGGCTGAAGCCGAGCTTCATGCCGCGGTTACGGGGCTTATCCGGCTGGGTAAACACAGCGGCTATATCATAGTCTGCATCAATAAGCGCCTTCAGGGAGGCAGCCGCTATATCCGGCGTGCCCATGAAAACGATTTTCATTCTTCCTCATCTCCGGTCTCAAGCTCTTCGGGGTCCAGGATACGGGTGGCCTTTTCCAGGAACAGGTGGCCGTCCAGGTGCTCTATTTCGTGGCAGAAGCATCTGGCGGTAAGGCCCTCGCCTTCCACCTCGAAGTATTCGCCGTCGCGGTCCTGGGCGCGGACCTTTACATAGTCGGGGCGGGTGACCTCGCCGAACACGCCGGGGACGCTGAGGCAGCCCTCGGGTCCGGTCTGCTCACCGGAGGTCTCGATTATCTCTGGGTTTATGAGCTCATAGAGTATCTCATCCTCGTCCTCGCCCACGTTGGTCTCAAGCACCACAACGGCGCGGCGCAGTACGCCCACCTGGGGCGCGGCAAGGCCCACGCCGCCGCTCTCCAGCAGAGTGTCGCCCAGGTCATCCAGCAGCTGGTGGAGGCGGGCGTTGAAATCAGTTACAACGCGGCACTTCTTGCTCAGCGCCGGGTCTTCCTGGGTAAGTATGGTACGAATAGCCATTTCTATCTCCTAATCTCCGGGGTTAAGGTCCGCATACAGCGAGACGCCCCTGAATTCTTTTGCGGTGTTGCAGTAGTTGAGCAGGCCGGATACCGCGCCGCGTATGGCGGCGCCGCTTCCGCCGCTGACGGTGACCCGATAGCGGTAGCGGTTGTTCACCCGAACCACCGGTAGTGGCGCGGGGCCCAGCACTCTGGCATCCTTTCCCAGAGCCTCGCGCAGCCTGTCGCGCACAAAGGCGCAGCAGCGCACTACCGCCGCCTCGTCCGCCCCGGAGGCGGTGACGGCGTACAGCTCGGCAAAGGGCGGCACCAGCAGCATCTCCCGCAGGTATATCTCCGACTGATAAAAGCTGTCGTAATCCTGGCGGGCGGCCTGAAGTATGGTCTGGTTTTCCGGTGTGAGGGTCTGTATGACGGCGCGGCCGGGCTTATCGCCTCTGCCGCTGCGTCCCACAACCTGGGTTATGAGGGAAAAGGTGCGCTCTCCGGAGCGGTAATCTCCCGCATACAGGCTCTGGTCGGCGGAAATAACGCCCACCAGAGTTACGTTTTCAAAGTTAAGTCCCTTGGTGACCATCTGAGTGCCCACCATTATGGGTATTTTCTCCTGGCGGAAGCGGTTCAGCAGGGCCTCATGGCTGCCCGCGGGGGCCACGGAGTCGGCGTCCATACGGAGTATCTCCGTATTCGGGAAAAGCTCCTCCAGCTCCTCCACAACCTTCTGGGTGCCTGCGCCTATATAGCTCAGGGCGCCGCCGCAGTCGGGGCAGCGCTCGTCCACTCTCACAGAATAGCCGCAGTAATGGCACATGAGCCGCCGATTGGCGCTGTGATATGTGAGACTGACGCTGCAGCGTGGACACTGGTAAGTATACCCACATTCCGCGCAGGTGATTAGTTTATTTGTGCCCCGGCGGTTGAGAAACAGTATGGTCTGCTCTCCCCTGTCCAGATTGCGCTGTATCTCTGCCCGTAGGACGGAGCTGATGCTGCCGCCGTTTCCGGCGCGCAGCTCCATCTTCATATCCACTATGCGCACCTGGGGCAGGGCCATCTCGTTATAGCGGCCGGCCAGGGTGAAGTATGCATATTTGCCCCTGTCCGCATAATAGCGGCTCTCCACATCCGGTGTGGCGGAGCCAAGGAGCAGCAGGGCTTTTGAGGCGGCGCAGCGGTATTTTGCCACGTCCCGGGCGTGATAGCGCGGGGGATTTTCGGATTTGTAGGTATCCTCCTGCTCCTCGTCTATTATGATAAGTCCCAGCTCCTGTACAGGGGCGAACACGGCGCTGCGGGTGCCGATGACAACCTTTGCCTCGCCCCGGCGTATGCGCTTCCACTCGTCGTAGCGTTCGCCTATTGCCAGGCTGCTGTGCAGCACGGCCACCTGTGAGCCGAAGTGGGATGAGAACACGGCTATCATCTGGGGAGTGAGGGAAATTTCAGGCACCAGAAGTATGGCGCCGCGGCCCTGGGCGAGCATATCCGCTATGAGGCGGATGTATATGGTGGTCTTTCCGCTGCCGGTTACGCCAAAGAGCAGGGCGCAGCGGGCCTCATTCCGCTTCGTAAGCATCAGTATGCCCTCGTAGGCGCTCTGCTGGCTGTCGTTGAGGACGGGCAGGGGCGCGCGCTCCTCCGGCACGGTGATTGGGCTGCGGTAGACCTCCTGGGCCTCTATGGCGAGGTATCCGTCCTTTGCAAGGCGGTTCACGGTGGCTGAGGTGCAGCCGGTGAAGTAGCTTATCTCCTTCACAGCGGCGCGGCCCACGGTGCACATAAGCTCCAGCACGGCTGCCTGATGGGGAGCCCGGCGCTTTTTCTGCCTTGCTATTTCCATGGCCTCCTCGGCCGGGACGGCAAGGCTTGCCGAGGCCACAGTCTTGTCCCGTATGCGCCGAAGCTCCATGGCGTCGGCGGCAATCACGCCCTTCTTCACAAGGGAGGACAGAGCGGCGTTGGGGCTCTGCTCCCCGAAGGCGGACTCTATGGTGCGCAGTTCACACTTGCCCTCATTGGCAAACAGCACATCCAGCACGGCTGACTCACGGGCTGATTTCCCCGCGGAGTCGTAGGCCATAGCCCTGTCCACACCTTCGGCTATGGAATAGACCGAGCGTATGGAGTACCACAGTCCGGCAGGCAGCATGGCTTTTACAGCGTCGTAGACGGTGCAGAAAAACCTCTCGCGCATCCACATGGCAAGGCGCAGCATATCTCCGTCCAGCACAGGCTCGGAGTCCAGCACGGTCTCCACGCACTTTAACTTCTGGTCGGGCTTTGCCTCGCCGAAGGCCAGGACTATGCCCTCGGCCCTGCGGTTGCCCCGTCCAAAGGGTATTGTAACCCGGACACCGGGGCGCACAGAGGGCAGGAGCTGCTCCGGTATCAGGTAATCATAGGGCTTATCTACCCAATATGTCGCCGCGGAAACGGCGATTTTTGCGGTCTTAGCCGGCATTTCGCCCCTCCCCGCTTAAATTGCATCATGGATATAAACAGAAATCGTCGGCGGGAGTGAAAACGCCCCCGCCGAAAAAGCCAATATTTAAGCGTCCGCAGCCTCGCCGAACTCGCCGGTGTGGACATCGGCCATGAGCTGGCCGTTGTAGACCTCATTGATAGCGTCGGAAACGGGCTTCTCATCGGAGGGATTGCCCTCTTCCTCAGCCGCGGCGGAGATATCGCGTGCGCGGCGTGCCACCAGGTTAACAAGAAGGTAACGGCTGCCGACCTTTTCTACCAGATCTGCCATGGGGGGATAAAGCATCATAATAATCTTACTCCTCTGCAATAAAATTGATTCTGTCCGCCGCGGTGCATTTCTCGGCGGTTATGATAGCGTCAAGCTCCATTGCCGCGGTTTCGGCAATGTCGTTTATGACGATGTAAGCATATTTTCCGGCCAGGGCATATTCCCGCCGGGCAGTCTCCAGACGGATGCGTATCTTTTCCTCTGTGTCCGTCTTACGGCCGCGCAGGCGGCGCTCAAGCTCCGCCATACTGGGAGGAGCCAGAAATACCAGCACGGCCTCCGGCATGGCCTGCTTCACCTGAAAGGCGCCCTGGACCTCTATGTCCAGGATGACGGAGCGGCCGGCTTCCAGCAGCTCTTCCACGGGCTTTCTGGGGGTACCGTAGCAGTTGCCCGCGTATTCGGCGTGCTCAAGGAAGGCGTTGCCGGCTATCATGGCCTCAAACTCCTCCCGGGTCTTGAAATAGTAGTTCACGCCCTCCTGCTCTCCGGGCCGTGGAGCTCTGGTGGTGGCGGAGACGGAGAAGCTGATATCATCCCTCCGCTCCAACAGGTGGCCTATAACGGTGCTCTTGCCCGCTCCGGAGGGGCCGGACAGGACTATGAGCTTACCCTTACTCTTCTTCATCTTCCTCAGCCTCCTCGGTGGTTTTACCCGCCATACGTCCGGCAATGGTTTCCGGCTGTTTTGGGGAGAGAATCACATGTCCGCTGTTCATAACGATAACGGCGCGGGTACGGCGGCCGTATGTGGCGTCTATGAGCATGCCGCGGTCACGCACATCCTGTATTATACGCTTGATGGGGGCGGATTCCGGGCTGACTATGGCCACCAGCTTGCCGGAGGAGACCATATTGCCGAAGCCTATGTTTATAAGTCTCATCTGCATGTCCTCACTCTATGTTTTGGATCTGCTCGCGGATTTTTTCTATCTCGGCCTTCATATCCACAACCTTGGCGGCAATAAGCCTGTCGCTGCACTTGGAGCCTATGGTGTTGGTCTCACGGTTGAATTCCTGAATGAGGAAATCCAGCTTGCGGCCCACGGGGGAGCCGTTTTCCAGCATTCCACGCAGCTGTTCAAAGTGGCTGCGCAGGCGGACGGTCTCCTCGTCCACGGCTATCTTGTCAGCGAAGATGGCGGCCTCGGTCATAAGGCGGGCGTCGTCCACAGCCACGGTCTCCAGCACCTCGCGCATACGCTGCTCCAGGCGGGCGCGGTAGTCGGCCACAGTCTCTGGTGAGCGCTTTTCCACATAGCCGGTCATCTCCTCTATGGCGGCGACCCGGGAGAGTATATCCTCGGCCAGCTTTGCGCCCTCGCGAGAGCGCATGGCGTCGAACTCATTGAGAGCCTGTTCCATTATAGCAGATATGCCTTCAAAGATAATCTCCTTATCCGCCTCGCGCTTCTCTACTGAGAGGACTTCCGGGAAGCGGCCGATATCGGCGGCGGTGAGCTTGTCCTCCATACCGCAGACCTCGCCTATGCGCCTGAAAGCGGCGGCATATTCTCTGGCGAGGGTCTCGTTGACGGTTATCACCACATCGTCGGCTTTGGATGAGTCCACATTCACAAAGACGTCCACCTTACCGCGGCTGATATGGCGCTGCACCTGTGCCTTTATCCCCTCCTCGGCAAAAATGAAGCTGCGGGGCAGACGCACAGAGGTGTCCAGATAGCGGTTATTTACGCTTTTAAGCTCCACGGATATCTCCAGGGCGTCAACCGTGCCCTTGGCGGAGCCATAGCCTGTCATGCTGTAAATCATATTAATCTCCTATCAGTTCTGAAGGATGCTGACAATCTCAAATGTGGCCGCGGCCCTGTTTTTCAGGCTGCGGTTGAGCATTACCGCGCCGCCCACGCCAATAAGGAAGCCCGCAAGACTTGCGCACACGCTTGCAGTTTCGCCCGCTCCCATAACGGCGGCTATTGCATAGAAGGCAAAGAAGAGCACCAGCGGTATCACATATACCACAGCGGCGGCCTTGAGTATGCTTGCCGTGCTGCTCTCTACCACAACGCGGCTGCCCACTTCGGCCATCACGCTGTTTTTGGCGCTGACCTTCATTAAATTTTTAAATGAGCAGGTGCCGCCGCAGGCATGGCAGTTACCGCCGCAGGCCGATTCACGGCGCACGGCGATTTCCGCCATTCCTCCGGGCAGCAGCCTGGTAACAGTTGCTTCCTGAGTCAATACAGATTCCTCCCACTTATCCCCGTTCGATGGTCACATATATCTCATACTCGCCCACGGCGCCCACATCCGCAAAACCGTCCACATATACCTTGGCGGGAACCGCCGTGGTGCCTGTTGTGGTAATTCCGGAGAGGTCGCCCACCACGCGGATGTTATTGGCAGCCACAGCCTTTACGCTCTCCTCCGTGCCGCGGATGACAACGTCAAGATTCTTGCTGACAATTTCAGCGCGGAAGCCGGAGGGCAGATTATTGGTAGTAAGGTTGCTTGCCGTCTTTCTTGCAGTATGCAGGCCCTTCACCTCCACCGTCACATCCACCTCGGTTTCGCCGGTGATGTTTTCCACATCATTGGGAATAATTATTGTGCACTTTTTGGTAATAATTGGGTCGAAGGTGTACAGGTCTATGGTAGCCACGGAAATGCTGTTGAGAGTATCCAGTATTGCCGGGTCTCCGGCCAGGGTGATTGTAGCCGGCTCGCAGCTTATTACGGCGTTCACGTCGGTGGCGCCGCCGCCGGCCACCAGATCCACTGTCAGGGGAACTTCCTTAGTGGCCTTCACAGGCAGGGTGACATTTACAGTTTCACTCTCATACTCAATGGTACTGGTATCCAGGGGCTCACCATCAATGTCTACGAGAGAATAGCTTGAGTCAAAGTTAATTGTCTTATCCAGGTCCTCACGCTCCACGGTGACCAGGGCTTTATCCACCTCGTCCACCACGGCGGCCGGACCGCTTATGCGCACGGTAGCCGGCTCAAAACTGAAGTTCTCACGGATGTAGCCCTCGGCTACGCTGCCCTTGAAAACACCCTGCACCGGCACGGTTTTGGTTATCTCCTTATCCACATAATATGAAATCGTTGTGGGTCTGATGGACACGACGGAGATATTGCTCTGATTTACATGAGACGGATAGTTGATGCTCGGCTGCTTTTCGGCTGAACCCACACGGCTGACGTTGGTCACATCTATAACCGCCGTCAAATCGTCTGCCCCGAAGCTGGACAGAACGCTGCGGCTGCCCCGCAGGGTGACATTTACAGAGGAGGAGTTCACCTCTGTTATGATGAAGCCTTTTGAAGCGCGCAGATTATCCTCTCCGGTAAACTGCACGTCTACTCCGTAAAAGGTAACGGTGCTCTCATCCTCCTCTACTGTGGTGACATACATCCACAGCAAAATGGAGGCAAAAACAGAAAACATTACCCAGAAGAATTTACTGTTTATATAATCTGTACTTTTCTTATTTTTTGGCATTGTTGTTCACCTTAAATATATCGGAAAGCCGTCTGCGGGGCTTTTCATCATCCAGATTTGTCATGAGCTCCTTACGCAGCAGCGTCTCAACGGTCTCGGGGGTGAGGTGGCGCTTCAGCATACCTTCCACAGCCACGGAAATTGCGCCGGTCTCCTCGGAGCATATAACAACCACGGCGTCGCTGGTTTCGCTGCAGCCTATGCCCGCCCGGTGGCGCATACCCAGGTCTTTGCTGAGATTGGTATTGCCCGACATGGGCAGCATACAGCCCGCCGCAAGGATTCTACCTTCCCGGATTATAACCGCGCCGTCATGCAGGGGGGCTTTGTTGAAGAATATATTCTTCAGCAGTTCGGCCGTGGTATCGGCATTTATGAGTGTGCCGGTGGTAAGAGGCTCGGAAAGCTTATTGGCCCGCTCAAACACAACAAGCGCGCCGGTCTTGGCCTTGGACATATCGGCGCAGGCAAGTACTGTCTGGGTAATGGCTGTCTCCAGTTCATGCTCTTCTATATCGTTCTTGAGCCAATGGGATATCTTGCTGCTGCCCATCTTCTCCAAAACACGGCGCAGCTCCGGCTGGAAGAGTATGACCAGAGCCAAAAAGCCCAGTTCCATTGTCTTACGCAGTATGAAGTTTATCACATTCAAATGCAGCTGGTCGGACAGCCACATCGTAATGAGTATGATGAGTATGCCGTTAGCCACATTGGAGGAATTATTTTTGCGGATAAACATCGCAAGCTTATATATGAGGAAAGCTACAATGAGCATATCCACTATATCGGATATGCGCACCATGCTGATATATCGGACTCCTCTCAGGAGGATATCGCTGATTGCATCCATTTTATCTTCTCCAGAATCAGAATTGCTTCCCGATCTGCATCGGCTCACATTAAAACATTTTACATTATATAACGAAGCCAATTAAATAGCAACCGAGAACTGAGTTTTTTTAACTTTTATTCAAAATATCTCTTATTATCTTGGACGTTCTAATTATTTCCGCCTCTGTATTCATTGGTGAAAAGCTGAAACGCACCGTCCCACTCTCGAGAGTTCCGGCGCTTCTGTGGGCAAGAGGAGCGCAGTGCAGCCCGGAGCGAACCGCAACTCCCCTGTCAGACAGTGCCTGGGCGGCGCTCTCGCAGTTTATCCTCGCAAAGCGGACGGACAGAACGCCCGTCTGCACGCTGCCGCTGCCGGATTCAAACACTTCCGCTCCGGACATGGTATCCAGCTGACGTGACAGCAGGCGGCGCAGTTTTACCTCATGGGCGGCTATACGCCCGGGGCCGAGCTTTTTCACATAGTTCATACCGGCCAGCAGACCCGCTATGCCGGGCATATTATGGGTTCCCGCCTCCAGTCTGTCCGGCAGCTCATCGGGCATGGTCTGCCGCACGCTTGCGCTGCCGGTGCCGCCGAACAGCAGGGGCTCAGCCTCCCCTGAGCACAGCAGAAGTCCTGTGCCCTGGATTCCATGTAGGCCCTTGTGGCCAGGCATAGCTATAAAGCGGGCCTTCCATTTCTCCATATTCACAGGCAGACAGCCCGCGCTCTGGGCGGCGTCCACCACAAGCGGGACGCCCTGCCGCCTGCACATGGCGGCAATATCATCCATGGGCAGCACATAACCGAACACATTTGACACATGGGTGCACACGCAGCACGCCGCCCCCGGCAGCAGACGTCCGAACTGCTCTGTAAGCTCATCCGGGCTGAAAAGTGCTCCCCCGGCAACAGATAAACTGGCCCCAAGCGCCGTGAGAGTGCGTGTAACCGCGTTGTGCTCCCACCCGGATATCACCACCCTGTCTCCCGGTTTCACAAGGCTGCGCAGGGCTATATTCAGGCCGTGAGTGGCGCTGGAGGTGAAAACCACCCGCTCCGCCGGGCAGGAGAACAGCTCCCCCGCCGCCTCGCGGCAGGCATAGCACAGCTCGGCGGCGCGCATGGCCGCCCTGTAGCCGCCCCGACCCGGGCTGGACATGGTGAGAATAGCATCATTTACCGCCCGCCGCACAGGCTCCGGCTTTAGGAACGTGGTAGCGGCGCTGTCCAGATATATCATACCTGGACCTCCCGGGTCAGGCCGCCGTCATCGGTGAGATACACCTTTACAGGCCCAAGACCCGCATCGCGCAGCAAAAGCACGGCGTCGGTCAGGCGGCGCTGGGAAATTTTAACACAATACGCGCAGCCCTCGGCGCTCAAGCCCTGCGGTCCCTTGGTAACAATAGCCGTGATACCGTAGCGTTCAAGTATTTTCGCCGTGCGCTGCGCGTAGGTGAGCGATTTGCACATAAGCAGATAATGTGACATTTATATCAGTCCTCCCGCAAAGTCTTACGGTATTCTATGCGGGATGACGTCAAGCTGCCTTTATTTTTCGATGAGCACCACAGCGTGGGCGCATATACCCTCGCCCGACCCGGTAAATCCCATCTTCTCCTCTGTGGTGGCCTTGATGCTGATACAGCTTATATCTGCGCCCAGCACTCCGGCAATATTCCGCCGCATTTCAGGGATGTATGCGGCCATCCTGGGCCTTTGAGCTATTACGGTGCAGTCGGCATTTTCCAGGCTCCAGCCCTGTTCAGTCAGAGCATCCGACACACGCTTCAGCAAAAGCAGGCTGCTTATGCCCCTGTATTGTTCGTCGCTGGGCGGAAAGAGCTTGCCTATGTCGCCAAGGGCGGCGGCGCCCAGCAAAGCGTCCATCAGAGCGTGAACGAGCACATCAGCGTCGGAATGGCCGTCCAGCCCCTGCTCAAAGGGGATATGAGCTCCGCCGAGGATAAGCTCGCGCTCCGGCACAAGCCTGTGAGCGTCGTAGCCGTGTCCTATCCGCATCATAGACCCCGCCCCCTTAGAATTGCCTCAGCCGCAGGTATATCCTCCGGCGTGGTTATTTTTATATTCTCGTATGAGCCATCGGTAATGTAAACAGGCACGCCCATTGCCTCCAGGGCGGCGCAGTCATCCGTGAATTCCAGGCCCTTCTGTACCGCGTCGGTGAGGGCGCCCTTTATAAGCTCAGGCCAGAACACCTGGGGAGTCTGTACGGCTACAAGCTCATCCCGCGGCAGAGTTGCCGACACCATGCCGTTTTCCACACGCTTTACCGTGTCTTTGAGCTTAACCGCCGGTGCGGCGGCTTTGTTCAGGGCAGCCATATGCACGGCGGTACTGATTATCTCCTCTGTCACAAGCGGCCGTGCTCCGTCGTGAACGGCGGCCAGACGGGCGTCCTCATCTATCTCAGACAGTCCTGCCAGAGCAGACTGTGTGCGGGTTGCGCCGCCTGTAAGGATTTTCGTGACCTTCTTAACCGCATATTTCTCGCACATATGAGCTACATCCACAATTTTCTCGCTCTGGGTGACAACCACTATCTCATCTATGCAGGAGCACCCGTCAAATGTCATCAGGGTCCGCGCCAGTACAGGCACGCCGCACAGCTCCAGCATGAGCTTATCATCACCCATGCGGCTTGCCGATCCTGCGGCCACTATGACCACAGAGCAGAAAGGTCTTGTTTTTTTGCGTATTATGTCAGATAATTTCATAATTCCTCCGAGAACGAAGAATTTAATATTTCCTCAGGCAAGGGCCTGACGCAGCTGTTCCACCGCCTCGTCGTAGGTGCAGCTCCGGGAGAGCACAAGCTCGGACAGGAGTATCTGGCGTGCGGAATTGAGCATACGGCGCTCGCCGGTGGACAGCCCCTTGTCGCCGTCGCGGACGGAAAGGCTTTTTATAACCGAGGCAACCTCCATAAGGTCGCCGCTGCGCAGCCTGTGCATATTCTCTCTGTAGCGCCTGTTCCAGTTTTGCGTTACGTCTATCTCTATGCCGCCAATGGAGTCAAGCAGCCGGCGGGCCTGCTCCGGCTCTATGACCGGACGGACTCCAATGGCGTCGGACGTATCCTTCGGTACTTTTACAAGTATATCGCCCATGGAAATATGCATGACATAATAATCACGCTCAACGCCGCCAATACGCTGCGTCTCAATACTGTCTATAACGCCTGCGCCATGCAGCGGGTGCACGATGCGGTCGCCAACTTTGAACACCATTTTATCCCCTCCAGCCTTTGTAAAATCCCATATTTGTAAACAACATACAATATAATTATACTCGTTTAACAATTTTTTAGCAAGGGTAAAATGATTTTTTGCACATTTCAGAGATAAATATGGAACAATAAAAAAGGCTTCCGGCGTATTAGCGCAGGAAGCCTTTAGAATTACCGAAAAATGGAATTACTCCTCTATCTCGGGCTGATTGCCGGTGGCCTCTCCGGTGGTGGAGACCTCATAAACCAGAGCGTCGTCAGCAGGGGCGGCGGGAGCATACTCGCGCTCCTCTTCCTCCTCATGTGCGGGAGCCTCAGGCTCGGACAGAGCACGGATGCTCAGGGAAATCTTCTGATTGTCGTTGTCGATGCCGGTAATCTTGGCGTCAACAGCCTCGCCCACGGTGAGAACATCGCCGGGCTTGCCGATGCGGCGGTTGGCAATCTGAGAAATGTGAATAAGACCGTCCACACCGGGCATGACCTCGGCGAAAGCGCCGAAGGGCATGAGCTTCACGACCTTGACGGAGGCAACATCGCCCACGTTGTAGGAACCGGTGAACTTGGCCCAGGGGTTATCCTCAGCCTTCTTGTGGCCCAGGGAGATCTTGTGGCTGTCCTTATCGAAGTTCAGCACGAAAACATCAATGTCATCGCCCACGGCAACCACATCGGAGGGCTGCTTAATGCGGTTCCAGCTCAGCTCGGAGACATGGACCATACCGTCCACACCGCCGATATCAACAAATGCGCCGTAAGAGGTGAGGCTCTTTACAACGCCGTTGTAGTGCTTGCCGACCTCAATCTCGTTCCAAATCTGCTCGGCCTTCTCCTTGCGCTCCTTGGCCTGGACGGCACGGATGGAGCCGACCACTCTGCGGCGGGAACGGTTGACCTCTGTGATGCGCAGGCGCACCTTCTTCTTCAGCAGCTCGGCCATGGGAACATCTCTGCCCAGACCGGTCTGGGAGGCGGGCACAAAGACGCGGATGCCGCGCACGGAAACGACCACGCCGCCCTTGTTCTCCTCGGTGACGGTGCCTTCAACGACGGTGCCCTCTTCGCGGGCGACCTCGATGTCGTTCCAGTTCTTAACAGCGTCCAGACGCTTCTTGGAGAGCATGACAGTACCTTCCACATCATTGACGCGGACAACACTAGCTTCAACGGTATCGCCGACCTTCAGGATGTCTGCGATTTTCACAGAGGGGTCATCGGTGAACTCGGATACGGGAATGTATCCGGAGTGCTTGGTGCTCAGGTCTACGCTGATTTCGGTCGGAGTAATAGCCGCAACAATACCGGTCACGGTGTCACCATTGTATATAGGCTTGAGGGAATCCTCCAGCATCTGATCGAAAGTCTTTTCGACCTCTTCCTCTGCAACCGCCTCGGCAGCAGTCATCTCTTCAATCTTGATCTCGTCAGTCATCTTATGTTTTACCTCCTTTATTATCCACGCGGGGGCAGACGCTCCCGCGGTGATACCTACGGTATCAGCATCTTCAAGGCGAGTCATATCCAGCTCCCGCGCATTTTCGATAAACTGTGTATTTGCGCATATTTCAGAGCAGATATCCGCAAGATGCATACTGTTCGCGCTGTGGCGGCCGCCTATCACTATCATGGCGTCTACCTGTGCGGCCAGTTTCATTGCCTCCTGCTGCCTTAAAGACGTAGCATTACATATTGTATCAAAACTTTCGCAGTTTGTATACTCTTTTTTTAAAAAATTCACGCATTCATCCAGATTTTTCTGCGTCTGAGTGGTCTGAAAAACCACGCTCAGGGGTTTTTCGCGGTTTTCCGGATATTGGGCCAGCCATGAAACCAAGGCCTCCCGGTCCGAGAGCACCACGGAAGGGCCGCACCAGCCGCATATTGCCTGCACCTCGGGGTGCTCGGCGGCGCCTATAACCGCCACCAGGCGGCCCGCTTCGGAGGCGCGGCTGACTATTTTGTGTATGTGGGCCACCTTGGGACAGGTGGCGTCCAGTATTACGGCCCGGCGCTCCTCGAGGCGGCGGTAAATATCTCTGGAAACACCGTGAGAGCGGATTATAACCCGCTCCCCCTCAGGCAGCTCCTCCGGAGTGTCTATCACCCTCAGACCGGCGGCGGCCAGAGAATCCACAACATCACGGTTATGTATGATGTCGCCCAGGCAATAGCAGGGGCCTTCTTTGAGAGCCTCCTGGGCCATACTGACGGCCCGGCCCACGCCGAAGCAGAAGCCGGCGCTCTTTGCAGTAATTACTTCTCTCATTTTTTCTCCGGGTTCATAGCGGCAATTTTGTCCATAAGCTCTTCCGCGGCGGCTGGATATTCGCTGCGGGGCAGCTTATCCAGGTTATAGCTCTCTCCCACACAGACATCGAATTTACGGAAGATGCGCTTGTCCCGGCTTATGAATACGGGCACAATCGGCACCTTGTGGCGTGAGGCCAGGCGCACAGCGCCGGTCTTGGCGGCCACGGCATCGTCATCGCTGACGCGGGTGCCCTCGGGAAAGAGCATTAGCTTGCTGCCGGATTTAAGCACATCGATAGAGGTACGCAACGCCTCAATATCGCCGCCCTCTCTGTCTACTGGGAAGGCGCCCAGTTTGCGCAGGAAAGCGCCCAGCAGGGGTATGCGGAACAGCTCCACTTTGCCCATGAAGCGCAGGTAATTATTCTTGCCGAAAATCACCGCCACAAGCACGGGGTCTATATAGCTGGAGTGGTTGGCGCAGACCACCGCCGCGCCCCGGGGCAGCTCGCCGTGAACAGTCAGGCGATATGGATACACCAGCTTCACCAGAGGTGACAGCAGCGCCACGATAAAACGGTAAAATTTGTTCATATGGAAAATCTCTCTTTAATCAAAGCTATAAGTCTCTCTCTTGACTGGTCGAAGTCCAGCTCGGAGGTGTCAAGCAGCAGAGCGTCATGAGCCTGCTTCAGGGGGGCTATGTCACGGTTTGAGTCGTTCTCGTCACGGCGGATAATGTCCCGCAGGACCTCATTGAAGCTGCACTCCTCCCCTTTTTCCCGCAGCTCAAGGTGGCGGCGCCTTGCCCGTTCCTCAGCGGAGGCGGTGAGAAAAATCTTGAGGGGCGCGTCGGGCAGGACCACGGTGCCTATGTCCCGTCCGTCCATGATTACTCCGCCCTTTTTTGCCATGCCGCGCTGCATATCCATGAGATAGGCGCGGACAACCGGCATGGCGGACACGTCGGAGGCGTACATGGAGATCTCCGGGGCGCGAATGGCCTCGGACACATCCTCGCCGTTGAGATACATACGCTGGACTCCCGCATCATCGTAGGCCATGCGGATATCCAGTTTGGGCAGCAGGGCGGTGACGCCCTCTATATCCCCAAAGGCCAGTCCGGCACGGCTGGCGGCAAGACCAACAGAGCGGTAAATGGCGCCGGTGTCCACATATATGAGTCCCAGCTCACGGGCGGCGGCCCGGGCCAGGGAGCTTTTTCCGGCTCCGGATGGGCCGTCTATTGCTATGGCTATCTGCAAAACATTATCCTCCTACTGAACTGAGTTTCCCGCCAGATAGGCCGTTGACCAGGCTATCTGCAGGTTGAAGCCGCCGGTATAGCCGTCCGTATCCAGTATCTCACCGGCGAAGTAGAGGCCGGACACCAGCTTGGACTCCATGGTACGGGGATTTACCTCCCGCACATCCACGCCGCCGGTGGTGATGATGGCCTCGGCTATGGGGCGCTTGCCGCTTATCTCCACGGTGAAGTGCTTGAGCAGGTTGAGCAGGCGCAGCCGCTCTTCCCGGGTGACGGCGTTGCACTTTGTGCGGCCGTCTATGCCGGACATGGCGACTATGACAGGTATCATTTTTCTGGGCAGCAGCTCACCCAGGGAGTTTATGAAATCAGAGTTTTTGTGCTTATCCAAATCGCCCAGCAGCCGCTTATCCAGCTTCTGCTCGTCCAGGGCGGGCTTCAGGTCTATCTCCAGGCGGTAGCGGCGGCTGTCCAGATGGCGGATATGGGCGGAGGCCGAGAGTATCAGCGGGCCTGAGAGGCCAAAATGGGTGAAGAGCATCTCACCGAAGTCGGAGCAGAGCTTCTTATCATCCTCGAACACCGTGACGGCCACATTGCGCAGGGACAGTCCCATGAGATCCCGGCAGAGAGTTCCGGGAGAAGTGAGGGGCACAAGAGAGCCTTCCGGCTCCACTATGGTGTGGCCCAGCTTCCGGGCAAAGGCGTAGCCGTCGCCGGTGGAGCCGGTGGCGGGATAGCTTTTGCCGCCTGTGCAGAGTATCACATTGCGGCACTCTATTTTCCCCTCTGGGGTGTCAACGGAGCACACCTGGCCGTTTTCGGCAGCAATTCCCCGGGCGGCGGCGTGCAGCACGCGCACGCCCCTGCGGCGCAGCTCCTTTTCCAGAGCGCGGCATATATCCCCAGCCTGGTCGGAAACGGGAAAAACCCGGTTACCCCGCTCGACCTTCAGCGGCACGCCCAGAGCCTCAAAGTAGTCCATGACCGCCTGAGGCGAAAATCTGTTAAGCGCGCTGTAAAGGAACTTGCCGTTAACCGGGACATTGGTGAGAAAGCTGCGCACATCGCAGGCGTTTGTCACATTGCAGCGGCCCTTGCCCGTTATGCGCAATTTTCTGCCCATGGATTCATTTTTTTCAAGCAGCAGCACATCCAGGCCGCGCTTTGCGGCTTCCGAGGCCGCCAGCATTCCTGCGGCGCCGCCGCCTATGACTACTGTGTCAGCTTTCAAGATTTGCAAAGACATCATAATCCTTCCAGAGCTGTTCAAGAGTGGTAAAGGTGTTGCTCAGTCCCTCCTTGGAGTGGAGTCCGATGGAAACTATAAGCGCGTTTATGAGGCTGAGGGGCGCCACCAGAGAGTCCACGAAGGATACCATGTCGCTCTTGGCATACAGGCAGATATCCGCCACATCGTGGAAGGGCGAGGTATCATTGTCGGTTATGCCTATGGCGGTGGCTCCCTTGCTCTTGGCGAATATCATGGCCTTGAGGGTGCGGCTGGAATATCGGGGAAAGCTCAGTCCAATGAGCACGTCGCCCTCGCCAATGCGCATTATCTGCTCATATACCTCGTTGGCCACATTATCGTGTATGGTACGGACATTGTCCAGCAGGAAATTCATGTAAAATCCCATAAAGTTGGCCAAAGCCGTGCTGGAGCGCATACCAACGATATAGATGCGCTTGGCGCTGAGTATAGCCTCCACGGCGGCGTCAAACTGCTTCTGGTCCACAGTCTCCAGGGTAGTGCGCAGCTTTTCTATATCGGAGTTCAGCACATCCTTCAGCACATTGGTATTGGTAATAAGCTCCCTGGACACCTCTATGCGCTGCACCGAGGTGAGGCGGTTGCGTATCATCTCCTGCAGGGCCTTGCGCATTTCGGGATACCCGTCGTAGCCCAGCTCCGCGGCGAAGCGCACCACGGTGGATTCGCTTACGCCCACGGTCTTGCCCAGCTTGCAGGCCGTCATAAAAGCGGCCTTGTCGTAGTTTTCTATTATAAACCTGGCTATCTGTTTTTGTCCCTTTGAAAAACCGTTATTCTCCCGGGAAATAAGGGAGAGGATATCCTTTTCCATGTCGGGCTCACTTCCTCTTGCTTTTTCGTAAGATATACTATACTTGCATAATCGCAAAAAAGCAAGTTTTATTTGCAACATCTCCGGTCAAATCCTGCAAATTTCAACGAAAATTGCAGAAAATATCTTAAAGCTCCTGCAAATATCGTATTTCCTCATCCGTCAGCTTGCGCCATGAGCCGCAGGGCAGCTCACCCAGAAGCAGCCTGCCCTCCGATATTCTTTGAAGCCTGTGCAGACGCAGAGAGCATTTTTCGCACATTTTGCGTATCTGGCGGTTGCGTCCCTCATGGATAGTGACCGCCAGGACCGTCTGCTCCCCCTCCGTGCCCAGTATCTCTATATCCGCCGGACGGATGCTGTAACCGTCTATATCCATGCTGCGGCCCATCTTGTCTATGCTGAGGGGAATATTCTCCCCCGTCACCCAGGCCCGGTATGTCTTGTTCACATCGTGGGACGGGTGCATCAGACGGTTGGCGGCCTCGCCGTCGTCCGTCATAAGAAGGAGGCCCTCGGAGTACATATCCAGCCGCCCCACAGGGTACAGGCGCACGCCGGCGTCCCGCACCAGCATGGACACGTCCCTCCTGCCCTTCTCGTCAGCCAGGGTAGTGACGTAGCCCCGTGGCTTGTTGAGCATTATGTAGGTGCGCTGCTCCCGTATGGAGAGCGGCGCGCCGTCTACTTCTATACAGTCAGTATCCGCGTCTGCGGTTTGGCCCAGAAGGGCGGTCACGCCGTTCACGGCAACCCGTCCCTCCCGGATAAGCTCCTCAGCCCGGCGGCGGGAGGCAAGTCCCGCCCGGGAAATTATTTTTTGTAAGCGTTCCTGCATCAGTATGCACTCCTAAACGCCGGGTAATACAGTCCCAGCCGGTTTGTTCGGTACCATGAGAGGCGAAAGCGCTCCCAGGCGGTAAGCTTCAGGCTGTTGTCCCTCACAGCGCTCTCCATGGCCACCAGCGGAGATGAGCCCAGCACCTCTCCGTCCATACTTACTGTAATGGCGCCCAGCACCTCGCCCCGGCTTATGGGAGCATAGACGAAACCCGGCAGCTCTATACGCACGCTGTATTCGGCGTCTCTGGGCAGCAGCACTTTCTGAGGGTCCGGGCAGCCCGCTTTAATCATGTCGGCCTTTCCGGATATGAGAGGCACGGACATTTCGGGCTGCATTGGGCGTATCTCCTTGTAGGTAAAACCCGCAAAAGCCCAGTCGTACAGGGTGGTATGGGTATTCCAGTCGTCCGGGTCGGAAAGTGTGACGCATATAAGGCGCAGTCCGTCCCGCTCGGCGCAGGACACAAGGCTGCGTCCCGCCGCCATGGTGTAGCCTGTCTTTCCCCCGATGCAGCCCTCATACCGCCAAAGCAGCTTATTGTGGTTTGTGAAAGTAAGGCCGCCTATGGTAACTGAGCGCATGGCGTTTATTTCGGCAAAATCCGGATTCTCCATGGCAGCTCTCATAATAACGGCGAGATCGCCCGCCGTGCTGTAGTGCCCCTCGGCATCCAGACCGTGGGGATTTTTGAAGCTGGTGTTTTTAAGTCCAAGCTCCTCCGCCTTTTGGTTCATAAGCCTGGCGAAGGCCGCCTCGCTGCCTGACACATGGCAGGCAAGGGCCGCTGCCGCGTCATTGCCGGACACCAGCAGCATACCGCACAGCAGCTCCCGGACGGTGTACTCCTCACCCGCTTTCAAATACATGGAGGATCCCTCTATGCCCGCGCAGGACGGCGGTATCTCGACGACTTCATCAGCCCCGCAATGCTCCAGCACCACCAGAGCCGTCATTATCTTGGTCGTGCTGGCTATGAGAGCACGGGAATCCGCGTTTTTCTCATAGAGCACCCTGCCGGTATCGGCGTGAATAAGTATGGCCTCTCCTGCCGTATCGGCCGATATTGCGGCTGACGGTACAGTTACGGAGCTCAGCAGCACCGCGCACAGAGCCGCGGAAAATAACTTTTTCATAAATAAGCACCACCTTTATGAGTGGTGCTTATTATTTGCATATTTTCCTGTACTTATGCCTGCTGCTTTTCGGCCTTGCGTTTTTCTATGAACTGCTCGGCCTTGTCGATGACGTCGGGAAGCAGCTCTATCACACGGTCAAGGGTGGTATCTGCGGGAGGCGTGATGTTAATCATGCGCACGTTGCCGTCCTTGATGGTGAGAAATCCCACGGGCTCTATCTTGATACCGGCGCCGTTGCCGCCGCCGAAGCCCTCTTTCTCCTTCACGGGAAAATCGCTGCCGCCGGCTGCGAAGCCGAAGGAGACCTTGGACACGGGTATGAGGGTGATGCCGTCAGGCGTTGTTATTGGCGCGCCCACGATGGTATTCACATCCACCATTTCCTTTATCTTCGACATCGTTGTTTCCATCATCTCTCCGATGGGATGCTTCTCCATTCTCGTCAGTCCTTTCTGATTTTAATTTCAGCAATTTTTTCTGCTTAATTTGTATTCTTACAAAGCCGCACAGCGCCCAGACACCAATGATGAGCATCTGTCCTATGCGGATAGTGACAGTCCCGCCCACCGAGAAGATGGGCCTTGTCTCCGTGAAATCCACGCGCAGACGCACATCCTGCTCCCGGATATCCAGGGCGGCGTGCAGCAGAGCCAGAAGCTGATTCACCGCGGCGTTGGCGCGTCCGTAAGCCATGGCGGCCCTGCACGGGTCGTCGGCAGCAGCCTGATACCATATGCGCAGCTCATTAACCCGCAGCCGTATTCGGAGGCGGTTCAGGGCTCCCGTGCCCAGACGGACATAGTCCATAAGGACAGCAAAGGTAAAGGGCGGCTTTTCCTTCTCCGGTTTCGGTGTCTTTTTCTTTTTTGGCTTTTCTTTTTTGGCGGTCTCCGGCTTTTTCTTCGCTTTGCGGGGCAGCAGGCGCAGCCTGAGCGGGCCTATGAGTATTTTCAGCTCCGCACGGTCAAAATGCCAGCCGCCGGACACCCCAACCGGTATGAGCATTATGCCAACCAGCACCGCCAGCAGGATTAATACCGTTCTCAATTGCTCCGCCTCCCTGCAAATTTTTGGATATCGCCTCTATTCCAGCTCGCTCATTGTCATCTGCTCGTCATTGGCGCTTAGGGCGGCTATGGCCTCCTGCAGCTTCTGCACACCCTCGTCGCCGGAGAGATCCGGCAGGGGCGGCAGCTCCTCCAGCGACTGTATGCCCATAGTGCGCAGAAACAGGGGCGTAGTCTGATACAGAGTGGGCCGTCCCGGAGCCTCCAGCTTGCCGCAGGGCTCCAGCAGTCCCCGTTCGGTAAGCAGAGCCACGGTATAGGAGCTGTCCACTCCGCGGACCTGCTCTATATACGCGCGGGTTACGGGCTGGAAGTAGGCGGCTATTGCCAGCACCTCCAGCGCGGTCTGGGTAAGCCGGGGCGGGCGGCGCTGCTCCATGGCTCTCGTGATGCTCAGGGCGTGCTCCGGTGCGGAGCACAGCTGCAGGCTGTCCCGTATGCGTACAAGGCGTATGCCGCGTCTGTTGTTTTCATATTCCTCCGCAAGCTCACTAGCGCAGTCGAACACGGTATCCGTGTCGGCGCCCAGCACCAGGGCTATGCGCTCGGCGGGCATGGGGTCGCCGCTGGCAAACAATATGGCCTCAACAGCGCTTTTACATTCCTGCTTATCTATCATTATGACCAATCCTATTCGGCAATATTCTCCAGAGCTTCCTCGGACTCAAGGCCCGTAAAGCCCACTATATAATCGTCTCCATCTCCGGTGAGGGTGAGGCTGCCGGTGCTGCACAGCTCCAGCACGGCAATAAAGGTGGCAACCAGCTCCGACCGGCTGCGGCACACGGCATACAGCTCGCGCATGGTGCTCTCGCCCCTATCCCGGAGCAGGGCTATCAGCTCCCGGCTTTTTTCCCGGACGCCGTATACTATACGCTCGGGCATAAAGGGCTTTGCCGGCTCCTCTATTGCGCCGCGGACATTGCGTGTGAGCATACGCGCCAGAGCGCCCAGCAGCTCCGCCGGTTCGTGGTGCAGGTCATACTCGCCGTACTGTGGCATGGTCTCCCCCGGCGTTGAAAACAGCATCAGGCCCTGTTCCGAGGCTTTGGCAAGCTCCGGCACAAGGGTTTTCACCGCCAGATAAGTGTCTTTGCATTTGAGCTGCTCCAGGCTCTGCATGAGCTGCTCCAGCTCCGAAACCTCCTCGTCGCCCGAGAGGAGCATACGGGTCTTGATATACAGCAGATGCGATGCCATCTGGACAAACTCGCTGGCAACCTCCAGGTCCATCTCCTGCATTTTCTCCAGATATGCCAGATACTGGTCCAGGATAAGGGATATCTGTATATCGCGTATCTCTATTTTATTTTTAGTCAGCAGCATGAGTATCAGGTTGAGGGGACCTTCAAAATCGTCCAGCTCGTCCCGATTGCGCACTACGTTCTCCAAATGGAAAGTTGGGTTCTCCATAGTTTCTCCGGTCAGAACAGTTTAATTATAAGCTCGTAGCCCCATTGGGCGATATACAGCATATAGCCGAATATTCCCTCCGTGACAATGTGCAGGGGCTTTGAGAACACACCGCTCCATACTGCCAGAAAGAGCAGTATCATGCCCCAGCGCTCATAGCGCATTATCTGCCAGTATATTCTCTGGGGCAGCACGGCCTCCACTATTTTGGAGCCGTCCAGGGGCGGGATGGGGATAAGGTTAAACACGGCCAGGCTGAGGCTCAGGTAAGCGGTGGTGCTCACAAGCCGCACGGCGTAGTACAGCACGGTCTGGCCCGCGCCCGCGTCCGTTTTCCAGACGGCGCCCATAAGCACGCCGTACACCGGCATCAGGAGGGCGCACAGCAGCACATTGGAAAGAGGCCCCGCCAGGGCGGTGAGCGCCATGCCCCTTTTGGGGTTTTTAAAGCGGCGCATATCCACGTTCACGGGTTTTGCCCAGCCGAAGCCCAGCACAACCAGCATTATGAAGCCGAAAGGGTCTATATGGCGCAGGGGGTTCAGGGATATCCGGCCCTGGCGGCGGGCAGTATCGTCCCCCATGAGATATGCGGCGAGGCCGTGGCTGAGCTCATGGACGGAGATACAGATTATTGCCGGAACAACGGGCATGAGCAGGTCTATGAGCCTTGTCCAGTCAAGGTTATTCCAGATATTTACGAAGCCTTCTATGACGGCGCCTCCCTGCATACAAATCTATGTGGTATTTTATCACAGCTTCCGGCAGATTACAAGGCGAATGGAAAACTCCCCCGCCGTCATTTTGACAGCGGGGGAGCAGATTTTATTTTTCCAGTTCCAGGATGCGCTTCATAAGCTCGTCCCGGCCTGTACCCTTTTCGGCGGAGAACAGGATGATCTGTGTGTCCTCCGGCAGGGGCAAGGTCTCGCGGATAAGGGCGAGATTGGGCTCTATCTCGCTTTTCTTCAGCTTGTCGCACTTATTGGCCACCACCACAACGGGACAGCCGGTATCGCAGAACCACCGGGCCATGGTCACGTCGTCCGCGGTGGGCTTGTGGCGGGAGTCCACTATCATGACGCAGAGGGTTATTAGCCCCTCTACTGCAAAGAACTCCTCCATGAGTCTGCCCCAGCGCTCCTTCTCTGCACCGGAGACTCGGGCGTAGCCGTAGCCGGGCAGGTCCACAAGATACATGGTGTCGTCCACATCAAAGTAGTTGATATGAACCGTCTTGCCGGGGGCTGCGCCCACGCGGGCGAAATTCTTGCGGTTCAGCAGGCGGTTTATAACCGAGGACTTGCCCACATTGGATTTGCCGGCAAATGCCACGGTGGGCTTTGCGGTGCGGATAAAGTCGGCCTTTTTCACGGCGGACTTTACAAATTCGGTCTTTTGTATATTCATAGGCACCTACTGTCTGATGGTGACGGAGGTTTTTCCGTCCCTCGGTTCGGCCACCACATCGGCGTCGAAGCCTCTGGAGGATTCATCACGGCGGCTGAGAGCCACGTCCAGAATTTTGTCCACATGGTCGGTGGTGACGAATTTGAGGGCGGCGCGGACGGTCTGGTCTATATTCTCCAAATCCTTCTCGTTGGCGGCGGGGATGATAACGGTCTCCACGCCGTTTCGCAGGGCGGCCATGGTCTTTTCACGCAGGCCGCCTATGGGCAGGATGCGTCCCCGTATGGTTATCTCTCCCGTCATAGCCACATTGCGGCGCACAGGGATACCTGTGAGGGCCGAGATGAGGCCTATGCATATGGTTATGCCCGCGGAAGGCCCGTCCTTTGGCACGGCGCCCTCTGGGAAGTGGATGTGGATATCCTTATTCTTATAGAAGTCCGGGTCTATACCCAGCTTTCCGGCCCGGGAGCGGATATAGGTGACGGCGGCTTTTGCCGACTCCTTCATCACGTCGCCCAGATTTCCTGTGAGCTCCAGCTTGCCGCTGCCCTCTACCACACTGGCCTCCAGCTCCAGCACCTCGCCGCCCACGCTGGTCCATGCAAGGCCCTGAACAAGGCCCACCTCGTCACGGCAGCTGCGCTCGTTGGGCTTGAAGCGCGGCACGCCCAGCAGGGCTTCCAGCTCGCCGGCACGGACCGTGAGGGTCTTGAATTTGCCCTCCACTATACCCGTGGCGGTCTTGCGGCAGACGGAGGCCAGCATACGCTCCAGCACGCGGACGCCGGATTCACGGGTATACAGGCTGATTATCTCCCGAATGGCATCGTCGGACACACGGAGCTTGTTGCCGTTAAGTCCGTGCTTTTTGCGCTGCTTGGGCAAAAGATGGCGCTTGGCTATCTCCAGCTTCTCCTCATCGGTGTAGCTGGACAGCTCTATGACCTCCATACGGTCCAGCAGGGGCCGGGGTATGGTGTCCGTGGTGTTGGCGGTGGCTATGAAAAACACGGAGCTGAGGTCAAAGGGTATCTCAAGAAAATGGTCGCGGAAACTGCCGTTCTGCTCGGAATCCAGAGCCTCCAGCAGGGCGGCGGAGGGGTCGCCCCGGTAGTCGCTGCCCAGCTTGTCTATCTCGTCCAGCACCAGCACAGGGTTCATGCTGCCGGCCTGCTGCATACCGTTTATGATGCGTCCGGGCATGGAGCCCACATAGGTCTTGCGGTGGCCGCGTATCTCGGCCTCGTCGTGGACGCCGCCCAGAGATATTCTGGCAAGATTTCTGCCCGTGGCCCGGGATATGCTCATGGCTATGCTGGTCTTGCCGGTGCCTGGAGGGCCTACCAGACAGAGGATATCGCCCTTTACCTCCGGCGCCAGCTTTTTCACGGCCAGGAACTCTATAATGCGCTCCTTGACCTTTTCAAGGCCGAAATGGTCGTCATCCAGTATTTTGCGGGCCCTGTCTATATCTATCACATCTTTGGTGCGCCTGTTCCAGGGCAGCTCCAGGCAGACGTCCAGATAGTTGCGTATCACCGAGGCCTCGGTGCTGCCAAAAGGCTGCTTGGACAGGCGGGAGACCTCCTTCAGGAGCTTATCCTCCACGGCCTTTTCAAGCCCTAGTGCCTGAATGCGCATGGAATACTCGTCCAGCTCCTCGCCGGGGTCCTCTCCATCCCCCAGCTCGGCCTGTATGGCCTTGAGCTGCTCGCGGAGATAGTAGTCCTTCTGGTTTTTGTTCATCTGCTCCTGGGCGCTCTCCTGAATGGACTGCTCTATGCTGAGTATGTCCAGCTCGCGCACAAGGAGCTTGTTGAGCAGAGCCAGACGGCGCACGGGATGTGTCTCCTCCAGCACTATCTGCTTCTGCGTATGCTTCAGGAAAATATTCTGGGTGATATAGTCGGCCACATATCCCGGGTCATCGTGGCTCATGGCGTTTACCAGCAGGTCGGGAGTACCTATGCTGCTGAGCTGTATATATTCGTCCAGCAGGCCACAGCACTGGCGTATCATAGCCTCTGCTTTTACGGAGCTTACACGCTCCGGCTCGTCGGGCACAGCCTCCACTCTGGTATAGAAGCAGGGTGCGGCGGCGGTGAACTCCAGAGTTCTGGCCCGCACAACGCCCTGGACCATGACTCTCACAGAGTTGGAGCCGGGTATGCGCAGCACCTGCTTGATGCGGCTGATTGTGCCTATATTATAAAGGTCCTCGGGCTTGGGAGTGCTGACTGACATATCCCTCTGTGCCACAAGAAATATATTCTGGTCTGAGGACATGGCGGCGTTAAGCGCCGCTATGGACATGGGGCGCTCAACATCAAAATTGAGCAGCATTCCGGGAAACACGGAGATGCCGCGCAGGGGAAGCGCAGGCAGGATACGTGTTCCGTCCTGTTCGAAAACAGCTGCATTCTGGTTATCCAAAAGATGACCTCCCTTCTGGGTGTTGGAAAATGAGCCGCACGAGAAATTGTGCGGCTCATGAAAGACTTATTCAGGATGCGCTTTTATTGCCGCGGGATTTGCGGACGATGATGGGCTGCGCACCCTTATTCACCGCATCGGCGGTGATGGTCACGCTCTGTATGCTCTCGTCCGAGGGGATATTGAACATCAGCTCGGTCATAATACTCTCCATAACCGAGCGCATACCGCGGGCGCCTATATCCATGGCGATGGCCTTATCGGCTACCGCCTCCAGGGCACCCTGTTCAAACTCCAGCTCCACGCCGTCGTGCTTAAGAAGAGCCTTATACTGGCGTGTGATGGCGTTTCTGGGCTCGGTTAGTATGCGCACCAGATCCTCTCTGCCCAGAGAGTTGAGAGGCGTGAGAACCGGCAGACGTCCTATAAGTTCGGGGATAATTCCAAACTTCAGCAGGTCGTGGGACTGGACATTCTGCAGGATATCGCCCACATTGCGCTCCTTGGCGCTGCGGATATCCGCGCCGAAGCCTATGCTTTTTTTGTCCATACGGTTTTCGATAATCTTATCGATACCGTCAAATGCGCCCCCGCAGATGAACAGGATATTCTTGGTATCCACCTTCAGGAACTCCTGATGAGGGTGCTTGCGTCCGCCCTGGGGAGGCACGTTGGACACGGTTCCCTCCAGAATTTTCAGCAGAGCCTGCTGCACGCCCTCGCCGGAGACATCACGGGTGATGGAGGTATTCTCACTCTTGCGGGAAATCTTATCCATCTCGTCAATATAGATGATGCCGTATTCGGCCCGCTCTATATTGTAATCCGCGGCCTGGACCAGGCGCAGAAGGATGTTTTCCACATCTTCGCCCACATATCCGGCCTCTGTGAGAGTGGTGGCATCGGCAATGGCGAAGGGCACGTCCAGAATCTTGGCCAGAGTCTGGGCGATGAGGGTCTTGCCGCTGCCGGTGGGGCCTATCATAAGGATATTGGACTTCTGAAGCTCCACATCGTCCTGGCCGCCGTATAGTATGCGTTTGTAGTGGTTATACACCGCCACCGACAGGGCAATCTTAGCCCTGTCCTGGCCGATTATATATTCGTCCAGATAGGCCTTTATTTCGGCCGGCTTGGGAATCTCACCCTCGCCGATGCTGGCCTTGGTGCGGGCAACGGCCTCGCTGCGCTCGCCGTTCTGAACTATATCCATGCACAGGCGCACACACTCGTCGCAAATATAGACGCCGTTCCCGGCTATGAGCTTATGGACGTCGTCCTGACCGGCGCCGCAGAAGCTGCATTTTATAGTTCTGTTATCGTCTGTCTTAGCCATAATTCTCCTGTCCGGGCCTCAGCGCGAAACGATAACCTTATCGATGAGGCCATATGTGAGGGCGTCCTCGGCGGTCATGAAATTGTCACGCTCGCAGTCGGCGGTGACCTGCTCCACGCTCTTGCCTGTATTTCCGGCAAGAATATGGTTCATACGCTCCTTGATGGTCTGCAGGCGGCGCAGATGGATGGACATATCCGTAATCTGGCCCTGGGTCCCGGCGGAGGGCTGGTGGATCATGATCTCCGCGTTGGGCAGAGCAAGACGCTTGCCCTTGGCTCCGGAGGACAGCAGGAAGGCGCCCATGGAGGCCGCCATGCCTATGCAGATGGTGGAGACATCGCACTTCACATACTGCATGGTATCGTAAATGGCCATGCCGGCTGTAACGCTGCCGCCGGGGCTGTTGATGTAGAACTGAATGTCCTTATCCGGGTCCTGAGACTCCAGATAAAGCAGCTGTGCAACGATGAGGCTGGCGGTGGTATCGTTCACCTCTTCAGACAGCATAATGATACGGTCATTGAGCAGACGGGAAAAGATGTCGTAAGACCGCTCTCCACGGGAGGTCTGCTCCACAACATAGGGTACAAGGCTCATAAAAAACTCTCCTTTGCAAAATTTTCTATCCAAGAGAGCATATCCAATTGGCGAAACGCTTAGTCAGAATACGGCTTACTCAGCTGCAACTACGCCGGTATTGAACACCTCGTCGGCAGCCTTGAGCAGGCCCAGCTCCTTCTTGATATCCTCAGCGGTATAGACTTCTCTGACCTTCTCAACATCAATCTTGTACTGCTCTGCCAGGCGCTTATACTCCTCCTCGACCTCTTCGTCGGAAACGGCAATCTCGCCGGTCTCGAAGATGGCGCGGCAGAGGATGTCTCTCTGGAGGCGGGTCTTGGCCTGGGGCTCGATGGTGGAGCGGAAGGATGCCATGTCCATGCCCATCATCTGGGTGTACTGCTCCAGAGTCATGCCATACTGCTGCATGTTCATGCTGTACTCCTGCATCATCTGGTCGACGCGCTCGGCCAGCATGGCCTCGGGAATCTCAACCTCCATGTTCTCAATGGCCTTCTGCATGAGGGCCTCGCGGAACAGGTTCTCGGCGGCGGCTGCGCGGCCTTCCTCCAGGCGCTTTCTGGTATCGGCCTTCAGCTCCTCCAGAGTCTCGAAGTTCTCGGAGACATCCTTGGCGAACTCATCGTCCAGCTCGGGCAGCTCCTTGACCTTGACTTCGTGCAGCTTGACCTTGAAAACAACGGGCTTGCCGGCCAGCTCCTTGGCGTGGTACTCAGCGGGGAAGGTGACGTTGACGTCCTTCTCCTCACCTGCGCTCATGCCGACGACCTGCTCCTCAAAGCCGGGGATGAAGGTGCCGCTGCCCAGGTGCAGCTCATGCTTCTCGTCCTTGCCGCCCTCGAAAGGCACGCCGTCCTTGAAGCCCTCGTAGTCGATAACAGCGATATCGCCGTTCTCGGCGGCGCGGTCAACGGTGACCATGCGGGCGTTGCGCTCACGCTGGCGGTCCAGATCGGCGTTTATCTCCTCGTCGGTGACGGGCTCCACAGTCTTGGGAGCCTCCAGGCCGCGGAACTGGCCCAGCTTCACCTCGGGATAGAGAGCGGAATCAAAAGTGATGACAACGCTGCCGTCCTCGGCAAAGTTAACATCGGAGATAGTGGGTCGGCCCACAAGCTCCAGGCTGTCATCGGAAGCGGCAGCTTCGTAGGCAGGCTGGCAGACCATGTCCAGAGCTTCCTCGTGAAAAACTTCCTTGCCGTACATGCCCTCGATGACCTTACGGGGCGCCTTGCCCTTGCGGAAGCCGGGGACGAAAATCTTGTTCTTGTTATTCAGATAAGCACGGTTGACGGCGGTCTCGAACTCAGCCGCATCAACCGTAACGGCGACGCTTACCATATTATTCTCTTTCTTTTCAATGTTCTTAACATTCATTGGAAAATTTTCCTCCTAAACTTTCAATCAGCAGGGCTGACTATTATACATTTTTATTATAGCGGGTAGTAGTATATCAGAAATCTTAGCCAAATGCAAACACTTATCTTAAAATTTTCGGCAATCATGCCAAAATTTTTTGAGGAATAAAGTCAACATTATCAGCAGAAACCATTCTGTGCTCTGTTTTGCCCCATGTCCCCTCAAACACGCGGCGCAGGCCCTGACCGTGGATATGTCCGGCACAGCAGACGGGAACAGAATATTTTTCCAAAAGCTCCAGTATTTCCCGGCAGGCATAGTCGCCGTACTTTGGCGGGTAATGGAGAAAAACATACTTTTCCCTATCCCCCGCAGCCTTAAGCGAAGTTTCAAGCCGCCCCACCTCGCGGAGCATTATTTTCTTATCGTGGGCAGAGCCTGTCTCCTCCTCGAAGAACCAGCCACGGGTGCCGCAGACAGCCGTGTTTTCATTATAAAAGAAGCAGTTGTTGTGGAGTATGTCTATAGTGGTGACTCCCCACTCCTTAAAGGCGGCGCGGGCGCGGCTTGCCGTACTCCACCAGTAATCGTGGTTGCCCTTCAGGATTATTTTTTTTCCCGGCAGTCTGTCTATGAACAGGAAATCTTCCCTGGCTTTTTCAAGATTCATGGCCCAGTTCAGGTCGCCGCAGATAACGCAGACATCCTCCGGCTGAAGGGTCGAAAACCCCGCCATGAGCTTGTCCGCGTGATTATCCCATTGCTTTCCGAAAATATCCATCGGTTTGTCGCTGCCGAAGGAGAGGTGGAAGTCGCCTATAGCATATAGTGCCATGTATTCCTCCGTATAATAGAGCCCAAATCGGTTAAAATTCTATCACCGGCGCTGTTGCGACGGAATAATACCGGGAGGCTATAAATATGTCTGACAATAAAAACGGCTGTTCATGCGTTACCGCCGTAGGCTGCAGCGTAGAGAACTGCACCTATCACACTCTTGAAAACCGCTGCGGAGCAAGCCGCATCAATGTTCAAAACGAGAAGGCCATGCAGAAGGGCGAGACCTTCTGCGCCACCTTCACCCCCAAGCACTAGTGGTGTCGGCTCAATCCTGTCGGGATTGAGCCGTCTTTTATTTCAGGAAGCTGTCTACCAGGGCGGGCATGCCGGATTTATCCACACAGCCGGTGAAGCGGACGGTCTTGTCCGCAAGAGAGGCCAGAGGACGGGGCGCGATGGTGCCGGTTTTTTCGGACAGGCGGCCCAGCAGCTCTGTGCCGGGGACGTCGGTATTCTCGCCCAGGGCGTCCAGTACGCTGTCGCAGAACTTATAGGGGCTGGCGGTGGAGACCACGACCGCGGGGGTATCGTCCCCGGTCCGGGCGCGGTACTTTTTCAGCACGTTCCAGGCCACGGCGGTATGGGTGTCCATGAGGTAGCCCTTTGCGAACATATCGGCAATCTCGGTCTTTGTTTCCTCATCGGAGCAGAAGCCGGCTGAGAAATCGGCCTTGATGCGCTCAAAGAGCTCAGGTGTGACGGTGTACTTACCTTCGGCGTTCAGACTGCTCATATACCCCGCCACCTCCTCGTCGCTGCCGCAGCAGGTATAGAGCAGGCGCTCCAGATTGCTGGATACCAGTATGTCCATGGAGGGGCTGATGGTGCAGTAGAATGGGCGGTTCTTATCGTACACGCCGGTGCTGATGAAGTCCGTGAGGACATTGTTGCTGTTGGAGGCGCAGATGAAGCGGCCCACGGGCAGTCCCATCTGAGAAGCGTACCATCCGGCCAGGATGTTGCCGAAGTTGCCGGTGGGCACGCAGAAATTCACCTTTTCGCCCATATTCACCTTTCCGGCGGCCACGAAATCGCAGTAGGCGGAGATGTAGTAGACTATCTGAGGCAGCAGGCGTCCCCAGTTGATGGAGTTTGCAGAGGACAGGAAATAGCCCCGTCTGTCCAGCCTGTCGGAAAACTCGACGTCGCCGAAGATGCGCTTCACGCCGGTCTGGGCATCGTCAAAGTTGCCCACGATGGCGGAAACCAGGACGTTTTCTCCGGTCTGGGTGGCCATCTGGAGCTTCTGAACGTCCGACACGCCGTCCTCGGGATAAAACACAATAATTTTTGTGCCGGGCACATCGGCGAAGCCCTCAAGAGCAGCCTTGCCCGTATCGCCGGAGGTGGCAACCAGGATGCAGACCTCCCGGTTCTCACCGCATTTTTTCAGGGACGCGGTGAGCAGATGGGGCAGCATCTGCAGCGCCATGTCCTTGAAGGCGCAGGTGGGGCCGTGCCACAGCTCCAGCACGGCGGTACCGTCGTCCAGAACACGCAGGGGCGCGGTATCCGGAGTGTCGTAGTTATCTCCGTAAGCGGCGGCGCAGAAGCCCTCCAGCTCCGCTGATGTGAATTCCTCCAGAAATTTGCCCATGATATGGGCGGCGCGGGCGCGGTAGTCCATCTTCATAATGGTCTCCAGCTCGCCGTGGCCCAGCTTGGGCAGAGTCTCCGGCACAAAAAGTCCTCCGTCCGGCGCAAGGCCCATGGATATGGCTCTGGCCGCTGTGACCTTTTTGCTGTTATCTCGTGTGCTGAAATACTTCATTGGCATTATCCCTCACTAAATGCATTTTCTATATGTTCTACCGTAAGCGCGCCGTCTTCCGGCGCGTAGACCTCTATTACGTCGAATCTGGGCTGCAGCCTGGTGGGGTTGGAGGCCAGGTAAAGCTGAGCGGCCAGAATGAGCCTCTGCATTTTCGCGGGAGTCACATACTCCCGGCCCTGGGCAAAGCGGGCGCTTTTACGGGTCTTTACCTCCACAAACACCAGGTATTTCCGGTTTTGGGCAATAATGTCTATCTCGCCGCCCCGGACCCGGTAGTTGAGACCGACCACGGTATAGCCCTTCCGGCGGAGGTATTCCGCCGCGGTCTCCTCTCCCCTGGCGCCTTTAAGTTTAGTGCTCTCTGCGCGCATAATACTTCCTCAAAAAGCTCTGCCTGTGCTCGGGACAGGGACCAAGCCTGTCCAGAGCCTCGTAGTGGGCCTTGGTGCCGTAGCCCATATGCTTGCCGAAGCCGTAGCCGGGGTATAGCTCATCCAGCTCGCGCATACGCCGGTCACGGGAGACCTTGGCCAGAATGGAGGCCGCGGCTATATTGGCGCTGAGGCCGTCGCCGCCCACCACCATTTCTCTGGGCATGGTGAAGCCCCTGTCGCAGTTGCCGTCAATGAGCAGGAAGTCCGGCCGGATCTCCAGCTTTTCCACAGCCAGGCGCATGGCCAACATACGGGCGTTCAAAATATTGATGCCGTCTATATCCTCAGCGGAGACGCTCTCCACGGCCCAGGCAGCGGCTTTTTCCACTATCTCGTCAAAGATGCGCTCACGCTTTTTGGCCGTGAGCTTTTTGGAGTCGTTGAGTCCCTCTATCTCTGTCTCCGGAGGCAGGATGACGGCGGCGGCGTATACTGGCCCCGCCAAAGGTCCGGCTCCAGCCTCGTCACAGCCGCAGATGCGCTCAAACCCCCGCCGGGCGTATTCCCGCTCAATGCTCCACAGGTCCATCATCTCTCACCGCCGTTTCGGGGCGCTCCAGGCTGAGTCTGCCCAGCTTGCCGTCCCGGAACTCGTCCAGCAGCACGGCGGCCATGCGCTCCAGGTCGTATTCGCCCCGGGAGATGAGGAAGCCGCGCTTCTGCGCGCCCATTTCCAGCAGCTCGTAGCCGTTTTTATCCTCCCCGGGCACGAACTTATAGCGCTGCTCTATGGCGTCGGGGTACAACTCACGCAGTCGGAGCATGAGGTTCGCGGCCAGGGTCTCCCTGTCCATTATCTCGTCACGGATGGCGCCTGTCCAGGCAAGGGCCTCGCCCACGGACTGGCTCTCGAATTTGGGCCAGAGTATGCCGGGGGTGTCCAGCAGCTCCAGGCCGCGGTCTATGCTTATCCACTGCTTGCCCCGGGTGACGCCGGGCTTGTTTGCGGCTATGGCGGCCTTGCGGCCGGCCACCTTATTTATAAAGGTGGACTTGCCCACATTGGGTATGCCCAGCACCATGCATCTGAGTGGGCGGCCGGCCTGGCCCTTGGCGGCAAGCTGCTCAAGCCTTTCCTTCAGCACGCTGCGCACAGCGGGGGCGAAGCCGCTCACTCCTTTCCCGGTCTTGCTGTCCGTCTCCAGCACAGCTGCGCCCTGAGCCTTGAAAAACTCGCGCCAGCGGGCGGTAACGGCAGGGTCGGCGAGGTCTGTGCGGTTCATTATTATAAGTCTGGGCTTGGTCCCGGCCAGACGGGCGATGTCGGGGTTGCGGCTGGAGGTAGGGATGCGGGCGTCTATTATCTCGCACACCGCGTCCACCAGCTTCATATTCTCCTCTATCATGCGCTCGGCCTTGGTCATGTGTCCGGGGAACCACTGGATGGTCATTTTCTCATTCATATCAATCTACAAATCCGAATTTATTCAGTGGAAATACGCGGAGTATCTCCCTGCCTATTATATAACGGGTATCCACCATGCCTATGTCATCATCGCGGCTGTCGGTGGATTTATTGCGGTTGTCGCCCATTACGAACACGCAGCCCTCGGGCACCTCCACCTCGCCTTCAAAATCGATGGGGCGGGTTGTTTTTTCGGCGATATACGGCTCGTCAAGAGCCTCGCCGTCTACATAGACTATGCCCTTTTCGAAATCGATATCCACCTTCTGGCCCTCGGTGGCGATGACGCGCTTGACTATGGGCTGGTCGCTGAAGCTCTCCTTTCGGAGCACCACAATATCGCCGTAGCTGGGCTTATAAAAAAGTTTTGTGACAATGAGCTTGTCACGCTCCATGAGCGTTGGCTCCATTGAGTGTCCCACCACATCTATGGTGCGGAAGAAAAAGACGAACACGACTATGCAGACCACAAGGGCGAAGACGATGCACTGCACCCAGTCGTAGATCTCCAGGCGTGCCTTGACGGAGCTATCCTCCGCCGCGGGCTGACTGCTGTTTTTGGGTTTCATAGTATTCTCCAGTAAAAGCCAGTATTTGGGCTATAAGCTCATTAGGTTATTATACACGATAAAGCCCCCCATAAGCAACAAAAAAAGAGGCTTTCGCCTCTTTTTTCTGCTCCGAAAAAGTGACTCGGGCACTTTTTTGAGAGGGATACGCTGCGTTTTGCGTCTCGGACATAACAAAAAAGAGGCTTTCGCCTCTTTTTTGATTGGTTTGTCAGACGCGCTCCTTGACCTTAGCCTTCTTACCAACGCGGCTGCGCAGGTAGTACAGCTTGGCACGGCGAACCTTACCCTGTCTGATGGTATCAACAGACACGATGGTGGGAGAGTGGACGGGGAAGACCTTCTCGCAGCCAACACCATTGGAGATGCGGCGGACGGTGATGGTCTCGTTGATGCCACCATGCTTCTTGGCAATGATGGTTCCGTCAAAAGCCTGATTTCTCACGCGGTTGCCTTCCTGTACACGGACGGTAACGCGGACGGTGTCGCCGACATTCATAGCGGGCAGCTCAGGCTTCATGTACTTAGCGGTGAGTTCCTTAATAAGATCCATTCTAAATTTCCTCCCTTCAGGACAGGCGTTCTTGGCCGGTGAGAATCCACGGCCAGAGGACCACCCTCATTAAAGCGAAAAAGGCACAGCTTTTCCGCAAGCTTTGATATGATACCACAGGATGCTGTAAAAAGCAAGAGTTTTTATCGGAAAATTTCCATTTCCCCGTCGTAGGTCTCCTCACGGCGGAAAGCGGCAAAATCCGGGGCAAAGCCGGGCATTTTCTGGCGCACGGCCTCAGCTATGAGTTCGGGATTCACCGTGGGCTCCTGGGCGGAAACTACGGCTGTGACCAGCACCATGCCGTCGGCGGCATCAAAGGAAATTTCGCGTATGCCGGCGGAGAGATTAAAGTCGCCCTCTCCCCTCTTGGTGCGCTTGGTAATGACTATCTCTCCTGCGTACAGCTCGCGGAGCTTTTCGGCCGCTTCGGCGGTATCGGCATTGTCGTATTCCAGCCGTCCTGTGACGCGCAGCCATTTGAGCTCCCGGCTCTTGCGCTGAGCCTCGTACACTTCGGTGACGCGCACTCCCTCCGGCATGGCGCTGTTGAGCCTTTCGGCCAGGGACTCAAGGTCCGCATCGTCGTGCAGGCGGAAGTCCATGAGCTCGCACACGCTGCCGCAGCCCACGGACAGGGGCAGCAGGATGGAGATGAGGGGGTGGGGATTGAAACCCTCGCTGTATTTGAGGGGCACGCCCGCACGCAGGAACACCCGCTGCATGGTGTGCATCAGGTCCAGATGGGAGATATAGACGGCCCGTCCGGTTTTTTCAAAGCGCAGTCTCAGCTTATCCATCGCATTTGCCTCCCTTCAGCAGCTTTGCGGCGCCGCAGCCCGAGCAGGCCTTGCGGCAGTCCGGGGATATGACGCCCGCGAGGCTCTGCTCCCGCTGGTGCCACAGATGCTCCTTACGCACGCCCATGGATATGATGTCCCAGGGCAGCAGCTCGTCCTTTGCGCGCTCACGGTGGGCGTAGAACTCGGGGCTGACGCCGCACTCGGAGAAGGCGCTCATCCAGCGCTCCATATTGAAGTACTCGCCCCAGGACTGGAGGACGCCGCCATTGCGCCAGACATTTTCCAGAACAGCGCCTATGCGGCGGTCACCCCGGGAGAGGACTGCCTCTATATAGCTGGTTTCCGGGTCGTGCCAGTTGTAGTTTATGGCCTTGGCGGTCATGGTGTCCCGCAGGAGCTTCACGCGGCGGGAGTATTCCTCCATAGTGACCTGCGCTTCCCACTGAAAGGGGCTGTGGGGCTTGGGCACGAAGCAGGAGGTGGACACGGTTATGCGCACACCACGGTTTTTCACCCTGGCGTATTTTTTCCAGGTTATGAGTACCTTGGTGGCAAGCTCGGCTATGGCCACAACATCCTCGTCGGTCTCGGTGGGCAGGCCCAGCATGAAGTAGAGCTTCACGCCGTTCCAGCCGCCCTCAAAGGCCACGCGGCAGGATTCCAGCAAATCCTCCTCCAGGACGTTTTTGTTTATGGCGTCCCTCAGGCGCTGGGAGCCGGCCTCCGGCGCGAAGGTGAGGCCGGACTTGCGCACCTTCTGGACCCGGTGCATTATATCCATGGAGAAGTTGTCCGCCCGCAGGGAGGGCAGGGACAGGCTGACGCTGCGGGGCTCGCACCAGTCCAGCAGGCCGTCGCACAGGGCGGGCAGCTCACGGTAATCGCTGGTGCTGAGGGAGGCCATGGATATCTCCTGGTAGCCGGTGTTCTGCAGGGATTTGGTGCCCTGCTCCACCAGCTTATCAACGCTGCGGGAGCGGACAGGCCTGTATGCGTAGCCCGCCTGGCAGAAGCGGCAGCCCCGGACGCAGCCCCGGAACAGCTCTATGGTCACCCGGTCGTGGACTATCTCCGTGGAGGGCACTATGGGGTTCGTGGGGAAATAGCTGCTGTCGAAATCCTCCACTATGCGCTTGGTGACCCGCTCCGGAGCTCCTTCGGCAACGGCCACGGAGGCTATGGTGCCGTCCCGGTTGTACTCGGGGGTGTAGAATTCCGGGACGTATACGCCGGGTATTTTTGCGGCCTCCCTGAGGAAGGAGGGCTTGTCCCAGCCCTCGTCCTTGGCCTTTTCGTATAGCCGCACCACTTCCCTGTCCAGATCCTCGCCCTCGCCTATTACAAAGAGGTCGATGAAATCGCTTATGGGCTCGGGGTTGCAGCAGCTGGTGCCGCCGGCTATCACCAGGGGCGCAAGGCTTTTGCGCTCGGCGCGGTGTATGGGGATGCCGGCCAGGTCCAGCATATTGAGCACATTGGTATAGGCCATCTCGTAGCCCAGGGAGAAGCCCACTATGTCGAAATCGCTGAGTGGATCGCCGCTCTCCAGCGCCCAGAGGGGCAGGCCGGCGCGGCGCATCTCGGTCTCCATGTCGCCCCAGGGGGCGAACACCCGCTCGCACCAGACGCCGGGCATCTCGTTGAGGATACCGTAGAGTATGCGCATACCCAGGTTGGACATACCTATCTCATAGGTATCCGGAAAGCAGAAGGCAAAGCGGACCTTTACATCCCCCTTGTCCTTGATTATCTGATTATACTCTCCTCCGGTGTAGCGCGCCGGTTTCTGCACACGGGGGAGTATCCGCTCAAGTCGTTTATCCATATCACACATCCAAATATTCAGAATGTGTTTATTTTATACCATATGCACGGTTTTTACAAGAGGAAAGCGCAGCATAGAGCGTCATCCACGCGGCGGTGGCAGCCGCTCCCAGGCCAAGCCCCTGCCATGCGCAGTACAATCCGAAGGCGCACAGGAGCGCGCATAGCACAGCGTCTACGCCCCGGGCAATACGGCGGGCGCGGCGTGAGCCCATCAGCGCGGTCAGTACTGCGTACAGGGCGCGGCCTCCGTCCAGAGGCGACAGGGGCAGCATATTGAATATTGTCAGCAAAGCGCTGAGTTCTCCCGACAGCGCAAAGCCGATTTTTCCGGCGCAGAAGGCCCACACAGCTCCGAAAACCGGTCCCGCCAGGGCGGCAAGGGCCGCGCCGCCCGGAGAAAGGACGCAGCCGCAGTCTATACGCAGTCCCGTTCCCGTAATACACACGGCATCTATTCTGCACCAAAGGGCCGCAAGCGCCAGCAGGTGTCCAAGCTCGTGCATGAGCACCGCCGCGGCGAGGCTCAGAAATTCTCCGGCGGTAAGCAGCAGATACAGTCCGCCCCACAGAAGTATGCCGGCAGGGCTTGCCCCCAGCCTCAGCACAGGTACTCGGCCGGGTCCACGGCCTCACCGTCCCGGTGCAGCTCAAAATGCAGGTGCGGTCCCGTAGCGTTGCCCGTGTGTCCCGCCAGAGCTATCGTATCACCGGCTCCGACCTCATTTCCCGCTCCCACAAGCAGCTCGGAGCAATGGGCGTAGAGGCTGGAATATCCCCCCTCATGGCGTATGACAATACAGTTGCCGTAGCCTTCCAGGTACTCTGCCGTCTCCACCGTGCCGCCGGCGAAGGCCAGTATCTCCTGCCCCTCGGCGGCGTCCATATCCAGGCCGCTGTGGAGCTTTTCCACGCCCTCTATGGGATGGAGCCGCACTCCGAAGCCTGAGCTGACGCTGACGCTCTCCAAAGGCGGAGCCCAGTCGAAGGGCAGGGCGTCCTCCTCAGACGGGGCGGCGCTCTCCACGGGCAGAACGGTCGTTGGGCTCGGCGCAGGCGTGGGAGCCGGCGTCGGTTCGTGCGTGGGTTCAGGCGATGCTGTTGGCGTGGGCGTGGGCTGAAGCTCCGCCCATTGGCGCTCCACATATTTTGAGCAGGCCTCCACCCTGCGGCCGAGGCTGACCACGGCGGCCTCGTAATCAAGATTTTTGTCTATCTGACAGCTTATATCGTCACGCACGGCGTCTATTAGCTCAGGAGCCGCCATTTTCACGGCGGTCAGTACCAGAAATATGCCCGCCGCAGCGTACAATTTCCATTCACGCATCTCATCCCCTCCCGGAGAAGTCTATGCTGCGGCGGGACGGGTCATGCCCCAGGCGCATATTATGAGAACCGGGAGGTGTAGTTATGATAAAACAATTTCTTTGCGCACGGGCTCAGATACGCGGCAGCATGGAGTACCCGGATATATACGGCACGGTGTCCTTCAATCAGCTGCCCGGAGGCGTGCTGGTGACGGCGCGGGTATTCCATCTGCCGGAAAGTCAGTCCGGCTTTTTCGCCATGCACATACACGAGGGAAGCTGCCTGGGAGATGCGGAGGGCAATCCCTTCCCCTCCGCCGGCGGACATTATAATCCTGCCGGGCTTCCCCATCCGAGGCACGCCGGGGATCTGCCTCCCCTGCTGGACTGCCGCGGTCAGGCCTTTCTGTGCGTGCTCACCGACCGCTTCCGGGTGGACGATGTGGTGGGCCGGGCTGTGATAATCCACGGCGGCGCAGACGATTTTACCACCCAGCCGTCGGGCAATTCCGGAACAAAGATAGCCTGCGGCGCAATCCGGGGCGAGGCCTGTTTATAAAATTCCCCCTTGCCGAACAGGGTCGCGGGCTGTATACTGATATACATCAAATCACAAAGGAGCCTTTCACATGGCAGTATTGGAGAATCTTGAGCCCAAGCGGGTATTCCGCTTTTTTGAGGAGCTGTGCGGCATACCCCACGGTTCCGGAAACACCGGGGCGGCAGCCGACTGGCTGGTGAGCTTTGCCCAGGAGCGCGGTCTGGAGTATCACCGGGACGCCCTGAACAACGTGATAATCATTATGGAGGCCTCCTCCGGATGCGAGGGCAAGCCCGCCGTTATACTTCAGGGACACACGGACATGGTCTGCGAGAAGGCCCCCGGCTGCACTCTGGACATGGGCCGGGACGCTCTGGAGCTGACCATGGACGGCGACAGCATATACGCAAAGGGCACCACCCTGGGCGGCGACGACGGCATAGCCGTGGCCATGGCTATGGCCGTGCTGGACGCTCCTCCCGCCTCACACCCCCGCATAGAGGCCGTTTTCACCTCCGACGAGGAGGTTGGTCTCATAGGCGCCGTGGGGCTGGATGTAAGTCCCCTGCGCGGACGTATGATGCTGAACATAGACTCCGAGGTAGAGGGCGTCTTCACCGTGAGCTGCGCAGGCGGCGCAACGGTGAAGTGTACTGTACCAGTCATCCGCGAGAGCTTTGAAGGCAGCACCCTTAAAATCACCGTGGGCGGCCTGCACGGCGGTCACTCAGGTATAGACATAGTCCGTCAGGGCGGCAACGCCAACATGCTCATGGGCCGTGTGCTGGCAGCCGTTGGCGGGAAAACAGATATGCGCCTTGTGTCCGTCAGCGGCGGCATGAAGGACAATGTGATACCCCAGGAGTGCGCGGCTGTGGTATCCGCATCCGACGCCGAAGCCGTCAGCGCCGTATGCGCTCAGATGGAGGAAATTTTCCGCGGCGAGCATCGTATCAGCGACCCCGGTGTGTTCGTCACCGTCTCCGGGGCCGAAGCCGCCCTGTGCATGGACGCGGACAGCACGAAGCGCGCGGTCTGCCTGCTGGTCTGCTCCCCCAACGGAGTTCAGGCCATGAGCGCGGATATACACGGGCTGGTGCAGACCTCTCTGAATCTGGGAATACTGAGCTGCGGCGACAGCGCCCTCAGCGCCTCTTTCTCCGTGCGCAGCAGCGTGGAAAGCCAGAAGGCCATGCTTATCGAAAGGCTTGAACTTCTCGCCACACAGCTGGGCGGCGGCATTGACGTTGCCGGAGATTACCCCGGCTGGGAGTACGCCCCCGAGTCCCCCCTGCGCGACCTGATGGTGCAGGTATACACCGAGCAGTACGGACACGAGCCTAAAATCGAGACCATACACGCGGGACTTGAGTGCGGCATTTTCTCCCACAAGCTGCCGGGTCTGGACTGTGTGTCCTTCGGCCCCAACCTCACCGATATCCACACCTGCCGCGAGAAGATGAGTATTTCCTCCGTTCAGCGCGTGTGGGCCATGCTCACGGAAGTTATAGCAAGGCTGTAAGCTCCGCGCTGCATATTATACAACGCAAAAAACGCGGAACTCCGGATACAAAAAGCATCCGGAGTTCCGCTGTTTTATATGACTGCCGCTTCCACGGTATTTATTCCGTAATACCCGAACAGGGCTGCGGCTTCACGGGTAATGCGCTCACCTGGCGCCGCTATGGGAACGGCGGGAGGGCACGACACAGTAGGGCCGCCGCATATGTGTCCGGCGGCTTCGTCCGCCGGTATTGTACGGCAGCGTCCGAACAGAGCCTCCCTGGCGGACAGCACCCGCTCGCCCGGCTGAGGTACCCGTGGCGGGCGGCGGAAGTTCCGGTCTTTGTTTTCTCCCAAGGCGCCGCAGAGTCGGGAGAAATCCTCCGGCGAGTTTTCCGGAGTGGCCATAAGCACCAGAAAGTCCGGATCGGCAAACTCGCACTCTATTCCTCCTGCGCGCAGTATATGGGCAAGCTCTGTGCCGCTGCTGCGGGCGGGGGCGCGCACGGTGATGCGCAGGGGGTCCGTAGCCTCCACGCGCCAGCCCGCGGCGGCGAGCCTGGCGCGGGTATCGTCCAGTCGCTTTACCGTTTCGGCGAGGCGGACGGGGTAATCCCCCGCCAGACAGCCGTTGCACACGTCCAGAGACATAAGGGTTAGATACGATGGGCTGGTGGAGCCGAAGATGGCCATGGCGGCCTTTGCGTTTTCCCGGAAAGAGGCCGGGGCGTTTTTGCCTATGTGCAGGTAGGCGCCGCCGGTGAGCACCGGCAGGGTCTTGTGTGCGGAGTCGCAGCATATATCCGCGCCCAGGTCCAGAGGGTGGGCGGGCTTTTCGAGAAAACGCAGATAGGCGCCGTGGGCGTTGTCCACAGCCAGCACAGTACCGTGACCGTGGCAGACTTCGGCCAGAGATGAAATATCCGCCCTCACCCCCAGATAGTCGGGGCTGGTGACGTACACCGCGGCGGGGGGCTGCTCAAGAGCCGAGAGCGTGCGCTCCAGGCTCTCCTTGGAGACCCGGCAGGAGCAGAGTGAATCGTCCTCCTCCACAGGGAGCCACACAGTCTCAAAATCCAGCAGCGCCGCGGCGTATGAAAACGACTTGTGTACATTGCGTGCGGCCACTACCACGGGAGGCGTTCCCTCCGGGCGGCCTGTAACCGCCAGATACAGCATGGCCCGTATGCACTGGCTGGAGCCCTCGGTGGAATAGACCGTTCTGCCGGAGGAAAACAGCGCCGTGGCGTTTTCCTCGCTGCGGGCTATTATGCCCCCGGCCTCATACAGGGCGTCCGCGCCGGAGACCTCGGTTATATCCAGGCGCTCGCAGCCCAGGAAGGGCCTGCCCTTATGGCCGGGCATGTGCAAGCGCACGGTGTTTTTATCCGCGTAGTCCCGGACGAAATCCGCTATGGGCGTGTCCATTCAGTTTTCCTCTTTTGCCAGGTCCTGGGCGGCTTTTATCATGATGGCGCACTCTATGCGCTTGCGGAAGAGCTGGCAGCCGGGCTCGTACACGCCGCGAATTGAGCCTGAGGCGTGGTAGGCGTTGGCGGCGCAGCCGCCGGAGCAGTAGAGCTTTGCCCAGCAGTCGGCGCACTCGGGTCGGGCGTAGGCGTTGCAGGAGCGGAACTCCTCCCGCAGGGCGGTGTTGGTGACGCCGTCCCATATATTGCCCAGCTTGTAGGCCTCCTCGCCCACGAACTGGTGGCAGGGATACAGGTCGCCCCAGGGGGTGACGGCCATGTACTCCGTGCCGGAGCCGCAGCCGGATATGCGCTTATAGATACAGGGGCCGCCGGTGAGGTCTATCATATAGTGGTAGAAGGTAAAGGGCCTGCCCTCCTTCTCGCGGCTGAGCATGAGCTTTGCCAGCTCCTCGTACTGCTCCATGACTATGGCGCGGTCTGCCTCGGTAAGCTCGGCGGGGTCTCCCGCGGCGCAGACCACGGGCTCCATGCTCAGCTCGGTGAAGCCCAGGTCAAGCATGCACTTTATATCCTCCAGGAAGTCGGGGTTCGCGTGGGTGAAGGTGCCGCGCATATAGTAGTCTTTTCCGCCCCGGGCCTCCACCAGCTTCTGGAATTTGGGAACTATGCGCTCCCAGCTTCCCTTGCCGGCGTAGTCCACGCGCAGGCGGTCGTGTATCTCCCTGCGTCCGTCCAGGGACAGGACCACATTGCTCATTTCGCGGTTGGCGAAGTCAATGACCTCGTCGTCTATGAGCATGCCGTTGGTGGTGAGGGTAAAGCGGAAGTTCTTGCCCCGGGCCTTCTCCACGCTGCGGGCGTAGGCCACAAGCTGCTTAACCACGTCCCAGTTCATGAGGGGCTCACCACCGAAGAAGTCCACCTCCAGATTCCGGCGCGTGCCGGAGTGGTCCATGAGGAAGTCCAGAGCCTGTTTGCCCACCTCGAAGCTCATGACAGCACGGTCGCCGTGGTATTTGCCCTGACTGGCGAAGCAGTAGGAGCAGTTGAGGTTGCAGGTGTGTGCAACATGGAGGCACAGAGCCTTGACCACATCGCCGCTTCTCTCCTTGAAGGTGCCCGCAAGCCCGGAGAAGCTGTCGGGGGTGTAGAGCTTTCCCGCCTTCACAAGGCTCTCCACATCGTCCCGGCAGGCACGGATCTCATCCTCGGTTACGTCGGGGCGGCTGCCGTATTTTTCCATGATAGCCGCAACTGTCTCGTCCGCGGTATGGTCGGGGTAGAGTGCTATGATGTCGTATGCCACCTCGTCCACCACGTGGACGGCGCCGGAGCAGGTGTCCAGCACTATGTTATAGCCGTTTAGCTGATACTGATGTACCATAAATGGATTCCCTTTCCTTTTTATAATAAAAAGCGCCGCCCAAACAGGCGGCAGCTTTCTGATTTGCGTTTTGCTTACTTACCAGCGTTCTCGCACTTCTGGTTGGCAACGCCGCAGCTGGTCTTGCAGGCAGACTGGCAGGAGGTCTGGCACTCGCC
Organism: Candidatus Heteroscillospira sp.; assembly: GCA_050943935.1. Taxonomy (GTDB): domain Bacteria; phylum Bacillota; class Clostridia; order Oscillospirales; family Oscillospiraceae; genus Heteroscillospira. The sequence goes on along the minus strand of JBMNQC010000010.1, from coordinate 51,912 downwards.
GCAGCCGCCGTTCTTGGCGCTCTCGCACAGGTTGCGGGTCTCAAGAGTCTTGATTCTTTCCATGATAACTATCTCCAATTCTAAGTAGTAATTTTATGATGTAGGAATTTTAGCATAAGAGGGAGAAAAAGTCAAGTGCCCGCCTCATCCCCGGCCCTCAGTTTTGCCGAATGCAGATACAGGGGCACGGCCGCCAGCTGCGCCGCCATTGATACGACGGCCATAGCCGGAATGCTTATATCGTACAGGACGCCCAGCAGCCAGCTGCCCAGAAACCAAAACACACCGAAGGAGCACTCAAAAATACCGTATCCGGTGGCACGGCTGGTTTTTGGCACCATGCTTGTTACTGCGGCTTTCAAAATAGACTCCTGCGCGCCCATTCCAACGCCCCAGAGTGCAATACCCAAAAGCAGCATGGGTACGGATTTTGAGGTAAACACCAGTATTGGGAAAGGAGCTGAAATCACGGTAGACCACACCAGAGCTTTTACGCCTTTTTTATCGTACATCAGGCCGAACACCAGGGCGGACACGGCATCTACCAGCATGGCCCCGGCATACAGCAGGGGCAGAGTGCCGCTGTTAACCAGAGACGAGGTTTCCGCCAGGCCGGACGCCAGGCCGGCATACATCCCGGACACATGCATAATAATAAGGGAATAGTCAATAAAGCCAAAGGCGAACAGGCTTATCCCCCCGATATAGAATAAAAACTCCTTCTTCAGTTTAAACGGCACATATTCCCTGGGCGTGGGCTCAAAGCGCTCCGGGTTGGGGAATTTGCGCTTAGTGGCAAGAAGCAGGATAAGCGTTATGGCTCCCGGTACAGCCAGGACCCCAAAGCAGGCGGAATAGACCCGGAAGGTCGAGCCGTCGGTTTTGAAAAGCATTACGAGATACAGCAGCACCGGACCCAAAAATGCGCCAATCTGGTCCAGAACCTCCTGAATTCCAAAGCTCTTGCCCACTCCCTCCTGTGATGCGGCAAAGGACATGATAGTATCCTTTGCCGGTTTTTTTATGGCCTTTCCCATACGCTGTATGAGCAGCAGGGCGCAGGCCCATACCCAGCCGTGCTCTCCCACAAGAGCGAGAGCCGGAACCGCAATTATATCAAGCACATATCCCGCAACGGTCATGGGCCAGTACTGCTTTGTCCTGTCCGTAAGCCTACCGAACACATAGCGCATGGAGTAGCCGATAAGCTCGCCCAGACCGGAAACAAATCCTATCGTTCCCGCAGACGCTCCCAGCAGCGCCAGGTAAGCGCCGCGGATGCTGGCCGCGCCCTCGTGGGTCATATCCGAGAACAAGCTGACAACGCCGAACATGAGTATAAACACCATAGACTGGGAAAGCCCATTTTTATTCCGTTCTTTCATTGCTTTCACCGCGCTCCATTCTTTTGCTCATTTCAGGAAAATCCGCCTTGCTCTCAGCCCGGCATCGCCGGTATGCCATGTCCAGCAGTCTTGCAAATTCCTCCCGCTCCCTCTCCGTCATCGGCTCCAGCAACCACTCATAAAAAGACGTCTCCACATATACCTTGGAGTTTTTCAGTCCCTCGGCCTTATCCGTGGCAAACAGAAGGCGGCTGCGGCCGTCTGCGGGGTTCTCCGCTCTTGTCAAATACCCTTTTGCCTCAAGATTCGCCGTCTGCCTTGCGGCGGCTCCCTTGTCAATGCCCAGGATTCTGCACACTCCCGCCTGAGTGATTCCGGGATTTTTGCGGACGGCGTGAATGATATCCAGTTCACCCGGTCCTATTCCGTCGGCCCTGAGAGTACGCACGGTAAATTTGCTCAGTTCCCTGGCGATTTTTGTGATTTGTCTTTTAGTGATATCCATAAGCACACTCCAATCAATAAAGATGCGGCATCAACCATTTAGATGATACTACATCTTTTTCCTTTGTCAAGCCCAAAAATCGTATGTCCAGAATACCTTTTGAATATTAGCAAAGACCGCCGGCAAATCCGGCGGTCTTTTAGTTGCTCCGAGTATAATTATCAGAGAGGATATATTTTAACTCATATATATTCGCTGACGCCGAGCGTTGCAATATCATCCTGTTCTCCATATCGCGGGAAGTTAACGAGCCGGGAGTTTTCGATACAACTGGGATCACAGATCCACCCCCTGCGTTCCTTTATGAACCCCGTGTTTGGTGTACTTCTCTTTTTCAACAGTAATTTCGAGTTTGAAAGAAGGAGCGAGGGAGCGGGCGGTGAGTTTTGCTGTAAAACGGGGCCCCGAGCGGCGGGGCGCGGCTTTTGCCGCGTTAATTCGGAGCGTAAGCGAAGAATTTCTTAGGCGGAATTCACTTCCGCCGTTAAAAGATCAAATCGGAGCGGAGACAGCTTTGCTGTCGAAGCCCAAAACAAAAGGACACGACTATGTCGTGCCCTTTTGTTTTGGTGCCGGTGGCGGGACTCGAACCCGCACGATGTTGCCACCAACGGATTTTGAGTCCGTCACGTCTACCAATTCCATCACACCGGCGCAGATGTTGTTATTATACATGATTTTCCGATTCTTTTCAAGTCCTTTTCTCTGGGCGGAAAATACCACTACCATTTTTCTGTATTATATGCTATACTATATTATCCAAATTATGCGGATTACGGCGAAGGGAGGCGGATACGTCCATGCGCTTTATCCGCTTTCTTGCAGCCACAGCGCTGCTTATGCTTTTGGGAGGCTGCGCCCCGGTTCCGGTGTCCGAGCTTTACAGTCTGCCAAAGCCGCCGGACGAATATGTGAGTCTTCAGGAGCTTATAGACGCAGAAATTTCCGGAGGCAGCGAATACGCTTCTCCCGTCCGCGGCTCACACCGCCAGTCCGTTCAACTGTATGACCTGAATTCCAGCGGTCAGGATGAGGCTCTGGCATTTTTCCGCACGGCTGAGGGCGCCCTTAAAATAGTCATCTATCAGTCCGACGCCGGCGTATACACCCCTGCCTGCACCATATCCGGCGAGGGCAGCGCCATAGGACGCATAGAATACGCCGACATGGACGGCGACGGAACTGCGGAGCTGATAGCCGCCTGGCAGATGGACGGAGGCATAACCATGCTGAATGTCTATTCTCTTCGGCTTTGGAGCGGCTCCGTACTGCTTACCGCCGATTGCAGCGGCTGGACCTGCGACGACCTTGACCGCGACGGAAATCAGGAGCTTCTCGCTCTGCACTGTGAGCCGGGCGCTCAGGGCAGTCTGGAGCTGTATTCGCTGAAAGGCGACGGCTCTGTGGTAAGCTCCTCCGCCCAGCTCAGCCGCGGCTTTGACATTGCCGCACGCATGACGGCGGGCAATCTTTCCACCGGCGAACGGGCGCTGTTTGTGGAAGGCTCCTATATGGACAGCCATACGATAACGGATGTATTTATTTCCGACGGCGGCGAAATACGCAACATCACCGCCAGGCAGACCGGCATCAGTCCCACTACCCGCAGCTATGCTGTATATTCCGACGACATAAACGGCGACGGCGTTACGGAGCTGCCCTCCACCCGGCTGCTAGGCACCGGCGACGGCGCCGAATACTGGGCTTTCGACTGGCATCAGGTATCCGCCGACGGACGGCTGACAGAAACGCTCTCCACCTTTCACTGCTATGCTGACGGCTGGTATCTGGAATTGGATGGTTTCGGTTCCAGGCAGCTCAGTATATGCAGGGAGGACTTCTCGGCCGGCAAATGTATAGTTATCTCTGCCGTTGACGGCGACACGCTCACGCCGCTGGCGGCTGTTTATACGCTCACGGGAGAAAACCGCCACGAGCGTGCTGTTCAGGGCGGACGCATCGTCCTTACAGAGGACAGCACCGCCGTATACGCCATGCGCCTGCTCTCGGATGAGCTGAGCGCCGACGCAATAAAAGAATCCTTTCATCTAATCCGCTCAGAGTGGATTAGTCCCGTTTTGTGACACACGAGGTGACTTATGAAAAAAGTACTGGTTCTTGAAGATGAATCCAGCATACGCAGCTTTGTGGTGATAAACCTGCGCCGCAGCGGCTATGAGCCCATAGAGGCGGAGACAGGCGAGCAGGCCCTGGATATGCTGCGCCGCAATCCGGACACAAGGGTTGCCCTGCTGGATGTTATGCTCCCCGATATCGACGGCTTTGAGGTGTGCAGAAGAATCCGTGCATCGGACTCCCAGATAGGCATTATAATGCTCACAGCCAAAAGTCAGGAGATGGACAAGGTCACCGGCCTTATGACCGGCGCGGACGACTATGTCACCAAGCCCTTCTCCCCCACCGAGCTTACGGCCCGGATAGACGCGCTGTACCGCCGAATAGGCGAGCCCGGCGGCCGGGAGCAGAGCTTCGAGCTGCTGCAGGGCCCCTTCCGTCTGAACACCCGCAACCGCACTCTTGAGAAAAACAATCAGCGCGTGAAGCTCACGCAGATTGAATACTCCATAGTAAAGCTCTTTATGGACAATCCCGGCAAGGCCCTCTCCCGGGAGGATATACTCAACAGCGTATGGGGCCGTGACTACTACGGCGAGCTGAAGATAGTGGATGTGAACATACGCCGGCTGAGAATAAAAATAGAGGACAACCCCACCATCCCCACCTATATAACCACAGTATGGGGCTACGGCTACAAATGGGAGACCTGATACACAAGCTCGGCAGCCGCATGAGGCTGCGCGGACTGAAAAGCCGCTGGATGGCCACCGGCATAGGTGTTACTGTATTTGTAGTGCTACTGGGGGTATGGATAATAGCCGGCAACGTATACAGCAACTATTACCGCTCCGTGGAGACGGGGTTGGAGGCCAAGGCCACCACGGCCTCGGAGTTTTTCAGCACCTACGTCTCACGCACCTACGCGGAGTTTTATCAGAGCGCCTGCCGCTACACCGAGGGCTTTGAGGATCGTGACCGTATAGAGCTGCAGTTTCTCAGCTCCAACGGCCGGGTCGAGACCTCCAGCTATGGATTGACGGCGGGTACGCGTCCCGCCACGCCGGACATAGAAAACGCATTGACCACCGGCGAAATTAGCTCCTGGAACGGCCGCAGAGCCGACACGGGAGAGCATGTTCTGGCCGTGTGCGCACCGCTGAAAAGCAGCGACGGCACGGTAATAGGCCTGATACGCTATATCACCAGCCTGCGCCTTGTGGACAGGACGGTAATGCATCTCACGGCTGCGGCAGCAGGCGTAGGTCTGCTTATAATACTCTTCATCATACTCTCAAACTTTTATTTCATCAGCACTATCACGGCGCCGGTGCTGGAGCTTACCGGCATAGCACGGCGCATATCCGACGGCAGCTACGGCATACAGGTCGTGAAAAAGCACGACGATGAGATAGGCGACCTGATAGACAGTATAAACGACATGTCCGTAAAGCTGGGCAGAGCCGAAAAGATGCAGACGGATTTCATCTCCTCGGTATCCCACGAGCTGCGCACTCCCCTCACCGCCATAACGGGCTGGAGCGAAACTCTGGCCTATGACGAGGCAATACAGGGCGAGAGCCGCCGGGGCATACTGATAATATCCAAGGAGGCCTCACGCCTTACAAAGATGGTTGAGGATTTGCTGGAGTTCACACGCATAGAGGACGGGCGCTTCAACCTTACGCTGGAGAAGATAGATCCGGCGGCGGAGCTGGAGGAGGCCATCTTCACCTACGGCGAGCTGCTGAAGCAGGAGGGCATAGAGCTTCAGTACTACCCCGACTATGACGGCCTGCCAATGATAGAGGCAGACCCGGAACGGCTGCGGCAGGTGTTTCTGAATATTCTGGACAACGCCGCAAAATACGGCCGGGACGGTAAAAAGATCATTGTACGCATGGGCCGGTGCGGAGACTATATCCGCATTTCCGTGCATAACTTTGGCCCCGGCATCCCCGAGGCGGAGCTTCCGTATGTAAAGAAAAAATTCTACAAGGGCAGCTCCAGAGAGCGCGGCAGCGGCATAGGCCTTGCCGTGTGCGACGAGATAATCACCCGTCACAAGGGTCTGCTGGACATTGAAAACGCTCCGGAGGGCGGCGTGCTGGTTACAATACGCCTGCCCATAGAAAGCGCAAACACTTAAAGGAGAAAAAACATGGCAAACACCCCAAACAATGAAGCAAAACCTTTTAAGACATCCATAGGCGGTCAGGCTCTCATAGAGGGTATACTCATGCGCGGCCCCAAAAAGCAGGCCATTTCGGTGCGCTCCCCCGAGGGCATAATCACCAAGGTGGAGGACCTGAAGCTGCTGAGAGAGAAATATCCCATTCTGGGCGTGCCCTTCATCCGCGGTATCGCCACCTTCGGCGCGTCCATGGTGAACGGCGTGAAGGCCCTTATGTATTCCGCGGAATTTTTCCCCGAGGACGAGGCCGCTCAGCCGGATAAATTCGACCTCTGGCTGGAGAAGAAGTTCGGCAGCGAAAAGGCCCAGCAGCTTATAATCTACATTGCCGCCGTGCTGGGCATACTGTTTTCCGTGGGCCTGTTCATACTGCTGCCCACATTTATCGTCAGCTTTGTACCCGGCCTGAAGCAGCAGTATGTGCTGCGCAATCTGGTTGAGGGCCTTGTGAAAATGGCCATCTTCCTGAGCTATCTGTGTGCGGTATCCAGAATGAAAGACATACGCCGGGTATTTTCCTATCACGGCGCGGAGCACAAGAGCATCTGGTGCTACGAGAAGCGCCTGCCCCTGACGGTAGAGAATGTGCGCGCCCAGACCAGGCTGCATCCACGCTGCGGCACCAGCTTCCTGTTCGTGGTGATATGCATAAGCATAGTGGTAGGCGCCTTCATACGCAGCGACCATATGCTTGTGCGTATGCTCCTGCACCTGCTGTTCCTGCCCGTAATCGTGGGCATAAGCTATGAGCTCAACCGATGGGTTGGCGCCCACGACAACGCCCTCTCCCGCACCCTCTCCTGGCCCGGTATGCAGATGCAGCACTTCACCACCTATGAGCCAGATGATTCTATGATAGAGGTAGCCATTGAGGCGCTGAAAGCCGTTATCCCCGAGGAGGAGGGCCAGGACGCCTGGTAAGCTTGGATTGAGGACTGATTGGATATGGCAAAGACATATAACGACCTTTACATCGCTACCCGCAGGCAGCTCAGAGACGCCGGCATCTCCGCCTTCAGCCTTGAGGCCCGTCTGCTGGTTGCCTGCGCCGCCGGCAAGACCACGGAAAAGCTGCTGCGGGATTTGATGCTCTACACCTCCGACGACACGGAGCTGAAGCTTGCGCCCATGGTGCGCCGCCGCCTTTCCGGCGAGCCTGTGGCATACATAACCGGCGAGTGGGAGTTCTACGGAATTCCCATTCAGGTGGACAGAAACGTGCTTATCCCCCGCACCGACACCGAGCTGCTTGTGGAGCTGGCTGTGAAGGCCGCCCGCGGCAAAAAAATGGACGCCCGGGTGCTGGACCTCTGCTGCGGCAGCGGATGCATAGGCTGCGCCATCGCCCACGAGCTGCCCGCCTCCCGTGTTGTAATGGCGGACATAAGCCCCGAAGCCCTGAGTATAAGCCGCAAAAACGTGCAGCGCAACAATCTGACCCCCAGGGTGACCTGTATAGAGGCCGACGCCCTTGCAGCGCCCCCCATGCTAGTGGGAAACTTTGACCTGGTGGTCTGCAATCCCCCATACATACCCACTCAGGACATCCCCGGGCTGGACGGCTCCGTACGGGACTATGAGCCCCTGGGCGCTCTGGACGGCGGCGGGGACGGACTGGATTTCTACCGCGCCATACTGAAAAACTGGAAGGGCGTGCTGCGCCACGGCGGACTGATGCTGTTTGAAGTGGGCATAGGCCAGGCCGAGGATGTGCGCACCCAGATGCTCATGAGCGGCTTTCTGGGCGTGGAGTGCATCCGGGATACCGGCGGCATAGACCGTGTGGTCATGGGCAGAATTTAAAAACGTATACACATATTTTATATAGAGGTGACTGAAATGGCAAAAGAGAAACGCGCACCCGTGGGCGAGGTTTGTCCCGCATCCGACAAGAAGAAGGCGCTGGAAACCGCTATTGCCCAGATTGAGAAGAACTTCGGCAAGGGCGCCATCATGCGTCTGGGCGACGATATACCCGTAAACGTGGAAGCTGTGCCAACCGGCTCCCTGTCCCTTGACCTGGCGCTGGGAATAGGCGGCGTGCCCCGCGGCCGTATCATCGAGATCTACGGCCCCGAGTCCTGCGGTAAAACCACCCTGGCGCTGCACATCGTGGCCTCCGCTCAGAAGGGCGGCGGCGAGGCCGCTTATATCGACGTTGAGCACGCGCTGGAGCCGGCATACGCCAGGGCTCTGGGCGTGGACATAGACAATCTGCTCATATCCCAGCCGGACACCGGTGAGCAGGCTCTGGAGATAACCGAGCAGCTGGTGCGCAGCGGCGCTCTGGACGTTGTGGTAATAGACTCCGTTGCCGCTCTGCTGCCCCGCAGCGAGCTGGAGGGCGAGATGGGTGAATCCAGCGTGGGCGTTGTGGCCAGGCTCATGTCCCAGGCTCTGCGCAAGCTGGCCGGCGTTGTGAGCAAGACCAACTGCATAGTTGTGTTCATAAACCAGCTCCGCGAGAAGATAGGCGTCATGTACGGCAACCCGGAGACCACTCCCGGCGGCCGGGCCCTGAAGTATTTCGCCAGCGTGCGCATAGATATGCGCCGCATCGAAACTCTCAAGTCCGGCGGCGAGATGATAGGCAACCGCACCAGAGCCAAGGTGATAAAGAACAAGGTGGCCCCCCCCTTCCGCGAGGCCGAGTTCGATATAATCTACGGCGAAGGCATATCCAAGGTGGGCGAGATAGCCGACCTTGGCGTCAAGCTGGAGCTTATTGACAAGGCGGGCGCCTGGTTCACCGTGGGTGAGCAGCGCATACAGGGCCGCGACGGCCTCAAGACCTATCTGAAGGAGAATCCCGAGGTCTGCGCCGCTCTGGACGAGCAGATACGCCAGAACGCCTACAAGCTCATGAGTCCTCAGGCCAGAGCCGCCGCCAAGGCCGCCGGCCGCGCCGTGGATATCTCCGCGGACGATTTTGAGGGCTGAGCCTCCCTCAGCTTATGAACGAGAGCGCGAAAAAGCGGGCTTTGAATATGCTGGACAAGCGGGACTACTCCTGTAAGGAGCTAACCGAGCGCCTTATCCAGAAGGGCGAAAGCCCGGAGGACGCCGAGGCGGCGGTGGAGCGCTTTGCCCAGCTGGGTCTGCTGAACGATGAAAAATACGCAGGCCTGGTGGTGCGGCACTACGCCGCCAAGGGCTACGGCGCATCCCGGGTAAAAACCGAGCTTTTCCGCCGGGGCGTGCCCAAGGAACTCTGGGACGAGGCCCTGGAGCAGATGCCCGGTCAGGAGGACGCCATGGACGCCTTTCTGCGCCGGCGTCTGAAGGATAATGCCGGCGAAAAGGAAATACGCCGGGCAACCGACGCCCTGCTGCGGCGGGGCTTCAGCTGGGAGGAGATACGCTCCGCCCTGAACAGATACAGGTCGGATTCAGACTGCTGAACGGCCATTGGAGGAAGCTATGTCCTATAAGATTGGAATGATATCTCTTGGCTGCGCCAAGAACCTTATTAACAGCGAACAGATGCTCTGGCTGCTCAGCGAGGCCGGGCATGAGATAGTGCCGGACGTGCACGGCGCCGACGCCGTGATAATAAACACCTGCGGCTTCATAGACAGCGCAAAGAGCGAGGCCATAGATAATATTCTGGATATGGCCGAGCTGAAAAAGTCCGGGGAGCTGAAAAAAATAATCGTCACCGGCTGCCTGCCCCAGCGCTATCAAAAGGAAATCCTGGAGGAGCTGCCGGAGATAGACGCCGTTGTGGGCGTGGGCAACTACGACGATATCGTGTCGGTGGTGGAGCGTGTAATGGCTGACGAGAGCTTTGAGCTGTTCGGCCCCAACACCCTGCCCGTGGAGGAGACCGGCCGCGTGCTGAGCACCGGCCCCGCCTGGGCCTACATAAAGATAGCCGAGGGCTGTGACAACTGCTGCGCCTTCTGCGTGATACCCCGCATACGTGGCCGCTACCGCAGCCGTCCTCTTGAGAACATAGTGGACGAGGCCAGGTCCCTGGCCGAACAGGGCGTAAAGGAGCTCATAGTCATAGCTCAGGACATCACCCGTTACGGCAGCGACATTTACGGCAAGAACAGCCTGTCCCGGCTTATCCGCGCTCTGGCTGAGATAGACGGCATACACTGGATACGCCTGCATTATCTCTATCCCGACGCCCTGGATGACGAGCTAATCGATACCATAGCCGCCGAGCCCAAGGTGGTAAAATATCTGGATATCCCCATACAGCACATCAACAGCACCATACTGAAGCGCATGAACCGCCGTGGCGACGGGGAGCTTATCCGCAGCCTGTTCAAAAAGCTCCGTGAGCGCATCCCCGGTCTGGTGCTGCGCACCAGCCTCATCGCCGGTCTGCCCGGCGAAGGCGAGGCCGAGTTTGAGGAGCTGTGCCAGTTCCTGCGCGAGGCAAGGATAGAGCGCGCGGGCGTGTTCCCCTTCTCCCCCGAGGAGGGAACGGCGGCGGCAAAGATGCCCGATATTCCGGACGCCGACATTGCGCAGCGCAGGGCTGAACTAATCATGGAGCTGCAGGCCGACATTATGGACGAGTTCTATGAGAGCCAGCTGGGCAAGACCATAGAGGTCCTCTGTGAGGATTACGACGAGGAGGCCGAGGCTTGGTGCGGACGCAGCTGGGCGGACTCCCCCGATATTGACGGTATCGTATACTTCCGGGGTGACTGCGCCCCCGGCGAATTTGCGCAGGTGGAGATTACCGATATCATAGAGGGCAACCTCTGCGGAATCATAGCTGAGGAGGAAAACTGACCCATGACTACTGCCAGCAAAATAACCCTCGTGCGCATTGCGCTTATCCCCGTTTTTTTCGCCACCATGCTCACAGGGCATCCGTATATTTCCATAGCCGTTTTTGCTCTTGCCAGCATAACCGACTTTGTAGACGGCTATGTGGCACGGCACTACAACCAGGTATCCAATTTCGGCAAGTTTGTGGACCCTCTTGCAGATAAGCTTCTGGTGACCGCAGCCATGCTCATCTTTGTGGAGTGGGGCCTCATGCCCTCCTGGGCGCTGATGGTGGTGCTCACCCGTGAGTTCGCCGTCACCGGCCTGCGGCTCATCGCCGTGGAATCCGGCCGGGTCATTGCCGCCGCCATGTCCGGCAAGATAAAAACCTTCGCCACCATGGTGTGCATCATCCTCATGATTTTCGGTCTGCCTGATATTCTGAACACCGTATGTGTGTGGATAATCGTTGTGACCACCCTGGTCTCCGGCGTTGAGTATTTTGTGAAGAACATCGATGTTCTGGATTTGAAGAAATAAGCGTAAAACAGCCCGCTGATGCGGGCTGTTTTTTGTGGTGCGCAGCTTATCGCGGGCGCGCAATGCGCGCCCCTACATATTTCCATGTTATGGGAGTAAGGAGCGCCGCGCACTTGACTTTGACGGTACATTAAGGTAATATAATTAATTGCGCATTGGCGCAATTGAGAGAGAGAAGGTTAAAAATGAAAAGAGAGAGTTTTCAGTCCCGTCTGGGATTTCTGCTGGTGAGCGCGGGCTGCGCCATCGGCATAGGAAACGTCTGGAAGTTCCCCTATGTGACCGGCGCCAACGGCGGCGGTGTGTTCGTTCTGTTCTATCTTCTGTTCCTGGTCATAATGGGCATTCCTGTGCTGACCATGGAGCTGGCTGTGGGCCGCGCCAGCCGCAAGAGCGCGGTGCTGGGCTATAAGGCCCTGGAGAAGCCCGGCAGCAAGTGGCATATCCACGGCTGGTTCTGTATTCTGGGCTGCTTCATGCTCATGATGTACTACACCACCGTTTCCGGCTGGATGACCGGCTATTTCTTCAAGTTCCTGACCGGCACTTTCAGCGGCATGGCCACCGAGGCCGTGGACGGCGTATTCGGCGCCATGCTGGCCAACCCCGGCGAGATGGCAGCCTGGATGGCCGTTACCGTTATCGCGGGCTTTCTGGTATGCAGTCTTGGCCTTCAGAACGGTCTGGAGCGCATAACCAAGGTCATGATGCTGGGTCTGCTGGGACTTATTGTAATCCTGGCCGTGCACAGCCTTATACTCCCCGGCGCAGCAGAGGGACTGAAATTCTATCTTCTTCCCGACTTTGACCGCGCCCGTGAGGTCGGTCTGGGCAACGTTATCGTGGCCGCAATGAATCAGTCCTTCTTCACTCTCAGTCTGGGCATTGCCGCCATGGAAATCTTCGGCAGCTACATGAGCCGCCAGCACACTCTGGCCGGTGAGGCTCTGCGCATCTGCTCTCTGGACACCTTTGTGGCACTCATGTCCGGTCTTATCATCTTCCCCGCCTGCTTCAGCTTCGGCGTGCAGCCCAACGACGGCCCTCCCCTCATCTTCATGACCCTGCCCAGAGTGTTTGTGAACATGGCCGGAGGACGGGTCTGGGGCACCCTGTTTTTCCTGTTCATGACCTTTGCCAGCTTTTCCACCGTTATCGCCGTGTTTGAGAACCTGCTGGCCTCCTGCATAGACAACTTCGGCTGGAGCCGCAGGAAGGCCGTGCTCGTCGGCTGCGTGGTGATGCTGCTGGCCAGCCTGCCCTGCGTGCTGGGCTACAATGTGTGGAGCGACTTCCACCCCCTGCCCGGCAAGGACGTGCTGGACACCGAGGACTTCATTGTCAGCAACCTGCTGCTGCCCATAGGCTCTCTGGTGTATCTGCTGTTCTGCGTCACCAAGTGGGGCTGGGGCTTCGACAATTATCTGGCCGAGGCCAACGCCGGAGAGGGCATAAAGCTCTCCCCCAAGTTCAAGTTCTACTTCCAGTACATACTCCCCGTGCTGATACTGGTGATACTTATAAGCGGACTTATATGAATAATAAATCGAAAAGGCTGCCGGGCGGCAGCCTTTTTTATATAATTGCATTTTATATAGGCATATGATATAATTATTTCAGAAGCAAGCTCGGCACTCTGCTGTTTGTTACGCTGTAAGAAGGAGATGTATTGCGATGAAAAAGCTCAGGGAATTCAAGCATTGGAAAATTTTCGTCCTGCTGCTGTGTCTTTCTATGCCCGTGCTTGGATGCGCTGTCTATCTCAACGCACGGGGTATCAATAAGCCGATCGAAATGCTGTATGACCCGGAATCTTTCTGCGTGCAGTTTATCGCCCATGGTGATGCACAAGTAGACAGCATAAGCCATATACTAGGTATCAAGCTTCAGGAAATAGACGCCGAGAAGCATATTTACAAAATTCCCAGACCCGGTTATGGGGAAATTGCGGTGTATTTCACCGACAGCCGCGGAAAAACGGATAAAAACACCTTTGAGCTGTCGCTTTCCAATCCAAATTATAAAACCGTTTTTCTGTCGGGTCAGCAATATGACACCGACCGGAAACTGCTGGCCGATGAATTTCAGGAAAAAACATTGTGGCGGGATGAGACAAATACCGTGAGCATCAGCGGCGCCATGAGCTTTGACGAGCTTATGCAGCGCTACGTTGACACAGCCGGAAGGGATATGGAAATTTCCGACATTCTGCCAATTGACAACAGTAGCTCAATTGGCTTCAGAGTTCTGAGCGTGCCGCTTATGGCGGAAACAGGCTATGTGCCACGGCTGGAGTTCTACTGCCGCACCGAGGAGGGCAGCAGCGCATGGGGCATCAGCTCTGTTTTGGCAGTCCATGTGTTGGGTGTAGACGGAGATAAGTTTGTCGGAAATGTTGATTCATGGCTGCGGAGCGCCCACAGCATTGAGTATGTTGTAAACGGCGATTTCATTGCGCCGAGCGAAACAAGCGGAAAATACTGCTATCAGCACGAGACGCATGCGTTTCAGAGGTGAATGGCGCTACTCTGCTGTTTTGCCACGCTGTAAGGAGGAGCGATATGTTAACTGGCGATGATATATTATTAGCCATAGGCCTTTATTGCGGTATTTCAAATATATTATGCTCCGTCTATCTGCTGTGGACACGAATCATCAAACCAACATTTGACGCTCCGGGCGAAAACCGCCGAATCCTGTATTTCTATGTGATATTATCTTTTGTTGTCGGCGTATTTTGCGTTAGAGCATACCACATCTTTCCTCGCCTTCCAGAACTATACTATTTGAATTATTCAGCCATTGTTTGATTCTATATTCATTATCAAGCAGCACCCCCGGCAAAACATAAAGCAGTTTTTGAGGGCAGCCAGACGGCTGCCCTCATTTTTTGCTAATATATACTTTTCTTAGTTCACGCCGCACCAAAGCCTCCCCTGTGTAAGGGGAGGTGCCCCGCAGGGGCGGAGGGGTTGTCAATCCCTCAGTCAGCTTCGCTGACAGCTCACTTTGCACGAGGGAGCCGGTGGATGCGCAATGCGCGCCCACATGCTTATGCGCCCGGGTACGGCGGTGAAATCGGTTTGTACCGCGGGGTCGGGTTCTGAAACCCATTTCTTTAAAGAAAAGGGTTTCAGGCTTCCCAAAGAACTTGCCTAAGTCGTATACTCTTTTGGGCCTCGCCTACGCGCACAACGCGCTCGTGCGGCGGTAGATGCAAGCCCTGGCCTGCGTCGAAGTGCGGAGCTGTCAGGTGAGCTTCACGCTGAACTCTACCGCCCAATTCCATCGATTCAGGCGCGATTTGGTGGCACTACCACTTCGCCATTTGAATGAGTGAGCTTTAGCTCACAAGAGTTCCCTCCTCGCGGCATAGCCGCTGCGGTCGGTGGCTAAAAATGTGCCACCGGCACATTTTCTTTACGCTCCGATGGTCCTTGGCGAACAGTAAGTTTCTTTGGCGGGCGACACCGTTTCTTTCAAAAGAAATGGGGTCGCTCCCCGCAGCCCGCAGGCTGCGCCCCGTAACCCCTCGCGGGCGCGCAATGCGCGCCCCTACACGCTCTGAATTTGACCTCAGCAAATTTGAAAGCTTAAACCCTTCCGCTCTCAGCGGAGGGCACCTCCCCTGTTAGGGGAGGAAGAAAATTTTTTAATCGGTCGCGAAGCGACAAATAAATTTTTCACTATTCATTTTTCATTCTTCACTATTCACTTTTCACTAAAACGCCCGTCTCCGACTGTTGCAGGAGACGGGCTTTCAATATTTACTCTTCCAGCACTTTTATTTCTATTTCAAGCAGTCTCTGGCGGTCGGTTCGGGTCACGGTCACGGCAAGGCCGTCAGCGGTGAAGCTGTCGCCAAGCTGGGGGACGCGGCCCAGATTTTCCATTACCCAGCCGCTGACTGTGCTGGCCTCCGGCTCTGTGCGTATATTGAAGTAATCAAAGAGCCTATGCAGCTCGGCGGAGCATATCACACGATAGGCGCCGTCAGGCTTCTTCACTATCTCCTCGATAACCTCGTCATGCTCATCCCATATTTCGCCCACCAGTTCCTCCAGTATATCCTCCATGGTCACTATGCCCATGGTTCCGCCGTATTCGTCGGCCACCACGGCCATATGGGCCTTGTTGTGCTGAAGCATACGCAGAAGCCGGCTTATGGGGGTATTGGGCGGAATGAACAGAGGCGGCTTTATTATATCCGCCGCCGGGTTCTCCTCGTGCAGGCGCGGGGCGGCGTAAAAATCCTTCTGGTTAATAATGCCCACTATGCGGTCTATACTGCCATCATACACAGGCAACCGGGAATAGCCTGTGGAGGTGAACATCCGGGCTATCTCCCCGGCGGTACTGTCCAGAGACACAGCGTCCAAATCCACGCGCGGCGTGAGTATGTCTGCGGCGGTGAGCTCGGAAAACTCTATGGCGCTGCGCAGAAGCTCACTCTCGTTTTTATCCAGCCCCCCCTCCTGCTCTACCTCCTCTACCAGGGTTAGCAGCTCATTATGTGTGAGGCGCCGGTCGCTGCGGACATTGAACACCCGCGACAGGAGCTTTTTCCAGCAGGAAAACAGGAAGTTCACCGGGCGCAGCAGGGCTATGAAAAAGGCCACCGATGGCGCAGTCAGCATGGCAAAGCGTTCCGGGTCCTCCTTGGCCAGGCTCTTGGGGGATATCTCGCCGAAAATCAGCACCACCACGGTTACGACTACCGTGGAAACACTTGGGCCGTAGCTCTCGCCCAGAAGCTTTATAAACAGTGCCGTGCCTATAGAGGCAAGGCCAATGTTCACTATATTATTGCCCACCAGTATGGTGGACAGAAGCCGGTCGTAATCCGATGAAAGCTCCAGCACCCGCTGGGCGCGCTTATCTCCATAGTCGGCCATGCTTTTTATTCGCGTGCGGTTCATGGAGGAGAAGGCTGTCTCCGTTGCGGAAAAATACGCCGAGAGCAGCACCAGCACCGCCATGATAACAAGTGTAGTTATGTGTTCGTTCATATTATTTATCGTTTCCTCCGTTACAAGTATATAGTCAGGTTTTTATGAAAAAACTACATACGCAGATAAATGAGGAAACGACGCCTACTTCGGGGAATATCGTCCATACTCAGTTCTCACCTCCCTTATATGCCGCGGCGTCCGCCAGCAGCATATAAAATAAAAATACTACTATTACAAAAAGTCCGTAAAACAGACAAAAATACAGCGCAAAGGCGTCAAGACTCTCCAGCACGCGCCTTATAAGCGTCACGGGTCTTAAAATATCCCAGCTGTTGAAGCGCAGGAAGCGGCCTATGTATACGCCGAGGGCGCACAGCCATGACACAATTACAGCCCCGGACGCCGCTGTCAAGCCGCCGAAGCGCTTCCGGGTCATCCTAAACGCTATACGCATGGACTCAAGCCCCATGAGCATACTGAGTATCATTCCCCCGGCCACGGTTATAAGGCGGCACCAGATGAAAATATCCTCAACGTAGACCGTCTTTTTGCCGTACTCACCAACGGTGTTGAAGAAGTCCAGTCCGGTGATATGTATCATATCCGTGGGCATATACAGGGCGTTGGGCAGAAACAGCAGCCAGAGGACCATAAGCGTCCAGCCTGCGGCTTTCCTGCCGGAGAGCAGGCTCTTCCGCGCTTTCAATATAAATATCAGCGGCAGAGCCGCCAGAAACACATTCCAGAACATGACGGGATAGAGCAGGGACGCCTCAAGCACCATCATGGCAAAGCAGCCTATTCCGTACCACACAAGGGGCAGCCACAGTCTTGCGTAGCCCTTCATAGTCACCTCCGGGAAAAGTTTTGCGTATATTATACATGATGCGCTTGACATTTTCAAGGTGCGGGGATATAGTATTGACAGCGACGGCCCATCATGGTAATATCTTAACAGTATATTGACACATGGCGTTGAAAGGGAAAAGTACGATGCCCAAAGGTCACAGAGAGTTTCCGCCCGGGCTGAAAGCGGAAGCGGCCGAGTTAAGCATCCGAAGTGCGCCCCGGAGCCTATGGGAGAGGAAATGCCCCCACGTTCTGCCGCGTTAAGGCATAGTCCGGTATTATGGCCGGTGAGTTATAAACGAGAGTGGAACCGCGAATTATCGCCTCTCATGGACTTTATCCATGAGAGGCGTTTTTGTTTTCGCTCCCGGGAATGGAGGAAATATGTTTAAACATCTCAGCGAGACGCTGAACGCATACAAGCAGCGCGACCCCGCGGCGCGCTCTTCACTTGAGATATTTCTGCTGTACCCCGGCGTACACGCAATAATATACCACCGTATAGCCCATTGGTTCTACCGGCACGGACTTAAATTCATTGCCCGGGCCGTCTCACAATGGAGCCGCTTTTGGACCGGCATTGAGATACACCCCGGAGCAACCATAGGCCGCCGTCTGGTTATTGACCACGGCATGGGCATAGTCATAGGCGAAACCGCCGAGCTGGGAGACGATGTGCTGCTGTATCAGTGCGTCACCCTGGGCGGTACGGGCAAGGATGTGGGCAAGCGCCACCCCACCATAGGCAACAACGTGATGATAGGCTCAGGCGCCAAGGTGCTGGGTCCCTTCACCGTTGGCGACAACTCACGCATAGCATCCAACGCCGTGGTGCTCAGCGCCATCCCGGATAACAGCACAGCCGTGGGCGTGCCCGCCCGTGTGGTTCGCATAGCCGGAGAAAAGGTGAACTTTGCAGGCGAGGTCGATCAGATACATGTGACCGACCCCGTGGCCCAGGAGCTGTGCTCCCTGCGCCGGGAAATTGAACTTATGAAAAAACAACTCGAAGGAGAAGGAAAATAAAATGTTTATCTACAACTCTGCAACTCACAAAAAGGAAGTATTCACCCCCAACAATCCCGACATTGTGAAAATGTATACCTGCGGCCCCACGGTATATCACTACGCCCACATCGGCAACCTGCGCAGCTACATCATGGAGGACATTCTGGAGAAGTACCTGCGCTACGCGGGCTACAACGTGAAGCGCGTAATGAACATCACCGACGTGGGCCACCTGAGCTCCGACGGCGACACCGGCGAGGACAAAATGCTCAAGGGCGCAAAGCGCGAGCACAAGTCCGTAATGGACATCGCCAAGTTCTACACCGACGCTTTTTTTGACGACTGCAAAAAGCTCAACATCAAGCGCCCCGACGTGGTGGAGCCCGCCACTAACTGCATTGCAGAGTATATCGACATAGTGTCCACCCTGCTGGAAAAGGGCTTTGCCTATCCCGCCGGAGGCAACATCTATTTCGACACCTCCAAGCTGGAAAAATACTACATCTTCAACGACCATGACGCCGAGGATCTGGCCGTTGGCGTCCGCGAGGGCGTTGAGGAGGACGAAAACAAACGCAACAAAAACGACTTTGTCCTGTGGTTCACCCAGTCCAAGTTTGAGGACCAGGCTCTGAAGTGGGATTCTCCCTGGGGCGTTGGCTATCCCGGCTGGCATATTGAGTGCTCCGGCATAAGCATGAAGCATCTGGGCGGCGACCTAGACATTCACTGCGGCGGCATCGACAATGCCTTCCCCCACCACACCAACGAGATCGCCCAGTCAGAGGCCTATCTGGGCCACAAGTGGTGCAACTACTGGTTCCACGTGCTGCATCTGAACACCTCCAGCGGCAAGATGAGCAAGAGCACCGGCGAGTTTCTCACCGTGTCCCTGCTGGAGGAGAAGGGCTATGACCCCCTGGTGTACCGCCTGTTCTGCCTCCAGAGCCACTACCGCAAGAATCTGGTATTCTCATGGGAGAACCTGGATAACGCCGCCGTGGCCTATAATAAGCTCCTCAGCCGTGTGGCCGCCCTGCAGCCCGGCGGCGAGGTGGACAGTACCTCCTTTGAGGCGCTGAAGAAGAAGTTCTGTACCTCTCTGGACAACGACCTGAACACCTCCATGGCCATCACAGCCCTCTATGACGTGCTGAAGGCCAAGTGCAACGACGCCACCAAGCTGGCAGCCATCGCCTCCTTCGACGAGGTGCTGGGCCTGGACATTGTGGAGAAGGCCGCCCTGCTCCGTGAAAAAGAGTCCGCCCAGTCCGCCGCCGTCTCCGCCGAGGCAGATCCCGAAATAGACGCCAGGATTCAGGCCCGTGCCGAGGCCAAAAAGGCGCGTAATTTCGCCGAGGCCGACCGCATCCGCGACGAGCTGAAGGCAGAGGGTATTGAGCTCATAGATACCAAGGACGGCACCACCTGGAAGAGAGTGTAGCGCAGGAATAAGCATAGAAACGATGGTCTTATAAGAACGTAAAAGCGTCAGAGACATATTTCAATGTCTCTGACGCTTTTTTGTCTGTCCTGTTAGCTTTTATATGTTCGTATGATATTTTCCGACATTTCACGTTTTGAGATGCGGCGGGTCATGGCCTGCTGCTCTATGTAGCGGTGGGCGTCTGCCTCAGTCATGGAGAGACATTCTATAAGCAGCCATTTTGCCCTGTTGATAAGACGGATCTCCTCTATTTTCTTTTCAACAGACACCTGCTTTTCCTCCATCTGGCGCAGGCGCTCCCGGGTAGCGCACAGCACTCTCATGCTTTGCGCCACAGCCTGGAGCGTAGTCGGCTTCGGCATTGTAAGCACACCGCTGCCCACTACCTTGGCATAGATATCGTTATACAGCTCGTTTTTCACCAGCAGCAGAACTCCGGCGCCGCTGCTGCCGCATATGCTCATTGCCAGATTCATTCCAAAATCATCCGGCAGGGGCGCATTTATAATTACAATGTCATAGCTGCTCTCCAACAGCCTTCGCCGGCCCTCTGCCACGCTTTTTACCGTCTGAACTGGCCAGTAATCCGTAGGAGGAAGCATTGTTTGAATAGATGTATTGAATTTTTCGGACGCTGAAACAAGAAGAACGCTGTACGTCCGTTCCTGAAACACCATACCGCTCCCTCCTTTCCCTGGATAAATTCTCAGCAGTTTTTGCAGTAAGCGGAGATAACGGTATTAGAGAGATGTTCGCGGATAAAGTCGCTGGAAGCAGCTATGGCCATAGCCTCGTGCAGGGAGGTAGGCAGCTTCTTATAGCTGGCCAGCACCTCCGCAGGGGCGTTAAAGATATTGAAATCGGCTGCCTTCGGGGGCATGAGCTGCTGCTCTATACCGAACAGGCCCGCATATATCACCAGCGCAAAGGCCAGATACGGGTTGGCGGTGGGATCCGGTGAGCGCAGCTCCGCCCGCCGGAACTCCCCGGCAGCTGCGGGTATGCGTATCAGCTGAGAACGGTTTTCTCCAGACCAGGTGATGTGACTGGGAGCCTTATTGTTTCCCAGGCGGTCATATGAGCCTTCGCACGGGTTAAGAAACACCGTCATGTCGGCAACATGAGCCAGAATACCCGCAATCACATGGTGAAGCGGGTCTGGCTTTCCCGCGCCCTTTGCAGATATGTTTATGTGCATACCGTTTCCGTCCTTATCCGGCAGGGGCTTGGGAGAAAAATCGGCGCAAAGGCCGTTCTGAGCCGCAACAGTCTTTACCACGGCGTGAAAGGTCACGGCATTATCTGCGGCATTCAGAGGATCGGAGTAGCGAAAGTCTATCTCATTCTGGCCCGGGCCGCTCTCATGATGGGAGCTTTCGGGGCGTATGCCCATCTGCTCCAGCATAAGGCATATCTCACGGCGGACATTTTCTCCCCTGTCCTCCGGGGCTATATCCATATATCCGGCGCCGTCATACGGGATTTTCGTGGGTTCACCATGCTCATCAAGCTTAAACAGATAGAACTCCATCTCTGAGCCGAACGAGAAACTGTAGCCCATTTTTTCCGCCGCCGCCGCGGCCTGTTTCAGAATATGGCGTGTGTCGCCCTCAAAGGGCTTGCCGTCCGGATAGGTGATATCACAGAACATGCGGGTCACCTTGCCCTGTTCCGGCCGCCACGGGAGCTGGACAAGCGTGGAGGGATCCGGATGCAGCAGCAGGTCCGAGCGGACCTCGCCGCCGAAGCCGCCTATTGCGGAGGCATCTATGGCTATGCCCGAATCAAAAGCCCGTTTCAATTCGCTGGACATTATTGCAATATTCTTCTGTCTTCCAAACACATCGCAGAATGCGAGGCGAATAAACTTGACGTCCTCTTCAAGGACGTACTGCAAGACCTCTTCCTGTGAGTATTTCATGGAATTACCTTCCTTCCGCTAATTTGCAACATACATCTGACGGTACGGATTCCGGCTGTCCGGCACAACTACCGTAAACGGTGAATTGCGGATGTAATCATAATCGCAGCCGAACAAATCGGCATACTGCTTCAGATATGGAGTAACTTCCTCCATATCCTCCTGTGTCGCAGGGCGGGCGGAAACCTGCTTGGGAAACAGGATACCCTTGCAGTCCGAGCGCAGGAACAGCTTTCCGCCGTGCATTCCGGTACAGGGATAATTACTTACAATGGAGGCTCCGTCAAGGTGCAGGCCGAGAACCACTATCATTCCCCCAGCCTGATATTCGCCGAGAAAGCTCCCCGCTCTGCCGCCTATTACAATTGCAGGCAGTTTGTCCTGATAAGCCTTCATGTGAATACCGGCACGGTAGCCCGCGTTTCCCTCAACATAAATCTCTCCGCCGCGCATTGCGTATCCGGCCGTATCTCCGATACAGCCGTGAATAACTATCCTGCCCGCGTTCATGGTATCGCCGACGGCATCCTGAGCGTTGCCCATAACCTCTATCTCAGCGCCGTTCAAATACGCGCCCAGGGCGTTTCCCGGAACACCGTGTATTTCAACGCGCCCCTCGCTTCGCCCTGCGGCTATAAAGCGCTGTCCCAGACAGCGCTCCAGGCACATATCGCCCTGCTGCAGCCGGATTTTCTGGTTAAGTATAGTCTGGTCGAGCTTGTCTGCATCAATATATACCATAGTTATAACACACCTCCGAACTATTTTCCACAAAAATATGCTCTGTCACGGCTTATTCTCCGGCGTGAGCCACTCCCAAAATGGACAGCTCTTTCTCGGTAAGCCCTATGCCGCGGAGCATAAGACGGTTGCCGCGGAGAGCCTCAATGGAATTAATTCCCATTCCGCCCATCATTTCCTTTATCTCGTGCTTCCACGCGGTAAGCAGATTCACAAGCCTCCTGCTTCCCACATCCGGGTCCAGACGGGCCACAAGGTCCGGCCGCTGAGTGGCTATGCCCCAGCTGCAGGTACCGGTATGGCAGGAGCGGCACAGATGGCAGCCCAGGGCCAGCAGAGCGGCTGTGCCTATGTAGCAGGCATCCGCGCCCAGGGCCACGGCTTTCACGACATCCGCGGAAGAGCGAATGCTGCCGCCCGCTATAAGGGAAACCTGATTGCGTATTCCCTCGTCTCTGAGCCGCTGGTCAACCGCCGCCAGAGCCAGTTCAATTGGAATTCCCACATTGTCGCGTATTCTTGTGGGAGCCGCGCCGGTGCCGCCGCGGAAGCCGTCTATGGCGATAATGTCCGCTCCGGAACGGGCAATGCCGCTGGCGATCGCCGCTATATTGTGCACCGCGGCCACCTTGACAATAATCGGCTTTCTGTTTTCCGTGGCTTCCTTCAGCGAATACACCAGCTGGCGCAGGTCCTCAATGGAGTATATATCGTGGTGGGGAGCGGGAGATATGGCGTCGGAGCCCTCCGGTATCATTCTGGTGCGGGATATGTCCGCGCCGACCTTGCTGCCCGGCAGATGTCCTCCTATTCCGGGCTTTGCTCCCTGGCCCATTTTAATTTCAACGGCAGCCGCGGCCTCCAGATAGTCCTTATATACGCCGAAGCGTCCGGAAGCCACCTGGACTACGGTATTCTCGCCGTATACATAAAAGTCCTCGTGCAGACCGCCCTCGCCGGTATTGTAGCAGATACCCAGTTCCTCCGCGGCCCTGGCAAGGCTGGCGTGGGCATTGTAGCTTATGGAGCCGTAGCTCATAGCCGAAAACATGACCGGTATGGACAGCTCCAGCTGCGGCTCTATGCGGCAGAGACGCTTTCCGTCCTCACCGCGCTCCACCTTTGAGGGCTTCTTGCCCAGGAACACTCTGGTCTCCATTGGCTCACGCAGAGGGTCTATGGACGGATTGGTGACCTGAGAGGCATTAATCAGCAGCTTATCCCAGTATACTGGCATGTCCTTGGGATTTCCCATGGAGGACAGCAGCACGCCGCCGCTGCCGGACTGCTTATACACCTCGCGTATGGTGTCGTCCGACCAGTTGGCATTCTCCCGGAAGTGCTGCTCGGACTTGACTATCTTCAGAGCCCTGGTTGGGCAAAAAGCCACACAGCGCTGGCAGTTCACGCATTTTGTCTCATCAGCCAGCATGGTGCCGGTTTTTTCGTCGAAGCTGTGTACGCCGTTTGCGCACTGTTTTACGCAGACCCGGCAATTTGTGCAGCGCTGTGGGTTGCGGAGCACCTCAAATTCCGGATACAGAAAATCGAGTCCCATTAAAATTTTCCCTCCTTTACCCGAACCACTACGGGTTCGCCGCCGGCGGGAGCCCAGATGCGGTCCAGTTCAGGCGACATCACGCGGATGGCCGCCTCCTCGCTGGCGATATAGACCATGTCATCTTTTTCACCCACCACCATGCTGCGCAGCTTCAGTCGGTCGTTAAGCGCCATGAGTCCGCCTTCGAAACCCAGAACAATGGAAAACGGTCCTGTAACAAGCAGGCTGGGAAACACCTTGCGCAGATAGCCGTACTGCTCTCTCTCCGCCTCCGGCATAGCGCCGATGGTGGTCCAGAAGGGCGCCGCAACGACATGGGCAAACTCCTCCAGAGTAAGCTCCTGTTTCCGCAGGAGGAAATCGGCTATATAGGTGATAACCTCGGTGTCGGTCTGCAGGTTGCATTGATAACCATACATTTCTATAAAACGGCGGTTGGCGTCATAGGAGGAAATCTCGCCGTTGTGAACAACGCTCCAGTCCAGAAGCGCGAAAGGGTGCGCTCCGCCCCACCAGCCGGGGGTATTGGTCGGATAGCGTCCGTGGGCAGTCCATGAGTATCCCTCATATTCCTCGAGCCTGTAAAAGCGCCCCACATCCTCCGGATATCCCACAGCTTTGAACACGCCCATGTTTTTTCCGCTGGAGAAGACATACGCGCCGGTGATAGCGGTATTTATATGTGTTACCACCCTGGCTATGAACTCCTTTTCATCCAGCTGCATACTGGACAGCACGGAGCGCAGAGGGATAACAAAATAGCGCCACGCCAGCGGCTCATCCGTTATTTCCGGAATTGTCCGGGTGGGCAGCGTTTCCGCCCTGACTATTTCCAGAACCGAGCGCAGATACGCCTCGCACTCTCCTCTGGAGGTGTTGTCATCAAAGAAGATATGAAATGCAAAATAGTCCTTGTATTCCGGGTAAATGCCATATCCGGCAAAGCCGCCTCCCAGACCGTTTGAGCGGTCGTGCATGGGCTTCATGCTCTCCATTATACTCTCGCCGGTCATTCTGCTGCCGCTGCGGGATATCATGGCCGAAATAGCACAGCCGGCCGGAATACGGATTTCTCCTTCCCGTTGTCTCACATAATCAACCCCTTAATAAAAAAAGGTGCTCCACCGGAAAAGCGCGCAGCTTTGCCAGAGGAACACCTTTGTTCTGGATTTAATATACTACACTTGTTCAATTACCGTCAATCACATTCTGTGTAGAAAAATACCTAAAATAAGTCTATCCATTTGTGCGAAATGATGATTGACAAATTATTATCCATGGTTTATATTTAGCGCATCGAGAGACGCTGACGTCTCAGAGGAATCATCCTCTGTGGGGCCGGCGTCTCTCTTTTTTTATTTCCCCTATCTTTTTGTGGTCCGCAGCCGCTTTCCATCCCGGCTGTGGACTGCAAAAGATGCAGCTACAATTCTGTAACAATTATTTTGAAAGGGTGACTCATATGAAAACAGTACCTGAATATTTTGGAAGCATGGTGTTTGACGACCGCGTTATGAAGGCGCGGCTCTCCTCCGAGGTTTATCACTCACTAAAAAAGACTATACGCAACGGACAGAAGCTGGATCTGTCGGTGGCAAACGCGGTTGCCACCGCTATGAGGGACTGGGCTGTTGAAAACGGAGCCACTCATTTTACTCATTGGTTTCAGCCAATGACCGGCATTACGGCGGAAAAGCACGACAGCTTCATAACTCCCGCCCCTGACGGCAGAGTCATCATGGAGTTTTCCGGCAAGGAGCTAATCCGCGGTGAGCCGGACGCCTCATCTTTCCCCAGCGGCGGTCTGCGGGCCACCTTTGAGGCCAGAGGCTACACCGCCTGGGATCCCACCAGCTACGCGTTTATAAAGGAAAAGGCGCTGTGCATTCCCACCGCGTTCTGCTCCTACGGCGGCGAGGCTCTTGACAAAAAGACTCCCCTGCTCCGCTCCATGGAGGCTCTCAACAAGCAGGCCATGCGTGTTCTGAAGCTCTTCGGCAACGGGGATGTGAGCCGCGTTATCACCTCCGTGGGACCTGAGCAGGAGTACTTTCTTATTGACCGCGCCATGTACGACAAGCGTAAGGACCTCATTTATACCGGACGCACCCTGTTCGGCGCCAAGCCTCCCAAGGGCCAGGAGCTGGATGACCACTACTTCGGCTCCATCAAGCCCAAAGTCGCAGCCTATATGGCGGAGCTGAACGATGAACTCTGGAAGCTGGGCATTCTGGCCAAGACCGAACACAACGAGGTGGCCCCCGCTCAGCATGAGCTGGCCCCAATCTACACCACAACAAACATCGCAACAGACCACAACCAGCTCACCATGGAGATAATGCAGAAGGTTGCCGCCCGCCACGGTCTGGTATGCCTGCTCCACGAAAAGCCCTTTGCCGGCGTTAACGGCAGCGGCAAGCACAACAACTGGTCCATGGCCACGGACACCGGCGTAAACCTTCTCTCTCCCGGCGAAACGCCCTATGAGAACGCGCAGTTCCTGCTGTTCCTTGTGGCTGTAATTCAGGCCGTGGACGACTATCAGGGTCTGCTGCGCATGAGCGTGGCCACGGCAGGAAACGATCACCGTCTGGGTGCGAACGAAGCTCCTCCGGCAGTTATTTCCATGTTCCTGGGCGATGAGCTGAACGACGTGCTGGAGGCCATTGAGCACGACACTCCGTACAGCGGAGCCGAAAAAACCAAGATGAAGCTGGGCGTAAACGCTCTTCCCAGATTCATGCGGGACACCACCGACCGCAACCGCACCTCTCCCTTCGCCTTCACCGGCAACAAGTTTGAGTTCCGTATGCTCGGCTCCAGCAACTCCATCGCCTGCGCCAATATCATGCTGAACACCGCGGTGGCCGAGTCCCTGCGCCAGTACGCTGATAAGCTGGAAGGCTCCGAAAACTTCAACGCCGACCTGCACGACCTGATACGCAGCACCATAATCGCTCACAAGCGCATTATCTTTAACGGCAACGGCTACGACGAGGCCTGGATCCGTGAGGCCACCGAGGAGCGCGGACTGCTGAATCTGCGCACCACCCCGGACGCCATGGCTGTGGCTCTGGAGGAGAAGAACATAGACCTGCTCACCGCCCACAAGGTTATGAGCCGGGCGGAATTCCTCTCCCGTCACGAGATTCTGCTGGAAAACTACTGCAAGACTGTACGCATAGAGGCGCTGACCATGATTGACATGGTACGCAAGGAGATCCTCCCCGCCGTGGAAGCATACTCCGCACGTCTGGCCGGAGCCGTATCCGCAAAGAACACAGCCGATGCCACCATATCCTGCTGCTACGAGAAAAAGCTGCTTAAAAAGCTCACGGCCCTGCTGGATTCAATCGATACAAAGGCAGATGCTCTGGACGAAACCGTAGTGGCAATCGACGGTATGGACGGCGTTGCCGCCGAGGCGGATGCCATCCGGGACGAAATGCTCCCCAAAATGTGCGAGCTGAGGGCAGTTTGCGACGAGGCCGAGACAAGGACCGCCGAAAGCTTCTGGCCCTTCCCCACCTACGGCGACCTGCTGTTCGGCGTCAAGTAAACAAAAATGAAGGAAAGAGAGAGTGAACTGTTATGAGTGAAGAACTGAGAGTTATGGTAAGCGAACTGGTATCCGGCGAAGTATTCGGCGTGTGGTTTCTCATAGGCGCCGCCCTGGTATTCTGGATGCAGGCCGGCTTCGCAATGGTTGAAGCCGGATTCACAAGAGCAAAAAACACCGGCAATATCATTATGAAGAACCTGATGGACTTCTGTATCGGCACTATCATGTTTATCCTCATCGGCTTCAGTCTTCTCATGGGCGAGGATGTAATGGGCCTGATTGGAGCACCCGGTTTTGACCTGTTCACCAGCTATGCCGATTTTGAATTCTCCAGCTTTGTATTCAATCTGGTATTCTGTGCAACCGCGGCCACTATCGTATCCGGCGCCATGGCCGAGCGCACCAAGTTCCTTTCCTATTGTATTTATTCCGCGGTGATATCCGCACTCATCTACCCCGTAGAGGCCCACTGGATATGGGGAGGCGGCTGGCTGTCCGCTATAGGCTTCCACGATTTTGCCGGCTCCTGCGCCATCCATATGGTAGGCGGCATCTCCGCTCTTATCGGAGCCAAGCTGCTTGGTCCCCGCATCGGCAAGTTCAAGAGAGACAGTAACGGCAAGGTCACCAAGGTCAATGCATTTCCCGGCCACAGCATTGCTCTGGGCTCTCTGGGCGTGTTCATCCTCTGGCTGGGCTGGTACGGCTTCAACGGCGCCGCAGCTACCTCCATTGCACAGCTTGGCTCCATCTTTCTCACCACTACCATCGCCCCTGCCGTCGCCACAGTCGTATGTATGATCTTCACCTGGGTAAAGTACGGAAAGCCTGATGTTTCCATGTGCCTCAACGCCTCCCTGGCCGGTCTTGTGGCCATAACCGCCTCCTGCGATGTAACCGACTGTGTCGGCGCCCTTGTGATAGGCAGCGTCGGCGGTGTGCTGGTAGTATTCGGCGTATGGCTGCTGGACAATGTGCTGCGCATCGATGATCCCGTCGGCGCTGTTGCCGTCCATTGCCTGAACGGCATCTGGGGCACTCTGGCCGTAGGCCTGTTCGCCACAGATACCGCCCCCGGCTACTCTATTGCAAACGCCTCCGGCGAGACTATTACCGGCCTGTTCTACGGCGGCGGCTTTGAGCTCATGAAGCTGCAGCTTATTGGCTTTGCCGCAGTAGCCGCATGGACTGCCGTCACCATTACTATCACCTTCCTGGTAATCAAGGCGCTCTTCGGTCTGCGCGTAAGCGAGGAAGAGGAGACCCTTGGTCTTGACTCCACCGAGCACGGTATGCCCAGCGCCTATGCCGGCTTTGCCATGCTGCCCGAGTACATTGACGGCGATGACGCCCCCATTGCGGTTTCCGGTGACGTGCCCGCCGCCGAGGCCGTTGAGGTAAAGGCCATGCCCAGCTTCACCAAGCCCGCCGCTGACGGTCAGAAGTTCACCAAGATTGAGATTGTCTGCAAGGAGGCCCGCCTTGAGGCTCTGAAGAACGCCATGATGGGTGTGGGCATTACCGGTATGACCGTATCCCATGTTCTTGGCTGCGGCGTGCAGAGAGGCAAGCCCGAGTATTATCGCGGCGTTGAGATAGAGCCCGCCCTGCTGCCCAAGGTCCAGGTGGACATGGTGGTAAGCAAGGTGCCTGTCCGTACCGTAATCGACACCGCCAAGAAGGTGCTGTATACAGGCCATATCGGCGACGGCAAGATCTTTGTGTACGACGTCGAAAATGTAGTGAAGATACGCACCGGCGAGGAGGGCTACGATGCCCTGCAGGATGTTGAATAAACACGTTTAAGAGAGGAAATAATCATGTGTTCTATCATGGGCTACTGTTCCCGCGACGCCGCGGAGGACTGTTTCAGGGAATATTTTTCCCGTACTGTTTCCAGAGGCCCCGATGATACCCGCATTATCACCACAGACGGTGGACTGCTTGGCTTCCACCGTCTGGCGATAATGGGGCTGACTCCCGAAGGAATGCAGCCCTTTGTTCTGGGTAAAAGCGCCCTGGTCTGCAACGGCGAGATTTACGGCTTTGAAACCTTGAAGTCGGAGCTGGAGAGCAAAGGCTATACGTTTCAAAGCGGCTCCGACTGCGAGATCCTGCTGCCCCTGTATCGCGAATACGGCGTTGAGATGTTCCGTATGCTTGACGCCGAGTTCGCTCTTATAATGTACGATGCCGAAAGCTCCGGCTTTATCGCCGCCCGTGACCCCATAGGAATTCGTCCCCTGTATTACGGCTACGACAAGGCAGGCGCCATAGTATTCGCCAGCGAGCCGAAAAATCTGGTCGGGCTGTGCGCGCATATAATGCCCTTCCCTCCCGGACACTACTATATAAACGGCGAATTCATCTGCTATCGGGATATAAGCGCCGTTAAGGAAGTGTGCCATGACGACCTTGAAACAATATGTAAACGCATACGCGAAAAGCTGGTGGCGGGCATTGAAAAGCGTCTTGTGGCCGACGCGAAGGTAGGCTTTCTCCTCAGCGGCGGTCTGGATTCCTCCCTCGTCTGCTCCGTGGCGCAGAAATGCTCCGACAGGCCCATACGCACTTTTGCCATAGGCATGAGCGAGGACGCCATAGACCTGAAATACGCCAGGGAGACGGCAGATTACATAGGCAGCGACCACACCGAAGTAATAATCTCACAGGAGGATGTGCTCGCCGCCCTGGAGCCCGTCGTCGCCCTGCTGGGCACCTATGATATAACCACCATAAGGGCCAGCATCGGAATGTATCTGGTGTGCAAAGCTATCCATGAGACAACCGATATCAGGGTTCTGCTTACCGGCGAAATATCCGACGAGCTGTTCGGATATAAATACACCGACTTTGCCCCTTCCGCCGTGGAGTTCCAGAAGGAGGCGGTAAAACGCCTCCGGGAGCTGCACATGTACGATGTGCTCCGGGCCGACCGGTGTATCTCCGTAAATTCACTTGAGGCGCGCGTTCCCTTCGGCGATTTGGATTTCGCGGAGTATGTGATGTCCATAGACCCGGAAAAGAAGCTGAACAGATACGGCAAGGGCAAGTATCTGCTGCGGCACGCCTTTGAAGGCGATTATCTGCCGGATGACATTTTGTGGCGTGAAAAGGCGGCTTTCTCCGACGCCGTCGGACACTCCATGGTTGACTATCTCAAGGAATACGCGGCTGAGCGCTATACCGATGAAGAATTTGAGGAAAAGCGCGCAGGCTACTCCCACGCACGTCCCTTCACCAAGGAATCTCTGCTTTACCGGGAGCTTTTTGAAAAATATTATCCCGGTCAAAGCGATATGGTAGCGGATTTCTGGATGCCAAACAAGACTTGGGAAGGCTGCAATGTTGATGACCCCAGCGCCAGAGTTCTCGCAAACTATGGCGACAGCGGTAAATAAATACTAAGGAGAATATCAGGATGGAAAAGCTGAATCAACTGTATGAAGGCAAGGCCAAAAAGGTCTACGCCACCGACGACCCAGAGCTTCTGATCGTCGACTACAAGGATGACGCCACCGCATTCAATGGGCTGAAAAAGGGCACCATTGCCGGAAAAGGCGTTATCAACAACCAGATGAGCAACCGGCTTATGCAGCGCATTGAAAAGGCCGGTGTGCCCACTCATTTCGTTCGTGAGCTGAGCCCCAGGGAAACCGTGGTGAAAAAAGTTACCATCGTTCCTCTGGAGGTAATAGTCCGCAATATCTCCGCGGGCTCCTTCTCCAAGCGCTACGGCGTGGAGGAGGGCATGGTGTTTGACACCCCCACTATCGAATATTCCTATAAAAACGACGCGCTGGGCGATCCTCTTCTCAACTCCTGCCACGCGCTGGCTCTGAAGCTGGCCACGGCGGAAGAAATTGACACTATAAGACGCTACTCCTTCCGCATTAACGAGGTTCTGAAGGATTTCTGGAAGAGCTGCGGTGTGACGCTGGTCGACTTCAAGCTTGAATTCGGCCGTCTCAGCGACGGAACTATCATTCTGGCAGATGAGATAAGCCCCGACACCTGCCGCCTCTGGGACAGCAGCACCGGCGAAAAGCTGGACAAGGACCGTTTCCGCCGCGACCTGGGCGGCGTTGAGGACGCTTACGCTGAAATTATGAAAAGGCTGGTGGAGCATGATGCTCCCTGACTGCACACATTATAAAGAACACCACATTCACGAAGAGTGTGGTGTCCTTGGCGTTTTTTCACCCACCAAGACCGATGTGGCCAGGCTGGCATATTACGGTCTTTACGCCCTGCAGCATCGCGGCCAGGAGAGCGCGGGCATAGTGGTGAACGACGACGGAGTGTTTCACTCCCGCCGTGACGTGGGTCTGGTTAACGATGTGTTCTCCCCTGCCGAGCTTGCGGCTCTGGGGCATGGCGGCATTGTTGTCGGTCATGTGCGCTACGCCACCACCGGCAGCGACAACAGGCGCAATATGCAGCCTCTGGTGATAAACCATCACAAGGGCCGCATGGCTCTGGCCCATAACGGCAATCTTACAAACTCGTTTGAACTGCGCAGCGAGCTGGAAAAGCAGGGCTCTATTTTTCACACCACCACAGACTCAGAGGTGATAGCCTATATCATCGTTCAGGAGCGTCTGCGCTGCGGCAGCATAGAAGCCGCGGTGCGCGCCGCCATGGAGCGCATAGAGGGCGCATATTCTCTGGTGATCTCCTCCCCCACCAAGCTCATTGCCGCCCGGGACCCCCACGGTTTCCGCCCGCTGTGCATGGGGCAGCGCCCGGACGGCGCCGTGGTTTTCGCCTCTGAGAGCTGTGCTCTGGACGCGGTCGGCGCCTCCTTTGTCCGGGATATAGTCCCCGGCGAGGTGCTCACAGTTGACAAAAACGGAATCCGCAGCGACACAGGCTGCTGCGGAAAAAAGCCCAGACGTCTGTGCGTATTTGAGTATATTTACTTCGCCCGCCCCGACTCCATTGTAGACGGCGCCTGCGTAAGTCTGGCCCGCCAGCGTGCGGGAGCCTTCCTGGCTCAGGAGCATCCGGTGGATGCCGATGTGGTGATTGGCGTGCCCGACTCCGGTCTTGACGCCGCTATCGGCTATGCCGGTGCCTCCGGCATTCCCTATGCAATAGGCTTTACCAAGAACAAGTACATCGGCAGAACTTTTATAGCTCCCACACAGGACCAGCGCGAAACCGGCGTAAATATCAAGCTCAACCCCATCCGCCCGGTGGTGGACGGCAAGCGCGTGGTGCTGATAGATGACTCCATAGTTCGAGGCACCACCTGCCGCCGCACCATAGAGCTGCTGCGTCAGGCGGGAGCCAGAGAAATCCACATGCGCGTCAGCGCTCCGCCCTTTGTTGCCCCATGCTACTACGGCACGGACATAGACTGCGCGGAAAATCTCATAGCCAATCACCACAGCGTAGACGAGATCGCCTCCATGATAGGCGTGGACTCCCTTGGTTATCTGAGCATGGAGCATGTTCTTCAGCTCACCGGCAGCGACACCGGCTTCTGCACGGCCTGCTTCGGCGGGGAGTATCCCACAAGCACGCCGGATGTGGGCGCAAAGGACCGGTTTGAACAAAAAATACATCAAGACGATACGGAGGAAGCAATATGACAAACTGTGCTATCGTAGGCATAAACTGGGGTGACGAAGGCAAGGGCCGCATGGTGGACCTGCTCACCGGACGCTTTGACATAGTCATTCGTTATCAGGGCGGCGGCAACGCCGGACATACTGTCGTAAATGAATACGGAAAATTCGCCCTGCATCTGCTGCCCTCGGGCATATTCCGTCCCGGCACCATGAACATTCTGGGCAACGGCGTGGCTCTGGACTGTGAAAGCCTCTGGAACGAAATACAGGAAACCTCATCCAAGGGCGTATCCATCACTCCGGATAATCTGAGGATAAGCGACCGCGCCAGTCTGCTGCTGCCCTGGCACAGAGAGCTGGACGAGCTTGAGGAGGCCCGGCTGAAGGATAAGAAATACGGCTCCACCAAACAGGGCATCGCCCCCTTCTATTCTGACAAATATCAGAAAAAGACCATCCTCGCCGGAGAGCTGCTGTATCCCCAGCGCCTCGAATCCCATCTGAAAGATCTGCTTGAGTGGAAGAATCTGACCCTACGCGGAGTGTACGGCGCGAAGGGCTATACCATGGACGAGCTTATGCAGTGGCTGGGCAGCTACGGAGAAAAGCTGAAGCCCTATATCTGCGACACCACGCAATATCTGCGCTCTGCCCACGAGGCGGGCAAGTCCATTCTCTTTGAAGCTCAGCTGGGAGCTCTTCGTGACCTTGACTACGGCATTTATCCCTACACCACCTCGTCAAACGCCATCGCCTCCTACGCCCCCGTGGGCTCAGGCCTGCCCGGTATAAAGCTGGACGAGGTCGTTGGCGTTGTAAAGGCATATTCCTCCTGCGTGGGCGAGGGTCCCTTCACCTGCGAGTGGTTTGGCAGCGAGGCTGAGGAGCTTCGCAGCGCCGGAGCGGAATACGGAGCCAAGACCGGACGGCCCCGCCGCGTGGGTCCCATAGATATTGTCGCGACACGCTACGGAGTCCAGATTCAGGGCGCAACCTCTATTGCCCTCACAAAGCTGGATGTGTTAAGCTATATGGATACCATTCCCGTCTGCGCTCACTACAGTCTGGACGGACAGATAACTGACAACTTCCCCTCCCCCGTGCTGCTGCCCGACGCGCAGCCCGTTTTTGAGTCTCTGCCCGGCTGGAAGGAGGACATCTCCGGTGTGCGCCGCTGGGAGGACCTGCCCGAAAACGCGCGCCGGTATGTGGAATATATTGAGAAGCAGATAGGCTGCCACATTCAGTATGTCTCCGTTGGCCCGGAGCGTGACAGCATAATAATCAGATAAGAATAAAAAGGAGAACAAACAGGATGGAAAACCGTTATGAATCCCCTCTTTCTTCGCGCTACGCCTCCGCTTTTATGCTGGAGCTTTTTTCCGCACGGACGCGTATTCACACCTGGCGCAGACTTTGGGTTGAGCTTGCCCGGGCGGAGCACGAGCTTGGTCTGCCCATAAGCGCCGAACAGGTAAACGAACTTGAAGAGAACATCGACAACATCGATTTCGAGCTGGCGGCCAGACGTGAAAAGGAAGTGCGCCACGATGTGATGGCCCATGTGTACGCCTACGGCGCGGCAGCCCCCGGAGCCGCCGGAATCATACATCTCGGTGCCACCAGCTGCTATGTTACCGACAACGCGGACATCATACTGTACAGGGACGGTCTCCGCTATCTGCGCGGTGAGCTGCTGGCGGTGATGAAAAATCTGGCCGACTTTGCCATGCAGTACCGCAGCCTGCCCACCCTTGGCTATACCCATTATCAGCCGGCTCAGCTTGTGACCGTGGGCAAGCGCGCCTCCCTATGGTTGCAGGACTTCCATTCCGACCTTGAGGAGCTGGATAATCTGCTCTCCGGCATGAAGCTTCTCGGCTGCCGGGGCACTACCGGCACCGAAGCCAGCTTTGTGGAGCTGTTTGACGGAGACACCGCTAAAATCGACGAGCTGAACCGCAGACTCTGTGCCGCATTCGGCTTTGAGCGCTGCTTCGACGTCTGCGGTCAGACCTACCCCCGCAAGCTGGACAGCCGCATACTCAACTGTCTCTCCTCCATTGCCCAGAGCGCCTATCGCATGGCAAACGATATACGCCTGCTGCAGCACGACCGGCAGGTTGAGGAGCCCTTTGAGAAGAACCAGATAGGCTCCTCCGCCATGGCCTACAAGCGCAACCCCATGCGCTCCGAGAGAATCTGCTCTCTTTCCCGCTATCTTATCACAGACGCCGCGAACGCCCCCTTCACCGCCTGCGTGCAGTGGATGGAGCGCACCCTGGACGATTCCGCGAACCGCCGCATCTCCATGCCCGAGGGCTTTCTCTGCGCGGACGCGGTGCTGCGGCTTTGCAAAAATGTGACCAACGGCCTGCATGTGAACGAAAAAATAGTGGAGCGCACCGTTAACGAATATCTGCCCTTTATCGCCACCGAAAATCTGCTCATGGAGGGCGTAAAGCAGGGCGGCGACCGCCAGAAGCTGCATGAGATAATCCGCGAGTGCTCCATGGAGGCAGCCGGGCGCATGAAGGAGGGACTGGACTGCGACCTTCTGAGCCGTCTGGCGGCGCATCCTGACTTTCCTCTGTCCGAAGACGACATGGCGAAGGCTCTCGTCCCCAAGCAGTTTACAGGACGCAGCGCCGAGCAGGTGGAGCAATATGTTGGGAAGCTCCGTCCCCTGTTTACGGACATGACCGAAGCGGACGCGGAAATTGAGGTGTGATATGGAAAAGATACTTGTTCTGGATTTCGGCGGTCAGTACAATCAGCTCATCGCCAGACGGGTGCGCGAGCACCATGTATACGCGGAGGTGCGCCCCTGCAGCAAGCTGAGTCTGGGGGACATAAAGGAATATTCCGGCGTGATATTCACCGGCGGCCCCAACAGCGTATACGAAGCCTCCTCTCCCCATTTCGACCCGGCCATACTGGACGCGGGCGTACCTATTCTTGGCATATGCTACGGTCATCAGCTTATGGCCTGGATGGGCGGCGGCGTTATCGCCTCCGCCGGAGACAGCAGCGAATACGGAAGAATAGAGCTGAAAGCCGACGGCGGCCCTCTGTTTGAGGGCATACCCTCATCCAGCACCTGCTGGATGAGCCACACCGACTATGTCCGTGAGCTGCCCCGCGGCTTCCGCACCATAGCGCGCACGGACAGCTGCCCCTGCGCCGCAATGTGCGACGAGGGCCGGCGGCTCTACGGCGTTCAGTTTCATCCTGAGGTGACCCACACCCAGTACGGCCGCCAGCTGCTCCGGAACTTCCTTTTCAATATTTGCGGCTGCAGGGGCGACTGGAGCATGGACAGCTTTGTGGAGGCATCCATAGACAAATACCGCAGAGAGCTTGCAGGCAAAAAGGCTCTGTGCGCGCTGTCCGGAGGCGTAGACTCCTCCGTGGCCGCCGTTCTGCTCCACAAGGCCATAGGTGATAATCTGACCTGTGTATTTGTTGACCACGGCCTTCTTCGCAAGGACGAGGGCGACATGGTGGAGCGCACCTTCCGGGATACCTTTGATATGAAGATAATCCGGGTGAACGCTCAGGAGCGGTTTCTCTCCAAGCTCGCCGGTGTGACCGAGCCGGAAAAAAAGCGCAAGATAATAGGCGAGGAATTCATCCGTGTATTTGAGGAGGAATCCCGCAGACTCGGCAAAATGGATGTGCTGGTGCAGGGCACCATTTACCCCGACGTTATCGAGTCCGGCGCAGGAGACGCCAGCGTTATAAAAAGCCACCACAATGTGGGCGGGCTTCCGGATGTGGTGGACTTTGACGAGATAGTGGAACCTCTGCGCAGCCTTTTCAAGGACGAGGTGCGCGCCGCCGGCCTGGAGCTTGGCATTCCCCGGGAGCTGGTGTGGCGCCAGCCGTTTCCCGGTCCCGGTCTCGCCATCCGCGTGCTGGGTGAGCTTACACGCGAAAAGCTGGACACTCTGCGCGAGGCGGACGCCATTTTCCGCGAGGAAATGGCCATTGCCGGACTGGAGCAGGAAGTGAACCAGTATTTCGCCGTGCTCACGGACAGCCGCAGCGTCGGCGTTATGGGCGATGCCCGGACCTACGGCTGCACTCTGGTGCTGCGCGCCGTGACCACCGACGATTTTATGACGGCGGACTGGGCGCGGCTTCCCTACGAGCTGCTGGAGCGTGCCAGCAGCCGCATCACAAACGAGGTCGCGGGTATAACGAGAGTGGTATACGATATTACCTCCAAGCCCCCCGCAACAGTTGAATGGGAGTGATAAGGCAATGACCAAATACATTTTTGTTACCGGAGGCGTGGTTTCCGGTCTGGGCAAGGGCATTACAGCCGCCTCTCTGGGCCGGCTGCTGAAGGCCCGCGGGCTGAAAGTGGCTGCCCAGAAGCTGGACCCATATATAAATGTTGACCCGGGCACCATGAGCCCCTTTCAGCACGGCGAGGTATACGTCACGGAAGACGGCGCCGAGACCGACCTGGATTTGGGACATTATGAGCGCTTTATAGACGAAAACCTGAACAAATATTCGAATCTCACTACCGGAAAGGTCTACTGGAACGTGCTGAACAAGGAGCGCCGCGGCGAATATCTGGGCTCCACCGTTCAGGTAATACCCCACATCACCAACGAGATCAAGGAATTTGTCTACCGTGTCGGCAGACAGACCGACGCAGATGTGGTGATAACGGAAATTGGCGGTACCATAGGCGATATAGAGTCCCAGCCCTTTCTTGAGGCGGTACGCCAGATCTCTCTGGAGGTAGGGCGCGAGAACAGCCTGTTTATACACGTCACCCTTGTACCCTTCCTGCGCGGCTCTGATGAGCACAAATCCAAGCCCACCCAGCACTCTGTAAAGGAGCTGCAGGGCATGGGAATAAGCCCCGACATTATAGTGCTGCGGTGCGACGAGCCACTTGAAGCATCCATCTTCCAGAAGATTTCTATGTTCTGCAATGTAAAGCCCGACTGCGTTATAGAAAACATCACGCTCCCCAACCTGTATGAAGCTCCCCTGATGCTTGAGAAGGCCAACTTCTCCGCTGTTGTGTGCCGTGAGCTTGGTCTGGAGGCTCCGGCGCCAGACCTGGCTGAATGGACACAGCTTGTGGAGCGCATAAAAGCGCGCAAAAAGACCGTCACCATAGGTCTGGTGGGCAAATACATTCAGCTCCACGACGCCTATCTCTCCGTGGCGGAGGCCCTGCGCCATGCCGGCTACAGCCTTGACTCCCATATTGACATTCAATGGCTGGACGCTGAGAGCATTACCGCCGAGAGCTGCCGTGAGCGCCTGTCCGGCATGGACGGAATACTTGTGCCCGGCGGCTTCGGCGACCGCGGCATAGAGGGCATGATATTGGCGGCGGAATACGCCCGTGAAAACGGCATCCCGTATTTTGGAATCTGCCTCGGTATGCAGATAGCCGTTATTGAGTACGCAAGAAACGTACTCGGACTGTCCGACGCCAACTCCGGAGAATTCGACCCATTCTGCCGGCACAAGGTAATCGATTTCATGCCAGGTCAGAGTGATGATATAGACAAGGGCGGTACGCTGCGGCTTGGAAGCTGCCCCTGCGTCATTGCCCACGGCACCGCCATGGAGCGCTTATACGGCGTATCGGAGACCTCCGAGCGTCACCGCCACCGCTATGAGTTCAACAACGACTACCGTCAGGCCATGCAGGAGGCCGGTCTTACCATAGGAGGCACTTCTCCCGACGGCAGGCTGGTGGAGACCGTGGAGCTTTCCGAACGCCCGTTCCATATAGGAGTTCAGTTCCATCCGGAATTCAAGAGCCGTCCCAACAGGCCCCATCCTCTGTTCCGGGGCTTTGTGGCGGCGGCCCTTGACAGGAGGGAGAGCAGATGAGCATGTATGCAAAGCTGGTTCTGGAGGACGGCAGCGAATTTACCGGACGCCGCTTCGGAGCGGACGCAAGCCCGGTAACGGAGCTTGTGTTCAACACCTCCATGGTGGGATATCAGGAAATAATATCCGACCCGTCCTACACCGGTCAGACCGTTGTAATGACATATCCGCTGATAGGAAACTACGGTATGGCCGAGGACGACTACGAGACGAAAAGGCCCACCATCGGCGGCCTTATCGTGCATGAATACAACGATGAGCCATCCAATTTCCGAAGCGCAAAAACTCTCTCTCAGGTCATGGAGGACTTCGGTATTCCCGGTATACAGGGTATAGACACAAGAAAGCTGGGCCGCATCATACGCAGCCGCGGCAGCTGCAAGGCTCTTATTGCGGACGCCTCCGAGAGCAGCGCCGACTGTCTTGCCCGGCTTCGCTCGGCGGAGCTGCCCCGTGACAGCGTTTCACGGGTGAGCGTTAAGGCCCGGCGCGACGCCTTTGTGCTGAACAGCCGCTTTCACATCGCGGCCATAGACTGCGGCATGAAGGAAAACATAGTGCGCAGTCTGAACGCTCTGGGCTGCAGCGTAAGTATACTTCCATGGAACACCACGGCTGAGGAGATACGCGCCCTGCGCCCTGACGGTCTTTTTCTCTCAAACGGCCCCGGAGACCCGGAGGACCTTGCTCCGGTCATCGATACCATCCGCGATCTGAGGGGAAGCCTGCCCATATTCGGCATATGTCTTGGACATCAGCTGCTTTGCCTGGCCTACGGCGCCAAAACCTACAAGCTGAAGTTCGGCCACCGCGGTGGCAACCACCCTGTGCGCAATCTTGCCACCGGCAGAATAGAGATAACCTCTCAGAACCACTCCTACGCCGTGGATGAGGCCAGCCTTTCCGCCACGCCTCTTGCCGTGACCCACCGCAATCTGCTGGACGGCACGGTGGAGGGCGTTGCCTGTCCGGCCGACCGCGTGTTCAGCGTGCAGTATCATCCCGAGAGCGCCCCCGGCCCCCAGGACAGCGCCTACTTATTCAGTAAGTTTATCGACTTGATGGAGGAGAGCAAAGATGCCAAAAAGAACTGACCTTAAAAAAATTCTGGTAATCGGCTCCGGCCCCATCGTCATTGGGCAGGCGGCGGAATTCGACTACGCGGGCACTCAGGCCTGCCTTGCCCTTAAGGAAGAGGGCTATGAGGTCATACTCTGCAACTCCAACCCCGCCACCATAATGACGGACACTTCCATGGCCGACAAGGTATATATGGAGCCGCTGACCCTGGAATATCTGGCGAAGGTTATACGTCACGAGCGGCCCGACGCCATCGTTCCGGGCATAGGCGGCCAGACCGGACTGAACCTGGCCATGCAGCTTGAGCAGAAGGGCGTGCTGCGTGAGTGCCAGGTTGAGCTTCTTGGCACCCGCAGCGACAGCATCCGGCAGGCTGAGGACAGAGAGCTGTTCAAGGAGCTGTGCCAGTCTCTCGGCGAGCCGGTGCTGCCCTCCAGCATAGCCAACTCCATGGACGAAGGCGTTTCCGCCGCCCGGGAAATAGGCTATCCCGTGGTGCTTCGCCCCGCTTTCACTCTGGGCGGCACCGGCGGCGGTTTCGCGGACAGCGAACCGGAATTGCTGGAGCTTCTGAAAAACGGTCTTGCCCTCTCCCCTGTTCATCAGGTGCTTATAGAAAAAAGCATAAAGGGCTTCAAAGAGATAGAATACGAGGTAATACGCGACCGCAACGATACTGCCCTCACCATCTGCAATATGGAAAACCTCGACCCGGTCGGCATACACACCGGCGACTCCATTGTTGTGTGTCCTTCTCAGACTCTTACGAACAAGGAATATCAGATGCTGCGCGACAGCGCCCTGAAAATCATCCGCGCGCTGGAGATAGAGGGCGGCTGCAATGTTCAGTTTGCACTTGACCCCGATTCTTTCCAATACTACCTCATTGAGGTGAATCCGCGAGTCTCCCGCTCCTCCGCTCTGGCCTCCAAGGCCAGCGGCTATCCCATTGCCCGCGTATCGGCCAAAATAAGCGTAGGCATGACGCTGGACGAGATACAGCTTGCCAACACTCCCGCCTCCTTTGAGCCGGCTCTGGACTATGTGGTGACCAAAATGCCCCGCTTTCCCTTTGATAAATTCACCGACGCCAACAATTC
This sequence comes from Candidatus Heteroscillospira sp., assembly GCA_050943935.1. Taxonomy (GTDB): domain Bacteria; phylum Bacillota; class Clostridia; order Oscillospirales; family Oscillospiraceae; genus Heteroscillospira. The sequence goes on along the minus strand of JBMNQC010000010.1, from coordinate 10,849 downwards.
CCTCGGCACTCAAATGAAGGCCACCGGCGAGGTTATGAGCGTGGGACGCTGCTTTGAAGAAAGCCTGCTGAAAGGCATACGTTCGCTGGAGATAGGCATATATCATCTTCACATGCCCAAATTTGACAGCATGAGCCGCGGTGAGCTTATGGATTACATCACCGTTGGCACGGATGACAGAATCTACGCCATTGCGCAGCTGCTGCGGATGGATACTCCCGTTGAGGACATCGCAGCCGCCACGCGCATAGACCTGTTTTTCCTGAGAAAGCTGCGCGGCATCATTCTTGAGGAGCGCGCGCTGAAGGCTTCTCCCGGCGACCTGAGTGCCCTGCGACATGCAAAGAGCAAGGGCTTTTCCGACCGTGCCGCCGCCGACATCTGGGGTATGACTGAGCTTGAGATATACGGGCTGCGGCAGAAAAACGGCATACAGCCGGTCTATAAAATGATAGACACCTGCGCCTCGGAATTCGAGAGCTATGTCCCCTATTTTTACTCCACCTATGAGGATGAGAACGAATCCGTGGTATCCGACAAGGAAAAGATAGTGGTGCTCGGCTCCGGTCCCATACGCATCGGCCAGGGTGTGGAGTTCGACTATTCCACCGTGCACGCCGTGCAGACCATCCGGTCGGCCGGATATGAGGCTATTATCATCAACAACAATCCCGAGACCGTCTCCACGGACTACACCTGTTCCGACAAGCTCTATTTCGAGCCGCTGTGCGTGGAGGACGTAATGAATATCCTCACGCTGGAACAGCCCATGGGTGTTATCGCCTCCCTGGGCGGCCAGACGGCTGTAAATCTGGCTCAGCCTCTGCGCGACCGTGGAGTTAAAATCATAGGCACAGACTGCGACGCCATAGAAAAGGCCGAAAACCGCGACGCCTTTGAGCATCTGCTCAAGGAGCTGGGTATCCCCCAGCCCACCGGACGGGCCGTGACCAATATAGACGACGGCGTGCGTGCCGCCCGGGAAATAGGCTATCCCGTTCTTGTGCGCCCCAGCTTTGTGCTGGGCGGCAGGGCTATGCAGATAGTGGCCAAGGAAGAGCAGCTGCGTCAGTATCTTAAAACTGCCGTGGAGATAGACGTTGATAAGCCTGTCCTGGTAGACAAATATATCTGCGGCAAGGAGGTGGAGGTAGACGCCATCTGCGACGGAACCGATGTATTCGTACCCGGAATCATGGAGCTGGTCGAGCGCACCGGCATACACTCCGGCGACTCCATCAGCGTATATCCCCCCTTCAGCATATCCGAAAAAGTGCGGCAGACTATTCTTGACTACACCAGACGGCTGGGTCTGGGTATAGGCATAATCGGACTGTACAACATCCAGTTCATAGTCGATGAGCACGATGACGTATATATCATAGAGGTCAACCCCCGTTCCTCCAGAACAGTCCCCTTCCTCTCCAAGTCAACGGGCTTTTCGCTTGCCGACATCGCCACGCTGGTCATATTGGGCAAGAGTCTCCGAGAGCAGGGCATCACCTGCCTTTATCCTCCGGAGCGGAAGCGCTGGTATGTCAAGGCGCCTGCCTTTTCATTCTCCAAGCTGCGCGGTATGGATTCGTATCTCTCTCCGGAGATGAAATCCACCGGCGAGGCCATAGGGTATGACGACAAGCTGCACCGGGCCATGTATAAGGCGCTTATAGCCTCAGGCGTCCGGCTGCAGAACTACGGTACTGTGCTTGTGACTCTGGCGGACGAGGATAAGGACGAGGCTCTGCCCCTTGTGCGCCGCTTTTACGATATGGGCTTCAATATTGAGGCAACTATCGGCACGGCGGATTATCTGCGAGAGCACGGCATACGCACCCGTGTGCGCCGCAAGCTCAGCGAGGGCAGCACGGAGATACTGGAGTCCATCCGCGCGGGCTATGTGAGCTACATCATAAACACACGCGCGATCCTCTCCGGCATTCATTATGAGGACGGCGTGGCCATAAGACGCTGCGCCAACGAGAACAACATCACCATGTTCACCTCACTGGATACGGTTCGTGTACTGCTGGATGTGCTGGAGGAGATGACAATAGGCATTTCCACTATCGACAGTTGACGCGGCAAATATCGCAAAACATAAAACAAGGCGGGAGTATCTGAAATGATGCTCCCGTCTTTATTTATCATATATTTTACAGATAAAGGGAATTAGCATGAAGCAAACTTCATATTTTACTTGACATTTCAGTACGCCCGCAGTAATATGAAGTTAACTTCACAAGAAGCTAGCTTCATATGCGAAGGAGGAATGATGTGATATGAAAACCAAAGTAAAGGAATTGCGCACACAATTAAAAATGACCCAGCAGCAATTAGCCGATTTGGTTCACGTTTCGTCACGCACGATTATCTCAATCGAAAAGGAACAATATAGCCCGTCGCTTATGCTTGCATATCGTATGGCAGAGGTTTTCGGAGTAAGTGTCGAAGTATTGTGCTGCTTGAAAGAAAACAAAGAACTGGAGGACAAAGAATATGAAAATCTATAACAAAAGGTCTTTTGCTGAGGGTGTCTTTATGGTTGCATTAGGCACTTTGAATTTAATAATGGACCTGATAAATCACACTTTTGAGATAAAAGGTGCTATTTTGTCCATTGCTCTTTATTTTCTGGGGGGCGGATTGATTATTCGCAGCTTGTCCCTCAAATGCACCAGAGAAGATAAATTAGATAAAATGGACGAGCGCAATCAACTGATTGAATTAAAATCCAAAAGTAAGGCATTTAGATTTACGCAAACAATTTCTTTTTTGTTAATGCTTGCTTTGTTGGTCATGGGGAAAATCTCCGGCTATGATGGGTTTATTTCAATGGGAGTAGGAATCGCATTTGCTTTTTCGATTTCAATGTTCACAGAAATCTTTACTTTCATGTACTATGAACATAAAAATTAGGAGGAATTGTGATATGAAACAAGCACCAAGACAAAGACCGATAAAAGACGAGCGAGATGAACAGATAGATATACATGCCAAAGTTTATTCTTTGGAATATATAATTGCAGCTACACAAGTCTTAACAGTCATGTGTTTGATTAAAGGAAACTCTGCATGGAAAGGAAGTCTCTCTCTGTTATTTTTTGGCGCAGCATTTGGGTTATTCTATAAGTACCAGCAATACACAGAAAAGCCATATCGCCAAGTTGGTGCAGTTCTTTTGCTTGTCGGAATTGTTCTAATGATTTGGTTTGGAATTACAGGATAAGATGTGAACATTCGACCCGACCCCCCCGGTTTTCAATGGCTTTCCGCCTCGGTTTATGAGTGGGGTTATACAATTAACGGAAGAAGATGCAGTATAATTACATTGTTTCTTATTTCTAAGGTTATTTTAAATTAGTTGTGCTATATTTTTTGGGGTGGTGTACATGAAACTTTTATTTGCGGAAGATGAGGTCAGCATGTCGGAAGCAATCGTAGATATTTTGACTTACCACAACTTTCAAGTTGATGCAGTTTATGATGGCGCGGACGCTTTGGCATACGCCAGGTCAGAACAGTATGACGGCATTATCCTCGATATTATGATGCCGAAGCTGAGTGGTCTGGAGGTACTGGAGAGACTGCGCCGTGATGGAAACCAAACTCCAATTCTGCTGCTGACAGCAAAGGCTGAGGTAGAAGATCGCATCCGGGGACTTGACCTGGGAGCAGACGACTATCTGCCTAAGCCTTTTGATATGGGAGAACTACTGGCCAGAGTGCGTGCCATGCTGCGTCGGCGTGAAAACTACGCGCCGAATATTCTGACCTATGGTGACATTGCTCTCAATCCGCACACCTTCGAATTGAGCGCAAACGGCCGGGCTGTCGTGCTGCCGAAATTGGAGTATCAGCTAATGGAGATCCTGATGCTTAATCAGGGCATCTGTCTTTCCTCCGAAGATTTGCTGACCAAAGTATGGGGTTACGACACCGAGGCGGAATTGGGTTCCGTATGGGTCTATATTTCCTATTTGCGAAAGCGTCTGGCAGCTCTGGCATCTAAAGTAGAGATTCGGGCCAAACGGAGCGTCGGATATACGTTGGAGACAAAAACATGACGAAAACACTTCAGAAACGCTTTGTTTTCACCGCAATGATCGCCATCTCCGTGCTTCTGTTATTTTTGGTCAGCGCAATCAATATTGCAAATTATGTATTTGTAAACCGAGAGGTAGACGAGGTGCTGTCACAGTTGGTTGAGAGTGAAGGACTATATACACCGCCAAGTATACCTCCGAAAAAAACACCACATCAATTTCCAGGCGCCCCTACCCCTGATGATATTATGGGAGCCCGCTACTTTTTCGTCAGGTTTGACGCATCCGGGGCGATAATCCATACAAACGTGAATAACATTCTGTCTGTTTCTGAGGAAGAAGCCGCTCAAATGGCGCAAGAAGTCTATGGGCAGACATCGCAGGCCGGAACAGTAGATATTTTCAAATATTGCGTCACTCAAGCTTTGGATGAGCAAAGCAGTCTGGTCATTTTCCTTGATATATCCGCACAGCAGCGCTCAATACTTGTGGTCCTGCTGACCTCATTTTTAATTGGCTTTTTGTGCTGGTGTGTGATGCTCTTACTGGTAATACAGCTATCCAGGCGGGCAATTGAACCAATTGCCCGGAGCATAGACAAGCAGAAACAGTTTGTCACCAATGCCGGCCACGAAATAAAAACCCCTCTGGCGATTATCCTCGCCAACACAGACGCAATGGAACTCCACAATGGAGAGAACAAGTGGAGCCGTAACATCCGGGCGCAGTCGGTACGCCTAAACGGACTGATGCAAAACCTGCTTACGCTTGCAAAGATGGACGAGGGCATCGGAAACTTCCCTATGTCCGACTTTTCGGCAGGTCTGCTGTTGGAGGAGGCTTTAGACCCCTATTACGAGACGGCGGAGGCCCGGCAGCTGAAGCTACAGACAGAGATAGATAGGGACCTCGCGCTGCGGGCTAACCGTGACAATATAATGCAGCTCATTTCCATTCTGTTGGACAATGCAGTCAAATACACCCCGGACGGCGGCGAGATTATCGTTTCCCTGAAACATGATAAAGGTGTTGTCCTTCGACTGGAAAACACCTGCATTACACCACCGGAAGATGATTTGGAAAGGCTCTTTGACCGCTTCTATCGCGGGGACACAGCACGGACACAGCGCAGCGGCGGCTACGGGATTGGCCTTTCTGCGGCACGGGCCATTGCCCAGGCGCATGGAGGAACAGTTTTAGCCGGCTATGACAACCCAAGAAAAATGATAGTATTTACAGTAAAGCTCTAACTTCATACAATATTTACAAGCACCCGCGGACTAAGGCAAGTCTGCGGGTGTTTTTCTAAAGCTCATCTAAGGTTGGTCCTGTAAAATCTATGTAAACTCAAAAAGGAGGAAGTGAAATGTATTTTCGCCATGAATGGAAACACGAAATCTCAGCTTCTGATGTATTGGCAATCCGGCAGCGTCTGCGCCTGATTGCTAAGCCGGATTGCCATTCGGAAAGCGGCAGATATGGAATTCGGAGTCTGTATTTTGATACCCCAACCGATAAGGCGCTTCGGGAAAAAATCGACGGTGTGAATATCCGTGAAAAGTTTCGTATTCGCTACTATAACGGGGACCAAAGCTTTATCCGTCTGGAGAAAAAAAGCAAGCATGGCGGTCTTGGAAATAAGCAGAATGCAAAGCTAGTCGCGTCCGAGGCCCAGGCTATTGTGGACGGCAACTATGAATGGATGGAATATAGTGAACGCCCCTTGGTTGAGGAGCTATATCGCAAGATGGTCTATCAGCGGTTACGGCCCAAAACTATCGTGGATTATACTCGTGAGCCTTTCGTCTATGCTCCAGGAAATGTTAGGGTAACGCTGGACTACAACATACGCACCGGTCTGAGCTGTGTGGATTTTTTGAACCCGGACTGCGTGACTATTCCGGCAGGTGACGCGCCCGCCATTTTGGAGGTCAAGTGGGATGCGTATCTGCCGGATGTAATCCGGGACGCAGTGCAACTGGAGGGGCGGCGCACCGCTGCATTTTCCAAGTATGCCGCCTGCCGCATTTACGGCTAAGCAATCGGAAGGAGACAATCGACCATGACATTTGACGATATTTTCAAGTCCAGTTTTTTGGAGAACATAAACAGCGTGAGCCTGCTGGACATGGGGCTGGCGCTGCTTCTGGCCTTTGGTATTGGCCTATTCATCTTCACAGTTTATAAAAAGACATTCAGCGGCGTAATGTATTCCTCCAGCTTTGGCGTGACGCTGATTGCCTTAACGATGATCACCACCCTTGTCATTCTGGCGGTGACCAGCAATGTTGTGCTGTCTCTTGGTATGGTGGGCGCTCTGTCTATCGTCCGTTTCCGCACGGCCATCAAAGAGCCCCTCGATATTGCGTTTCTGTTCTGGTCTATCGCCGTCGGTATCGTATTGGCTGCGGGGATGATCCCGCTGGCGGTGGTAGGCAGTATATTTATCGGTGTCGTCCTGCTGTTGTTCGTCAACAGGAAATCCCACCTGAACCCCTATATCGTTGTATTGGAGTGCTGCGACTATGAAAGCGAAAAAAGCGCCTTGGACTACCTGAAGAAACAGGTACAGCGCTGTGTAGTCAAAAGCAAAACTGTGCAAAAAGGCGATATTGAGCTGAATATTGAGATTCGTCTAAAGGGAGACAACACGGATTTTGTGAATTTCCTTGCGGAGATGAGCGGTGTAAACAGCGCCGTTTTGGTGAGCTACAACGGCGATTACATGGGATGAGGTGCCAAAAATGTCAACGAACCAGCACATTGATATGATTTGTATGGTCGGCACGCTTATTGTTTTGCTCCTTACGCTCTTGTTTGTCAACGGCGAGGCCCTTGGTATCCAAAGCGCTTATACAGCAATGGGGTATGAGTCTCAACTCTTTGACACCTCAAAGGTTCATACCATCGACATTATAATGGATGACTGGGAAGACTTTCTGAAGAACTGCCAGAGCAAGGAATATGAAGCCTGCTCGGTGGTGATTGACAATCAGGCGTATAAAAATGTGGCGATCCGTGCCAAGGGCAACAACTCTCTTTCCTCTGTGGCTTCCTATGGAAATGATAGGTACAGTTTCAAAATTGAGTTTGACCACTATGACAGTACAAAAAGCTACTACGGACTGGATAAGCTGAGCCTTACCAGTCTCATCCAGGACAATACCATGATGAAAGACTATCTGGTCTATCAAATGATGGCGGATTTTGGTGTGGACGCCCCCCTGTGCAGCTATGTCTATATCACCGTCAACGGTGAGGATTGGGGCTTGTATCTGGCGACAGAGGGCGTTGAGCAGGGGTTCCTTCAGCGAAACTACGGGAGCAACTACGGCGACCTATACAAGCCGGACAGTATGAACAATACGGGCGACCAGCCTCATACACAGGGCGATTTTATAAAACCTGACGATGTTTTCCGGCAGGACAGCGAAACGGAAAAGCCAGATGCAAATGCGCCATCAGCGCCTGACGTTAAGGCACCCGATTCTCAGGAGGACATCCAGAAGCAGCCGGCCCAGGGAGAGCAGCAGCCTCAGCGAGGCGGTGAGAATGAGCCGGAAGGCAGGGGTAACAGCGATGTAAAGCTGCAATATATTGATGATGACCCGGATAGCTATTCCAACATTTTTGACAATGCAAAGACCGATGTGACAGATGCCGACAAGCAGCGGCTGATCAGCTCCATTAAGCAGTTGAGCGAAGGCACAGATTTGGAGTCTGTCTTGAACATGGATGAGATACTGCGTTATTTTGTTGTTCATAATTTTGTCTGTAATTTCGACAGCTATACCGGGCAAGTCATTCATAACTACTATCTGTACGAGAAAGATGGCGTACTGTCTATGATTCCCTGGGATTATAATCTGGCCTTTGGCAGTTTCCAGTCCAATTCCGGAGCGACAGAACTTGTAAATTTCCCGATTGACTCCCCGGTATCCGGAGGCGATTTATCCTCCCGGCCCATGGTGTCGTGGATTTTCAGCGATACGGCCTATACAGAGCAGTACCACCAGCTTTTTGCAGAATTTCTTTCGGAGCAGTTTGACAGCGGGGCGTTTGAGCGATTGATTGATACAACCGTTGAGCTGATTTCTCCCTATGTAGAGAAAGACCCAACGAAGTTCTGCACCTATGAGGAATTTGCAACGGGCGCCGCCACATTGAAGGAGTTTTGTATGCTTCGGGCCCAAAGCGTATCCGGCCAGCTGGCGGGCACAATCCCCGCCGACAGCGAAGGGCAAAGCGCCGACAGTTCAGCATTGATCGATGCGTCCAGCATTGATATTTCGGCAACCGGCTCCATGAACGGCGGCTCCCCCGGCGGCGGTGGCTCTCAGCGTCCAGATGATCGGCAGAAAAGCTCGGAGTCCATGGCTGCTGATACGACACGAAGCACACAGATAAATCCGGAGGAAAATTCCCCGGCAAGAGATGAAAGCCAGGCCCTCCCCCTGCAAGAGCCTGATGCTCCAAACCGCGAAAATGGTGGAGCTCCAGAGCCGCCGGCTGAGGAAAACACTTCTCAGCCATTTGGGAAGGATGAATTTTCTGACGTCACTCCCGGCAGCAATGAAAATCGGAGCCCGAACGAAAACAGTCTGGTAACAAGCGTCGCAGCTCAAAGCAGCTCCATGATCTTACTTCTTGTATCGCTTGCGGTGCTTTTGATGGGCCTGGCTTTTGCCCTTTTATTTAAAAGAAGATAATTGGCACTATCGCCATCACTTTGCAAATCATTTCCATTCAACGGCGACAAAACCGCGGTCTGGTAAATGTTTATATATAAAAGACGGCGGTCTTGAAATGGTGTGTTTCAAGACCGCCGTTGAATAATTTGTCAATACAGATGCAGAAAAGCACAAGGCGGGAACATCTACAACGATGCTCCCGCCTTGCTAATTTTCAGTTAGTGTAAAATTTCATTCATATCTTCTCGTTGGGTGTCTGTCAAAGAAAAACTCTGGTCGTTGGTCCTATCGTTGATTGTTCCACATTCAGAATGATAATAAAACAGCTCATCCCCTATCCACACTTCATAGTCATCGAAACACTTGGTGGCTGACGGAGCCCAGTTTGCACCATCAAAAACTGATATGACAGTATTTGCGTCACTTGGCTGCAAATCAATTTTAGATTGTTCGGCCTCTTTCCCTGCGATGTAGACAAAAGATACTGATATAGCAGGTTCTTCACTGCTTTCAGATATATTAGTACTGTCTGAAGAAGTATCTTTTGGTAACTCGTTGGTTTTCATTTCTATTTGGCACCCTGTTAGTATTAAAGCGATAGACACAACTAAAATCGAACAGAGAAATATATACCCATACTTTTTCATTTGAATTTCTCCCTTCTCATTAAAATGTTCATTTATTATGACGAAAATCTTAGAAAATAGTTCCATCTATGTTTGGCTTTATGGTAACATATAGTTGAGAAAAATACAAGGGCAGGAATATCTATCCTGCCCTTGTCTGTCAAATCACATTTTCAATAGATATGATAAATCCGAACACATTACCCACCTGGATAATGTAGTTCGGATTATCATTGTTTGTGGACACCGTGGAAAAAAGATTTCTTATCTTTCTCAAAAAAGAGCATCCAGTCCTCAAAATAAATCTGATTCTCCGCAGGCAATGACCAATTTTATGATATCATAAACCCTCAGGCTTTTCACTGTTGTGTTCAGACATTCATGCGACTGTTTTCGGTCGGTGTACTCGACATTGATCATTCCTACTCTGCTTTCTGCTGAAAGACGGCGGGAACTTGTTCGGCTGAACTGTGTCGGGCGGTGGCTTCAAATAGATGATTTGTTTCTGCGCCAATATTTTTGATGAAACGGGACGTTTCGGAAACGAATAATCCTGCCAGCATGAAATGGACTGTTTTCGCGTATTTTCCATTCTTTTGCCGGTTGGAATTATTGTGAGGATTTCACTGCAGCCACTGCCAGTGCTTCGGTGCAAAGCATTCCCTTGGCGGGGAGGCTCACACGCTGTCACAAACGGCTCACACACCGTTTCAGCGGTTTCGGTGGTGTCTACGGCTTCATCTGGACAGCTATCGCTTACAGGGGCAAAGCTGGGTTCCATGCGCTCAGCGTAATCCTCCGCATGGATGGCATCGGCAAAGGCATGCTCCTGAATGGCTTTCATGAGCGCCAGTTTGGAAAGGTTCCGTTCCACGGCAAGGCCAATATAAAAAGAACGCTGCGCATCGGTTTCGCAGTACTCCAGTATCACGGCGTTCTGTGTCCAGCCAAGATACTGTGCCCTTTCCATAAGAATCGGGTTGTTTTCATAAGTGCGGTAAAAGTCACGCATCCTGCGGAGATTGCGAAGAGAGAAGCCCTTCAGCGATGGAAACCGGTCGGCGAGCATTTCAGCCAAGTGCGGGATAAACGCTTTTTCTCCCTGACGGCAGATACATTGACCGATCCGTGTATAAAGCTCCAGCAATGCCCGATTGCAGGGCTTCTCATCTTTTTCATAGCATTCAGCTACCGCAGAGGCAATCTGTTCCAGATACAGGGCACTGTTCTTTTTCAACGCTTTCATAGACTTCTCCTTTCCGGCTCCGTGGGAGCCTGTTTTTTTATGTACCCGGCAGAGCAAGCTCCGCCGGTGAAATGCTTGGAATTGTTAGTAGCTTTGTTTCATTTCAAGGCCGCCGTCCTGTTGTGCAGTTGCTTCATCCATATGAACGCCCAGCCGGTTGGGAAGATAATCACTCAGCCAAGTGCCGCCGAAAGCACTGTGTGACTGCAAACGCCATATGGCGAGCTTTCCCATATGCAAATC
>JBMNQC010000009.1:0-117463 GCA_050943935.1 Candidatus Heteroscillospira sp. | reverse complement strand
CCCGGCAAAGTTGCCGCGAGAAAAATGCAATGTCTGGAAACCCTTTATTTATCAGTGTTTTGAATAGTCCTATTTCTCCACCCGTGACATCAAGACAACGCACTCAACATGGTGGGTGCAGGGGAACATGTCCACGGCGCAGCCTGTCTGTGCGAGGTAGCCCAGTCCGGCAAAGCGCTTCATGTCCCGGGCAAGGGTGGCGCAGTCGCAGGAGACGTATACCACGCGCTCCGGCTCCATGCCGCAGACGCAGTCTATGACCTGCTCGCTCAGCCCCTTCCGGGGCGGGTCCAGCACTACGGCGTCGGGCTTTTCACCCCGGCGCAGCAGCTCCCGGGCGGCGTCGCCCGCGTCGCCGCATATAAATTCGGCGTTTTCTATGCCGTTCCTCCCTGCGCTGTCCCGGGCGTTCATTACGGCGCTTTCCACTATTTCGGCGCCTATGACCCTGTCGGCCTTCCGCGCCAGACACAGGCTTATAGTGCCCGCGCCGCAGTAGAGGTCAAGCACCAGACCGCCTGTGGGGGCGGCGTACTGAACGGCCCGCTCATACAGCCTCTCGGCCTGAGGCGGGTTTATCTGAAAGAAGGACAGGGGAGAGAGGGAGAAGCGCAGACCGCACAGCGTCTCCTCCAGCAGCTCGCTGCCCCACAGCGTGTGGAAATCTCCGGCCAGAACGGTGTTGCCGCGGCTTTTGTTTATGTTCAGCACCACGCCAGTAAGCTGGGGAACGGCCTCGGTGAGGGCCTTCACAAGGCTCTGGGTTTTGGCGCCCAGCCCTCTTGCGCAGACCACGCAGGCCACGGCGCCGCCCTCCCGTGAGCTGCGGACGAAAATGTGCCGCACGCAGCCACGGCCTGTCTCCTCATCATAGGCCGGCACGGAGTTTGCGCTCATCCATGCGCGCAGGGCGGCGGCTGCCGCGTCGGCAATGGGGGACTGGATAAGGCAGCTTTCCACAGGCACTATGTCGTGGCTGCGCCCCCGGAAGAATCCGGTGACGCCCTCGCCCACGGCGAATATGGCCTTGTTGCGGTATCTGTACCGGGTCTCGTCGCCCAGTATTTCTTTTATGCGGAAATCCAGACCGCCTATATGGGCGAAGGCGTCGTTCACCCGGCGGAGCTTAAACTCCTTCTCAAGCTCGTAGTCCATGTGCATAAGCTCGCAGCCGCCGCAGCGGCCATAAACCGGGCAGACAGGCTCGGTCCGGTGCTCAGAACTCTCAAGCAGCTTTATTCCCTTTGCGTATACGGCGGAGGCGGTGACTTTCAGAAGCTTCATTTCCCACAGCTCACCGGGGAGCGCGCCGGGCAGGAACACCGCGCGCCCGTCTATTCTGCACACCCCGAAGCCCTGAGAACTGAAGCTGTCCACCCTGGCGGTGTGAAGCTGATTTTTCGCCAGTTGTTCCATTAAAGTGCCCCCCGATATCCGAAACGGAAAATAATTGAATTAAGTATACCATACTTTTAAAGAAAAAGCACTTTATTTTTATAAATATGATGCTATAATTAGCTCTGTATACTGCATTTTTGCGAAAAATCTGTGCAATGAGGTAAAGCTATGAGAAAACTAATTGACGGCGTCATGTATGTGGTGCTGGTAGTGCTGGTGGTAATCCTGGGTGTTATAGTTTTAAGAAACTACAGCCTTCGGGATGTTCCGGGCAAAGAGGAAACCACCGTTCTGAATCCCGGCGAGGCTCCCAAAGTGAACTTTCCGAGTATGGACGACAAATATGTTCCCGAGGCGGGGGAGAACGCCTTTTCCGTCAACCTGGCTGTGGCCGGAGACATAGTATGCCACACCGGCCTCAACGACGAGGCCTACGACGGGGAAAAGGACGTTTATGATTACAGCGCCATTTTTGCCGACGCCGCGGGTATACTCTCAGCAGCGGATTACTCCGCAGCATGTCTGGAAACCACCTTTCCCGATACGAAGGAATACACGGGCTTTCCCCTGTTCTGCTCTCCAGAGGCCCTTGCCGCCTCTCTGCGTGGCGCGGGTCTGGACCTTATCTCCACCGCCAGCAACCACGCTCTGGACGGCTATGTGGGCGGCCTCCGGCGTACTCTTGATGTTCTGGAGAAAAACGAGCTGGCCCATGTGGGCACCTATCGCTCACAGGAAGAGCGGGACGAGAACAGCGGCGTTACCGTGGCCGACATCGGCGGCGTGAAGGTGGCGTTTCTGGCTTACGCCTACGGCACCAACGGAGTCAGCAACAATGGCCACGACTACAGCGTGAATGTGTATCACGAGAATATTATGGACGGCAGCGGAGAGATACGCTACGACATGATTGAAAATGACATGGCATATGCCCGCGGCCTTGAGCCGGATATAGTCGCGGTGTTTATGCACTGGGGCGACGAGTACGCCGTGGAACCCAACGCCGAGCAGAACGAGCTGGCAGATTTTCTGTTCAAAGAGGGCGCCGACATTATTTTGGGCGGACACACCCATGTGCCCGAGCCTATGGAGCTGCGGGAATTTGAGGATAAGTACGGCGAGAAAAAGACTGGCTTCATAGTCTACAGCCTGGGCAACTTTGTCTCCTGCCAGAACGACGAGCGCACAAACCTCACCGCCGTGCTGAACATAGAGCTTACCAAGGACCCCGACAGCGGCGAGAGCTGGGTGAGCGGCGTGGGCTACACACCCATGTTCATGGTGGACCTGGAGGACTACGGCGTAAGCTCCTCCGAGGCAGGCTGGCATTACAGGCTCTGGGACCTGCACAAGACTCTGGACGGATACGCCGCCGGGGACGACCGGGGCGTAATAAACGAGAGCCTTGCCGCCGCAATGAAAGAAGGCCTTGAGGAGATACACAACATTCTGGGCAGGGATTTCGACCTGTACTACCTGGACGAAAAGGCCGAATAAGGAGAGCACAGGTGAGAGAACTTCTGGATTATCTTACACAGCTGGAGCTGCACAATGAGCGTTCCTGGTATCACGCCCATAAGGCCGAAAAAAAGGCTGCGGACGAGACTTTCGCCGCTCTGGTGCAGGAGCTTATATTCCGAATGAGCGAGTGGGAACCGGCGCTTCTGGAGCGGCGTCCCGGGGAGCTTATTTTCCGAATTCCCCGTGATGTTCGCATGTGGCCGGACAGGCCGCCCTATAATCCGGCCTACAGAGCTCAGCTGTCTCCGCACGGAAAGAGAGCCGTGCCCGTGGGATGTTTCCTGTGGCTCCAGCCGGGTGACCGCTCCTTTGCCGCCGCCGGACTGCACACGCCCTCTCTGCGTCAGGCCACTCTCATGGTGCGGGAGAGTATTTACCGCCGTCAGGAGGAGTGGGAAGAGCTGGTGGAAAGCGCCGGCTGCGATATACTGGGCGAACAGCTCAAAAATGTGCCGCGGGAATATCCCGCCGACGCCCCCTGCGGCGAGTGGCTTAAAAACAAGAGCTGGTACGCCTCCGTACCCCTCACGGACGAGCAGGTGCTCTCTGACGGTCTTGGAGAGACTTTGAATGGGATTTTTCGCAATCTGAAGCCTCTTAACGACTTTCTTAATGAGGCTCTGGCGGGCTTTCGCTTTCCGGACGAATTATAAAATAATTCCCATCATCCAGGCCAGCGAGGCGGCTATAAGGCCGTGCAGCAGCTTGGCGGGAACGCAGCCCGTGCCTTTAAGCCCGGAGGGGGAAATCACGGCGGCGGTCTGCATCTGTACGGAGAGACTGCCCCAGCCCAAAATAAAGGAGCACAGGGCCAGATTTCCCGGCGTGGGCGGCAGCCCGCTCATGCCTGCTATGCCGCTGCCCAGCTCCAGCAGCCCCGTAAGCAGACATTCACTCTGCCCCAGACTCATAGGCGTGTTTTCCCACAGCAGCCCTGTCAGCAGGGTGAACAGCCCGCTCTCCCGCATCAGCGCGGCAAGGGCTGAAAAGAAAACAACAAAGCCCGATATCATGGCGGTGCTGCGCAGAGCGCGCAGCATGGCGTCTGTCAGGGCGGGCGAAAGCTCCCGTGCGCGGATAATACCGGCGTCCGGGAGCTTTCTGCGTTTTCCGCTGCAGAGAAGCATCCCCGCCAGCACGGCGGCCAGCGCGTGACAAATATAAAGCCCCAGCCCGATGGAGGATGAGCGGAATACGCCAATCCCCGCCATGCCTATGATGAAGGCCGGGCCTGTGTTGTTGCAGAACAGGAGCAGCCTTTCTGCGTCGGAGCGGGAGATATCCCCCTGAGTGTATATGGAGCATACCGAGGCCGCCCCCAGGGGATAGCCTCCGGTAAGTCCCAGAATAAAGGCGCCGCAGCCCGCTCCGCTCACTCCGAACAGACGGCGGAAGCCCGGCTCGGCAAAGCGTCCCACCAGGCCGGGAAGCCCCAGAGCGCAGAGCAGATTGGACAGTACGAAAAAGGGCAGCAGAGTGGGGGCTATCACATTCAGGCACAGGCTCAGCCCCTCTGCGGCGCCGGATACCGCCGCCGGGGAGTAAACCATGGCTGCTGCAAACAGGCCTCCCACCAGCAGCATGGACATATATCTTCTCATATTCACAAGCGTCACGGCAGTACCTCCTGGTTTGTCCCTTGATGTTAAAGAATATATGGGCTAAACCGGAAGGCCATGCGCATATATTTTTCAAGCGGAGGTGAGAAAATGGGCAAGGGACTGGAAAGCGCCGCGGCTTTTTTCGACCTTCCGGCCGAAACGCTGCCCAATGTGCCTAAGCTTACCGTCACAGGAGGCAGCAGCGTGGTGGTGGAAAATCACCGGCGTATACAGGTGTTTTCGCAGGAGCTTATTGAAATAGACTGCGGGCGGCAGCTTCTGCGTCTGCGTGGCAGCGCCTTTGAGCTGGAGAAAATGACCCCGGGTGAGCTGCACATCCGGGGAAAACTGCTTATGGCGGAGCTGGACTAGGGGGAGAGCATGGAAAAAACCGTGGAGAGGCTGCGCGGCTGGGCGCAGGTGTCGGTTTCCGGGGGACAGCCGGAGGAGTTTTTGAACGAGTGCGCGAAATACGGCGTTAAGCTGGGCGTCTGCCGCAGCGTGTCATCTGCGGAGCTGTACTGCGAGATACCCCGCCGTTATCTTGAGCGGGCGCGCTCCTGCGCCCAGAGGGCTCAATGCGAGCTGAAGGTGCTCTCCCGCCGGGGGGCCAGCTACACCCTGAGCCGGGTGAAGCGGCGCTATGTGCTGCTGGCCGGCCTTATGGCCGTACTGCTGCTCCTGGGCTTTTCCGGACTGTATATATGGGATATTGACCTGGTGGGCAACGAGAAGGTGTCAAGCTCAGAGATCCTGGGTGTGCTGGAGGACTGCGGCGTGTATATAGGGGCAAACTGGACAGCTTTCAGCGCTGACCGTATACGCTCCATGGCTTTGGAGCGCATACCGGAGCTTAGCTTCCTGACCGTTAACGTCCACGGCAGCCGTGCTACGGTTATAGTGCGCGAGCGCATAGAGCAGCCTGAGATGGACTACAGCAGCCTGCCCGGAAATGTTGTGGCGAAAAAGAGCGGTGTGGTGCGCAGGATAAATGTGTTCCGGGGCGCGGCGTCCGTAGCCCCGGGCAGCGCTGTGCTGAAGGGGGATGTGCTTATTTCGGGCACAGTACCTGGGCTGGAGCTGTGGGAGAAGCCTGTGGAATACCGCTCGGTCAACGCTCTGGGGGAGGTCTGGGCCCAGACCTTTTATGAATTTACCGCCGCCGCGCCCCTTCAGAGGCAGGAAAAAGTACCAACAGGGCGCACGGCAGGAAGCTATGCCCTTGTTTTTGGCGGAAAACGCTTAAATTTTTATAAGAATACTGGAATTTACCGTAGTGCTTGTGATACAATCTACAATGTATGGAAACTTGAGCTGAAAGGACTGTTCACTCTGCCCGCGGCTCTGGTGCGGGAGACACGGGAGCAGTATACGCTACAGACAGTATCCGTATCGCCGGCTGAGGCCGAGTCTGAACTGCGCGAAGAGCTTGCCGCCCGGCTCCGCCGGGAGACGGGGGAGGACGCACAGATACTTTCGGCTGATTTTACCGTGCGCCGGGAGGAAGACCGGGTGTACGTTACGCTCAAAGCCTCCTGCATGGAAAATATAGCGCTGCGTGAGAGCGCGGACATAAACCCCAGAGAGGAAGATGAAAGCCAATGATAGAAAAGACAATGTCGGTGGAGCGTATGGAGCACGTCATAGATGTGTTCGGCTCCTTTGACCAGAATCTCCGCATAATAGAGACCGAACTGTCCGTAAAGGTCACGGACAGGGACGAGCAGCTCAAGATCTCCGGCGAGGCAGACAATGTAATGCTGGCGGAGAAAGCCATAGAGAGCCTTCTGAGCCTTGCCGCAAAGGGCGAGAAGATAGACGCTCAGAACGTGCGCTATATCATAAAGCTGGTCACCGAGGGCCGGGAGAGCAAGGTGAGCGAGCTGGCCCGGGATGTTGTCTGCATAACCGCCAAGGGCAAGCCCGTAAAGGCCAAGACCCTGGGCCAGAAGCAGTATATAGACGCAATACTGAACAATACCGTCACCCTGGGCATAGGCCCCGCCGGCACGGGCAAGACCTACCTGGCGGTAGCCGCCGCCGTCGCCGCTTTTCGAAACAAGGAGGTAAACCGCATCATACTCACCCGTCCCGCGGTGGAGGCGGGCGAGCGCCTGGGCTTTCTGCCCGGCGACCTGCAGAGTAAGGTGGACCCATACCTGCGCCCCCTGTACGACGCTCTTTTCGATATGCTGGGCGCCGAGACCTACAACAAATATCTTGAAAAGGGCAACATAGAGGTTGCGCCCCTGGCGTACATGCGCGGCCGCACTCTGGACGACAGCTTCATCATTCTGGACGAGGCTCAGAACACCTCCCGGGAGCAGATGAAGATGTTCCTCACCCGTATGGGCTTCGGCTCGAAAATGGTGATAACCGGCGACGTGACCCAGATAGACCTGCCCTCGGACAAGCCCAGCGGCCTCAAAGAGGCCATGCGCGTGCTGGAGGGCATAGAGGATATCAAAATATGCCGTCTAACCGCCGCCGACGTTGTGCGCCATGTGCTGGTACAGCGTATAATCGAGGCCTACGACAAGCACTCAAAGCCGGAGCAGCCGGTCTCCCGTATTCCGGCTCCGCCCCATAAATACAAGAGGAAGCTGTAATATGGAACACGATATTTTCATTTACCGGGACAAGACCGGACTGGGCTCCAATCAGGCCGCCGCGCTCATCCGCCGGGCGGTAAACGCCGCCCTGGACTGCGAGGGCATAGACGTCCCCTGCGAGGTGAATGTGCTGCTCACCGACGATGAGGGCATACACGGCATAAATCTGGAGTTCCGCGGAGTCGACAGAGCCACCGATGTGCTGTCCTTCCCCATGAACGAGCTTGTCCCCGGCGGATTTGACGCGGAGCTGTGCGAGATAAATCCGGAGTCCGGCAAAATACTGCTGGGCGATATGGCCATGTCCCTGGAGCGGGCACGGGCACAGGGCGAGGAGTTCGGACACGGCGCCAACCGGGAGATAAGCTATCTCACCATCCACTCCGTGCTGCACCTGCTGGGCTACGACCACATGGACGAGGGAGAGGAAAAGCGCCTGATGCGCGGGCACGAAAAAGCCGTCTGTGCGCGGCTGGGCATCTGATATGCGCTGCTTCGTTTTTGCGTTCAGGGGCGTTGCGCGCACCATAGCCACCCAGCGCAATATGCGCGTGCATCTGGCCTTTGCCTTTTATGCGGTGATGGCGGGCTTTGTCTGCGGCATATCCCCGGGAAACTGGTGCGCCGTTATGCTGTGCATAGGCGCCGTCACGGCCCTGGAGTGCCTCAACACCGCCGTGGAGGCCGTGTGCGACAGGATAAGCGGCGAATACGACCCGTTTGTCGAAATTGCCAAGGATGCTGCCGCGGGAGCCGTGCTGTGCGCGGCGGTATGCGCCGCCGTAGTCGGCTGCGTCATCTTTTTCAGCGCCGAAAGCCTTGAGGCAGCGGCGCGCTTTGCGGAAAAATATCCCATGTGGGCGGCGGTAATTGTCCTCACCGTGCCCCTCTGGATAAAATTTATTTTTATGAGGAGAACAAAACCATGTCAAACATCACGAAAAACGCAATGATAACCATCTGCGGACGCCCCAACGTGGGCAAGAGCACCCTCACCAACTGCCTGGTGGGGGAGAAGATAGCCATAGTTTCCAATAAGCCACAGACCACCCGCAACCGCATCTGCGCCATACTCAACACCGGCGATACCCAGCTTGTCATCATGGACACCCCCGGCCTCCACCGGGCACGCACCCGTCTGGGCGACTACATGGTGAAGGTGGTGAAGGAGTCCGTGGCCGATGTGGACGCCGTTGTAATGCTGGTGGAGCCCATAGCCAACATAGGTCCACAGGAGCAGGAGCTTATGGACAGCCTGAAGCACAGCCGCGTGCCCGCCATACTCTGCATCAACAAGATAGACACCGTTCCTCCAGAGGAGCTGTTGTCCGTCATCGCCCTCTACTCCCAGGTCCACGACTTCGCCGCCGTCATCCCCATCTCCGCAAAGAACGGCGACGGAACTCAGGAGCTTCTGGCCGAGATGAAGAAGTACGCCTCAGAGGGGCCGATGCTCTTCCCGGAGGACATGATAACCGACCAGCCAGAAAAGCAGGTCTGCGCCGAGATAGTCCGTGAAAAGCTGCTACTGTGCCTTGACAAGGAAGTGCCCCATGGAACCGCTGTGGAGATCACCCGTTTCACCGAGCGGGATAACGAGATAATCGACCTGGACGTGACCATATACTGTGAAAAGGCCAGCCACAAGGGCATTATCATAGGCAAGCAGGGCGCCATGCTGAAAAAGATAGGCGCTCTGGCCCGTCAGGATATAGAAACTTTCATGGGCACCAGGGTGTTCCTCCAGACATGGGTGAAGGTCAAGGAGAACTGGCGTGACAGCCAGGCCCAGCTGCGCAACTTCGGATACAGCGAGTAGGCGGGCGGTAAAATGTTTCTCACAACCAAGGCTCTGGTGCTGAGAGAGGCAAACTACAGGGAAGCGGATAAAATGCTCACCCTCCTGTCCGAGCGGGAGGGCAAGATATCCGTGTCCGCCAGAGGCGCGCGCCGCCGGGGCTGCAAATATGCCGCGGCCTCCCAGCAGCTGTGCTACGGCGAGTTCACCCTCTTCGGCAACCGGGGCAGATGGTCTGTAAACGAGGCCGAGACCCTTGAGCAGTTTCTGGGGCTGCGGGATGATCTGCCCAGACTGGCCCTGGGCAGCTATATAGCCGAGTTGCTGGACGCGGTGTCCGATGAGGACGCCCCCAACTCCGAGGTGCTGTCCCTGGGACTAAACAGTCTCTACGCCCTCAGCCGCGGCATGTATCCTCCGGAGCATATAAAGGCGGTGTTCGAGCTGAGGCTTATGTGTCTTTCGGGCTATACGCCGTTTCTGGACTGCTGCTCCGGCTGCGGAGAGGAGAATATTGAGTTTCCGCGCTTTTCCCTGAACGGCGGCAATCTGCACTGCGCGGGCTGCCCCTCCGGCTCGGCCGGCGTGTCCCTGCCCCTGTGCAGCCAGTCCCTGCTGGCCATGCGCTATATAAGCTGCGCCGAGCCCAAGAAGATTTTTTCCTTCTCTCTGGAGGGGGATGCCTTTGAACGCCTGAAAAACGTCTGCGAGGGCTATGTTATGGCCCAGCTGGAGCGGGGCTTCGGCTCTCTGGACTACTGGAAAAGCGTAAATATTTAAAAAATGGAGATACCTATGGATTTTTACGAAAAATCTGTTTCTATACTGGAGCTTCCCGCCGTGCTGGAAATGCTGGCAAACGAGGCTTCCTGTGAAAGCGCGAAGGAGAGCTGCCGCGCCCTGCGCCCCAGCGCCGAGAGAAGCGAGGTCCGCCGGCGTCTGGGTCAGACCAGCGCCGCCAAGGATATGATGGTGGTCAAGGGCAGCCCCTCTTTTTCCGGAGTAAAGGATGTGCGCTCCTCCCTTGCCCGGGCGGACATGGGCGGCATGCTCAACACCCGTGAGCTGCTGGATATAGCCGGAGTGCTGCGCTGCGCGCGTACCGTGCGCGCCTACGGCGAGGGCAAAAGCTCCTCCCGCACGGATATAGACTATCTGTTCGCATCCCTTCAGGCCAACAAATTCCTGGAGGAAAAAATAACCGGCAGCATACTGGGCGAGGATGAGATAGCCGATTCCGCCAGCTCCGAGCTTGCCACCATACGCCGCCAGATGCGCGCCGCCAGCGCCCGGGTGCGGGATACCCTCCAGAAGATTATTTCCTCACCGGGCTACTCCAAGGCCCTGCAGGAGGCCATAATCACCCAGCGCTCCGAGCGATATGTGGTGCCAGTAAAGGCAGAGTACCGCTCAGCCATCCCCGGCCTTGTCCACGATGTCAGCGCCAGCGGCGCCACATTGTTTGTGGAGCCCATGGGCGTCGTGAAGGCAAATAACGAGCTGCGTGAGCTCCGGGCCCGGGAAAAGACTGAGATAGAGCGCATACTCATGGAGCTCTCCGCCGACTGCGCCGGACACCGGGATGATATCACCTGCGACTTCACCGTGCTGGTGGAGCTGGACTCCGTATTCGCCCGGGCGAAGCTCAGCTATAAGCTCAACTGCGGCGAAGCTGTGCTGTCCGACGGCAATCTGAGGTTGAAAAAAGCCCGCCATCCGCTGCTTGACCAGACAAAGGCCGTGCCCATAGACATAGAGCTGGGCAAGGAATTTGATACTCTTATTATTACCGGCCCCAACACCGGCGGCAAGACCGTCACCCTGAAAACCCTGGGCCTGTTCGCCGTAATGAACCAGTGCGGCCTGCACATACCCGCGGCGGACGGCAGCGAGCTGCCCATATTCCGGCGGGTGCTGGCCGACATAGGCGATGAGCAGAGCATAGAGCAGTCGCTCAGTACTTTCTCCTCACACATGACCAATATAGTCCGCGTGCTGGAGGAGTGCGATGCGGGCACTCTGCTGCTCTTTGACGAGCTGGGCGCCGGCACGGACCCCACCGAGGGCGCCGCCCTTGCCATAGCCGTAATAGAGTACGCCCGAAAGAGCGGAGCAATGGTGGCCGCCACAACTCATTACGCAGAGCTGAAGGTCTACGCCACCACCACTAAGGGCGTGCAGAACGCCTCCTGCGAGTTTGACGTGGAGACTCTGCGTCCCACCTATAAGCTGCTCATAGGCATACCGGGCAAATCCAACGCTTTCGCCATATCCCGCCGTCTTGGCCTGTCCGACCATATTATTGACGAGGCCAAAAAGCTCATAAACGCCGACTCAATGAACTTTGAGGACACTCTTGAACAGCTGGAGCGTATGCGCCAGCAGCTTGAGCGGGACCAGGACGAGGCGCGCATAAAGCTTCGCCAGGCAGAGGAGAATCTCCGCCGCACGGAGCAGGCCAAGAGGGAAGTGGAAGTGCGGCTTGAAATGTCCAACGAGCGCGCCCGCCGTGAGGCCGAGAGCATACTTACCGACGCCCGCCGCACCGTGGAGCAGGCCTTCGACGAAATTGACGCCATGCGCAGGGCAGCCAGCGAGGCCGCCGACCATCAGGCCCAGAATGAGGCCCGCGCTGAGATGCGACGCAGGCTCAATGAGGCGGAGGAGAAGTACGCCCAGAAGCGGGTAAGTCAGGAGCCTGTAAAAAACGAGCGGGATATCCGCGCCGGAGATACTGTGGAGATAGTCTCCATGGGCGTAAAGGCCGAGGTCATGGATGTAGCCGCCGACGGCAGCCTTACTCTTCAGGCCGGCATCATGCGGGTGAGCGTCAAGCAGAACGAGGTGCGCCTGCTGGAGCAGAGCGGCAAAAAGGAGACCCGCAGGGCGGTGCAGAGCCATCAGGCATCCCTTCGCACGGTCACCGTCCCTTCGGAGATAGATGTGCGCGGAATGATGACAGACGAGGCCGTGCCCGTGGTGGAGCGCTATATCGACAGCGCCGTGCTGGGCAAGCTGAATACCGTCACGATAATCCACGGTAAAGGCACGGGAGCGCTGCGTGCGGCCATAGGCCAGAGCCTCAAAAGGAACAAACAGGTAAAAAGCTTCCGCCCGGGAAGATTTGGCGAGGGCGAAATGGGCGTGACTGTTGTGGAACTGAAATAAAAGTCAGTAGGCGCTCTGCGCATTACTGTGCATTGCGCCAAAACTATGAAAATTCATTGACTATTGCCGTTTGGATTTGCTAAAATAATACCAATTCCAATGTGAACAGCAAAATAGACGAGAGTGTAAAAATGTTTCTTAAAGGAGTAATCGGATATGATCGTCAAAGAGGTCGTTATAAATAACCAGGTTGGCCTGTATGCAAGACCGGCAACATTCTTTATTCAGAAGGCAAATGAGTTTAATTGCAGCATTTGGGTCGAGAAGGACGAGCGCCGCGTCAACGCCAAAAGCCTCCTTGGAGTGCTCTCTCTGGGCATTGTCAAAGGCACTCCTATCAAGATAATTGCTGACGGTTCCGACGAGGTGGAGGCTATTGAGACTCTGGCGACCCTCATCCAGACCGATTTCTCCGACTGATACTCTTTCAGCATATATTTTCTGTCTGTTTTCAGATAAGGGCGTGTTGCGGCACGCCCTTGTTTTGTATCCGGAGGTGAGTCCCGTGTCCCCTAAAAACAGATGTATAGTGGAGATGCTCCTGTGCGCCTGCCTGTGGAGCACCGGCGGTATTTTTATGAAATTCGTGCCCTGGAACCCAATGCTGCTGTCCGGCGCGCGCAGTCTGGTGGCCGGGGCGGTGATAGCGGTTTACATGCTGCTTTTCCGCCACCGCTTCATCATTGACAAAAAGACCCTGTCGGCAGGTACGGCCCTGGCCTGCACCTACACCTTTTTCGTCATAGCCAACAAGCTGACCACGGCGGCGAACGCCATAGTTCTGCAGTTCACGGCGCCCATATTTATAGTGCTCCTGTCGGCGGTTTTCCTTCGCACCCGCTTTGCCCGGCGTGATATTGCCGCCGTGCTGCTGACCCTCGTGGGAATATCCATGTTTTTCCTGGACCAACTCACACCCGGTGGACTGCTGGGCAACCTTTCCGGACTTGCGGCAGGTATATCAATGGCCGCCATGTATATCATAAACGGTGAGAGCGCCGGCGATGAGCGCCTGAGCGCCATACTCATATCCCAGACCCTGTGCTTTGCGCTGGGACTGCCGTTCCTTTTCGCGGGCGGTGTGCCGGAAGTCACCCCGGCGGCGGTGGGCAGCGTACTGTTTCTTGGCGCAATACAGCTTGGCTTTCCCTATATTCTCTACGCCAGGGCGGCGGAGCTGTGCCCGCCCTTGGCCTGCTGCCTGCTTGGCGCGGCGGAGCCCCTGCTCAATCCCCTGTGGGTATTCATTTTTGACGGGGAGCGCCCCGGCACCATGGCGCTCATAGGCGGCGCTGTGGTGGTCTTTACCATCACAGCCTGGTCCGCTGCCGGCGCCCATGAGACAAATCCGGAGGCTGTGTGATGCGTATAGACGAGCTGCGCGAAAAGGCGAACCGCCTGCCTCTGCTGCCCGGCGTGTATATCATGCTGGACGAAAAGGGCGAGGTTATATATGTGGGCAAGGCCAAGGCCCTGAAAAACCGTGTGGTCAGCTATTTCCGGGGCGAGCATCTGCCCAAGGTCGCCGCCATGGTGGAAAAGGTGCGGGATTTTAACGTAATAGTCGCCGCGTCGGAGTTTGAAGCCCTGGTGCTGGAAAACTCCCTCATAAAGCGCCACCAGCCCCATTACAATATTCTGCTCCGGGACGACAAGGGATATCCCTTCGTCAGGCTTGACCGGCGGAGCGAGTACCCTAAATTTACCATAACCAACAGGACTGCCGAGGACGGCGCCTCCTATTTCGGCCCCTTCGGCGGACGCAGCCAGACCCACGACGTTATAGACACCATATGCAAGGCCCTGAAGCTGCCCACCTGTTCCCGCGTGTTCCCCAGGGACATAGGCCGGGAGAGGCCCTGCCTGAACCACCACATGGGCAACTGCCGGGGCTACTGCCTCAAGGACAGCAGCGCGGAGGAGTACCGCGCTTCCATAGCGGACGCGGTGCTCATACTGGAGGGAAAGAGCGACGAGCTGGAAAAACAGCTTGAGGCCGACATGATGAAGGCTGCCGGCGAGCTGCGCTTTGAGCTGGCCGCGGAGCTGCGGGACAGGCTGCGCGCCGTGTCCACGCTTGGCAACCGCCAGCGTGTTATAGCCGCCACCCGCGCCGATACCGACGCCGTGGGCTGGTTCAGAGGCGCAAAATGCTGCCTGGCCGTGCTGCACTACCGGGACGGCAATCTGGTGGACAAGGACTATGAGCTTATGGACGAGCCTCTGGAGGACGACGGCGAGGTGATATCCGCCTTTGTGCGCCAGTACTATGAACGCCGTGGACATTTCCCCAAAAACATCCTGCTGCCCTGCGACTGCGACGACAGGGAGTCCATGGAGCAGTTCCTCAGCGAGCAGGGAGGCAAGCGTGTATATGTGGAGGTGCCCAAACGGGGCGACAGGCTGCGTCTGGTGGAGAGAGCCAATGTGAACGCCAAAGAGGAGTGCTCACGGGTGACTACAGCCGCCCAGCGGCGGAACAAGACCCTGGAGTGGCTCCAGCGCACTCTTGAGCTGCCGGAGCTGCCCAGCCGCATAGAGGCCTTTGACGTATCCAACATCGGCAATTTCGGCATAGTTGCCGCAATGACCGTGTTTAAAGACGGCAAGCCCCTGAAGCGGGACTACCGCAAATTCAAAATACACGATACAGCAACTCAGGACGACTACCACAGCATGCGCGAGGCCGTGCTGCGCCGTTTCCGCCATTGGAGCGAGGGGGATGAGGGCTTCGGCGCTCTGCCGGACTTGCTGCTCATAGACGGCGGCTCCGTCCACGCCGCAGCCGCCCTTGAGGTGCTGCGGGAGTTGGGGCTCACCGTGCCGGTGTACGGCATGGTAAAGGACGACCGCCACAGAACCCGCGCCCTGCAGGAGCCGGACGGGCGGGAGATAGGGATAGTGGGAAACCCAGCTGTATTTGCCCTCATAGGCACCATACAGGAGGAAACTCACCGCTTCGCCATAGAATACCACCGCTCTCTGCGGCGCGGCACTATGAATTCCACTCTGGACGGAATAGCCGGAGTGGGCGAAAAGCGCCGCAACGACCTGCTGAAGGCCTTTAAATCCATATCCGCCATACGGGAGGCCAGCGTGGAGCAGCTCAATCTTATAGTGCCGAAAAACGCTGCGCAGGCGGTTTACGACCATTTCCATTCTGCCGATGAAAGGGAGGAAAACAAATAATGAGAGTAATTACCGGAACCGCCCGGGGCCGCCGCCTGCGGGAGCCCGAGGGCATGGATATACGCCCCACCACCGATAAGGTGAAGGAGTCGATTTTTAATATAGTCCAGTTCGACATTGAAGGACGCCGGGTGCTGGACCTGTTTGCCGGTACGGGGCAGCTGGGCATAGAGGCCGCCAGCCGGGGCGCGGAGAGCGTCACGTTTGTGGACAGCAGCAGAAACGCAGCCAAGCTGGTGCGTGATAATCTGGACCATTGCGGCCTGCGCGGTCAGGTGCACCAGGCCGACGCCCTGCATTTTCTGGCCGGATGCGGCCGGTTTGACCTGATTTTTGTAGACCCTCCCTACGACAGCGAGGTCTATGAAAGCGTGCTGGAGGCCATATTAAAGTTTGACATCCTGCCGGAAGGTGGTATAATTGTCTGCGAAAGCAGGCGGGAGAAAGAATTGCCGCTTCTGAGCGGATTCCGCCGCCGGGAGTATGACTATGGCAGAGTTAAGCTCACCGTCTATACGAAAGAGGCAGAGTAAAAATATGACGACTGCAATTTATCCGGGCAGCTTTGACCCCATCACTCTGGGGCACCTGAACATCATCAAGCGCGCGGCCCAGACCTTTGACCAGGTGGTAGTCTGCGTCATGGTCAACGGCAGCAAATACAGTCCTCTTTTTTCCATAGACGAGCGAGTGGAGCTTATCCGCCGGGTGGTGGAGCGTTTTCCGAATGTGCAGGTTGACTGCTCCGGAGACCTGCTGGCAGAGTATGCGAAAAAATACGAAAAGCCCGTGGTCGTAAAAGGCCTGCGGGCCATATCGGATTTCGAGTCTGAGTTTCAGATGGCGCTTATAAATAAAAAATTCAACCACGAGCTGGAAACCTGCTTTATGGCCGCCAGTGAGAAATATACATATCTCAGTTCCACCATAGTGAAGGAGCTGGGCAAATACGGCGCAGATCTGCGGGAGTTTGTCCCCGTTGAAATTCTGCGGGAAGTGCAAGACAGAACAAAGGAGCTGAAAAAATAATGGAAAATGACGTCCTTGAAATGCTGGAAAGCCTGTACGCAATGGTCAGCGAGGCCTGGGGCGTGCCCCTTGGCAACGACAAGTGCATAGTTGAGCGCGAGAAGGTTCTCGGCGCTCTTGACGAGATCAAAACAAAGCTGCCCGTGGAGCTGGCCGAGGCCAAGCGCCTTGTGTCCGCCAAGGAGGAATTCATAGGCAATGCCAAGCGCGAGGCGGAATCCATACGCAAGCTGGCCGAGGAGCGCGCCCGCCATATGGTGGAGGAGCAGGAGATAATGCGTGAGGCCAGAAGCAAAAGCGCCGCCGTTTTGGCTGAGGCCGAGGAGAAGAGCAGCGCCATGCTGGACAGCGCACAGCGCCGCAGCGCCGAGCTGCGCCGCGTGGCCTGGGAATATGTTGACAGCTCCCTGCGGGAGACCGAGGAGGCTGTGAATACCGCTCTGGGCGCCATAAGCGGAGTGCGCAGCAAGTTCGCCGCCCTGAGCGCACCGGAAAATATCCCGGTTCCGGCCCCGGAACCTGATGCGCCCGTGCTTACGGATGCGGACATACCGGAGGAGCTTCGCGACGCCGAGGATATACCTGAAAACTGACAGCCAAAGGAGCTGACGAGTACCGTCGGCTCCTTTTTGCATGCCTGCAGGTCGAAAAAGCAAGGAAAAAAAAGGACATCCGTACTTGATTTTTTCTGCCGGCGCAATTATAATTGAAGCATAGTGGTGGAAAGTGGTGTAAAATAGCACTAAAATCCCACACTAGGTGGAGGTGACGCGCTTGACAGGTGAATATCAGCACACGCTGGATGCCAAGGGCAGGCTGTTTATTCCTGCCAAGCTCCGTGAGAAGCTGGGCAGCGAGTTTTATATCACCATATCCATGGACAAGTGCCTCTCCGTATACTCCGGTGAGAGCTGGAAAAATTTTTCCGACCGGGTGGAGGCCATGAGCTATGTGCAGCAGCGCCGTATGCGCCCGCTGTTCGTATATGCAGCCCGGGTGGAGCTGGATAATCAGGGCCGGGTGCTGCTGCCGCAGAATCTGCGCGCCTACGCCGGCCTTGTGAAAAACGTCACCATAGTCGGCTGCAACAACCACGCGGAGCTGTGGGACAGCGAGGCGTGGCAGGCTGTTGCGGCCCTTGAAATCACGCCCGAGAATATCGCGGCTGTTATGGAGGAGCTGAGAATTTGACAGAGTTTAAGCACTACTCGGTGATGCTCACAGAGTGCGTTGAGAGTCTGGAGATAAAGCCCGGCGGCATATATATCGACGGTACCCTCGGCATGGGCGGGCACTCGCTGGAAATAGCAAAGCGCCTTGGCCCCGGCGGACGGCTCATCTCCATAGACCGGGATATGCGGGCCATAGAGCGCGCCGGAAAGCGTTTGAGCGAATATATGGACCGCGTGACCCTTGTACACGGCAATTTCCGTGACCTTGGCGCCATTATGGACGCCCAGGGCGTGGAGAAGGCGGACGGTATGCTCTTTGACCTGGGCGTGTCCTCGCCCCAGCTGGACGAGAGTGAGCGCGGCTTTTCCTATATGGCCGACGCGCCTCTGGATATGCGCATGGACGAGAGCGAGGCAGTTACCGCAAAGACCATAGTAAATACATGGCCTGAGGACAAGCTGAAACGCATACTTTACGATTTCGGCGAGGAGCGCTACGCCCCGCGCATAGCTTCCGCCATAGCCCGTGAGCGCGAAAAAAAGGAGATATGCACCACACTTGAGCTTGTGGATATAATCCGCGGAGCCATGCCGGCCCAGGCGCTCAGAGAAAAGCAGCATCCTGCAAAGCGCAGCTTTCAGGCCATACGCATAGCCGTGAACGACGAGCTGGAGGCCGTGTCCGAAATGCTCTCCACCGCAATGGACAGATTGGCTCCCGGCGGCATATTGGCGGTTATCAGCTTTCACTCCCTGGAGGACAGGCTGGTTAAAAATGCCGTGGCCTCCCGGGAAAAGGGCTGTACCTGCCCCCGGGATTTTCCCGTGTGCACCTGCGGCTTCGTGCAGACCATGAAAAGCGTTTCCAGAAAACCTATACTGCCCTCGGAGGAGGAACTGACGGAGAATCCACGTTCCCGCAGCGCCAAGCTCCGCGTGGCAAGGAGAATATAATTGTCCCGCACGGGCGGGAGAAAGAGAAATTACAAAAACAGGGTACGCAGAATGAAGCATGCGGCAATGTGCTGCGCCGTGCTGTTCTGCGCAGGGGTGTATGTACTTACCATTGCGGCCAGAATCGGTATAACCGCGCTGTCCGATGAGACCGCAAGGCTGAACGAGCAGCTGGAGGTCCTGCGCGCCGAGGAACGCCTGGCAGCCGCGCGCCATGCGGAGCTGTGGTCGCCGGGGCGTATAGCCGATGCGGCCGAAGCGCTGCAAATGGTCCCGCCGGGAGAAGCCGATGCTGTGCTTGCCCAGGGCGGCGGTGACTGTACGGTACTGTACCCGGCATATCAGACCAAATTGGAGGAGCATAAAACTATCTGGGAATATTTCGGCTGATGTTAGCCGTATGCTTTTCAGAGACTGGCTTTTGCCTCCGGAGGTTTGATATGTCTGAAGAAAATAGTCGTTCCAACAGACGCCCCAGCAGGATGATGCTGCGCCGCACCTTGTTTTTGCTCATTGTGTGCGGCGTTGCCGCGTTCGCGGCCGTAGGCGTGCGCCTGTTCAGGCTTCAGGTGCTGGATCACGAGCTGTATGAGAGCCGCGCCATTGAGCAGCAGCTGAGAAGTACCACAATTACCGCCCACCGCGGCACAATATATGACCGCAGCGGGCATATCCTCGCAATGAGCGCCACAGCCGATACGATATACATAAGCCCTGTGGAGATAGCTGTTTACGGTGAAGATGTGGAGCTTATATCAAGCGGCCTTGCCGAGATACTGGGGGTTTCCGCCGAGAGCATAGCCGAAAAGGCCGGAGACCGCTCCTCGTGGTACAAGACCGTAGCAGTAAAGGTGGACGAGAATACCGCGGCGCGGGTGCGGGCCTTTAAAAATGAGCACAGCCTTAATGGTATAAAAATAGAAACCGATACCAAGCGCTGCTACCCCGGCGGCACCCTCGCATCCCATGTGGTGGGCTTTGTGGGTATTGAAAACAGCGGCCTCAGCGGGGTGGAGGCCTATTACGACGCCGGGCTTACAGGCACTAACGGACGGGTGGTTCGGGCCAAGAACTCCGCCGGAACAGATATGCTCTTCACAAACTTCGAGGAATACCGGGACGCACGAAGCGGAAACGACCATGTCTTGACTATTGACTCCGGTTTGCAGTATTATTTGGAGAAGCACCTTAAACAGGCCTCCGAGGATTACGATGTGCGCAACGGCGCCGGGGGCATCGTCATGGATGTGAACACCGGCGAGATACTGGCCATGGCCAGCCTGGGTGATTTTGACCTGAATAACTACCAGAGGGTGGACGAAGACCTTATGGAGGAGATACTGGCTGAGCCGGATGCGGATAAGCGTGGGGAGCTGCTCTCTGCCGCCCAGCAGAAGCAGTGGCGCAACAAGGCGCTGAGCGATACCTATGAGCCGGGCTCCACCTTTAAGATAATTACCCTCGCCATGGCGCTGGATTCCGGAGCCGTAACAAAGGCGGACAGCTTTTACTGCGGCGGCAGCATAGCCGTACAGGGGCGCAATACTCCGGCCAAGTGCTGGAAAAGCGGCGGCCACGGTTCTCAGAGCCTCATACAGTCCCTGCAGCACTCCTGCAATGTGGCCTTTGTAAATATCGGCCTGCGGGTGGGCGCCGAGAAGTTTTATGAATACGCCCGGAACTTTGGATTTTTCGATAAAACCGGTCTGGACCTGTATGGTGAGAGCGGCAGCATATGGTGGCCTGAGGAGGTTTTTTTCAACAAGGAAAACCTCAGCCAGCTTGCAGCCGCATCCTTCGGACAGACTTTCAACATAACGCCCCTGCAGCTTATCACCGCTGTGAGCGCATGCGTAAACGGCGGGAACCTCATGAAACCCTATGTTCTGCGCGAGGTGCGCGATGCGGACGGAAACACCCTGTCAGTCACCGAGCCCACAAAAGTGCGCCAGGTGATAAGCGCCGAGACCAGCGCCATAGTGCGCGAGGCTCTGGAGCAGGTGGTTGGCGACAAGAAAGAGGGAACCGGCAAAAACGCCGCGGTTGCAGGCTACCGCATAGGCGGCAAGACCGGCACCTCCGAGAAGGTGGCCCAGAACATAAACGCGGATAAAAAGGAATATATCGTCTCCTTTGTCGGCGTGGCCCCCATGGATGACCCGCGCATAGCCGTGCTTGTGCTGCTGGATACCCCCGGCGACAGCGGGGTATATGTTAGCGGCGGACAGATGGCCGCGCCTACTGTGGGGAAATTTTTTGCCGATGCTCTTCCGTATATGGGCATAGAGCCCAATTACAGTCCGGAGGAGCTTGAGGAGCTAAGCCGTACCGTACCCGCTCTGAGCGGCATGAGTGTGGAGAAGGCCGAGAGCTCCCTGCGCGCAGCCGGACTCAGCGCCAGGGTGCTTGGCAGCGGAGACACGGTAATATCACAGCTGCCCGAGCCGGGCATGAGCATAGCCCCCGGCAGCTCCGTTATCCTGTGCACAGATGGAGCTGAGGCCATGCAAACCGGGCGTGTGCCCGATATGAACGGCATGACCGTGCAGGAGGCGGAGGAGGCCCTGGCCGAGCAGGGGCTGTTCCTGCGCTCCGGAGCATACGGCGCGGGAGAGAGCGTGACGGGTCAGAGCATACCTGCGGGCGCCGAGGTGAGCGCCGGTACGATAATAGAAGTTTCGCTCCTGGATGCCAGCGAGCTGGGAAGATATTAACCTTTCCCATGGAGGAATAAAAATGAAACTCAAAGAGCTTTTGGAAGGGGTACAGGTACTGGAGAACAGCGCCGACCTGGAAATGGAAGTGGGCTGCATACGCTACGACTCCCGTGCCGTAGAGCCAGGAGATGTGTTTGTAGCCATAGTCGGCTTTGAGACCGACGGACATAAATACATAGCCTCCGCTATGGAGAGGGGAGCGGCTGCGGTGGTTTGCCAGCTGCGCATGGACGACGGCGTGCCTTTCGTACGCGTCGCCAACAGCCGCCTTGCCCTGGCGCTCATGTCACGGACATATTTCGGCAATCCGGCCGGAGGCATGACCATGATAGGCGTGACCGGCACCAACGGCAAAACTACCACTACTCTGCTTCTCAAGCATGTTCTGGAGGAGGTCTGCGGCGCAAAAGTCGGGCTGATAGGCACCAACAGCAATATGATAGGCGACCGGGAGCTGCCCACGGAGAGGACCACTCCGGAATCATATGAGCTGCATAAGCTGTTTCGCGAAATGGCCGACGAGGGCTGTACCCATGTGGTTATGGAGGTCTCCTCCCACTCTCTGGCCCTTGACCGGGTGGCGGGTATACGTTTCGCTGTGGGCCTGTTTACAAATCTTACACAGGACCATCTGGACTTTCACGGCACTATGGAGAACTACGCGCAGGCCAAGGCCCTGCTGTTTTCCCAGTGCGACATGGGCGCGGTAAATCTTGACGACGAGTGGGCGCCCTATATGCTGGAGCGGGCAGAATGCCCCGTTCTGCGCTACTCCGTAGACAGCATGGAGGGCGATCTCATTGCAAACGATCTGCGTATAAGCCCCAGCGGGGTTAAGTTTGTGGCCCTGCACGGCACAGACGGTCTGGCTAGAGTGAATCTGCCGATACCCGGACGTTTTTCCGTATACAACGCTCTGGGCGTGCTGGCCTGCTGCCTGTGCCTGAATCTGGATTTGGCCGGCTGCGCTCAGGCTCTGCGCTCAGCCCACGGAGTGAAGGGCAGGGTGGAGGTAGTTCCCACAGACGGCGACTACCACATACTCATAGACTACGCCCACACTCCCGATGCTTTGGAAAATGTGCTGAGGTCAATGAGGGATATCGCCGAGGGACGGGTGGTGCTCCTGTTCGGCTGCGGCGGCGACCGTGACCGCACAAAGCGCCCTGTAATGGGCGCCATAGCCGCAAAGTACGCTGATTTCGTCATTGTCACCTCGGATAACCCACGTACTGAGGAGCCGAAAGCTATTCTGGATGACATCCTGGCCGGAATGAAGGGCATACGCACGCCATATGTTGTGATAGAAAACCGGCGTGAAGCTATCGCTTACGCTATTGACAATCATCTTTCCAATGATATTATTATCCTTGCGGGCAAAGGCCACGAGACCTATCAGATAATAGGAAAGACCAAGCATCACATGGATGAACGGGAGATAGTGGCGGAGCATCTGGCTCTGCGCGCTGCAAAAAAGGAGAAATAATAATCGGGGGAACCAACTAATGACAATAAAGCTAATAACAGCTTTTGTGCTCGCTTTCATAGTGTCGTCCGGCATAGGATATTTCCTGGTGCCGTATCTGCGCCGTATAAAGGCCGGTCAGGCCATCCGTGAGGACGGCCCCGTGTGGCATATGTCCAAGTCCGGCACGCCCACCATGGGCGGACTGATGTTCATCGCCGCGGTGAGCGTGGTGTGCATTACAGTAGGCTTCGGCGAGATGCTCTCGGGCAATTATGTCCATATTTTTGTGCTGGCCTTTTCGCTTATATTCGGCGCAATAGGATTTCTGGACGACTATGAGAAGCTCCGCAAGAAGCAGAATCTGGGTCTTACGGCCAAGAAAAAGTTCCTGCTGCAGCTCGTGGTGGCCATAGCCTTCATCTTCCTGCTGCGCAACTTCGGCCATGTGACGCCCAACCTCTATATCCCCTTTGCGGGAAAGACCATCCCCGTGCCGGAGACTGTGTATGTCATATTCGCAGCCTTCGTAATAGTGGGCACGGTGAACTCCGTGAACCTCACCGACGGTGTGGACGGTCTTGCAACCGGCACCAGCATACCCGTGTTCATAGCCTATTCCGCCATCTGCATGGCCTGGGGCGCGGATTATACAGCTCTGGGCATCTTTGCCGCCGGCCTTACCGGTGGACTGATGGGCTTTCTGATATACAACTTCAACCCCGCCAAGGTGTTCATGGGCGATACCGGCTCCCTGTTTTTGGGCGGCGCCGTGTGCGCCATGGCTTTTGCCATGGATATGCCTCTTATTCTGGTGCCCCTGGGCTTTATGTATATTGTTGAGACTCTTTCCGACATTATACAGGTCACATATTTCAAGCTGAGCCACGGCAAGCGTGTGTTCCGCATGGCACCCTTCCACCACCATCTTGAGATGGGCGGATGGTCGGGCAAGAAGTGGAAGGAAAAGGAGCTTTTCTGCCTGTTCACCGGAATTTCCGTCTGCACGGCGCTGCTGTCCTTCTTTGCAGTATACGCGCGATATCAGCTGTAGAATTTAAAAGGCGAAACAGAGATAGCCTTCATGTACGGGATTATCTGACTGGAGGTGTTTCGGCTTGGCTGCTGCCGGAAAAAAAGCTGTTGTATACAGCAGTACCCCAATCTCGGGGACAAGAGACAGCGTACCGCACTCGGCGGGACTTATAGACCTGCCTTTCGCCATACTTACGCTCATGCTGCTGATAATGGGCGTTATAACCGTGTTTTCCTCCAGCTTTGCCCGGGCCTACTACGACCTGGAGCGCGAGACGGGAGGAAACGCCGCCTATTATTTCATCCGCCAGCTTATCTTTGCAGTAGGCGGCGTGTTCGTCATGTTTGTCTGCTCGGGGCTGCCCATGGCCTTTTACAGAAAAGTCTCCGGCCTGGTGCTTGGCCTGTCATTTGTGCTGCTTGCTCTTGTGCCGGTCATAGGCGTAAGCTCCGGCGGAGCACAGCGCTGGATAAGCCTGGGCTTTATTACCTTTCAGCCCTCTGAGATAGCCAAAATAGGCGTGGTACTGGCCTTCGCAAATATGATCTGCGCCTTCGGAGCCAAAATGCGCACATTTCGCTGGGGCATACTGCCGTTCGCGGCAATATTGGTGGGGATAGTGGGCCTTCTGCTTCTCCAGCCTCATATATCCGCATCCATCATTATTTTGGGCATAGGCGCGGTCATGCTGTTTTTGGGCGGAGCCAGACTGTACTGGTTCGTGGGAGGCGCCTTTATTCTGTCGGCAGCCGGGGTCGTGGTGGTTACAAAATTTGCCCACGCCTCCTCTCGAATTACCGCCTGGCTTGACCCCTTTGCAGATGCGACGGGGAAGGGCTGGCAGACCATACAATCCCTGTATGCCATAGGCTCGGGAGGACTGCTTGGACTGGGGCTGGGACAGAGCCGGCAGAAGTATCTGTATCTGCCGGAGGAGCACAACGACTTTATTTTTTCGGTCTGGTGTGAGGAAATGGGATTCATCGGCGCGCTGCTGCTTGTGCTGCTGTTCGCTCTGCTCATTATCCGGGGCTACTGGATAGCCATGCATTGCCCTGACCGCTACAGCCTGCTTGTCTGCGCAGGGCTCACCACGCTTCTGGCCATGCAGGTGCTGCTTAATATGGCAGTATGCACCAATCTTGTGCCCTGTACAGGCATATCGCTGCCCTTTTTCAGCTATGGCGGAACAGCGCTGCTGATACAAATGGCCGAAATGGGCGTTATACTCTGCGCCTCACGAAGAAGGTAGAGACGCGGGCATGGAGGAAAAATTATGAGATTTCTGTTTACCTGCGGCGGCACCGCGGGACACATCAACCCCGCGCTTGGCGTTGCCGGAAAACTGCGCGAGCTTATGCCCGACGCGGAAATACTGTTTGTAGGCGCCAAGGGCAATATGGAGACAGAGCTTGTACCCCGGGAGGGTTACGATATAGCCACTATCACAATCACAAATCTCCGCCGCAGCTTTAAGCCGAAAATGATAGTGCATAATCTTAAAACAGTCAAAAACGTCTTTTCCGCCACAGCGGAGGCAAAGCGCATAATCCGCGATTTCAGGCCAGATGTTGCTGTGGGCACCGGCGGATATGTCTGCTATCCCGTGCTGGCCGCGGCTGCGAAGCTGGGAGTGCCTACTCTGGTGCACGAATCCAACGCCGTGCCGGGACTCACCACCAAAATGCTGGCGGGCAAGGTGGATAAGATACTTGTGGGCTTTGAGGAGAGCCGCGGCAATTACGCGCAAAAGGAAAAGGTTGAGGTTACCGGCACCCCTGTCCGCTGCGAGTTCACGGACATGACCAAGGCCGAAGCCAAGGCCGAGCTGGGACTGCCTGCGGAAAAACCCCTTGTGGTTTCTGTGTGGGGCTCTCTGGGAGCGGACCACATGAACAGGGTAATGGCCGAGCTTATCTGCGCCATGGAGCCGGGCGAGTTTTCTCTTATACACGCCACCGGAAAGCGGGGCTACAGCAGCTTTGCTCAGCGGCTTAAGTCTGCCGGCGCCGACGGCAAGGCCGGAGTGGATGTGCGCGAATATATCTACAACATGCCTCTTGTTATGGAGGCGGCCGACCTGGTGATGTGCCGCGCCGGAGCATCCACCCTGTCGGAGCTGGCCGTGCTGGGTAAGCCCGCCATTCTGGTGCCGTCTCCCAACGTTACAAATAACCATCAGGAGAAGAACGCCAGGGTTATGGAGAGCGCCGGAGCTGCACGAGTCCTGCTGGAGGGAGAGTTTTCGGCCGAGAGTATTCTGAGCGATATCCGCACCCTGCTGAAGGACGGCGTAACGCTGGAGGCCATGGGCAAAAATATGCTCACTCAGGGCAATTCAAAGGCCACCGATGAGATAGCTGCTATTGTGCTGGAGCTTACACAGCGCAATTCCGGGAAAAAATAAGAGCTGTCATTTACCGCGCCTTCCGCATAGTATGGAGCAAATCCAGCTTGCGGAGGAGATAAAATGGATATTTGGCGTATAGTGGGCGGCCGGGAACTGCACGGGACTGTGAATACTCAGGGCGCGAAAAACGCCGTCCTGCCCATTATGGCTGCGGCCGTGCTGTGCCCATGCCGCAGCGAACTTGTGGGCTGTCCCGACCTGCGGGATGTGGATGGCTCATTGGACATACTGCGCTGTCTTGGATGCGGCGTGCACCGTGACGGCGGCAGTATCTACATAGACTCGTTTTCGGCACGTCACAGCCGTATACCCCATGAGCTGATGGCGGGTATGCGCTCATCAGTCATTTTTCTGGGAGCCGTGCTCGCACGTTTTGGTGAGGCGGTTATGGCCATGCCGGGAGGCTGCGAACTGGGACCCAGGCCCATAGACCTGCATCTCTCCGCGCTCAGAGAAATGGGCGCGCAGATAACCGAGCGGGGCGGAGACATAATCTGCCGCAGCGAAGGACTGCACGGCGCAAAGATAAATCTGGCTCTGCCAAGCGTGGGAGCCACCGAGAATATCATGCTTGCGGCATGCGGCGCCCGCGGCGCCACAATCATAACAAACGCAGCCCGGGAGCCGGAAATATGTGACCTGGCCGCATTTCTGCGGGCTTTGGGCGCGGAGGTGACGGGGGACGGCAGCAGTACTGTGGTGATAAGCGGCTTTTCTCCGCGTACGGAGGTCAGACACCGGGTTATGCCGGACCGCATAGCAGCCGCCACCTGGCTCTGCGCCGCGGCTTCGGCCGGGGGAGAGGTAACGGTTCGCGGAGCGGTACCGGAGCATCTGCGCCCGGTTATCCAGGCTCTTACGGAGATGGGCTGCAATATAAACCTGGATGGAGACTCCATCAGTATATGTGCACCCAGAACTCTGAAGGCGCCTAAGCCCATATCCACCAGACCATATCCCGGCTTTCCAACGGACGCTCAGGCGCTGCTTATGGCGGCAACGCTGAAAGCGGAGGGGACATCGGTATTTACGGAAAATATGTTTGAAAGCCGCTTCCGGCATGTGCCGGAACTCCAGAGAATGGGCGCGGAGATAAGTACTGAAGGGCGCGTTGCCATAGTCCGGGGAGTGCAGGAGCTACACGGAGCACCCGTGACGGCTACAGACCTGCGTGGCTCGGCGGCGCTTATGATAGCCGCGCTGGGCGCCGGAGGCATTACCGTACTGCGGGACAGCGGCCACCTGCGCCGGGGCTATGAGGACCCTGTTGGAATACTCACCGCCCTGGGGGCTGAAATACACTAGAAAAGGAAAGATTCTTATGCCGGATACACAGGAAAACAGACCGCGCAGTCAACAGAGACGCAGAAGGAGCAGAAATCCTCTGCCATTTGTCTTTGTCTGCGCGGCTATAGTTTTGTTTATGAGCCTGCTGTTCCGCGTCAGCGGTATTGAGGTAGTGGGCAGCACGGTCTATACCGACGGGGCGATAATTTCCGCCTCGGGCATACAGGAGGGGGACAGCCTCTTTTTCATCAACCGTTCCAGCGCGGCAAGCCGCATAACCTCCAAGCTTCCCGCCGTGGACGACGCCGTGATAGAGCGCGTAATGCCGAACAAAATACGCATACGCATTACCGAGAGCGATTCCATCGCATATATGGACGTCCAGGGCGAGTTCTGGAGTCTTGACCACAGCATGCGCTTTCTGGAAAAGATAAGCTCCGAGGAACTCACGGGTAAGATCCAGATAAAGGGCATACAGGTGGAGAGCCCTATCATAGGCACCCAGGTTTCCGGCGACTATGCCGAGGAAATCTCGACGCTTATGGAGATAATGGGCGGATATGGTATGCTGCCATATGTGACGGGCATAGAGCTGAGCGGTGAGGACAAGGCTGAATTCGACTACATGGGCCGCTTCACCGTGCGCATTGCATTGACGGAAGAACTGGACTATCAGGTGCAGAAAGCCCTGTCCGCGGTTTCCCAGCTTAGCCCCGGAGACCGGGCGCTGCTGGATTTGACCATAGACGATAAGGTGCATTATATACCCCGATAAGGGAAAAAACCGAAAATTTGAGATTAAATTCATATACGGTTCACATAATAATGAAAAAAAGCATTGACCTGTATACAAAATCGTTATAAAATGAAAAATGATAAACTAAAAGAGAATTTAACCGGCGCCCATGCGGCATTCTGCCGGATAAAAAAATAACGGGAGGCAACAAACATGGCTTATACTCTGGAGACAGGGCCCGAAAATGTCGTCACTCTGAAAGTGGTCGGCGTAGGCGGCGCGGGAAATAACGTCGTAAACAGAATGGTCAATTCCGGTACGACAGGCGTTGAATTTATCGCCGTAAATACCGATAAGCAGGCTCTGGCTGTTTCCAGCGCGGACCAGAAGATTCAGATTGGTGAAAAGCTCACTCACGGTCAGGGCGCGGGTTCCGACCCTGAGGTCGGCAAGCGCAGCGCCGAGGAGAGCAAGAATAATATTGCAAAGTGCTTTGAGGACGCCGATATGGTGTTCATCACCGCAGGTATGGGCGGCGGCACCGGCACCGGCGCGGCGCCCATCATTGCCGATATCGCCCGCGAGGCCGGCCTGCTCACCGTAGGCGTGGTCACCAAGCCCTTCGGCTTTGAGGGAAAGAGAAGAATGGACCAGGCTCTCAAGGGCATAAGCGAGCTGCTGGGCAAGGTGGATTCCCTGCTCATCATCCCCAACGACAGACTGAAGTATGCCACCGACCAGAAGGTAACTCTGGCCAACGCCTTCGAGATCGCCGACGATGTTCTGCGCCAGGCCGTCACCAGCATATCTGATCTTATTAAGAATACCGGGTTCATAAATCTGGACTTTGCGGACGTCACCACCATCATGAAGGGCGCAGGCTACGCCCACATGGGCGTGGGCCACGCCGCAGGCAAGGGCAAGGCTGAGGATGCAGCCCGTGCAGCCGTGGCCAGCCCCCTTATGGAGACCTCCATTCAGGGCGCCAGAGGCGTGCTCATCAATATCACCGGCTCCAAGGAAATGGGACTTGAGGATATTGAGAACGCCGCCAACCTGGTCCAGGAGGCCGCTCATCCCGATGCCAATATCATCTTCGGAGCCACCTTCGATGATGAGCTGGAGGATGAGATTCGCGTCACCGTCATCGCCACCGGCTTTGACGAGGGCGCCGCTGCCGCACCGGAAGCTCCCATGGCTGCAAAGGCCGAGAGCGCTCCGGTAAAGAGCGAGGGCTCTCAGAGCTTTTATTCCACCGCGTCCGAGAAGGCTGCCGCCGCCAAGGCTCAGCCCGCCGGAGAGAGCGACCCCTTTGACGATATTTTCAAGATATTCAATTCCAAGTAATATCATATACTAAACCGGCGGTTCCGAGCATCCCGGGCAGGGAATCTCGGAGCCGCCGCTTTGTATATTTCCAAATCTAAACTTTTTATAAAATTTATTTGCGGATTGAGGGAACTTTTTTCCATGACTTGCGTCATAATTTAAAAGCCGGAATGGCCAATTTTCCAATTTTGTAGGAGGAGCCGATATGTCCGAAGTAACTGAGCGTCCCGTTCCGGGGGCGGGGCTGGCAACACCAAAGAAAGCCCGCAATAAGAAGCAAATTAAGCGTATAATCAGCATTGCAGTACTGCTTGCGATAGTGGGCGGCATTGCATATGGGCTGTACTCTCTGTTCCATGAGGAGGAGGGGCCGCAGGAGATTATGACGGGCGAGGTTATGCGAGGCTCCATTGAGAGTACTGTTACTGGCAGCGGCGTCGCCATGCCTCTCAGCAGCAAAACCATTACCCTGTCGGGCGGCGGCACAGTAACTGAAGTGTTTGTGTCCGACGGCGACTTCGTGAACGAGGGCGACCCTCTCTATACTATCGACAGTAAGGACGCCCGCAAGGCTGTGGACGAGGCAAAAAAGACTCTGGAAAACTATCAGAAGCAGCTGGATTCAATTTATGAGTCCTACGCCGACCTCACCGTTACCGCGCCCTTTGCCGGCAAGCTCCTTGATACCGCAGATATCCATGTGGGCGACGACGTGGGCGGCGGCACCCAGCTTGCCAAGCTGGTGGACGACAAGACCCTAAAGCTGGAGCTTTACTTCAGCTATGCCTATGAAAATGAGATTAAGCCCGGCATGACGGCGGAGGTATCCGTACCGGCAACCATGAATGTGCTCACCGGCACAGTAGAGACGGTAAATAAGGTAAACCGTATCTCTCCCGAGGGCTCCAGGCTGTTTGCCGTGGTTATATCCATTGCCAACCCCGGTACTCTTGGAGCGGATATGGGAGCAACCGCCACCATGACCGCATCCAACGGAGAGCGCATGCTGCCCTATGAGGCCGGCAAGCTTACATATAACCGCACCGCGGATATCATTGCCAAAGCCTCCGGCGAGGCCGCAAGCGTGAATCTGCTCAATTATAACGACGTATCCGCAGGCCAGGTGCTGCTGCACCTTACCGCCGATAACAATGACGACCAGATAGCCTCTCTGGAGAACTCCATCAGCGACGCTCAGGAGGCTCTTACCAAGGCTGAGGAAAATCTGAATAACTTCAATGCAGTCGCCCCCATGAGCGGCACGGTGCAGTCGTGCAGCCTGAAGGTGGGCGAGGAGGTGGAGTCCGGCCGCGTTGCCATCTCCATTGCCGATACTACCGTAATGTCCGTGGA
This sequence comes from Candidatus Heteroscillospira sp., assembly GCA_050943935.1. GTDB lineage: Bacteria > Bacillota > Clostridia > Oscillospirales > Oscillospiraceae > Heteroscillospira. The sequence goes on along the minus strand of JBMNQC010000009.1, from coordinate 86,688 downwards.
GGCCAAGGTGGACTCCATGAACGTGGGCAATATGAAGCCCGGCATGTACTGCGATATTGTTCAGTGGGGCCGCGACGGCGAGATGCACTACGGCGGCACCGTGGAGTCCGTGAGCCTGGAGGCAAAGAACGAAAACGGCTACGCTTATTTTCCCGCTGTGATAAAGGTTGAAAATCCCGACGGTACCCTTATGTCCGGTATGTATGTGGATTACAATATGGTGGCCGCCCAGTCCGCCGACTGCCTGGTGGTGCCCGTGCAGGCCGTGCGCTACACCGCCACCGGCGAGGCCTGCCTGCTGGTGCAGACGGATGAAGAGCGCGAGAACGCCCTTGACCCCGAGAGCACCGGTCTGGAGATACCCGAGGGCTTTGTGCCTCTGGCCGTAACCGTGGGTCTCAGCGATAACTTTAATGCCGAGATTACCTCCGGTGTAAACGAGATGGACATAGTGTTCACCCAGTATATGTCCGCCGGCGGTAACTCCTTTAATGGCGGCGGAATTGCGGTCGGGTGATAAAATGAAGCTCATTGAAGTCAAAAATGTCTGGAAAATATATAACGAGGGTATGGAGAACGAGGTCCGCGCCCTTGCGGATGTAAACCTCACTATAGACAGAGGCGAGTTTGTGGCTATCATAGGAGCCTCCGGCTCCGGAAAATCCACGCTGATGAACATACTGGGCTGCCTGGATATTCCCACCTACGGCGAGTATTATCTGGATGGCCAGCTGGCCAGCGAGATGACAGACTCCCAGCTGTCCAAAATACGAAATCTTGAGGTCGGTTTCATCTTCCAGGGCTATAATCTTATACCCGCGCTTACCGCCCTGGAGAATGTGGAGCTGCCTCTGGTTTACCAGGGTATCCACGGCCAGAGACGCCGGGACATGGCCATGCAGGCCCTTGAAAAGGTGGGCCTTGCAGACAGAAGCGGCCACCACCCCTACGAGATGTCCGGCGGCCAGCAGCAGCGCGTCACCATAGCCCGGGCCATATCCACCGGCGCGCCAATCATTATGGCCGATGAGCCCACCGGCGCTCTGGATTCCAAGACAGGCAAGCATGTGCTGGAGATACTCCATGGCCTCCATGACGACGGCACCACAATCATCCTCATTACCCACGACAACAAGATAGCCGCCACAGCCGAGCGCATAGTGCGCATCTCCGACGGCGTAATCGTTCAGGACTGCCCGAGAGAGGAGGCGGAGCTGTGAACATAACCCAGTCGTTCAAAATGGCGCTTAAATCCATCACGGATAACAAGGCGCGAAGCATCCTTACCATGCTGGGCATCATTATAGGCGTCGCCGCGGTCATAATCATGGTGTCCGTAGTCCAGGGCGCCAACCAGTGGAGCAAGGAATACTACGAAAAAATGGGTACAAACAAGATATCCGTATATGCCTGGTCCTACCGCGGCACGGATATATCCCAGGACCTGTATGAGTACTGCCTCGGACTGGACGACCTTGTAATGGGCGTCACCCCAAACATACAGAGCTGGAACAGCCGGGGTGTCAAGTACAAGACCAACAATACCGAGAATATGTCATCAGGCTGCCAGATTTATCTTGGCAGCGACCAGTTCTCCATCTGCAATAACTTCACCATAGAGTCCGGGCGCGACCTGTCCAACCTGGATATCAAGAAATACAACCAGGTGGTGGTGCTGGGCGCGGGCATAAAGGACTATCTCTTCGGCGCCAGGGACCCCCTGGGCGAAAAGGTCACCATAGGTGGAAATACCTTTACGGTCATAGGCGTATACAAGGCCAAGGACCCCCCGAAAGATGAGAACTCCTATTCCATGGACAATATGGTGGTGGTTCCCTATACAATGAACCGTATGCTGAATAATTCCACTACCATAGAGGATTTCTCAATCAAGGCAACCGGACCCAAGCAGGCCACAGAGGCGGCCACTCTCATTCAGGGATATCTGTCCGGACTTATCACTCAGGAAAACGGATATTTCTATGTCCAGTCTGAAAACCAGTGGATAGATGAGAGCGACCAGCAGACCAAGATGATGAGCTATGTGGTGGGCGGTATCGCCGGCATATCCCTGCTCGTGGGCGGAATAGGCATTATGAATATCATGCTGGTGACCGTCACCGAGCGTACCCGTGAGATAGGCATACGCAAGGCCATAGGCGGTTCCAGAAGATCTATCATCATGCAGTTTCTTATTGAGGCTGCGGTCGTGTGCTGCTGCGGCGGCATAATAGGCGTGCTGCTGGGCTATCTGGGCACGGTGGTGGCCGGTAAACTGATATTGGATTTGTTCCTTTTGCCCTCGGTGGGCATGACAATAGCGGCTGTGGGCTTTTCTGTGGTCCTCGGCATTATCTTCGGCATGTATCCGGCGGTCAAGGCCTCCGGCCTGCAGCCGGTAGAAGCTCTGCGAGCGGATTAGGAGAGTGAGAACAATGAAAAAAATAATTTTGCTGGCGCTGGCGCTCAGCCTCAGCCTGAGCCTGTGCCTTCCTGCGGCGGCCTCCGGCGTGCAGTTCCCCGATGTCACCGATGAGCAGATGCAGCTGGATGTGGATGTTCTGCGCATGATGGGCGTTGTGGAGGGAGACGGCACCGGATACTTCCGTCCCCAGGATAAGCTGACCCGCGCCCAGTTCTGCAAAATGGCGGTTATAGTGCTGGACAGGGGAGATGAGGAATACATCTACCGCAACCGTACTATTTTCCCGGACGTCCGCAGCAACCATTGGGCCAGAGGATACATAAATCTGGCCGTCAGCGCCGAGCAGAAAATAATCATAGGCAACGGAGACGGCACCTTCCGTCCCGACGACCAGATTACCTATGCCCAGGCCGTGACTATGCTAATGCGTATGCTTGGCTACTCCGATGCCGACGCCGGTATGCTCTGGCCCCAGGGCTATATGGAGCTGGCAGCCGACTGCGGCCTCACCAAGGGTATAAACCTCGCCAACGGCGACGCAATTAACCGCGGTCAGGCGGCACGCATTTTCTGCAATCTGCTTGCGGCCGATAAAAAAGAGGGCGGAGAGTACGTCTCCGGCCTGGGCACCGTCAGCCGGGATACCGTGGTGATGTCCGATAACGCCACCGCCGACGACGGCAAAACCGGCGCTATAGCCACCTCCGCGGGTAATTATCTGCCACGCAGCGGAACGGTGCCGGCTTCGTTTATAGGCCGCCGCGGCATGCTTGTGACTGATGATAAGGGCTACGCCGTTACCTTTATTCCGGACAGCGGCAAGACCCTCAGCATAGTGGCTGCCTCTGCACAGGCCGGCTGGATACGCGATAACGGCGGCAAGACCTATAACATAGGCGCCAATATACCCGCCTACACCACCGAGGAAGAGAGCACCTACGACAAGCTCTGGATGAATATAAGCGCCGGCACCCGCGTGAACCTCTATTTCACCGAGGCCGGAAAAATAGACGGCGTGTTCATCAACGACGGCAAGGCCGAAGAGGCCGCCGTAGCCTTTACCGGCGGCGGTGTGGGGCAGTTTGCCTCCATACTTGGCGGCGCAAGGGATTATGAAGTCTATAAAAACGGCATAAAGGCCAGCGCTTCGGATATCAAGCAGTACGACGTGGCCACATACGACAAGGGCGCGGGGATACTCTATGTGTCCGATACCCGGCTCACCGGAATTTATGAGAATGCATATCCCAACCCGGAATATCCCACCAGTATTACCGTGATGGGCAAACAGTTCAATGTGCTCAGCTGCGCCGTGGATTCACTGCGGAAATTTGATGTGGGAGATTCCGTGACCCTGCTGCTTACAAACGACCTGCAGGTTGCTGGAGCGGTCAGCTCCTCCAGCGCACGCACAAATGCGGTGGGCATGGTCACAGAGTGCAGCACCACCAGCGCCAAGGTGGAGCTGTTTATAGGCATCACCGTATCCGGTGAGGTGCGCATGAGCGATGACAGGGCCGAGAGCATGATGGGCCAGCTTGTCACCGTGGCCTCCTCCGGCAAGGGCAAGATCAGCCTGTCGCCCCTCGGCGGCAGCAGCGTGTCCGGCTCCTTCAATGTGGAGAAAATGACTCTCGACGGAAAGGCTGTCAGCCCCGCGCTGAAGATTTTCGAGAAGGTCGGCAGCAGCGCCATGCGCGAGGTAGACCCGGAGGATATCGCTGTCAGCAATATTCCCTCCTCCAAAATAGTCTATGCGTCCAAGGACTACGCAGGACGCGCAGCCATTATAGTCCTGAACGATGTGACCGGAGACCTCTATACCTACGGCATTGCCGATGTGGAGCGCAGGATGACCAGCAGCGGAGGCGGCCTGGAGGCATGGAACAACGTTGTGAAAGTTACCAACGGCGCCGGCAGTACTCCTGAGCTTATCTGCGGCGGCAATATCTCCGACGGAGACTTTGTTGGTGTTGTTCCCGCTCTGGACGGTGAACGTACTGCGGGCATTAAGGAGCTGAGCAGGGTGGATCGCGTTTCCCGCTCAGACTTCCGCACCGTGGATGACAGAACTACCGTCACCACCAGCAAGGGAACCTTCGTCGTCTCCGAGGACGTGGCCTGCTATAACGACGCCACAGATACCTGGTTCTCCTCTCTGGACGAGGCCCGCGGCTTCTCAGACAACCTGACCCTGTACTACGACAAGGACCCCGACGACGGCGGCAAGATCCGCATAGTCGTGGCCAAATAAGCTGTACCCTCAAAACGTCCCCGGCTCTGCCGGGGGCGTTTTTGTTGACATAGGGAGGAAAGGGGGGTATGCTACAGAAAAAGCAGGAGGTAAGCAGTATGTATGCCATAGACTATCATATACATTCGCATCACTCATTTGACGGCCGGGAGAGCATAAGGGATATATGCCGGGCCGCAATTGCCCGCGGACGGGACGAGATAGCCATAACCGACCATCTGGACATATACAGCGGCCGAGCCTTTGAACAGGATCTGGACGCCGGCGCCTGCTTTGCCGAGATAGAAGAGGCGCGCCGGGAGTTCGCCGGACGCCTTGTGATAAAGTCCGGCATTGAGATGGGCCAGCCCCAGGCAAATCCCGACGAAGCCAGGCGTTTTTTTGAAAAATACAGTCCGGATTTTGTCATTGGCTCCATACATAATCTGGATAATGATTTTGACATATATTACAGCGACTGGCCCAATACAGACGAGTTCGCCCTTTTCTCCAGATATCTTGACTGGCTCACGGACCTGGCCGAGAACTGGGATTTTGACGTTATGGGCCATGTGACCTATCCGCTGCGCTATATATTTGAGGCCAGAGGCACGCGCTTTCCTCTGGAAAACTATTGGGAGCGCTTTGAGCAGCTGTTCAGGATACTTGTAAGCAGGGGCAGGGGCATAGAGTGCAACACATCAGGATTTTTTCAGAAGATAAACGACAGCCTGCCGCCTCTGGAGCTACTGCGCCTGTTCCGGGACTGCGGCGGAGAGATTGTCACCGTTGGCTCCGACGCGCACAGACTGGAGCAGGTTTCCGCTACCGTTGACAGGGGAGAAGAGCTGCTTCGCCGGGCCGGATTTGAATATATCTGCACCTTTACGCAGCGCAAAGCGCAGTTCCACCGCCTCTGAGCCGGCGCACTATAATACTGACTGATATCGACAGAGTTTGCGGGGGAAATATGTAGAATTACACACTTTACGCAGACACGGATTTTTGTTAGAATATTATGATAGAAAATGAGAATACTGCGGTTTTTGCCGTACATAGAAGGGGATTGAAGAGATATATGAAAAGAACTGATATCAAAAAAATCCTGATAATTGGTTCCGGACCCATCATCATCGGTCAGGCCTGTGAGTTTGACTACTCCGGCACTCAGGCGTGCAAGGCTCTGCGCGCACTTGGCTATGAGATAGTTCTCGTAAACTCCAACCCGGCCACTATCATGACCGACCCGGAGACCGCCGACGTGACTTATATTGAGCCTCTCAACGTGCACCGCCTTGAGCAGATAATCGCGAAGGAGCGCCCCGACGCTCTGCTGCCCAACCTGGGCGGACAGTCTGGCCTGAACCTCTGCTCCGAGCTGGCCAAGGCCGGCGTGCTGGATAAGTACGGCGTAAAGGTGATAGGCGTTCAGGTGGACGCTATAGAGCGCGGCGAGGACCGAATTGAGTTCAAAAAGGCCATGGACAAGCTGGGCATTGAAATGGCCCGCAGCGAGGTGGCCTATTCTGTGGACGAGGCTCTTGCCATAGCCGATAAGCTGGGCTATCCCGTGGTCCTGCGTCCCGCCTATACCATGGGCGGCGCCGGCGGCGGTCTGGTTTACAACGTGGAAGAGCTGAAAACCGTCTGCGCCCGCGGCCTGCAGGCCAGCCTGGTAGGCCAGGTACTGGTTGAGGAGTCCATTCTCGGCTGGGAAGAGCTTGAGGTAGAGGTTGTCCGTGACGCCAAGAACAATATGATAACCGTCTGCTTCATTGAGAATATCGATCCCCTGGGCGTACACACCGGCGACAGCTGCTGCTCCGCTCCCATGCTGACCATTTCTCAGGAGTGCCAGGACCGCCTGAAGGAACAGGCCTTCAAGATAGTAGAGTCTGTGGAGGTCATAGGCGGCACCAACGTGCAGTTTGCCCACGATCCCGTGTCCGACCGCATCATCGTCATTGAGATAAATCCCCGCACCTCCCGTTCCTCCGCTCTGGCCAGCAAGGCCACCGGCTTCCCAATTGCTCTGATATCCGCCATGCTGGCCTGCGGCCTTACTCTGGACGAGATTCCCTGCGGTAAGTACGGCACTCTGGATAAGTATGTGCCGGACGGCGATTATATCGTCATCAAATTCGCCCGCTGGGCCTTTGAGAAGTTCAAGGGCGCCGAGGATAAACTGGGTACCCAGATGCGTGCCGTGGGCGAGGTCATGAGCATAGGCAAGACCTTCAAGGAGGCCTTCCAGAAGGCCATCCGCAGCCTCGAAATTGGCCGCAGCGGTCTGGGCGGAGCCAAGAACTTTGCGGACCTGAGCCTGGCCGAGCTGCTCAACATGCTGCGCACCCCCTGCAGCGAGCGCTACTTCCTTATTTATGAGGCTCTGCGCAAGGGTGCCGATATAGACGAAATTTTTGAGATAACCAAGGTGAAGCACTACTTCCTCCGGCAGCTCAAGGAGCTGGTGGAAGAGGAGGAGAGCCTGCTCAGGCACCGTGGAAGCATACCCGGCGAGGCTGAGCTCCGCGCCGCCAAGCTGGACGGCTTCTCCGATAAGTACCTGTCCAAGCTTCTGGAGCTTCCCGAGGCCGATATCCGCAATGCCCGCCATGAGTACGGCATAGAGGAGGCCTGGGAGGGCGTGCACGTCAGCGGCACTCAGGATGCTGCATACTACTACTCCAGCTACCACATTGAGGATAAGAGTCCCGTGAACACCGGGAAGCCCAAGATAATGATCCTGGGCGGCGGTCCCAACCGCATCGGCCAGGGCATTGAGTTTGACTACTGCTGTGTCCATGCCTCTCTGGCTCTGAAGAAGCTGGGCTTTGAGACCATCATTGTCAACTGCAACCCCGAGACCGTTTCCACCGACTACGATACCTCCGATAAGCTCTACTTCGAGCCTCTGACTCTGGAGGATGTTCTCGCCATCCACGCTAAGGAAAAGCCCGTGGGCGTTATCGCCCAGTTCGGCGGTCAGACTCCCCTGAACCTTGCCGAGGAGCTGAAGAAGAACGGCGTGAACATCCTGGGCACCACCCCCGAGACCATCAACATGGCCGAGGACAGAGACCTGTTCCGCGCCATGATGGACAAGCTGGAGATCCCCATGCCCGAGTCCGGCATGGCCGTCACCGTTGAGGACGCTCTGGAGATCGCCGGGCGCATAGGCTATCCCGTCATGGTCCGCCCCTCCTTCGTTCTGGGCGGCCGCGGCATGGAGGTCGTGTACGACGCAGAGGCTCTCACCTACTACATGAAGGCCGCTGTGGGCGTAACCCCAGACCGTCCTATTTTGGTTGACCGCTTCCTGCACCACGCCACCGAGTGCGAGGCCGACGCCATCTCCGACGGCGAGCAGGTGTTTGTGCCCGCCGTCATGGAGCACATTGAGCTTGCCGGTATCCACTCCGGCGACTCCGCCTGCATCCTGCCCTCCAGGAACCTCACAGAGGAGCAGGTTGCAACCATCAAGGATTATACCCGCCGCATTGCAAAGGAAATGCACGTTGTGGGCCTTATGAATATGCAGTACGCCATAGAGGACGGCGTTGTGTATGTTCTGGAAGCCAACCCCCGGGCATCCCGTACCGTGCCTCTGGTCAGCAAGGTCTGCGATATCAACATGGTCCGCCTTGCCACCCAGATAATGACCCGCGAGTTCACCGGCCTGCCTTCTCCCGTGCCCGAGCTCCGCGAGCGCAGCTTCAGCCACTACGGTGTGAAGGAAGCTGTGTTCCCCTTCAATATGTTCCAGGAAGTCGACCCCGTTCTCGGACCCGAGATGCGCTCCACCGGCGAGGTGCTTGGCATAGCCTCTGACTTCGGCGAGGCCTTCTACAAGGCTCAGGAGGGCACCAAGACCGAGCTGCCTGTGGGCGGTACCGTGCTCATAAGCGTCAGCGACAGAGACAAGCCTGAGCTTGTGGAGGTCGCCCGCGGCATCCACGACTGCGGCTTTGACCTTATGGCCACAGGCAACACCTATAAGATGATAGCCGAGGCCGGTATTCCCGTAAAGAAGATTGCAAAGATTAATGAGGGACGTCCCAACATTCTGGACGCCATGACCAACGGCGAGATAAGCCTGGTCATCAACACCCCCGTGGGCAAGAAGGGCGCCGTGGATGACAGCTACATCCGTAAGTCCGCCATCAAGTACAAGATTCCCTATATGACTACCATGGCGGCCGCCAAGGCCACCATCGAGGGCATCCGTGCCATGCGCGGCAGCGAGGCTTTCGCTATCCACTCTCTTCAGGAGTTTCACAAGTCCATTAAGTAAGTCCGTTTTAAGTCTATATAAAAAGCAGTCCCGAGTGAGCATTTTGCTCACTCGGGATTTTTCCGTTTAAGTTCCCCCGGCTGTTTCGTTGGATATATTCCGAAAGGGTGCTTTTTTTCTGTCCGTATTTTTGTTATAATACCGGAAACAAGCAAAATATGTATTGCCGGAGTGAGCGACCATGCCCTTTCCAGATAATGATGCAGAGTTGTTTTCCCGCAGCCAAATAGGCCGGGAACAACTGGACGTACTGCTGGACTGCGTCCGGTGTGGCGACAGGCCCCGGGCCAAAGCACTTATGAAGCTGCTCGCCGCCCGCCTGGACGAGAAGGACGCCTGGATTATCCCGCCGGGCGAGTTCCAGCACAGTATCAACGAGGCGATCGCGGGCGCGCCTTTGCTGCGCTATTGCCGGGTGCGCTTTCCGGGAAATGCGAAAAGCTGGTACTATCAGACGGGGGATTTTTCCATACGGGCGGGGGACTGGGTTCTGGCGCCCTTCGGTGAAAATGATAACGTGATGCTGGGGCGGGTGGAGTCTGCCGGGGATTTCCCCGCCGGGAGCGCGCCCTATCCGCCGGAGAAAACAAAATTCATCCAGGGCGCCGTTCCGGCGCCGGAGGACTGTGAGGAAATTTGAGTGGAACTTACTGTAGAAAAGCTTGAGAACCTGCTTTTGGAGCAGGGATATATTGCCGACGGGTCTGTGGCCGTCACTCTGTATACGGCGCTGCGCCTGCAGCGGCCTCTGCTGGTGGAGGGGGCAGCGGGCGTGGGCAAGACGGAGATAGCCAAGGTGCTGTCCAAAGCCCTCCGCCGCCCTCTGGTGCGCCTGCAATGCCATGAGGGGCTGGATGAGAGCAAGGCCCTGTATGAGTGGAACTACCAGAAACAGCTTTTGGGCATACAGGCGGGCATGACCGCCGGAAGCGGCAGCACCGAGGGATTGTTTACCGAGGAATTTCTCCTTGAGCGCCCCCTGCTGCGCGCCATACGAAGCCCTGAGCCGGTGATACTGCTTATTGACGAGCTGGACAAGGCCGACGAGGAGTTCGAGGCCTTCCTGCTGGAGCTTTTAAGCGAGATGCAGGTCACCATCCCGGAGCTGGGCACAGTCACCGCCAGGAGCGTGCCCTTTGTGCTGCTCACCAGCAACAACGCCCGGCCCTTGTCCGAGGCTCTGCGCCGCCGCTGCGCCTATCTGTATCTGCAGTACCCAGAGCCGGAGCGGGAGGCCGCTATTATCCGCGCCAAAATTCCGGACGCGGACGAGAAACTGGCCCGCTCCGTGGCGGACGCTGTTTCATGGCTGCGCGCCTGCTCCGGTGTGCTGAAAAAGCCCTCCATAGCCGAGAGCCTGGACTGGACTCTGGCTCTCATGGCTTTGGGCGAGGAGCGGCTCAGCCGCTCCGGCGCTGAAAAGACCCTGGGCTTCGTGCTGAAGTCACAGGAGGATATGGAAGCTGTTTTGGGAGATGAGAATTTTGCCGGCTGCCTTCGCTGAGAATTTAACGGCGTTTTTCTCCGGACTGCGGGAGCGCGGCCTGGTAATAGGCCCGGCCGAGGCTGCGGACGCCGTGCGCATTATGGAAAACCCGCTGCTGCACAGCCGGGAGCACACCCGGCTGGCTCTGCGCTGCCTGTTGGCAAAAACCCGGCGTGAGCAGGAGATATTTGATGAATATTTCGGCTCGTTCTTTGTGGCGGCAGCGGTGCATGAGGAACGAGGAAAGCACGAGAGCCTGGAGCAGCTGCGCCGGGAGGAGATAATCAGCGAACTGAGCTACGAGGGCAAACCCATAGAGCTGCCAGATGAGCTGCGCGAGGTCTACGCCGATATGGACGCTCCCAAACGTGAGAAGCTGAAAAACTATCTGGGCATCAGCACGGAAAACCGGCGGCGCTCGCCCTTCACCTATAAATTTATGCAGCGCGTACTGGAGCAGCAGCTCCGCATGGAGGATGCCATGTATGAGGCCGACGACGCCGGGCTGGGCGCGGACGCCTCCGATCTGCTGTATAAGGACATCTCAAAAATCGGTGAGGACGAGATGCCGCGGGCGGTGGCTCTCATACAGAAAATGGTAGAGCGCCTCAACGGCGCGCTGTCACGGGCGTGGCGGCGGTCGGGAAAACGGGGCAGACTGGATTTCCGCGCCACCATCCGGGCAAGTCTCGGCTCCGGCGGCCTGTATAAGCTCAAGTACCGGCGCAGGCGCAGCGCAAGGCGGCGTCTGGTGCTGCTGTGCGATGTGTCCGGCTCCATGCTGCAATATTCGGAGTTTGCCATCCGCTTCATAAAATCCATGGCGGAGGTGTCCGACTCCTCCGAGGTGTTCATATTCTCCGAGGAGCTGCGGCAGGTGAGGGGAGCGGTGCTGGAAAACATGGACGATTTTCAGAGCCATGTAAAGCACAGCGGGCTATGGGGCAGAGGCACGGATATTGCAGCGGCCGTAAACGGACTGCTGGAAAAGCGTCCCTGTCCTCTGAGTGCCGGCACGGTCTTCGTGATAATAAGCGACACCAAGTCTGTGAATCTCCCGGAAGCCCGCCGGGCTGTGCAGCAGGCCGCCCGCCTTGCCGGACGCACTATATGGCTCAACCCCATCCCCAGCCGCAAATGGCCGAAGCTCAGTTCGGTACAGAGCTTCTCCGACCTGTGCGCCATGCTTGACTGCAGCACAATAAACGATCTGAGCCGCGCCTGCGCAAGGTCGTTTATCTGATAAACAACTTCCTCCCAAACATCAAAAACGGCCTCGAGTATAGCACTCGAAGCCGTTTTTGATACGAGCAGACCTGTAAGCCGGGTCCTGTTAAAAATGGTCATCTATCTAGGCGTACCGTTGCCGGCACGCTCAAGCCACCTCCTCGGGGACTGCCGGGCAGGCATTGTCCCCTCCACGGTGTTGCTCCGGATAGAGTTTACAGCATCCCTGTGTTACCATAGGGACGGGTGAGCTCTTACCTCACCTTTCCACCCTTGCGCCGTCACCTGCTCCTTTTCGAATCAAAGCAAGCTTTGTTTCGATGGAGAAAAGTGACGGTCCGCGGTATATCTCTGTTGCACTTGTCCTGAAGTCGCCTTCGGCGGGCGTTACCCGTTATCCTTGCCCTGTGGAGCCCGGACTTTCCTCATCCACGGCCTTTCGGCCTGTGTCCGCGACCATTCAGTCTACTCGCTGTGCTATTTTACCCCATTCCCGCCCCGCTGTCAACGCCGGGGGATGAAAAACCCTGCCCGCAGCCGTTATTTAGGTTGAAAATAGCCCCGCCGGGTTATATAATATTATTTCATGGACTAACAATAAACCCGAGGTGAAAATAATGACACTTAATGATTATATAGAATCCATACGCGGCAAAAACATAGGCGTGGTGGGCGTGGGTGTGAGCAACCGCCCGCTTATAGAGCTGCTGGCCAAAGGCGGATGCCGCGTCACCGCCTGCGACAGGGCCTCCCGTGAGACCCTGGGAGATTATGCCGGTACTCTGGAAGAGCTGGGCGTGAGCCTGCGGCTGGGGGACGGCTATCTGGACGACCTGGACTTCGACCTCATTTTCCGCACTCCCGGAATGCACCCGGGAAACAGCGCCCTCTGCCGCGCCCGTGAGCGGGGCGCCGTGGTCACCAGCGAGATGGAGCTGTTTTTCAGCCTCTGCCCCTGCCGCACCATAGCCGTCACCGGCTCTGACGGCAAGACCACCACCTCAACGCTGATAGCGGAGATACTGAAGGTCGAGGGTTATACCGTCTGGCTGGGCGGCAACATAGGCAAGCCCCTGCTCACCGAGATACCCAATATGAACTCCGATGACTTCGCCGTACTGGAGCTCAGCTCCTTCCAGCTCCACAGCATGGTTTGCAGCCCGGATGTGGCAGTCATCACCAACGTGTCGCCCAACCATCTGGACGTGCACCCCAGCTATAAGGACTATATAGACGCCAAAAAGAGCGTATTCATAAACCAGAGGCCCGATGCGCTTCTGGTCCTCAACGCAGACAACGATATCACCCGCGCCATGACAGGCGAAGCCCCCGGCCGCGTGCGCACTTTCAGTCGCCGCGGGCGTGTGGACAGCGGCTTCTACGCCCAGGACGGCACCATCTATCAGGCAGAGGCCGGCGGCGACCTCGCCATGGTGCTCACCGAGGAGATACGCATACCCGGCCAGCACAACGTGGAAAACTATATGGCCGCCTTCTGCGCCACTCAGGATTTTGCCGGACGCCGCGCCTGGCGCACCGTAGTGAAGAGCTTTTTGGGCGTTGAGCACCGTATAGAATTCGTCCGCGAGCTGGACGGCGTGCGCTATTACAACGACTCAATTGCCTCCAGCCCCACCCGCACCATAGCGGGCCTGCGCTCCTTTGAGCAGAAGGTCATACTCATAGCCGGCGGCTACGACAAGCACATACCCTTTGAGCCTCTGGGCGCTGAGGCCCCGGAGCGTGTGAAGGCTCTCTTCCTCTGCGGAGCCACCGCGGATAAGATACGCGCCGCCGTTGTCTCCGCTCCGGGCTATGATTCGGAAAAGCTGCCCATATTCACCCTGACGGACTTTGCCGAAACCGTAAACGCCGCCAGAGCCTGGGCAAAGCCCGGGGACGTCATTCTGCTTTCTCCGGCCTGCGCGGCCTTCGACCAGTTTAAAAACTTCGCCGAGCGCGGCCGCTTCTTCAAAAAAATAGTTGGGGAGATGAACTGAGCCATGGAACTTAAAAAGCTTATCAGCGAGCTGTGCTCGCTCACCGGCCCATCGGGATTCGAGGATAAGATAATGCGCCGCTGCGCGGAGCTGCTGGCGCCCTATACCGACGAAATGCACACCGACGCCATGGGCAATCTCATTGCCGTCCGACGCTGCGGCAAACCCGGCGCAAAGACCCTCATGCTGGACGCCCACATGGACGAAATAGGTTTCATAGTCACGGGCTATGATAAGGGCTTCCTGCGCTTTGCCAATATAGGCGGCGTGGACCCCCGTATGCTGCCCGCCCTTGAGGTCCGTGTCCTCACTCCCGAGCCCATGTATGGCGTTATCGACATTCTGCCCCCCCATGTTCTGGATGCCGAGGACAGGGACAAGACCATAGACGCAAAAAAGCTCTGCATAGATGTGGGCCTCAGCCGGGAGGAGGCCGAAGCGCGCATCCCCCTGGGCACCCCCGTGTCCTTTGCCGGCGGCTGCCGGGAGCTGGGTGAAAATGTCCTCTGCGGCAAGACCATGGATGACCGCGCCTGCCTGGCCGTCATCATCAAGGCCATGGAGATGCTCTCCGGCTGTGAGCTGGATGTGGACGTGGCCGTGCTGGTGGCCGTTCAGGAGGAAGTGGGCCTGCGCGGCGCCGTGACGGGCGCCTATTCCGTGGCTCCCGACTATGCCATAACCCTGGACGTGACCCACGCCTATACTCCAGACGCCAAAAAATCCGAGACCGTGAAGTTCGGCGGCGGAGCCGCCATAGCCAAAGGCCCCAATATGAACCGCGCCATCACCGAGGCTGTCATCTCCGCGGCGGATAAGCGGGGCATAGCTTACCAGATAGAGGTAGTGCCCGGCCAGAGCGGCACCAACGCCTGGGCCATACAGGTGTCCCGGGCGGGCGTGGCCACCGCGCTCATATCCGTGCCCCTAAAATATATGCACACACCCGTGGAGACTCTGGATGTGCACGATGCCCAGAGCGCCGCAGATATACTGGCGGCCTACATCACCGGAATGGAGGGCGAAGAAAATGCTTGACACCGTAAAGACCCTCTGCTACCTCAGCGGCGTGTCCGGCTATGAGGACGAGGTACGAGACTATATACTGGAGCGGGCTCTGCCCTGCGCCGACGAAATAATGACCGACCCCATGGGCAACCTCATCGTTATGAAAAAGGGCGCCGTCACCCCCGATAAAAAAGTCATGCTCTGCGCCCATATGGACGAGGTGGGCATAATAATAACCGGCCTGGATGACGACGGTTACCTGCGCTTCGACTTCGTGGGCGGCGTTGACCGCCGCGTGGTCCTGGGCAAGGCCGTGTATATAGGAGAGGACCGCGTCCCCGGCGTTATAGGCGTAAAGGCATACCATCTGGTCAGCCGCGATGAGGAGAAAAGCGTGCCCAAGACCCAGGAACTCTATATAGACATAGGCGCCCGGAGCCGCGAGGAGGCCGAAAAGCTGGTGAGCCTGGGCGATTTCGGCGTGTTTGACGACACCGTTGTGGAGTTCGGCTCCGGTTTTCTGAAGGCCAAGGCCATAGACGACCGCCTGGGCTGCGCCGTCATGCTGAAGCTGCTGGAGAGCGAGCTGCCCTGCGACTGCAGCTTTGCCTTCACCGTTCAGGAGGAGGTGGGTACCCGGGGCGCAAAGACCGCCGCCTGGAGCGTAGAGCCGGATGTCTGCCTGGTGCTGGAGGGCACCACCGCCGCCGACATCCCCGGCTCCACCGAGGCAAACGAGGTCTGCCGCCTGGACGGGGGAGTGGTCATTCCCTTTATGGACAGGGGCGCCATCTACGACCCCGGCCTGTATAAGACACTCACCGCCGCGGCGGACGAGTTGGGCATAAAATGGCAGACCAAGCGCATGATAGCCGGCGGCACCGACGCCTCCGCCATACAGCGCTCCCGGGGCGGCGTGCGCACCGCGGGTCTGGCCTGCGCCCTGCGGAACCTGCACTCTCCGGCCTGCGTGGCCAACACCGCCGACTTTGAGCCCATGCTCAGGCTGGCTGAAAAATTTCTTGAAATTATCGCAGAGGAAAAGAAAGATATATGAACGAAAAACTCCTTGAGCTTGCAAAGCGCGTGGAGGCGCGTATAGCCCCCCGCTTTGCCGAGATAGACGAAGTATCCATGCACAACACCGCCAAGGTGCTGGAGGCCTTCCGCGAGGCCCGTGTGTCCGATATGCACTTTGCCGGCACCAACGGCTACGGCCACGACGATATAGGCCGGGATACTCTGGATGAGATATACGCCCGCGTGTTCGGCGCCGAGAGCGCCATAGTGCGCATAGGCATGGTAAGCGGCACCCACGCCATAGCCTGCGCCCTGTTCGCCGCCTGCGAGCCGGGCAGGAAGCTCCTGAGCATCTCCGGCATGCCCTACGACTCCATCCGCTCCGCCATAGGCATAGAGGGCGACTACCCCGGCTCTCTCAAATACTACGGTGTGGATTTCGACACCGTGGAGCTCCTGCCCGACAGTACCCCCGATTACGACGGTATACGCCGTGCCGCCGCCGACCCCAGAGTGGGCGCCGTGGCCATACAGCGCTCCAGAGGCTACTCCACCCGCCGCACCCTCTCCGTGGACGAGATAGCGAAAATGATAGCCGCCGTCCGGGAGGTGAATCCCGAGGCCTGTGTTTTCGTGGATAACTGCTACGGCGAGTTTACCGAACTCCACGAGCCCAGCGAGTTCGGCGCCGACCTCATGGCCGGCTCCCTCATAAAAAACCCCGGCGGCGGCATAGCCCCCACCGGCGGCTACATAGTCGGTAAGAAAAAGTATGTGGAGCGTGCCGCCGCCCGCCTCACCGCTCCCGGCCTTGGTGCTGACTGCGGCGCCACCCTGGGTGCCAATGCCCAGCTGTTTCGTGGCTTCTTCATGGCCCCACACACCGTGGCTCAGGCCCTCAAGACCGTGGTGTTCTGCGCCGGTATGCTTGAGGAGCTGGGCTATAAGTCCAATCCCGGCGTGTTCGACAAGCGTTCCGATATAGTCCAGATAATAGAGCTTGGCACCCCCGAGAAGCTCTGCGCCTTCTGCCGGGGCATACAGATGGGAAGCGCGGTGGACGCTTTCGTCACCCCCGTCCCCAGCGACATGGACGGCTACGCCGACCAGGTGGTCATGGCCTCCGGCTCCTTCGTGCAGGGCTCAACGATTGAGCTCTCCTGTGACGGCCCCATGCGGGAGCCATACGCCGCCTACCTTCAGGGCGGCCTCACCTACGAGGCGGGACGCCTGGGAATTTTGTACGCCATCAATGAAATGATGGACTGACCTGCGGCATATATTTGATATACATTGCGAAAGGTGGTTTTGTGATGTATATCCGCCGACGGCACTTTTTGCGGTGCAGACCCGGCAGGCTGCGCATCCGGGCAGCGGCTTTGCTGCTGACTGTTCTTGTTTGCTATTGCCTTTTCATGTCCCTGTCCTATCTGCGCCGGGTATCTACGGAGATGGCTGTCTCCGACGCCATAGATATAGTCACCCTAAGTATAAACAGCTCCGTGAACCAGCGCATGAAAACCGACGATATGAGCTACGACCGCTTCGTCAGCCTGGATAAGGATAAAAACGGCGTGGTCACAGCCATAAAAACCAATATGACCGAGATAAACGCCCTGTCCTCGGATATACTTTCCGATGTGGTGGGGCAGGGTGAGAGGCGGGTGCTGGAGGTGGATGTACCCCTGGGCAACCTTCTGGGCAGCAGCCTCCTCATGGGCAAGGGACCCAATGTGCCTCTGGACATCATAATGCTCACCTCATCCAGAATAGATTTCCGCAACGACCTGGCCAGCGCCGGGATAAACCAGACCAAACACCGTATAATATTTGAGCTGACAGTTGAGATAGACGTGCTCATCCCCTGGGATATGGCCTCCGCCGTGGTAAAGAGCGATGTCCTTATTGCAGAGACCGTCATAGTGGGCAATGTGCCCGAAACTTATATCAGCATGGAGTAAACTATGGAGATAAAACAGGAACTGGAAAAGCTGCGCGCCGAGCTTATGCGCCACAACAAGGCGTATTACGACGAGGACGCGCCCACGATTTCAGACTTCGAATACGACGCTATGATGCGCCGCCTCATAGAGCTGGAGGAGGCAAATCCCGAACTTAAAACGCCCGATTCCCCCAGCCAGCGTGTGGGCGGCAGCGCCGCAAAGCAGTTTGCACCCGTGCGGCACGAGGTGCCGCTGGAGAGCCTTATGGATGTGTTCTCCCGTGAGGAACTGGACGTCTTTCTCCAGCGCGTGGATGAAAATAAAAAGCTCTCCTTCGGCGTGGAGCCCAAGGTTGACGGCCTGTCCGTGGCCGTGGAGTACCGCGGCGGCAAGCTCTACCGGGGCGCCACCCGGGGTGACGGCGTGGTGGGCGAGGATGTTACGGAAAACCTCAAAACCATTGGCTCTCTGCCTAAAACCCTCAAAAACGCCCCGGAGCGAATAATAGTACGGGGCGAGGTGTATATGTCCCGCAAGGTGTTCGAAGAGCTGAATCTGGAGCGGGAGATAAACGGCGAGACCCTTCTTGCCAATCCCCGCAACGCCGCCGCGGGCTCCATGCGCCAGCTCGACCCCAAAGTCACCGCGGCCAGACGGCTGGACGTAGTCATGTTCAATGTCCAGACCGCCTCGGAGGAAGCCTGGAGCACCCACAGCGAGACTCTGGCGGCGCTGAGGGAGATGGGCTTCCAGGTAATACCCGATACGCTCTGTACCGGCTCTGATGAGATATGGGGCCTCATACAGCGCTACGGCGACGAGCGGGAAAGTTTCCCCTACGACATAGACGGCGCCGTCATAAAGCTGGACGAACTGGCCTTGCGCCGCAGCCTGGGCAGTACCGCCAAAGCCCCCAGATGGGCTGTGGCCTTCAAATATCCCCCGGAGAAGAAAGAGAGCCGGGTCGTGGATATAGTGGTCCAGGTGGGGCGCACCGGCGTCCTGACCCCCAAGGCTGTGGTGGAGCCTGTGCGCCTTGCGGGCACTACTGTGACCAACGCCACCCTCCACAACCAGGACTTCATAGACAAACTGGATGTGCGCATAGGCGACACGGTGCTGGTGCAGAAGGCGGGCGAAATAATCCCCGAGGTGCTGTCCGTCAACATGGACAAGCGCCCGGAGAACACCCAGCCCTTCCGCCTGCCCGAAAACTGCCCCGAGTGCGGCTCTCCCGTGGTCCGCGACATAGACGGCGCGGCCATGCGCTGCACCGGTGCCGAGTGTCCCGCCCAGCTCCTGCGCAGCATCACCCACTTCGCCTCGAGAAACGCCATGGATATAGAGGGGCTTGGCATATCCGTTACCCAGGCGCTCATCTCCGCCGGACTCATCCGCTCCGCCGCCGAGCTGTACGACCTGAAGGCACAGGATATCGAGCAGCTGGAGCGTATGGGCAGAAAATCCGCTGAAAATCTCATAGCCGCCATAGAGCGAAGTAAGGAAAACAGCCTGGAAAAGCTGCTGTGCGCCTTCGGCATCCGACAGGTGGGCCAGAAGGCGGCCAAGACGCTGGCTGTGACCCTGGGCAGTATGGAGGCCATAGAGGGCGCTTCATTGGAGGAGCTTACTGCCATACCCGATATAGGCCCCATTACTGCGGGCTTTATCCGCCAGTGGCTGGATAACCCACAGTCAAAACACCAGCTGCGCCTGCTGAGAGAAGCCGGAGTAAATATGAACTGCCTCATGCAGCGCACCGACAGCCGGTTTTTGGGTATGACCATAGTGCTCACCGGCACTCTGGAGACCATGAGCCGCGACGAGGCCGCCGCCCTCATAGAGAGCTTTGGAGGAAAAGCCTCCGGCTCCGTATCAAAAAAGACCAGCTTTGTGGTTGCTGGAGAGAAGGCGGGCTCCAAACTCAAAAAGGCTCAGGAGCTGGGCATAGAAGTGCTGACGGAACAGGAATTTCTCGAAAAGACCCGCTGAGCATTTTAACGAAATCTTGAGGCCGGATTTATTGCAAAGCGCCGCTTTTTCTGCTTTAATAGTACCATAAAAAATACAACGCTCCCCGGAGCAGAAGGAGGCGCCTGGTGAAAAAACTTATTCTTACTCTTATCTCGGTAACTGTTGTTGTGATGCTGTTCTGCGGTTTTACAGCACCTGATACTACGGATATGCTGACGTTTACAGCCCCTGCGCGCCCCGCTTCGGAGGATTGTTCTCACGCCCTTGACAGCTGGGAAAAAGCCATGGACGAGTGGTTTGCCGAAAGTCACGAAATACCAAACCGCGTTGAAGATTTTGTTGATGAGCTCTCCCGCGCTGTGGACGAAGTGTAAAATTGAGCTGATATCGTTATAGTAAGTAAATACATCAAAAAGTTCCCCCGGCATGGCCGGGGGAACTTTTTGCCTATAAACCCTATTGACATAGTAGGTAAAAAATGATATATTCCTATTATAAATATGGGTTTATTATAATTCCATTTGCCATACACACAATAGAAAAAAGTTCGGTATCCGGAAAGGAAAGAAAATATGATATATATGGACAATGCCGCTACCACAAAAACAAGCCCGGCGGCTCAGAAAGCCATGCTGGACAGCATGAATAACGACTGGGGCAATCCCTCCAGCCTCCACAGCCCGGGACAGCGCGCCGCAGAGGCTCTGCAGCGCTGCAGAGAAGAGCTGGCTGCCTGCATAGGAGCGCAGCCGCGTGAGATCTATTTTACCTCCGGCGGCAGCGAGGCGGATAATCAGGCCATATTGAGCGCCGCCCGCAGCGGGGCTAAAAAAGGCAAAAAACACCTTATATCCACCGCCATAGAGCACCACGCTGTGCTGCACACCCTGAAAAAGCTGGAGAGGGAGGGCTTTGAAGTCACTCTCCTGCCCGTGTACGAAAACGGCATAGTCCGCATTGAGGACCTCGCTTCCGTCATACGTCCGGATACGGCTCTGGTATCCGTCATGTACGCCAATAACGAGATAGGCACCATCCAGCCCGTGGCTGAGATAGGAGCTCTGTGCCGGGAGAGGGGAGTGGTGTTCCACACCGACGCGGTCCAGGCCGCGGGACACCTGCCCATAGACGTGGCGGCCCAGAATATAGATATGCTCAGCCTCTCAGCCCATAAGTTCCACGGCCCCCGGGGCGTTGGCCTGCTTTATGTCCGCCGGGGCCTGCCCCTTGTTAACCTCATAGAGGGCGGTGCCCAGGAGCGCGGAAAGCGTGCGGGAACGGAAAACCTGCCCGCCATAGCCGGTATGGCCGCAGCCCTCACCGAGGCCTGCCGTAATATGGAGGCCAACTCAGCCCGGGAGACCGTACTGCGCGATAAGCTCATTTCCCGGCTCTCCCAGATACCCCACAGCGCCCTGAACGGCGACAGAGAGCTGCGCCTGCCGGGCAACGTGAATTTCTGCTTCGAGGGCATAGAGGGCGAATCCCTGCTCCTGCTGCTGGACGATATGGGCATAGCCGCCTCCTCAGGCTCTGCCTGCACCTCCGGCTCTCTGGACCCCAGCCATGTGCTGCTGGCCATAGGCCGACCCCATGAGGTAGCCCACGGCTCCCTGCGCCTGAGCCTCAGCGAGGAGACCACAGAGAAGGAGATTGACGCAACCGTTGACGCGGTAAATCGCGTTGTGTCCCTTCTGCGCTCCATGTCCCCCGTGTGGCGCGAACTTCAGAAAGGAGAAAGAGAATATGTTATATAGTGAAAAGGTAATGGACCACTTCCGCAATCCCCGGAACGTGGGCGAGATAGAAAACGCCGACGGCGTGGGTCAGGTTGGCAACGCCAAGTGCGGCGATATTATGCGCATTACCCTGAAAATAGAGGATGACGTCATCACCGACGCCAAGTTTACCACCTTCGGCTGCGGAAGCGCCATAGCTACAAGCTCAATGGCCACCGAGATGATAAAGGGCAAGCCGGTGGAGGATGCTTTGGAGCTGTCCAATCAGGCCGTGGTGGACGCTCTGGACGGCCTGCCCCCTCAGAAGATACATTGCTCTGTCCTGGCCGAGGAGGCCGTAAAAGCCGCTGTAAAGGACTACTACGATAAGAACGGAATAGAATACGACCACAAACGCTTCTGCAGCGCCGACTGCGCGTCCTGCCACGCCCACGACTGAGCTGCCTTATAACAAAAAGAGACGCCCGCGGGCGTCTCTTTTTGTTATGGGCGGAATGGTTTTTATCGGGGTTTAACAATCCATGCGTTGGGGAGGAGACGTCCGTTTTCCTTGTCGCCTCCGGAGGGGCGGGATATTCTGCGGCCGTTGTAGTACATTATGCTGGAGGAGCCTCCGTCCAGATTGCAGGCCTGCTGAGCGCCGTAGCGGGAGAGAATATCTGCAAGGTCTCCCATGGTGCAGCCAACGGAATAACCCGGCTGACGGCCGTCTACCACCAGCATCAGCACCTGGCCGTCTTTAGTCTGGCCTATGGCGGAGCGCGGCTGCATACCCCAGCCGGAGGAGCCGGATATGAGCTTTTCGCCGTCCAGTATGAGTACGGGGCTGAACTGTACCGCGTCGCGGTAACTGCTGCTGTAGGCATAGCTGCCCAGGTTTAGCTGATTGTCCGTATCAAAGCCTATTACCCTTTCGCCGGGCTGATCCACCCAGTCCCAGAGCTGCTGGCCGTCCTTAATTACCAGACCGTGGGGCGTACCGCCGTTGCCTTGACCTTCGGGGTCGTAAAAGCCGCTGGCGTTTATGGCCAGCACCGCTCCGCTCCCCTGGGCTATCTGAGATATGATGGTGCCGGACTGACCGAAATTCCAGGAGAGACCCATGCCCACCTGGGCGGGGTCCTTTATTATGGCAAGCCTGCCCACATATTCGTCGCCGGCAACTTTTAAAATGGTGATGCCGTTTACCGTGTCTATGGCCAGCACCTCGTCGCCGTGTATACTCTTTATACCGGTGCTTTCGTCGTCAAGCCCAGCCTTGTCTATTAGCAGATAGCCGTCCTCCGTTAGGCACTCCTCGGCGTGTGAGTCAAAGTAGCGGTTGAAGCTGTCCCGGTCTATTTCCGGATACAGGGCGAAGAACTTTTCCTTCAGCTGAGTCCAGTCGGTTTTTTCCGTGTGCTCATGAGGAGCTTCCACCGTCCAGTTTGTCTCTATGCTCTCCTGCTTGTTCTCAATATCGCTGCGTGTGTCCATCACCTCGTCAATTACGGAGTCGGGGATAAAGGCCGTTGCCAGCCATTGGTGGGTCATAGTGCCCATGGCCGTTTCTATATATATGTCACGCCACTTCTTAACAAAGGGAACCTGAGAAAATACTGCAAAGCAATAGAGCCCTGCCAGCAGAAGAGCGATTATGGATATTTTTATGCCTATACGGCGTCTGTGATGCCGCCGTTTCTGCGGAGGCAGATGCGCTCCGCGCTGGGGCTGTTTGGTGCTTTCGGTTTGCGCCTGCACGGCAATACCTCCTTTATGCGGACTGTACAAAAAAGATAGACCATATTATAAGTCAATCGTGGTGCAAAAGTGTGAACACTATGTCAATTTTTATAGTCCCTTTTCAAGATATCTGATTACAACACAAGCAAGGCACAGAAGCCGGTTGACCTCTGTGCCTTGAAAGACAGGCGCTGTTGTGATAACATCTGTTTGTGCGATAAATAAGAATTTGTGGAACGGGCAGCAACAGCGGGTTGCTTGTTAATGTGTTATCCCAACATTATAATGGCTGTGAGGTGATGACTTTATGGATACAAAAAATATTATACTCGAACTAAGAACGAGAAAAGGTATGTCGCAGGACGAACTTGCGGAAAAAGTATTTGTAACCCGCCAGGCGGTATCCCGTTGGGAAAACGGAGAAACCACACCCAATACTGAGACCTTGAAGCTGCTCTCAAAACTTTTTAATGTTTCTATCAATACACTCCTTGGTTCCCCGAGACAACTTATCTGCCAATGCTGCGGCATGCCATTGGAGGATTCCAATATCAGCAAGGAAACTGATGGTTTCTTTAATGAAGAATACTGCAAATGGTGCTACGCAGACGGAGAATACATGTACCATAACATGGATGAACTGATAGAGGTTTGTGTGGCACATATGGCAAATGAAGCGTTCCCATCCGAGCAAGCCCGTGTGTATATGAAAGAAATGCTTCCAAAACTTGACTACTGGAAGAATTACAAAAATCTCGATGGTGCAGAAAAGTTTGAAGAATTCAAACAAAAATTGATTGAAGAAATTAACGCTCTTAACATAGACGGGATGCCGAAAGTTGAAAAACTTAATGCTCTTGTGGGCGGGTATATCAATCTTGAATACCGTCTGCCCAACGGCAAAATCGTAAAATTCCTTGATGACAACGCGACATATCTTGGTAATCAACTGGAATGTGAATTTGGCGGTAATAGATGCTTTGGTATTGCCGCTAATATGGACTTTATCCTTATCTGCACCTATGAAGCGAACGGTGAGAACCCCGAGCTTGTTGTTTATAAAAAGAGATAGTCAAATTCAAATTTATCAGTCTGTTAAGAGAGCTCCCACCGTTAAGGATGGGAGCCTCATTTTATGTCCCCAAATAAATCTGCATTAGGATTGACTGACCAAGCAGTAGCCGCGCTTAACTTAAATGGGAGTTTTATACAGAAAACAGGCCCCGAAGAAAAGCTTCGGAGCCTGTTTGCGAAATTATTATGTGCGTTAGCAAACGGGGACGACCCAATTGTGCGGGTCCTCAATCTTGCCCCACTGGATACCGGTGATGGTATCGTAGAGCTTCTGGGTGACGGGGCCTATATTGCCGGCGTTCACAACGTGGCTGGCATCCATATAGTGAATCTCGCCGATGGGGGAGACAACGGCGGCGGTGCCGGTACCCCAGGCCTCCTCCAGAGTGCCGTCTTCGGCGGCCTCAATAAGCTCGTCTATGCTCAGATGGCGCTCCTCAACCTCGTAACCCCAATCCTTGAGCAGCTCAATGCAGCTCTTGCGGGTTATGCCGGGCAGAACGGAGCCGGTAAGCTCGGGAGTTACAATCTTGCCGTTTATCTTGAACATGACGTTCATGCTGCCGACTTCCTCAATATACTTGCGCTCAACACCGTCCAGCCAGAGAACCTGGGTGTAGCCCTCTTCGGCGGCCTTTTCAGAGGCGCGCAGAGAGGCGGCATAGTTACCACCGCATTTTGTGTAGCCGGTACCGCCGCGGACTGCGCGGACGTCGCGGCTCTCAATCATAATTTTGACG
The DNA here is from genome assembly GCA_050943935.1 of Candidatus Heteroscillospira sp. Classification (GTDB taxonomy): domain Bacteria; phylum Bacillota; class Clostridia; order Oscillospirales; family Oscillospiraceae; genus Heteroscillospira. Next base: position 61,803 of record JBMNQC010000009.1, on the reverse strand, counting down.
GGATTGATGCCCTCGGGATAATAGCTTCCAACAGGGCAGCAGATGATGGCGAATATATAGGTGTGAGAGGCGTGCACACCGACGTGTGGGTCAGTAGCGATTACGAAGGGACGGATATAAAGGGAGGTGTCAGGAGCGGAGGGCACCCAGTCCTGGTCTACCTCAATGAGAGTTTTCAGCGCGGTGAGGAAGGTCTCCTCATCAATGGGGGGGATGCACATGCGTTCGCCGGAGCTGTTCATACGCTTCTGGTTCTCGGTGGGGCGGAAGAGCTGAATTTTGCCTTCGGCGGTGCGGTAGGCCTTCATGCCCTCAAAAATTTCCTGCGCATAGTGGAACACCATAGCGGAGGGATCCAGAGTGAAAGGTCCGTAGGGAACAATACGGGGATTTATCCATCCCTGTCCCTTGACATAGTCCATCATGAACATGTGGTCGGTGAAATAAGTGCCGAAGGGGATGCCATTGACATCGGGCTTCTCCTTGGGAGCGGAGGTTTTTTGTATCGAAATAGTTTCCATGATATTTATGCCCTCATTTCTATATAGTCTGATTACCAAACATTGTAGCACATGCACAGGCAATTTCAATAGAAAATTAGACCCAAATTGGCAAGTTTGGCAATACTGCTATGATTTAATGCCTTGAAGTGGGGGCGAAAATATGCGATATGTCAATGCTCAATGGTCATTCCCGTGTAAATATAGGAAATCTGCTCGCCGAGGGTTTCCTTCAGCCGCTCATAGGCGTGCTTTCCGGTGCAGTGGCAGGTGTAGAAACGGGTGTTTTTCATTGTCTTCAGCTTTTCGGCCAGGGCGTCTATATCCTCGTCTGGGATGCTCTTGCCAAGGTTGGGCACCATAAGGTGGAAGCCGCCGATGACAACATCGGGGTCGCGCTCATACAGCTCCCGGAAGCGGGTGAGTATGTTCAGTATGCCGCTGTGGGCGCAGCCGGCCAGCAGCACCAGAGTGCTGCCCTCGCGGAGCACCATATTCTGCTCATGAATAAAGCGGTCCTGCACAATCTGGCCGTTAAGCTCCTCAAGCTGGGTTTTGCTGGAGGAGTACAGAGGTTCATAGTGGGGCACCTCGGAGAAGAGGGAGAGATTGTCGTCTATTACGCATACAGGCTCGGTGAAAATGATGCGGCCGTTGGGCAGCAGGCTGCCGTCCAGACCAATGTAAAACAGCTCGTCCGGGCGCTGAGAGAAGTGCTTGTCGAAAGCAGCCTCGCGAAGATACACGGGGGCTGTCTTGTTCAGCTCCAGGAATGCGCGGATTCCGCCGCCGTGGTCGTAGTGGCCATGACTGATTACAGCCAGTTCGGCCTGGGTGATATCTATGCCCAGCGTTTTTGCGTTTTCGGCAAAGGCGCTGCTCATGCCGGTGTCGAACAGGAGCTTCTTTCCGGCGCACTCAATAAAGAAAGAGAGGCCATGCTCTGTGCAGAGAGCGTCCGAGCAGCTGGTGTTTTCAATTAGGGCGGTGATTTTCATATAAGTCATCCTTTCTGCTGCCGGCCCGTCCGTGCTGTTTCAGGGCAGGCATAATATACAATTAAGTATGTGCGGGGGAGAAAGCGTAAAGGGCGTACTGCACGGCCTTTACGCCTCGGCCACGTCGGCCGCTATACATCAATCATTGGCTTTCTGTAAAAACTATCCTACCATATACAGGCGTATAAAGCAATATCTCCTGCCGTCTCACATGCCCAGGTATTCTACATAATCCTGTACCGGCATCAGCTCCATGGCGAGTTTTTCGCAGGTAGCTCCGGATACCATGCCTGAGCTTGCCAGCTCATAGCCCGCCTGTTCCACAGCGGCCAGATACTCCTTGACAACAACCTGTACACGGGCGTCCATGCTTTTCAGCAGCTTACCGCAGTTGCGGTAAATTTCCAGCACGGGAGCACAGGAGGCCATGACGGCTCTGAGCGTTTCAAAATTGTTGTTTCCGGGGAATCCGCAGTTGGATATGACCACAAATTTCTGCGTCTTTACTTCGGTGTCTTTCAGGTCGAAATCACCGCCCTTATTTACGATAAGTGGCGACTTCAGCGGCGCCAGTCGGTCCACAAAAGCCTTGAGGTTTGCGGTCATGTTCCAGGTGAACACGGGGGTGGCAAAGCAGACCACGTCGGCGGACTTATATTTTGCCAGCAGTTCCGCCATGTCGTCATGCAGTACGCATTTACCGGGAGTTCTGAACCAGCAGGTGAAGCAGCCGCGGCAGTAAGCTATGTCCTTCTCAGCCAGAAAGATGTTCTCAGTTTCTGCGCCTGCGCGCCTGGCGCCATCCAGAAAGGCCTGGCCAATGACGTTGGTGGCGCTGTTTTTTCCGGCGGGACTGCCGTTAAAAATAACGAATTTCATAATTTTATCCTCCAAATTTGTTTTGTCCATTATGGCATAAAAAACGGAGCGTTACAATCAACGCTCCGTAGAGTTGTTAGATTACAGTTCCCCCCGCCTTTTGCTGCGGCAGACGAAAAACGCCGTCAGCAGCAGGCACAGAAATTCCGATATAGCGGACGCCGTCCACAGGGCCTCGCCGCCCAGAATCGCGGCGGTAAACCACAGGGAGGCCAAAAGCAGTACCAGACTGCGCCCCACGGATATGGGGAAGGCGCAGCCGGGCTTTTCCACGGCGGTGAAATAGCCGGACATGACCACGTTGAAGCCCACGGGCAGGAAGGACACGCCGAACAGCCGCAGAGCCTGTACGGTGTAGTCAAACAGCCCGGATTCCCGCTCCAGAAACAGTCCCACTATTGCCGGGGCGAACAGCTCCGACAGGGCGAACAGCACCGCGGCAAAGGAGGCCACGGCGGTGAGACCAAAGCCCAGCACCCGGCGGCAGACTACGGTCTCGCCTGCGCCAAAATGGTAGCTCACCAGGGGCTGTATGCCCTGAGAGATGCCGCTCATGGTCATTAATACCAGAGTGTTCACATAGCTTATCACCGTGTAGCTGGTTACCTTGTCCTCGCCCAGTACCCGGATGATGGCCAGGTTGAAGGCGAAGATTACAAGTCCGTTTGACAGCTCCGTGAGCCCCTCCGACAGCCCCAGAGGGATGATGCGACGGTAAAGGCTGAGCTTTGGCTTAAAGCAGCCGAATTTCAGCCGATTGCCGCGGTATATAAAATACAGCGCAAATATTACAGTAGAGCAGACCTGAGCCAGTCCCGTTGCAAGGGCCGCGCCCCATACGCCCCAGTGAAAGTGCATGACAAAAATATAGTCGAGCACCACATTCATGAGAGCGCAGGCGCATACGCCGATAGTGCTCACAAAGGGTGCTCCGTCGGCCTTTACCTGCACTTCCAGATTATACGACACGGCAAAAAATACGGCAAAGGGCGCTATGGTGCCTACATACTGCTTAACATAGTCCAGAGTGTTTTCGCCTCCGCCCAGCAGCCGGGCGATGGGGTCCAGAAACAGCAGGGTGGCCGCGCTCATAAGCAGGCACACCGCGCTCACCACCGAAAGATTCTGATTGAAGCAGCGGCAGGCCTCCTCCCGCCGGCCCATGCCGAGAGATATGGATATGAGGGTGGATGCGCCCACGGCGAACATCAGCCCCACGGCGAATATGAGATTGACGTAGGGCAGGGAGAGGTTCACCGCCGCAAGGGCGTGCTCACCCACTCCGTGGGAAACAAACATACCGTCCACCATGGTGTATAGTGAGAACACCCACATTGCCGCGATGGACGGGATGACGAATTTAAAGAATTTTCTCAGCAGGGACACAATAAAACCTCCAAACCTCTTTACAAAAGTCTGGAATAAGTATAAACTCTCGTATAGTACGAAAGTCAAGAGGGAATTTGGAGGTTCATAATGGGCGTACATTTTCGCGTATCGGAGCTGGCCGGGCTGTACGGCCTGAACAGCGATACCCTGCGGTATTACGAGGAGCAGGGGCTTCTGCATCCCGGGCGCAGCGAAAACGGCTACCGGCAGTACGGCATAGCCGACCTGTGTGATTTGAACATAATCCGCTCCCTCCGTGCTCTGGACATGAGCGTGGAGGATATGCGCGGCTATCTGAAAAACAGAAGCGCCCGGGGCACGGGCGAGATGCTGTTGACACGGCGGCGTATCATGGAGGAGAAAATAGCCGTACTGCAAAAGGAGCTGGCCGCCGTGGAGCAGCGCTGTGCCAGACTGGAGGAGGCCATGAGCCTGCCTGTGGGCAGGCCGGAAAAACGCCGTCTGCCGCGCCGGGATTGTGTGCTGCTCCGTGAGCCTGGCACACCTGAGGCGGAGGTTGACTATCTGCTTAAAAAGCTGGAGCGGCGGCACCGGGGCCTGCTGAAGGAGCTGGGCAGCCGGCAGATGGGCGCGGTGCCCGACCGCCGGGCCATGGAGCAGGGCCGGTATGACCGCTATGAGGCCGTGTTTTTCCTGTGCGAACCGGAAGCGCCCTTTGACGAGTGCCTTCCGGAGGGGGATTACCTCTGCCTTGTCCACGCCGGGGCCTACGGCAAAATAGGGGAGAGCTACCGCGCCCTGTATACTGCGGCCGAAAATATGGGCCTGCGGCCTGCGGACGCCCCTGTGGAGCTGTATCTGGTGGATATCCACGATACCGCCGACGAGACGGAATTCCGCACAGAGCTACAGCTCCGCGTTAAGACAGGGGAGTGAGTTGTGGAAAGGGTAATACGGGATTTCCGCCGCCTGATGCTCATGCAGCTGGCAGTTCTGGCCATGGGCGTACGGTGTTGGCGGCGCCATACCATTTGTGCTGGTATTCCTTTTTTCCGCATTCCGCGGCTGAGCCTCCCGCCGCTCCGAGGTTGACACGCGCCCCGGTTCGGTGGTATATTTTTAAGTAATAGTTTCAAACATTGGAGGAGAGACTCTTGAAGAAAAACGATATTATCATAACCTACGGCAGCCGTCCCGAGGAGATGGCCAAGGAGATACTGGCCGCCGCCAAAATCGAGGAGCTTATCGGCTCCACCGACAAGCGCATTGGCCTGAAGCCCAACCTGGTGGTCGCGAACCCCGCCAGCACCGGCGCCACCACCCATCCCGAGATACTGGCCGGCACCATCGAGTATCTGCAGGAGCGCGGCTACAAGAACATCACCATTCTTGAGGGCAGCTGGGTGGGCGACCGCACCGCCTCCGCCTTCAGCCGCTGCGGCTTCAATGACCTGGCCCGCCGCTACAAGGTGAACATAGTGGATGAGCAGCACGACACCTATCAGGAGTACGACTGCAAGGGCATGAAGATAAACATCTGCGACGAGGCCATGAGCATGGACTTCATGATAAATATGCCCGTGCTGAAGGGCCACTGCCAGACCTCCGTCACCTGCGCCCTGAAGAACAACAAGGGTGTCATCCCCAATACCGAGAAGCGCCGCTTCCACTCCCAGGGCCTTGACCGCCCCATCGCCCACCTGAACACCGTTGCAAAGAACGACTTCATTCTGGTGGACGGCATCTGCGGCGACCTGGATTTTGAAGAGGGCGGCAACCCCGTGCCCATGAACCGTATGCTGGGCTTCCTGGACCCCGTTCTGTGCGACGCCTATGTGTGCGACCTGATGGGCTATGAGGTCAGCGAGGTGCCCTATATCGGCCTGGCCGCAAAGCTGGGTGTGGGCTGCGCCGATACCTCCAAGGCAAACGTCATAGAGCTGAAGCAGCCGGAGGAAAACCTCCGCAGCCTCAAGAGCGGCCGCGCGGTACAGCGCCTGGCCAAGTACGCCGAGCCCAAGGACGCCTGCTCCGCCTGCTACGGCAGCCTCATCCACGCCCTCAAGCGTCTGGACGATAAGGGCTACCTCCGCAGACTGGACAAGCCCATCTGCATAGGCCAGGGTTACAAGGGCTGTGAGGGCGAGATAGGCGTGGGAAGCTGCACCTGCAAGTTCGCCAAGAGCCTCAAGGGCTGCCCTCCAAAGGCCATAGACATCTATAACTTCATCTACGACGAGATACTCTAAAAAGAGAACATAAAAGAGACTCCGCCGAAAAAACGGCGGAGTCTCTTTTTGATATTATTCTTTGATCCTGCCCAGGTCAAATTCGCCGTTGGCAATTAGCCGCTCAATAGCTTTGGCCAAATCATTCTTTATATTCTCGCTGTTGTCCTTTGCACCGGAAAGCTCCGCATAAATGGAATTGCCTCCAATATCAAAGCTTGCATAGTAAATTACCGTCTTGTTTGCGGTAAAATATCCCGCCAAAACAGGAACTCCGCTCACGGTGGAAACATATTCGCTGCCCTCGATTTTTGTGTCTACCAGATTGATGCCCGGGGCTGCGACCACCAGCTTCACATTGCTCAGGCTGCCCTCAAAGCCGATTGTATCGTGAGTATCGGCGTCAAAGTAAGCGTTTGCGGTGACGGGCAGAGCGGGAAAAAGCATTTTGATCTCGTCATTGCTCAAAGCCCTTACCCTCACGTCCAGATCTATGTTGGCTGCGGGCATAGCGCTTTTGACAAAGGTTATCGTTTCGCCGCTGTCCAATACGGCGTTGTCTGTCTTTGAGCCCAATAATCCACCGGCGAAAGCAGCGGCTCCGATTACGGCGATCAGAAAGCAGGCCGCGATTGCTCTCCAGCCTGTCCGGGCGGGCTTTTTGCGCTCTGCTCTGGCCTCTTTTATGTGCCTGTCGCTTATATCGCCCAGGACCTCGTACAATTTTTCGTTCGTCATAGCTCAAAGCCCCTTTCCGATAGATAGCCGCGCAGCTTTGCCCTTATGCGGTTAAGGCTCATGGATACGGCGCCTGCTCTCATGCCGTGCCGCGCGGCGATATCCGATATGCTGTCTGTGTACCAGTAGCGGCATACAAATATGCTTCTTTTGTCTTCCGAAAGCGTGTCGAGGAATGCGTCTATCGCCTTTACCAGCTCCTGACGGTCAAACTCGTCCTCCACATCGTCCCTGCCGGATACGCAGCCGGCCAGCTCGTCCAGCACCGCAGGCAATTGGCCGCCGCCCCGTTTGACGGCTGTGCTGCGCCTGTACCGGTTTATGGACAGGTTCCTTGTGATTTTTCCGAGGAATGAGGATAAAACGCCCGGCCTGTGGGGCGGCATGGAATTCCAGGCATTCAAGTATGTGTCGTTTACACATTCCTCCGCATCCTCTTGATTACCGAGTATGTTCTTAGCAATGGAAGCACAGTAGTTCCCGTACTTGTCCGCCGTGGCTGGTATGGCCTTCTCGTCTCTCTCCCAGTACAGCCGGACTATCTGAGCGTCATCCATGTGGCTTCACCTCACTTTCACTTATATACACAGGCTTTGATGTCCAATCTCACACTATTTTAAATTTACACCAGCTTTGCGGTGAAAACAATTACAAAAGGACGGCTTTTCAGCCGTCCTTTTTCGCGCCTATTTTTCCAGCATCATTTTTATGTGCCGATTACACAGCTCGTATATGCCGTCAAAGTCCACATGGGGATTGTATACTGCTTCTATCTCATCGTGGAGGGCCTTGGCCTCTATCAGCTCCGTTACCGCCTCATCCAGCAGCGCATTTTTGAGCTTTGCAGTAGCGCGAATTTTTCGCCTGTACTGCTGAACACGCGCCTTTGGCACCAGCGCGTCCAAACGCACGTTGCGGGTGCAGCCCGGCGCCTCGCCGAATCGCGGACGGCTTGCCGCAAAGCCCAGGGACAGCTCCGGCAGCAGCAGAGCCTCCAGCCGGTTGGGATTCAGGGGGTCGCGGCAGATTACCGCGTCTATGCCCCTGGCCCAGGCCGCGTCCGACAGAGTGCGCAGATATGTGTCCGCCAGACCGTATTCATCATCCAGGGCGTATACCCGGGAGCACAGGGTAGTTACCGTGTCCTGCAGCCGTATGCAGCCTCCGCAGCTTATGGCGCTTATAAAGCGCTGTTTCTCCCGTCCGCCGCCCAGGCGCACCGCCCGGCCGAACTCCCGTTCGGCCGTGCCCTGGGCCCGCCGCCGTGCCTGTTCCTTCTCGGCGTCCGTCACAAGGCCGCCTATTATCCCCGCGTCCATATTTCCCGCAGCGGAGAGCAGGGCGTATACCCGCTTGTATATGGCGGAGTAACGGCGGTTCATGTCCGCCAGCATCTCACGCTCGCACCTCATGGCGTTCAGGTCATAAAAAGCGCCAAGGTCCAGATAGGCGTCCCCGGCGGCGGGGAGGCGGGCGTCCATGCGGTGGGGAGCTGTGGCGTCCACATATGCCAGATGCTTTTCAGGTATGTAAACTCCGTCCAGAGAGTCCGGGTCGCCGGAGCAGCGTATGTATTCTGTCTCCAGTCCGGCCTCACGGGCGGCGTTTCCGATTGCACCCATAAAGCTTGATTTCCCGCAGCCCGGACCGCCCTTCAAAAGCCACAGGAAATCCCCCTTATCCGGATAGACGAAATCGTCGTACAGAGAGTAAAAGCCCTCCCGGGAGTTTGCGCCCAGGAAAAAACATAAGTCGTGTCCCATATTCCGTATCCTGCCTTTCAGTCCGCCGCAAGATAGGGCGGACGTATTTTTGCTGTCAATCCAGAATATGCGTCCATTGCCCGGTCTGACAAAAGTAAAAGCGGATACGCCTGTAAAAAAGGCGTATCCGCTTTGGGAGCTTTCCCGTCAGTCCAGAGACACTATCTCGTATTCCTTATTCCCAAGGCCAAGCTCAAAGGCTGTGTCCACGGTGTGTATGCCGTTGCGGGACTCCATGCGCTCAATGAGGGCTGCCTTGCCGGGGTCGGGGGATGCGTATACCGCGTCCACACAGGCCTTGTCCACAGCAACAGGGTCAAGGGATGCGAAGATGCCTATGTCCGCCATCTCCGGCTCATGGGGATGGGCGTCACAGTCGCAGTCCACGCTCAGGCGGTTTGCCACGTTGATATAGACTATGTTCTCCCGGCCCATGTAGTCCATCACGGCGCTGTCCGCCTCGGCCATGGATTCCAGGAAACTGTCGTGGTCTGCGGTCCAGAGCTTTTTGGGGTCGCCCGCGCCGTGTATAACGGCCTTGCCGTGGGCGGAGGCTACGCCTATGGACATATTCTTCAGCGCGCCGCCGAAGCCGCCCATGGCGTGCCCCTTGAAGTGAGAGAGCATGAGCATGCTGTCGTAATTTTCCAGATGGGCGCCCACATAGTTTTTGCCCAGATGCTTTCCGTTTTTAACCGGCAGCGCCAGCTCGCCGTCCTCGTCCATGATATCGCAGGGTGCGATAGCAGTAAAGCCGTGCTCCTCTATGGCCTTGCGGTGATTTTCGCTGGTGCTGCGCCGTCCGCCATAGGCGGTGTTGCACTCGGTAATGGTGCCGTTCAGCGCCTGCACCAGGGGAGCTATAAGCGCCGGCTGGAGAAAGTTGTGTCCGCCCGGCTCGCCGGTGGATATCTTCACAGCCACCTTGCCCTTCAGCGGATGGTTCAGAGCCTCATAAATACGCAGCAGCGCCCCGGCGCTTATCTCTCGGGTGAAGTATACTGTTGATTTATTCATAGTGAACGACCTCCTTGTTGCTGAGCTAATTATAGCACCTAAACTTTACTTCAGGTCAAGATAAAAATTAAAATCCCATACATATAAAACCTGTTCAGTTGACAATATTATGGGCTGAGACTATACTTGTAGTAAATTTCAGGAAAGGAGCCGGGGATATTGAAGAAAAAAGCTTCGCTGTCGCCCACGCGGCTGATAGCCCTGTGCTTTCTTGCCATCATACTTCTGGGTGGCTTTCTGCTTGCGCTGCCTGTGTCCCACAACCTGGGCAAAAGCGTGTCGCTGCTGGACGCCATGTTCACATCCACCAGCGCCGTCTGCGTTACAGGGCTTGTGGTGGTGGATACGGCGGAAACCTTTTCCGTATTCGGCCGCTGCGTAATAGCCGCACTTATCCAGATAGGGGGCTTCGGCGCGGCCTGCATAGGTGTGGGCGTGACCCTGCTGGCAGGCCGGCGCATGGGACTGTATGAGCGCCGTGTGCTGCGGGAATCCTGGAACATGGACCCCACATCCGGACGGGACGGCTTTTTCCGCATGGTGCTGTTTATTACCCTGGCTTTTGAAGTACTTGGCGCGGTGCTGTCCTACGGAGTGTTCTCGCATATTTTTCCCACATGGAAGGCCGTTGGCGTCAGCATTTTCCATTCCATATCCAGCTTCAACAACGCAGGATTTGACCTGATGGGGGAGATGCGCGGCTTTACAGACTACGGCGGCAACGCGGGGCTTAGCCTGATTACGGCCTTCCTTATAATTTCCGGCGGCCTCGGCTATCTGGTCATAGCGGAGCTTGTGGGGCTGCGCCGCAGCCACAGGCTCACTCTCCAGGCCAGGATAGTACTGAGCACCACCGCGGCGTTGATTTTCGGCGGAGCGCTCGTACTCTGGCTGGTGAGCGATATGACCGTGCTGGAGGCGTTTTTTCAGAGCGTCAGCACCAGAACCGCCGGATTTTCCACCGTGGATATGGCAGCCCTGCCCAATGCCGCAATGATGGCAATGTGCCTGCTGATGTTTGTGGGCGCGTCACCCGGCTCAACAGGCGGCGGAGTAAAAACCACAACGGCCTTTGTGGCTGTCATGTCCGTGTGGGCCTCGGCCACCAACGGCAAGCGTCAGGTGTTCCGCCGCAGAGTGCGGGATGATGACATATCCAAGGCCTTTACGGTGCTGCTTCTGTCGGCGTTGGTGGTGCTGACGGGCACATTTTTCCTGTGCGTGCTGGAGCCGGAGACGGAATTTATCCGGCTGCTGTTCGAGGCTGTATCAGCCTTTGCTACTGTGGGATTATCCGCGGGACTTACCCCGGAGCTGAGCGATTGGTCAAGAGCGCTGCTGATGCTGCTGATGTATATAGGCCGTCTCGGCCCTATCACCGTGGCCTCGGTGTGGTTTTTCCGGCCGGGCTCCTCTGTGGAGTACACCAGCGAGCACATCACCATAGGCTGAGGGAGGATTTATTGTGAAAAGAGTAAAAAAGCAGGACGGCGAAATTTTCGGCGTTATCGGTCTGGGCCGCTTCGGCTCAGCGCTGGCCGTATCTCTGGCGGAGGCCGGCCTTGAGGTCGTTGCCGTGGACAGGGACGAGGCCGCCGTGCGTCGTGTGCGCGATAAGGTGGAGCAGGCCTTTGTCTGCGATGAGCTTACAACCGCCAATCTGCTGGAGGCGGGAATACAGGACTGCGATGTGGTCGTGGTGTGTATAGGCTCCCTTATAGACGTAAGCGTTCTCACCACTCTGCGCGTGGTATCCATGGGAGTCAAGCGCGTTATATCCAAGGCCATAAACAAGGAGCACGGCGAGATACTGGAGAAGATAGGCGCCGAGGTGGTATACCCTGAGCACGATATGGCTCTGCGCCTTGCCCAGCGGCTTTCGGCCAACTCCGTAATAGAATACATCAGCCTGAGCGTAGACATGGAGATTGCCGAATTCGAGGCAGAGGGTGAACTTATAGGCAAAACCGTCATGGACCTGGAGCTGCGCCGCAGATTCGGTCTGAACATAATAGCCATACAGCACGGGGGCAGGACCACCATCGCTGTGGACCCGCATTACCGTTTTGAGCCGGGAGATGTGCTGGTGGTGATTGGGGACGGCTCCGATATGGCGCGTTTCAAAGATTCTTACTGAGGAGGCACACAGATGTTTGATACCGTACTTTTCGACCTGGACGGCACCATAAGCGACAGCGGCCCGGGTATAACCCGCAGCGTGGCCTATGCTCTGGAAAAATTCGGCATAACGCCTCCGCCCCTTGAGGAACTGAACCACTTCGTCGGCCCTCCCCTCAAGGACAGCTTTCGGGACAGCTACGGCTTCACACCCGAGCAGTGTGAGCAGGCCGTTGTCTGGTACCGTGAGCGCTATAGGGCAAAGGGCGTGTACGAGACTGCGCCCTATCCGGGTATGTGCGAGCTACTGCGGGAGCTGCATGAGCGGGGAAAAACCGTTGCCCTTGCCACCAGCAAGCCCACGGTGTTTGCCAGGATAGTCCTGTCCGACTACGGCGTTTCCGACTGCTTTGACCTGGTGCTTGGCTGCGAGCTGGACGGACGCCGGGGAGAAAAAATAGAGGTAATGACCGAGTGCCTTGAGCTTTTGGGCATAAGCGGAGAGAAAAAACAGCGCGCCGTGATGGTGGGTGACCGCAGCTACGATATAAACGGCGCAAAGCATTGCGGGCTGCGCTCCGTTGCTGTAACCTACGGCTATGCCCCGGAGGGAGAGCTGGAGGCCGCAGACCCGGATTACACAGTTAAGGATGCCGCCGGGCTGAGAGAGCTGCTTTTATCAGAATAACAGAAACGCCGCCGTCCTTGAATAGGGACGGCGGCGTTTGTTATTTTACCGTGGCGCGGCTCATATCCCGCAGCGCCCATATAAACAGGCCTATACCGATAATCGGGAGAAGAAATTTGTTCCATTCAAGAAAATCGTCCAGCAGGATCAGGCTTCTGTTGGGCAGCAGAGTGAATACCATCCAGCAAGCCCACAGTACCCACATGAATTTGCTTCCCCAGCGCCTCATTCCCGCGCCAAGGGCGAAGCCGGCCGGCGGCACGCATACGGCCGCCAGCGCCACGCCCCACACGGGGAGGAGCTTTGCGCTGCCGTGTATGGCCAGTCCGGGAATTACCCTGTACCACACACAGTAGGTGATGAGCGCATCTATCTGCACCAGCAACAGAGAGAGGGCAAAGGCAAGGGCGCTTTCCAGCAGCAGAAAGGCAAGCAGCGCTTTTATGCTCTCCCGCCGTGTGCGCCCCATCTGTACTGAAATGGTAAAGAGCTGGCAGGTCTGCCAAACGTTAAGGATCAGCAGATAAAGCCCCGTGCCCACAGGCAGGGCGGCGGAGAGAAACAGGAAGGTGCTGTCCTGGCGGAATATACCCAGCGCCGCGGCATATACGAGCTGCGTCACAAGAAACGCGCCGCAAATGGTAATGAAAAGCGCCCTCATTTGCTTCCGGCAGAGGGAAATATATGTGTTTATCATGTTTTCACCTCACGACCTCTCTGGGCAGCATGCGCTGGAAGAGCACTTCCGCCGCTATGTCCAGTACAATGATGAGTCCGGTTATTATATACGTAAGATCTCCCCAAAAATTCCATTCGAAGATTCCGGAAAGCATCTGGAACACAAAGCTCATAGTAAGCACCATTAATATAACGCCGAACACCACGCTGGTAAGCACCCGCCTGAATCGGGTCAGCGTGGAGCAGCCCATGCCTATTATCTGCCCGGACAGCAGATAGAACGCCATAATGCCCGTATCCTCCGGACGGTAGTAGTAGCTCTGGTCGGTCACAAGATGCAGCTTCAGGTCCAAACGGTAGACAGCGTAGATTACCATAAGGCTTACCGCCGCGGTGAGCGCTATGCAGATATGCGCGGCCAGATTGAAGTCGCGGCGTCTGGAGCCCATGGTCAGCGCGGTGGTAAGGTTCAAAGAGCTGAGCTGAATACCGTAGACAGTGGAAAATATTACCTCAAACATTGGAAAACTCGCCAGATAGCTGGTAAATATGTAATCCGGAAAGATAACATTCAGGACTACCGCGGCCAGAGCCATAGCGGCGGAGGCCAGGAATATAACTCGGCAGTAGGTGCGCAGCAGAAATTTCATTACAGAATTCATGGCCGCCTCACAGTTCTTCTCCGTGGCCGCAGAGCGTCACAAAAACCTTTTGCAGATTCATGGGAACCACGTCCACGTCGGCGTCGGTGGTGAAGGAGTCCGTAATGCCGCGCACAGCCGCGGTCTTGTGCATGCCCATCTGGTGAACTCCCAGCACGGTAAGCCCACGGGTGGCCTTATCCACCTGGTCCTCGCGGCCGCTGATGTAGGCAAACTGGGCCAGCAGCTCCTCTGTGGGGGCTTTCTCGATTATTCTGCCATCGTCCAGAATGATTACCTCCTCAAACACCCCGGCGGCCTCCTCTATTATGTGGGTGGATACGACGAAGGTGCGCCCGGTGGCCATATGGTCTGCCAGCAGAAGCTGATAGAACTTCTCACGCATCACAACGTCCAGACCCGCCACAGGCTCATCCAGTATGGTGACAGGCGCCCGGGAGGCCAGGGCGATTATTATGGTCACCATGCTCTGCTGGCCCTTGGAGAGAGTGCCCAGCTTTTTCTTCCTGTCCAGAGAAAAGGTCTGCAGCAGCTCCTGGGCATAGTCCCTGTCTCAATGAGGATAAAAATCCCCGGCGGCTTTCAGGAAATAATCCACCTTGTAGTTGGTCTGTCCATAGGCGCTGGAAGCGTTCAGCTCACGGGAAAAGCACAGCTCATCCAGAGCATTTCTGTTCTCCCACACCGGCTCGCCGCCGTAGGTGACGCTGCCGCTGTCCATGGTGTTTTGGGCAGTCAGTATGCCCAGCAGGGTGGTCTTGCCCACGCCGTTGCGCCCGATCAGCCCGTATATCTTGCCAGGCTCCAAAGTGAGGTTAAGACCCTCCAGAACAACCTTGTCCTTATATGATTTACGCACGTTCTCCGCACACAGCAGCTTATCCATTCTTGTTTTCTCCTTTCTCAATAGCGGTGCGTACAAGCTCCAGAAGCTCGCCGCCGTCCATGCCCAGGCTTTTTGCCTCTTTTATCAGGGGCAGGATATATGCTCCCGTGAACTCGCTGCGCCGCTTTCTGCGTATCATCTCCGCCGCTCCGGGAGAGACGAACATTCCAAGTCCCCGGCGCTTATACAGGATGCCGTCGGACGTCAGCAGATTCAGCCCCTTGGCCGCCGTGGCGGGATTTATGTTGTAGCCCCTGGCCAGCTCGTTGGTGCTGGGCACCTGTTCATCCTCACGGTAGACCTCGCGCAGTATGTCGTCGGATATCATTTGAGCGATCTGCAGGTAAATGAGCGACTGGTCGCTCAGAGTGCCTCGCATATTATCACCTCCAATGTTTATTGGTTAATTACTTGTGTAATTAACCATATCACTATGAAGCCAAAATGTCAATAGGAATCAGAAAAGAATTTGACACCGCCGCGCAAATCTGCCATACTTAATTTAGAAAGGCGGTTACACATGACTAAAACAGAGTTTCTTGACAGATGCGCCCGGACAGGGGAGGAGCGCCTGCTGCTCTCCCGTGTGCTGGATAAGGCCGAGCGCAGCCGCAGCCGTTCAGTACCGGAGCACACGGCTTTCCTCAGCCCCGCGGAACAGGTCGCGGTTCAGGACACCTTAAAGCTCTACGGAGATGTGCGCTATGTGCTTGCAGGCGGCTACCCGGGAGCGGAGAGGGCCGTATGCCTCTTCCTGCCCGACTGGATGGAGGCGGAATACCTTGAGCCGGATGCCGATGGCACCCTGGCCGCCGTGGAGGCGGAGCTGAATCCCTCGGCAAAGCTGGGCCACCGGGATGTGCTGGGCTCCCTCATGGGTGTGGGAGTGACCCGCGAGCTGCTGGGCGATATACTAATCACTCCCGAAAAAGCCCAATGCATGGTACTGCGCAGCGCTCTGGATATAGTCCTGAGCCAGTGGGACAGCGTGGGCCGCTTCAGCGTCTCTCCCCGTGAGATATCTCTCGCCGCGCTGGAAGTCCGGGAGCCGGAGCTGCGTGCTGTAAACGACACCGTGGCCACCCTGCGGCTGGACAGCGTACTGGCCACAGGCTTTTCAATCTCCCGCGCCAAGGCCGCGGACCTCATAGCCGCGGGCCGTGTGGCGGTGAACCACAGGGACTGCGTTAAGGCCGATAAGCAGGTGTGCGAGGGGGATATCCTCACCTGCCGGGGCCTTGGCAAATGCGTCCTCAGGGAGGCAAACGCCAAAAGCAAAAAGGGCCGCATAATAGTCCGCATGGAGCGCTATATATAATAAAAGGCACTAACCAACAGGTTAGTGCCTTTTATTATTTCAGTTTATCCAGCAGGGCGCATACAGCGTCGGCCACAAGCTCGTTGCCCCTGGGCGTCAGATGCAGGCCGTCCACGAACAGCCCGCTGGGCTCATCTGCACCGCCGAGGGCGGCGTACAGGTCTATGAGCGGCAGCTTTTGTTCCTCGGCAAAGCCGCGCAGCAGGCGTACATAGTCCTCCAGCATTTCCGCCGCCCGGTGGGGAGTGGTCATTACCGTCCAATGGGGCGCTATGTTCAGCCTGTCTATGGGCGTGGGCGTGGCTATAACGGGGCGTACCCCCGAACTGAGACAGGCGTCCGCCAGCGTGGCTATATCCCGCTCCGCGGGAGCGCGGCCCGAGAGTATATCGTTTGTACCGCCCAATATGATGCAGAGTTCCGGTTTCAGCCCAAGCAGGCCGTCCAGCCGGCTTCGCATGCCGGAGAGTGTGTCGCCGCAGACGCCACGGTTAGTCATGGTGAGTCCTGTGCGCTCCTGCACCAGCCGCGTCCAGCAACAGCAGCGCTGGGAGCCGTAGCCGTAGGTGAGGCTGTCGCCCAGACAGAGTATGCGAGTGCTCACAGCTCCTTCTCCATTTCCAGAGCCGCCCGGCGGAGCGGACAGCTTTCGCGGTTTTCACACCGGGACCATGAGCAGTCCATATTCTCCATACGAAAGCCGCCGGGCGTCTTTTCATATTCGCATATCACTCGCTGGGCACGGTCGGCTGTCTTGCAGAAGCCGGACACTACACGCTCTATCGTCCCGCTCATTTCTGCGCTTCCCTGGGTATGGCGAAGATGGCGGTGGCGGAGGCGTAAGGCTTGGTAAAGCCGGTGTCGGGGCTTATCTCCGCGTGCACGTGTACCAGAGAACGGCCGGGCTTAATTACGCGGACGTGCATATATACGCGGCCCACCAGAGGGGCGGGGCGCAGATAGTTTATATCCATGGTAACCGTGGGGGTAAACACGCCGCCTGCAAAATAATAGGGCAGCACGAACATTCCGTTGTCAAACATGATGGCCATAATACCGCCGTGGAGCCAGCGGACGGGGTTGCCCATCCAGTCCTTTGTGTCAAAGGCCAGAACCAGCTCCAGCTTGTCCTGGTCGCAGCTTATAAGCTGGGGGCGCAGCTCTGCGCACACCATTGGCATTGCGCCCCAGCGCTCCGGTGAGACGATGTCCTCGAGTTTTTCTTTGAATTCTGCATGGGTCATTGTTTTTCTTTCTCCAATCAAATAAATTTCTCTATATGTGCCGCGCCGACCAGCCCGGCATCGTTGCCGAGGGCGGCGGTGACAAGCTTTGTTTTGCTGCCTTCAAAGCGGGCGTAATCCTCCCGCTCAAGTATGCGGCGCAGAGGCGAGAGCAGCCGCTCTCCCTGGGCGGATATGCCGCCGCCTATGCACAGTATCTCCGGCTGGAACAGGTTTACCAGATTCGTAAGCCCGCAGGCGAGATTTTGAGTATATTCATCAAACAGGGCCTTCGCGCCCTCATCGCCGGCGTCAATGGCCCGAAATACCGTCCTGCCGTCCATCTGGCCTCCAAGGGAGGCGCAGATGGAATTGGGGTATTGAGCGATGTATTCCTCACAGCCGCGCACAAGGGCGGCGGTGGAGGCGTAGGCCTCAAAGCAGCCCCGGCGCGAGCAGGCGCACATCCTGCCGCCGCGGTGTATTACCATGTGCCCCGGCTCCAGAGCGCAGCCGTTTGCGCCCCGCCACAGCCGTCCGTTGGCGATAAAGCCGCCGCCTATGCCGGTGCCGAGGGTGACGCACAGCAGGGAAGAGGCGTCCCTGCCGCAGCCGGACAGATATTCGCCCATGGCTGCGCAGTTGGCATCGTTTTCCAGGTGAACCGGCAGATTCAGGATGCTGCTCAGATATCCGCCAAGGGGGTAATCGTACATATCCAGATTGCAGGCTTTCAGCACCGCTTCGCCCTCAACCGCGCCGGGCACGCCGACACCCAGAGAGGCGATATCTGAAATGCTCACACCGGCTTCCCTACAGGCCCGGCTGGATGATTCGGCTATGGCGGACGCTATGGCGCCGCTGCCGTGGGGCGTAGGCAGGCTAACCCTTGAAAGAATCCCACCGCAGCTGTCGACCACGCCGGAAAGCACCGTGGTTCCGCCCAGGTCTGTGCCAAGATAGAGCTTCTCCATGCCTATTCCTCCGCCAGCTCTTCCCAGGCCTCGTACAGCCCGTTCAGCGCTGTTTCGGCGTCCTCGCGCTCCCTGCCAAGCTCCATGAGCTTTTCGTAGTCTGTGGCGAATTCTTCCAGCTGGGCATCCAGAGCGGCCACGGCTGCCTCGGCTTTTTCTATTTCGCGCTCCAGCTTTACCAGCTGCTTTTCGCGGCTGCCGGCGTTTTTCTTTTTTGGGGCCTTTTCCTTTTTCTTCTCAACGGTTTTTGCCGTCTGCTCCAGAGCCTGCTGCCGGGCGCGGTACTCCCGGTAGGCGTTGAAGCCGCCGTCGAAGTCAATTATTTTGCCGTCCTCTATGGCCCATATTCGGGTGGCGAACTCCTGTATGAAATAGCGGTCATGGGATACAAACAGCAGGGCCTCCTGATAGTCCTCAACCGCGTCCTCTATCCACTCACGGCTGGCTATGTCCAGGTGATTGGTTGGCTCGTCCAGTATGAGCAGGTTTATCTCGCTGCGCATAAGCATGCACAGCCGCAGACGGCTGCGCTCACCGCCGGAGAGGGAGCTTACGCTCTTGAACACATCCTCGCCCTGAAAGCCAAAGGCCGCCAGCCTGTCCCGGGCCTCCTGGGGCGTGCATTTTTCGGAATAAAGCATGGTGTCATAAAGGCTGCGCTCCGGCGCGTCGAACTCCACCACCTGGGGCAGATATGCAGTTTTTACCGTGGGCCCCCGGCGAATAATGCCCTTGTCCGGGAAATCCTCGCCCATGATTAGCTTCACAAGCGTGGATTTGCCTGTGCCGTTGTCACCGATTATACCTATGCGCTCTCCGCCGGTTACCAGCAGCTCCAGGTCGGAAAACAGCGTGCGCTCGCCAAAGGATTTTGTGACGTTTTCAATGGACAGCACCTCGTCGCCGCAGAAGGCGCGCTCGGAGAACTTAACCTTCAGGCGCTTTTCCGTCTTTGGCTTGTCCATGGTTCTCATGCGCTCTATGCGTTTTTCCATGGACTTGGCCCGGCGGTAGGTCTTGTCCATGCCCTGAAAGGCCCACAGCCTAAGCTGCTCGGCGGATTTTTCAAGCTGGGCTATCTTGGCCTGCTCCTTCTCGTACTGCTTCATGCGCTCCTCAAAGCGGCGCTGTTTTTCCAGCATGTAGAAGCTGTAATTTCCGCTGTACAGCTCGGCCTTTCCGTCTGAAATCTCCACCGCCCGGTGTATCACCCGGTCCAAAAACCAGCGGTCATGGGAGATAGCCAGCACCGTGCCGCGGAATTTTGCCAGATACTCCTCCAGCCACTCGGTGGCCCGCAGGTCCAGATGGTTGGTGGGCTCGTCCAGCAGCAGTATGTCCGTGTCCTCAAGGATGAGGCGCGCCAGATTCACCCGGGTCTTTTCGCCGCCGGAGAGCCGGTCAAAGCTCTGGGCGCGCATTTCCTCGCTTATTTCCAGACCGTTAGCCACACGGGCGCGCTCCACATCCATGGAGTAGCCTCCACGGGCTTCAAACTCAGCGCTGACCCTGTCGTACTCCTTCAGCACGGACTCCGAGTGGTCCTCCGCCATGCGTACGGACAGCTCCTCCATCTGCCGCTGAAGCACATAAAGGGGTCTGTGAGCCTCCATCAGCACATCCTCGGTGGTGTAGTCCGGAGGATACACGGGTATCTGGGACATAAGCCCCATGCGCTTGCCGGGGGCGACCATGATTTGCCCCTCGTCGTAGTCTATCTCGCCCACCAGTATGCGGAAGAGGGTGGTCTTTCCGCAGCCGTTGCGGCCAAGTATGCCCACGCGCTCGCCGCTGTTTACCTCAAAGGAGAGACCGTCCAGCAGATTGCTGCCCACCTCAAAGGATTTTATAAGGTTTTTTACGGAAATATCTATCATTCAGTTCACCATATCTTCTCCGCCGTCCGCGCCTGGCAGCACAACGGAATAGTAGTCTTTATCCAGAATAGCGGCGGAGTAAGTGAAGGCGTCCTCCACCCGTCCGTACAGCATATCCCTGGCGTAGCTTTCGGGGACTTCCGCTCCCGGCGCCGGTGTGAATTCATCCTTCGCGGAATCATAGCGCCCCAGCTCGGATATAAAGCTGCGGTTTGCGAATATGACCAGCCCCGGCTCGTCGGAGAGTATATCCCGCCCGGCAAGCAGCCGGGAGTCGTAGTCCAGTCCGAACAGGTTGGCCAGCGTTGGCATGATGTCCGCGGCATAGCATGGCTTATCGATTTCTATGGGCTTATCCATATCGCCGCACCATATGATAAGGCTGCTTCGGTACAGCTCAAAGCTGTCTACGCTTTGGCCGCGTATCTCCTCTATCTCGGACTGTGTGAGGCCGTAGGGGTAGTGGTCGCCGCTTATGACTATAACTGTGTCCTCAAGCTTTCCGGCCTTTTCCAGCTCATCAAGCAGATATTCCACAGCCAGGTCGAACTCCATGTTGCAGGCTATATAGGCCCTGCAGTTTTCCGAATAGGGGAGATCTGCGACCTCGTCCCGGTGCTTCCAGGCCTGAGTGTTGCCTACGAAGGTGTAGTACATATGTCCGCTCACCGTCATGTAATAGGTGTGGAACTTATCGGCGCCTATATATTCTCCAACAGTCTTTTGCATCATCTCAAGGTCGGAGTTGGGCCACACGTTTTCCATTACCAGACCGTTGCCCACGGCCTTGTAGTCGTAGCCCATGTTGGGATGGCTCTTGTCCCTGTCGTAATAGGTGTAGGTGTGGTCGTGATATGCCCGGCACTCATAGCCCCCGGCTCCGAGCATACGGCCGAAGGTCATGCCCATATTGTTTTCGGCCGATTCGGAAAAGCTCCATACGCCGGATTTGGGCAGCAGTCCTGTGAGGGTCACATATTCGCCGTCGCTGGTGGATACGCCCCAGCTCGGGGTGTAGAAATTGTTGAATACAAAGCCGGAGTTCGCCAGCTTATACAGGGAGGGAGTGTGAGTTTCGTCCAGAGCCAGGTCGGAAAAGCCCTCGGCCACTATCCATATGAGGTTTTTTCCCTCGAACATCCCCGTGTACTCGTTTTGCATGGTGGGATTAACCGAGGCAAAGTGGCTGTGCATGGAGCGCAGGGAGTCATCCGTTTCGCTCTCCGCCAGAGCGGAAAAATCTATGGGCAGCACGTTGGGGGCGTATACCGGCTCCTCCGTATCTTCCGGAGCCTGGGGCGAGGGAGTGGGGGAGGGACCAGGTATCACCTCAGGCTCCGGAAGGCTGTCCGCCGGAAATAAAAGCTGGGCCATATCCTGCCGCAGGGCTGTGACCACGCCGAAATAGCGGGTGCTCAGCTCCGGCATGAAGCTGCCGGTGTAGAGATACCGGGGGCTTATCACGCCTCTGCCGTTTATAAACACGCAGCATACCGCCGCAACATGCAGCAGCAGAAAGACGCAGAATACCCTGCGCCGCCGGGTGTGCCCGTCTGGAAAATCAAAATGCCTGCGCAGAATTACGGCAAGAAAAAGAGGCAGAACACACATGAGGATGCTTTTCCACGCCCTGCCTATGCCGGTAAGTGCTTCCCGGCCGAAATCCGACAGCACATCCGGAGCCTCCAGAACGGAGCGCAGAGTTAGAAAAGCGCCGAAAATGCTGTGATATACGTTTTGCACGGCAAACAGCAGGCACAGCGCGGCCAAAATACCCAGCAGAGCAGGGAAAAAGCCGCGCTCCCCCGCCAGGGCGCAGAGCCATGTGAGCAGCGCGCCTGCGGACAGGGAAAACAGCAGAGTAAATACCGCGCCCTGGAAGCTTACGGAGCCGAAGCAGCTCAGCTTGGTGAACAGCTCCAGGTAGACGAGCGCCGCAGGCAGAAAAATCAAAGAATTTAAGGTGTTTCGCTTCATAGTCAAATTAGCCGCACTATTTCTTTACGGCCTCCTGTAAAACCAGATTTGCCAGACTGCCGGCCTGGCTGAGACCACCTCCGCCGTGCTCTATCACAACGGCAAAGGCGTAAGGGTGCTCGCTGTCCTCCAAAAAGCCCACGAACCAGGCGTGGGAGGTGCCGTCGCCCACCTCCGCCGTGCCGGATTTGGCGCAGATGGAGAGATTGGGGAAATTCCAGGTGCCGTAGTTGTTGACCACATTGTAGGACATGAAGTCACGGAGCTTCTCGGCTGTGCCGGCTTTCAGCAGCTTGGCGCTTCCGCCGCTGCTGTCCAGCAGAAGATGGGGCTCAGGACAGCTGCCGCCGCCCGCCACGGCGCCCACAAGGCGCATCATGGCGTATGGGGAGACCAGGTCGTTATACTGTCCTATGCCGGACCAGGCCAGACCGGGGGAGCCGTCGGCATCCTTGTCATAGCGGCCCGCCGCCGTGGATATGCCGTCAAACTCAAGCTGTTCCAGCAAACCGAATTTTTCAGCGTACTTTTCAATGGTGTCCGCCCCCAGATCCAGGGACAGCTCCGCGAAGGCGCAGTTGCAGCTGTTGCCGAAGGCCTGTTCTATTGTCTGGCTGCCGTGGGTGCCGGAGCAGTTTATACGCACTCCCGCCACGTCCACATAGCCGGGACACCAGAAAGAGCGGGTGTACAGGTCATCCAGATTTTCGATGGCGGCGGCCAAAGTGATTATTTTGAAAACGCTTCCGGGAGTGTAGGTGCTGCTTATGCCGCGGTTCAGAAAGGCGCCGTCATAGGCCGGGTCCGACAGATCGGGCACATTCATGGGGTCGTAGCTCACGGAGCTGGTCATGCAGATTATATCGCCGGTGGTATAGTCAAATACCAGCACGGCGCCTCTGCGTCCGTTAAGACCGCTGTAAGCCACGGCATTTAAAGCGCTGTCTATAGTCAGGCGCAGCTCTCCACCCTCGGCCTTGCTGAGACCTGAGACAATATCATAGCCCACCAGCTTGTCGGAAAAAACGGTTACGGCCCCGGAGCCTATGTTGCCGGAAAAGTCGCCCACCGCGTGCAGATTGGCCGTGCGCACTATGGGGTCATCGTGGTATACGCGTTGCCCGTTTTCATAACCGGCCAGCACCACGCCGTTACGGTCGTAAACCGTTCCGGATTTCAGCTCTCCGCCCTCGTATATGGTCTGATTGGCGCGGAAGCTTGCCCACTCGCTACCTTCGTTTACCAGGCGGTATACATATATGCCCATACCCGCGACCACCAGCACGGCAAGCAGCAGAGCTGAATAGGCTCTGCGTTTTATCTTTTTCATTCCTCGTATTCCTCCTCTTCGTCATCCTCAAAATCCTCTGCGGAAAACAGGGAGGAGGCTTTTACAACAAAGCTGGCGTTCTGTCTGGTATCCGAAGCTTTTATAAATGCCAGCAGGGCCCAGCAGGATATAAGACTGCTTCCGCCCTTGGACACAAAGGGGAAGGTCACGCCGGTGAAAGGCAGTATGTCCATGGAGCCGAAAACGTTCAGCGCCATCTGGGTCAGCATCATGCTGACGGCGGCGCAGGCGGCAATTACATAAAAAGACGAGCGCCCGTCCGATGCGTTTTTAACCGTGAATAAAGCCAGCGCAACTATGGCCAGTACCGCCAGGAGCGCTATTATAAGCCCCAGCTCCTCGCTGAGCATTGCGAAAACCATATCCATATTGGCGGCAAAAACTTCGTGCAGCCAGCCCTCGCCCGCGCCCACACCGAAAAATCCTCCGGACGCCGCGGCGGAAAGGGCTCTGGTCTGCTGAAAACCCGCGCCGTAGGGATCCTCCCATATGTGGCCCCAGCTTGCAAAGCGCTGAGCTATATGGGGCTTGATGTTCAGCATCAAAAAGCCTGCCAGCCCCGCGCTGCTCACGGCCAGCACAACGGTGGCTATGTTTCCTGAGCGCATAAAGGATATCACCAGGAAGGTCACAAAAAATATCAGCGCTGTGCCGAAGTCGCCCATGAGCGCCAGAGCGCCCACGCAGGCGGCGGAAAAGCCGATGTAAAAGATAAGGTTCTGGTTGCGGTACAGCCTGTCCAGAGTGGCGGCGCCGGCATAGATATAGGCTATTTTGACAAATTCAGAGGGCTGAAGGGAGAAGCCGCCTATCTGCAGCCAGTTTTTCGCTCCGAATTGCTCGCTGCCCATAACCAGCGTTACCCCCAGCGCGCCCAGGGCGCAGAGCGTCATGGGCAGACGCATGAGCTTGACCCTTGTCAGGTCCCGCAGCCACCAGCCGAGCAGGAAGAACAGAATTATGCCGGCGAGAGTCAGGACCATTTGCTTCAGCATATCCTCAGGTGTGGAACTTGCGCATACAGCCGTACCCAGAGTACAGAGAAAAAAAGCTATGGTCTCTACCTCCAGCCCTGTGCGGCGAATGGCGCGGATAATGAAATAGTAGCACCACTGCGTAACGCTCAGGGCGCAAAAGGCCAGAAGTATGGATGCTGTATATTTCTCGTCAGAGGAAAACAGGTACTGAACCGACAGGAAAAATTGGAACATTGTGAGTATGAAAAGGGAAAACGCAGGGGATATGGTCCCTCCCGGACGGTGGCGGCGGGAAGAAAGCATCTCCAGCTGCTCACCGCTCAGCCCCTCGAATTTCAGGCTTATGTCCGAAAGTGTGATACTGTCCCCCGTCTGTACTACAGCTCCGCGCACAGGCACGGCCTGCCCGTTTACTGCGGCGCCGCCCTTGCTGTCCAGGTCGTAAAGCCGCCACACTCCGCGGCTGTTGCGTATAAGGACCGCATGGCTGCGCGATACCGTGGGGTGCTCCAAAACTATGTCACAGCCCGGCGCGCGGCCTATAACACATTCCCAATGGCGTATGGGTATGAACTGCCCGCGGGGCGGCTTGAGATAGCCCCATATCTCCGGCTCATACTGCTCGGCCAGCATGCTGCATACGCAGCGCACCAGCAGCCAAAGAGCAAGCGCCGGAAGAATATATCGTGTTCCCCTCAAAATAAGGGACAGAATTCCGCCGTCAAGGCTAATGCCGGTCAGAAAATCGGTAATATTATCCACAAAAAGCCTCCTTCCATGACAAGGCAATACAATTAGATATTATACCACGCACTCATAATAATTTACAACAGGCATTGTAGGCAGAAATTGTGAATAAACTGTTGTCAAAATCTGCGAACTGCGATATGATATACTGGTATTGCAGATAAGGAGCGGGATTCATGAGAATCGTAATTATAGGCGGCGGAAAAGTCGGTTCTGAGCTGGCGGCACAACTATCACACGAAGAACATGATGTTGTGCTTATAGACAACAACCGCCGGGTGGTGAAGCAGCTTGGCGAAGCGCTGGATATGCTCACTATTTATGGCAACGGAGCCAGTCTCGAACTGCAGCGCCAGGCGGATGTGGGCGGCGCCGACCTGCTTATAGCGGCTACGCCACAGGATGAACTGAACATGATTTGCTGCATCATCGCGCGCAAGCTGGGCTGCCAGAACGCCATTGCCCGGGTGCGTAACCCGGAATATGCAAGGCAGATGTATTTTCTCAGAGACGAACTGGGGCTGAGCCTCCATGTCAATCCTGAGTGGAGCACGGCGCGGGAGATTTTCCGGTTGATGCAGTATCCGGGCTTTCTCAAGCGCGACGCTTTTGCCAAGGGCCGCGTGGAGATAGTAGAGCTGGATGTGGCCGCCGGCGGCGCTCTGGACGGAGTGCTTCTGTCCGAGCTGCCCAAAAAGCTGCGGGTAAAGGTGCTGGTGTGCGCTATTCAGCGCGGCGCGGACGTCATTATACCAGACGGCAACTTCCGTCTTCAGGCATATGACCGTATACATGTTACTGCGCCTACGGCTCAGCTTGTGGCGCTGCTCAGCAGCATAGGCCTGCGCCAGAGCCGTTCAAAAAACGCCATGCTGATAGGCGGCAGCCGCATAACCCAGTATCTGGCAGAGTCCCTGATAAAAGCAGGCACAAATGTGAAAATAATAGAGCTGGATGACCAGAAAAGCACCATGCTTGCCGAAAAGCTGCCGAAAGCCACGATAATAAACGCTGACGGTACCAACCAGACCGTGCTGAACTCCGAGAATATCAGTCAGATGGATACGGTCGTTGCACTCACCAATATGGACGAGGAAAATCTTATCATTTCCATGTACGCCAAGCATGTTGGAGTGCCGCAGGTTATAACCAAGATAAACCGCACGGAATATATGGACCTTTTCCGTGAGACTGGTATAGACTGCATAGTCAGCCCCAAGCACCTGTGCGCCCAGGATATCGTCCGCTATGTCCGTGCCATGCAGAATACCGGCGGCAGCGGAGTAATCTCCGTCCATAATCTGCTGGACGGCAAGGTTGAGGCAATAGAGATGCGGGTGACCGAGCATACCAAGTATAAGGGCATACAGCTGAAGGATGTAAAGCTAAAGCCCAATATCCTCATATCCTGCATAAATCACATGGATAAAATTGTAATACCCGGCGGTAGTGATACCGCGGTGCCGGGGGATACCGTCATAGTTGTCAGTCTGGCGGGAAGGGTCATTTTGGACCTTAATGATATTTTCCAGGAGTAGTAAAAGTGAATTACAGGCTTATTTTCAATATCATAGGCCGTATCCTCTGTGTGGAAGCCATTTTCATGCTTCCGGCTCTGCTGATATCTCTGTTTTACGGTGAGAGCGCCTCGGCGCTGGCCTTTGCCCAGTCTGCGGCCATCACATTTGGAGCCGGACTTGCCATGTGTCTGCTGCTCAAGCCCAGACGGCGGGGGTATTTCGCCCGTGACGGCTTTGTGACGGTGGGCTTTGCCTGGATACTTGTTTCGGCCTTCGGCGCTCTGCCCATGTGCATAAGCGGCGCCATACCCAACTATGTGGATGCTCTGTTTGAGACTATTTCAGGCTTTACGACTACCGGCTCCACCATTCTCACAGATATAGAGATACTGCCCCGGGGCGTACTGTACTGGCGCAGCTTCACCCACTGGCTGGGCGGCATGGGCGTGCTGGTGTTTATCCTGGCCATTGGCCCCCGCAACGGCGATGGCGAATCCGTCCATGTTCTGCGGGCCGAGAGCCCCGGCCCCTCCGTTGGCAAGCTGGTGCCCCGCATACAGCAGAGCGCCAGTATTCTGTATAAGATTTATATAGGCATGACCATCCTGCAGGCAGTCCTGCTGCTCCTGTGCGGCATGCCCCTGTTCGATGCCGTTACCATCACCTTCGGTACGGCCGGCACAGGCGGCTTTGCCATTACCAACAACAGTCTCGCCGCCTATAATACGGCCGCCCAGGCAGTTACAACATTTTTTATGATAGCCTTTGGAGTGAACTTCAGCCTTTTTTATCTTCTGCTTATACGCGACTTCAAAACGGTGTATAAAAATGAGGAGCTGCGCGCATATCTGGGCATCATCGCCCTCTCTGTGGCTGCCATAGCGATTAACATACTGCCCATGTACGGCAGCGTGTTTGAGGCTGTGCACCACTCCGCCTTCCAGGTGGCCTCCATCATAAGCACCACGGGCTATGCTACTGTGAATTTCGATACCTGGCCCCAGTTCTCCCGTACTCTGCTGTTTCTGTTAATGTTTGTGGGCGCAATGGCAGGTTCTACAGGAGGGGGCTTGAAAGTTGTAAGAGTTTCGCTTATAATGAAGTCGGTACGGCGGGCCATAGCCACTATACTGCATCCAAACTCCGTAAAGCTCGTCCATATGGACGGAGAGAGGGTTGACGAAGAGGTCGTGGACGGAGTTAAGGAGTACATCCTCATCTACCTGCTTATCCTTGCCGGCAGCGTGCTGCTCATATCCCTGGACCCATTTGTGAATTTTGAGGCCACGGTCACGGGCGTCGTCACCTGCCTGAACAATGTCGGTCCCGGACTGGGACTCATAGGTCCTGTGTGCAATTTCAGCGAGTTTACCGCGTTCAGCAAAATAATTCTCGCAATTGATATGCTGCTCGGACGACTGGAGCTTTTCCCCATACTTATCCTTGCCGTTCCCTCGGCCTGGAAAAAATAAATACAGGCCCCCGTTACTGACGGATGCGTGGAATAACCACATGGGAGCGGGCGTCTTTGATTTTTGTCGACCGTCTGGGCAGCCCTGCTTTTGCAAAAAACAGGACTGCCCGGTTTTTATTTTGAAACAGGAGGAACTATTATGCTAGAGAAAAACAGCTATCCCGGAAGAGGTATTATTCTGGGCAAGACCGCATCGGGCGATAAGAGCGTTGTGGCCTATTTCATTATGGGCCGCAGCGTCAACTCCCGCAACCGCATCTTCGAGGTCTGCCCCGACGGTATCCGTACCCGCGCCTTCGACGAGAGCAAGATGGAGGACCCCAGCCTCATCATCTATCATCCTGTGCGCCAGGTGGGCCGCGGCCTCATCGTCACAAACGGAGATCAGACCGACACCATCCGCGAGTTCCTTGAGAAGGGACTGCCCATGGAGCAGGCTCTGCGTACCCGCGAGTTCGAGCCCGACCGTCCCAACTGGACCCCCCGCATCTCCGGCCTGCTCTCTCCCGACGGCAGCTACAAGCTGAACATACTCAAATCCGCCGACGCCGAGGGCACCGGCTGCCTGCGTCAGACCTTTGAGTATCCCGGCCAGGCCGGCCTTGCCCACTTCATCCACACCTATCAGGGCGACGGAAATCCCATCCCCTCCTTCGCAGGTGAGCCCGAGCCCGTTGTCATAGGCGACCAGGACATCGACGCCTTCACCGCTGAAATCTGGGCCGACCTGGACGAGGACAACAAGGTCTCCCTCTACACCTGCTACCGCGACCTCGCCACCGGTGATATGGAAGCCCGCATCATCAATAAAAACGACTAAGGAGAAAGAACATGAAAGAGTTTGAGCTGAAATACGGCTGCAACCCCAATCAGAAGCCTGCCAAGATATACATGGCCGACGGCAGCGAGCTGCCCATCGAGATACTCAACGGCCGCCCCGGCTATATCAACTTCCTGGACGCCTTCAATAGCTGGCAGCTTGTTAAGGAGCTGAAGGAGGCCCTGGGCCTGCCCGCGGTCACCTCCTTCAAGCATGTGAGCCCCACCTCCGCCGCCGTGGGCCTGCCCCTGAGCGATGAGCTCAAGCGCGCCTGCTTTGTGGACGATATCCCCGGCCTGGATGAGAACCCCCTGGCCTGCGCATACGCCCGCGCCCGCGGCACCGACCGTATGTGCTCCTTTGGAGACTGGGTGGCCCTCAGCGACACCTGCGACGCCATGACCGCAAACCTCATCAAGCGCGAGGTGTCCGACGGCGTTATCGCCCCCGGCTACACCGACGAGGCTCTGGAGATACTCAAGACCAAGCGCAAGGGCGGCTACAACATCGTCAAGATAGACGCCGGCTACGTTCCCGCCCAGCAGGAGACCAAGCAGGTATTCGGCATCACCTTCGAGCAGGGCCGCAACAACTTCAAGATAGGCGAGCATCTGCTGGAGCAGGTGGTAACCGCCAACAAGGAGCTGCCCGACAGCGCCAAGCGCGACCTCATCGTGGCTCTCATCACCCTGAAGTACACCCAGTCCAACTCCGTCTGCTTCGCCGTGGACGGTCAGGCCATAGGCGTGGGCGCCGGACAGCAGTCCCGCGTACACTGCACCCGTCTGGCCGGCAGCAAGGCCGATACCTGGTGGCTGCGCCAGCATCCCGCCGTTCTGGGCCTGCCCTTCCTGCCCACTATCGGACGCCCCGAGCGTGACAACGTCATTGACGGTTTCATCAACGGCAACGAGGAGGACGTCTGCGCCGAGGGCAACTGGCAGAAGTACTTTACCGCCCAGCCCAGCCACCTCACCGCCGAGGAGGTCCGCGCATATCTGGATTCCAAGACCGGCGTGGCCCTGGGCTCCGACGCTTTCTTCCCCTTTGCCGACAACATTGAGCGCGCAAAGAAGGGCGGCGTGAGCTACATCGCCGAGCCCGGCGGCTCCATCCGCGATGACCTGGTCATCGCCAAGTGCGACGAGTACGGTATGGCCATGGCCTTCACAGGAATGCGTCTGTTCCACCATTAAGCGTAATAAGAAAAGCCGGTATGACACGCGTGTCATACCGGCTTTTTGCATACAAATATTTATTTTTCAATAGCTTCCCCGTAGAAGAATATGCCCTCAGCCAGCTTCATGAAGGCGCCCTCTTCCTTTAAGGCGCGGGCCTTGCCCATCCACCACACGGTCTCGCGGTCAGCGGATACGCTGAGCTGTCCGCCGTCGGATAAGAAGTAGGTTATGGTCATGGCGGGCTGAGCCTCTGCGTCCGGCTTCTCAAAGGGAGCGTATTTCAGGAATCCCGTCAGCTTAACCGCCAGCTCAATGTGCTCCGCGTCGGTGAACTCTTTTGCTTCCCCGCTCAGCTCCGGATAAGCTATGGTGACCTTTGCCACGTCCTCAATAGCGGGAACGCCCATAAGATACATACCGCTCGTAAAAATATCTATGCCCACCAGCAAAACGGCAGTTGCAAGCACCGTAAGCAGAAAGCGCGCGGCGCCGCGGACATATTTGTTTTTCATTGTCTTCACCTCAAAGCAACTATGCTGCATCCATTATATATCCGGCTTCCTTAAAAATCTACCCGGCGGCAGAATATCCGACAAAAAATGTTTGACTTTTTTCCGGCCTTAAACTATATTGAACTGGATAAGCTTTTACTGAACAAAGTGAAGAAAGGAAGATTCCAATGAAATTCTTTATTGATACCGCCAATGTGGATGAGATCCGCAAGGCAAACGATATGGGCATCATTTGCGGCGTAACCACCAACCCCAGTCTCATCGCCAAGGAGGGGCGCGACTTTGCCCAGGTCATACGCGAGATAACCGATATAGTGGACGGACCCATTTCCGGTGAGGTCAAGGCCACCACCGTGGACGCCCAGGGCATGATAGCCGAGGGCCGGGAGATAGCAGCCATACACCCCAACATGGTCGTCAAGATTCCCATGACCGTGGAGGGCCTCAAGGCCATCAAGGTGCTCTCCGCCGAGGGCATCAAGACAAACTGCACCCTGATCTTCACCGCCAACCAGGCTCTGCTGGCCGCCCGTGCCGGCGCAAGCTATGTCAGCCCCTTCCTGGGCCGTCTGGACGATATCTCTCAGCCCGGTATTGAGCTTGTGCGTACAATTTCCGAGATTTTTGCCATCTATGGCTTTGACTGTGAGATAATCGCCGCCTCCGTGCGCAACCCCATCCATGTCACCGACTGCGCCCTTGCCGGTGCGGATATAGCTACCGTGCCTTATAAAGTGCTGGAGCAGATGACCCGCCACCCCCTGACCGACGCCGGGATAGAAAAGTTCCAGGCCGACTACAGAGCCGTGTTCGGCGAATAAAAAAGATGAAGCCGCGAAGTGCTTGCACCCACTTCGCGGCTTCTATTTTTTGAGGACAAAATGAAAAAGATGAACTGTCTCTTGCAAGTATTATCATACAGATAAGTTGTTACAAAAGAAACAGAAAAGTTATTTCAAAAGTATTAAATACAAGAAATTTTCAGTCAAATACAAAAGGAAAGTATTCCGCAGACGGTAAAGCTCCAAGTCCCGCCAGAAAATCGCACTTCGCTCCAAAACTCTCAAAGCCCTCAAGAGCCGGTGTGCGGACGGTAACGGTATTGCCGCCGGAGGCGGCGGCAAGTGCCTGCGCGCCCTTGGATACGGCCAGCAGCTCGGGGACAAAGCTGCCCGAGATGCTCAGACAGCCGCCCTCAAATCCGTAAAATCGTCCGTTCCACCGCCGTGCCCACCAGTCCAGGAGCCTTGGCTCGTAATCTGCGAAGCGATGGCCGCGCAGCAGGCTGCGGCGGATTTTAGCGTATTCCTCCGCGCTCAGGGGAGTGAGCGGCAGGGCAGAGGCCCCGCAGGGCATTTTAGCCTCGTATATGCGGCTGCAGGGGGCAAAGCCCATTTTGCCGTACCAGTCAAACAGGCTATTTTCCGCCGGATGCAGCACGGCGCCGCCGGACATTTCCGCACAGGCAAGAGATACAGCCCGTCCCAGCCCACGCCCGCGATACTCAGGCAGAGTGGACACGGCGTAAATATAGGGCAGCGGCTGGTTTTCCACCGTGATGCCGTCTATAATATAGGCCACGGCGGCTATTACGCCGTCCTCGTCCCATACCGCGCCCCTTCCGGGCTTCACGACCTCATCCAGAAACTCTGTGATAAAATCCTCGCCGTCACCAAATACGGTCTGCCAGAGCCTTATAAGTCCCGTCCGGTCTCCGCTCTCGAATTGGCGCAGGCTCATGGCTTCCGCTCCCGTACGGCGGTGTATTTTTCCACCATCATGGCGGGCTTATAGGATTCCTTGGCTTTGCGCATATTTTCCAGACCCATGTCGTCCTCGCGGTTAATGTACCGGATTTCTGGAAATTCGCGCATAATATAGCGCACAAATTCCCGGTTGACCATGGGATAGGCGCCCCGTACCTCGGCCATTGCCTTTTCAAAATGCACTACAAAGGTGTCACCGCCCAGCCGCTCGCCCATGGTGAAGGCCACAGGTTCGCCGCCGGCCCACAGCACGCCGCCGTACATACCCAGAGCCCAGTAGTCTCGCAGGCAGCGCAGGAGCGTGTCGCGCTCATCGTATACATCCCGCTCTATGTGCTCAGGGTCGGCTTCGCGCCATTTGTCCATCAGCTCTATACACAGGGGAATGTGCTCTCTGCGTATGGG
Source organism: Candidatus Heteroscillospira sp. (assembly GCA_050943935.1). Taxonomy (GTDB): domain Bacteria; phylum Bacillota; class Clostridia; order Oscillospirales; family Oscillospiraceae; genus Heteroscillospira. The sequence goes on along the minus strand of JBMNQC010000009.1, from coordinate 29,176 downwards.
CTCAAAGCGCCAGTCCTTATATGCGCCTTCAAAGCTGTTTATGTGGTTGCGCTTGGCGTGCAGCGCCTTGCCGGAGAGGGTTGAGAGCTTCTCGGCGGAGTAGACGTAGTCGTCAGACTTACGCTCCCGGGATATGGCGAACTCTCCGGGGAAGAGCTTTTCAAGCAGCGGCACATAGTTTTCCGTCACGCCCACCAGAATGAGGGGTTTGTTCAGCTCGTCGCAGTATTCCTGCATCTCCCGCACGGCGGGAACAAGGCTTCCGGAGCCGAAAGGGCAGAGAAAAATTGGGCCGGAATTTCCGCGCAGCATCAGTATCACCCTGTCGCCCACACGGGAAACATAGCGCGTCTCACCGGCGCTCCACAGGTACATGGCGCCGAATGAGGTATCTGCGCTGCGTGAGTTTTCGTTTTTTACAAGGGACAGTATCCAGTCCCGGTCTTCCAATGCGATGGGTTTAAATTGAAGCATAGAAAAAATTGCATCTCCTGTATATTTTAGTAAGTATTGTTGCATTTGGCGCGTATCATGCGCTGCAGGGACTTCAGGTCTACAAAGGTCTCGGGCCGCCGCGTAGGGTCGCGCAGCAGGGCGGAGGGGTGGTATATTGCCATGTAATCCACACCGCCGCGCTCAAACCATTGGCCATGCTCCCGGGTAATACGAAAATCCGGCCGTATCATACCCATGGCTGCGATACGGCCAAGGCAGACGATAATCTTCGGACGTATAAGCTCAAGCTGCGCCTGAAGCCAGGGGGCGCAGGCATCCTGCTCCACCTGCAGCGGGTCGCGGTTCCGGGGCGGGCGGCATTTCACCATATTGGCAATGTATATCATGCTGCGGTCCAGATCTATGCAGGCCAGCATATCATCCAGCAGCATTCCGGCAGGGCCAACAAAGGGCTCACCCCGCAGGTCCTCCTGTTCGCCGGGGCCTTCGCCTATGAGCATGACCTCGGCGTCCTTGCGGCCCACGCCGAATACCACATTGTGGCGGCTCTCGCACAGCGCGCAGCTGCGGCATTGTTTGCAGTTTTCTTCCAGTTTGTCCCATTCCGCCACGGCCGGCACCTCCTAATTAAATCAGAATTTACTATATATTCTACCACATTTTTGGGGGAATAAGCAAGTGTTCGCGTATTTACTATTGCATTTGACAAAACGAGAGGGTATACTGTGAAAAAAACGGAAGGCGGAACACTTGATGATACTGGCATTGGACGTAGGAAACACAAATATAGTCGTGGGCATAGGCGATACCTCTGAGAGCATGTTCAAGGGGCGGCTTACCACCAATAAAAGCGGCACCACCACGGAGTATGCGATACGTCTGCGCGCCATGCTTGAGCTGTACGGCGTCGCCTGCGACGCTATAGAGGGCTCCATAATATCCTCCGTTGTGCCGGAACTGACATACGCGCTCACCAACGCCGTTGAGCTTCTCACAGGTAAAACTCCTCTGGTGGTTAAATACAACCTGGATACCGGTATGCAGATTTGTATAGATGACCCGCGCACCATGGGTGCCGACCGCATAGTCGGCTCTGTGGCGGCAATGAACGAATATCCTCTGCCTCTGGCCGTGTTTGATTTGGGCACAGCCAACACCATGGATGTGGTGGACGATAAGCGCCGTCACCTGGGCGGCGTTATCTGGGCGGGAATAAAGACCTCTCTGAACGCTCTGGCGGCCAATACCTCCCAGCTGCCCCATATTGAGTTTGAGGCGCCAAAGAGCGTCATAGGCACCAACACCATAGACTGTATGCGCAGCGGCATAGTATTCGGAAACGCCGCCATGATGGACGGACTTATTGACCGTGTGGAGGCCGAGCTGGGCAAAAAGCTCACGGTTGTGGCCACCGGAGGCCTGGCCCGCTCAGTAATAGCTCACTGCAGCCATGAGATAGTTTACGATGAGGATTTGCTCATAAAGGGACTAATCATTATCTATTACCGCAATATCGGAAAGTAAGCATAAAAAACAGCGCACAGTTTAAGTGCGCTGCTTTTTATTATATGCCTTTTTTGTACAGCATGAAAGAGTATACGGCTGGAATGGCTACTGTTACAAAAATAAGCACGAAAGTCAAAGCGGTGCCAAGAGTGCTGTTTATTGCCTGAGTATAGAAGCCCTCCAGGATGAAAAGGAAGCCGCCCAGCACCCAGAGCTTTCCCGCCATACGGTGAGTGCGGTTCCAGTTTTCCTCGCTGCTAAGCGTCCATGGCAGACGGATTCCCATGGTGTAGCTCTGCCGGCATTTTGGCAGATAATTGCCTATGATGATAAATATAAGGCCAACCGCCAGACAGATAACAAGCGCCACGGGGATGTTGTAGCCCAGGGCTGTAAACAGAGTAATAGGCACTATAACAATACTCAGCAGGGGGCATAACCAGCGGGAGATGGCTTTCATCACTCCGGGCATGTTGGATTTTTTGGGGTCGTGCTCCAGCATGAACTGAACAAACAGGCTCATTGCCGCCAGAAATACCGGCATTCCGAACACCGCAAAGGCGCGGCTGGAATAGCTGTCAATCTCACCGCTGAAATTCCAATGGGTGGGTACCTGCGCGGGCAGGCGGTCGTAAATGCTCAGCCCCAGGATAATGGGCAGAAGAGCGACGGCCGTGGTCAGAATCATATTTTTAGTTGTGCTTTTCATCGTCATTTACCTCCATAAACTGCGAGAACCAGAGCATAAGCTCCTCAAACACCGATGCGTTCAAATCATAGAAGATGTAGTTTTTCTCCTTTGCCTCGGTTATAAGCCCGGATTTTTTCAGCAGGGAGAGATGGTATGAGATGGTGGCGGCGCTGGCCTCAAAATGCCCGGCAATATCGCCGGCGGACATACGCCCGCCTTTAAGCAGCATGAGTATCTCCCTGCGAATAGGGTCCGAGAGCGCTTTGAAAGTTTCTGGGAAACCCAAAAGACCACCTCCTTGCAAAACTATTTAGAAATATTTCTAAATAGAATATATCACTCTTGAATTCAATTGTCAACAGGTATTTAGATGAAATTCGAAATAGATTGTGTATTGACAAAGGTGCGCGGATGTGAAAAAATTAAAATATATTGAATAGAGCGGGTGATGAAATGAAGTCGAAAACAAAGTTCGTTATCCTGGTCCTGCTGCTTATTTTCAACATTTTCTGCCTATTCGGTATTTCCCGGCTGCGTGAGGAGAAGCTTGAAAACGCCGCATGGCTGCACTCTGGGCTTATAGACCAGTACAAGAATTACAGCCATGCTTTCAGAGCGGCTTCCACTATGCTTGGCGTCAGCGACAGCGAGTTCACGGCCTATATGCGCGGCGCTTCAGATTTTGCACTCAGCGACCCGCTTTACAATCTGTATCCGGAGATCTGCGGCAATGACCCGGAGCTGGCGGAAATTTTTCAGACCGGCTTGCCTGATGCTCTCGCCGGGCTTTCCAAATGCGGCTTGAATGAGCTGACGGATGCAGACCGCGGCGCTCTGTCAGACGCCTGCGGTGTCATAGGCGATATGCTCAACGGCAGCAATGCAAATTCCCTGGCCGGATGCGTGCAGGACGGGGACTATTCATCAGACAGCTATATAGAGGCGAAAAGGACCATCACAGAAAATCTTCAGCTCATACCGCGGCTGATTAACGAAGTTCAATAGATAAAAGCCGCACCCTGATGATGGGGTGCGGCTCTATAGTAGATTGTATTATTTCCCCTCACACCTTGAACAGGCCGTCGTTTTTCTCCTCCAGAACTTTTATCATGTGGTAGAACATCTCGTTGTAGGGGGTGGGGATACCGTATTTTTTGCCAAGGCGCATGATAGTGCCGGAGAAGATGTCCACCTCGGTGTGGCGACCGGCTTCGATGTCCTGAAGGGTGGAGGTCTTGTTCTGGGGCAGCACCACCACAACGCGCTCGCGGCGCTTGGCCAGGTCCTCCTCGGTGAGGTCTATGCCCTGGGCCTGGGCAATGGCTATGACCTCCCGGGCCAGCTTCTCGCGCACAAAGTCGGCGGAGGGGCTTATGCCGGTCCAGGCCTTGTAGCAGATGCCCAGCACGGCGGAGGACTGGTTTTCGCTGACGTTTATCATGTATTTCATCCACTTTGCCCGCATCATATCTCTGGGCACGCGCACGTTTATGCCGGCGCGCTCAAACAGCTCCTTTACAGCTGCCACACGGGGGGAGTACTCGCCCTCGTTTTTCTTTTCGCCGAACTGGATAAAGGCGCTTTTGGGGTCAAAGGTGCAGGAGTTGCCCTTTTTGACGGAGCTGACCATCATCAGAGAGGTGATTATGTTTTCGGCGGGATAGTATTCTCCTACAATCTCCTCGGCGTCCACGCCGTTCAGAGGGGCCAGCATAAGGGTCTCGGGGCCTATCTGGTTCCTCATGTCCTCCAGAGACTGGCGCAGCCCCATGAATTTGGGGATGATAATAGCCAGGTCTGCAAAGCCTGTCTCCTCATCCGGCTCAACCACATGAAAATCATAGCGCTCTCCGTTGGCTATCATGCCGTCGCGCAGAATGCGCTCTTTCCTTTCGCCCCCGGCGATTATGCGCAGGTCATCCCCCAGCACAGACTGAAGCCGGGTGGCCAGATAGGTGCCTATGGCGCCCAGGCCGATGAGAGATACGGTTTTTATCTGCTTCATATCCAAACTCCTTGTAAGCATTATGGGCCTATTATAGACCATTTTCCTTTACAGAACAAGCAGAAGAGTTTAGAATTAATTTACTTTTCGTGGGCATTCAATCGGTTATAATTAGATAAATACTGACGGAGGCGCGGACATGAATCTGAAAACCAGAATACTTTTTCAGAGTGCTGCCATGGTGCTTATCTGCCTTGTGCTTATGCTTGCGGTGGGCGGCAATGTTATCCGCCTGTTCAGCAAGGGAGAGCGGGTGGATGTGGTCGTGGCCGACTCGGCATTTGAGGCGGTTACGGAAAGTCTGCGGGGCTACGAGAGCGGCGACAGTATAGACGCTCTTGCCGAGCAGCTCAGCTCTCAGGGCTATCAGCTGGCCGTGTCCCGGAACGGAGCGGTTGTATATTCAAATGTTCCGCCGGAACATGGGCGTAGTGTTGAAATGGGCATGGATATTCCCTGGAGCTCTGTTCCGGGAGCGGTAAACCAATGGGGCGGCAGCATTATAGGCCGCAGTACCGGAGATGAACTCGTAATAGCTCTCAGGGCTGTGGAACAGCGCCAGCCTATGGGGGGACTGCCGCCTGTTTTCCTGTCATTTATGATTAACGGTCTTTTGGCCATACTGCTCATCCTGCCGTGCAGCGTGTTTTTTACCAACAGGATCACGGCGGGCATAACGGGTCCGCTTTCAGAGCTTGCGGATGCGGCCCGCAGGGTTGAAAGCGGAGATCTCACCCAGCCTGTACTTATCCGGGGCGCCAACGAGTTTTCCGAGGTGTGCGAGACCTTCAACAATATGCAGCTGCATCTGCTGGCCGAGCGGGAGAAAAACGCCGCCTATGAAAAGGCGCGCACGGATTTGGTAAGCGGCATATCCCACGATTTGCGCACTCCGCTCACTTCGGTCAAGGGCTATATCAAGGGACTGCGGGACGGAGTTGCCTCCACACCGGAAAAGCGGGAGCGCTATCTCTCGGTTGCATATGAGCGGGCGTGTGATATGGAAAAGCTCATAGCGCGGCTTCTGGATTTTTCGCGGCTGGAGACCGGACACATACCCATGGATTTCCGGCCGGAAGACCTGGGAGACTTTGCCTGCGATTTTGCTGCCATGCTCTCTGCCGAATACCCTCCGGCTGATGTGCGCGTAAGCGCCGATGTTGAAAAGGGGAAATATCCTGTGCTTATGGACGAGGCTCAGATGCGGAGAGTGCTGTTTAATCTCACGGACAATGCGCTTAAATACTCGGGCGTACTGCCGATGGAGCTAAAACTCAGGGTGTTTTCCAGGGACGGAAAAGCTGTGCTGCGTTTTTCCGACAATGGCGTCGGAGTGCGTCCCGAGCAGCTTCCAAAGCTGTTTGACGAGTTCTGGCGTGGTGATGCAGCCCGCAGCAGCACCGGCGTCGAGGGCAGCGGACTGGGACTGTATATAGTCAAATACATAGCAGAGGCTCACGGCGGCTCTGTGAGCGCGGAAAACAGCGGGGGACTGGCCATTGAGCTGAGCCTGCCGCTCAGGGAGGATGTAAATGAAAATTCTGATTGTTGAGGATGACGCGGATATAGCCATGCTGGAGCAGGACTATCTGCGGATGAGCGATATGGAGAGCGAGATAATATCCGACGGCTGCGCCGCTGAACAGGCAATACTCCGCGGAGGCTGGGACCTGGTGCTGCTGGACGTTATGCTCCCGGGCAAAAGCGGCTACGATGTCTGCCGCACGGTGCGCGAGCTTGTGGATGTGCCTATACTGATGGTTACTGCCAGAGATGAATCGGCGGATAAGATTCGCGGCCTGGGGCTTGGCGCAGATGATTATATAGCCAAGCCCTTTGATCCGGCTGAGCTGGTGGCGCGTGTGCGCTCACATCTTGCCCGCTATACAAGGCTGAAATCCGCGCCGCCTGAGAAGAAGCGCGTTAGCATGGTGCGTGCCGCCGGGCTGGAGATTTACGCAGACCAATGGCTGGTGCGAAAAAACGGCCGGGAGATACGTCTCCCAAACCGTGAATTTGAACTGCTGCTGTTTCTGGCAGAGCATCCCAGCACCGTGTTTTCTAAGGAGCAGCTTTTTGAACGGCTGTGGGGCTTCGACTATATGGGGGACAGCGCCACGGTGACCGTGCATATAAACCGCATCCGGGAAAAAATAGAGGATGACCCGAAGAAGCCCAGGATAATAGAGACGGTATGGGGAGCCGGCTATAAGCTGAACCCATGACAGATACAGGCTGAAATTCGCCGCACAAAAATGTGCGGCGAATTTATATTATGTTTATAAATCCGCCTCCCCGAGTTAATATTTGCCTTTTATAATCCCCTCAGACTGAATTTGAAGGGGTGACTGGTATGAATTTTCTAAAGAAGCGCGACGGCGTGTCCACTTCAGAAAATACACAGACAGGTACTAAAAAGAAACTTAGCAAGAAAACTATTGCGATTGCAGTTGCCGTGGCAGCGGTGATTATCGCGGCGCGCGCCTTTTGGCCGGGAGAGGCAAAGCAGCCGGATACCCAGGAGGCCTATACCACTCAGAAGGTGGAGCGCGGTGACATAAGCAGCACTCTCACCGGCAGCGGCACTCTTGAGGCGGCGAACTCCTACTCCGTTACCGCGCTTGTGGAGGGTGAAATACTGTCGGCTGATTTTGAGGAAGGCGATGTTGTGGAGAAGGACAGCGTGCTGTATGAGCTGGACAGCTCCGATGCGGCCAGCTCAATAGAAACCAGCGAGATGTCCCTCAGCTCCAGTCAGCGCAGCTATCAGGACGCAGTAGAGGATTTGGAGGATCTGAATGTAAAGTCACCTGGCTCCGGCACTCTGGTAGAACTCAATGTTGATGTGGGCGACGAGGTCAGCGCCGGCCAGACCATAGGCCTTGTGCGGGACAGCAGCACAATGGAGCTGACAGTAGATTTCCCCGCAGACGATGCGGCGGGATTCTATATAGGTCAGAGCGGCACGGTAACTCTGGACGGCTCCTTTGAAACCCTTAGCGCGACGGTCGCCAATGTGTCCGGTTCGGAGAAGGTAGCCACAGGAAACAGCATAGTCCGGTCCGTCACCCTGTCCGTAAGCAATCCCGGCGGCATATCCAATACTCAGGCGGCAACTGCGGAGGTGGGAGGCGTTGGCAGCAGCTCCAACAGTACCTTCGATTACCGCGCGGAGCGGAATGTTACGGCCAATGTGTCCGGCAAGGTCACGGCAATCTCGGTAAATGAGGGGGATGTGCTGGCGGAAAACCAGACCATACTCATACTCTCCAGCGATAATTTGTCCGACACCGTGCAGAGCCAGGCGGAGAGCGTGCGAAGAGCCGAAATTTCTCTTGAAAATGCCCAGAAAACTCTGGATAACTATACTATCACCTCGCCCATAGCCGGTACTATTATAGATAAAAACTATAAGGCGGGAGAATCCGCCGAGTCCGGCAAGGTGCTGTGCACCATATATGACCTCAGCTATCTCACACTCACCCTCAGCGTTGACGAGCTGGATATATCAAACGTGTCTGTGGGGCAGAAGGTAAAAATAACCGCCGACGCAGTTGAAGACAAAACCTATGAGGGCACAGTCACAAAGGTCAGTGTGGCGGGTACCACCAGCGGCGGCTATACAAGCTATCCTGTTACCATACGGCTGGACGAGACCGAGGGCCTTATGCCCGGTATGAATGTTGACGCAACCATAGAGATGAGCAGCGCGGAAAATGTGCTTACTATGCCCATATCCGCTCTTGAACGGGGCGACAAGGTTCTTGTTACCGCCGATTCTCCCAGCGCTGCCAATGCTCTGGAGGACGAGGCGCCGGAGGGCTATGTATATGTGAAGGTCGAGACCGGCGTCAGCAGCGATGAGCTTATAGAGATAGTGTCCGGACTTACGGAAGAGGATACGGTGGCATATAATGCCTCTGCCCAGAGCGATTCAACGCAGATGATGCAGCCAGGTATGCAGATGGGCGGCTCACCCGGCGGCGGTCCGGGAGGCGGCGCACCCGCAGGCGGACCCGGAGGCTATTGATATGGCCGCGCTGATCGAATTTCAAAAGGTGTCCAAACTGTATCACATGGGCGACGCCGTTGTAGTGGCGGCGGACGAGATAAGCATGGAGATACAGCACGGAGAATTCGTAGCCATAGTAGGCTCATCGGGTTCAGGAAAATCCACCTGCATGAACATAATAGGCTGCCTGGATGTGCCCACCAGCGGAAAATATCTTCTGGACGGGCGTGATGTGGGCGGCATGAACAAAAACGAGCTGGCGGAAATACGCAACGAGATGCTTGGATTTATTTTCCAGCAGTATAATCTGCTCCCAAAGCTGAACCTGCTTGAAAATGTGGAGGTGCCCCTCATGTACCGGGGAGTGCCGAAAGCAAAACGGCGCGAGATGGCCGCGGCAGCCCTGGAGCGGGTGGGACTTGGCGATAAGCTGAAGCACAGGCCCAGCCAGCTCTCGGGCGGACAGCAGCAGAGAGTGTCCATCGCCCGGGCGCTGGCGGGAAACCCTGCGGTGATTCTGGCTGATGAGCCCACCGGCGCTCTGGATTCCCGTACAGGCAGAGAGGTGCTGGCAATGCTGCAGGAGCTGCACAGCCAGGGCCACACGGTAGTGCTCATAACCCACGATAACTCAATAGCCGTGCAGGCTCAGCGCATAATAAGGCTGGAGGACGGCCGTGTGGTGTACGACGGGCCTGCCGATGCCCCAGAAGCTGTGGTGACGCCGCGCCGCGCCGGGGCAGGGAAGGAGGCCGCGTCGTGAGAATAACAGAGGCATTCGAGCTTGCCCTTAAAAACATACGCACCAGTAAAATGCGCACCTTTCTCACCATGCTCGGTATTATCATAGGCGTAATGGCGGTCATAGTAATTGTCGGCTTGGGAAACGGACTGTCCGGCTATGTCACAGACAGCTTTTCCGGTCTCGGCACAAACAGCATAACCGTTATGATAAACGGACGCAACAGCTCCACCCGCAACTTCGATGTGGAGCAGGTATATAAAATGGTTGAGGATAACAGCCAGTATCTGGAATATGTATCCCCATCCGTGAACATCAGCGGCATAGTGAAAATACAGAGCGAAACTCTGAATTATACCTCCGTAAGCGGCGTGAGCGAGGATTACTTCAAGATAAAGGACTATTCAATATCCCAGGGACGAGGGATAAGCTACGGAGACATAGCCCAGCGCAAGCATGTGTGCGTGGTGGGCGAATATGTGAACAGCACCTATTTCGGCGGAAATGCCGTCGGACAGACCCTGCGTGTTGGAGGTACTGTGTATACTGTGGTCGGCGTCCAGGCCCAGGAGGCCGATGAACTGGAGGAGGGCGGCACGGATGACGCCGTATATCTGCCCTATTCCACAGCCGCCCGTATGAGCGGTTCGGCAATAAACAGCTATACCGTAACCATGCGCGACGAGAACTATGCCGATGAGAGCAAGCAGGTAATAGAGGACACCCTGTATGAGACCTTTGCCGACGACAGCTCTTATACCGTTATGAGCATGAGCGAGATGCTGGAGAGCATGACCAGCATGATAAATATGCTGGTGGCGGTGCTTGCGGGCATAGCTGCAATATCGCTTCTTGTGGGCGGAATAGGTATAATGAACATCATGCTGGTGTCCGTAACCGAGCGCACACGGGAGATAGGCGTGCGCAAATCCCTGGGCGCCAAGGAGCGCTATATACTCCAGCAGTTCGTTATTGAAGCCGCGGTTACCTCCGCTCTGGGCGGGGCCCTGGGTATACTTCTGGGCTATGGCCTGTCCGCCGCGGCGAGCACCGTTGTCTCGTCAATTATGGAGGCGAGCTTTAAGGTGAACCCGGGCTTGTCGGCTGTTATGCTGGCCTTTGGAATTTCTGCAGGTATAGGCGTTCTGTTTGGCTATCTGCCGGCCAGAAAGGCGGCCAGACTCAACCCCATAGAAGCCCTGCACTTTGATTGATATTAGGGAGGAATTGTTTTGAAAACCAAACTGCTTTCTTTGTTTCTGGCCGTGTCTATGCTCATGTCCGCGGCGCTGCCGGCTGCCGCCGCGGACACTCAGCCCGAGGGGCTGGAGCTTATACGCGCGCTGGGTATATTGGTGGGCGATGAAAACGGAAATCTGAATCTTTCCGGAGGAGTTACCAGAGCGCAGTTCACCAAGATGATGACCATGGCCTCAAGCTATCGCGACAGCGTGGGAGGAAGCGGCTATTCCGTGTTCCGCGATGTCAAGAGCAGCCATTGGGCCAGCGCCTATATCCGCATTGCGGTGGATAACGGCTGGGTAGTTGGATATGTTGACGGCAGCTTTCGTCCTGAGGGCGGCATAAAGCTGGAGGAGGCCTGCAGCGCCCTGCTGAAAATGCTGGGATATGATTCCTCCGTACTGGTCGGCTCCTTCCCGGAGGCTCAGCTGAACAAGGCTGCCAGCCTCGGCCTGCTGGACGGTGTTGGAGCCGAACAGGGCGATTCCCTTACCAGAGGCCAATGTGTGACCCTTTTTTCCAATCTTCTGACTGCCCAGACGTCTGCGGGAGCGGTATACGCATCGGATTTGGGCTTTACCGTAACAAACGGACAGGTAGATTACGCGTCCCTGGTGTCTAAAGACACCCACGGCCCTTTCATTGCTGACTCAAACGGTATGAGCCTGCCCTTTGACGGGAGCGAAATTACCGTATACCGCGACGGCGCCCTGTCCTCTTCCAGCTCCGTGAGGGAGAACGATGTATATTACTATCACAGCGGTCTGCGCACCGTCTGGGTATATTCTCAGCAGGCATCCGGCACCATAACCTCTCTGGAGCCCAGCGCCGCTGCTCCCAGCTCCGTGACCCTGGCCGGCAAGACCTATGAAATAGGCACGGCTTCTGCGGCCTATCAGCTCTCTACTCAGGGCGCCTGGCATGAGGGAGACATAGTGACCCTGCTGCTGGGTATGAACGGCGAGGTCGTGGGCGTGGTAAGCGCCGGGGACGGACAGAGCGAATATCAGGGCGTAGTGCTGTCAAGTACCAAAACCACGGATACCGATGGGAGCACAGTACGTATCCTGACCCGTGTTGCCTGTACCGACGGCTCGGAACGCAGCTTCTATCACAGCGGCAGCACACTGGGTACAGGCAAGCTGGTGTCTGTAAATGTGAGCGCTGATTCTGCGACTGTAAAGTCCCTGTCCGGGCGCAGCATATCCGGTACTGTAAACAGCAGCGGAACAAAAATGGGAACATATGCTTTCGCCGACAACGTGCAGATACTCGATGTGGATGATTCCGGCAGCTATGCCCGTATTTATCCAAGCCGGCTGGTGGGCTGCCGCATTAGTGACAGCGATGTGAAATGGTACTCGCTGAACGATGACGGAGAGATCAGCGCAATGATACTCAACGATGCAACAGGTGATACGGCAAAATACGCCTATATTACCTCCGCCGAAAACAATTCCTCCTCCGAAAGCCTGCAAATAAGCGGCCTCTATGAGTACTTCATGGAAGGTACGGCTCAGACTCTAAGCACCACTAACCGGGTGTTCAGCGTGAGCCGTGGCGGAGCAGCCTTTTACTATAACAGCGACGGCAGCGTAAAAAGCATAAAAAACCTGGATTCCGCACGACTCAGCTCCATATCCGGACTGACCGCGGAATCGGGAAGCAAGGATTATGATATTGCGGAAGATGTTCAGGTGCTGCTCATATCCGCTGGCGACTGCTATGCCACAACTTTATCCTCTGTCGATGTAGAGGACTATACCCTGACCGGCTGGTACGACAGCGGCAGCCACAGCGCCGGTGGTCTCATCCGGGTCATAACAGCTGTGGAAAAATAAAAAAATACCGCCCTCCGGCATGTCTTATGTGCCGGAGGGCGGCTTGACTTATCTGCGCTGCCGTTCCAATTCCTGATATTGTTTATACAGCCGTGCACAGCGGAGATAGTCCCGGCGTATCTCATCGCCTATCTGTGTGCCCTTTGCAAACCGCTCCAGCATGGGAGCGTAGTGTTTATCAGGAGTTGAGGAGGCTGTGCCGGCTACAAGGCGGTCTGCAAGAGCCACTATGCAGCGCTCATCGCCCAGAGAGGGGTTTTCCGGAAAGCGTCTGTGTGTGCCGGCTACGCGGGCCACAGCGTCATAGCCTTTTTCTGCCAGAAAGCGCTGTATTCGCCTGTCGTGCTGAGCCTCAGTCATAAAGACGTCATGGAGCATTGCGCTGCTGCAGCACAGCTCGGTATCCAGCGCAAAGCCGTGGCGGTTCAGTATGCGGCACATCTCCCGGGCCTTATCCGCCACAGCCTCGCCGTGGGAGCGAACTTCCGGCGCTGAGTCCAGAGCATAAAATATGCCGCGGCAGATTTCCCGGGAAATGCCGCAGGAAGAAGTCAGACGCTTCAGCGTGTCCGGATTGTCTGGGCGCATAAATATGCCGCCGTCGCGCACGGGGATTTGGACCGCCGTGAGCTGCCTGTCAAGCTCGGCGGGGGAGAGGAGCGCATCTGTTCCGCTGAGCCTATGAGCGCTCTGAGCGCGTATGAGCGCCGGAAAACCGGGCTTGCCGTTTATTACAGGCAGAGCGCAGTCTGCCTGCGAATTTTCAAGTCCTGCGGCAAGAGCCCGCAGCGTCTTTGGCGAGACCGCGGGATAGTCTGTTGTGAGCATAAAAAACGCGTCGCATCTGGGCAGGGCGCGCAGCCATGCGCGCAGAGATTCCTTTTCCTGAATGTTCTTCCATCCCGCTGGGGGAAAGCCGGAAAGCTGCGGACAGCCGGAACCGCGTACCGCCGCAGGGGACACCGCGCCGCCGTCCGTGAGTGCCTGGGCTGCAATTTCCGAGATGCAAAAGCCGTTTATTCTCTCTCCGCAGCCGGGGAGACAGAGCAGAATTGCGCTGATTGTCATATACATCACCCTCTTAAAGAGCTTTATAACATTATAGCACAATTGCGGCCATGTGTCCGAATTTGACGGGTAAAATTTTGAAAAAACACAGCATGACGAAAAAATGCCCATCCCTCGGGACATTTCTTCACAGAATCTGCATATACTGCCCTTGACTTCGCCGGAGTTTTTCTATATAATTTTATAGCTGGTGTTCTATGGACATTATGCGTAAATCTGTTATTTTTTACTGAAAGAGGTAATTAACATGGCAATGTGGAAAGAAAACAAGCTGAGAACTCTGCTCAACGAGGGCAAGCCCTCCGTCAGCACCCGTCTGTGGAGCCCCTGGGCATTCTACACCGAGGCTCTGGCTTCCGTCGGCACCTTCGATTACATGGAGTTCGTTGGTGAGTATGCTCCCTTCACCCAGTATGATCTGGAGAATATGTGCCGCGCCGCTGAGCTGGGCCAGATGGGCAGCATGATGAAGGTTGACTTCCAGTCCCGCGGCTACTTCGCTCAGAAGGCTGTCTGCGCCGGCTTCCAGTCCATCATGTTTGCCGACCATGAGTCCTGCGACCAGGTTCGTGAGTCCATCGGCATGATGAAGCCCAAGACCCCCCAGGATGGCGGTCACTTCGGTTTCCCCAACCGCCGCTACATCGGCTGCCAGTCTCACATCGGTCAGATGGCTCACGCCGACCGTCTGCGTGACATCGTCCTCTCTTTCATGATTGAGAAGCACGAGACCGTTGAAAACATCGATGAGCTCTGCTCTATCCCCGGCGTTGACATGATTCAGTTCGGACCTTCCGACTTCTGCATGAGCCTGGGCTACAACCGCGGCGAGTATGTCAACGAGTTCAAGGAGGCCGAGCGCAAGTGCATTAAGGCCGCTCTGGCTCACGGCGTGCAGCCCCGCTGCGAGATCGGCACCGCCGACGACGCCAAGTACTACATTGACCTGGGTGTCCGTCACTTCAGCATCGGCGACCAGTTCAAGGTCATCAAGGCTTTCTGGGAGAAGGAAGGCGAGAAGATGGCTAAGGTTCTCGTTGACGAGAAGATCATCGAGGGCTAATCACCGCTCAAATAAAAAACTCCGAATCCAATTGGATTCGGAGTTTTTTGTTATTTTACCAGAGGCTTCATGCGCCGCGCCATATATACGAAAGGGGTGTCCAGCAGGCTTGTGACAATGAAGATGAGGTAGCTGGAGAGAATTATGGATATAAGGGTTGGCATATCATATACGCCGTAGAAAGCAAAGGCGTTGAAGAGTATGGCGTTCACAAACTGGGAGATGAGAGTGGAGCCGTTGTTGCGCAGCCACAGGCAGCGTCTTTTGTCTCCGTTTTTGCTGGTGAGCTTCCACCAGAAGTGGTAGAGGGTCACGTCCAGACGCTGGCTTATGAGGTATACGGACAGGCTGGAGAGCATGAGCCGGGGAGTGATAGCGAAGAGAGTGGCTATGCTGTCCATAGCCCAGTCGTTGGGGCCGGGGATGTATAGCAGCCAGAGCTGAGAGATAAGCACAAAAAAGGCCGAGGATGCCGCGCCTATGTATACGCAGCGGTTGGCTTCTTTCTTGCCGTAAACCTCGCTTATGATGTCGGTGATAAGGAAGTTTGCGGCAAACAGCACGTTGCCAAGGGTCTGCTCCATGCCGAAGGCCTCAATGGTTATGAGCACTTCGATATTGGCGGTAATAGCGGCGAAAGCCGTATAGCAGCACAGACCGGTAAGCCCCCAGAAGTGGTAGGCCGCCAGAACACCGCCAAAGCAGACGATAACGGACAGACAAAGCAGGATTTCGTTGGACATAAAAAAACTCCTCTTGCAGATTTTTAACCAATCAACAACAGGAACAAGGGCGCACCGCGCCCGAAGAGAGTCACTCTTCAATTGTTTCCGTAGTTTTATTTAAAGACAGGATGGTCACGAACTGTCTGCCAACAGGCTTTGACAATATAGCATATATTTAGAGCGATTGCAAGAGGAAAATCAAATAAAAAGAACCAGACCGCTGTACTGCGGTCTGGTTTTTATCTAAACCTTCCATATATCCCGGGCGTAGTCCTGAACGGTACGATCGGAGGAGAATTTTCCGGCGCTGGCGATATTCATGAGCGCTTTTTTTCCAAAGCTCATGCGGTCGGCCCAGTCGTATATGGCGCGCATTTTGGCCTCCATATACATGGGATAGTCCAGCAGCAGAAAGTAGTGGTCGGGGGCGTGCCAGCCTGTGCCGTAGATAAGGGAGGAGTGCAGCTCACGCATTCCATCGTCCGTGGGCACGGTGCCGTCTGTTAAGGTATCCACCACACGGCGGATGTGCTCGTTTGAGTCGTATATGGCTTTTGGGTTATAGCTGCCGCGTATGTGCTCGATGTCGTCCACCGTTGCACCGAAAATATAGTTGTTCTCCATTCCGGCCTCTTCCACTATCTCCACGTTTGCTCCGTCCAGAGTGCCCAGCGTTACGGCGCCGTTGAGCATCAGCTTCATGTTGCCGGTGCCGCTGGCCTCCAGTCCGGCTGGGGATATCTGCTCAGAGATATCGGCGGCGGGGATTATTTTCTCCGCGTAGCTGCAATTGTAATTCTGGACGAATACAACCCGTATGCGGCCGTGAACCTGGCTGTCGTTATTTATAAGCTCAGCCATGCGGTTTATATAGCGGATTATTGCCTTGGCTCTGGCATAGCCTGAGGCGGCCTTGGCGCCGAAAATAAAAGTGACCGGAGGCATATCCTGCAGCTCGCCGTTTTTAAGGCGCAGATATATATCCATGATGGAGAAGGCGTTCATAAGCTGGCGCTTGTACTCATGCAGGCGCTTTATCTGCACGTCGAAAACCGAGTCGGGAGACAGCTCAACGCCCTCGTGCTTTTTGATATAAGCCGCAAGCTGCTCTTTCTTCTCCCGCTTGACCTCATTGAAATTACGTATGAGCCGCTCATCCTGGTTCTCACGCAGCTCTGAAAGGCGGCTTAAATCTTTCAGGAAGCCCGTGCCTATGGTGCGGCGTATTAGGGTGCTCAGCTCAGGATTGCACAGCCCCAGCCAGCGGCGCTGGGTGATGCCGTTGGTCTTGTTCTGAAAGCGCTCGGGATAAACGGCGTACCAGTCCCGGAATACCTTGTTTTTCAGTATATCCGTGTGTATGGCCGCAACGCCGTTCACATGGCTGGAGGCGTAGATGGCAAGCCGGGCCATGTGTACTGTGCCGCCGTCAATTATCTGCATATTGCTGAACATATCCCCGTAAATGCCGTGCAGGGTCATGCGGTCCCGCGCTCTGGCGTCTATTCGCCGGATTATGGCTGCGGTGTCCGGGCAGACACTCTCTATAAGCGCCATGTCCCAGCGCTCCAGAGCCTCGCTGAGCACCGTGTGGTTGGTGTAGCTGAAAGTGTCCCGGGCTATGGTAAATGCCCGCTCAAACTCCAGCCCCTCCAGCATCAGCAGCCGGATAAGCTCTGGAATTGCCAGCACCGGGTGGGTGTCGTTGAGCTGCAGGGCGTGATATTTTGCAAACTCCACCACAGTACGGTCGCCCGCCCGGCGGTGCCGGCGGAGCATATCCTGCATGGTTGCGCTGCACAGAAAATACTGCTGCTTCAGCCGCAGGCGCTTGCCCTCATAGGTGCTGTCGTCGGGATAAAGCACGCTGGTGATGCTCTCGGCCAGATTCTTGTCACGCATGGAGGTGACATAGTCCTGACGGTTGTAGGCGGCAAAATCCAGGGGATTTTCCGATTCGCTCTGCCACAGCCTCAGCGTTCCTATGTTCCCCGTGTCGTAGCCTATAACTGGCATGTCGTAGGGTACTGCCATGACTGTCTGGTCGGCCATGCGCACCTCCACAGCCTCGCCGTAGCGGCGGCAGCTCCAGGGGTCGCCGTCCCGCAGCCAGTCGTCGGCCTCCTCCACCTGCTCACAGTTGGAGAATGTCTGCTTGAAAAGACCGTAGTGATAGCGCAGTCCGTAGCCGTCCAGCGGTATTCCGTGGGTGGCGGCGCTGTCCAGAAAACAGGCTGCCAGACGTCCGAGGCCGCCGTTGCCAAGGGAGGCGTCCTCAATGTCCTCCAGACAGGCCAGGTCCACGCCCTTGTCGGCCAGCAGGGCGGTAACCTCACGGAGTATGCCCAGATTGTAGAGGTTTGAATATACCAGCTTGCCGATAAGAAATTCCGCGCTCAGATAGGCTGCATGGCGGCCGTGGTCATGGCCTCTGCGGCTGCGGTTCCAGCTGCCGGATAGATAGTGCACCACAGCCTGTGCCAGGCACTCATGCAGCTGTATTGGATTAGCGTCGGCTATGGATATCTGGTGGTTGCAGAAGCACAGTTCCTCAGCCATGGTGAGGATCTTGCGGCTGCGTGCGTCGCTGTCAATCAGCATGGGGACACTCCTTTCCTGCGGCTGTATTCAGCCGGCATGTGGCCTTTGTCATATTAAATATGCGGCTTTTCAGCTCCTGAGTGAGCTGTCCTGGCGTTAATCTCCATTGCCAGCAGCCGCTGCTGAGTCCGGGGGTGTTCATACGTGCTCCGGCGTCCGCCTCCAGCCAATCCTGAAGCTGGGCAATAAATACATCCGCCGGTGAGCACATCCCGGAGCGGATGATGTCCAAGGGACTGACACCGCCGCAGTACAGGCTTATGAATCCCTGCACATCATCTGAAATGTTAGCGCAGAAAGCGCCGAGAGGCTCATTGTCGTGAGTACCCGTACAGCAAAAGCAGCTGCGTTCAAGCTTGTGTGGAAGATAGCTGCTCTCCTGCTCAGGGTCAAAGGCGAAACTCAAAACAGCCATGCCCGGGAATCCGGAGAAGCTGCGCAGAGCACGCACATCATCGGTGATAATTCCCAAATCCTCCGCTACGAACATGGTTTGAGGAAAGCTGTCTTTAAGCATTTTGATAAAGGACGTTCCCGGCGCTTTCACCCAGCGCCCGCCGGCCGCGCTCTCAGCGCCTGCGGGTATGCTCCAGTAGCTCTCAAATCCACGGAAATGGTCCAGACGAATGATATCATAGAGCCTTGCGGCTGCGGCCACACGCTTCCGCCACCAGGAGAAGCCATCCCCGCTCATGCGCTCCCAGTCGTACAGGGGATTGCCCCAGAGCTGGCCGTTTTCGCTGAAAAAATCAGGCGGCACCCCCGCCACACAGGTGGGGCGCAGGTGTGAGTCCAGCTGAAACTGCTCCGGAGCTGCCCACACGTCGGCGGAATCCGGCGCGGTATAGAATGGCAGATCGCCTACCAGCCTCAGTCCAATCGAGCGACAGTAGCCGCGCAGCCGGTAAAACTGCGTGAAAAAGCAATACTGTATAAAGCACTCAAGCTCGAGGTCATCACGCAGCAGCCTGCGATAATGCTCCATGGCTTCGCTTTCACGGCTGCGGATATCCTCCGGCCATTCATGCCATGGGCGCATATTAAAATGCCGCTTCAGCGCCATGAACAGAGCGTAGTCATTCAGCCAAACGGCGTTTTCAGCGGAAAAGGTTTCTACGGCGGCGCACAGCTCAGCATTCCGCCGTCCGCGTTCCCGGGCGAGAGCCAGAAGCGGCAGCCGACCGGAGTACAGCAGGCCGTAGTCAACATACCCGGAATCGCTGCCCCATGGTACTGCGTTTATCTCGCTGTGTAAGAGCAGCCCGGCTTCCGCCAACTCATCCAAATCAATGAGATATGGATTCCCGGCAAAGCTGGAAAAGCTCTGGTACGGACTGTCACCGAAGCCTGTGGGTCCAAGGGGCAGTATCTGCCACAGACTCTGTCCGCTTTCATGGAGAAAGTCCGCAAATTCAAAAGCTGCCCGTCCCAGAGTGCCTATCCCGTAAGGGGAGGGCAGCGCCGAAACGGGCATGAGTATGCCGGAACAGCGCTGAAAACCGCCCATAGCCGCCTCCTTCAATTACTGAGTTTGAATCGCCAGAGCCGATTTTTATCAGCCTCACTTGCATAGCCTATGCCGACACGCTTGTCCGTGATGATTTTACATGCGCATCCGTCATCCTCAAACCACAGCTCATCGCAGGCGTATGCATAGCGCCGGTTAAAGCTTCCGTCAACAGACAGAGCCTTTGTGAGCTTTCCGGGACCGCCGTAGCCCTCACAGGCGCGGATAAGCACGCCCTGGGGCTGCTCCGTTTCGCCTGATATCACGTTCATCAGCCAATGCATGCCATAGCAGAGATAGACGTATATCAGTCCGCTCTCGCCGTATAGTATTTCCGTGCGCTTTGTGCGCCCTTTGTGAGCGTGGCAGGCGGTATCCTCCTCGCCGCGGTATGCCTCCGTCTCTGTGATGCGCAGGCGGAGAATTGAGCCGTCGGGCATTTTGCGGCAGACCAGCTTACCCACAAGGGCGGGAGCCAGTTCCAAACAGTCGCGGTGAAAAAAATCCGCAGCAAGTCTCATTTTCCCGTCAGCCTTTCAAGCATATATTCATGGGCGGCGTTCTCAAAGCTGTCGTCAATTTCGTCCAGGTGCGCCTGTCCGTAGCGGCGAACAAGAGCTGTATACAGGAGAAAATCTGCAAACTCCGGATTTTTCGGCAGAATCGGCCCATGGGAATAGGAGCCGAAGGCGTTTTTGTACCTTGCGCCCTCGGTGCCGTCCTCTCCGTTGTTTCCGCTGCCTTTCAGTATGGTGCCCAGCGGCCTGCACTTTTCACCGAGATAGGTGCGTCCGCTGTGGTTTTCAAATCCGACCACCGTGCTGCCTCCGTTCTCATCAGAGCACCGGAACATCATGTTGCCGATAATGCGCTGCTCCTGTCCCAGAGTATACAAATCCATAGCGCCTATAAAATCACACTGCACGCCGTCGTGGGTGCGGTAGTATGAGCCCATCATCTGGTATCCGCCGCAAATGGTGAGAAATACCTTCTCGTCCTCCACAGCTGCGCGTATGTCCGCGCTTTTGCCTCCGGCCAGGTCATCGAGCAGAACCTCCTGCTCAAAATCCTGACCGCCGCCGATGAAGAACATATCGAACTGCGTAAAATCAGCATTTGCGCCTATGGGGAGCCCGATTATCTCCGCGCCTATTCCTCGCGCCTCCAGCCGGTGCTTAAGGCAGATGATGTTTCCCTGGTCCCCATAGAGGTTCAGCACGTCCGGATAGAGGTGACAAATTTTAAGTTCCATAGCCGTGCCTCCTTATTCCCAGAAATTCTTGAAGCCGAAACGGGCGCTGAGTCTGCCGCGAAGATCCAGCATTGCCGTATAGGTGGGCATAATGAACACGGGCTTGTCCGATGCGAGCATAGTATCAATGAGCTTATCATAGTCGTGTATCACCAATATCTTCTCTTTCGGTATGCCGGCATAGTACAGGCGCAAAGCCATATCGTCAGCGCGCACGCCGCTCACCAGAACCCGGGTGAGATTGCTGCCCATATTTAGCAGTACCTCGAAGTTTACATCCCATATCCACGAAATGTCCGTACCGTCTGCGTAATTGTCGTTCAGACATACTGTGAACACCGACTGACCGTCGAGATTGGTCAGGAAGTTCAGCACCTGATTGCAGCCCGCGGGGTTTTTAATGAGTATCATGCGCAGGGTCGCGCCGTCTATATCGAAGCGCTCCATGCGCCCGAAGCCGCACTCAAAGCTGTTGAGCGCGTGCAGAGCCTCGGGAGTGGAAAATCCCATACAGCTCAGGGCCGCGTATGCGCCGACCGCGTTATAGATATTAAAGCCGCCGGGCAGATTCAGCCGCACCGACAGCTTCTCACCGTGGTCGGACAGCTCTATATCCGTCCAGTCGGCGGTCTGCTGCATTATACGGGTGACGGAGACATCGGGCTTTGGACGGCGGTAGCCGCAGCTGGTGCAGCGATAGCCGCCGAGATGCCCGTAAGTCACATAGTCGTACTCGTATTCGCTCTTGCAGTGTATGCAATAGGGAGCGTCGGATACTTCCGCCACGCGGCTGCGGTAAATGGGCGTGTCCACACCGTAAAAAATGCAGCGGTTTGGCAGTATCTCGCTCAGGGAACTGGTGAGGGAACAGTCTGCGTTAAGACACAGCACCGCCTCCGGCACGTTTTCCAGTCCTATGCGTATGTTGTCAAGAGTGTGGGTGACCTCTCCGTAGCGGTCGAGCTGATCGCGGAAGACATTTGTCACCAGCACCACCGAGGGCTTCAGATAGCGCAGCACGGCCTTGGAAGCGGCCTCATCGCATTCAATGACCGCGTATTCACATTTTGGCTTTCCTGTGAGGGTGGCGTGGGCGGCAAACTCCGCCGTGATTCCGGTTATAAGGTTTGCGCCGCTTTTGTTGGCAAAATAGCTTTTGCCGGAATTGATGAACGCCTGCTCCACAATGCGGGAAGTGGTGGTCTTGCCGTTGGTTCCGGTTATCACGATTGTCTTGACGTCCTTTGTCAAATGGCCCAGAAGATTTGGGCAAAGACGCAGAGCAATTTTGCCGGGCAGCGCCGTGCCGCCGCGGCCTATGACACGCAGAGCCAGTCGAATGAGTTTACAGACAAAAATAGCAATAATTTTCATAATATATAGTATTATATCAGTTTCAGATGATATTGCAAGTATAGGGTAATCGAAAGAAAATTAAACTTTCGATTTAAATCAAGTTTGCGCTTTACTTTTTGGAAGGACTTTGCTATAATATATGAGCTGATTGAGCCGATGCCCGGCTCTGAGGCAACTAAATATGCGCTCGTAGCTCAGTTGGATAGAGTGTCAGACTCCGACTCTGAAGGTCGCTGGTTCGAATCCAGTCGGGCGTACCAAAAATCCCGAATGCATTCTGCATTCGGGATTTTACTTATTACTTTTTAACTATTCACTCTTCACTAAATCCATTATGATTTTTGGAAAGTAATATGTAATCGTTATGAGTGTGAATACATATATTCTGTTTATGCTGCCGCTTAATGGTCAAATGGTATGACCATATGATATAGTGATATAAAAAACTGGAATGCATAAATTATGTTTGCTTCTTGCAAGGGGCCGAGGGGGGTGCTATACTAAAAATCGAGCATTTATGTTGCTTACATGAGCCAAGCCGCACGAATCTCCCGGGCGGCGCTCATAATTTAAAGGAGGAGAAATCAATATGCGTGAAGTTGGTATTGTTGGCATAGGCCATACCAAATTCGGAAAATCCGACCTGCCGTTCCTTGATCTGCTGGGCAGCGCGGCTTTGATGGCTCTGGACGACGCAGGCATCAAAACCGGCGAGGGACACTGCATAGACCAGGTTTTCGTGTCATCCATGGGCGCTTCCATCCAGAACCGCATCAGCGGCTCCGCATCCGCTCTGGTTGACTCTCTGAATCTCCGCCCGGCCATGGCCGAGTGCGTGGAGAACGGCCCCGCTTCCGGCGGAAGCTCCGTCAAGCTGGCCTACATGGCCATCGCCAGCGGCATGTGCGACTGCGTGCTGGTGGTGGGCGGCGAGAAGATGGGCAAGGGCAAGGAGGCCACCGATTTTGTAGCTACCATGCTGCACCCCGTGGCCGAGTACCCCTACGGTCTTACCCTGACTTCCTTCGCAGCCATGTTTACCCGCCTGATCATGGATAAATACGGCGTCACCAGCGAGGATCTGGCCCGTATAGCCGTTAAGAACCACGAGAACGCCTGCCACAACCCCGTGGCTCAGCTTCAGAAACAGGTGTCTCTGGAGGCAATTACCACCGGTCCTGACCGCGATAAGATGAACCCCATGGTGGCTGAGCCTCTGCGCCGCTATGATATCTGCCCCATGTCCGACGGCGCCGCAGCCGTGGTGCTCTGCGCCATGGATATTGCCGACCGTTTCCCCAAGCGCCCCGTGCGCATTGCCGGTATAGGCCAGGCCACCGATACCCACGCCGTGGCCAACCGCGCCGTGCCCACCGACCTGCTGGCTGTCCGGCTGGCCGCCAACAAGGCCTATAAGATGGCCGGACTCACCGCCGACGATATGGACTGCGCAGAGCTCCACGATGCCTTCCAGATCCTTGAGCTGGTGGAATCCGAGGAGGCCGGCTTCTTCAAGAGGGGAGAGGGCCACATCGGCGTCCGCAACGGCGAGACCTGCATAGGCGGACGTATTCCCATCAACACCTCCGGCGGCCTGAAAGCCAAGGGCCATCCCCTGGGCGCCACCGGCATATCCCAGATAATAGAGGTCGTGAAGCAGATTCGCGGCGAGGCTGACGGCCGTCAGGTTGAGAATGCCAAGGCCGGTCTGTGCGTTAACTTCGGCGGCTTCGGCAACAACGTGGTAGCCACCGTGCTGACCAAGGATTAAGGAGGGTGTATCATGTACGGATATCGCTGCAATAAATGTGGTAAGCTCCATCACCCCGCCCGCCTTGTCTGCGACAAGTGCGAGGGACGGGAGTTCACCGAGGAAGTTCTGGAGGGTGAGGGCACTCTGCTCACCCATACCCGGGTATATAATCTTCCCGCCGGCATTGACAAGCCCATGCTGGACTTCGGCATAGTGCAGATGCACGACGGCGTCTGCGTCTCCGCTCAGCTGGATGTAGACGGCGAGATAAAGACCGGCATGAAGCTGCGCGCCACCGAGGGCGTGATCCGCGTCATGAATGGTGTGGAACATACCGGATTCATCTTCGTCAAGGAATAAGAACATAAAACAACAAAGAAACATCCTGCCCGTTGGAAATACCGGACAGGATGTTTTTGTATGTTAAGCGGGAAATGACAGAGCTATTGGCTTACTGCAGGTTTTCCGTCTTTGTCAAGCAAGGGGGTAAAACCCGCCGCATTTCCATTTCTGTGAAACACGTAGTTCACACCAGTTTGTGTGTCAACCCAAATTTCAATCACATCTATAGTGCCTTGATGATAAATCTTTTTAAAACGCTCCATAAGTAACTCCATCCTATACAGTAATTTGTGCCCCGTAAAGCTATATCTTTTTCTCCAGACACACCAGGCGCACGTCTGGAATGCCATTGAAGTTGCAGAATACTATTCCAGCTTCCCTAAAGCCCAGTTTCTTATAAAACTTTCGTGCCGACATATTTTTTTCCTGTGTATCTATCCTTAAATAACGACAATTACGGGACGCCGCATACTCCTCATAGAATTTGACAAATTCAGAACCGTATCCTTTGCCTTTTATCTGAGGGTCCACTACCAATGTGTGCAGTACCATTACTTCATTATCCGGAGCTTGATATAGCCATGGGCAATCTGCGTATTCCTTCACCTGCTCCTGATTTATTCTTCCTGCGGCAACTATCGTTTGCTCATTTTCTTCCACAAACATATCTTCTTTCGCAAGACCTTCCAAAGCTGTTTGATAAGTAGGGTATACGTTTCTCTCCCAGCCGATAACAGCTTCACCTGCTTCTTCCGCCTCGTGTATATGCTCATAGATTTTCGCTATTTTGCCAATATCATTTTCTGTTGCTGGTCTAATCATTTTTTCTCCTTAGCGAATTCCGGCTTGTGCCTTTTTGGAAACATAGTACCACGTAAAAGGGCATGGCGCAAGGGCGTACTGATTCACCGCAGAGTGATGCCATATATAAAAAGACGGCGGCGGATAAAAATACCGGCCGCCAGATCCTTTTACATGCGCCCGCGCCACCGGGCGAAGTTGTTTACTAATTCAAATAATTTAGAATTTCTGTATACCATCCAGCGGGATGGTGAACACGGTCACACCGCCTACGTCTATCTCCACGGGCACGGCGGCTCCGGCCTCAAGGCCATGGGCGCCTGCCAGAGTTATGGGCATTTTGCGTATAGTCTGCTTGCGCTTGCTGGCGTTTGCCTTAAGTATGGATACGACCTTTTCCTGCTCCTCGTCCTGTACGCCTATCATTATGGTTATATTTTTGCGGCGCAGAAAGCCGCCGCTGGAGCTGAGGCGGGTGACGAAAAAATGCTCCTGGTTCAGCGCCGTCACAACGGCGTCGTAATCATCCTCCTGAAGCACGGCTAAAATCAACTTATTGCTCATGTGAACACTTCCTTTGCGCGATGGATTTGTGTCTATTATAAACCAGTTGCAGCTAAATTTGTACTCAAAAAACGGATTGCGGGCCATTTTTGCAGAAATGCATAAAAACAGTTGAAAATTTTTGCCAGATTGCAAAAAGGGGACAGCCAAACTGTCCCCTTTAATAGTTTTTATCTACAGGAAGCTGCGGGCGGCAGGAAGGCCGTAGGCGGGCTCGGAGGTTAGGGCCGCGCGGTTTATGGCACGTGCCATGCACTCAGTCACCAGCGCGCCCAGGGCGTCCACGCCCACCTCTACTTCGCCGGTGCTCATGACGAAGATGGTATCGCCGTCGGCGGTGGAGTGAACGGGGCGTATGGCCTGGGCATAGCCGTTGTGGGCGATGCTGGCCAGCTTGTTGCACTGGCTCTTGGTAAGCTTGGCGTTTGTGATAACGCAGCCTATGGTGGTGTTGCCGCTCCACAGGTCGCGGGCGTTTTCAATTTCGTCGTACATGACCTTCACGGTGTCTGCAAAGCCGGTCTTTTCCTTATTCAGCAGTCCCGCCAGGATCTTTTTCGTGTCGTAATCGATAATATCGCCCAGGGCGTTTACAGCCACTACTGCGCCTGCCTGGACCGCGCCAACCTGAGCTGCGTATATGCCCAGGCCGGATTTCATGTAGTCGTCCATGTTGTGGAATTTACCCACGGTGGCGCCGGTGCCCGCGCCCACATTTCCCTCGCCGGGGTCGTTCAGCTCGGCGTTCTTGCAGGCGGCATAGCCCATGGCCTTGTCAGGACGGCAGTTGAAGTCCACCAGCTCAAGGTCAAAGAGGGAAGCGCCGCAGACTATGGGAACACGGCCTATGCCCACGTCAAATCCCACACCGTGCTCCTCAAGGTACTGCATTGCGCCGTCGCCGGCTTCCAGTCCGAAGGCGCTGCCGCCTGAGAGCATTACACAGTGGATCTGCTCCACGGTGTTCACCGGACGCAGAAGCTCGGTCTCGCGGGAGGCAGGGCTGCCGCCCCGGACGTCCACACCGGCCCAGGCGCCCTGCTCGCATATGATGGCGGTGCAGCCGGTGGCGCCTTCGGTATTCTGAGCGTGGCCAATTTTAAAGCCTTTTATCTCATTGATTTTGATTTCCTTCATGTTTTTAGCCGCCTTTCAGAACGGCAGGGGCATTAAGCCCCTGCCTGAAAATTTTTGATGATTAATAATTTGTATGTTACGCAGCCTGAATGACCTGAATGGCCATGATAAGGGCGATAACAACGCCAACCACGCCTTCGCCGCCAAGCATACCGGCAGCAACGATGGTGTCGTTTCCGCTCTCCTTGACCTTGGGGCAAACCTTGCTGAGAACAAAGCTCAGAGCGCCGCCCACAAAGGCGGTGGCGGACAGGTAGAAGGGTAGATAGATACCCAGACCCAGGGTGGTGACAGGCAGGCCAATCACATAGAGAACGGTGGATAGAACCAGACCGACGATGAAGGAGGGCAGGTGTGCGATGCCGCCGACCATGGAGGCGACAGCAGCGGCCTGTGCGGAGGGGAACATCTCGCTGCCGAATACCTCGCCGCCGTAGGCGGTTACCAGAATCATGAGAACGCCTACGGAGACCACAGCGCCTATAAGGCCGCCGATGACCTCAGCAATCCACTGCGCCTTGGGATCGGAGTGAAGGATATGACCGGAGCGGAAGTCGTTCATAACGTCGCCGGTGAGGCCGGCGGCCACGGCTACGATAGCGGCTACATAGAAAGCTTCGGTGCCGCTTACACCGGAGACGGCCTTGGCAATGATGAGGATAAGAATACCAAAGACCTCCATGGGGTTGATGCCGGAGAGGCCGACGCACTGGCAGGACATGGTGGTTGCCAGCCAGCAGCCCAGAATTGTGATAACGGAGGCCACAAAAGGCATATCAAGAACCCAGGTAAACAGGGCGGCCAGAACAATCATAACTATGGGAGCCCAGCTCATGGGAACGATGCAGTCACCGGCTTCCTTCTTGGAGAACATGGGTCCGAACAGAGCCTTGGCGCGGGGAATAATTTCCTTAATAAAGATACCAAGACCGCAGCCCACCATCATGCCAAGTCCAAGAGAGGACTTGATGGCGGAGGCAGTAGCGCCGTCCAGCAGGCCGGAGGCCTGACCGCCGATGAGGATGCCAACATCACCGATGAGAGCGCCCAGGAACCACACGCCTATGTACAGAGGTCCGATGATGTAGCCCACGGATATGAGCATGGGGCTGAGCCAGATTCCGAACAGGGAACCGTAGGTGCCTGCAATATTATTGCTCATAAACAGGGCGGGGATGACAGCCATCTTGTCGCGCAGCCAGGTAAAGACTGCGGAGAAGCCCAGAGAACCGAACAGCCAGCCGGCCTTTTTTCCGCCCTCGTCGCCGACTATGACGACGTCGGCCGCGGCCTGGCCCATGGCGTAGGGCAGATCAGCCTTCTCGATGAAGTGCTTTCTCAGCATGGCGGTGAAGATAAGACCCAGCAAAACGCCGCCTACTGTGATTACCAGCAGCTTAACAAAGTCCACATTGGCGTTGGGGTCCAGCATATAGATGCCGGGAATGGTGAAGGCGAGGCCGCCCGCCACCATGGCGCCTGCGGACATAGCCGTGTGGGTGACGTTTATCTCATTGTAGTTGGTATTGCCCATAGCCTTCAGTCCGAACATTGAAACCAGGGCCACGAACATGATGGGCCAGGGCAGCGAGGAAATCTTAAGTGCTACAAACATTGAAGAACAGGTAAGGATGACTGAGCCGATAGCGCCAATCACCATACCTCGCACGGTGAACTGCTGGCTAAACGAACTGGCGTACTTGGAATTATTGACTTTTTCCTGCGTTGACATACAATATCCTCCCTTTCTGCATTAAAAAATCGCAAAACAACAGACCAGACACTCTTTTTTGCGGGCGTCAAAGACCTCCCTTCGGATTTCTCAGGTTTAATGGCGTGGTATGACTTCCGATAACTCGAAATCCTTGTCATCAAACTGAATTTGGTACACAGAATGTTGCTTTAAGTTCATAATAGCACAAAACCCGGAGAAATCAAGCATACTTTTTAGGCAAAATATAAAATGCCGCAACTATAAAATGGTATATTATGTATTAGCAATAACTTACAGATTATACCACGATAAACGTTGTGATATACTACATGACTATTAAATGTTGCTGGCTGCACAATGGATATGTGGCAGAAAAATATGAAGATTATCCTGATTTTTACATAATTCCACCAGAATTGTGGTATTACAGCCATTGTATATCTATCAAAAAGGCCGGAAGATTTCTACATATTCCCACAAAAAACGTCATCACAAATTGTTATATCCATTCAAAGGAAAACAAGAATATTTATCCTCAATACATGCATAAAATTCCATAAAAATATTTTTATGGTAATCCAGGTTAAAAGCCGGATGTTTTTTTGTTAATTAAATAATTTGGATGAAAAAACCGCTTTTGTCAAGATTAAATGCTAAAAAAGCCTAAAAATTTTTTCACGAGGGCAGCAGAGCGGCGATTTCAGCCCGGAAAAGCTGCTCAGAGCACAGAAAACCGAACATTTTCCGGGGGTAATTGTTCAGCCACTCCTCGACCTGTTTGACTTCCCGGGGCGAGAC
>JBMNQC010000008.1:0-128868 GCA_050943935.1 Candidatus Heteroscillospira sp. | reverse complement strand
TGTGACAGGACGGGATATCCCCTGCTGCGGTGAGAACCGTCCTTGCGGGCATGAGACAGATGGCCTCCCCCGCCCCGACGCTGTCGGCCACTACGGCCACATTGTCCATGGGGTTTATGACCAGAGCCTTGTGTTCCATGGTATTGCCTCCTATGACTGATGTCTGATATTTCAGAGTATATCACGGAGCATACCTGCGGGCAAGTGCAAGTTTTGCAGTAGATTTGCGCAAAATCCGGTCACGACGGAGAAGTTTAGTTAAGAAGTGAGAGTGAATAGTTGTGGTGTCGCTCCGCGGCGGGGATAAAATCTTATCCTCCTCCAGCAGTAGAGGTGGCCACGCAGGGCCGGAAGGGTTTAATCTTTCAGGTTTGCTTAAAGCTAATTCGTAGCGTGTAGGGGCGCGCATTGCGCGCCCAAGGCTCCCTTGTGTAAAGGGAGCTGTCAGCGAAGCTGACTGAGGGATTGCCAACCCCGCCTCCCCCCCGGCAATATGTAGGGGCGCGCATTGCGCGCCCGCAACGCGGCGGGAGAACGGGGCGCAGCCTGCGGGCTGCGTTATGCGACCCCATTTCTTTTAGAAAGAAACGGTGTCGCCCGCCAAAGAAACTGACCGTTCGCCATGGGCCATTCGCGAGCTAAAGCTCACTCATTCAAATGGCGAAGGGATAGTGCCACTAAATCGCGCCTGAATCGATGGAATCGGGCAGTAGGTTTCAGCATAAAGCTCACCTGACAGCTCCGCACTTCGACGCAGGCCAAGTCTCGCATTTATCTCCGCACGAGCGCGTTGTGCGCGTCGGCGAGGCCCAAAAGAGTATCCGATTTAGGCAAGTTCTTTGGGAAGTCTGAAACCCGTTTCTTTAAAGAAATGGGTTTCAGGTCCCGACCCCACAGTACAGGCCGATTTTACATCCGTACCCGGGCGCATAAGCAATTTCTCATTAAATAGAAAAATCCCCGAAGGCGTATGCCTTCGGGGATAGATGCTTATTCTTACTTCTTTGCCATGTCGTTGGCTGCGTTGTCGCTCTTTTTGTTGAGACGGGGCAGCAGGAAAGCAAAGACCACGGTGAGAACCAGGAAAAACAGGCTGTCCAGCTCGGTGAAGAACACCGTAAGGTCGCCCTGACCCAGAGTGATGGTGGTACGGAGGTACTGCTCGCAGAGGGGTCCCAGAATGACGCCCAGGATGAAGGGCACGGCGGGATAGCCGTTCTGCTTCAGGAAGTACATCAGGATGCCGACGAACAGGGCGATACCCATCTGGAAGGTGGAAGCCGTGGCGGAGTACACGCCCAGAATAGCGATAAGGGAGATTGCACTATAGAGGATAAGGCGGTTGATCTTGACGATCTTGATATAATAGGGTCCGAAAATCCACAGGGACAGGGGCAGCAGCACAGCTGCAGATAACAGCAGCGCCCAATACATGGGGGCCAGGTCTGCCATTCTGGTAGTCAGCAGGGTGGGACCGGGCACGATGCCGTATACCAGGAACACACCCAGGAGAACCGCGGTAGTGCCGTCGCCGGGGATACCCAAGGTAAGCATGGGCACCAGGGCGCCGCCGCATACGGCGTTGTTGGCGCACTCGGGAGCGGCAATACCGGTAGGATAACCGGTGCCGAACTTCTCAGGATTCTTGCTGGAGCTCTGAGCGGCTGCATAGGACACGAAGCTGGCCATGGAAGCGCCGGCTCCGGGCAGGACTCCGATAAAGAAGCCCATTATTGTGGAGCGCACAAAGGTCATAACGCCGATTTCCTTAATCTCGCTGAGAGCAGGGAAGAAATCTCTTCTCTTGAAGTTATGGGCGCTGGCGGCTTCGGCCATTGCCTTATATTCAGTATTGTTTACAAGAGACTGCGAGAGAATCTCACTAAAGGCGAAGCAGCCCACGATGAGTGTAGTTACATCCATGCCCTCGATGAGCTGGGTCATACCGAAGGTAAAGCGGGAGACGGCCTTGAGCTTATCAACACCGATAGTGGCGCAGACCAGTCCAAAAGCCATTGTGACCATGGCCTTGCGCTTGTCGTTGCTGATCATTATCATGACGACAAAGGCGAAGAGCACCAGGGAGAACTTACCGGGGGTACGCACCAGCAGAGCCAGCTTGACAGCTACGGGAGACAGGAAAATAAGCAGAATCGCTCCTATGGTGCCGCCAATGGCGGATGCGATAGTGGCGTGGCCAATGGCTTTGGCGCCCTGGCCGCGCTTCATCATCTCATGACCCTCTATGCTGGTCATAACGGCGCCGGGGGTACCGGGGATGTTAATAGTAATTGCGGTGATGCAGCCGGAGTAGATACCGGCCATATAAACGCCCATGCACATAATGAGAGCCTGAGTTATAGGCATGGAATAGGTCATGGGCAGCAGCAGCGCGATAGCCAGAGTGGACGTAAGTCCGGGCATAGCGCCGAAGATAATTCCAACGAAATATCCCGCAAACAGGAACAGCAGGGATGCGGGTTCAAAAACCTGTGCCAGTCCTCCAAAAATCTGTGAAAATTCCATATACTACCTCCAAATTTCCGGGAAACTGATTCCGAATACGAAGTTATAAATAATATAGACAAAAATCGTAATCAGCACAGAGTAAACAATTTTCTTGACAATATGCTGTGGCTTGTCGTCGTAAATCATCATCATGGTGAAGAGATATAGTGGAGCCATGATGGTGTAGCCGAGAATATCAAAGAAGAAGATAAACGCGGCAGTTGCCAGAACGATATAGAAAGGCTTGTAGTTTATTTTTTTCTTCTCAGGCGCCACATAATTTGCAGCGGAGACTTTTTTGATTCCGGATACCAGCAGCATAATGGTAGCAGCGGTACCGAATATAAAAATGATTACAGGGAAAAAGGTTTCCTGGGGAACGCCGTCTACAACAGGGGCGGAGAGCTTCAGAGCTTCCAGAATGTAGACAATAAAGAACAGGAGCGTCACTGCAGGAACGATAACATCCTTTGTGAGATACTTCTTCATAACATACTCCTCGCATAATTTAAGAGCCTGCCGGCGGATAACTTCAATATTATCCGCCGGCGTGAGTGTTGATTAACTGGGATTTTTTCTCAGACTTAGATGAGACCCTCGGCCTTCAGCTCGTCCAGAGCGGCAAAGTCTTTCTCCTGCAGCTCGGTGATGAAAGTGGGAATCTCGGAAGCGGGCATGAAGCTGGGGGTAACACCGATGGAAGCGGTCCACTCCTTGAAGTCGTCGCTCTCAACGGCCTTCTTTACCTCGCCCTCCAGATAGCTGATAACCTCGTCGGGGGTCTCAGCGGGAGCGGCCAGGAAGATGAAGGAGCCGGAGAGATAGCTCTCGTCCATGCCAAGCTCAAGGCAGGTGGGAACATCGGGATAAGCGGCGTTGCGGACCTCGCTGAACTCGCAGATACCGATACCGTCGCCGGACTGGAGAATGGAGTTGAAGTCGCCAAGGCTGGAGAGGATAACATCAACCTCGCCGCTCAGCAGAGCCTCACGCTGGGGAGCGGAGGAAGAGTAGGAAATCAGGTTAAACTCAACGCCGTACTGCTCCATGATCTTGTTGAGGATCAGGTAAACACGAGAGCCGATACCCTGGTCGCCAACCTTGATCTCGCCGGGATGCTCCTTGGCATAGGCAATCATTTCATCAAAGGTCTTGTAGGGAGCATTCTTGCTGATAACAATGGAGTCGCTCTCCTTGGTGACCATTGCGATGGGCTTCAGGCGGTCCATGGAGTAGTTATCGACAACCTTGTTGTAAACAGCGGAAACAACAGAGCCGTAGTTGACGTTGCAGATGGTGTAGCCGTCAGCCTCGGCATCCATGCACAGGCTGGGTCCAACGGAGTCGGCAACACCGGGCTTGTTCACCAGATAGAAGGTTGCTTCAGTATTGCCCTCGATGAGCTGGGTGACCTTGCGGCAGATGGAGTCGGTGCCGCCGCCTGCGTCTGCGTTTACATAGAACTGAATATCCTTGGAGGGATATTCCTTGCTGCCGCTGCAGCCGGCAAACAGAGAGAGTGCCAGAACCAGCAGCAATACGATTGACAGGGTCTTTTTCATTTGTGGTATCCTCCTTTTAATTTATCGCACGGCTTGCGCCGTGTGATTAACTGTGTTCTTTAGCTCCCGCAGAAGCCGCTCCCCTGAAAGAAGCTTAAATCGCCGCACAGCGGCCTGCCTTACAGGCTTATGGGGTACTTTCCGTACTTCTCCCGGACCTCCAGCATCTTGTCATAGTTGGCCTTGGGTACGCCGGGCTCTATGCAGTTGCCGCTGGTGAGCACATATCCGCCGCCGGGGGCCGCGTGCTGTATGGCGTACATTGCCTCGCGCTCCACATCCTCGGGTGTGCCGGTGATGAGTGTCTCGCAGTTTACGCCGCCGAAGAGGCAGATATCCTTGCCGAAACGCTCCTTTACCAGCTTCATATCCATGCCTATGCTGGGCTGGATACCGTGCCAGCCGTCTATGCCCAAGGCAACCAGATCGGGCAGAGCGTCCCAGGCCTTGCCGTCGGTATGCTTTATGAAGTAGCCGCCGGCCTCGTGAGTAGCTGCTATCTGCTGCTCTATGCCGGGGAGAATGAACTCCTTGAAGCGGTCATAGCCCATCATCAGGCCGCGGTTGTCCGCGTAGTCGTCGGTAGTCATGATGGCGTCCACGCCTATCTCCAGAAAAGCCTTTATGTAGGCGATACTGCGCTTTACATAGACCTGGCGGGCCCGGTGGATGAACTCGGGATCGGTAATCATGCGCATCAGGAATTCCTGAATACCCACGGTCTGCTTAAAGGCGAAGCTGCCGTCCAGGGGGGGACGGGCTATTACAAAGTGAGTCTTTTTAATGCGCTCCACCACGCCCTTGGCAACCTCCAGCTCACTAGGGTCAACCACGAACTCCTCGTCCGGGTCAGGCAGGTCATCTATGGTCATCTCGGTGTTGTACTTGGGGGCGATCTGACCGGCGGTGGCGTAGTTGTATCTCATCTCCGTGCCGGTTTCCGGGTCTATCCAGGAGTTGGGGCCGGTCATCACGGGGTGGACGTATTCCTTTTTCCTGGGGCACACGGGCACGCGTATGTAATCCCAGCCCAGGGTCTGGGGCAGGGTGCTCATGACGTCTATACCGTCCTGAATCACTTCGTCCCGGCGGCCCTCCCACAGAGCCTTCAGCTCCTTGAAGCCGTTCTGGAACAGGACTTCGCGGCCAAGATACTGCTCTATCATGGAGCAGTGCATGATATTTTCGCCCATGCATATCTGGTCGGGCTCCTCGTGGTTCAGATGCGCGAGCATTCTCTCTCTGGGAAGCACAGCGAAAACCTCCTTGGAAATTATTAACAGTTTGTTACGTAATCATAAGTTAAAGAACTGTATATAGATTATGTACAGATTATGTACAAATACGTACAACTGTTATAACAGATATCGTGCTAAAGCGCAAGGTGGCAAGATGTATAAAAATTTGAGAAATATTGTGCAATCACCACAAAACAGAACGATTCAGCGCCGCAAACGGTCTATTTTCATGACTTTTCGGAAAAAAGACCGTTTGCGGCGCTGAGATAGTTTATTTTTTATCAGACTTCTATGCCCTCAAAATCCCTGACGGTCCTGAGTATCTCCTGGAGATTTTCGTTCTTCACCCGGCATGGGATGGCGCACTCGGGGGACATGAGCTTCACGCCGTTCTCCAGCAGATGGGTGACGTTTTTGCGCACGTCCCCGGTGGTGCCCTCCAGCAGCACGCGGGGGTTGTTGATGCCGCCGGTGAGGATGATCTTGTCCCCGGCCTCCTCCATCATCTGGGCGGTGTCGTTGGCGCTGTCGAAGTGGAAAGCGTCAAAACCGGTCTCCCGGAACAGATGCACGCGGTCATGGGTGCGTCCGCAGGTGTGGAGGATAAGGGGCACGCCGGGGCAGGCCTCGTGGAATCTGGCGGTCAGCTCCTTGTGCACGGGGAACAGGAACTCCTCGTAGCAGTCCGCGCTCACCAGGTTGCCGGTGGCGTGGTCGGCCAACATTATTATGTCGGCTCCGGCCTCCACCTGCTTGATGGCAAACTCCAGAGACGCCTCCTTGAAGGTGTTCACAAATTCGTGGGCCCTGTCGGGGTCAAGGACGGTCTCCATCAGGAACTCCTGGGTGCCGTAGAGGTTGTAGCTCAGGGTCCATGGACCCATCACCTTGCCTATGACGGCCACCTTACCGGCATACTTCTCCTTGAGTATACGCAGCGCGTCCAGAATAGCCTTCATGGGTGCGCGCTCGTAGATATCCGCGGGAATAGTGAAGCCCTCGGGGCCGTCCAGAGGGGCCTTTTTCTGCTTGGGCATCTCGTCCAGCTTGCCCCAGTCCATAACGGCGCCGTAGGCCGCGGCCTCGTTCTGCACCCCGAAGTAGGGGAACACGCTGTCAAAGCCCAGGATGTCGTGGCCTGTGGCGGCCAGGGCAGCCATCTTCTCCCCGTCGGTGTGGGCCTCGGGGAATTTTGCGCCGCACAGCTCCATGCACTCCACCGTGGCGATGGAGGTGGGGCAGATAACCGGTGTCCGGTCCGGTTTTTCCCCGCGGAATACCGCCATCACACGCTCATAAGATGTCATTGTTTCCTTGTTCATGAGTGCCGCTCCCTTCAAAATATCAGTATCTCACTCGAATCAGACCGTCTACCAGCGCAAGTATGCGCCGGAGCTCCTGACGGGCCTGTTCGTCAAGCGGAGGCCAGTTTGCAGGGCGGCATATGGGGTTTATATCCAGTCCGCGCTGAGTGAGGATGTACTTATAGCAGCCTACGCCATAGGTTCCGCCGTAAATGAAGGCAGGCAGGCATTGAGCATGTACCCGCATGGCCTCTTCCGTTTTACCGGCCTCCAGCAGTTCCCACACCGCAACCGCCAGGTCCGCAAACTGTGCCGGGGGCATGGTGCCGCATGCGCCCCGGGTATATTCGCTTATCAGATTGCGGGCTCCGTTTCCGGCCATTACGCCCTTCAGGCGGCAATCCGGCGTGTTTTTCATATATTCGCTCAGTTCAAGTATCATGTAGGGCGCACGTGCGGTTTCCTCTTTTATATAGCATACGTTCTCCAGCGAATTTACCAGATCCAGCATATACTTAACAGTCATGGGGGTGCCCAGCGGCGGGAACAAATTCTGAATGAAAACCGGAATGTGCACCGCGTCGTTTATCTGACGGTAATAATCCTTCAGCTCCTCCATGCTGACCTTGACTATATGGGGCGGCGCTGCAATAACCGCATTGGCTCCTGCCGCCTCGGCATGCTTTGCGAGGTCCACCGCCTCCGCCACATATCCCGCGGAAATTCCCGCCACCACCGGCACAGTCCCGGCGCACTCTTTTATAGTAGCCTCCAGAACGGCCTTGCGCTCCTGCACGGAGAGTACAAAATACTCTGATGCATATACGGGCATAACCAGGCCATGGCTGCCGCAGTCCAGACAAAACCGCACCGCGCGGCTTGTACCCTCGCAGTCTACAGACAGGTCGTCATGGTATACCACAGGAGGAATAGTGTAAATTCCTCGCATCTGCTCTATCATATTTCCTCCTCAGTTAAACAGCTGCATTTTGCCGTCGGCGTCAAACTCCAGGTCGAAGTAGTCGCCCACCACCTCTATCTGGTCCTGCTTTGCGGCCTCAACGGCGGCGCGGGACATATATACCTCATCCAGATACTTGGTGCTGCGGACTATCACCAGCTTCACATTGTCCGGGTCGGGCTGACCGCTGGTGCGGACGCAGCCCCGGACCACCAGCTCTTCCGTATCCACGGTGAGGGGGATGCGGGCCAGCTTCACGTTGCAGCCGGTGGTGCAGTTTACATACATGGCCTCCTCGTCAATCTCGCTGCGCAGCTTTTTGGGTATGAAGTCGCACAGACCTATGCCGGAGGCGTTGCCCTCGCTTCCCTCGGTGAGGCGCAGCACGCCGAAGGCGTGCACCGTTGGGCCGGGGTTGGGCAGATTGTTGGTGGGGCGGCCCACAACGGCGGGGTCAACGCCATTGCCGCTTATCTCCTTGCCGAATTCAGTTACAACAAGAGCGTCTATCTCGTCCAGCAGTATAACGGGCACCATGGCCGTGGCGCGGCGGAGGATCTCCGGCTCTTTCTCGAAGATCTCCTCTTTTTTCAGGACGTACACGTCCGCCAGACCGTTGCAGCCGTTTTCTATGGTGGCCACTCCGGCCACTATTTTCAGCTTCTCCACGCCCACCTTGCCCACGCGGATGATGTTCTTGGGCAGGTTGTTCACTCCCAGGCGGTGGGTGAACTCGGCGCCCTTATGCTTTGCAAGGCCTATGGCCATCATCTTCACCAGACCGCTCTGGTGCGGGCCGCGGATGGAGGTGTGGGTTTTCACGCGGTTGAAGAGTATGATGCCGTCCGCCTCGCAGGCGTTTTTGTCTATATACACGGGCAGGCCCAGCTCGGTCTCGCCTATCTGCACGGTCTCCATGGAGGAAAGTATGGGCGCGCCCACGGTCTCCTCGGTTATGCCCAGATGGGCCAGAATATTGCGCTGGCCCTCGGCGGTTGCTCCGCCGTGGCTGCCCATGGCGGGGACTATGAAGGGCTGAGCGCCTTTGGATTTTACAAAATCCACTATGGTTTTCATCAGGGGCTGATAGCCCACTATGCCGCGGCTGCCGCCGGTGATGCATATTCTCTGGCCGGGCCGGATGTCTATGTCCTTGTCCCGCAGGCGCTGCATGAGCACCTCGGGATAGTTTTCCAGCACCGTGTCATCGAACTTCTGGCGCACTTTGACTACCTGCGGGATCTTTATCCCGGAGAGCATATCGGTGAGTTTAGCCATGATTCAGGTCCTTTCGCTTGTCAGTCGATTACGGGCGGGACATAGGCCTTTCTCTTCTCGGCCATTTCCTTCTTCCACGCTACTATCTCTGCTACGGACACGTCGCGGCCCTCTCTGAGAGCCTCGTCGGCGGGCTTGAGCACGGGGTACTCGGCCTCGGTCATGGCCTTGCAGGCCTCGGGCAGATAGGGCACCACCTTTTCGGGGATTATCACGGCGCCGTGCTCGTCGCACATGATGAGGTCGCCGGGATAGATGGTAATGCCGAATATCTCAACGGGGCAGGCGTAGTCCACCAGATGGTAGTAGCCGTGAGAGGGGTTGGAGCAGGGGGCGTAGTAGCCGAAGTTGTTTTCTCTGGCGGCGTCGTTGTCCCGCACTCCGCCGTTTGTCAGGGTGCCAACACAGCCCAGGAGCTTGTGGATGTGCAGGTTCACATCGCCCCAGATGGCGGAGACCATGTGCTTGTCCACATCCTGCTGGACGGCTATGGTGGGCTCCTGGGTGTCCTTGACGTGCTGGTAATACTCGGCGTCGTGGTTCACATAGCCCTTTTTCATGGCGTTGGCGGTGGAATACTTGGCGGTGGCGGCAAAGCCTATCATGCGGCCGCCCTGAACGCCGACTATCTCCTTTATATCCTCGCCGGAAATATATCCGTCGGTACGGCTCTGGAGATTAAAGCACTCCAGGGCGTTGCAGACGGTGGGGACGTCGTACTGACGTATGGCTTCAAGCTGTTCTTTTGTGATCATGATAAATCTTCTCCTAAAATTAAAGTTTGTTTACAGGCCAGGTGGGCTTTTGTCCGCTGAGGACCTCGTGTATGCCCTGGGCGGCGTGCAGGCCCATGCGGTCGTTGGCGTCCCTGGTGGCTCCGGCCAGATGGGGGGAGCAGACCACGTTGGACATGTACAGCAGGGGATTGTCCGCAGCGGGAGGCTCGATCTCATATACATCCACTCCGGCGCCGGCGATGACCTTGGTCTGCAGGGCCTCTATGAGTGCGGCCTCGTCCACTATGGAGCCCCGGGCGCAGTTGATGAAATAGGCGCTGGGCTTCATCATTTCAAATTCGGCCTTTCCTATGCTGTGGTAGGTCTCGGCCATGGCGGGCAGATGGAGGGTGACGAAGTCGGCGGTCCTGAGGACCTCGTCCCGGCTCATCATGGTTACACCTGCGGGGGCCTTCTCCTGGGGCACGAAGGGGTCGTAGGCCACAACGGGCATCTCAAAGGCGGCGGCGTACTGAGCCACACGGCGGCCTATGCGCCCCAGGCCCAAAACGCCTACGGTCCTGCCGCAGAGGTCGCAGCCGCTGTTGGTGTTGCGGGCGTTGAAGTAGTGCTGCTCGCCCCGGAACAGCTCGTTCACCTCGGTGACGTTCTTGGCGCACTCCATAATGAACATCCAGGCGTGCTCGGCCACGGATACATAGTTGGACATGGGGGCGTTGGTCACCTGAACGCCGTGGCGGGTGCAGGCCTCCACATCTATGTTGTCCACGCCCACGCCGTAGCGGCCTATGACCTTCAGATTGGGAGCCAGAGCCAGGTCCTCCTCCCGGATGAGGGGCAGGGCCCGGGATACAATGGCGTCGCAGACCGCCAGGGATGCCGGGTCGCAGACCTTCTCGTTGCCCTCTATTAGCTCATAGCCCCGCTCCAGCAGGTACTGCTTTGCGGCCTCTCCGCTGTACTGGGGGATGTATACTTTTGCCATTTTATAAACCTCTTTTCAAGTATTTGCCTTTTCCCTGGCCTTTTTTCCGGCCACGGCCTTAATGGATTTGAACGTTACCAGACCTATGGATATTACCAGAAATACCATGGCTATGGGCTGGTGCATATATGCGTCTATAACGCTGCCGGTGGAGTACTGTATGCTGCGTATAAGGTTCTGCTCCACCACGCCGCCCAGCAGGAAGCCCAGGATGAAGGGAGACACCGGGAACTTAAAGCGGTTGAGCAGGAAGCCCACCACGCCGAAGATGAGTGAGGCCCAGACATCAAAGATGCGGTTGTTCACGCCGAAGGTGCCAACACAGCACAGGGCCATAACTATGGGCAGCAGATAGTACTTGGGAACCTTCAGCACATTTACGAACATACGGATGCCGAAGAACTCAATGACGAACATCATAATGGTGGATATGATGAGGGCGAAGAATATGCCGTAGACAAACTTGCCGCTGTTGGTGAACAGCAGAGGGCCGGGGTTGATGCCCTTCATGACCAGACCGCCCAGCAGAATGGCGGTGACGGCGTCGCCGGGAATTCCAAGAGTGAGCAGAGGGATAAGGGCGCCGCCCACAGAGGCGTTGTTCGCGGCCTCAGAGGCCACAACACCGTCTATGATACCGGTGCCGAACTTTTCCGGATATTTGCTGCTCTGCTTTGCCACGCTGTAGGCGATAACGTTGGAGGTGCCGCCGCCTATGCCCGGCAGTATGCCTATGCCTATGCCGATGAGGGAGGAGCGCAGGCAGTTCCATATCTGACTCTTGGCCTCCTGGGCGGTGAAGCCGAAGCCCTTTATCTTATACTCCATGATCTGCATGTTGTTCACCTTGGGCACTTCCATGGAGTAGGACAGCACCTCGGACACGGCGAACAGGCCTATGAGCACGGGCAGGGTGCTGAAGCCCAGCTGCAGGGCCTGGATACCGAAGGTGAAGCGCAGAGTACCGCCGGTGGGGGCAATGCCGAACAGGGATACCAGCACGCCCAGAACGGCGGCGGTAAGGCCCTTCAGAATGGAGTCGGAGATAAGGCTGGATATCATGGTGAGGGAGAAAATGCTGACGGCAAAGTACTCATAGGGGCCGAATTTCAGAGCCAGCTTTGCCAGAGTGGGGGCTATGAACATGAGCGCCACGATGGAGAGCAGAGTGCCTACCACGGAGGAGCAGATGCCCACGCCCAGCGCCTTGCCGGCCTCTCCCTTCTTTGCCAGGGGGGAGCCGTCGAAGCAGGTGGCCACAGAGGCCGGAGTGCCGGGAATATTGATGAGAATTGCAGCAATAAGACCGCCGGAGATTCCGCCCACATACAGGGAGATGAGGAAGGCCATGCCCACCTCTGCGCTCATCTTATAGGTGAGAGGCAGGCAGAGCGCCACCGCCATGTTGGCGGTTAGTCCGGGTACGCTGCCGAAGGCAATGCCGATAACGGTGCCGGCCAGCATCAGGAAAATACACAGCGGCGAGGTAACGGCGAGCAGTCCATCGAGAATCATATGTAGCCCTCCCTGTTTAACCGAGTATTCCGGCCGGAAGCATTAGCTTCAGGCCAAATACGAAAATGACGTATATAATTACAGACACCGAAACGGCGAGTATGCACAGAAACACCGGACGGCGCTTTTCTTTCGGAGTGATGAACCAGGATTGTGCAATGATATACAGGGTAGTCATAATGACAAAGCCCACGGATTCCAGGAAAAAGATATAGCAGAAGAATAGAGCAAAGGCCACGGAAAAGCGAATAAGCTCCGTCCGCGTAAGAGCTGCGGCATGAGCCGGGGCGTTATTCCGCTTGATGAACGCGGTTATGGTAAAGCAGGCGCCCAGGACAGTCAGCATTCCTGACACAACCTTGGGCATGAAGTCGGCGCCCATCTGCAGCTCGTTGCCGCTGGGCAGCCTGAGGCTGGAAATAAAGAGGACGAGTCCTATCACAAATATGACAAAACCGGAAATGACGTCCTCCCAATTAATTTTTTGTTTCATTGTTAGGTTCCTTTCCTAGCTAAGCACAAAAAATGTCATTTTTATATCAGCGGCTCTTTTTTAAGAGCCGCTGATTCCTGTTACACTAAAAATTTAGGCGTTGAAATCCAGGTCGGAGAAGTTGTCGAAAGCTTCCTTCATAATTTTCAGGCCTTCCTCGCTGTCATAGAAGCAGGGCTCCTGGAGGTAAGCGGTGTAAATGGTCTCCTGATACTCGGTGTCGTTGTTGATGATGTCATCAAGCAGAGTATCCAGCTTATCGACAATGGCGCGGTCTGTGCCCTTGGGGAACATCATGGTGTAGTAGAAGGGCAGGCCCAGACTGTCATAACCCTGCTCGGATGCGGGCAGCAGATTGTACTGGTCGCGCAGGGTGGCGGACACGGTGTCGTTATCGGTGCAAAGGCCAACCAGCTCACCGGTCTTCAGGTAGTCGGCTATGGTGTTGATGGGGTTCACGATGATGTCCACATGGCCGCCCAGCAGAGCCGCAATACGCTCGGTGGAGCTGCCCGCGTCTACCATCTTGATGTCGGCGCCGGCGGCGCGGAGGGAGAGGGCGGTGGCGTGGGTGGTGGCGCCGGTATTGGCGGCTATCTTCAGCTCGCCGGGATGCTCCTTGGTGTAGGCGATGAGCTCGTCGATGTTGGTTA
This sequence comes from Candidatus Heteroscillospira sp., assembly GCA_050943935.1. Lineage (GTDB taxonomy): Bacteria > Bacillota > Clostridia > Oscillospirales > Oscillospiraceae > Heteroscillospira. The sequence continues at coordinate 115,634 of JBMNQC010000008.1, read as the reverse complement.
TGCCGTACTTGGCGTTCATGGTGATGATGTTGCCTGCGCTGCGGCCTACGATGCCTACAAACTCAACATCGTCGTAAGTATATGTAGTGGCTCCGGTGAGCTGGTTTACGATGAAGCCGGTGTGGTGGAAGAGCATGGTGTAGCCGTCGGGGTCGGAGCTGAGCGCCTCCAGCGCGCCGGTTGCGCCGCCGTTGCCGCCGATGTTGGTGACTACGAAGGTGCCGCCGGTCTTTTCAGCCAGCTTCTCAGCCAGGGCGCGGGCGTTCATATCGGTGTCGCCTCCGGCGGAATAGGGAACAATGATGTTAACGGTCTTTTCGGGCCAGGGGGTCTCGGGCTGTTCACTCTCGGGTGTGCCGGTCTCGGGGGCGGAGCTTTCAGGCGCAGTGCTGGGGGCGGGAGACTCGGTCTGTCCGCCGCAGGCGGTGAGCACACCAAGCATCAGAATGGCTGCAAGGATGATCGACAGAGTGCGTTTCATGTTTTTGTTCCTCCTGATGTTAAAAAATTATACAACTTGCCGCCTCAAAACCCCTTGCATTTTGGCGGCCTTGTGCTTAACATAAAATTATATTGACGAAAATCAAAAGTCAAGTTATAATAACTTAATTTTATTTAAGAAAAATTAACGATTCGAGAGGGGGCGGCGCGGGATGGACCTGCATAAGCTTACCTATCCTATTATGATCGCCAAGGAGACCAGCCTGTCCAAGGCGGCAGAAAAGCTGTTTATAACCCCCTCTGCTTTGAGCCAGTACATCACCAAGGAAGAGGAGAACCTCAATATACAGCTGTTTGTGAGGTCCAGAGGAAACTGGATGCCCACCGCCGCCGGAAAGCTGTATATAGAGACAGCCCAGAAGCTGCTGGATATAAACAGCAACATGGAGCGGCAGCTTCTTGATATGGCCGATTGTAATTCCGGCCAATTCTCCCTGGGCGTAACGCCCGGCCGCGGAACCGCTATGTTCGCCAATGTATATCCGCAATTTTCCGAGGCATATCCCGATATAAGCATACATCTGATAGAAGAGAAGTGGGCGCGCCTGCAGAGCCTTATGCTGGATAATACTCTGGATTTGTCCTTTACCTATATTTCAGACATAAAACATGAGATATCCCCCAGTCTGGAGGCGGAGGTTCTGGCTGACGAGGAGTTCGTGCTCTTTGTGCCCCGTAAGCACCCTGTTGCGCGCCTGTATGACCGGGCGCCTCAGAAGCCCCTTACCATAGACCTGTCGATATTTGCCAACGACAAATTTATATGTATGGGCAAAGACACTACTTTGTATAACGTTACAAGAAAGCTCTTTGACAAGGCCGGCATAGACCCGACTATAATTTTTGAGAGCACCAGCACGGTAACCATGCACAATCTTGTGCGCCGGGGCTTCGGAATTGCCGTGCTGCCGAAGTTTTATGCCAAGGAATCTGAGCACGCCGTTTATTTCAAGATTACCCCGTACATGAATCAAATGGTAGTGGCAGTAACAAAAAAGGGCTTCCAGCAGAGCACAGCCATGAAATATTTCACCTCTCTGGCACAGAATTGGTATCGGCAATATGACGAAAATGAGTAAGCCGCATTGTCAGAAACAGCCAGTAAAATTGCTACATTAAAAAAATTGAAGTTAAATCAAAATTATTTTAATTGCCTTTGCCGTTGACTACTGTATAGTAGTTGTACTGGGCTTTGAGTCACGAAAAACGTAAACAACGGCAGGAGGATATATTATGACCGGAATTGAGAGAATGCGCGCCGCCCTGGACTTCAAGGGCGGGGACGAGATACCCGTTGACCTGTGGATACACCCCGCCACCAGAATGCGCTACGGCGAGGAGCTGGAGGCTCTGCTGAGAAAGCATCCTCTGGACATGACCCGGGTTTTCGGGCCCATGGACAGACATTTTTATAAAAAGACCTTCACCGCCGGTCTCAGCGACGATTTCTGGGGCAGCCGGTGGCAGGTGCTGCGCCCCGGCATGGTGGGCGAGGTGAAATATCCCGCCCTGCCGGACATCGACAATGTAAGCGAGCTGAAGGCGCCCTACGAGGCCCTTGCGGCGGAGATGAAGGAGAAAATGCCCGCCGTAAAGCAGCAAATAGCCGACAAACACGCTGACGGCGTGTTCTGCACCGGCGGCTATGTTGAGCTGTATCAGACCATGCAGTTCATTCACGGCACCGAAAATCTCCTCTGCGACATAGGCGCCGGGGACGAGGGCGTGTTCACTCTACGGGATAAGGTGGCCGAGTATTTCCTCGAATACCTGAACTACTGGCTGGACAGCGACGCCGACGCCATCTTCTTTGCCGACGACTTCGGCTCTCAGCGGGCTACTCTCATGTCCAGAAAAACCTTCCGGGAGTATTTCTACCCCTTCTATAAGGAGGCCATAGACCGCATCCACAAGGCGGGTAAATATGTGTTCTTCCACTCCTGCGGCTATATATTTGACTTCTATCAGGATTTCGTGGAGCTGGGCGTGGACGCCATAAACTCCCAGATACACTGCATGGGCTACGAGAAGGTCTCCGACGCCTACGCAGGCAAAATAAGCTTCTGGGGCGAGATTGACCGCCAGCGCACCCTCTGCCAGGGAACTCCCGAGGATGTGCGGGCTGAGATGGAAAAAATGAAGCGCCTGTTCCACGTGAACGGCGGCGGACTCATAGGCCACAGCGTGGCCGGTGTGGACGTGCCCCTGAAAAATATTGAAACTCTCCTCTCCGGATGGAACGGATGAGGATTGAGATAACCGTCCATTGAGGCGGTAATAGTAAAAAAGGTCGTGAATGCAATGTCCAAGGAAAAAATTCTTTATCTTGACACTACAACTCAGGAAATGGAGCAGGTGCTTATAGATTCCTGCCCCGATGAGTTTGATCTGGTGTTTCTGGACCCCAAGATCGGTAAGCCCGGCACCTTTGCCGAGGCCGACTACCTCATTAACTCCGTCTATCCCATCCGTCAGGCGGAGATGGACGCCGCGCCCAAGACTAAGCTTATCCACCGCACCGGCGCCGGCTACGACAATGTGGATGTGGCCTACGCGGCGGACAAGGGCATACCCGTCTGCATCACGCCCAACTGTCTGGACGACTCCGTGGCTGAGCTGGCCATACTGCACATTCTCTCAGTCTACCGCAAGCTCTTCATAATGGACCCCACCACCCGCAGGGGCGAGTGGCGCAAGTGGGAATATAAGCACGAGAGCTTTGAGATAAAGGGCAAGCGCATAGGCGTAATAGGCGCGGGCAACATAGGAAGAGCTTTTATCCGCAAGATTCGCGGTTTTGAGCCCGAGGCCGTCTGCTACTACAACCGCCGCCGGCTCGCCCCCGAGCTGGAGCAGGAGCTGAACATCAGCTACTGCCCCATCGACGATATGATGAGCTCCTGCGATATCGTTGTGCTGTTCATCCCTATCAATCCCGAGACAAAGAATATAATCAGCCGTGAGCGCATCGCCATGATGAAGCCCAACGGCGTGCTCATTAACGTCTCCCGGGGCGGCAACGTGGATTACGAGGCCCTTACCGAGGCGCTGAAGGAAAAGCGCATCCTGGGCGCCGGCCTGGACGTGTTCCCCGTGGAGAGCTTCGATCCCAACTGGGAGCTGGCAAAGCTGGACAATGTTTGCATTACCCCCCATATAGGCTCAGCCACCGTGGACGCCTTCCGCAAGGTCTGCCGCATCTGCATGGAAAACATCACCCGCCACGCCCACGGCGAGGAAGTGAAGTTTGTAGTAAATAAGAAGTAAGTGAAATAAATTGACCGCCCCAACCAAACGGTTGGGGCGGTTTTGTGTGCGGATATTAAAATTATAGAGGAGAGAGGCCAAGAAGGGCTGCGGGGATACTCTGGGTCATGGCCCTGACTCTGTGCTCCGGTACTTTCAGGTCCTTCAGCAGTATGCATATCATTTTATACAGGCCCTCCACCGGAGAGCCGTTGTAGGGCTGGCCGAAGTCGGTGCTGACAAGAAGCCTATCCTCGGGGACGGCGTCCAGAGTCTTATCCAGCACGTCAAGGGGCACATGGCCGTTCCTGCCCAGATTCTCCAGACTGGAACAGGTGAAATTGATGTAGGCGCCCATGCTGCTCCAGCGCCGCACCTGACCGACAGAAGCTCCTATGATGAAATATGGGTGGTCTATCACCACCTTTTTCAGGCCGCGGCTAAGGGCCTGGGGCAGGAGGACATCAATCTCCTGGGGGCTCAGGTGCCCCATGCTGAGAGTTATCTCCGGATTTTGGGCCAAGAAGTCCAGTATGTGCCCGGCCTCCGGGACGGGTTCTCCTTTTTCGTCTATGAGCCGCCAGCCCGGCTCCGGTACATTTAGCCTGCCGCCGCCGAATTTGGCCACAGTCTTCAGGTAGTCAGCGTGATTTTTTGAGGACGTGGTTGGGAAAAACACCTGGCGCGCGCCAAGCTGTAGGGCGGAATCCACGGCAGTACAGTTTAGTCCGCCTACGGCGCTGTTCAGCACCAGGCAGCCGAATACCTGGGTTTTTGGAGCGCAGGGAGCTTTGTTTATGGCGTAGGCCAGCGCCGTTGTGGGCACAAAATGCTCCTTTATACACACGGCCCGGTAGCCCGCCTCGTCCATTTCCCGCAGAAAACCCCAGGTTTCCACCCGGGGAGCTATGGATGGAGAGCCGTGGATGTGTATATCCACGGCGCCTTTCAGTAACTCTCTCACGGTGCGCCTCAGTCAGGGAATACCCATCTGTCCGCGCAGCCGGGGATACGCCAGGAGGCTTTGTCCGCATGGTGGATTATAGTGGCCAGCAGACTGCGTTTTACCAGATTTCCCTCCGGTGAGTGACAGCCGCACACATGGACTATCTCCTCCGGCAGCCCTACGCTCAGTGCTATGTACACGCCGTAAAGTGTGTGACGGAGGGAGGGCAAGCCGCATTTCTCCGGAGCCTCGTTCCAGGCCGCCTGCTTTGCCAGGTTATATTCATAGGGCTTGCCCACATCGTGCACCAGACCGGCAGCAAGAAGCATATCCCGGTCTATCCCCATGTCCTTGTCGTAGCTCTGTTCGATTATTTCCGCCATGGAAAGAGCCATACGGGTAACACACATAATGTGCTGGGCCTGATTGCCCAATATGTATCCGCCGGGCTTACCGGAGCCTTCCAGCTCTTCAATAGCTGTGTACTCGTTGGCAGAGAGCGCCATAGTCCACGCCTCGATGACCTTTTCTCTGAGTTCATTGCTCTTTATCTCATTTACAAGGGGGAGTGATTTCACAACCCCCTGTCTTATTTGTTCCTTGTCCATTAAATATTCTCCTTTGTGTTTGCTTTTTCTTTTTTGGACTTCTGCATTCTAACAATATAGAAAAGGAATACCACAGCGACTATAAGGAAAGCGTCAGCCAGAGGCTTTGTGAATATGAGCCACAGCTTGTTGTCCAGAACTATCATGGAACGCTGCAGATTGGATTCAAAGCTGCCGCCCAGCATATAGGCCACCAGAAAGGCTCCGGCGGGCAGGCCGGCTTTCTTCATAACATAGCCGAGGAATCCAAAAACTATCATGAGTATGACCATAAAGTTGGTGTTTTGAGTGGCATAGGCGCCAACTGTGCACATTACGAACACGCAGGAAAACATCAGATCACCGGGCAGCCGGCTTACCAGAGGGAAATAGCGCATACCCAGCATACCAAGAGCCAGCATCACGAAGTTGACAACAAAAAGTCCTGCAAATATAGAGTAAATTGTCTCTGGATGCTCAGCCATGAGCATGGGACCGGGTATTAGACCCTGAAGCATAAAAGCACCCAGCAGTATGCCTGTAACCACATCTCCCGGGATTCCAAGAGTAAGCAGCGGGATTAGTGTAGCGCCTGTAACGCCGTTGTTGCCGGATTCGCTGGCTGCTATGCCGTCCATGGAGCCGTGACCGAATTCCTCGGGGGTCTTGGATGCACGCATTGCCTCGTTATACGATACAAAAGACGCGACGGATGCGCCGATACCCGGAACGGCTCCTACGAACGTGCCTATAAGAGATCCCTTTACTATGGTTTTCCAGTAGGAGGCAAACTCTCTGAGAGGCAGGCGCTGATCGCCAACCATTTGAGCTATTTCGATTTTTGCCTTGGTTGAGCCAACCTTTTCAGCCTGAAGCAGTATCTCGGATAGTGCGAACATACCGATGAGCAGGGGTACTGAGGGCACACCGCTTATGAGATTGGGTATGCCAAAGGTAAGGCGCTCGGTGCCGGAGCCGGGGTCCTGACCAATCATGGCAACCAGAAGGCCGAGGGCCGCAGCTATTATACCCTTGCAGATATCATCGCCGGACACACCGCCAACAACGGTAAGACCAAGAATGATGAGGGCCAGATACTCACAGGGGCCAAATTTAAGAGCCATTGCCGCAACTGCCGGGGAAATGGTGGTGAGTATAAGCGCACTAATAATGCCGCCCACAAAGGAGGCATACAGAGCCATGCGCAGAGCCTTGCCGCCCTTGCCCTGTTTGGCTATTTCATAGCCGTCAAATGCGGTAACAACCGAGGCTCCGGAGCCTGGAGTGTTGATGAGTATTGCGGTTATGGAGCCGCCATAGGTGCCGCCGCAGTATACGCCCAGAAGCAAACATATGGCGGTAACGGCGTTCATACCGTAGGTCATTGGGATCATAAGGGTAATGCCCATTGCACCGGTAAGGCCGGGGATAGCGCCCAAAATAATTCCTGCCAGAGTGCCTATAACTATCCACAGAAAGTTATAGGGCTGCAGAGACACTAAAAGGCCTTCAAAGAAAAGTTCCATTTTCAGACCTCCTTATACTGCAAATGGCGCCCAGCCGGGAAGATAACAGCTGAGTCCCACGGCAAAGAAATAATATACTCCGAAAGCCAATAACAGATCTGTGACAAGTATGGTTACAGGCTTGCGGCAGCCCAGCGCAAAGGCGTATATTGGGAATATTACCAGAGTGGTGATTATAAAGCCGATGTTTGAATAGCCGATGTAGTACACAACGGAAAGGGCAAAAATTATCATGACATATCCAAAGGTATGCCACCCCTTTTTGCTCTGAAGGGCAGCGGAAAGTTCCTTTGCCATAACAGAAAAACACTTTTTGTCGTTACGGAAAGTTCTTACCGCTATAATGGCAGACATAGTCAGGATTACCCAGCAGCAGATTTTGGGAATTGCTCTGGGAGTGGTTCCGCCGCTGTCGAATCGGGGCATAGGTATCTCCAAAGGTATAACTATCAGCATAAAAACGATGGAAAAGATAATGCATACCAGCGAAACCAGCATATCCTTGCTGTTTTTTGACATTTGATTCACTCCATTCTGAAGAAAGAACTGTCCGGCCGCCCTTTTAGGCGGGCCGGACAGCCGTGCTGCTTGGTTTATTTAAGCTCTATTGCAATTTAGCCAGCCAGGCCCAAATCGTTGATAAGGCCGGTGAAAGACTCGGCGGTATCAACAAGCAGCTGCTTGGTATCCTCGCCGTTAAAGTAGATAAGCAATCCCTCGTCGCCGGGGTCAAGCTCCAAAACTCTGGGATCGTTGACAGCCTGTTCCAGAGCGGCGGTCAGATAATCTGCAATTTCCCGGTCCAGGCCTGCGGGAGCGATGAAGCCGTTAGTCAGACCAACGTTGACATCCCAACCGCACTCCTTCGCGGTGGGAACGTCACCGAGTATGTCGATGCGCTCATCTGCCTCTATGCACAGCGCGCGCATATCGCCGGAACGGATATACTCAAAGGTATCGGCAGGCAGCGCCATTACGGCGTCCACATGCTTACCCAGCAGCGCAGTAATAGCTTCGCCGGTGCCGCCGGAAGAGGGAACAAACTTCATGTCAAGGCCAGCTTCCTTAATGAGAGCCTCGAAGCCCAGATGAGCGGAGCCTGCGGCGGGATCGCCGTAGGTGACGGTGCCGGGGTTAGCCTTTACATACTCTACAAACTCCTCCAGAGTCTGCCAGGGAGAATCTGCATGTACTACAAGAACATTGGGACGCTTAACAACAGTACCCAGGAAAGTGAAGTCATCCATAGTATAGCCAACGTCGTTCATAGCAGGGGTGATCTCGAATACGGGGGATGCATAGATGGATATATTATAGCCGTCACTTGCGCTGCCCTTGAGCTGAGTAACGCCGACGACGCCATTGCCACCGGTAACGTTGGTGATATTGATCTGAGCGCCGTCCAGATAATCGGGCAGAACAGATGCTACCGCACGAGCCACGATGTCGGCAGCACCGCCGGCTGCGTAGGGAACAATCAGATTGATGGGCTTAGTGGGATAGTTTTCAGGCTTGCCATCATCTTCAACAGGAGCTCCGGATTCGGGAGCCTTGCTCTCTGCGGGCGAGGGAGCTTCGGATTCGGGAGCCTTGCTCTCCCCGGTGCCGCCGCAGGCAACCAGACTCAGTATCATGGTCAAGGCAAGAAGCAGGCTGACAATCTTTTTGGACATTTCACTTTCTCCTTTTGTTTAAATTCTGCAAATATTCGGAAAAATAATTTGCAATATCATTATATTCGCTCTATAATAGTATGTAAAGAGCGTTTAATTTAACAATAAGTGTCGGTAATTCCGTCAGTTAATATGGAGGATCAGCAAATGAACTTAAAACAACTGAGCTATATTGTTAAAATCGCTGAATGTCAAAATATTTCCAAGGCGGCTGATGAACTATACATTTCGCGCTCAGCACTAAACGGTTATCTGCTGCAGCTGGAGGAGGAGCTTAAAACTCCGCTGTTTCATCGTATTCAGAAAAAGCTGGTGCTGACAAATGCCGGAGAAAAATATGTGGAAGCGGCGAAAAGCATACTGGATATTCGTGAACAGCTCTACAAGGAGCTGGGTGATATTTCGGATAATTCCTGCGGGCGAATAAATCTTGGGGTGAACCGCAGTATAGGGGAAAAAATCTTCAGAGAGACCTTTTCCGCTTTTCATCAAAAATATCCACGCTACAATGTAAAACTTACCGCCAGCGAAAACATAGAGGCCGAGCTTATAGGTGGCAAAATAGACTGGGCTATTATGGGCTACGGTACAGCGAAACAGCTGCCCACGGAGCTTGTTCAGATTCCGCTGGGCACCTGCGAAATAGTGCTGGCACTTCCGTCATCTCATCCTCTGGCCAAATACGCGGCTCCGCCGGGGGCGCCGTACAGCACTATTGATTTGAATCTGCTGAGAGATGATAAATTCATACTCCTCAATCCGGGAGTAAACGCCAGAATGGTAGCCGACGAGCGCTTTCTTCAGGCCGGTTTCAAGCCCAATATTTTGATGGAGTGCAACGGCGGCATGGTGGCAAGTCAGCTGGTCAAGGACGGCCTGGGACCGTCCATCCTTGTAGAGACTCTGGTCAGTCAGGACAAGCGTGTATGCTGCTTTTCACTAAAACCCAAGGCCTTTTGGACCCATTCCGTCTCCTACAGAAAGGGCACGGTGTTCTCCAAGGCGGAGCTGTATTATCTGGAGCTGATAAAGCTGTATCTGAAAGACAAAATATGACCAATATAACAGCGCCGGCAGAGTGCTTAGCTCTGCCGGCGCTGTTTGTTGTACAAGTATTAAAAATTGCTCTGGCGGAACATGGTTTCGCCGTCTTTGAGCGTCATTACAGGCACCAGCATTTGGGTGCCTGCCATGGGAGTCCCCAAATTGTCCAGATATACGGGGTGGGCCTCCACAAGGCGGCATACTGCCACGTCGGCGCGGGCGCCTTCGGCCAGGGTGCCGATTTTACCGCCAAGACCGAGCTGCCGCGCGGGCGTATCTGTGGCGGCGCGGACGATATCAGGCAGGCTCATGCCCAGATGCAGATATTTGGACATAACATAGGGTAGGCAGCGGGCGTAGCCGTCCCGCATACTTGATTTGCACAGGTCGCTGGAGATGATGTCAGGCAGGAAGCCGTCGGCCAGGGCGCGGCGGGCCACCTGGTGATTGTAATTGGTATTGCCGTTGGCGCAGTCGAACACCACCCCGCGCTCTCTGGCGGCGCGTATCCCCGGGCGCACCCGGCCATTTTCATCCAGGATGGTGTGCTCCCCCTTGCCGTGATAGAAGTGGCTGCACACATCTCCCCTGTCCAGAATTGTCACCAGCTCATCCATGGGCGCGGGCGGATTGGAGGCGTGCACCACAAGAGGCAGTCCGCAGCTTACGGCCAGCTCCTTGGCTCTGCGCATGGGCTCAAGACTGTCAACACCGGGCACCTCCGCGCCTATGCGTATTTTAAGTCCCTTTATCTGTCCGGGAAACTCCCGGCACAGGCGGCGAATCTTGTCCTCACAGAAGCGTGATGGTGTAAAATCCTCCATAAAGTTGTCCCCCGGCTGGCCTATGGAGCAGACGTTCAGCTGGGTGAAGATATCCACGGCGCTGTGGGACACCTCGTTTGCGTAAAAGGCCTCAAAGCCGGCGCAGCCGGCAGTTCCCGCGTCCACGGCCGTGGTTACGCCCATAGCCAGCAGACAGTCTGGCACGACGCCCAGGTCGCTGCCGCTGCGGAAAATGTGGGTGTGGAAATCCACGAGGCCCGGGAACACATAGTTGCCTGCGGCATCTATAACTGTATCGGCCTCTGTTGAGTCCGGTACGATACCCATCATATGCCCCCCGGATATACCAATACTGCATACCCCGTCTATTCCAGCGCGTGGATCAATAACGTGGCCGTTTTTGATAATGGTGTTAATCATGCATGTACCTCCATGAGGGCGTTATTTACTGTGGGCGAACAGCTTTTTCAGCGGGCTTTCCTTTGCGCCGCTCATACCGGCCATAGCTTCTTTTCTCTTTTTGGCAGAATAATAGTAGATAGACGCTGCAATGATAATGAGCGCGCCGGTATACACATACTGCCAATAGGCGTTTACCTGCATCATGTTCAGGAAGTTCTGAAGCACGGTTACAAGGAATGCGCCCACGAGGGGGCCCAGCACGGTACCCTTGCCGCCAACCAGCGCCACGCCGCCGAGCACTACGGCGGTTAGAGTCTGCATGGTGAATGTGGTGCCAGCCTGGGGATCGCCGCAGCCCACGCGTACCGCCAAAACCATTCCGGCAAGAGCGCCGAAGATTCCGGACCAGACATACGCCAGAGTACGGATACGGTCGGTACGGATACCGGAGGAGTAAGCTGCGTCGCGGTTGGAGCCAACTGCATAGATATAGGTGCCGAATTTGGAGCGCTGCAAAACTATTTCGGCAATGATGAAAATCATGATTACGACAAAAGCAGAAACTGGCCATTTACCGGAAATCTTATACTTCACAATGGTGGTAAACATAGGCGCGATAGAGCCGGAGGCCGTCATACGCAGGCAAAGGGCTATGCCAAGGAACATAATCTGCGTGGCGAGAGTGCCGATAAAGTGCTGAATGTTCAGCTTCACTACTATAAAGGAGTTGATAAGTCCGCAGGCGATGCCCACCAGCAGAGCGGACAGAATACCCATGGGTATATTGCCGTCCACAGCCATTGTGTATGAGAGCACGCAGGTGATGAGGCTCATTGCCGGACCCACAGACAGATTGATGGCACCCGTGAGCACAACGAATACCTGTGCCAGGGTTATAAGCGCCAGAGGCGCAAGCTGCCAAAGAATGAGGCCTATGTTATAGGGCTTCAGGAAGGCCTCGTTATTCTGTCCGCCGATTACACACATTATAGCTATTATGGCAGCCAGAATGGGGACGGAGGACCATTTTGCGAGGGCGCTGTGTTTTTTTGCCTTAACCGGCGGAGTGCTTTCCTCAACGCCGGTATTCTCGGAACCGCTCTGCTCCTTATTGCCGAGCACGGAGGCGTTCAGAACCATTTCCTCAGTAGCCTTGCAGCCAATTATGGGCTTTTGAACGCGGCCGGAGCAGACCGGGATTATCCGGTCGGACAGGCCGATTATTTCAGGCAGGTCGGAGGACAGAACGATAACGCCTATGCCCTCTTCGGCCATTTGCTTCAGAAAGACATATATTTCGCTTTTGGAGCCCACATCCACGCCTATGGTGGGCTCATCGAAAATGAACAGCTGGGGCTTCTGCAGGAAGCGGCCCGCTATGGCCACTTTCTGCTGGTTGCCGCCGGACAGTTCACGGATAAGCTGGGTGGAGTTGTCGCATTTTACCCGGAATTTATCTATGCCCTCCTGGATCTGTCTGCCGGACAGCTTTTCGTTCACCACGCCGGTATTTGACCAGCCCTTCAGGTTGGGTGTTTCCAGATTGGAGCCTATGGATAGGGGCATGAACACATTTTCACCATGGCGGTCGTTGGTTATAAAAGATATACCGGCGTCTATGGCCTGACGTGGCGTGCGGGGAGCTATTTTTTTGCCGTTCAGGTATATATCTCCGGTGTATCCCTTAAGTATGCCGGTAATAGAGCGCAGTATCTCGCGCTGGCCGTTGCCTTCAATACCGTAGAAGCCCAGAATCTCGCCCTTATAGAGCTTAAAGGAGACGTCGGAATAGTCCCCGCCCCGGGACAGGTGCTGCACATCCAGAATAACCTCACGGTTGGTGTAGTCCAGCTCAGCGGTATTGAACATACGCTTTACGTCGCGTCCCACCATCATGCGGACGAGGATATCCTCAGTAGCGTCGGCAGCGTCTATGCCGCCGGCCAGCTCGCCATCCTTGAGGACTACGAAGCGGTCGCATATCTGGAGCAGCTCCTGGATGCGGTGGGAGATAAACACTACGCTGGTGCCCTCGGCCTTAAGATCGCGCACCATGCTGAACAGCTTTTCTACCTCGCGGGGGGTAAGCGAGGAGGTAGGCTCATCCAGAATAAGCAGCTTGGTTTGCCGGGACATGGCCTTAACTATCTCAACCAGCTGCATCTGCGCCATGGTCAGGTCGCCCACAAGCGCATTGACATCAATATCTATATCAAACTTCTTCAGGAGTCTGTTGCTTTCTTCTCTCATGTATTTCATGTCCACAAGACCGAGCATACCGGTCTTTTCGCTGCCGAGAAAGATATTCTGAGCAACGGTAAGCTCCGGTACAAGACGGGTGTCCTGATAGACCATGTTAATACCCAGCGCGCGGGACACGGTGGGATTGGAAATATTTGCCCTCTGCCCTTCAATAAAAATATCTCCGTCTTCAAGAGAGTAAGTGCCGGTGATAATTTTCATAAGGGTGGATTTACCTGCGCCGTTTTCACCGATAACGCCTATGACCTCGCCGCCGTAGCAGGTCAGATCCACGTTTTTCAGCGCGTAAACGCCATAGAATGATTTGCTTATATTTTTCGCTTCAAGAAAAGGTGTTCTAGCCATATTTCTCTTCACCATCCCAAAAGGATTCAGTTGCCGCAATTTGTGTTAAAAACCTTAGTGCGGCTTTATAAAACTATTCCCCCGCCTCTTATCGGGCGGGGGAATAGCCCGAGATGCTTATAACTTGCTAAGAAGATTTAGAAGCTGTCGCTGTTCAACAGCTTGTTCAGGTTTTCGTCGGTCAGATCGTGGTCGGTGAACATGTTATCGGGCAGGCGCTCATCATACATATCCGCGTTCTCACCGGTGTATACGGGCACATCGATGATCTGATCCTGCTCCTGCTCCTCGCCGTCAAGCAGCTTGATCACCTGCTGCAGGCAGATGCGGCTCTGATAAATGGGCTCGGGAGTGATGGCGAAGTCGAAATCGGGGTTGATGGCGAACAGATCGTCATACATGCCGAAGATGGAGTTGTAGCAGCTGTTGCCGGTGATGGGGATACTGGTATTGCCGGCGGCCAGCATTGCCTTCATGGCGCCGGCGGTGGTCTGACCGCCATCGCACCAGATACCGTCTATCTCGCCGGGATAGGCCAGCAGAAGGTCGGTCATAACCTGCTTTGCCTTGTCTTCTTTCCAGTCAGTATCTCTGTACTGCAGGACCTCTATATTGGGATACTCCTCAGCCAGAATCTTGTCGGCCACTTCGCGCCAGATAGCGGTACCGGAGTTGCCGGAGGGGCCGCCCAGCATGACTATCTTGCCTTCGCCGCCCAGCTTGTCGCCCAGCCAATGGGTAAGCTTGTCGGACTTATCGGCCATATCGGTGCCGATATAGATGTCATAAGCCTCTTTATCGGTAAGGGGCATATTGAAGATGGCAACCTTGATGCCGTTTGCGCGGGCTTCCTTGAGGGCGGGCTCAACGGCCTGAGCGGAGCCGGGGATGCACATGATGGCGTCCACGCCCTGGGAGATCAGGTTTTCAATGTCGCTGACCTGCTTGTTGATGTCGTTCTGACCGTCAACAATGATGAGCTCGATGTTGTCGTGCTTCTGAGCTTCCTGGTCAAGAGAGGCGAGCATGGTGGCACGCCAGGCGTTGCCGGAGAAGCTGTTGGAGAAGCCTATCTTATAGGTCTTGGCTTCGGGGGCGGGCTCATTGCCGCCAGCCTCGGGCGCGGTGGACTCGGGAGCTTTTTCTCCGCCGCCGCAGCCGGTGGCGACCAGAGAGAGCATCAGTACGAGAGCAAGAAACAGACTGAGCTTTTTCATAATGTTGCGCATGATTTTTCCTCCTTAAAAGATAGCCTTTCAAATTATATACCCGGCGGATATCCGCCAAATATCCGGATTACGCGGCCTTCTTTACGCCGCCGCGGCCGAGCAGCCGCGCTTTCAGAGTGTTGCGTATAGTGGCGCTGGTGGCCACGAGGCCAACCACAATGATAACGCCCTTGATAATGTACTGGGGACCCATGCCCATTTTCAGCACATTCAGCAGGGAATTCAGTATGGTCATAAATATGGCGCCGCCTATGGTGCCGCCTATGCCGCCCACACCGCCTGACATCAGGGTGCCGCCGATAACAACGGCGGCTATGGAGTCGGTGGCGTAGGGGTCGCCAAGGTCAAAGCTGGGGAGATTTATGTATGCCGAGAGCAGCAGGCCGCTGATAACGGCGCATACAGAAGATATGATGTGTGCCTTGATTATCGTCGCGTCGGCGTTTATGCCGGCTATGTGCGCGCTGCGGTAATTGGCGCCCACGGCGTAGATTTCCCGTCCCAGCTTAGTCTTGTTCTGCATAAACAGCAGCACAGCCGCGGTAAGCATGAAAAACACAAAGGTCCATGGCAGGATATTGAACATGGCGCCGTCTCCCATGGCGGCAAAGCCGGGAGACACGCGCCCGGTGGATACGCCGCCGGTAAGTATCAGAGCCAGACCGAATATCACGTTGTTCAGGGCCAGGGTGACGATCATGGGCAGTATCTTAATACGGGTGATGATTATGCCCTTCACAGCTCCCACGACTACGCCCAGCACTAGTGGTATTACCAGGGCCAGTATTGTGCTGCCCTTTCCGTAGTTCATGACCATGCAGCAGATGATGTTTGTGGCCGTAATAACGCCGGCCACCGACAGGTCTATGCCGCCGATGAGAATGGCGAAAGTCTGCCCCAGAGATACAGTACCCAGAAAGGCCGAAACTCTCAGCAGGTTCTTTATCTGGTCCCATGACAGCATGTTGGGAGAAAGGATGCACGCTATGGCATACAAAAGTATGACTGCTATCCATATGGGGGGTAT
This sequence comes from Candidatus Heteroscillospira sp., assembly GCA_050943935.1. Taxonomy (GTDB): domain Bacteria; phylum Bacillota; class Clostridia; order Oscillospirales; family Oscillospiraceae; genus Heteroscillospira. The sequence goes on along the minus strand of JBMNQC010000008.1, from coordinate 100,061 downwards.
TTTCAGTTTTTTCATCTTCACGACGCTTCCTCCAATACATGCCGAGTTTGTTTCTGACGACAGCCGGATATCATTCCAAATGCTCTTACTGTCATACCAATAGTATAGTGATGTTGCCCCTAAAAATATAGTGGGAATACGCCCAAAGTTTGACAAGATTTTTCGTAATTCACCACAATACTGAGCCGCTAAACGGAGTGTCGTTTGGCGAAATGCTCAAATTTCGCAGGAATTTATATGCAAAAAGAGCCTGACACAGTCAGGCTCTTTTTCCGTTTATATTTGATTTTCCGGGCTTATTTTCTGCTTTTCAGCTCGGTGAGAATATCGGCCAGGAGCTCCTCGGCGGTGGGGGCGGGAGGCGCGGGCTCAGGCTCAGGAGCAGGCTCCGGGGCGGCCTGGGCTGCGGCCCTGCGGGCCTCGGCGGCGCTGCGGGCGCGGTTCAGGAAGCGCACCATGCAGAAGATCACAAATGCCAGAATAAGGAAATTAATAATTGTGCTGATGAAGTTGCCGTAGTTCAGGCTCACAGCTGCGGCGGCCTCGGTGCCGTCGGGGTTCAGGACCGCCTCCTTCAGCACAATTTTCCACTCGCTGAAGTTGATACCGCCCAGGAACAGGCTCACCACGGGCATTATCACGTCGTCGGTGAGGGATTTGGTGATGGTTCCGAAAGCGCCGCCGACGATAACGCCGACAGCCAGGTCAACCACATTGCCCTTGGTGGCAAATTCCCGGAACTCCTGGAAAAAGCCCTTCTTGTCTGCCATAACTAGAGACTTCCTTTCTATGTATTTGTTGTGGGGGTGAAAAGCGAACAAAAAATTTAAAATTCGCGAAGCGCTCATCAATTATTCACTATTCACTGGCGGCGCAGCCGCCTTTAGTCTCTTACTTTCTTTATAACTTCCATACCGCCCAGGTACTTGCGCAGCACCTCGGGGACGACAACGCTGCCGTCGGAGAGCTGGTTCTGCTCCACCATGGCGGGGAAAATGCGGCTGGTGGCCAGGCCGGAGCCGTTTAGGGTGTGCACAAACTCGGTCTTGCCGGTCTCCTCCCGGCGGAAGCGGATATTGCCCCGGCGGGCCTGATAGTCCCGGGCGTTGGACACGCTGGAGACTTCCTTGTAGCCGTCCATGGAGGGGATCTGAATTTCAATATCATAGGTGCGGGCCATGGAGGCGGAGCAGTCGCCGGCGGCCAGCTTTACGGTGCGGAAGTGGAAGCCCAGACCCTTCACCAGATTTTCGGCCTTGGTGACCAGCTCGTCAAAGGCGGCGTCGGAATCCTCGGGCCTGGTGAACTGGAACATCTCCACCTTGTTGAACTGGTGGCCGCGCACCATGCCGCGCTCGTCGGAGCGGTAGGAGCCGGCCTCACGGCGGAAGCAGGGAGTATAGGCGAACATCTTCTTGGGCAGGTCGGCCTCGGTGATAATCTCATCACGGTAGAAGCTGGCCAGAGCGGCCTCGGCGGTGGGCAGCATATAGTGCACTCGGTCGTCGGTGGGGTTCTCTATCTTATATACCTCGTCGGCAAACTTGGGGAACTGGCCGGCGGTGAGACCGCACTGGTACTCGAGCATGTGGGGGGGCAGGATGAACTCATAGCCGTCAGCCAGATGGCAGTCGATGAAGTAGTTCAGCAGGGCCCACTCCAGACGGGCGCCCAGGCCCTTGTACATCCAGAAGCCGCTGCCGGCCAGCTTGGTGCCGCGGTCGTAGTCGATGAGGCCCAGGTCGGTGCACAGGTCCACATGGTGTTTGGGCTCAAACTCAAACTTGTGAGGCTCGCCGAAGTAGCGTATAGGCTCGTTGTTCTCCTTGCCGCCGGGCTTCAGGTCACGGTCGGGCAGGTTGGGCAGGCCCAGCATGAGGGTGCGGTAGTCATCCTCCACGGCCTTCAGCTCGGCGTCGTAGCCCTTGATGTCCTCTTTGAGCTGATTCAGCTTTGCGAAGATCTCGGTGGTGTCCTCACCGGCCTTTTTCATGGCGGGGATGCACTTGGTGGTCTTGTTCTGCTCACTCTTGGCGCCCTCGGTCTTGTAGATAAGCTCGCGGCGTTGGTTGTCCAGCTCCAGAATACGGTCAATGGCGGCGTCGCAGTCCACTTCCTTGGCTTTCAGGAGCTCCTTGACCTCCTGGGGATTCTCTCTGATGATTTTAATATCCAGCATTGTAATTACTCCCTGTTATATAAATTAAACTATATGTATATTATGCTTTTCCTACCCGCTTGAGTGCACTAATGAGCGCCTCTCTGTCGTCGGCGTCATAGTATTCCAGCTCAATTTTGCCCTTTTTGCGTCCTTCCACTATCTTGACCCGGCGGCCGAGGGCGGTTTGAAGGTCCTTTTCGGTCTCCGCGGCGTAGTCCACGGTTATCTTCTGAGGATCGGGCTTCTCCTGCTGTGGCGGCTCCTTGATGAGCTTGGCGCACAGGCGCTCGGTCTGGCGCACGGACAGGCCCTGGGCCACTATTGTGTTGGCCGCGGCCTCCTGAGTCTGGCTGCTCTGTATGCTCAGCAGGCTTTTGGCGTGCCCCGTTGAGATGAAGCCCTGTTCCAGCAGCTCCATGACATAGGGACAGAGATTAAGCAGGCGCAGGGCGTTGGCCACGGCGCTGCGGGACTTCCCCACGCTCTGGGCGGCCTCCTCCTGAGTCATGCCGTATTCCTCCATAAGTGCCCGCAGGCCCTTGGCCTCCTCTATTGGATTCAGATCCTCCCGCTGGAGGTTTTCAACGAGAGCCATCTCGCTGACCCGGCGGTCGTCCGCCTCCAGCACACGGACGGGCACTTCGGTCAGCCCCGCCATTCTGGCGGCGCGCCAACGGCGCTCTCCTGCGATTATCTGATAATAGCCACTCTCCAGCGGACGGACGGTTATGGGCTGTATCATGCCGTATTCCCGAATAGACTCGGAAAGCTCGGCCAGGGCCACCTCGTCAAAGGTATATCTGGGCTGCTCCTGCCGCGGCTCCACCTTGGCTATGGGCAGCTCAAGTATGACTTTTTGCTCCTGCTCTTTGGGCAATTCGGGCAAATCCTCCCCAAACAGGGCGCCGAGGCCGGTTCCTAGTCCCTTTTTTGATGATTTTTCCGCCATTTTGCACCTCCTCTTAGTCCTGTCGCTTCAGGAATTCGTTTGCCAGCTTCAGATAGGCGCGGCTGCCCTTACTGAGCCGGTCGTAGGCTATAACGGGCTTGCCGTGGCTGGGCGCCTCTGCAAGACGGACGTTGCGGGGTATCATGGTCTTGTACACCTTATCCCCGAAAAACTTGCGTATCTCATCCGCCACCTGATTTGAGAAATTGGTGCGGCTGTCGTACATGGTCAGCACTATTCCCTCTATGCTCAGGCCGCTGTTTAGGCGCTTGTTGGTGAGCTTTATAGTTGTCATCAGGTCGGCTATGCCCTCCAGAGCATAGTATTCGCATTGAACGGGTACAAGCACCGTGTCCGCTGCCACCAGGGCGTTCAGCGTGAGCAGCTCCAGCGAGGGCGGGCAGTCTATAAATATGTAGTCATAGCTGTCCTTCAATCCATCCAATGCGCTTTTCAGCACAAATTCTCGCTTTTCCGCTCCCACCAGCTCCACAGTCGCGCCCGACAGCTCCTTGTTTGCAGGTATCACGTCGCCGTACTTTGTCTCAACCACGCAGTCTGTGGCAGCCGCGCCGTTCACAAGGATGTCATAGATGTTGGGCGAGGCAGACTTGTCCACCCCCATGCCTGAGGTACAGTTGCCCTGGGGGTCTGCGTCCACCAGCAGCACCCGGCGTCCGCGGTTTTTAAGCGCGCAGCAGATGCTGGTGCAGGTTGTAGTCTTGCCCACGCCGCCCTTTTGATTGGCGATTGCAATGGTCTTTCCCATGGTTTTCCTCGTTTTCCTGTATTTAAAAGTGTGATACCTGCATTATACCACTCTCTTTTGTCGTTTTCAATCACTTTTGAGGGATTTATTGAATTGTTCCACGTGGAACAATGGCGGCGGCACACGCTCAAATGTTCCACGTGGAACATTTTCTCAGCTCAAAAGCATATCTATATCCGATACAGTAAGACCGGGATGTAGCGCCAAATCCAGGCCATAACCAACCAATTTCGCAGCGTCTCTTGCGCTGCGGTCAATATCGCGGGGCGTGACTATCATGCCCGGCGCCGGCAGCTTGTCCGGGTCCAGCTCCACCCCGGCAGCGCGAGCCATGTCTGCGGTAAGCGTTGCGGCATCTACTACCGTGGGCACACCTATGGCTATTACCGGCACGCCCAAAGTCTCCTTGGTCAGCGCCGCCCGGGCGTTGCCCACGCCGGAACCGGGAACTATGCCCGCATTGCTTATCTGCAGCGTGCCGCACAGACGGTGCAGCTCCCGGGACGCAAGGGCGTCCACCACCAGAACTGCATCCGGTTTTACAGCCTCGGTAACCAGGGCGCTTAGATGTGCGGATTCAATGCCAGTTGTTCCCAGCACACCGGCGCGGATACCGGCAACGGAGGAAAAGTGCGCGAAGTCCGGAATCTGCTTTTCCTTTAAATGACGGGTCACCAGCAGATTGTCCAGAGCCCATGAGCCTATGGCGTCGGGGGTGATGGCCTCGTTGCCCAAGCCTATCACCAAAAACTGCGAATCGGGAGTCACCTCTCCAAGCAGCCCACGTATCAGCTCCGCGGCCAGTTCCGCGGCCTGCTCAAAGGAATCCTCCTCCCGGCGTATAAGTCTGTCAAGCTCTACGGTGATATATTCACCAATAGGTTTACATAAAACATCAGAGCCTCTCTCATCCAGCACGGACACGGTGGTCACGGCAAAACCCCGGCGGTTTTCCTCAAGTGCCCGTACTCCCGGCAGCTCACCGGCCTCGGGGGCGTTTTCCCGCAGAAATTCCCGGGATTCCACGGCCAGATCGGTGCGCGGCGCAAAATTTTTCATATCTCAGCCTCCCAAATTTTTCTCGTCTCTAGCATTTCCCCCATCGTCGGGTATATTCCGCCGGAATCTGAAAAAAATTTAAAAAAAGGCTTGATTTTTCAGGCATTTGATGTTACAATCATTATCCGCGGGTTTGTGATGTTTTTCGCAGACCAACAACTAAGTAGGAGGAGGTGGCACAATATGCCCAACATTAAGTCCGCAATCAAGAGAAATGAACTCGCTAAGGTGAGAAACGCCAGAAACAAGGCAGCCCGGTCTGAGCTCAGAACCAATCTGAAGAAGTTTGACGCAGCGGTGGCTGAGGGCAACCGTGAGGCAGCCGCAACTACCTATAAAGTTGCTGTGAAGGCTGTCGACCGCGCGGTTACCAAGGGTCTCATTCATAAGAACAATGCGGCTCACAAGAAGTCCGGTATGGCTCAGAAAATGAACGCCATGTAAGGCTTTCGATATAGCTGACAGGGGGTACGGTTTTTTCCGTACCCTTTTTTCCTAACATGAAGAATTTTGAGAGGGGGGCTACAATGCCGAGGCTGAGTGTTATCATCCCGGCCTACAACGCCGCCGATACCCTGCGCCGCGCAGCAGACAGCGTTCTCTCCGGCAGCTTTGCCGACCTGGAGCTTATAATAGTGGACGACGGCTCCAAAGACGCCACTCCGGACCTTTGCGCCGAACTCACACAGGCGGATGGCCGTGTGCGCGTGATACGCCAGGAGAACTCCGGCGTATCGGCAGCCCGAAATCGGGGCGTGGACGAGGCGACGGGCGAATACATCGCCTTTGTGGACGCCGACGACCTTGTGGAAAAAAGCGCCTACGCCGATATGTTCGAGGTGCTGGATAAATATAAATGCCAAAGCGCCGTCTGCGGCTATTATGAGGACTGGCCCGACGGCACGCGCATAGCCAAAAGAGCCCCCGCCCACAGCGGCGCTCTGGATTTTGAGGACGTGCGCCGCCGCGTGGTGCTGCCCCTCCTGAGCGACAGGCTCAGCGAAGACCTGCTTCTTGGCACGGTCTGGCGCTATCTCTTCCGCACCGACGTGATACGGGAGGGAAATATCCGCTTCTCCGGGGCCTATCTGGAGGACGAGGTGTTCCTTATAGAATACTTCTCCCATCCCGGGCGTCTGGCCGTGGTGGACAAGCCCCTGTACGGGTACCTGCAAAATCCCAACAGCGTCACCAAACGCTATCTGCCCGGCTTTACGGACACCTTTCTGCGCACCCTGGAGCTGAAGGCGGAGCTGGTGCGGCGCTTCGAGATACCCGCGCCGCCCGACTGGCGCCTGAACAGCGCCTGGGCGGGGCTGCTCATAGCCGTCTCCAACGAGTTTGCCCCCGGCGCGCCCGCGGGCGGCGGAGAGCGAGTTAAAAAGCTTGCCCGTCTGCCCCTGTTCGCCGAGGCTCTGGCAGATTATAAGCCCGAGGGTATGAACCGCAACAAGACTCTGGTGGCCTTTCTTCTGCGCCGGCGTATGTTCGGCCTGCTGGCCGCCCTCTATACATTTAAAAACAGTAGGAGGGGATAGGCCGTGAAAGAACTGCAATCGAGCTTTTTTGTGGCCCTGCTCACCCGGTTCCGGGATAAGCTCTCGGACCTTTTCCGGGGCGGCCTGTTCTGGCGCATGTGCATGGCGATATGGAACGCCGCGAAGGACAGCGCCTTTTACCGCTTCGCCCTGGGCGGCGAAAAGGCCGCGGAGCTCTGGCGCTCAAGCTTCCTGTACCGCGCACTTAACAGGCTGCTGAACGCGCTCCCAGCCCTCTCAAGAGCGCTGCTGGGAAAGCCCACCGTGTTTTCCAAGGGGTATCTGCTTCCTGAGATAGTGGATTTCTCCCAGCGCCGCCTTGTGCCCTTTGCGGGACTTATGATGCTGGCCCTGCTTGTTATCCCCCAGGGAATGTGGAATAATATGTACAGTCTCCTGGGCGCTCTTGCGCTTGCGGCCATGTTCATATTTGCAGCCGCCGACGGACGGAGATTTTCTCTGGACGAGCTGGGCTTTTTCCCCGTGATGTTTGCCCTGTGCGCAATCCTTGGCTTCATCACCTCCCGGCAGCCGGGACTGTCCCTGCGCTTCCTTATCTTCGGAATAACCTGCATGCTGGTGGTGCTCATAACCGTGAACGCACCCCGCAGCGGAAAAGAGCTGGGCGGCATAGTGCTCCTGTGCTCCGTGGGCGTGGCGGTCTGCTCCGCCTACGCGCTTGTGCAGCGCATAGTCGGCGTGGAGGCCAACGGCATACTCACCGACCTGACACTTAACGCCGATATGCCCGGCAGGGTCTATTCCTTCTTTGAAAACCCCAACAGCTTTGCCAACGTACTGGTGCTGTTCGCCCCCCTTATGCTGACCATGGCTCTGTACGCTCCAAAAGGCCGCACGCGGCTGTGGTATCTGCTGGTGTTCGGCCTGAGCTGTCTGGCCCTGCTGATGACCTACTCCCGGGGGGGCTGGCTCAGTCTTGCCGTTGGAATGGCCGTACTGGTGCTGGTGCTGGGCCCCCGCTGGGTGCCCCTGTGCATGGTGGCCTGCGTCTGCGCCGTGCCCTTCCTGCCTGACAGCATACTTAACCGGCTGCTGACCATCTTTAACTCCGGCGACAGCTCCATTTACACCCGGGCCTATATCTACTCAGCCATGGGCAGGCTTATAAGCAACCATCCCCTGTTCGGTGTGGGCCTGGGCGCCGCGGCGGTGCGCCACGCCGTGTACGCCGAAAACGTGTACGAGGCCAAGGCTTTGTTCATCCACGGCCACAACATCTATCTTCAGATATGGGGCGAGATGGGCGTGTTCGCCCTCATAGCCTTTTTGGGGACCATGGCCTTTGCCGTGAGAGGCGGACTTCAGCTCCGCTCCGAGGAGGACGGCATAGTCCGCGCCGTGGGAGTTGGCGTGGCCTGCGGCCTGTGCGCCTCGCTGTTTTTCGGCATCACCGACTACGCATGGAGCTATCCCAGGGTAATGGTACTGTTCTGGTTTGTCTTTGCCCTGATTCCGGCCGCCCGCCGGGTCAGGAATATTCAGGAAGCAGGTAAATAACAATGGAAAAGAAAAGAAGATTCAATATAATCGACCTGGCAATTATAGTAGTGCTTCTGGCGGCTGTGGCCTTTTTCGCCAACCGGTTTATGACCACCGGCGGAGTCACCGTGGAGCCGGACAAGGTGAGCATAGTGTTCTTTGAGGAGGAGTGCCCCGACTTTGTGCCGGAGCAGACCCAAGTTGGCGACAGCGTCATGGACGGCACCACCAACACCTATATGGGCAAGGTCACCGATGTTAAGGTGGACGAGTCCGTCACCTACAGCGTCGACCAGAACACCGGCGAGGTTATTCTCGGCAGCAAGGAGGGCTATGTCTCCGCCTATATCACCGCCGAGTGCGAGGGCACGGTTACGGATAACGGCGTTGTCATTGACGGCACCCTCTATTCCGTGGGTCACACCGTGGTGCTCCATGCAGGCTACGGCAAATATTATCTGGTGATATACTCCATAGACCCGGTTGAATAAGATAATAAAAAGGCTCACCCGAGAGGGTGAGCTTTTTTATTTAGTGAAGAGTGGAATTTAATCTTCAAATCCAGCGCCAGTCTCATTCTGAACCCGCGCGTCATATTCTTTTGGAGGGATAAACTCCAACAAATCTCCTATTTCGCACTCCAAAACAGTACATATTCTGGCAAGCACATCTATATCCAGCCTGGTGATATCGTTATTGCAGTAGTGGTTTATCTGGGAGCGCTGCATTTCAGCGCGGTGGCTAAGCTTATTTTTGCTTATACCGGCAGCTTTAATAAGCTTGTCCAGATTTATGTGGATCCGGCCATATGCCTCCATGCGGCACCTCCTGTCGAACAGTATGAATTCTGCTAAAGAAAAGCCTTGACATACATAGTCTATACAAGTTAAATTTAATATATAAGCTCTAACATCTCTTGTTAGACTTCTTACACATACACAGAGGAGGTACACACATTTGGACAGAGAACGGGTATATCAGGCCCTTCAGCTTACCGCCGAGACTTGCGGTGTCGAATTGGAAACTGTTTTTGAAGAAATTGAACTTCTCATTGCCGATGGAATGGGGAACGCTACCCCAGCAGAACTGGAGATATGGAACACAATCCCCCGAGAGTGTGATGTGCCAACACCCATCGAACTGATGGAATTTTTGGCCGAATGTATTCTCCGGGAGAAGCATGCTCAGGAAGAAAAACTGGTGGAAATTGAAGAATAATTAAAGCGTATTCGGAGGAAGTAGGGGCGCGCATTGCGCGCCCGTGTTCTTCTGCGCATCCAAGGCTCCCTTGTGCAAAGGGAGCTGTCAGCGAAGCTGACTGAGGGATTGCAACCCCTCCGCCCCTGCGGGGCACCTCCCCTTACACAGGGGAGGCTTTGACGTGTAGGGGCGCGCATTGCGCGCCCGCGTACTTATCGGGTACGGGTGCGGAATTGGTTTTTACCGCGGGGGTCGGGATATGAAACCCATTTCTTTAAAGAAACGGGTTTCAGGCTTCCCAAAGAACTTGCCTAAGTCGTATACTCTTTTGGGCCTCGCCGACGCGCACAACGCGCTCGTGCGGCGGTAGATGTAAGCCTTGGCCTGTATCGAAGTGCAATAGTATCAGGTGAGCTTCACGCTGAACTCTATTGCCCAATTCCATCGACTCAGGCGCGACGAACACCGCACTCACCCTTCGCCATTTGAATGAGTGAGCTTTAGCTCACGATAGTTCCCTCCTTGCGGCACAACGCCCACCGCAGGCTGCGCCCGGCACTTTCGTTCCGAACAGGCTTTCGGCATATTCGGAGGCTCCTATTTCTACTGGAATATTCCGGAATTGAATGAAACAATATATTGACTTATATACAAATACCCGCTACAATATCTTGTGATGCAAATACAATAAAGGAGTGTTTCTAACCATGCCTGTAAGCGAAAACGCAATAGCGGTGCTGGAAAAGCGCTATCTCATAAAAGACGAAAACGGAAACCCCACCGAGACTGTGGACGGCCTGTTTACCCGCGTGGCCAATGCCGTGGCCGTGGCAGACTCCAGTTACGGCGGCGACGCGGAAAAGACCGCAGCGGAGTTCTACACCATGATGTCCGAGCTGGACTTTCTGCCCAACTCTCCCACTCTTATGAACGCGGGCCGCCATCTGGGCCAGCTCTCGGCCTGCTTCGTCCTGCCCGTGGGCGACAGCATGGAGGAGATATTCGACTCCATCAAAAACGCCGCCCTCATCCACAAATCCGGCGGCGGCACGGGCTTCGCCTTCTCCCGCCTGCGTCCCAAGGGCAGCACGGTGAACTCCACCGGCGGCGTGGCCTCCGGCCCCATCAGCTTCATGAAGGTCTTTAACGCCGCCACCGAGGCGGTAAAGCAGGGCGGCACCCGCCGGGGCGCCAATATGGGCATACTCCGTGTGGACCACCCGGATATTCTGGAGTTCATCTCCTGCAAAAACGACACCCATGAGATAAACAACTTCAACATCTCCGTGGGCCTCACGGAAAAGTTCATGTCCGCGGCGCTGGCGGGGGAGGACTACGAGCTGGTGGACCCCTCCGGCGGAAAAGCCGTGGGCAAGCTCAACGCAAAAGAGGTCTACGACAAAATAGTGGACAGCGCCTGGCGCACCGGCGAGCCGGGCATAATCTTCCTGGACCGCCTGAACCGGGACAACGCCGTGCCCTCCCAGGGCGAGATAGAGTCCACCAACCCCTGCGGCGAGCAGCCCCTGCTGCCCTATGAGAGCTGCAATCTCGGCTCAATAAATCTGCTGAACCATCTGAAGGCCGTCCCCGGCGGCTATGAGATTGACTGGGACAAGCTGGAGAGTACCGTGAACACCGCCGTCCACTTTCTGGACAACGTAATAGATGTGAACAAGTACCCCCTGGAGGAGATAGACCGGGTCACAAGACTCACCCGCAAGATAGGCCTGGGCGTCATGGGCTTTGCGGATATGCTGCTGCATCTGGGTATAGCCTACAACAGCGAGGAGGGCGTGGACACCGCCGGACGGGTCATGGGCTTTATTCAGGAGAAGGCCCACCTGGCCTCCCAGGCCCTGGCCGAAAGGCGCGGCGCCTTCCCCCTGTTTGAGGAGAGCATATATAAGGACGGCGCGCCCATACGCAACGCCACCGTCACCACCATCGCCCCCACAGGCACCCTCAGCATAATAGCCGGCGTGTCCAGCGGCGTGGAGCCGGTGTTCGCCTACGCCTATATCCGCAACATCATGGACGGCACTCATTTCGTGGAGACGAACTCCATACTCAGAGACAAGCTGGCCGAGCGGGGCCTGCTGACGGACAGTCTCATGCGCCGCGTGGCCGACGAGGGCACCCTGGCCCACATCCCCGGACTTCCGGAGGAGATAAAGCGGGTGTTCGTCTGCGCCCATGATGTCAGCCCCATATGGCATATCCGCATGCAGGCGGCCTTTCAGGAGCACACGGACAACGCCGTCAGCAAGACGGTGAACTTCGCCAACAGCGCCACCCGGGAGGATGTGTCCGAGGTGTATCAGCTGGCCTGGCGCCTGGGCTGCAAGGGCACCACCATCTACCGCGACGGCAGCCGCGCCGAGCAGGTGCTGAACATAGGCAAAATTTCCGACGGCAAGGCCGATTCCGAGAGCGCCGAATACGGCTCCCTCCTGCCCCGCAAGCGCCCCGACGTCACCACCGGTTTCACCGAGAAGGTGCGCATAGGCTGCGGCAAGCTGTATATCACCGTGAACTACGATGACCACGGCATCTGCGAGGTGTTCACCAATACCGGCAGAGCCGGCGGCTGCCCCAGCCAGTCCGAGGCCACAGCCCGGCTGGTGTCTGTTGCCATACGTTCCGGCGTCGATCCCCGGGAGATAATCCGCCAGCTCAAGGGCATACGCTGCCCCAGCTGTCTGCGCCAGAGCGGCGTGCCCGTCAGCTCCTGCCCGGACGCCATAGCCAAGGCTCTGGAAAAGGTGCTGCAGGTCACCGAGCAGGTGGAGGGCGAGAGCGCGGAAGCCCCCGCCGTGCCCGCGTCCATAGCCGCCATGAGCCCCGCTCAGGCCAAACTGGCAAAATACTGCCCCGAGTGCGGCTCCAAGCTGGAGCATGAGGGCGGCTGCGTCACCTGCCGCAACTGCGGCTACTCCAAATGCGGCTGATATATTCACATCCCCCGGTCGCAGACCGGGGGATGTGAGCTTGTCGGAAAAGCCCGTCCGGGCTTTTCCGACAAAAGGCTGCGCTTCGCTCTGCGCCTCGGTTGTCCGCCGCAGGCGAACAATTCGACGCTGGCTCCCCCGGTCGCAGACCGGGGGATTTTTCTGCGAGAAAAGCTGTGACACTACACAATTTCTCTTGCTTTTTCCCCGAAAATCCTATATGATAATGTATTGTGAGTGAGATATATAGGTTCGCCGGTATGGGGCGGACGTTTCTACCGGCTGCCGCCAGCTGACTATATCGCTTCCGTTCCGGGGGCGGAGTGTCGGCTCCGCAGCCGTTTTTTATTGTCATTACAGGAGGAACTATTGTATGAAAGCCGATGTTGTTATCATAGGTGCCGGCCCTGCCGGAATATTCACCGCCATAGAGATGCTGCGTCTGGGCAGCAAAAAGAAAATAGTCATAGTTGAAAAGGGCAGCAGCATAGAAAACCGCCACTGCCCCAAGGCAAAGACCGGAAAGTGCATGAACTGCAAGCCCTACTGCCATATCACCACGGGCTTTTCCGGCGCCGGCGCCTTTTCCGACGGCAAGCTGAGCCTCAGCTACGAGGTGGGCGGCGACCTGCCCACGCTCATCGGCGCGGACAAGGCCCAGGAGACCATAAACTACACGGATAAAATATATCTGGAGTTCGGCGCGGACACCCACATCGAGGGCTTGGGCAACACCGAGGAGGTAAAGGCCATACGCCGCCGGGCGATACAGGCGGGCCTAAAGCTGGTGGACTGCCCCATCCGCCATCTGGGCACGGAAAAGGCTCAGAATCTGTATCTGGCCATAGAAAAGCACCTGCAGGAGCAGGGGGTTGAGATAATCTTTGGCTACGAGTGCCAGAATCTGATACTGGACGGCAGCACCTGCCGGGGCGTCACGGTGACGGACGGACGCAGCGAGCTGGAGATACTGGCCGACAGCACCGTGGTGGCCACCGGACGCCGGGGCGCGGACTGGCTGGAAAAGCTCTGCGCCGAGCACAACATAGCACATCAGCCCGGCACTGTGGACATAGGCGTGCGCGTTGAGGTGCGCAACGAGATAATGGAGACGGTGAACAAGGTGCTGTATGAGTCCAAGCTCATAGGCTATCCCGCTCCCTTCAAAAACAAGGTGCGCACCTTCTGCCAGAACCCCGGCGGCTTCGTCAGCCAGGAGAATTACGATAACGACCTGGCCGTGGTGAACGGCCACAGCTACAAGGAGCTGAAGAGCGACAACACAAACCTGGCCATACTCTGCTCCCACAACTTCTCCGTGCCTTTCAACCAGCCCATAGAGTACGCCCAGAAGGTGGGCGAGCTCACCAACATGCTGGGCGCGGGTCACATTATGGTGCAGCGCTTCGGCGACATACTGGACGGCAAGCGCACCTGGGAGAAGGAGCTGAGTCAGTCCAACATCCGCCCCACCCTGCCCGACGCCGTGGCGGGCGACATTACCGCCGCCATGCCCTACCGGGCCATGACCAACATCGTGGGCTTCATCCAGGCCATGGATCATGTGGTGCCGGGCTTCGCCTCCTACGAAACTCTGCTGTACTCCCCCGAGCTGAAGTTCTACTCCAACCGGATAAAGATGGACGAGGATTTCAACACCAACGTCCGGGGCCTGCACTGTCTGGGCGACTCCTCCGGCTGGACCCGGGGACTTATGATGAGTTCTGTCATGGGCGTGCTCATGGGAAGAAAGCTGGTGTAAATAATAAAAATGCTCCGACCGGTGTCGGAGCATTTTTTAGTGTTATGGTACTGGCCGCAGCCCAAAAGCTTTTCCTCCTCTGATAGTGGAAGTGCCCTCCGCAGAGGGCGGGAGGGTTTAATCTATCAAGTTTGATTAAAGCTGATTCGGAGCGTGTAGGGGCGCGCATTGCGCGCCCGCGTGCATATTCGCCCAAGTGCGGATATGCAATCGGCCTATACCGCGGGGGTCGTATTCTGAAACCCATTTCTTTATAGAAACGGGTTTCAGACTTCCCAAAGAATCTGCCTAAATCGTATACTCTTTTGGGCCTCGCCGACGCGCACAACGCGCTCGTGCGGCGGTGGATGTGAGTCCTGGCCTGCGTCGAAGTGCGGTACTGTCAGGTGAGCTTAATGCTGAAATCTACTGCCCAATTCCATCGAATCAGGCGCGACTTACGCCGCACTAACACTTCGCCATTTGAGTAAGGTGAGCGTCAGCTCAGCTTACGGCCCATGGCGAACGGTAAGTTTCTTTGGCGGGCGACACCGTTTCTTTCTGAAAGAAATGGGGTCGCACAACGCAGTCCGCAGACTGCGCCCCGTACCTTTTCGCCCAAGCGCGGATATGCAATCGTTTTTTGCCGCGGAGTCGGGATATGAAACCCATTTCTTTATAGAAACGGGTTTCAGACTTCCCAAAGAATCTGCCTAAATCGTATACTCTTTTGGGCCTCGCCGACGCGCACAACGCGCTCGTGCGGAGGTGGATGTGAGTCTTTTTTCTTCCATGTTAGAGGAGGAAAAGTTTTTTACTTCGCCCCAAACATGCACAAAGGCAGCGCCGGGCGGCGCTGCCTTTGTGCTTTACAGTTTTTCTCTTATGGCCTTAATGAACTCCACGCTGTCCACGCTGCGCACCTCAACGCCCTCGGCCAGGGCGGCCAGGTCGCCGGTCATGGTGCCGGACTCTATGGTGTCCAGGGTGGCCTTTTCCAGACGGTCGGCAAAGCCCATAAGCTCCGGGCTGCCGTCCAGTTCGCCGCGCTTGCGCAGGGCGCCGGACCAGGCGAAAATGGTGGCCACGGGGTTGGTGCTTGTCATTTTGCCGCTCTCCCGGTAGCGGTACCAGTGGCGGGTGACGGTGCCGTGGGCGGCCTCGTACTCATAGTTGCCGTCCGGGGAGACGAGTACGCTGGTCATCATGGCAAGGCTGCCGAAGGCGGTGCTCACCATGTCGCTCATCACGTCGCCGTCGTAGTTCTTGCAGGCCCAGACGAAGCCGCCCTTGGAGCGTATCACCCGGGCGACGGCGTCGTCAATGAGGGTGTAGAAGTATGTGAGCCCCGCCTTTTCGTAGCGCTGGGCATACTCCTTGTCAAAAACCTCCTGGGCCAGGAGCTTAAAGGTCTGGTCGTACTGCTTGGATATGGTGTCCTTGGTGGAGAACCACACATCCTGATTGGTGCTGAGGCCGTATTCAAAGCAGGCCCGGGCGAAGGACACTATGCTGTCGTCCCGGTTGTGGACACCCTGGATGACGCCGCTGCCCTTAAAGTCGTGTACGGTCTCACGGTAAAGCTCTTTGCCCTCCGTATCGGTGAACACCAGCTCGGCCTTACCCGCGCAGGGTACGCGGTACTCAACATTCTTATAAATATCGCCGTAGGCGTGGCGGGCTATGGTGATGGGCTTTTCCCAGGTCTTTACCACGGGGTGCACGCAGCTCACCATGATGGGAGCCCGGAACACCGTGCCGTCCAGTATGGAGCGGATGGTGCCGTTGGGGCTTTTCCACATCTCGTGGAGCTTATACTCCTCCACCCGCTGGGCGTTGGGGGTGATGGTGGCGCATTTCACGCCCACATGGTAGCGCTTTATGGCCTCGCCGGCCTCGTGGGTGACCTTGTCCCCGGTCTCGTCCCGGTGGGTGAGGCTCAGGTCGTAGTACTCGGTGTTCAGCTCCACATAGGGGAGGATCAGCTCGTCCTTGATGATGCCCCAGAGCACCCGGGTCATCTCGTCGCCGTCCATCTCCACTATGGGGTTGGGCATTTTAATCTTTTCCATACGGCGCCTCACTTTCCGCGCTTTGCGGCGTAGTGGTTCATGAGGCAGCCCCGGAGGATGATGTCCCGCTCATCGTCGGTGAGCGCGCCCAGCTTCAGGGTGATGTCATGTACCTCGCCGGAGCCGGTGACTATCTTTGCGGGGAACAGGCTCTCGCCCCTCTCCACCTTCTCACGGACGCCGGGGACGCAGATCATATCGCCGCAGGCGTAGTCAAAGCTCACATCACCGTCAATGACGAAGGGCAGCATGCCCCAGTTGATGCAGTTGGAGCGGTAGCGCTTGGTGGCGTACTCGTAGCAGATGTTGGCGCAGCCACCCAGCACGCGCTGGCAGGAGGCTGCCTGCTCACGGGCGGAGCCGTCGCCGGGCTTGCGGGCGAAGATGACGGAGCCGATGGTGCTGTTTTTCAGCTCCTCATCGCTGAGACCCAGAGCGGCCAGGGCGGAATAGTCTCCGGCGGCGCGGCGGGCTTCAAGGTCACGAATCCTCTCCGTGCGCTTCACATACTCGGGCTCCCGGCGGCTGAGGGCGAAGGAGGCCAGCTTCATGGGGTTGGAGCGGTAGGAGCTGGTCTCACCGGAGGGGATAAGCTCATCGGTGGTGGTGACCTCGTCCTGGATGACGGCGGCAAGCTCCATAATGAGGTTGTCGCTGAGGGCGGGTATCTCCGGCCAGTCGGCTATGTTGGGGCCGAACTTCAGCTCGGCGGAGGGGTCGGCCTTGCCGAAGCCGAAGTAGCAGCGCTTCTCATACACGGCGGGGTCGAAGCAGTAGCCGCTGCTGACGGGAGCGGTGTAATCTATCTCGGTGGCGGCGGTGAGCACGCCGTGGTTCCTGGCGGTGGCGGCTATGGAGCGGGCGTCCATGAGCATGACGGCGCTGAGCTGGCCGTCTCCGGGCTTGCTGCCCTCCCGGTTGGGGAAGTTGCGGGTGGTGTGGCGTATGCTCAGACCGTTGTTGGAGGGCACGTCGCCCGCGCCGAAGCAGGGGCCGCAGAAGCAGCTCTTAAACAGGGCGCCGGACTCCATAAGGGTCTGCTGTATGCCGTCCCGGATGAGGCGCAGGTTCACGGGCACGCTGGGGGGATAGACGGACAGGGAGAAGTAGCCGTCGCCCACGTCGTGGCCGGCCAGGATGGCGGCGGCCTCGGCTATGTTGTCGTACATACCGCCGGAGCAGCCGGCGATCACGCCCTGGTCCACCATGAGCTTACCGTTCACCAGCTTGTCGGTGAGCTTCAGGCTCACCTTGCCGCCGAACTGGTCGGCAGCCCGCTGCTCGGCTGCCCGGAGGATATCTCCGGCATCCTGCTGAAGCTGGGCGATGGTGTAGGCCTCGCTGGGGTGGAAGGGCAGGGCGGCCATAGGCTCTATGGTGCTCAGGTCTATCTCTATCATGGCGTCGTACACCGCGCCGTCAATGGGGGCGAGGGCCTTGTAGGTGCCGGCACGGCCGTGGGCGGCCAGATATTCCTCCACCCGGCCGTCGGTCTCCCAGATGGAGCTGAGGCAGGCGGTCTCGGTGGTCATAACGTCTATGCCTATGCGGTAGTCCATGGGCAGATTCCTGACGCCGGGGCCGACGAATTCCAGCACCTTGTTTTTCACAAAGCCGTTTTTATAGGTGGCGCCGCAGAGAGCCAGGGCCACGTCGTGAGGACCCACGCCCCGGTTGGGCGCGCCGGTGAGATACACCAGCACCACCTGGGGAGCGGCCACGTCATAAGTGTTTTCCAGCAGCTGCTTCACTATCTCGGGGCCGCCCTCGCCTATGCCCATGGTGCCTATGGCGCCGTAGCGGGTGTGGCTGTCGGAGCCCAGCACCATGCGTCCGCAGCCGGTGAGCATTTCGCGGGCGTACTGGTGAATAACGGCCTGGTTGGCGGGCACATAGATGCCGCCGTATTTTTTCGCCGCGGAGAGGCCGAACACATGGTCGTCCTCGTTTATGGTGCCGCCCACAGCGCAGAGGCTGTTGTGGCAGTTGGTGAGCACATAGGGCACGGGGAATTTCTCCATGCCGGAGGCCCGGGCGGTCTGGATGACGCCCACATAGGTAATGTCGTGGGAGATGAGACTGTCGAACCGGATGCGCATACCGGCGTCCCCGGCGCCCTTGTCGTGGCTGCGCAGGATCTGATAGGCTATGGTCTTTTCCCGGCCCTCAGCGGAGGGAGAGGCGGGTACGGTCTTTCCGTTCTGCCACAGAACGGCGCCGTCGTGCAGCTTTATCATTGCGTATCAACTCGCTTACTATTATTTTCGGGGTATCCTCCCCAATATACTTAAGAGTATATCATAAAAAACGGAGCTTGCAAGGGCTTTTTCATGCAGGATTTTAGAAACGTCCTGCATTTTTATACGAATATACAGGCTTAATGCGGCCTTTTGTCTGTACTTTGGCTGAAATTTGATTTTTACTTGCGTTTATTATGCAAATACTTTATACTGTTAATCAAATATATTCCAAAAGTGAGGAAGTGTTGAGCCATGACCGAGCTAAATCCAGCCGATTACTTTGGCCCGGAGCTGCATAAACGAGTGATAAGCGAGTACACCATTCCCGAAAAGTACTTTACAGACAAGGTCAAACGGGGCCTGCGCAATTCCGACGGCACCGGCGTTATGGCCGGCGTCACCAAGATAGGCCGGGTAATTGGTTATAATATAGAGGACGGCGAGATCATCCCCGTGCCCGGCCGTCTGTATTACCGCGGCATAAATGTGGCTGATATAGTTCAGGCCCACATAGACCGGAACACCTTCGGCTATGAGGAGGTGGCGTATCTGCTGCTCATGGGCAAGCTGCCCACCGCCGGAGAGTTTGAACAGTTTGATTCCATACTCAGCCGCGCCCGCCGGCTTCCCCACAACTTCAATGAGGACATGATACTGAAGGCGCCCAGCCGGGATGTTATGAATAAGCTGGCCAGAAGCGTGCTGGCCCTGTATTCCTATGACCTGAATCCAGATGAGACCAGCCTTGAGAATATGCTGCGCCAGTCCATAGAGCTTATAGCCCGCTTCCCCATAATCGTGGCCAACGCCTACGCCGCCAAGCGCCACCACTATGACGGCAAGAGCCTGTATATTCATTACCCCAAGGAGGAGCTGTCCGTGGCGGAAAACTTCCTGCGTATGCTCCGCCACGACAAGAGCTATACCCCCGAGGAGGCCCATTTGCTGGATGTTATGATGATGCTCCACGCCGAGCACGGCGGCGGTAACAACTCCGCCTTCGTCTGCCGCGCCCTGTCCTCCAGCGGCACGGATACCTACAGCGCCATAGCCGGCGCCGTATCCTCTCTGAAGGGCCCCCTCCACGGCGGCGCCAACAGCCGCGTGCGCACCATGTTTGAGGCGGTGAAGGAGAATGTGCCCGATCCCGGCGATGACGGCGCAATGTGCGACTTCCTGAACCTCATCCTGGACCGCAAAGCCGGCGACGGTTCCGGCAAGATATACGGTCTGGGCCACGCGGTCTACACCCTGTCCGACCCCCGCGCCGAGCTTATTAAGGAGTACGCCCGGGGCATGGCCGAGCATAAGGGCATGGCCGAGGATTATGAATACCTCCGCTCCATAGAGCGCAACGGCTCTCAGCTTATTGTTGAGCGCAAGAATCTGGATACTCCCATCTGCGCCAATATCGACCTGTACTCCGGCTTTGTCATCCGGATGCTGGGCATACCCGACGAGCTGTTTACCCCCCTGTTCGCCATCTCACGCATCTCCGGCTGGTGCGCCCACCGCATAGAGGAGGTAATGTCCTCCAAGCGCATTATGCGCCCGGCCTACCGCGCCGCCGTCAAAAGTACGCCTTATATCCCAATGGAAGAGAGAAAATAAAAGGAAAGAGCCCCGTGAGGGGCTCTTTCCTTTTATTGAAGAGGGAAGAATGAATAATTAATAGTGAATAATTTATGTGTTGCTCCGGGACGGATTTAAAACTTTTCCTCCCCTGCCGTTATTTCCGCCGGTAGACCGGTTTTCCGTACCCAAGCTCGCCGGTGAGCCTGCCGTCCTTGGCGACCACGGAGCCGCGGACTATGGTCATAACGGGCCAGCCCTTGAACCGGCGTCCCATGTAGGGCGACCAGGGGCATTTGGAGGCGATGGTCTCCTTGGAAAACTCTTTTTCCAGCTCCATATCCACCACGGTGAGGTCGGCGTCGTAGCCCACGCGTATTTCGCCCTTGTTTGGGATACTGTATGCTTTTGCGGGGTTGTAGCTGGTCATGCGCACAAGGTCCTCAAGAGTAATGCGGCCCTGGTTCACGCCGTTTAGGAATACCGCCAGCTCAGCCTCAAGACCGGGAATTCCGTTGGGGGCTTTCCAGATGTTGTCGATGCCCACTTCCTTCTCTTCCACGGAGAAGGGGGAGTGGTCAGAGCCTATGGTGTCCACATAGCCCTTGCCTATGAGGTCCCACATGCGGTCCTGATTGTCCTGCTCGTGCATTACGGGGGTGAATTTCAGGTAAGGTCCCTGCTTTTCAAAATCGTCGGTGGTGAAGGTGAAATACTGGGGGCAGCTTTCGGCCCATACCTGTACGCCCTCCTCCTTGGCCCTGCGTATCTCCTCAAGACCGTCGGCCGTGGACACATGGCATATCACCACGCGGTTGCCCAGGCGCTTTGCAAAATACAGCGCCCGGCGTATGGCCTCGACCTCGCCGAAGCCGGGGCGGCTGTGGTTGAAGGACAGCCTGTCCGTGCGGCCGGCCTCCTTCATGCGCTTGTTGTTGAGATTGATGATATCATCGTTCTCACAATGCAGCAGAACCAGCGCGTCCTCTTCCTTGGCCAGTTCCAGAGTTTCATACAGGGTCTCGTCGTTCACATAGCCCATATTGGCGGAGGAATAGCACATAAACGCCTTGATGGCTGTGGCGCCGCTGTCGCGCCAGAGCTCTCTGGTATAGGGGAAGCTCTTGGCGTCTACGCCGCCGTGCATGCCGTAGTCCACATAGGCGCGCCCCGCATAGGAATCCATGTTTGCCTTCCAGGCCTCCAGAGTGAGGGCCAGCGGGTCGTTGGTGGGCATCAGCACAACGGTGGTGACTCCTCCCACCGCGCAGGCCGCGCTGCCGTGGGGCATATCCTCGCGGTCCGTGTGTCCGGGGTCTTCAAAATGCACATGGGCGTCTATCATGCCGGGAATAAGATATTTGCCCTGAAGGTCAATTACCTCCGCCGCCTCGGGCTTCTCATCCGGAGCGAGAATACAGGAAATCTTCTCGCCCTTGATACCCACGTTACCGGCGAAACGGCTGTCTTTGGTGACGATGGTTCCATTAATAAGAAGTTTGTCCAGCATATTGATTACGCCTCCTGATTAAGATTCAAAAATTGTGCCCTTGTTGAAGCTGGGGCTGAGCTTGGTGTACTTTGTGAGCAGGTAGTAGACGAGGGCGGTGGGTATAAGCGTCACGAACCAGGACACCTCAATAAACATGAGGCCAAGCGCCGCGCCGACGGTTATGGCGATAATGCCGCGCCAGTTTATGCCCACAAAGGGCCCGTCAGGATTATACAGGTCGTCAATGCTCAGTTCCTGCTTGCGGAAGAAGTAATAGTCGGTGACAAGGGCGGCAAAAATAGCGCCGAAGAAAGCGGTGCAGATGTCGATGAATATCAGGAAGGCGCCCACGGAGGCGATGACCCAGGGGCAGGTCAGCACGGAGAGAACCGTGCAGATGGGGGCGGCGTGGTTGTACTTCTTCATCTTGGTGATATCCATCAGCACATAAGTTGCCGGGACCAGGTTGTTGTAGAGGTTGGTGGTGATCTGAGCGAAGGCGATGAACACCAGAGACACGATGAGAACGGGGCTGTCGGGCAGGGCGCTGGTGAACAGGGCTATGGGGTCCCACTCACCGGTTACGCCGGCGGTCATAAGACCTATCATGCCCAGGAACATATTGGTGGGCACAAAGGCTATCCAGTGCAGCACGGCGGTGGTGCGGGTCTTTACCTTCTTGGATACGTCGCGCATGAAGTCGGATATATTTGTGACTATGGTGGTGGAGAAGCCTATGCTTGCGGTGATGGCGGCGATAAAGGGCAGGCCCCAGGAGCCCTGATACTGGATAAGGTTTTCATTCAGCTCCGTGCCGAAGTTCGTGACCAGGGTATAGGTCATATATACAACGGACAGGAATATAACGCCGACGCCTATGTTTTCTATCCACTTGATGCCCTTAAGGCCCGTATATGCCAGCACGGTCTGAGCCAGAGTGAAAAGGATAAATACGACGACCAGATTATCGTAGCCGAACATACGGGTCGTAATGGTGTTTACTGCGGAGGCTCCGGTCCAGCTCTGAACGCCGAACCACACCAGAGCCGGTATGCCGCGCAGCAATGCCGGGAGCTTAAGGCCTATCGTACCGAATACGGGCCTTGCCTGAACAACATAGGGGATGCCGAATTTATGTCCGGCCGCGCCGTTTACGGTGAGGATGACCGCCAGAATGGAAAGACCGATAAGCATGGCGATGAAAGCCTGAATAAGGTTCAGCTCACCCGCCGGAGGAACAAAGCTTGCGCCTACCATAAAGATGGCAACGGAGATATTTCCGCCTATCCATGCAACAGTATAGGAAAGCGGGTCCATTATACGCTCTTTGCTGGGAGCGAGCGGATCGTTCGCAAGGCTGTAAGTTACTTTCTGTTCACTCATAAAGCGCTCTCCTTTTCAATTATTTGTGCTGCTCGTTGTATTCTACGCTCTCCTGCCAGATATCCCTGCGCATGGGGGTGTGAATATCCAGCAGAACAGAATTATCCTCCAGACAGGTGGTGCCGTGGGGCTCGTTGTAGTCGGCATAGAACATATCGCCGGGGCCGACCACGGTGCTCTCGCCGCCGCAGATTATCTCAAATTTTCCTTTGACTATGTAGATGCCCTGAACGTGGTCCGAATGCTTGTGGGGGGGGAATACCGCACCCTTTTGGAAAGTCATCTCCACAGCCATCAGATTATCATGATGACCCAATGCGCGCTGAGTTACACCGTTTCCTTTGTCCATGAATAGAACGTCTTTTTCCGGAACATGCACAACTACTCACTCCTTAAATATTAGTGATAAACAATTAATATACTTTGTGATATTTCAGTTTGTTTATCACCATAATTTTAGCACGGGGACCAGATATTGTAAACTGTGATAAAATACGATAACATAGGTAAATTATATGCAGATTGACTGTATTGGTTATTAAAGAGGCATTTGCGGAGCCGGGGAAGTCCGGGCGGATTCAGATTCTTTTATATTGCCAAACTACTGACTGTGTTGTATAATACATGTAATTTAAAATATTTTGTCAATAAGCACCAAATTGGCGAACAAATTTTCAAGTTGAGGTTAAATCAATGCCTAAATCTCTATCCCTGACCGACAAAGCCTATGAGTACATTAAGGAGCAAATCATGCTCCAGGTGCTGCTGCCCGGCTATCCGCTCAATGAAGTGCAGATCTCGGAAGCTTTGGGGATGAGCCGCACCCCTGTTCGCGATGCATTTAAGCGGCTTGAAACTGACGGTCTGGTTGAAATAATTCCACGGCGGGGCACTTTCATAAAATCGCTGACTCCGAACGAGCTGGTCATGTACTATGAGGTGTCGGAAGGACTGGAGGGCATGCTGGCATTTCACATTGCACGCCGGATAAAAAACGGCGAGCTGGACAAAGCCAGCCTGGACGTTATCAAAAAGCACATAGACGACATGGATGAATATTACGATTCAGACCAGCCTCAGCAATGGGTAAATTCCGACGAGGCTTTTCACGCGGAGCTGTATACCTTCTGTGAGAACCATGTGCTGGTGGAATCCCTGAGCCGTGTGCGCAGCCATTTTAACCGGGTATCCTGGTTTATTACACCCAGATATGTAAACAGAAAGCTCTCAAACGATGAGCACCGGGAATTATATGAATGTCTTGTAGCCGGAGATGCCGAAAAAGCCCGCCAGGTGGCACAAAAGCAGCGTGCCAGAATACGCGAGCAAATACGCTCCTTCTGCGAAATTTAAAAAGATTTCAGCAGAGCATGTCTTACAGCCTGCGCAAAAAATAACGGGCAGGAGGCCGTTTGCCTCCTGCCCGTTGTTTTACTTTTCTGCGCTTGTTACAGTTTTTGGAATAACAGCACAAACGCCCGTGCGGTACAATACTGCACGGGCATTAAAGCCTTAAGGGGCTGCTGGGGCTTATCAGTCTTCCACTGTAAAAATTTCCTCGATAGAGACGTCAAAGGCTTTTGCAATATTCCAGGCTAAAACAAGGGAGGGGTTGTATCTTCCTTTTTCAAGATTTCCAATTGTTTCCCGGCGCACATTCACCAATTTGGCCAAATCCTCCTGCTTCATATTGTATCGTGCGCGGAACTCTTTTATCCTGTTTTTAATCATGGCTCAGCACCCGGTTTTCACGAAATCCGTAGTAAGCGACTGAGACGGCGTGCACCATAACAGAAACCGCCCATCCCACGGCAAAGCCGCTCAGAAGCGCTTGGTTCCCGGGTCTGCCCATTCCAAAAAAATTTATGAGAACCGTAACCGCTACGGCGAACATACCGCAATAAAAAGACCGGGACGCAGATTTGTTCATCTGCTCGTCCAGCATTTCGTCCGACTTAATAAAGAAATATTCGAAGTCCACAATAAATGCAAAAAACGCCAGATATATCCTTTCATCAGTAAACACGCCTATAAATCCAAGCAATGAGAGGAAGCCCGTAAGCCCGTATAAATATTTTTTCCGCATCATAATCCACCTCTGTTATATGATATATTTCGCTCTTAATGATATAAATATACCACATAAGTTCTCAGATGTCAAGCTGCTTTATATGATTTGGAAGCTGAAGCAAACATCAGCTGCCGCTGCACAGCGTATCCAAATCAGTCTTTGTAAAGTGTAAAATTGCTCTCGAAAATTATTTTACATAAATTTTATCAAATGGGGATTGCGCGGGGGAGAAAGCTTTATTATAATGTAAGCGTGTTAAAGAATAAGTGAAGAAAAAGAGAACCAAGGAGGATGTTCTGTATGAAGAGAACCAAGATTATCTGCACCCTGGGACCGGGGAGCGAAAATGAGGATACCCTGCGCCAGCTTATGCGCAACGGCATGGATATTGCCAGATTCAACTTTTCCCACGGCTCCTATGAGGAGCACAGCGCCCGATTTGCGACCTTCGATAAGGTCCGTACCGAGATGCACCTGCCCGTGGCCACTCTGCTGGACACCAAGGGCCCCGAAATGCGCACCGGCACCCTGAAGGGCGGAAAAAAGGTCACTCTGGTCGAGGGTAACAGCTATACCCTCACTACCGAGCCTGTTGAGGGCGATGATAAGCGCGGCTTCATCAACTATTCCGGCCTCACCGAGGATGTGCATACCGGCGACCGCATACTCATCGATGACGGCCTTATCGAGCTGCAGGTGGAATCCGTCACCGAGACGGAGATAAACTGCCGCATCAAAAACGGCGGCGAGCTGGGCGAGCGCAAGGGCGTGAACGTGCCCAATGTGCCTGTCCGTCTGCCCGCTCTCACCGAGCAGGACAAGAACGACATAGTTTTCGGCATCAATCAGGGCTTCGACTTTGTGGCCGCCAGCTTTGTCCGCAACGCCGATTGCATTTATGAGATTAAGGATATTCTGCGGGAGTACCGCAGCGATATGCGCATTATCGCCAAGATAGAGAACAAAGAGGGCATAGACAATATCGACTCCATCATCAAGGCCTCCGACGCTATTATGATAGCCCGCGGCGATATGGGCGTGGAGATTCCCGCCGAGGAGGTGCCCTATATCCAGAAGGTCATCATCCAGAAGTGCAACGACGCCTTCAAGCCCGTTATCACCGCCACCCAGATGCTGGACAGCATGATTCGCAACCCCCGCCCCACCCGCGCCGAGGTCACCGATGTGGCCAACGCCATCTACGACGGCACCGACTGCGTAATGCTCTCCGGCGAAACTGCCATGGGCAAGTACCCCGTTGAGGCCCTCAAGACCATGGTGCAGATAGCCGAGAGCACCGAGAAGCATCTGGATTACGAGAAGATTTTGGCCAAGCGCAGCGTGTTCCGCAAGAACGACACCTCCACAGCCGTGGCCTACGCCTCCGTGGCTACCGCCCTGCACCTGAACGCCAAGTGCATCATCACCCCCACCATGAGCGGCTTTACCGCCCGGCTCATCAGCCAGTTCCGCCCCGCCACCCCCGTTGTGGCCACTTCTCCCCGGGATGCGGTGCTGCGCCGTATGCAGCTGTACTGGGGCATCCGCCCCATGTACTCCCACGAGGAGATGCACACCGAGGTCATCATTTCTTCCGCCGTCACCGCCGCCATGCTGGAGAATATGGTCCGCCCCGGCGACATCGTGGTCATGACCGCGGGCCTGCCCGCCGTAAACGTCCAGATGGGTGAGCGCGGCGAGACCAACGTCATGCGTGTTATCACCGTAAAGAGCGAGCCTGCAAAGTAAGAGCAAAAAAGACAGCCGTGACGCAAGTCGCGGCTGTTTTTGCGCCAAAGGCTCCCTTTAGTAAAGGGAGCTGTCAGCAAAGCTGACTGAGGGATTGACAACCCCTCCGCCCCTGCGGGGCACCTCCCCTTACACAGGGGTAGGCTTTGGCGTGTAGGGGCGCGCATTGCGCGCCCGCCGTACTTATGCGCCCGGGGCGGCGGTAAAATCGGCTCATACCGCGGGGTCGTGATATGAAACCCATTTCTTTAAAGAAACGGGTTTCAAGCTTCCCAAAGAATCTGCCTGAGTCGAATACTCTTTTGGGCCTCGCCGACGCGCACAACGCGCTCGTGCGGCGGTAGATGCAAGCCATGGCCTGCGTCTGAGTGCAATAGCAGCAGGTGAGCTTAACGCTGAACGCTATTGCCCAATTCCATCGACTCAGGCGCGATTTAGTGGCACTAACACTTCGCCATTTGAGTAAGGTGAGCCGAAGGTTCAGCTTACGGCCCATGGCGAACCGTTAGTTTCTTTGGCGGGCGACACCGTTTCTTTCTAAAAGAAATGGGGTCGCAATACGCCCACCGCAGGCTGCGCCCCGTTTCCTGCTACAGAGCAGGCGGCACCTCCAAAAGAATCGGCTCCCCTAACAGGGGAGGAAAAGAATATCGTCGCGAAGCGACACATAAATTCTTCACTCTTCAATAAAACGCTCCGCCCCGCCTCCCATTGTACAAGGGAGGCTTTTCTGAGAAAAACTAATATTTCACTTGACTAATACGCTAAAGTGCAATATAATTGGGGGACAATGCTACTGGAGGTTCAAAAAATGGCGGCTTGCGTAAACAAAATGAGTCAGGACGAGCGGGCGACGGGCGCGCTGCGTGCCCTGTACGAGGGCATGGGCTACAGGAAGTTCAAGATGAGCAAGTTTGAGGAATATGAGCTTTATCTTGAGAACAAGAGCTTTCTGCCCCAGGGCGGGATAGTCACCTTCACAGGACGGGGCGGCAAGCTGCTGGCGCTGAAGCCCGACATCACCCTCAGCATACTGAAAAACGTACGGGGCGAGACGGAGCTGCCCCGAAAGCTCTATTACACCGAAAACGTCTACCGGGCCGACCACCACGACGGCGATGTGCGGGAGATCATGCAGGTGGGCCTGGAATATGTGGGCGAGGTGGACCTCTACGCCATGGGCGAGGTGGTCACTCTGGCCTGCCAGAGCCTTGAGGCTCTGGAGCCGGGCTATGTGCTGGACCTGTCCCATCTGGGGCTGGTCATGGGCCTCATGGACGAGGCGAAGCTGTCCGAAAACGCCCGGCGTCAGGCGCTTGCCTGCATAGCGGGCAAAAACGGGCATGAGCTGAGGCGTCTGCTGGCCCGGGAGCGGGGCTCCGCCGAGGCGGCGGAGCGGCTCATTGCCCTTGCCGGACTGGGCGGCGAGCCCCGGGAGGTGCTGGCGAAGGCGGATGAGCTTGCTGTGAACGATACGGCCCGGGAGGCTGTGGAGGAGCTGAAAAAGCTCTGCGCCCTGCTGGAGGCCACGGTGGGTCTGGAGCACATCCGGCTGGATTTCTCCATAATAAACGACATGAGCTATTACAACGGCCTGATATTCAGGGGCTACATCCCCGGCGTGCCCGCGGGCATACTCTCCGGCGGGCGCTACGACAATCTGGTGCGCCGCCTGAGCTGCGCCCCCGGCGCCATAGGCTTCGCGGTGTATCTGGATCTGCTGGATAATCTGGCGGAGCCGGAGCCGGAGTTCGATGTGGACTTCCTGATAATCTGCCCCGGAGACGATATGGCCCTGGAGGCCATGCAGAGGGCACGGCGGCTCCGCGACGCGGGCCTAAGCGTGAGGGTGCAGGCTCAGCCGGGCAGGATACGCGCCCGGGAGATAATACGGCTCTAGGGAGGACGGAACATGGACAACTACATAAACATCGCCCTGCCCAAGGGACGGCTGGGCGACAAGGTATACGATATATTTGAAAGGCTGGGCTACGGCTGCCCCTCCATCCGGGAGGAAAACCGCCGCCTGATATTCGAGGACGAGGGCAACCGTGTGCGCTACTTCTGGGCAAAGCCCTCGGACGTGGCCATTTATGTGGAGCGGGGCGCCGCCGATGTGGGCGTGGCCGGCAAGGATATCCTGCTTGAGTACGAGCCGGACGTCTACGAGCTGCTGGATCTGGGCATAGGCCGGTGCCGCATGGCTGTGGCCGGACCCAAGGGCGCGCGCCCATCCAGCCGCCGCACTTTGAAGGTGGCCACCAAGTTCCCCCACATCGCCCGGGAATACTACGCGGGCCGCAGCCGGGACATAGACATAGTGAAGCTCAACGGCTCCATAGAGATAGCCCCCGTGCTGGGCATGACCGACGTCATAGTGGACATAGTGGAGACGGGCACCACCCTGCGGGAAAACGGCCTGGAGGTGTTTGAGGAGATATTCCCCATCAGCGCCCGCTTCATAGCCAATAAGGCCAGCTATAAATTCAAGACCGCGCAGATAGATGAGATGCGTTCCCGCCTGGCGGCTGCGCTGGAGGAAAAGAAATGATACAGATATTTGAGAAAAACGAGCTGGACCCCTCGGAGATACTCCGGCGGGACAACGCCGCCACAGGTGTGGAGAGCGCTGTGGCGGAGATAATACAAAACGTGCGCTCCCGGGGCGACGCCGCCCTCATGGAGTACTGCGAAAAATTCGACGGCGCGGCCCCCCAGTACCTTGAGGTATCCCGGGAGGAGATTGACGCCGCCTGCACGGCTCTTGAGCCGGAGTTTCTGGCCGTGCTGGAGGAGGCCGCGGCAAATATCCGGGATTTCCACAGCCGCCAGAGGCGGGAGAGCCTTGTGGTCACCCGCGAGGGCGGCCGGGTGCTGGGCCAGAAGATAATGCCTCTGGCCCGGGCGGGCGTGTATGTGCCCGGCGGCACCGCCTGCTATCCCTCCACCGTGCTCATGAACTGCATACCCGCAAAAATAGCGGGCGTGCCGGAGGTCTGCGTCTGCACCCCGGCGAAAAACGGCGAGATAAACCCCGCCATACTGGCCGCCGCCAAAATAGCGGGGGCTGACAGAGTGTTCCGCGTGGGCGGAGCCCAGGCCGTGGCCGCCATGGCTTACGGCACCGAGAGCATACCCCGGGTGGATAAGATAACCGGCCCCGGCAACGTGTTCGTGGCCGAGGCCAAGCGCCAGGTATACGGCCAGGTGGACATAGATATGATAGCCGGCCCCAGCGAGATACTGGTGGTGGCCGATGAGCATACCGACCCCGCCTGGTGCGCCGCCGATATGCTCAGTCAGGCCGAGCACGATAAAAACGCCGCCGCCGTGCTGGTCACCACCAGCCGGGAGCTGGCCATAGCCGTGCGCCAGCAGTTGGAAATTCAGCTTGCAGACCTGCCACGGCAGGAGATAGCCCGGGCAAGTATAGATAACCGCGGCCGTATAATCATAGCCGGCAGCATAGACGAGGCCATAGAGCTGGCCAACGCCATAGCCCCCGAGCATCTGGAGCTGTGCCTGGACGAGCCCTTTGACTGGCTGGACAAGGTCCGCTGCGCGGGCAGCGTGTTCCTGGGCCGCAACTGCCCCGAGGCTCTGGGCGATTATCTGGCCGGCCCCAACCACACCCTGCCCACCGGCGGCAGCGCCAGATTTTCCAGCCCCCTGTCCGTGGACGATTTTGTAAAAAAGACCCAGTTCATCTACTACAGTCCGGCGGCCCTGGACGCCGTGAGCGGCCAGATACAGCTCTTCGCCGCCCGGGAGGGCCTGGAGGGCCACGGACGCAGCGTTAAAATAAGAGGGGAGGCCAAAAAATGAGCCGGTTTCTGGATGAGCGCTTCGCGGCTCTGGAGGCCTACACCCCCGGCGAGCAGCCTCTGGACAAGAAATATATCAAGCTGAACACCAACGAGTCCCCCTATCCCCCCGCGCCGGGAGTTATAGCCGCCCTGAACAGCCGTGAGGTGGCCGACCTGCGCCTGTATTCCGACCCCGCCACCCGCGCCCTCACCGCCGCCATAGCGGAGCACTTCGGCGTCTCTCGGGAGATGGTCTACACCGGCAACGGCTCGGACGATATACTGAACTTCACCTTCATGGCCTTCTGCGGCAAAAACAAGGGCGCCGCCTTCCCGGATATAAGCTACGGATTTTACGAGGTCTACGGCCAGCTCTACGGGCTGGACTGCCTGCGCGTGCCTCTGAGGGAGGATTTCTCCATAGACCCCGCCGACTACTTCGGCCTGGGCCGCACCATAGTCATAGCCAACCCCAACGCCCCCACGGGCATGGCCCTGAGCCGCAGCCAAATCGTGGAAATTTTGGAGCACAACCCCGATGATGTGGTGCTCATAGACGAGGCCTATGTGGACTTCGGCGCCGAGAGCTGCGTGGAGCTGACCAAAAGCTACAAAAACCTCATTGTGGCCCAGACCTTCTCCAAGTCCCGCTCCCTGGCGGGCGCGCGGCTGGGCTTCGCCATAGGCGACGGGGAGCTGATAGCCGACCTGAACAAGATAAAATTCTCCACGAATCCCTACTGCATAAACCGACTGACTGCTCTGGCGGGCGTTGAGGCCATACGGGATACGGGGTATTTTGAGGAAAACTGCAAAAAAATAATCGCCACCCGGGAAAAGACCGCGGCGGCGCTGGCCGCGCTGGGCTTTGAGACCCTGCCCAGCAGCGCTAACTTCCTATTCACCCGCAGGCCGGGCGTCTCCGGCGAAAAGCTGTACGATAAGCTCCGTGAGAGGGGCATACTGGTGCGCCGCTTCTCCAAAAAGCGCATAGAGGACTGGCTGCGCGTTACCATTGGCGCGCCGGAGGAGATGGAGGCGCTGGCGTCCGCTCTGGGAGAGATAATAAAGGAGGAAATCTGATGCTTCGCTGCGCTGAGATCGAGCGGGCCACCGCCGAGACCGAAATATATCTGGCCCTGCGCCTGGACGGCCGGGGAACGGCCGATGTTGACACCGGCGTGGGCTTTCTGGACCATATGCTCACCCTTTTCGCCCGCCACGGACGCTTTGACCTGACCGTGAAGTGCAAGGGCGACGTGAACGTGGACGACCACCACAGCGTTGAGGACATAGGCATCTGTCTGGGACAGGCCCTGTCCGAGGCCCTGGGCGACTGCCTGGGAATAAACCGCTACGGCCAGATGCTCCTGCCCATGGACGAGGCTCTGGTGCTGGTTGCCCTTGACCTGTCCGGCCGGGGCTGCCTGGGCTGCGCCCTGGATATCCCCACGGAAAAGGTGGGTCAGTTCGACACCGAGCTGGTGGAGGAGTTCCTCCTGGCCCTCACCCGGGCGGGAAAATTCACCCTCCACGTCCGCTCCCTGGCGGGCAAAAACAGCCATCACATAATAGAGGCCTGCTTCAAGGGCCTGGGCCGGGCCCTGCGTCAGGCCGTGAGCATAGACCCCGCCCTGGCGGGGGAGATACCCTCCACCAAGGGCCTGCTGTAAGGAGGATACATGGTAGCCATTATTGATTACGGAGTGGGAAATCTTTTTTCCCTCCTCTCGTCCCTGAAAAGCATAGGCGCGGATGCCATAGTCACAAACTCCCGTGAGGAGATACGCGCCGCCCAGCGCGTGATCCTCCCCGGCGTGGGCGCATTTGCCGACGCCGCCCGGAAGCTGCGGGAGACCGGCATGGCGGAGGCCGTGCTGGAGGAATGTGCCGCGGGCAAGCCCCTGTTGGGCATATGCCTGGGCATGCAGCTGCTTTTCGAGGAGAGCCTTGAATACGGCGTACACAGGGGCCTGGGGCTCATCCCCGGCACGGTGCGCCCCATAGCGGAAAAAATCCCCCCGGAGCTGAAAATTCCCCACATCGGCTGGAACGCTCTGGAGATAAGCCGCCCTGGCGGCGTGCTGAAATACACAAAGCCCGGCGAGCATGTCTATTTTGTCCACAGCTACTGGGCGGACACGCCGGATGAATTTATCACCTCCCGCACGGAGTACGGAGCCATGCTTACAGCCTCGGTGCAGAGGGGAAACGTCATGGGCACCCAGTTCCACCCGGAAAAGAGCGGGCGGGTGGGCCTTGATATGCTGCGGGCATTTTGCGAAACGGAGGCAGGAGCATGAACATATTCCCAGCCATAGACCTATACGACGGCAAGGCCGTGCGCCTGTATAAGGGCGACTACGACCAGATGACCGTATACAGCGACGACCCCGTGTCCGTGGCCCTGTCCTTCCGGGACGCGGGGGCGGAGTACCTCCACGTGGTGGACCTGGCCGGCGCAAAGACCGGCGGCACCCCCAATCTGGAGCTTATCGCCCGAATAGTCCGTGAAAGCGGACTGAAAACCCAGGTGGGCGGCGGCATACGCAGCGAGGAGGTCATAAGGGCCTATCTGGACGCGGGCGTGATGCGGGTCATTCTGGGCACCGCCGCCGTCACCGACCCGGACTTCACCCGGCGCATGACCGAAAAATACGGCGCCGCCATCGCCGTGGGCGTGGATGTGAAAAACGGCTTCGTGGCCACCCACGGCTGGACCGAGGTGTCGGATAATGACTGCTTCGGCTTCTGCCGCTCCCTGGCGGAGATGGGGGTAAAGACCGTCATATGCACGGACATCTCCAAGGACGGAGCCATGTCCGGCACGAACCTGCCCTTATACAAGGAACTGAGTGAGCAGTTCGAAATGGACATCGTCGCCTCCGGCGGCGTCTCCTCCATGGAGGATGTGCGCGCCCTCACGAAAATGGACGTCTACGGCGCAATTCTGGGCAAGGCCCTGTATACCGGCGGCATAGACCTGGCACAGGCCATAGGGGAGGCGCGGGCATGATAACAAAGCGCATCATCCCCTGCCTGGACGTCCGTGACGGACGGGTGGTAAAGGGCGTAAACTTCGAGGGCCTCAGCGACGTGAGCTCCCCCGTGGAGCTGGGCAAATTTTACAGCGACAGCGGCGCGGACGAGCTGGTGTTCTATGATATCACCGCCTCCGCCGAGGGCCGGGGCCTTTTTACGGATATTCTTAAAAAGGTGGCGGAGACCATCTTCATCCCCCTCACCGTGGGAGGCGGCATAAACACCCTGGACGACTTCGACCGGGTGCTCAAGTGCGGCGCGGACAAGGTCAGCGTGAACTCCGGCGCCATCCGGGACCCGGGGCTTATAGGCGCCGCCGCGAAGAAATACGGCGACCAGTGCGTGGTCCTCTCCGCGGATGTGAAGCGGGTGGACGGGCGCTTCACCCTGTTCGCCCGGGGCGGACGGGATAACACCGGCATAGACGCCATAGACTGGATACGCCGGGGCGCGGAAAACGGCGCCGGCGAGATAGTTGTGAACAGCATAGACACCGACGGCGTGAAGGGCGGCTTCGATATTGAGATGCTCTCCGCCGTGTGCGAGGCGGTAAAGGTCCCTGTCATCGCCTCCGGCGGCGCGGGAAAAATCGAGGATTTCACCCGGCTGTTCAAGACCCTGCCGGGGGTGGACGCGGGCCTTGCCGCCTCCATCTTCCACTTCGGCGAGGTGTCCATACAGGAGCTGAAGAAAACTCTGGCCGAAAACGGCATAAATGTTCGATAAAGGGGAATTACCATGCTTAGTATAGACGATATCAAATTCAACGGCCACGGCCTTGTGCCCGCCGTTGTGGTGGACGCAGGGAGCAAAAAGGTGCTCACCGTGGCGTATATGAACCGGGAGAGCCTGGAGATCAGTATGAACGAGGGGCGCACCTGCTTCTGGAGCCGCTCCCGCCAAAAGCTCTGGCGCAAGGGCGAGGAGAGCGGCAACATCCAGCACATTGTGGAGATAATCGCCGACTGCGACCGGGACGCCTTGGTGGTGCTGGTGAATAAGGAAGGCCCCGCCTGCCATCTGGGCACGGACTCCTGCTTTAACGACAGGCTGTATATAGCCCCGTCCGGCGCCGCCTTCTCCGTGGAGGGCCTCTATGAGCTGCTGGAGGGCCGCAAAGCCGACAGGCCTGAGGGCAGCTACACCACCTACCTTTTCGACAAGGGACTGGACAAGATACTGAAAAAGGTGGGCGAGGAGTGCACCGAGGTAATAATTGCCGCCAAGGCTCAGGACAAGCGGGAGACCGTGTATGAGATCGCCGACCTCATGTACCACGTCATGGTGCTCATGGTGGAAAACGGCATCAGCGTGGAGGATGTGCGCGGTGAGTTGGCGTCCAGACACGTTATCGACCATAAGGTAAAGCAGGAGAAAATGGTATAAAACAGATAATCCTCCCCATCAGGGGAGGATTATCTGTTTTATGAATAATTGTTGTGTTACTGCGCATCCAAGGCTCCCTTGTGTAAAGGGAGCTGTCGCGAAGCGACTGAGGGATTGACAACCCCTCCGCCTTTGCAGGGCACCTCCCCTTACACAGGGGGAGGCTTTGGCATGTAGGGGCGCGCATTGCGCGCCCGAGATATCCGCAGGGGGATGGGGCGCAGCCTGCGGGCTGCGAAGTGCGACCCCATTTCTTTTAAAAAGAAACGGTGTCGCCCGCCAAAGAAACTAACCGTTCGCCATGGGCCATCGGGGCGTTAAGAAAACGTGCCGGTGGCACGTTTTTAGCCACCGACCGCAGCGGCTGTGCCGCGAGGAGGGAACTCTCGTGAGCTAAAGCTCACTCATTCAAATGGCGAAGGGTGAGTGCGGTGTTCGTCGCGCCTGAGTCGATGGAATTGGGCAATAGAGTTCAGCGTGAAGCTCACCTGATACTATTGCACTTCGATACAGGCCAAGGCTTACATCTACCGCCGCACGAGCGCGTTGTGCGCGTCGGCGAGGCCCAAAAGAGTATTCGATTTAGGCAAGTTCTTTGGGAAGCCTGAAACCCGTTTCTTTAAAGAAATGGGTTTCATATCCCGACCCCCGCGGTAAAAACCAATTCCGCACCCGTACCCGGGCGCATAAGTACGCGGGCGCGCATTGCGCGCCCCTACACGCTCTTAATTAGTTTTAAGCGAACTTGAGGCTAAAGATTTTTAAATCCGTCGCGCAGCGACACCACAACTATTCACTTTTCACTATTCACTAAAACTCGCTGTACCGACGCCTGTCAGGGGAGGAAAAGACAAAAAAAGCGCCCGCATAGCGGGCGCTTTTGGCGTTTATTCTGCGCTTATCATGTAATAGTAGACGGGCTGACCGCCGGAGAGAAGGGTCAGCTCGGCGTCGGCGAAGCGCTCTTCCAGCACGCCGGAGAAATCCAGGGCGTCCTGCTCGGAGACGTCGCAGCCGTAGTAGACGGACAGAAACTCGGGGCTGAGCTCCTCCAGCTTGTCGCCAAGGGCTGCAAGGAGAGCCTCCTGATTGTCGTAGCTGCCTATGAGAGCGCCGTCCATCAGAGCCAGATACTCGCCGGCCTTGATGTGGTAGCCGGAGAACTCGCTGTCCCGGGCGGCATATGTGACCAGAGCGGTGTGAACTCCCTCGATAACGGAGTTGAAGGTATCGGCAAGCTCGTCCTCCTCCATGGAGGCATCCATGTTGAGCATGGCGGTCACGCCCTGGGGCACGGTGCGGGTGGGGATGACAACAACCTTTTTCTCGGAGAGAGCGGCGCACTGCTGGGCCGCCATGATGATGTTTTTGTTGTTGGGGAACACGAAAACTATCTCGGCGGGAGTGCGGTTAACCTCCCGGAGTATGTCCTCGGTGGAGGGGTTCATGGTCTGGCCGCCGGACACTACGCCGTCGGCGCCCAGCTCACGGAAGAGCTTTTCCAGGCCAGCGCCCGCGCACACGGCCACAGCGCCGTATTTCTTCTCGGCGGGGGCGGGAGAAGCGTCCTCAGCGGGAGCCGCGGGAGCGGCAGCGGCGGCGCCCATCTGCTCGGTGTGCTGCTTGCGCATGTTTTCAATCTTAACGGTGGCAAGCGCGCCGTAGGTCAGCGCCTCGGTGAGCACCTTGCCGGGGTCGTTGGTGTGGACATGGGTTTTTATTATCTCATCGTCGTCCACCACCACAACACAGTCGCCCAGACCCTCCAGGAACTCCCGGAGTATCATGGGGCTTTTGGTGTTGGCCTTTTCAACGATGAACTCGGTGCAGTAGGTGAAGTTTATCTCGCCCTCGTCAAACTCAGCGAACACATTGCCTGTCTGGGGCTGAGCCTCGGCAGGCTCGGCCTTGGCCACGGCGCGGCCCTCAAGAGAGGCCAGCATGGCGTCCAGAATGACGATGTAGCCTTCGCCGCCGGCGTCCACAACGCCCGCGCGCTTCAGCACGGGGTTAAGATTTTGGGTGTCGGCCACGGCCTCGCGGCCGGCCTCTATGGCGTGGGTGAGCATCAGCTCAATGTCGCTGCCCTCGGCGGCAAACTCCTCGGCAGCGGCGCTGGCCAGCCGGGAAACGGTCAGAATAGTGCCCTCGGTGGGCTTCATAACCGCCTTGTAGGCGGCGCGTACTCCGCGGCTCATGGCGGCGGAAAACTCGGCGGGGCCGGCGGCCTCCAGACCCTTCAGTCCCTTGGAAAGACCCCGGAACAGCAGGGAGAGGATAACGCCGGAGTTGCCTCTTGCTCCGCGCAGCATGGCGCTGGCCACGGTATCGGCGCACTCGGTGATGGTGCCCGGCTCCTTTTTGCGCAGCTCAGCGGCGGCGGCGGAAAGA
This sequence comes from Candidatus Heteroscillospira sp., assembly GCA_050943935.1. Lineage (GTDB taxonomy): Bacteria > Bacillota > Clostridia > Oscillospirales > Oscillospiraceae > Heteroscillospira. The sequence goes on along the minus strand of JBMNQC010000008.1, from coordinate 62,989 downwards.
GTGAGGCTCATATTCGTACCGGTGTCTCCGTCGGGAACGGGGAATACGTTCAGGTCGTTGATGCGCTGCTTATCGTTCTCCAGCGCCTCCGACGCGCGCAGCACCATCTGGCTGAATGCGGCGCCGTCTATAAATTCTCTCAAAAATAACACCTCTTAATATAATAAGGAATGTCGCAAAAACAGTTTCAGTCAAAGCGCGGCTCGCTTCGCATAATCTGGCAAAGAAAGGGCCCAGCTCTTTCTGCCAGCGCGTTTTAGTCGGTCATAACCATTGAGTCAACGTAGACGTCCACGCTCTTCACCGGGGTGCCGGTGGCCTCGCGCAGCTTGTAGCTGACCTCATTCATAATGCTGGAGCACAGAGTGGTCACGTTCACGCCGTGGTCCACCACGATGTGCAGGCGGATGGACAGGCTGCCGTCGTCGTTGTATGTGACGGTAACGCCCTTGGACATACTCTCACGCCGCAGCAGCTGATACAGTCCGCTTTCCTTGGCCTTGCCGGCCATGCCCTTTACGCCGAAGCAGTTCGTGGCCGCGTCGCCGGCCAGGAAGGTGATAACATCGTCGGTAATGCAGACGTTGCCGCGTTTGTTCTGTATGGTCACCATATAAACAGCTCTCCTTTCACGAGATGAGTAAAATACCAAAATTTACAGTACTTACATTTTTATTATTATATTACAAGCGCCGGGAAATAACAAGTACCAATATTTTTGCCGGAAACGGCGTATTTTAACGCAAAATTCAAACTTAACCTGCGAAAAAATTGAGATTTCAGGTTTACAAGCCGGTGAATAAATGATAGAATAACTGTGTTCGTCCAGAATGTGAAGTTATTCACAACTCGCTATCGAGCTATCAAAAATATTTATAGGAGATGGATATCGTTATGGCTAGAAAACTCAAATCCATGGACGGTAACAACGCGGCAGCGCATGTTTCTTATGCGTTTACCGAAGTTGCGGGTATCTACCCGATCACCCCGTCCAGCCCCATGGCTGACTACGTTGACCAGTGGTCTGCCAATGGTCTGAAGAATATCTTCGGCACCAAGGTTAAGGTTGTGGAGATGCAGTCCGAGGCCGGTGCCGCCGGCACCGTGCACGGCTCTCTCGCCGCCGGCGCCCTCACCACCACTTATACCGCTTCTCAGGGTCTGCTGCTCATGATCCCCAACATGTATAAGATTGCCGGTGAGCTGCTCCCCTGCGTATTCCACGTTTCCGCCCGTACCGTTGCTTCCCACGCTCTGAACATCTTCGGCGACCACTCCGACGTGTACGCCTGCCGTCAGACCGGTTTCGCCATGCTGTGCGAGTCCAACGTGCAGGAGGTCATGGACCTGTCCGCCGTTGCCCACCTGGCCGCTATCAAGGGCCGCGTTCCCTTCATCAACTTCTTCGACGGCTTCCGTACCTCTCACGAGATTCAGAAGATCGAAGTCTGGGATTTCGACGACCTGAAGGATATGTGCGACATGGAGGCTGTTGAGGCTTTCCGTAAGCACGCCCTGAACCCCGAGCATCCCCAGATGCGCGGCAGCCACGAGAACGGCGACATCTTCTTCCAGCACCGCGAGGCCTGCAACAAGTACTACGAGGCCGTTCCCGGCATCGTCGAGGAGTACATGCAGAAGGTCAACGCCAAGCTGGGCACCAACTATCAGCTGTTCAACTACTACGGCGCCGAGGATGCCGACCGCGTTATCGTGGCCATGGGCTCCTTCTGCGACGTTTCCGAGGAAGTCATTGACTACCTGAACGCCCACGGCGAGAAGGTCGGCCTCATCAAGGTCCGCCTGTATCGTCCCTTCGCTGCCGATAAGCTCATCGCAGCCATCCCCGCCACCGCCAAGAAGATCGCCGTCCTTGACCGTACCAAGGAGCCCGGCGCTCTGGGCGAGCCCCTCTATCTGGATGTTGTCACCGCTCTGGCCAACGCCGGCATGACCGACATCAAGGTTGTGGGCGGCCGTTACGGTCTGGGCTCCAAGGACACTCCTCCTTCCAGCGTTTTCGCCGTTTACAAGGAGCTGGAGAAGGACGAGCCTTCCCGTCAGTTCACTCTGGGTATCGTCGATGACGTTACCGGCCTGAGCCTGCCCGAGGTTCCCGCCCCCAACACCGCCGCAGAGGGCACCATCGAGTGCAAGTTCTGGGGTCTGGGCGGCGACGGTACCGTCGGCGCAAACAAGAACTCCATCAAGATCATCGGTGACCACACCGACAAGTATGTTCAGGCATACTTCCAGTATGACTCCAAGAAGACCGGCGGCGTGACCATCAGCCACCTGCGCTTCGGCGACAAGGCCATCAAGAGCCCCTACTACATCAACAAGGCCGACTTCGTTGCCTGCCACGTCCCCTCTTACATCACCAAGGGATTCCCCATCGTCCGTGACGTAAAGGCCGGCGGTACCTTCCTCATCAACTGCCAGTGGACCATGGATGAGCTGAATCACCACCTCGACGCCGCTTCCAAGCGCTATATCGCCAAGAACGACATCCAGGTCTACACCATCGACGCTATCGACCTGGCCAAGGAGATCGGCATGGGCAAGCGCACCAACACCATCCTGCAGTCCGCTTTCTTCACCCTGGCAAAGGTTATGCCCCAGGAGAAGGCCATCGGCTACATGAAGGATGCCGCCACCAAGTCCTACCTGAAGAAGGGCCAGGATATTGTTGACATGAACCACAAGGCCATCGACGCCGGCGCCACCGCCTTCAAGAAGGTGGAGATCCCCGCCGATTGGGCCACCGCCACCGACGAGAAGGCTCCTGTAGAGCTGCAGGGCAAGCCCGAGCTGGTCAAGATGGTCAAGGAGATCCTCAACCCCGTCGGCAGAATGGACGGCGACAGCCTGCCCGTTTCCGCCTTCATGGATCACGTTGACGGTCAGTTCGAGCAGGGCGCTGCCGCTTACGAGAAGCGCGGCGTTGCCGTCTCCGTTCCCACCTGGGATGAGACCAAGTGCATCCAGTGCAACCAGTGCGCTTATGTCTGCCCCCACGCCACCATCCGTCCTTTCGCTCTCACCGAGGAAGAGGTCAAGGCCGCTCCCGAGGCTCTGAAGAGCGCTCCCGTCAAGGCCGGCAAGGGCAAGGGCGTTTACACCTACGCCATGGGCGTTTCTCCTCTGGACTGCATGGGCTGCGGCGTCTGCATCGGCGTCTGCAAGGTCGGCGCTATCCAGATGGTTCCCCAGGAGGGCGAGCTCAGCCAGCAGCCCGTCTTTGATTACCTGGTTTCCTCCGTTTCCGAGAAGGCCGATATGCAGGACAACACCGTCAAGGGCAGCCAGTTCAAGCAGCCCATGCTGGAGTTCTCCGGCTCCTGCGCCGGCTGCGCCGAGACCAGCTACGCACGTCTCGTGACCCAGCTGTTCGGCGACCATATGTATATCTCCAACGCCACCGGCTGCTCCTCCATCTGGGGCGGTCCCGCCGCTACCTCTCCCTATTGCACCAATAAGGAAGGCAAGGGTCCCGCTTGGGCCAACTCCCTGTTCGAGGATAACGCCGAGCACGGTCTGGGTATGCTGACCGGTCAGAACGCTATCCGCCTGAACCTCATCGAGAAGGTCACCGAGATGGCCGAGAGCGCCGAGGCTTCCGACAGCTTCAAGGCTGCCGCCAAGGCTTACCTCGATACCGCCAATGACGGCAACGCCAACCAGGCCGCCGCCGCCGCTCTCGTCGCAGAGCTGGAGAAGGCCGCTGCCGAGGGCTGCCCCGTTGCTCCCGCCGTTCTGGCTCAGAAGGATTATCTGAACAAGAAGTCCGTCTGGATCTTCGGTGGTGACGGCTGGGCCTACGATATCGGCTACGGCGGACTTGACCATGTTCTCGCCTCCGGTGAGGATGTCAACGTCTTCGTATTCGATACCGAGGTTTATTCCAACACCGGTGGACAGGCTTCCAAGGCTTCCAACGTGGGCCAGGTCGCTCAGTTCGCCGCTGCCGGTAAGAACATCAAGAAGAAGAGCCTGTCCGAGATCGCTATGAGCTATGGCTACATCTATGTGGCTCAGGTCGCCATGGGCGCCGATATGGCTCAGACCATCAAGGCTATCTCCGAGGCCGAGGCCTATCACGGTCCCTCCCTCATCATCGGCTATGCTCCCTGCGAGATGCACTCCATCAAGGGCGGCATGGAGAACTGCCAGAAGGAAATGAAGAAGGCTGTGGATTGCGGTTACTGGAACCTGTTCCGCTACAATCCCGCTGCTTCCGCCGAGGGCAAGAACCCCTTCACCCTGGACTCCAAGGAGCCTAAGGGCGGCTATCAGGAGTTCCTGATGAACGAGGCCCGTTACAGCCGTCTGACCCGTGAGTTCCCCGAGCGCGCCACCGAGCTGTTCGCCAAGAACGAGGCTCTGGCCAAGGAGCGTTACGAGCACCTCACCAAGCTCAAGACCCTGTACGAGGACTAATCCGCAAAACTGATAAAAACACCGTGGGTTTATCCCACGGTGTTTTTTATGTTTAATGAATAATTGTTGAGTCGTTGCAGTGCCCAAGGCTCCCTTTAGTAAAGGGAGCTGTCAGCGAAGCTGACTGAGGGATTGCCAACCCCTCCGCCCCTGCGGGGCACCTCCCCTTACACAGGGGAGGCTTTGGCGTGTAGGGGCGCGCATTGCGCGCCCGCATGCTTCTGCGCCCGGGTACGGCTGTGAAATCGGCTGGTACTGTGTGGGGTCGTACTACGCAGGGCGCAGACTGCGCCCCGTTTTTCCTTCGCCTGGATGGGGAAAAAGCAAGGGAAAGACTACACATAGGGTCTGACGGCCATTTGACGCAGCATATCTAGTAATTGACTTTGCGTCGTTTTTACAATATAATTCATATACAGACATATTATGTAAACATTCGCGGCGCGCAACGCGCGTCTGGCCATACGGAGGCAGATATGCACGCAAAAAAGCCTAACAACAAACATAAAAAGGCCCTCATAGCGGGGGGCGCCGCCGCGCTGGTGGTGATACTCCTGCTGCTGGCGCTGCTCATAAGCTCCTGCACCAGGGACGGAAAATTCGATAAGCTGTATCAGGAGGGCAGCGAGGCCTACAGCGCCGGGGATTATGCCGGGGCTGCGGAAAAGCTGGAAAAAGCCCTGAAATACGGCGAGAGCGTAGACTGCTACGTTCTGCTGGCCAATACCTACTACTCCGGTCTGGGGGATGTGGACAAGGCCATAGAGATACTCTATGTTGGCTCCTACAAGCTGGACAGCGACACCATAGATACCTATTTGGAAAACCTCAAGAGCCTCAAGGCCGGAGAGGACGAGGGCAGCAATACTGTCACCATAGGCAGCGAGACCATCTCACGGGACGTGACCAGCCTGGTGCTGAACCAGCTTCGCCTGCAGAACAGCGACATCGCCCCTCTGGCGGAGCTTAAGGCTTTGGAGAGCCTGTCCCTCACGGACAACGGACTCACGGATGTTACGGCTCTGTCCGGACTTACAGAGCTAAGCTTCCTGCAGCTGGGCAATAACCAGATATCCAATCTCGGCCCCCTCTCCGCTCTTACAAACCTGCGCACCCTGTATCTGGATGGCAACCCCGTCGCGGATTTTACCCCTCTGAAGAGCCTGAAAAGCCTGACTACCCTCAGTATAAAGAACACCGGAATTACTCCTGAGCAGCTGGAGGAGCTGGAGGAGGCTTTGCCGGACTGCAGCATCCACAGCGAACAGAAGGTCGGCGAGGACGAGGTGGAGGAGATAAGCCTGGGCGGCGTCACCTTCCAATCGGATGTGACGGAGCTGGACCTCTCCGGCAAGGGGATAGAGGACATCTCTGAACTGGAAAAATGCACCAAACTGCAGAAGCTGGATCTGCGGGACAACAGCATCACAGACCTGACGCCGCTTATGGACCTGTCGGAGCTGAGCTGGCTGTGCATATGGAACAATCAGGTGGAGGACCTTCTGCCTCTGATGGGCATGCAGAATCTGAAATATCTGGACGCCGATAAAAACAGGATAACCGACGTCACGGCGCTCAGCGCCCTGAACTCCATGGAGGAGCTGTGGCTCAGCTACAACGAGCTGGACAGCATAGAGCCTCTGCGCAGACTCACGAATCTGCGCCGCCTGGGTCTCAAAGGCACCGGGCTGGAGGACGGGGACCTCACGACGCTTAAAAAGCTGACCGGACTGACCGAGCTGGCGCTGGAGGACAATGCCGCCCTCACCGGCACGGGCGTGGACGAGCTGAAAAGCGCCCTCAAGAGCTGCACAGTCACCCATTCCGAGCTTGTGTATACCGTCAACATAGGCGGTACCGTGTATAAATCCGACGCGGCGGCCGTTACCGCTTCCGGTACCGGAGTTACCGGCATAGCCGGGCTGGAAAAATTCAAGGGACTTACTACTTTGCAGCTCACCAACACCGCCGTCAGCGACCTCACCCCTCTGAAGGGGCTGGATAAGCTGGAAACTCTGGAGATATGGAGCAGCGACTCCTCTCTGCGCGGCAAGCTCACAAGTCTGGAGCCCATATCAGGGGTGACTGGCCTCAAAAATGTAAATCTTATGTGGAACAGCATAAGCGACCTCAGTCCCCTGAGTGCCAGCACAGGTATGCTGGAGCTGTATCTTACCGGAAATAAGGTGAGCGACCTCAGCCCCCTGAGCGGTATGACAGCCCTGAGCAGCCTGAATCTGGATTATTGCCCTCTGGGCAGCCTCAGCCCTCTCAGCGGACTGAGCGGATTGAAGAGCCTGTCCCTGCAGCATTGTGAGGTCAGCGATATCTCCGCCCTCGCCGGACTTTCCGGCCTGCAGGAGCTGTACCTGGACGGCAACAGCATAAGCGACCTCAGCGCTCTGGAGGGGCTTACAAATCTGCGCTATCTGTATATCAGCAACAACCGGCTCACGCCCGAGCAGGTGATCCGGCTTCAGGAGGCTCTGCCCGACTGCAGCATCTACACCGAGCTGGACCTCACCGTTTCCGAGGAGAGCGCCGAGCCTGCGGAGGACGCTTTGGAGCCTGAAGCAGAATAATAAACGAGCCAATACATTCCCCGGCGTGAATGTGCGGGGCGCATAAAATAAGTGATTCGGCACAGCGATTGGTTTCGCTGTGCCGAATATTGCATTCTCCGGGCGCCGATGATAGGATATACAGAATAACAAATTCGAATTGATAGGGGTGGAAAAATGGAAATTAGATATATTGTACCTGCTGATGATAGGATGGCGATAAGTAACATTTATGAAGAAAGCTGGAAATGTGCATATAAGGGTATAATATCTCAAGATTATCTTAATTCGATTCCTAAAGGACGCTGGTCATCAAGCGCAGAGGTATGAAAATATTTTAATGTCGGTTAATGAAACACTTCCGGCCAATAACCTCTACGCGGGTGTAATAGGGCTTGCGTATATAGACGCCTCCAGAGGACAGATGACAGCATATCAGATGCCGGTCAGAAATCCAAGTCCTTTATCGGTACCGTCTATCACAGAACAATGCTACCTTGTTCTTTCCCATCCACAGCAAAGTTCAGGAGAGTATCTTTGCTTACCGAAGCAAAATACTCGGTTTCCTCGTACTGCTTGGAGTAGTTCTTTTCAATCATATCTAGGGCCTCCTTCAACTGAAGCATTGCTGCAAACTCGTGCTTGCAGGGATAACTGCAGAAGCAGTTGCAGGTTAGGCTCCGGACTTCGCCCTTCTGGTACTCGAACTCCAGCTCGTAAGCCTGAGACCCTTCTACGATTGCACGGCCACAAGAGCCATCCAGGCACAGATAGCTGACCTTGTTCTCGATATAGTATTCATGGCCCCGGTCGGCAATGGAGCTGCTGATTTTCATAGTGCTCAGATCCTCCAGACAGAAGCTCGTCTCGTCGTTTCCGGAGACGTAGATCTCGTCTTCATTCTCCGGTGCCTTGAACCAAGTAATAATCTTTTCGTAAGGCAGCGCCGTACGACCAAAGGTAACGAAGTGGGAGCCAGCAAAGTGGAATTCACCCTTTATGTTGGTATCCGCTACGCTAATTACGCGCTTATAGTCAGAAAGCTTGATTCTGAAGTTGTAAGTGATATCAACGACATGGCCGCGCAGCCCCTCCAGCTTTCCATCCACATAAACGATATCGCCGCGCTTGAGATCAAATGCGTCATTGTAGTAGGAAAGCGTTATGTTGCGAGCGGGAAAATGGATCCGGACAACAGACTTCTTAGGCGTCGTAGTCACGCTGTTAGCAGCTACAGACTCGGCCTCTATCGGCTTATCATCCGAATGCGCTGCAAATCCAATCTTAAACATGGTCAAGCCCCCTTGAAGAATTGAACTCTTTCTTTACAATACCAATTCTACATGGTTTGCTGTCCCAAAAAACTCCCAGCAACAGAAAAAGGGGTGCCTCAACATAAGGCATCCCTTCCGAATTCAGCGGTATTTCGCCGCTGCAGCTTCAATATGTGCTTTCATTCTCTCCACCACTTCATCTGGTTCGACAATCTCAGCGCTGCCTCCGAAGCCAAGCACCCAGGCAAAGAACTGGGGACTTACGACAACCTCAGTCCGAACCGTAAAGTGGTTCGGCCCGTCAGCGACAATGAACACCTCGCGGCCCAGTCTATCCAAAACAGCTCCAGCAAGATAATTTTCAAATCGCAGCGCTACATTGACCTCATCACCGGTAAACATACCGAATGTTTTCTTTGTATACACGGCCATATCCAGCGCATTATATGCCTCTAAACCATCGCGTTCCTCATCAACGACAGAAATTTTCTCCATTTTGTCCACACGATAGTGCTTAATCATTTGAGCAACCGAATCAAAAGCTACCAAGTAGTAGTTCTCATCATCCCAGGTCATTGCGAATGGACTTACAACGTAGAACTCACCGCCATGACGATAGCTGCGCTCCTTGGTAACCGTGTACTCAAAGTACAGGAACTTGATCTTCTTGTTCCCCGAAATACCGTTGTAGATTTCATCGACATTGTAATAGATGGACTCATTCATCGTCTTGATTCGGTTCTTCACAAATACCTGTCGGTTCAGAAGCTGAGCCTCATGGATGCTGGTCAATGTCTCAATCTTCTTAATGAGAGAGGCGGTCTTCTTATGCGTAATAAACTTAGAAGATTGGACGCTGTCTACCAACAGCTTCAGCTCCGGCAGTTCAAAGCTTCGGCTAGCTACATAGTAACCCACATAGTTGCCTGTGCCAATGCGCTCGATATCAAGGCCATACAGCTGCAGGGCCTCGATGTCGCTATAGATACTCTTTCTCTCTGCAGAAACACCCTGACTCTCCAGATGTGTAATGATCTGATTGACGGTCACCGGATGATCTTCATCCGAGTTCTGAAGAAGGAAGTTCATTACATAGAGGGGCTTGAGTTTTTGACAGGATGAACGAGCCATTCAATCACATTCCTTTCTGCCTAAGGCCACAGTATCGATTGTGCTCAGTTTAATCGGGCTGCTGTCCCATTTACAGCACAAGTATATTAGATTAAGTCTCATTTGAGAATGAGTTGTTGGCCGTGTGGTAGCCGCTTTTTCTAAAATGTTAACAAATGAAAAATGGGGGCGCTCACTCGGTTTCGGAGTGTACAGTTCTTCCCATCCGCCAGAATCCGAAATCTTGATTACAATCAGATGGTCAGGCTCACTTGAAATAGCAATTCTTTTAATCTGTGTGGCTGCGATTTGAACGAACCTGCCGTTGGTGCCTGTCGCATCATGTTTTTCCGTGGAGGTTGCCCAATGTATGGCTCCTCCTATCAAGTCAGGAAAATTTCTTGTTCAATAGTAATCCCATACTTCAGGATTTTTTCAATTGCATCTTCGAACAATGGATATTCACCATTTTGCCTGGCCGCTCGCAGTTTGGATAAATAAAGTTCCGAGCGTGCAAGGCCATTCTGATGGAAAGTATCCACGAATTCACCGGACATGCGCATAGGTACCAAGGAAGGGATTAGTTTTTGCAAATTGTTAAACATTCGGAATCCGCCCATATCGATATCTGCCCAGAATTGTATTTTGATAGCTGCAGTTGCCGCCTGCGCAATCAATGCAAACAATTTTCGCTTTTGGGGACTAAGAAATCCACCATGATAGATCACAAGTTCTTCCGACTGCTTTCCCGACACCACATACTCATCATAATTGGTTTTATTCTCGATGAATGTTATGCTTTGGATTGTGGTTAGGTCAATCGTAGTAATCGAATCGACCAGTGTGCTGGGCAAGGCCAAACCATACGGAGCAGCACCAATATAGATGTCACCCTGGTCTGTTCGAATATTGCAGTTTCCCGCAAGCTCATAAAGTTCTGGACGTGCGTAGATACCCAGAAATGCCAATTGTTCTTTTTCACCAAGTTCGTTTTCGTCGCAAGAAATCGCTAAATCCGTATCATATTTCTTTGCGATTCTCAAAAACAAATCGCGTACATTTCGCTCAAAGTATTTCGTATCGGAAAAACACTTGCTGCTGAATGCGCGCATAGTTATGCTGCCGGACAGTGCGGAATATTCGCGAAGAGAGCAGAGCAAATCTTGTAATAGACTATCATCTGTTTTGCAAAAAGCGGGAATTTTCAATTGTTCTGTGGCCAATCTGCAGATGTCTGTCTTCCAAGCCACAATCCACGGAACAGTGACACCTTCAAGACTGCTATCAACCAATTTAACAACTTGACTTGCGCGTACTTTGGGATGCACTCTTTCAGCATAGGAGTAGCACTGCATGATTTGGTCCAAACGCAACACAATGGACGAAAGCAGAGGACGACCTTTTACCCACTCAAGCTGTACCAAATGCTGCTTTTCAAGTTCCACGGCTGCTTCGTTATAGGAATCTCGTATGGCAGCATCTTCGTAGATATACTCAGGAAAGTCTTTCTTTTCCACTCTCAGCATAACCCGTCGGAGGGATGTCCCCGGGTCAGAAAGATGTTTGCTGTTTTCATATTTATCCAATAACCGATTTAGAATGATACCTTGCTCCGTCATTGAGCCATCTCCTTGCCAAAGGGCAGAATATGCATTCTGTATTTGTTTTTATCTACCAACAGCGTACGGTCTGCAATAGGCATAATATCTGAAACTTTATCAGGAGGTGTACAGATGATGGCCTGTAAACCCATTTTTCGCAAAAGACGGACGCTTTCAATAATACGGTCACTATCCATCTTATTAAATGCTTCGTCAAACACGGCCAACCGAACTGTGTTGCCAAAACTGGACGTATCGTTAACACGATAAAGCTGGGCGAACGATGCCAACACAGCAATATAGAACGGTGTCTGCGTTTCGCCGCCAGATTTTGTGTTCAATGTCTGAGAGAGCAACTGCTTCGATCCGTTTTGATCTGTGGTTTCAAGATCAAACTTTAAGTAGGTTCTAAAGTCGGTATACCGCTGGATATTTTCCTGCAGTTCGCTTTGCTTTCTCGCATTTAACTGTGTGTCGTCAGCCATGGTAATCTGGCTAAACAGTTTTTCTATCAGCTGACCGTATTTGTCCTGGAAGGGGAATGCGAACAACCCCATATCACCCTCCATAAGCTCTGGGGCCATAATCATGTCATAATATTCAGCATAATCCGGATTACGCTCAATGCGGAACTGATAACTATCCGTTCCAAATTGAGCCTGGCGCAGTGCGCGATTTAAATTCTTTACCTGATCCTGCACTTGGTCAATACTGGACTTCAGTTTTGCCAAGAAATCATTTTGAAACTGTTCCATTGCGCTTTCACGAGCGGCTTTGATCTTTTCGCGGTACTTGGGCAGCTCGCTTTCTTCCAGAAGCCTTTGCTCCGTTTCGAACTCATCATTATCCATGGACTCGACACGGAACGAACAGGGCTTAAACAGGTCAGTATATTCCCTACGCGCAGAGAAGAGTTTTCTCCGGGTAGTATCCCGTTCATTAACACTTTGCTCCAAGCGGTTGCTAAAGTTCTTATAAACGACATCTGCGCGTTTTAAGCGAGTAAGCTCCTGTTGATATCTGGGGATACCAGTATTCTCCTGATACTCGAGAGGGAACTCTTCTTGCAGACGATCTCCGGTACTGGTCAACTGTTGGTAATGGTCCGGTAATACCTCATAGTCAAGCTGTCGAATACGTTCCCTGAATTGACCGACTTGAGTAACCTTCTGATCTTTTTCATTGTTCAGCGCTATAATTTCATCTCCGAGTATAGCGATGGTGCGGCGCTGCTCGTCCAACCACAAGAGATCCAGTTTTGAAAGCTGGTCGTCAATGCTGGCTACCTTACTGGCAATTTCAATGCCACGTAGGTACGCTGTTTGCTTTTCTACGATGGTGTTTTGGACGAAGAAATGGGTAAATAGCGGTTCTTTTGACTGCGCCAAAAGTTGTCTGATTGGATTCCAATAGCGCAGTTCATCTTCAACTTGTTTCAAATCTTCTTCCAATCGAGAAATACGCAGACTTACCGCGCGACGGCCAATGAACGCATCGTCCATTAGCTCACGCCGAATCAAACGAGCAACGTAGCCCTGGTAGAGCATACCGTCTGCTGTAATCGCTGTTTTGAAATTGCGCAGTTGATCAGCTTTCTCACAACATACAACGCGTCCCAACAAATAGTCAATATAGCTGCGCGCCAGTTTGCTTTCGGTATCCACCTTCTTTGCAAGACTGTCACCACGAGGATTAATCGTTTCGCGTTCACGGAGCTTGCTAATATCCACCAGACCAAAAGATACAGAGCCGAGCTCTTTCTTAATCCTATCAAAAATAGAGAGTGCGCGTCTATAATGGGTCGGGTCAACTAATAGATAAAACTTCTGTGCGTTAAGATAGCCTTCCACAGCTCCACGCCAACGTTCATCCGTAAGTTCCAGCACATCGGCAAGAATGTCGATTTTAATAGGACCTCCAACCTGATGTTCCAGCTCAGTCGCCAAGCGCTCTTTAAATTGCAACAATCCTCTCGGATAGTCTTTAATATTTTTCTGGAGATTTACAAGGATGGCACTTTTTTGATCCTTCTGCTCCTTTAATTCTGCCAAGCGGTCTTCTACTTTGTGAAGAACATCTCGGATTGCCTTAGAAAACTCAGCGACAGCCTGCTGGGCATTTTCAAAGGGAGTCAGCGAATGAGAAAATATCTCGTAGTTTCCGGATGTAAAGAGTGAATATGCCTTAAGAACGTCTGCAGCAGCTTCCTGCACAGGCAAAAGCGTTTCTTCTGTTTCACGCTCCAACACCGAGTTACACAGGTTGTCCAACCGAAGAGTTTCTCTTTTTATTTCCAACGCCAAGGATTGAAGATCCTGAAGCAACTTTTTCTGCTCATCAAGCAGCGCTTGTTTGCGGTTGCGCAGTTTTTCCTCCTCCTGAAACACACTACTCTGAGCGCAAGTCAAATCGAGTTCGCGTCTGCGACTCTCTTTCTGTGCAATTTGAGAGGAGATTGACTCGATGCTCTCTTCGGTTGAGGCTAATCCAGTGATACAGTCCTGCTTTTCAAGCTCAAAACGGTCAATCTGAGCCTGCTGAATTTCTTTTTGAGACCAAAGCACCAAGAAAGATTGCACCCTCCAGCGATCAATCGCTTGGTTCATCTCTCGATAAAGTTTGCCGATCTCTTGCAGGGCAGCCAGCTTCTCCTCCTGACGCTGTGCCAACATCTCGTGACGCTTGTAGTCTCTGATGTTTTGCTGCATAGCTTCAATATCAGGTTTTTCCGGTATATCACAGATATTCTCAGTGATAAATTTCTGAATATCTACGATGGGACGGAAGGATACCGCCTTTTTCATCATTCTAAGGACTTGTTCATTGTGGACATTCCACCGCGACAGCATATTCCTACGGTATTCTTTCTGGGTATCATAGATCTCTGCCTTGGCGTAATGCTGCTTCAAAAAGCGTCGCAGAGCGGGAATCTCCATTGCTTCTCCGTTCTCAACAAAGCAGTTTTCCGGCAAGGTACCTACATAAATGAAAAAGCGTTCCTGCTTACTGCCGTCACTACGGCAATCGAAAACAACGCCTGTGACGAAGCTGGTGCCTTCCACATCATCCTGAAACTCGCATGCGATATAGCTGGAAAAATCTTTTCCGCGGCGGGAATATGGGTTGTTTTCATCCATGTCAGCCCGAAGATAACCGTCCAATGTGCGTTGGGACTTCTCATTGGCGGCCTGGTTAAAGTTGCGAGCATTTGTTTCGCCCAACAGTACGATTTGGAGGGCATCGATAACGGTGGATTTTCCTGCGCCGTTCTTTCCGGTCAGGAAGTTGACGTCGCCTACTTCGATGATCTCTTTACTGAAATATAGCCAATTAATCAACAAGATCTTCTTCAGTTTCTTCATCGACGTCTTTCTCCTTTCGTAGCACTGATACTACATCGTTCAGTTTTTCACCTGAGACTGCAGCTAACACAGTCGGCAATATGGAAAACTTACAGCTACTCTGATTGAATTTCCCATCAATGCGCTGAACAATAGAGTGGTTCTCCAGTAAAGTCAAGGCACGTTTCACTTCATCCATATTGGGCTTCGCCGGGAGAATTGCGTAGTCTGTTACGACTTTTTCCAAAACATCACGCACAGTGCAAATAGCGTCCTGTTCCAATCCGAGTCGTTCTTGGTTTTCATCATAAATCATCCGTAGAGCAAGGAGAATTGCAGTTTCTTTTTTGTTTAAGTTACAGCGGTTTGCTTCGTCTGTGTTAAGCACATAAAAATAGCCGTTCAAATCATCTCTACGCAAGTCCCAATCTAAAAGGCCGAGATACTCTCGTACTGCTTCATAATGCAGAGATAGGAATGTATAATCCGGATTGTTGACCCTTCCTTTGCCCGGTCGATACAGCGTTCGTACAACATAAGTCCGGCTAAGGAGTTGGTTGCAAACGGATTTGAACTGCTCCAATTCTTTTGCCGTTGCTCCATTAATGAAATCAAAATTCATTTTTTCTTCTCCTTCCGGATAATCTGCATTTGAGGAATGGAATAACCATTTTCACTAAAGGTGCCGTCTAACTCTCTTATCTGATGTTTGGCGGTTGGATCCCCGCTCGCCAAGACTGCCAGCAAGCTCATAATGTACGACTTATCATCTTGAATTTTCAAATCCTTAGAGTACCGCACATCCGAGTCACCAAGCCAACCTTGTACATAGGCAGCAATGGCTGCACGACTGTATTCTGAACGCAGCAATTGCGCAGCCTGCGCTGCAGCATCAGCGTCCGGAGGGGTTTCCTGTATAATAACTGGCGCGGCTTTTGTTCGTTTGCCGGGCCGTTTACGGTACCACAAACTTTTCTCTGAAAGGTACGACTGTTCATAAAGCTGGAAGACGGGTTGTATTTGATCAACCAAATCACTCGCCCTGTGATTTCGAGATAAAGCCGTAAGCAAAACATTTAAATTGCCGCGAACATTCTGATCTCTATTGGTAAGATTTTCAACCTTTTGTGTCGCGGCTCTTGTATAACGGCGGACCTGCGCATCGATTTCATCCAGATAATCATGCTCAATGTTATCATAGCGTTCGTCAATCCAGAAAATCTTTCGTAGCAAATCAGCACGACAAGAGTCCAGTGTTTCTCCACGCTTATCCTGCAACGCAGCATTGGCCATGGCGAGTAATAGGTCGTCATCCTCTGCCCAATTTTTCAGAACAGATTGAATCGGAACACGATATTTTGGCACGGAGTCTTTGATTTTCAAAGGACGGATGTATGCCTCAACCACCTTTTGTCCAAAATTGTTAAAATGGGAAGCCAATACTTCGTTAACATCCTGCATCTCAATCTGCATCTGAAAATAATGCCGTACATTGTGATAGACCATTTGCAACAAATTAATTAAAGCCTGCGTGTTATCATAAGCTCCATAAATTGCTGCCATTTTGTCATATACGCTGCCACTTTCATGCGCCACTTTTAGCGTTGAATATGTGCCAAAAACATAGGAATAGCCACGAATTGGGCCGTCATCTCTCAATTGGTGAAATAGTTCCAAGATGCGGCTACTGTATCCGGGAACTGTAATATATTCCTCGAAGTCATCCCCACGTTCTTTCTCGAACCACCCCTTGCTGCACAGTTTTCTGATAAGAAATCGAGCACGACCAGAAATATCTCGTAGTTCTTCTACATCAATGTCTTCGCCTTCAAATGTAGCATCTGCTAACTGTTGTTCCAGTTTGCTTCGTAGCATGGAATACAGAGTATCTTCTGGTATTTTCAAGTTTTCACGATAGGCAGTATAAAGGACATCCAGTGCATCTGCATAGAGTGCTCGGTTAGGTGAGGCCAATGGCGAAAATAGATCACTGGGCACTACTTCAAAAAACTTCATCAAATATTCTCCTATAGGAGATTGCTATGACAGGATTACTGCTTCTAAATCATGATAGGCCTGATATTGTACTGGAAACGGGCGCTTTATATGGGGGATTACACTACGGCTAGTGCTTTATATTGAATAAAGAACCATGCTCGTTTGTCGCGGGAGTTCTTACCGATATACGAAAAATGCTCTGCCGCCTGGCAGAGCATTGAGTCCATGTAGCCATACTGCCAAAGCCTATTACAATACTGACAGCGTTGTTTACTATGATAGCATATTCAGTAAGAAAAGGCAAGAAAATGGTAAATTCGCACGATTTTTAGTTGTAGGAGTACAATATTTACCACACAGGTTAACTTTCTGTGTCGCCGTTCTTCCTTTCAATTCAATTTTTTGTATACGACTAAATGAAAAGCAACCTCAGACTATCAAAATTAGTTTGGTTTTTAACGCTTTCATCTTACTTTTATTCCTGTCCAGTTTATAGTACAATAAGGATGTTAGAATGCATATAAAATAAAGAGGGAGTGTCGCATTATGTTTGATTTGTTTCGGAAAAAGCGAATCAATCAGTACCTACGTGGTGTAGGTTTGCATATTGGCTATACATATATCCCACCCGCCAAGCCGATGGATGATCAGCCGGGAATTCGATACAGTATCTCGGATGAAGATAGTGGAGTTAGTTACAGTCTCAAAGAAACTCCCAAGTCCAATCATCATCCACATGGCATTCCCGGGCAGGGCGACTCTTACCAGGTAAGTACCGTCAGTCAACTGCTTTCACAGCATTCGGCAAGCAAAGAAGAACTGAAAAAAGAATTGGACAACACATTAGATCTCTCCTTTGTGGATATGTTGATAAGATACATAAACATTAAGGGTTGGAGGGATTCAAAAGTTTATAAAGCTGCGCATATGGATCGCCGTTTGTTTTCCAAGATTATGTCTGACCGTGAGTATAAGCCCTCTAAGGATACTGCTCTGTCTCTGGTAATCGGGTTAGAATTAAACCTTGAGCAGACGACTGATATGCTGTCTCGTGCAGGATATACCCTTTCTCACAGTAATAAAAGAGACGTCATCATTGAGTATTTTGTCCGCGAAGGTATTTATAACATAACTGACATCAATGATGTGTTATTCCAGCTAGGGCAGAAAGTGATTGGCAGATAAAATGTCGCAGTAAATGCGACCACTTTTCGCCGAGATTCTGATAGGATTAACATGCCAAAACTAAAATGGTTGCGGGAGGGATAATCAAAATGACAAGACTTGAGCGAAATGCCAAGCTGGTCGAGGTGCTAAGTGACCTCAGAGATGCATACAGAACCGGCGATTTTTCCCAGTTTGTCAGACTGCTGTCAGAAGACTGCGTATATGAATCCATGTGGGTTCTGGAACCTCTATGTGGAAAAGAGACGGTATCCAATCATCTTCTGAGAAAGGGAGATGCTATTAAAGGCAGTAATGCATTCCCGCGGTGTTGGATTGTTGAGCTTGTTGGAAGTATGAACCCTCTACCCAAATCGGATATTATCGTCAATGGCGAAAAGAAGCGTGCTTCGATTGCATCAGCATATGAGTCTGGCAAGTATTGCTTGATGATGGAGCAGAGACTGGATGACGAAACAAACGGTGTTCTGATAGACCTCAAGTTGGATGACGTAGGTCGGGTATGCAGAATGGATTTGTGTATTCCTTCACTATTTGAAACTCATTCTTTTTCCACGCACATTTCTATTTACCCGTCTAACTCTGGGAATTATGAAGACGAGGATGTATTTGATCCTTTTGACACCGCTATTTATGTCAGCGAGTCATATTTCAGCGAATTGTATGCCTTTTTCCCTGTTGTTGGTATTGAGTTCGATGAGTACGTGGACTTGGTTATTCCCATGGATAAGTGGAAAGAAATATTGACTTGCTGGGAAGAGTTCGTTGAAGCGTCCTCCTATGACGTCATTACTGAAAAGATGTGTGGCATTGACTATTCAACCTGGTCGATTGCTAATAAAAAGGCACAGGCACAGTTGAGTTGGTGTGGCGTGCGGCTCTGGAAAAACAGAAAAGCACATTCCACTATGGTGCACGATTTAATGGAGTGGACGCAGAAATATCAGGATCAGTTTGACTTCATCCGAACCATTGGGTGTTGAGGGGTGGAAATATGAAATTCAGATGTGCGTGTTTTGAACTTTGTGGGATATTGGAAAACCCTGCGCTGGCTAAGCATATTTCCGCCAATATCCGATATACGATTCCGGGCTTTGGATGCGATTATCATCTCTGCACATTCAAGGATGATCTTGAATTCAACATGTGTGTTGTAAGCGAGAACGACAAAATTATGCCTATTGGCATTGATCTGCATTTTAGCAGTAACTCTGTCTGGACAGCGATTTGTGATTCCATCATTGACGATGAGTCCACTTCACATGAGTATATTGTCCATTCTGTATGTGGCGCAGGAAACCAATTTCCTGTGCGAGTTATCTGCCCGGATGTGATGCCGAGAATTAAGCCAGGCTGTGAAATTTATGGTCAAGTAGTCGCTTTCGGTGCCAACGGCAAAGTCGCGAAAGAGGCTGATGTGGGCAATACTCTGGTGGCCATAGACGGCCATGCTGTGATGCTCAACGGTAAAATTACTGACCTTCATGAGCAGACGTTTTCCTTCGAAAATATCATCCGCGAATACTATGAGTTTGAAGTTGAAACTACTCTGGGGTCTCTAACTGTAATCGTTCTGAAAAAGAACATTGTAGGTGCTCCGGAAATTGGCGATAGGCTGTCTGTAAAATGTTATATCTCCATGGATGTTGCCATCCCCCCAAGAGGTAACAGAACAAATTATTTCAGCGGTAGTAATTATCCGCAGTTGCCCGGCGATACCGGAGAGCGCTCTTATCGCTATGGATGTACGCGAAACCACAAACAGGCATTGATGGTCTTGGAGGAAGCGGCCAAGCATAAAAACGCTATCCGTTTTGGCAGATGTTGTGCAGATGAGGTTCTGTTCATTGATGTGGATGGCAATGAGAGAGTAATGGATCGTTGGGGTACTGCTGGTGAGTTTGGCAAACTGTTCTCAGCAACTCATACCGTAGAACCAGTTCTGACTGTGTCTGGCCTTTCTGGCACAAAAACATACCTTGGGGGCATTCTGCTTGACGGCGAGACCTATGTTGTAATTGGGACAAACGAAGATGGTTTAGTGGAATACGTTGCGCTGCTTTCTGCTGACCAGTACATGTCTGATGCCGATACGGAACGATACCTGCTGCTGATACTTGCTGAGGCACTATGCTCAGGTAGTGTCAACCGTTTGCATTCAGTAATGAGTGATACATGCATCTACCGGTCTGATTGCTCCGGCAAGCGCCTATATGGTCTTCGCGATATTATCGAGTCCATACGCAATGTTCGATCTAACTTGGATGAAACCAACCGATACCGATATGAGTTGGTTCCGGCATCTGAAGAAATCCGAAAAGATGCAAAAAGCGATTTGCCTGGCGTGATGACCGGAGACTGGTGTTTCCGCCTTTGGCAACAGAATGAAGGTGGTACCCCGGTTGCCATCGTGTTTATCCAGCACAATGATTGTGGCCAGATCACGAATATCTTGCTTGCACATAGGAGTGCTTATCTGAATACTTATGCTATGGAAGCCAGTCCCTCTGTTGAAAAGAGCGAGAATTATGCGGTTGATGTCTTGCTGAACCAAGTCTTTGGAGAAGTAGATACTATCTCCGCCATGCGCAAGAAAGATGTTTCTGCTCCAGATGAGGAAGGAGTATATGTTTGGCAGAAAGCAGATCAGTATATCCGCGATTGGTTCCAGAACAATACTTATCGGTTAGACTCTTCAGAATTGTTCGATGACTGTATTGGCTATGCCTGTACGAGAAAAGGCATCGACTATGCCGTATACATGTATGCCTACGGTAAACAGAAAAGCACCATACTGGATGGAGACTACTGTGCTAAGCTGCGTGGACACGTATTGAGTAACAGTAGAACAATTCTCGTGATTTACCTTCATGTCACTACTGAGGAAGACGAATGCGGAAAAACCACATTCTTTGTTGGTGGGTACGGAAGCAAGGATACAGAGCCGGAGGTTTGGAACCTTGGGTGGATTGGCAGCAAAAGCGCCATTCTGTACTATCCTCGGAAAGAAATGATAGATCTCGGTCATCGGTTTATGGCCGCATATAACTCCCAGCGTCTTGACATTCTGAAAGCAATTCTCGCCGATAGCACAACCCTTGATTTTATGGATGCCAGCTCGATAATGAATGATGCGGTTTATAGTTCTCTGTCCAATTACTTCAAGGAATACGGCACAATGAAAACCGCATTTGTCCGCTTCAATGACGTCGTTTACAGCGAAGTTCCGTATATTGAGGGCCTTTGCTACGTTGATTTCAGCGTTAATCAGCAGAACAAAATCGACCACATTGGCTTTAATCCGTTGGATGAAAATTATCGTGAACTGATTGTTACTGACGAGGTTTTGACGAGCCATCCTATGGATGAAGTGCCTCTGCTGGAGAAGATTGCGTTTCTGCCTCCATCCGAACGCTCTCGCTTCGCCATGCTACTAACTTTTGTCAATGGTGAGACCAGGCGGTATGATGTCCCGGGTGAGTTTGATGAAGACGAGGTCGTTACTTGGAAGAAAAATGCGTTCACCTATAAGATGTTCCGCAATGGGCGCATCGCAAATCCTGTTTGGAGAAATGACGCCATGTTTTACCGGAATTATCCCCAGCAGCACCAAGGGGTTGAATTCATTAACGGAGTATCTATCTCTACGGTAGAGCTTTATCATAACAGCTACCCGGTAGGCCGTTTCCACTATGATGATGGCCCTGAGGTTTTCAAGTATGAGTCTAACGAAGATGACGGTTTCGCAGTTGGCACTATCCGTGATCTCGATCCAGCTGATCCGTTGTATTTGTTCGACACCAGGAACAAGGTGGCAGTAACCATTCCGGAGCAGTATCAGCACACACCAATTTACTGTTACCCTTCGTGCGGAGGTTATTCCGAGGGAATGGTAATGGTCAGCACAATGGGTGAGCTTGATCTGCAGTACCACCATAATCGGCAAGCCTGTGCCGGTATGTGGGGCTGGTTAGATACGGAACTGAACATTGTAATCGAACCTCAGTATGTTTTTGCACTTAACTTCTATGGTGGCCGAGCTCTTGTATGCAAAGGCGAATGGGGTATCAAGGAAGTGGACGGAAAAACCCGGTACTGGTGTGAGAATGAACAGTGGGGCGTCATCGACAAAAATGGCAAAGATATTGTGCCATGCAAGTTCGATGAACTATATGAAATTGAAAATACCGACCGACTCTACTTCGTCCATGAAGGCGGCTGGGATAATGGTCATTATGCAGTCTTCGATATTCAAAAGCAAAAGATAATCCTTGAACTCGACTTCGATTTCGACATGGGATATATGTTCAATGAGTGCTTCGTTGACGAGAACGACTTGCTTGTCTTTGTTAATCACCTTCCTGGTGAGGGCGAGGATCTGATTTATGTCTATGATTTGCAGGAAAAGAAGTTCATTGCTTATGCCGACAGCTATACAGAACGTACCTTCAATGGTCAAAGCAGAGTGGTGGTTCAGCGAGATGGGCATGACATTATTGTGTTCTAATCCTTTTGAGATCGTTGCCGTGGACCCGTGACATAGGGTGGTTGGGGGATAGGAAGACGTTTTCGGAAGCCGAACGGACGATTTTGGACTGTTGGTGCAGCCATAGAGCCCTGGGGGCAGCGTGTTTATAGCACGATGGGGTCTGGTTCGAATCCAGAATGCTACTGTATCAACAGTCCGTTTTTCTGTAATGATAGGGGGACCAAATGCGACAGTACTTAAAGAGTTTCAATATGCTAAGAAGAGATCAGGAGGAGAACTTCCTGTTCCAAGACAGGCGGACTCTGCTTACATCTAAATACCCGTTTAATGTGTTTCGATACCGTGACCTTCCCGTATTTGACTTCAGCCCAATAACCATCTTTTGCGGAGGTAACGGCAGCGGAAAGTCAACCATCCTAAATGTCATTGCCGAAAAGCTGCAGCTGAAACGAGGAGCTGCATATAACCGTTCCGAAGCGTTTGAGGATTATGTACGGTTGTGCAGTTGTCAGTATGCCCCTGGCTTGGAGATACCACTGGAGAGTAAGATTATTACCAGTAACGATGTGTTTGACTATCTTCTGGATATTCGATACATCAACGGTGGCATTGATAAAAAGCGTAACGAACTGTTTGATACTTACTTTGACAAGCGCAACGTAAGTGCGGAGGAGGCTCGGCTTCATTCATTGGAGGACTATGATCGCTGGCGCGAGATTGCAGACGCAAAGCGGTCAAAACATCCAAATCCCACACCGTTTGTAAGAAACCGTGTGATGAGAAATGTGCAGGAGCGTTCCAATGGCGAGAGTGCACTAGTGTACTTCACAGAAGAAATCAGAGAGGATGCGCTCTACCTGTTGGATGAGCCAGAAAACAGCTTGTCAGCAGAGTTCCAACTCGAGCTGAAAGTGTTTCTGGAGGCATCTGTCCGGGCATATAATTGTCAGTTTATTATTTCCACACACTCCCCATTCCTGCTTTCAATGGATGGGGCGGTAATCTATGATTTGGATGCTACTCCCCCTCAAATTCGGCCCTGGACGGAAGTCAAGAATGTACGGATTTACCACGACTTTTTTATGGAACACAACAGAGATTTTTGAGCTTTATCGCAGATTTTCGGATTTGGAAAGGAAGATTTCTTTGAAATTAACATTTCACAATCCTGAATTTGAACAAGAAGTTCGTAGAAGATTGCAAATTTCCGAAAGAGAAATCTCCTTAGAAGATGCTCAACTCGTCAAGGAACTTGATTTGACAAGTTTTACCTTTTGCAATGAAGATATTGATACCCTTATCTGCTTCAACGAATTGAGAACATTGGACATCAATTTGGGGACAAAAAGTGGAGAGATTTGGAATTATTTTCCGAGAATCGAAAAGCTGTACTGGTGTTGCTGGGGAACAGAAATCAATTTCACAGCTTTTTCTAATATGCAAAAATTAAGATGGCTTTGTGTTTCTGGCGGGGACTATTCGGACATCAATTATTATAATTTGGATTCTTTAATTGCACTAAAAGAATTGGCATACTTAGAGCTTCACGAATTTGGTACTGTAGATATAGCCCCACTTGCCTTTATGCCACAATTGCGAGCATTCGCCTTAAGATATGCTGCTAATGTTGATAGCATCAATGCAATCAGCGCTATGGTTCAACTGGATAATTTAGTATTAGCAGGGCTATTTGTCGAGGACCTTGACTTTTTGGATACATTACCAGATAGTGTCAAAATAGAAATGTGTGGTATTGATATAAGTGGAATCAAAGATGTTGATGTTAAAAAATGGGCAAGATTTAGTGAACGCGATATTAGTGAAATTTCTATAAATGACCAGTATATTGACCTTACCTAATTAAGATGCGGAGTCGCTTCTACGGCCTTCTACAACCGAGAGATAATGGCACGAAAGAGGGCCGCACAGTAACCGCCCTTCGAACTACAAGCGAGGAAGAGCAATTATGGTACACAAAAAAGTGGTTAACTTGAAAAACTATCCAATTGAGGAAATTAACTCAGTTTGTTTCCAGTACCTGTATCAGTTTAATTGGGATGTCATTAGTGATACTATCTGCAAGGAAAAGGTCGCTTTTTTTGATGTAACAGATGCACTTGAGCCATTTCAACACTTGAGTCTTGATGATAATTACCGATTATATTGCTATGTAACCCAAGAGTATCATGGCCTTTGGGGACGCGTTGCCGCAGTTAGGCAAGGTGCATCTTTGGAACCAATACTTAAGGGTGGGGTATTCGGGGATACCCAATTCGAAATCCCAGACGGAGGTGTTTATCCATCGGAGGCAATATATAACGATGGTAGCCCGGAAGGGTATTTGGATGCAGCGCTGGCTTTGGAGTTTTTAAGTGCTATTCCATATGCTACATTTGAGCGGAAAAACTGGGACAACTGTATTTCTGGAAAACCAAAGAAATTGGATACTGATTGGCTTACCATTGTAGATCTGCCGGATTGGTCGCCACGACTAGTGTATAATGGAAAGAATACTCCCGTGCTATATGCCTGCTGGCGACGTCCGGAGAATGGGTCTGGCAGTTCGGATGGCCTTGATAAAATCTATCTGCGAACACATTCGTTTTATCGTGGCACTAAAGAATACTACAGGTTTCAGTACTTAAGGCAACGTTCGACGGCACAACCTCGATCCATGTATCGTACCATGCTCGATGATGATTCGCGGTATTCAAAGACAAAGCATTGCTGTGTGAGTTCTGAAACATCTATCCTGATTGCTGAACAGACCCCGATTATTCGAGGAAGCTTGGACATCGAGAGATTAAATTTGACGAACAACGAAAGAGTAGTTAATATTCGAGATTGATCATTCCATCATGATGGGCGGGAGGTGCAATACAGAGGGATCAATTCGATTTTATAAGCAGGAAAGTCTGGCTCATTCTCCATAAACACGGCCTAACGCGCTACGCAATCCCAAAAGAGCGATATAATGTTATGCTCCGAGCGGTTGCAGTTCCTATGATTTATGAGGATTTCTGCAAGGTATGTAGAGATGAAAGTTCGTCTTATTATTGGGACGAGTTGGAGGATGAGATCCCAGAGGTCGTTTTGGGATAACTTTACGGGGCAAAGCATCCTAATGAGATCTCAGAAAACCAGTTGGAAATGGTTTATCAATCTTCCAATCTCTCCTCAGATTGCGTTGTGTTTAGTACATAAGGCTATGCAGATAGATTAATACATGATAGTGGTGCCGTGTCCATGTTCTCAATTGAACTGCCGGACATGATTATGCGTATGAATGACTTTGCATTTATATCTCAGAAGCAACGCAATTGGTGGTATGTGGTATCTCCAGAAAGATCAGAATTAGATCGACTAATAAGCAATACGTTCTGATGTTGACCTTGAGATGTAACCATTTAGAGATTTTGCTTTAGCGCAGAAAGCCCACAGGACGTAAAACTTGTGGTTTTGCTATACAATAAAGCAATCCTAGAAAAATATTTTCCAGGATTGTGGGTATACTCCAGCCCATAACAGCACAAAAAGCATATATCGGATAAGCTATTCGTCCGATATACCTCAAAAAATTGGTTCCAAAAGGAATCAGATTCCAACTTTATAAGCCATCATGTTGTTCGGCATTACACCATAATAATAACTATAATTTCCTTTCTGCCATAATATGGATAATATATAACTTTTGCCATAGGCAGCTACGGCAGGATTTAGAAGCCAGTCGTTGCATATTCGGTAAGAAAATGACAAATCCGCACGATCTCACGCCCCCGGGAGCTTTAATGACTGCTCCCGGGGCGTTTTATGCGGAAAAATCAAAAATATTCCGGCGGGGCATATCCGCCGGCGGGGGAATTTGCTATAATACATCTATACGAGGGGAGGCGCGTTATGCACTACACTACGGTCAAAGGAATACTGTCCGCGAAAAACGGCATGAATCTGTACCGCGGCTGTCTGCACGGCTGCATTTACTGCGACTCCCGGAGCGCCTGCTACCACATGGAGCACGACTTTGAGGACATTGAGGTAAAGGAAAACGCCATTCCGCTGCTGGAGGACGCCCTGCGCCGCAGGCGCAGACCCTGTATGATAGGCATGGGAGCCATGAGCGATCCCTATATCCCGCCGGAGGAGGAGCTGTGCCATACCCGGAAGGCGCTGGAGCTTATTGAACGGTACGGCTTCGGCGCGACCCTGATAACCAAGTCCGCCCGCGTCTTGAGGGACCTGGACCTGCTGAAGCGGATAAACGAGCAGACCAGGTGCGTTGTTCAGATGACCATGACGACCTATGACGAGGCCCTCTGCCGCAAGGTGGAGCCGAACGTCAGCACCACCCGGGAGCGGTTTGAGGCGCTCAAAATCCTGCGGGACGCCGGGGTGCCCACGGTGGTCTGGCTGTGTCCTGTCCTGCCGTTTCTGAACGACACGCCGGAGAATGTGAACGGTATTCTGGACTATTGCGCGGAGGCGGAGGTGAAAGGCGTCATCTGCTTCGGCATGGGTCTGACCCTGCGGGAGGGGAACAGGGAGTATTTCTATAAACAGCTGGACAGGAGCTTTCCCGGCCTGAAGGAGAGGTATATCCGCAAATACGGAAACGCCTATATGCTGGACAGTCCCAGGAGCAGGGAGCTGATGGGCCTGTTCCGCCGCCGCTGCGAGGAAGCGGGTATCATGCACAATAACCAGCGGATATTTCAATATCTCAGAGAATTTGAGGACAGGCGTCACGAGCAGCTCAGCCTGTTCGACTGAGCAAAAGACATCGAGACGATTTCACACGGCTTTTGCTGCAATAGGCGTGGCGCCTGACACCGGAGAGCACGGAATGTCAGGACTTTGCCGCCGAAATCTGAGATAATCGGTTCAGACGGAGGGAGGCTTTGACATGGATTGGATTACGGGAATCCAGCGGGCGCTGGATTATACAGAGGCGAACCTGACGGAAGAGGTGGACTATGAGGAAGCTGCGAGACAGGCGTGCTCCTCGGCGTTTCACTTCCAGAGGGTGTTCACCATGCTCTGCGGCTTTACGCTGGGGGACTACATCCGCATGCGGCGGCTGACGCTTGCCGCCTGCGAGCTGCAGCAAACTGGTCATAAGGTCATAGATATTGCTATGAAATACGGCTACGACACACCGGAGAGCTTTTCCAGAGCCTTTGCCCGCTTCCACGGCCTTAGCCCCACAGAAGCAAGACGGGGCGGAACAGTCAAATCCTTCTCAAGATTATCCGTCAAACTGATTTTAACAGGAGGCAACATGATGGATTACAGAATTGTGGCAAAGGACGCGTTCACGGTCATTTGCAGGAAAAAACAGGTTACAAAGCCGCAGGGTGACACGGCGACTGCGGACATCTCGGCGTTTTGGGGCGAATGCAGCACAGACGGCACCATAGAGCGCATCTGCAAATACGCCGATTTTGCTCAGCTGGGCGGCGTGCTGGGCATATGCTTTTCCGGGGAGCTGGATGCTTCCGCGTTTCCCTACGGCATAGGCGCGGTATATAACGGAGCTGAGGTAGGGGATACGGGGCTGGAGCTGGTTGAAATTCCGGCGCACACCTACGCGGTGTTTTCATGTAAAGGCAAAATGCCCGACGCATTCCAAAAGACATACCGGCAAATCGCCACGGAATTCTTTCCTCAGAGCGGCTACGAGTACGGAAACGGAGTGGAGCTGGAGGTATATCCTTCGGCGGACGTGCAGAATCCGGACTACGCCTGCGAGATATGGATTGCGGTAAAAGAGAAAAAGTAAACAGCTCAAAACAGAGAAGCGGCCCATGAGGGCCGCTTCTCTGTTTTGAGCGCTGAAGCACGAGGCGGTTCGGCCCGGAGCAGAGCGGGAACTGGTACATTGAGCGTATATGCAAGACCCCTGAAATATCTTTAACTACGGCCGATTGCGTGGTATACTTAAAACAACAGGGGTGATCTTATGACAGACGATGAGCTTATGTTTTTCAATATGCAGCCCGGGGCGCTGCCGCTGTATGATATTCTGCGCCGCAGACTGATGGCCGAGTGCCCGGATACGACAGTAAAGGTACAGAAATCTCAGATCACATTCAGGGCGAAGTACGGCTATGCTTTCGTGTCCCTGCGGCGGATGAAGGGCTGCCCCGAGGTGTTCATGATAGTGTCCTTCGGCCTCAGTCACCGGCTGGACTCGCCCCGCATCGCGGTGGCCGTGGAGCCATACCCCAACCGCTGGACCCACCACGCCATAGTGTCGGAAGCGGAGCAGCTGGACGACGAGCTGATGGGCTGGCTGCGGGAAGCCCACGATTTCGCGCTGGTGAAATGATTATTACAAGCAGATCCCCCGTCCGCGGCGGAAATGCTGGGGCGAAGATTCCGGTGATGCTGAAATAATATGCAATTGACAAGGAGAACTATATGGATAGCCGTTATGAAATCCTCGATTTGACCTATCGTTTTGGCGATATGGAGCAGCATCTTTTCCCGGTGGTGCTTTTCGGAGCGGAAGATGTGGTCCTGGTAGACTGCGGATACCCCGGCTCCGTGGAACTGCTGGAAGAACAGCTCCGTGCCCACGGAATAGATCCCAATACCCTTACAAAGCTGGTCCTGACCCATCAGGACGATGACCACATGGGGTCCGCCGCCGAACTGAAGAAAAAATATCCCGCTATTCAGATTCTTGCCTCCGACATAGAGGCCCCTTACCTCTCGGGAAAACGGAAAAACCTCCGGCTCCAGCAGGGCGAGGAGCTGCAAAGTCAGCTTCCGGATGACCAAAAGGCGTTTGGAGAACAGTTTTGTGACAGATACAGGAAACTCAAGCCCGTTTTCCCCGATATACTGCTCTCCGGTGGGAACCGGTTCGATTGGGGCGGCGGCTGTGAGATTGTCGTTTCCCCTGGACATACGCCGGGGCACATCTCCATCCGGGCGTTGGATAATACGTTCATGGTAACCGGAGATGCTGCGGTGATTGAAAACGGCCAGCTGGCCATTGCAAATCCGGAGTTCTGTCTGGATCTAAAGACAGCTCAGGTCTCCCTTGAAAAAATAGTTCAATATCATTGTAGGCAATATATTTGCTACCACGGAGGACGAAAATAAAAATTGCGGGGAAAGTTTGGCTTTGAACCTGTTTGAGCGACGAGAGTTATCAGGCAGACATCGAACTGTAACCTATGGGAGGCACCCTATGGAGATCAGAGAAGTAACGCAGAACAAAAAGACTTATATGGATCTCCTGTTCCTCGCCGACGAGCAGGAGGACATGATTGATCGATACCTGGACAGAGGGGTGATGTTTGTTCTGGACGACGGCGGCGTTAAGGCGGAGTGCGTGGTTACCGACGAGGGGAACGGTGTTTTGGAAATCAAAAATATCGCGGTTGCACCCCGGAGCCGGCGCAGGGGTTATGGCCGCTTGCTGATTGAGTTTGTCCGGCAGCGGTATCAAGACCGCTTCCAGACGCTCCAGGTGGGAACAGGTGACAGCCCGCTGACCATACCATTTTATGAGGCCTGCGGATTTGTGGAGAGCCATCGGGTCAAAAACTTCTTTACCGACAATTACGACCATCCCATATTTGAGTGCGGCGTTCAACTGGTGGATATGGTCTATTTGAAAAAGGAGCTGGGCTGACGAGGTGAAAGGCTTTGAACGGGAAAATGTGCTGCTGTCCCTCTGTGGTCTGAACTGCGGGCTGTGCCCCATGTTCCTGGGCGGATACTGCGGCGGCTGCGGCAACGGCAACCAGTCCTGCGCCATCGCCCGGTGCAGTCTGGAGCAGGGCAAAGTAGAATACTGCCATGAGTGCGGCAAATATCCGTGCGAAAAGTACGAAGGCTGTCAGGAGTTCGACTCCTTTATCACCCACCGGCGGCAGCTGGCGGACCTGGCGCGCGCCAAAGAGATAGGTATCGGCGCGTACAACCGCGAGCAGACGGAAAAGAAGCAGATTCTAAACAATTTGCTGGAAAACTATAACGACGGACGCAAAAAGACCTTCTTCTGCGTGGCGGTCAATCTGTTGGAGCTATCCGAGCTTCGGGAAGGTATGGAGCAGTTGAGCGCGGCCGATGAGCTGCCCATCAGGGAAAAGAGCAGGTATGCGGCGGATGTGTTCAAGAAGCTCGCTGACAGAAGAAACGTGGAACTAAAGCTCCGAAAGAAAACCGGGAGGAAATGATATGATTCGGGAAATTTGCAGAGACGAGGCCTTTCTTGCCCGGAAGGCCGAGCCCGCCACGGCGGACGACCTGGGCGCGGCGCAGGACTTGTTGGATACGCTGGCGCACCACAAAGAGGGCTGCGTGGGCATGGCGGCCAACATGATAGGTGTGAATAAGCGCGTCATCGCCTTTGACAACGAGGGGACATACATGCTCATGTTCAACCCGGAGATAGTGAAACGCTCCGGCCCTTATGAGGCGGAGGAGGGCTGCCTGTCCCTCACCGGCACCCGGAGAACCAGGCGGTTCAAGTCCATCAAGGTGCGGTACATGAACGAAAAGTTTCAGGTGCGCCTGAAAACCTTCACCGGCTGGACAGCAGAGATAATCCAGCACGAGGTAGACCACTGCGAGGGCATAATTATATGAAGAAATGTAAGATTACCGTCATGCGCATGGCACGCTATGACGACCTGATGGAGCGGTACGAAAATCCCATCTCCCATGCCTGCGATATGCGGGAGGGCCAGGTGTTCGTGGCCAACGGCTGGGAGAAGCCGGAGGGCTTTTGCCGGAGCGCCTGGGACACCCTCTCGCCCTTTGTACTGGCCCTGAGTCACGGCGGAGAGAATTTTTACGACGGCTGGATGAAAAATCCAAAGTCTGCCATGCTCTCCTGCAACGACGGTTTCCGTCCGGTGAGCTTTCTGGTGGAGGCTCTGGACGAGGACACGGAGCGGGAAAAAAGCTGAGCAAAAGAAAGGAAAACCTATCATGATAGTTTATTTCACCGGTACCGGAAACAGCCGGTACTGCGCAAAGCTGCTGGCGGACAGGCTGGACGACAAGTGCGTTGACGCCTTTCATTTTATCAGGGACGGCATCGCCGCGGAGCTTGTCTCCGAAAAGCCCTGGATATTTACTGCCCCCACCTACGGCTGGCAGCTGCCCCGTGTTTTTGCGGATTTCATACGCAGCGGCTCTTTTCAGGGCAGCAGGGACGCGTATTTCGTCATGACCTGCGGGGCGGACATAGGCGCCGCCTCCGAAAAAAATCCGGCTCTGTGCGCGGAAAAAGGGCTCCGCTGCCGCGGAACCCTTCAGGTGGTGATGCCGGAAAATTATATAGCCATGTTTAACGCGCCGGAGGAGGACAAGGCCCGGAAGATAATAGACGCCGCCCAGCCCGTGCTGGAGCGGGGAGCCGCCTGTGTGCGGGAGGGACAGGACTTCCCCACCCACAGGGCCGGTGGGGCGGACAGGCTGAAATCCGGCATAGTCAATTCGGCGTTTTACCGTTTCATCATAAAGGACAAGCCCTTTGCCGCCTCCGATGCCTGTATAGGCTGCGGAAAATGCGCTGAGGTCTGCCCTTTGGGCAATATCCGCCTGGAAAACGGCAGACCCGTCTGGAGCGGCAGCTGCACCCATTGCATGGCATGTATCTGCTCCTGCCCCGCGGAAGCCATAGAGTACGGCAGGGCCAGCAGGGGCAAGCCCCGGTACCGGTGTCCGGAGTATACGGGGAGCTGAGAGCGTATGATTCGAAAATTTAAGCCCCGGGATTTGGACCGGGTCATGCAGCTCTGGCTGGAGGGCAACCTGGACGCCCACGACTTTGTTCCAGGGGATTATTGGACTTCCAATGCCGCTGCGGTGAGTGAGCTGCTTTTGCAGGCGGAGCTGTATGTGTTCGAGCTGTGCGGCGAGATTCAGGGCTTTGCCGGAATGCAGGACGATTATCTTGCGGGAATTTTTGTGGATAAAGCCTGCCGCTCCATGGGCATAGGCAAGCAGCTGCTGGAGCATATTAAGAAGAATCATTCCGTGTTCACGCTGAATGTCTATCAGCGCAACCGTAAGGCCGTGGAGTTTTATCTCAGAGAGGGGCTTTTGGTGCTGGGAAAAAGCCTGGACCAGGACACCGGGGAGACGGAATATACGATGCAATGGAGCGGCAGATGAGAAAAGTAGTTTTATATATAGGCATGAGCCTGGATGGCTATATCGCCGGGACGGACGGGAGTGTGAACTGGATGAGCGGGCAGGATGACTGCCAGGATGATATGGACGCTTATTCCCAATTCATCCGGGATGTGGATACCGTAATTATGGGCTGGAACACCTATCGACAGATAACTGCCGAGCTGTCCCCCGGCCTGTGGCCTTATGAGGGGCTGACCGCCTATGTGGTTACACACCGGAATGAAAAATCTGCCGGGAAGATTAAATTTACCAATGAAGCCCCCTGCGGGCTGGTTCACAGGTTAAAGGGTGAAGAGGGAAAAGCCATCTGGATATGCGGGGGCGCAGACGTGGCCGGGCAGCTGATGCGGGCCGGCCTCATAGACCGCTATGATATTTCCATTTTGCCCACTATGCTGGGCGGAGGTATCAGCCTGTTCGGCAATCTGGCGCAGGAACAGAAATTGCGGCTTGTAGAAAGCCGCAGCTCCAATGGAATTGCGGAGCTGATTTATGAGAGAAGATAATACGGAAAACGGCTTGCCGCTGCTATATGCAGCGGCAAGCCGTTTCGATTTTTGCAGAGTGCCTTTGCGCTCTATTCGCTCCTGTTCCGCTTTTCCTCAAGCTCACGGCGCCTGCGGCGGATGGCGCGGACGGCCACGACTATTATCACGGCCAGAATGGCGATGACATACCAGGACCGCAGCAGGAAGAGGATAAGGCTCTGGACCATGTCCACCAGTCCGTCTATGCTGCCCGTGAAGGCGGCTTTCATGCGGCTGCCGAAGCTCTGTGTCACAGACTCGTCAGGTGTGTAGGTGACCACCTCCTCAACCGAGAGGTTCAGCGTGCTGTAGGATATCTGGCTGTCCAGATACTGGAGCTGGGTAGTGTAAGTTTCAATATTGTAGCGCACGTCGGCCAGATGGGCCTCAATGGTGAGCATATCCTCCAGCTTTTCGGCCTTTTCCAGCATGGCCAACAGGCGCTCCTCCTGTATTCGGTAGGACTCCAGCCGGGCTTCCGTGTCTATATATGTGGTGGTCACGTTTTCCGAATAGCTGCGGCAGTAGGTGACGTTGCCCAGCTCCGACAGGGTGCCGGTTATCTCGGAAAAGCTCTCGCTGGGTACGCGGATGGTGAAGTCCGCCCGGCGGCCGCCCCTGTCGTAGTAACTGGTGCCGCCCACGGAGGAGGACTCCAGAAAGCCGCCGTATTTTTCAATAAGGGCGTACACATCCTCAAGGGTCTTGTCGTACTCCTTGGTCTCTATCCCGGCGTCGGCGGAATAGATTATCTTATCGGCGCTGACATTGCCGCCGCTGGGGGTGACGGCCTCCGTGCCGGACACGCCGCCGGACGCATCAGCCATATTCTCGGCCTCGGGCATTGACATCTCGGGCGCGGATGCCTCGGTAGACATCATGCTGCCCCCGGCGGACGCGCTGCCGCCGCAGGCTGCCAGCAGGATAAGAAGCAGGGCCAGTGCAAGAGCCAGTATCTTTTTCCTCATGAGTTTTGACCTCCTTGTATTCGTTTTACTCATAAGACGCGGTTGAAAAGCGTTTGTTCCGAAAAAAGCCCGGAGATCTGAAAAAATCTCCGGGCAGAAATATTTTATTCGCCTTTCAGATGAAAGTGGCGGCGCAAAGTGGGGTCAAGCCCTGACAGCAGGGCGTGGAGAGTGATGAGGAGAAACAGGCCCAGTCCGGCGAAAAACACCTGGCAGCTTACGGCGCGTTCATCGCCAAGCACCATAAAGCAGAGGAAAGTGCCTATGGCGCACATCAGGCAGGTGGGGAACAGCCGTGCGCGGAAGAACAAAAAGCCCGCTATGAGGTACAGGGCCACCGCGGCGGCGGATATGGCGATTATCTCCACGGCGTAGCTCCATATTACTGGATTTGCGGAGTGGTCCTTATAGGAGACTATCAGCCAGAAGCAGCAGAACAGCACCGGCACTATGGACCAGAAGCAGGCGGAGGATGAACCGGCGTCGTGCTTGCCGGACCAGCCTGTGGAAATTATACCGGCTCCGCTGAGAATGGCCAGAGCGCCCAGCACCTTGCGCAGCATGGGATACAGCTCGTTTCCGGCCTGAAGCATCAGTACGGCGCCTGCCAGACACACAGCGGCGCCTATGGCGGCGCACAGCCCCTTATAAAGCTCGCCGGAGCCACGCACGGCCGCGGCGGGCTCCTCGCCAAGCCCGTAGCTCAGCACGGGTAAGAGCAGGATGCCCAGACCTATGGCTGAAGCCAGGGAAAAAAGCACCAGAAATATGCTGGAGGCCGCCCAGGGCGCGGCCAGATGTGTCTCCGGATCGAAAATACTCATATTCTGCGCCCAGCGGGCGGCAAAGCCAAAGGCCGACAGCACACATACCGTGGCTGTGACCTTGAAGGCGTAGCGGTTCATTTTTTGCATACAGCAGCTACCATCCAAATAGTATTAATTATATCTATTTTATACTTCTTTGGCTTTACAGTCAATACCGGGGAGGGGAAGAGTTTGCCCAGACTTCTTTTAACATCAATTCTGCTGCTTGCGGCGGCGCTGTTTTCTCCGCTGCTGTTTTTGCCGCGCACGGCTGAGCCGTCGGCACTCCCTACGCCGGCACCGGCAGAGGAGACGGCGCCGCCCCATGCTGTGACGGATGCCGGCACAGCTCTTGCCGTACTTGGTCCCGACGGTGTGTTCGATACGGACATGGAGGGCTACCTTGTCGGTGCGGTAGCCGCGGAGATGCCCGCCGCTTTCCACGCCGAGGCCCTGCAGGCTCAGGCCGTGGCCATACGCACATACATTCTGCGCGCCTGCCGTATGGGGAATCCCACCCATCCCCAGGCCGACGTGTGCACGGACCCGGGCTGCTGCACAGCCTGGCTGGACGAGCCCGCCCTGCGGGAAAAATGGGGAGACGCTTTTGAAGAAAATTTTGCCCGCGTGTATGCCGCCGTCTGCGGCACAGACGGGCAGTATTTGAGCTATGAGGGGCAGCCTGTTCAGGCGGTGTTCCACGCGTCCTCGGCCGGACGCACCGAGGACAGCGCCGGTGTCTGGTCGGCGGTACCCTATCTGGTCAGCGTCTCCAGCCCGGAGACGGAGGAGAATGTCAAAAATCTCAAGACCACCGTGAGCCTGGCGCCGGAGCAGATGCGCACTCTGGTACTGGAAAAACGCCCTGAAGCGGAGTTTTCTCCGGAGCCTGCGGACTGGCTGGGTGAACTTGTCCTGACGGACACCGGCCGGGTGGCTGAGCTGACACTATGCTCAGAGACCTTCACGGGAACTCAGCTCCGGGCCTGCCTTGGACTGCGCAGCACGGATTTCGACGCGGTGTACGATGGAAAAAACTTTGTGTTCACGGTGCGGGGCTACGGCCACGGTGTGGGAATGAGCCAGCAGGGGGCGAATCTGCTGGCCCAGTCGGGGATGGGCTGGCGGGAGATATTGGAGCATTACTATCCCGGCACGGAGCTGGTTTCGCCCTGACACTTGCGCGGAGCGCCCCTCCTGTGGTAAACTGCCGGAGAGGTGATGTATATGAAGCTCACAAGTCTTTGCTACATAGAGCGGGGCGGGGAATACCTGATGCTGCACCGGGTCACAAAGAAAAACGACTGCAATCAGGACAAGTGGATAGGCGTGGGCGGCAAGTTCGAGGCCGACGAGAGCCCTTTTGAATGTGTGCGCCGTGAGGCCCTGGAGGAGACCGGGCTGCATCTGGAGGAGCCGCGCTTCAGGGGCATAGTCACCTTTGTGTCCGACAAGTGGGAGACGGAGTATATGCACCTGTTCACCTGCTCGCGCTTTTCCGGGGAGGAGCACCCCTGCTCCGAGGGCGTTCTGGAGTGGATACCCAAAAATCGCCTTCAGGAGCTTACCCTCTGGGACGGGGACCTCATCTTCCTGCGTATGCTGGAGGAGGACAGGCCGTTTTTTGACCTGAAGCTGGTGTACGAGGGCGAGAAGCTGGTGAGCGCCATGCTTGACGGGGAGGAACTGAAGTGAAAAAATACGAATTTCTGCTGCTGGACGCGGACAACACCCTGCTGGATTTTGACGAGAACGAGCGGGTGTCTATACGCGCCACTCTGCGGCACTTCGGCGTGGAGCCAACGGATGAGATAGTGGCCGTATACAGCGGCATAAACCGAAAATATTGGCGCATGTACGACCTGGGAGAGCTGACTCAGGCCCAGGTGCTCACCATGCGCTTCGACGAGCTGTTTTCCCTTCTGGGCAGGAGCTGCGACGCCCAGGAGGTGGAGGATTTCTACCGGGTGCAGCTTGGCCTGGGCCACCAGGTCATACCAGGGGCGGTGGAGCTTTGCGCAAGGCTGTGGGAGAGCTACCGGCTCATAATGGTCACAAACGGCGTAGCCGACACCCAGTACCAGCGGCTGGCCGCCTCGGGGCTGGACAAATATTTCGAGCGTATATTCATATCCGAGGAGACGGGCTTCCACAAGCCGGAGAAGGGCTATTTCGACTATGTGTTCTCCCATGTGCCGGGCTTTGACCCAGCCCGGGCCATAATAATAGGCGACAGCCTCTCCAGCGATATAAAGGGCGGCATAAACGCGGGCATAGACACCTGCCATTACGACCGCCATAACACCGGCAGCGGAGAGCTGAGGCCCACCGTCACCGTACACAGCTTTGAGGAGCTGGAAAGGTTTCTGGAACAGGCGTGAATTGTATAAGCTTCAGTTGACAGCAACATAAAATCAATGTACAATACAACCAGAACGGGAGACAATGGCCGGAGAAAAAATGTGCACTAACACCAATGCACGAAGGAGGGCGGTATAGCAAAATGGTTTTTAGAAACAGAAAAAGGCTAATAGCCCTGTTGTTCACAGTATTGTTTCTGTTTGCATCCGCTTGGCTTTGTTATTATATGGGCAGCTATACTGTGGTGGAAGTAGACGGAACAAAGCTGCTTCTGACAGACCGCCGCGGCGGCCTTTACTTAGCCCAAAGTTTAGGCAAGGATTTTCTTCCCGGCGACAGGGTGCATGTGCAGAGCGAACATATAGCCGAAAGTTACCCGGCTCAATTTATTAAACAGACGAGTATAAGCCTTGTCTGGAGGTAAAGAACAGCAACTCTCCCCCGGTACCGCAAGGGCCGGGGGAGTTTTAGTGAAGAAGTAAGAATGAATAGGTGTAGTGTCGCTTCGCCACGGATTTAAAAGCTTTTCCCTCCCCTGTTAAGGTAGCGGCTTCCACGGGAATTGGGCAGCAGAGTTCAGCGTAAAGCTCCCCTGACAGCACCGCACCCGGACGCAGGCCAAGGCTTGCATCCACCGCCGCACGAGCGCGTTGTGCGCGTCGGCGAGGCCCAAAAGAGTATGCGACATAGGCGGATTCTTTGGGAGGTCTGAAACCCGTTTCTTTAAAGAAATGGGTTTCAAAACACGACTCCGCAGTACGAACCGATTTCACAGACGTACCCGGGCGAATAAGTACGCGGGCACCTCCCCTTGTCATCAATTTCATGTGAAAATTTTACAAAAAGTTCTTTTAATTCGCAGCTGCTTATGTTATAATAAGCACAAGTAAGGAAGCCTTACTTGAAGCATTAGCGGCGGTGTAAGCCGCCCGAAAGGAGCTGAACCTGATGAAGTTTACCTTTATCGAAAAGAAATTGCAAGTTGAAGATGCTGTGAAAGCCTACGCG
This sequence comes from Candidatus Heteroscillospira sp., assembly GCA_050943935.1. Lineage (GTDB taxonomy): Bacteria > Bacillota > Clostridia > Oscillospirales > Oscillospiraceae > Heteroscillospira. The sequence goes on along the minus strand of JBMNQC010000008.1, from coordinate 25,162 downwards.
GAAAAAAAGATTGGCAAGATAGACCGGCTTTTCCGGACTGAGAGCGAGGCGTTCATCACCTTTGGCATAGAGAGGGGCCGCTGCATGGCGGAGGTCACCCTCAAGAATAACGGTATGTTTTACAGGGTAAGCGAAGTGACCGGCGATATGTATGCATCCATAGATTCGGCCGCGGCCTCCATTGAGCGCCAGATTCGCAAGCACAAGACCCGCCTGAGCAAAAAGCTCCGCGAGGGCACTATTGAGTGGGCCCCCGCCCTGGCTCCCGAGCCGGAGGAAGAGGAGTTCAGGATAGTACGCACCAAGCGCTTTTCCCTGAAACCCATGACGACTGAGGAGGCCATCCTTCAGATGGACCTGCTGGAGCATGAGTTCTTCGTTTTCAAAAACCAGGAGGACGACAGCTTCTCCGTTGTCTACCGCAGGCGCGACGGCGGCTACGGCCTCATCTCCGCGGATGATATGTAAATATTAGAAGGCGCCCCACCGGGGCGCCTTTTTCTGTCCAAAGCACGCCCCGACAGGGGCGATTTTTTTAGATTTAAACTGTGAGGTGTAGAGAATTTAACATTGGGCGGGTAAAATCTCCCTTGTGTGAATCACAAATTATGAATGCAAGAGGAGAAAGAAATGAAATCCAAACTCAAGAGAATCCTTTCCGCGGGTCTTGCCGCCATAAGCGTGCTGAGCTGCCTTGCCGGCTGCTCCGCTGCGGAGGCTCCGGAGAGCCAGACCCCAACCGCCACTCCCGCCGTTACCGCCTCTCCCGCGGCCGAGACCGCAAAGGCCCCCAAGTATGTGTTCCTGTTCATAGGAGACGGCATGAGCTATCCCCAGATTCAGTCCACTTCCGACTTCCTGGGCGCTCTGAACGACGATGACTACTTCATGGCCCAGCCCAGCCTGGACGACAACCAGGGCGCTAAGCTGGACGGCCCCGAGTATCTGAACTTTATGAATTTTGAGGCTGCGGGCAGCGCCGTCACCTACGACTCCAACTCCTTCGCCCCCGACAGCGCCTCCACCGCCACCTCCATCTCCACCGGACGCAAGACCTATTCCGGCTCCATCAACGTGGACGAGACCGCCACGGAGAAGTTCGAGACCATAACCGAAAAGCTCCACAGCCAGAAGGACTTCAAGGTGGGCGTTATTTCCTCCGTCAACCTGAACCACGCCACCCCCGCCGCCTTCTATGCCCATCAGGCCAGCCGCAACGACTATTATGAGATAGGTCTGGAGCTTATCGATTCCGGCTTTGAGTATTTCGCAGGCGGCGGCCTCAAAAAGGTCACCGGCAATGACAAGGACAAGGAAAACCTCTATGAGCTGGCCGAAAAGGCGGGCTACAAGGTCGTAATGACCCAGGCCGAGGCCGAAGCCGTCACCGCTGCCGACGAAAAGGTGATACTCATTGACGAGCATCTGGCCGACTCCGACGCCATGGCCTATGAGCTGGACCGCACCGACGATATGTGGTCTCTGGCCGACTATGTGGACAAGGGCATTGAGGTGCTGGACAACGACAATGGCTTCTTTATGATGGTTGAGGGCGGCAAGATTGACTGGGCCTGCCACGCCAACGACGCCGGCAGCACCATCCGCGATACCCAGGCGCTGGCCGATGCTGTGCAGGTGGCTCTGGACTTCGCCGCGGACCACGCGGACGAGACCCTTATCGTTGTCACCGGCGACCACGAGACCGGCGGTCTCACCATCGGCTTTGCCGGCACAGACTACGACACCTACCTCACTCTGCTGGAGAGCCAGAAAATATCCTATGCCAAGTACGACAGCGACTATGTGGCCTCCTATAAGGAGAACAAGACTCCCTTTGAGACCGTGCTGACCGATATCGAGACTCTGTTCGGCCTGAAGGCTCAGGGCGATGAGGGCGACAAGCTGGTGCTCACCGAGTATGAGCTTGGCCAGCTGCGCGCCGCCTATGAAAAGACCGTGAACGGTACCGCTACCAGCCAGTATGAGCAGCAGGAATATGTGCTTTACGGTACTTACGAGCCCCTCAGCGTGACCGTCACCCACATCCTCAACAACAAGTCCGGCGTGAGCTTCACCTCCTACAGCCACACCGGCCTGCCCGTGGCCGTGCTGGCTCAGGGCGTGAACGCCGGCGAATTCAACGGCTACTACGACAACACCGAGATATTCAACAAGCTGGCAGATATGCTGGAAGTAAAGTAAAAGCGGACTGCAAGAATATAAAGGCCCGTCCCGCGAAAACCGGGACGGGCCGACTGTAATTTTTTGTTTTGAAAGGTAAGTTATCATGGAATTTTCAACCGGAATGGTTCTTCTCCTGCTGGCGGCATCCCTGTATCTGCTGAGACGGCTGCGCGGCTGCCTGCCTGCGGTGTTTGTAAACGCTCTGGCGTCGGGCGTCATAGTCTTTGCGCTGGCCGTGGTCATTCACTCTGTTGCCGCCTCCGACTCCGTGCAGGGGCTGGCGGTGGGTGTGCTGTGCCTGTACGGAGTGGTAGAGGGCGAGGCGTGGTGGCTCAGCTCCGGGAGAGCGTGAGCGTGGGCGGCTTTATATCCCTGCTGCGCCGGAATGCGCCGGTGCTTGTGTGTCTGGTGATGATACTGGGCCTTGTCGCCATGCCCACCGGCTTTGAGGACAAGGAGCTTTACAAGGAGGCCGAGCGCTGCTCCGCTCGGGTGCTGGAAATAGACGACTCCGCCATAGTGGATACGGGGCTGGTGCGCTCCGGCGAGCAGCGCTGCACTCTGGAGATACTGGACGGGGCCTTTGCCGGCCGGGAGACACAGGGCGTGAATATGCTCAACGGCTCTCTGGAGCAGGACAAGCTCTTCGCCCCCGGCGACAGGGCGCTGGTGGTCATAAGCTCCAGCCAGGGTGAAATACTGAATGTGACCATGACCGACCACGACCGCACCGGGGCTCAGTTGCTGCTGGCGGGGCTGTTCGTCATACTGCTGCTGGCCTTTGCGGGAAAGACCGGACTGCGCGCCGTCTGCTCCTTCGTACTCACGGTGCTCATGCTGTGGAAGGTTCTGGTGCCGGCCTATCTCAGGGGACAGAACCCGGTGTGGGTGGGCCTGGCCGTTACCGTGGTGCTGACGGTGCTGATAATCGCGCTGGTCTACGGCTTCGACAGAAGATGCGCCGCGGCGGTGTCCGGCTCTCTGCTGGGCGTGCTGGTAACGGCGGGGCTGGGGCTTGTGTTCACCGACCTTTTTAAAATACACGGCGCCGTTATGAGCTATTCCGAGAGCCTGCTGTATTCCGGCTACGGCCATCTGAGCCTTACGCAGATATTCATGGCCTCCATTTTTCTGGGCGCCTCCGGGGCCATAATGGACCTGTCGGTGGATATCACCTCGGCGGTGTATGAGGTGGTGGAAAAAAAGCCCGGCATCACGGCGGGCGAGGCGGTGCGCTCCGGGATGAACGTGGGCCGCGCGGCCATGGGCACCATGACCACCACCCTGCTGTTTGCATATTCCGGAGGCTATATCGCCCTGCTCATGGTGTTCATGGCTCAGGGCACGCCTATAGACCACATTCTCAATTATAAATATGTATCTGCCGAGATACTGCATACGGTGATAGGCTCCTTCGGCCTGTGCACCGTAGCGCCCTTCACCGCGCTGACAGCAGGAGTGCTGCTGGCTGGGCGGGAGCGCTGAAATCCTCCCGGCATACAAAGACCTCCCGGAGCACAAAGCTCCGGGAGGTCTTTGCTTATTATTCAAACAGTCCGGAGGAGAGATACCTCTCTCCGGTGTCGGGCAGGATGACAACTATGCACTTGCCCGCGTTTTCCGGTCTCGCGGCCAGCCTCGCCGCCGCGCTGAGAGCGGCTCCGGAGCTTATGCCGCAGAGCAGACCCTCGGTGCGGGCAAGCTCCCGGGCGCAGGCGAAGGCGTCCCCGTCGGACACGGTGAGCACCTCGTCGATGAGTGAAGTGTCCAGCACCCCGGGCACGAAGCCCGCGCCTATGCCCTGTATGCCGTGGGGCCCGGCCTTGCCGCCGGACAGGACGGGGGAGCCGGCAGGCTCCACCGCCACGGCGCGGATATCGGGATTTTGCTCCTTCAGATACCGGGCGCAGCCGGTAAAGGTGCCGCCGGTGCCCACGGCGGATACAAAAATATCCACAGCACCGTCGGTGTCGCGCCATATCTCCGGCCCGGTGGTGAGATAGTGCGCCCTGGCGTTGGCGGTATTGTCGAACTGACCGGGCAGAAAGCTGCCGGGTATGGACTCGTGCAGCTCTTTGGCCTTCGCTATGGCTCCCGCCATGCCGGCGGAGCCGTCGGTGAGGACTATTTCGGCGCCGTAGGCGCTCAGCAGCCTGCGCCGCTCGACGCTCATGGTCTCGGGCATGGTGAGTATGAGCTTATAGCCCCGCACCGCGCTCACCATGGCCAGGCCTATGCCCGTGTTGCCGCTGGTGGGCTCTATTATGGTCGCGCCGGGAGACAGCAGCCCACGCTCCTCAGCGTCCCGGATGAGGCTCAGCCCTATCCTGTCCTTGGCGCTGCCGGCGGGATTCATGCTCTCGGGCTTGGCGAGGATGCCCCCGAAGCGGCTCAGACGAATAAGGGGCGTGGAGCCTGTCAGCTCCGTCACATCATTGAAAATCCTCATTTTATTGCCTCAAAGCCCTGACGCAGGTCGGCTATTATATCGTCTATGTGCTCGGTGCCTATGGAGAGGCGTATGGTGCCGGAGCTGATGCCGCAGGCGCGCAGCTCCTCCTCGTTCATCTGGGAGTGGGTGGTACTGGCGGGGTGGATGACCAGGCTCTTCACATCCGCCACGTTTGCAAGCAGGGAGAAGAGCTTCAGACTCTCGCAGAAGGGCTTTGCCTTGCCCGCGTCCTTCAGCTCAATGGTGAAGATGCTGCCGCCGCCCAGGGGGAAGTACTTATTATACTTGGCGTGGTCGGGATGCTCGGGCAGGCAGGGGTGGTTCACGCGCTTTACCTCGGGGCGGTTTTTAAGGAAGTCCACCACCTTCAGGGCGTTCTCCACATGGCGCTCCACCCGCAGGGACAGAGTCTCCAGTCCCTGGAGCAGCAGCCAGGTGTTGAAGGGGCTGGGGCAGGCGCCGTAATCACGCAGTATGGTGGTGCGCAGCTTGGTGATATATGCCGCGTTTCCGGCGTTTTCCGTGAAAACTATGCCGTGGTAGTTCTCGTTGGGGGCGCTCAGACCGGGGAACAGGCCGCTGGCCGCCCAGTCAAACTTTCCGCTGTCCACCACAACGCCGCCCAGCACGCTGCCGTGGCCGCCTATGAACTTGGTGGCGGAGTGCACCACTATGTCCGCGCCGTGCTCTATGGGGCGGATGAGGTAGGGAGTGCCGAAGGTGTTGTCCACCATCAGGGGAATCTTGTGGCGGTGGGCTATCTGGGCCACGGCCTCTATGTCTATCACGTCGCAGTTGGGGTTGCCCATGCTCTCTATGTAGAGCAGGCGGGTGTTGTCCCGGATGGCCCGCTCAAAATTTTCGGGGTCGGAGCCGTCCACAAAGTCGGCGGAGATGCCGCAGTCGGCAAAGGTGTGGGCGAACAGGTTGTAGGTGCCGCCGTACAGGGTGGCGGAGGACACCAGATGGTCGCCGCAGGAGAGGATGTTCTGCACGGCGCCGGCTATGGCCGCGGTGCCGCTGGCGAAGGCCAGAGCGCCCACGCCTCCCTCAAGAGCGGCCATGCGCTTTTCAAACACGTCGCTGGTGGGATTGCCCAGACGGGAATAAATGTTGCCCCCGTCCTTCAGATTAAAGCGGTCGGCCGCCGTCTCGCTGTTGGGGAAAACATAGGAGGTGGTGGCGTAAATAGGCACAGCCCGGGCGTCGGTGGCGGGGTCGGGGCTCTCCTGACCCACGTGGAGCTGCATAGTCTCAAATTTATAGTTGTTCATGGCGCTCTGTCCTTTCAAAGGCGGATTTTTTGCCTCCATTATAGTCCCCGACGGCTCAAAAGTAAAGACGATGATACAATATATAATAATACCACGCGGTAACATTTGCCGAAAATTCCTATATTTCCCTATGGAAATATGCCCGCCCCGGAGAGGCGTTTTTTTCCAAAATCTGCTGGACTTTTGCCTGCGCCTGTGGTACAATTGGGCCATAAGAGAATATGGTCTGATAAAGGCAAACCGCGCGAAAACGCGGGACGCAAAGCACGAAGGCTAAGGCCGGGTCAAACCGGTTATGTTAGTTCGGCTGCCAGATAGGATGAACTTCGGCAGCGCGAACTTATTTTTTGTCAGAATTTGTCAGCTGCTGGAGAAAATCCGGCGGCTGATTTTTTATTTTTAAAATTTTTTCACGATTTTCTTGAAATATTACCAATTTGTGACCATCGGGTGGTATGGTGGTATCAAGCTGATGGCCCGGAGCCGTCAAATACCTAAAATGAGGACGGACGATGAACAAAACTCTCAAAAGGATATGGAATATTGTTACCACCGTTCTGGTGGCGGCCATAGTGCTGCTGGCCGTGGCGCTGGCAGGAGTCCGCGTCATAGGGCTAACGCCCTTTGCGGTGCTCTCCGGCAGCATGGAACCGGCATATCCCACCGGCTCTCTGATATATGTTAAGAAGGTGCCCGCCGAAGATATTCAGGTGGGCGACCCCATAACCTTCGTCCTCAATGAGGACCTGGTGGTGGCCACCCACCGCGTGGTGGATATAGACGCGGAAAATCAGCGCTTCACCACCAAGGGCGACGCTAACGACGCCATAGACGGCGCGCCCGTGCACTTCAACAACCTCATAGGCAAGCCCGTGTTCTGCGTCCCGCAGCTGGGCTACCTCTCCAGCTGGCTCTCTGAGCCGCCGGGGAAATACATCGGCTGGAGCGCCGCGGGCATAGTCATAGTCCTCATGTTCGCCCCGGACCTTATGGAAATGGCCGACAAGGCCGATAAAAAGGCCGAGGCGAAAAAGAAGAAAGAAGAGGCGTAAAGCGCCGCGCCCCTAACAGGGGAGCTGTCGCGCCAGCGACTGAGGGGTTTAATTTCTCAAGTTAGCTTCCGGCAAATTTGGAGGCTTAAACCCTTCCGGCCCTGCGGGGCCACCTCCCCTGTTAGGGGAGGAAAGAAATTTCCTACGGAGGTCGCTCCGTATCCTGACTTTTTCTTCCCTGTCAGGGGAGGAAAAAGAAGGAGCGAACTTCTTTTGACGTGGGGGAAAGCCGAAAGGCATTATATAAACACAACCCGGTACGCAAAAAACGCAAGCCCCAAATTTGAAAGGAGAAATCACCATGAAGAAAAAACTCACCCTCGCCCTCGTAGTAGTCCTGGCCTTTGCCCTTGGCATCGGCGGAACCGTCGCTTACCTGACCGCGCAGACCGTCGAAATCGAGAACGTATTTACCGTCGGCAATGTTAAGCTTACTCTTGAAGAAACTACTGAAAACTATAAGATGGTTCCCGGCACCGATATTGCCAAGGACCCCGTCGTTACTGTCGAGGGCGGTAGTGAAGATGCATGGGTGTTCGTGAAGATTGAGGAGTCCGCGGAACTGGACAATTACATCGACTATGATGTTGCCTCTGCATGGACTGCGCTGCCCGGCAATGCAGGTGTCTACTACTGCACAGCTGCAACTCAGGATACTGATAATCCCATTGCCGTCCTTGCCGACAACGAGGTTACAGTTAAGACCAGCGTCACTCAGGCTATGATGGATGCAGTTACTGCTGACCCTGACCTTGTGACCCTCACCTTCACCGCTTATGCCATCCAGCAGGCTGGCTTTGAGACTGCCGAGCTGGCTTGGGCAGAGCTGAACCCCGCCGCCTAACTCCCTAACTTAGTAATCTAAAATTGTACCCCCATTACAATTAAAGAAAGGAACTACATACCATGAAAAAGAAAATCGTTTCTCTTTGCCTCGTTGTTGCCATGCTGGCAATCGCCGTGATCGGCGGCTCTCTGGCCTACTTCACCGATAATGAGCAGGCCGATAACGTATTCACCGTTGGTAATGTTGATATTGCACTTACCGAGCCTAACTGGGTGACCACCGGCTCTCAGGATGCTCCCGAGGTTTATCCCGGCGAGGCTCTTGCCAAGGATCCTACCGTAGAAAACACCGGAAAGAACCCCTGCTTCGTCCGTATTCAGGTCACCGGTCTGGATGCGCTGGGCGATGGCAACCTGATTAAGATTCGCAACAGCAATTATGCGGTGGATGCAGTCAACGAAGGCTGGACTATCTACGGCGATTACATCTACTACAACAGCGTTCTCGCAGTCGATGCCATCACCAACCCAGCTTTCAGCTCTATAGTAATTCCCACTACCGTCACCAATGGCTTTGACGGCAGCTATGATATCGTTGTCAAGGCTGAGGCCGTTCAGGCTCAGGGCGCAAAGCCCTCCTTCAGCGCAGTCCAGGCAATGACCGTGGAAGAGATTGACGCCTGGTTTACCACCTGCATGGGCTAATCCCCCGCACATCTGCGTACCCGGATAACTGAACTATTAAGGGGGGAGGCAGCCCCTCCCCCCGCTTTCCCCACCATAGACCCAAGCGACTTTACCACGAAAGGCGGTAATGAGAATGAAGAAACGTATAGCGGCCGCGGCTTTGATAGTGCTGATACTGGCGCTGTTCGCCTACGGCACCACAGCCTTTATAAATGCCGAGGGCCGCGCAACCAACGTGATAACCACAGGCACGATTGAAATGTCCCTCACCGAGGAGGGAGACGGTACGCCCATCGAAGGCGGCATGAAGTTCGAGAACGTCATGCCCGGCCAGACTCTGGCCAAGAAGCCCGTGGTCGAGAACACCGGCACTCAGGATTTTTACCTCCGTGTCCGTATCGACAAGAGCTTTGAGAACACGGAGCTTGACTCGGCTGTGATGGCTCTCGACGGCCCCGGCGATGGCTGGACCGAGGAGGGCGGCTGGTACTATTATAATAGTATCGTAAAGCCCGGCGACAAGGTGACGGTGTTCAGCACCGTGAGCTTCGATGCCCGCATGGGCAACGAGTATCAGAGCGCCGCGGCCACCATTGCAGTCACGGCACAGGCCGTGCAGGCAAAGAACAACGCCCCTGCCAGCGGCAATGTCACCGATGTGGTCGGCTGGCCCGAACTGCCCCAAACCTAAGGAGGTGCTGAGAACATGAAAAAAAGAATACTGGCTCTCGTGCTGGTGCTCACCATGGTCATCGGCATACTTCCCGCATCGGCTCTTGAGGGCGTAGGTGACCCCGCCGACCCCATAGAGACTACCGACCCCATAGAGACTACCGACCCCGCGCCTACTACCGAGCCCGAGCCCACCACCGAGCCCGAGCCTACTACCGAGCCCGAGCCTACGACTGAGCCTGAGCCTACCACCGAGCCCGAGCCTACCACCGAGCCCGAGCCTACGACTGAGCCCGAGCCTACGACTGAGCCCGAGCCTACCACTGAGCCCGAGCCTACCACCGAGCCCGAGCCTACGACTGAGCCCGAGCCTACCACCGAGCCCGAGCCTACCACTGAGCCCGAGCCTACCACCGAGCCCGAGCCTACAACTGAGCCTGAGCCTACCACTGAGCCCGAGCCTACCACTGAGCCCGAGCCTACCACCGAGCCCGAGCCTACCACCGAGCCTCTGCCTGTGGAGTCCCCCGAGGTCATCCCCAGCCCGGAAGTGACTCCGGAGCAGCCCGCAGCCTGCCCTGAGTGCGGCGTGGCCGAGGGCGAGGCGCACCTTGAAGGCTGCTCTCAGTATGTGGAGGAGAAAATTCCCTTTGATATTGAGGCGGTTTATGCGGCGCTGCTGGCCTGCGAGACTACTGACGAGATGGACGCCATTGCCTTTGAGCTCTCCGAGGATGAAATCGCCATGTTTTCCGACGAGCAGTTGAATGAGATTGAGGCGCATTTTGCAAAGCTGTATGCCGCGGAGCGCCTTGACGAATTCAACATTCTGGAAGAGCCTGCTGTGAACTTCAGCGATGTGGCCGATTTCGTCCAGACCACCTACAGAGCCCCCCGCCGCGCATCCAGACTGTTTGCGGAGACGCCCCCTGTGACCAACGACGCTGTGTTCACATCTAAAAACGTCCGTTGGGACGACGCTGCCGGGCAATATGTTCTTACCCTGGAGAGCTATGTAACCGGTAATGTAACGGTATCCTCCGAGTCGAAACCCTGCGACATTATCCTCGTCCTTGACCGCTCCACCAGTATGAGCAGTAGCTTCAGCTCAGCCAGCTATAAGGAAGTCTATGAGCTGGACAAAAACGAGACATATTATGTGGAGGGCTGGCGTGACTATACTGAGGTCGAGTGGTGTTCAACTTGCGTCAAGTGGACTGATGGCTGCTCTTGGTTCTTCGGCCATAACGCGGGAACCGCCTATACACCCAAGGAATCAGCCACAGACACAACTAATGGAAGAGTTCAGTTCTATGTCCGTGTCCAGTCCATAAACAGAATGGAAGCGCTTAAGTCTGCCGCTACCGCCTTTGTGAACTCGGTCAACACCGAGAGCCCTGACAGCCGTATAGCCGTAGTAAGCTTCGGCCAGAACGGATATATCCATACGGGAGCTGAAAGCACGGCGCTGCTTGATGTCAGCGATAACACACAGACCATCCGGAATGCTATAAACGGTATTTCCGCCGATGAATCTGCAACAGAGCACGGCAGAGGTCTGGAAAAGGCAAACAGCATATTCAGCGCTTATGACAGTACGGGCCGCAACCGTGTTGTAGTTATGATTACGGATGGCGAGCCTGCTCCCTCCGGAACAGATGACTGGAGCTCCAGAACCGTAAAGCAGGCCGTGGATAATGCGTATACGCTGAAAAACACCTATTCCGCGTCTGTTTACTGTATTTCCGTTATGCCGGGCACTAATGCGGCTAACCCGTCTACCGACATGGATAAGTACATGGACTATGTGACCTCCAACTATCCAAATGCGCAGTACACGGGTAATGTTATTGATAACAGAAACAATGGTGGCGATAGCTATTATACCGGAGATACAAGCGAGATTATCAGTCAGATTACACCGGGGGCAAAAATTGATACCTCCGACGGCAGCTTCTATCTGACGGCTGGCGACATCGACGCTCTGGAAAACATTTTTGACCAGATTGCCTCCCAGACCGGCGGAGCAAGCATTGCGCTGGATGAATCTACTGTTATCAGAGATGTAGTGAGCGACTACTTTGAACTGCCCGCAGGTGCAGACGAGAGCAGTATTGTCGTGAAAACGGCTGATGCTGAGTATACCGGCGGCACCCTGAGCTGGTCTGACGCGGTTATAGCCACAGGCATTACACCTGTGATCAGCGGAAAGACCATCGATGTGTCGGGCTTTAATTTCAAGCACAATTTCGTTGCGGAAACCGGCCGTGTTGAGGGCGATGTTACTCAGAGCGGTGATTTCCACGGAAGAAAGCTGATTGTCGAGATTCCTGTTGTTGTGCGCGAAGGCTTCTGGGGCGGTAACGGAGTTCCCACCAACGGAAGCGCATCCGGCGTTTACAGCGGAGCGGATGTAATAGAGAACTTTGATGTTCCTACTGTGAATATTGCGCTCAACATTCCCGACCCGACTCCTGTTGACCACAACGTCTATTATGGCGGCGACGTCCCTGAGGGAAGCGCGCTCTATAATGAGATTGTACGTCCTACCGGAGCGGATGCGTGGAAGGATGACTTCATTAACAGTATCACATATGAGGTCGAGACCCCCGTCAGCAACACCGCAAACGGCAGCTACACCATTACCGCAACGGCGACTTCCGATGCTACGGGAACCGCTCCCGCAGCTACTGACACCAGCAGCTGCGAGGCAGATGTGACGGTTTTCTTCCCCGTACCTGTTTTTGAGGACAGCACCATTTACCTGGGCAGCACTCCCGATTATGAGGCTCAGAATTTTGTCCGGGTTGATTGGGCAGACGCAAATGACAACGCTGCAAGCAATATGTTTGGCACAGCGCCTGCTGTTACCTTCACCTACAGCCCCAATGCGTCGGCATTTGCCGACTGCACAGGTGTGACGGCCACCACCGCTAAGGTCGGCGAAATTGACTATACTGCGGCGGACGATAGCTTTACCGTTCACGTTCTCAAGCCCGCTGTTACGGTCACGCTCAACGACGCCACCGCGTACTACGGCGACAGCTATACTCCCGGCGGCGGCACCTCCAGCGTGAGCTGGAGCGACGGCAACAGCCACACCAATATCCCCGCAGTCAGCGGCAACGCACCTTATACCAGCGCAGCTCTGAAGTATTATGACAAGGACAACGCCGAGCTGACCAGTATGGTGATGCCCAACGAGGATGTTAAGGTCTATGTCAAGGCCTTCAATGGAGGCAGCGAGCTGACTGCCGCCATCACCACCAACTGCAACGTGGCTGGTCATAACTGCCAGACCCACACCGGCGGCTACTACACCGTCCACCCCCTGACCTGCGAACTGGTGATTGACAAGAATCTTACCGACGGCAAGCTCTTTGGCGAGAACGACAGCTTCATCTTTACCGTCGAGGGCGCTGGCAACACCTACGCTGACGCGGTCGAGCTGAAGGCTGTTATCACCGCCGACGGCAGCACCAAGATCGTCGGCCTGCCCGTGGGCACCTACACCGTTACTGAGGACATGGGCTGGAGCTGGCGCTACACCGCCGACGGCGCAAAGTCCGAGACGGTTTCCGCTGCCGACCCTGCTGGCGCTGTTACCATCACCAACACCCTGGAAAACACCAAGTGGCTCTCCGGCAGCTCCGTTAAGGTAAACACCTGGACGGCTGAGGCTATCGTCACCAGCCCCCTTGCCGGCAGAAAGGAGGATGAGCAGGCATGAAAAAGAAATCCATAGTACTTCTGGCTCTCGTCCTTATCCTGACAGTTTCCGTTGGCGGCACTCTGGCCTGGCTGGCTGCCCAGACGGGCGCCGTCACCAACACCTTCACCCCCGCCCATGTTACCACGGCTGTTGATGAGGTTCTGGATGGCACCGTTAAGAAAGATGTCCGTATTCAGAACACCGGAGACATCGACGCCTATATCCGAGCCACTTATGTGGTGAACTGGGCGGACACGGACGGCAATATCTACGGCGCCGCACCCACCTACGATGTCAATCTGAATGAGACGGACTGGGCGGAAGTCGGTGGTTACTACTACTGCAAGACCCGCGTGGCGTCCGGCGGATTCACTCCCGTGCTGATTGAGAGCATTGCTCCCAAGGGAGAAGCTCCCGAGGGCTGCACATTGCAGGTGACCATCATTGCCGATGGCATCCAGGCCGACGGCGTTGATTCCACCGGCACCAAGGCCGCCGTGGACGCCTGGGGCTACGGCGGTTACACCAACTGAGGAGGTGACAAGTCATGAAAAAGTCTAAATTTTCCAAGCTGCTGGCCCTCGCGCTGGTGGTGGTTCTGGTTATAGGCGCCGTGGCTGTCACCGCCCTGGCTGACGAACCCGCTACCGTCACCTACGACCACTCCAAGCAGCAGTTCGTGTTCAATCCCGACACGCCATACAACGATGTGGACGGTCACAAGTATCCCGACCTGTTCACCGCCATGAAGGAGCTTATGCCCGGTGATACCGTCAGCCAGACCATCACCGTGAAGGCTACCGGCATGAGCGGCAGCGACTACGCCGAGATTCGCCTGCGCACCGAGCCCATGCACGAGACGGATCTCCCCGTCGCTCCCTCTCCTGTCCCCGGCGAGACTCCCGCTGTGCCCGAGTCCGACCACGACGGCATAACCGAGGAAGAGGCCGAGACCTACAAGCTGCTGGCCGAAAAGCTGAATCTCACCGTCACAAAGGGCTCCGGCGAGACGGCTGAGGTCCTGTCCGACGCCGTGCTCAGCGAGGGCGTGGCCCTGGCAAAGCTCAAGAACAACGAGACTGTGGAGCTCACCGTAACCCTCACCGTGCCCATGGATACCGGCAACGAGCTGGCCGGGCTGCGGGGCGTTATCGGCTGGGTGTTCACCGCCGAGCACTTCCACAAGGGCGGCGGCGGAGGCGGCACCGATATTCCCGATGAGCCCATCCCCGAGGGTCCCACCCTCACCACCGACCACTTCGCCTACGTCATCGGACGTGACGACGGTCTGGTGCATCCCGAGGCCGAGATCACCCGCGCCGAGGTCACAACCATCTTCTTCCGTATGCTGACGGATGAATCCCGCGGCGATTTCTGGAGCCAGATGAATGATTACAGCGACGTGTTCTCCACCTCCTGGTACAACAACGCCATCTCCACCATGACCGAGGCCAAGGTGGTCACGGGCTATCCCGACGGCAGCTTTAAACCCAACGGCAGCATCACCCGCGCCGAGTTCGCCGCCATGCTCAGCCGCTTCTTCGACACCGAGTACGAGGGAGAGGACCTGTTCAGCGACATCAGCGGACACTGGGCCGCAGACCTCATCAATAACGCCGCCATGAACGGCCTTATTGAGGGCTATCCCGACGGCACCTACCGCCCCAACAACTACATCACCCGTGCCGAGGCCATCACCGGCATCAACCGCATCCTGGGCCGCGCTCCGGAGAAGAGCCATCTCCTGGATGATATGATCAAGTGGCCGGACAATGCCGACACCGAGAAGTGGTATTACGCCGCGGTGCAGGAGGCCACCAACTCTCACGATTACGAGATGGTGACCGGCGGTGTGGAGAATTGGACCAAGCTTCTGGAGGTCCGTGACTGGACGGCCCTGGAGCGTGAGTGGTCCGAGGCCAACTCCACCGAGAATCCCGGCGAGGTCGTATCCTCCGCCGACAGCAGTAAGTATTAATTAAGCAAAAAGCTCCGCCGTAATTTGCGGCAGCTCGAAAGACGAAATACACGATTAACATAAAACGGCATGACCAAAAGGTCATGCCGTTTTATGCTGGGGATACGCCGGCTGTTTAATGTATCGATTGCAGGACCGCGAGCCACTCCGCTTCTCCAATGCCGTCGCTCAGCAATAATGAATAGGCAAACTCACCGCTTGTCCAGCTTGCCAGGGTATAGAGTTCGCCGCTGCCCTTAAGCGTAACGATGGCGCCGTCTGCCGATAGCTCTGCCGTCGATTCATAAGAATTGTAATCGCCGCTTATGTCTTCAGAGCCTGTACCTTTTCTGAAAACAGCGGTCTGCCCATCGCCTGTATAGGTTATTTCCGCCAGCTCCGTCCAGTAAGCCGTGTACACAATATCTTGGGGGGCAAAAGGCAAAGCGCCTGGTTCCTCCACTTCAAATCCAACGGTTTCGGACAGCTCCTCCGCAGAGGAGACCTCTGCAATGCTGTTGTTTTCAAATACAGGGGATTCATCAGAAGGATTCCACAGATAGGGAATGGTCAATGCTCCCGCAAGGGTGACGGCGAGACAAGCGGCAGCAGCGGCAAAACGTTTTATTTTCGGAAAGCGGACAGGTTTTGCGTGAGCCTTTTCTTTAAAATCAATGTTTTCGATGTTGCTCAAGATACGGCTGCGCATCTCAGGTGTAACTTCAATGTGCTCCATTGCTTCATCATATTTTCTGTTCAAAGTCATACGCCTCCTGCAATATGGTTTTCAGCTTTTCCCTGCCTCGGAATAAGTTGGAGCGGACGGTGGCCTCCCTCATATCCAGTATTCGGGCAATCTGCGCTGTTTGGTAGCCCTCGTAATAAAAAAGATGCACTACCTCACGGTACTTGGCCGGCAGAGCTTTTACCGCTTCCCATACAAATGAAAGGTCATCGCGGCTTTCAGCCGCCAGCTCCTCAGAAAGTTCGTCCGTCTGACGGACGGCATTGTACTTTATGCGGTTTTTGCTGAGATTGGCAGCCGCATGGAGAAGCCACGCCTTTTCATACTCTTTGGTATTTAGCACAGGAGCTGTTTTAAGAAACTGAACCAGCGCATCCTGAAGCACTTCTTCGGCATCGGCCATACTGTGGAGATAGGAGTAGGCCAGCCTCAAAACGGCGTTGCCGTATTCGCTGAGCATTCGCTCCGCTTGGCGATTGATTTTTTCACGGCAGGCGGTCTGCGATGAATCTGCCTGATTCTCGGCGTCTCCGGAAAATACGGCTGCGAAAAAGTGGAGAATGTATTTTAGTATGGCTATAAAAGGCGGTAAACAGCTTTCTGCTGCAAAACAAGATTCCATATCATACCTCCTGCTGATATTTCAAAGGACAGACCAGACGGCCTGTCCTTTAAGTTGTATGAGAAATTATTTCACTCCGTTTACAAGCTCTATCATATCGGCCTGGGAAAGAGCGCTTCCGACGCTGACGGAATAAGTATACTCGCCGTCTGTCCAAAGAGCAAGAGAAAACTGATTGCCTGCACCCTTGAGTGTAACACGGTCCACCGTCTCAACCTGCTCGTATTTGTTGTAATCGCCGCTAATGTCCCCGCTGCCAACAGCCTTTCTGATGAGCATATCTGCACCGTCTTCGCCATAAAAGGCCTGAATCATCTCGTTCTCAATTGCTTCCAGCTTATCGGCGGCTCTGGGAAGGGTCAGACTGAAACCAGCGGCTTCTTCAGCTTCATCCAGCGTCTCACAGGGCTTAAAGGGGCTGGCCGGCTGGAGACTAGGCTGGTTATCAGGTCCCCAAGTGGCAGGGTCGCCGCCGATGGGAGCGCTTTCGCTACTGCTGACGGTCTTGATAAGGTCGGTCATGGTAATCTTATCCATTGCTTCGGTGCTGTCAATAGAGTAAGAATAGCCGTCAGCGCTCCAAGTGGCGAGGTTTACTTTTCCGTCGGCGCCTTTCAGCTGAATGGTGATGCCGTCCGTCTCCACATCGCTCTTTTCTGCAAAGGCATTGTAGTTGCCGCTGATATCGTCATCACCAAGGCCCTTGCGGAAACGAATTTCATTGTCGGCGTTTTGGAAGATAACTTCTATCATGCCGTCAGTCTTATTGGCCCGAAAGATGCAGTCGTCATATCCGCTGATTGCTTCTGGAACGGCAATCTCAATGCCTGAGGTCTCTATTGCCTCCTCCAGCGTGCCGCAGTCAATATAGTTGCTGGGCGGCTGTACCGGGTCCGGCGTGCTGTCGGCTTCAGGCGCGCCGCCGCAGGCGGCGAAAGAAAGTGCCAAGGCAGCGCCCTGGATAATACAGAGAAATTTTTTGATGTTCATGTTTAGGTCCTCCTGATTGTCAAATGATTGTGAGCGACGTTTCCGCCTCTCTGCTCTGTATACAATTGGGAGGGCGGAAATGTTGCAGCTTCTAAAAAATATTTTTGTGAGCGCCGGGCAAAATCAATTAGACAAAACGTACTGCTGTCAATTTGCGCTGTTTTTTGCCCGCACGTCCGTGGTATTATAGGCTGAAAAGGAGGCTGACACCATGGAATTACTGGAAGCAATGTCGCGGCGCCATTCCGTGCGCAGCTACATCGACGCACCTCTGCGTCCGTCCCAGAAAGCAGAGCTGCGGGCCTGTATCGAGCAATGCAACCGGGACGGGGGTCTGCATATCCAGCTGGTTACTGATGAGCCTGAAGCTTTTTCGTCCCTGACGGCGCGCTGCGCCAAATTCTCCGGCGTGAGCAATTATCTGGCACTCATAGGCCCTGACAGGGAGGGGCTGGAGGAAAAGTGCGGCTATCATGGAGAAAAGCTGGTGCTGAGAGCCCAGCAGCTGGGACTTAATACCTGTTGGGCAGGGGCAACCTATGCAAAAAACCGGGAGGCTATTCGTTTGGCATCCGGTGAGCGCCTGTGCCTGGTGGTGGCCGTGGGCCACGGCAGAAACCAGGGAGAGCCTCACCGAAGCAGAAAGCGCGAGGAGGTAATGCGCACTACTGGAGAGGTGCCGGCCTGGTTTATCCGCGGTGTGGACGCTGCGCTGCTGGCGCCGACAGCTATGAATCAGCAGAAGTTTATGTTTATCCTGGAGGGCAATGGTGTCCGCGCCGACCCCGGCCGGGGCTTTTTCACCCGTGTGGATTTGGGTATTGCAAAGTATCATTTCGAGCTGGGCGCGGGAGTGAACCACTTCCGCTGGCTGTAGATGGGGACGGTGAACAGCCCATAGCGCCGTCAGCAAAAGCCCGCCGCAATATGCGGCGGGCTTTTTTGCGTCTATTTTTCAAAAAAGTGTACATAATATGAAAAACAGTCTTGACAAATACCCCGGAAGGGTATATTGTAGAGATACCCCCAGAGGGTATATTGAGCTGCGAGGTGCTGCAAGTGGAAGAAAAACAATGCTGTCACAAGACCAAGGAGCGGTCTGAGGAGGAATATAAAAAACTGATGAACCGGCTGAGCCGTATTGAAGGACAGATACGGGGCATACGGGGCATGGTGGAAAAAAACGCATACTGTCCGGACATACTGGTGCAGTCCGCGGCAGTCTCGGCGGCTATGAACGCCTTCAGCCGGGAGCTGCTGGCCAGCCACATCCGCAGCTGCGTCACCGAGGACATACGCGCCGGGCGCGACGAAGTGGTGGATGAGCTGCTGGACACCATGCAGAAGCTTATGAAATGAGGTAAACAATGATAGATTTTGTAATTGGCGCGGTCATAGCCGCGCTGGCCGTGCTGGCTGTGCGCAGTATAAGAAAGCAGCGCCGACGCGGCGGCTGCGGCGGAAGCTGCTCCGGCTGCGATGGCTGTGCGGCCCGATCTGAGGAGGATAAGCGAAATGGAACAGTATAGGGTAACGGGCATGAGCTGCGCGGCCTGCGCAAACCGGGTGGAAAAAGCCGTGGCCGCCGTGCCGGGCGTGAAGTCCTGCTCGGTGAATCTGCTTACGAACTCCATGGGCGTTGAGGGCGGGGCGGCCGCAGATATCATAGCGGCGGTTGAGGCCGCGGGCTACGGCGCCGCGCAGAAAGGCTCCGACTATGAGAGCGCTCCCGCTGCGGGAGAGGACGCCCTGGCAGACAAGGAGACGCCGGTTCTGAAGCGCCGCCTGCTCTGGTCCGTGGGCTTCCTGCTGGCGCTTATGTATCTCTCCATGGGCCACATGATGTGGAACTGGCCGCTCCCGGCTTTCATGGCGGACAACCATGTGGCCATGGGGCTTATCCAGCTGCTGCTCACGGGGGCGGTTATGGTGGTGAACCAGAAGTTCTTCATCAGCGGCTTCCGGGGACTTTGGCACCGGGCACCCAATATGGATACGCTGGTGGCCCTGGGCAGCGCCGCGGCTTTCGTATACAGCACCTACGCCCTTTTTGCCATGACTGACGCTCAGCTCCGGGGCGACATGGCCCGGGTGATGGAGCTGATGCACGAGTTTTATTTTGAGTCCGCCGCCATGATACTGGCGCTGATCACCGTTGGCAAAATGCTTGAGGCCAGAAGCCGGGGCGCCACCACCGACGCCCTGCGCAGCCTGATGCAGCTTGCGCCCAAAACCGCCGTCGTTCTCCGGGACGGCGCGGAAGTCACCGTGCCTGTGGAGCAGGTGAAAAAGGGAGACGTTTTTGTGGTGCGTCCCGGAGAGCATATCCCTGTGGACGGCGTGGTAGTGGACGGCGCCAGCGCCGTGAATGAGTCGGCCCTCACCGGCGAGAGCATCCCCGTGGATAAGACGGTGGGGGACGGAGTGTCCGCCGCCACCCTGAACCAGTCCGGCTTCCTCCGGTGCGAGGCCACGCGGGTGGGCGAGGATACCACTTTGGCTCAGATAATCCGCATGGTGTCCGACGCCGCGGCCACCAAGGCCCCCATAGCCAAGGTGGCGGACAGGGTGTCCGGCGTGTTCGTCCCGACGGTGATGATAATCAGCGCAGTCACCATAGCCGTGTGGCTGCTGCTGGGTCAGTCTCTGGGCTTCGCCCTGGCACGGGGTATATCCGTGCTGGTGATAAGCTGCCCCTGCGCCCTGGGCCTTGCAACGCCTGTGGCCATCATGGTGGGCAGCGGCGTGGGCGCGAAAAACGGCATTTTGTTCAAGACCGCAGTCTCCCTTGAGGAGGCGGGCAAGGTGAGCATAGTCGCCCTGGACAAGACGGGCACCATCACTTTGGGAGAGCCCCGTGTGACCGATGTGCTGCCCGCACCGGGCGTGGACGAAGGTGAGCTGGTGGCGCTGGCCGCCGCTCTGGAGCAGAAGAGCGAGCATCCCCTGGCCCGGGCGGTTATGACCTATGCCGGAGAAAAAAGGATACAGCCGGAGGAGACGGAAGATTTCCGTACTCTCACCGGCAGCGGACTCACCGCTGCGCTCCGGGGACGGCAGCTCTCCGGCGGCAGCCGCAGCTTTATCGGCTCTGTAGCCGATGTAGATGAAGGTCTGGATGCGCAGGCCATATCTTTGGCGGAGGAGGGTAAAACGCCCCTGTTCTTCGCCGCGGACGGCACTCTGCTGGGCGTCATCGCCGTGGCAGACGTGATAAAGGAGGACTCTCCCCGGGCGGTGCGGGAGCTGCGCAACATGGGCATCCATGTGGTCATGCTCACCGGCGATAACGAGCGCACGGCCAAAGCCATAGGCCGCCAGGCGGGGGTGGACGAGGTGATAGCCGGAGTTCTGCCTGCGGGCAAGGAGCAGGTGATACGCTCCCTGCGGGAAAAGGGTAAGGTCGCCATGGTGGGCGACGGTATAAACGACGCCCCCGCCCTTACACGGGCGGATATAGGCATAGCAATAGGCGCGGGCACGGACGTGGCCATAGACGCAGCGGACGTGGTGCTTATGCACAGCCGCCTCAGCGACGTGCCCGCCGCCGTGCGCCTCAGCCGCGCTACCCTGCGGAACATCCATGAGAACCTGTTCTGGGCGTTTTTCTACAACACCATAGGCATCCCCCTGGCTGCGGGCCTGCTCATCCCCCTGGGACTTACCTTGAACCCCATGTTTGCCGCGGCCGCCATGAGCCTTTCCAGCTTCTGCGTGGTGACCAACGCCCTGCGGCTGAATCTGCTGAAAATTCACGACTCCGGTCGTGATAAGAAGCTCCGCAAAGGAGATAATACAAAGGAGGTGAAAAGCATGACTATGACTCTGAAGATAGAGGGTATGATGTGCCCTCACTGCGAGGCCAGCGTGAAGAGCGCCCTGGAGGCCCTGCCCCAGGTGGAGAGCGCCGAGGTGAGCCACACTAAAGGTACTGCCGTGGTGTCCCTGTGTGCCACCGTTGCCCCGGACACTTTGAAAAAGGCCGTGGAAGACAGGGATTATACCGTCCTGTCTGTGGAATAAGCGGAATTCTGGAGCGCCCAACCGGGCGCTCCAGAATAAAAGTCTGAAAAGTTCGCAAATGTCAAGTATTTTCTGCGAAAAAGATAGAACGATTTTTAATTGTGGTTATGCCGCACGCCGAAACACAGCTTCAAACATTTGCGACGCGCTCATAAAGCCGAGAATTTCTCGCGGATAGGTGTTAATCCATAGCTCAACGCGCTTTACCTCAGCCGCCGTCACTTTGTCAAAATCTGTGCCTTTCGGAAAGTGACGGCGTATCATTCGATTAATATTCTCGTTGGTACCGCGCTCACAAGAGCAATACGCATGACAATAATAAACCTCTGTCCGTTTGCCGTTCTTTCGTCTTGCGCTCCTTTCTAGGCCGTCAGCGTCGGCAAATTCAGAACCGTTGTCTACGGTTATTGACTTGAAAATCTGATAGAACGCCGCACCGTAAAGCCGTTCAAGGCGGTCTAATGCCTGTACGACAGTTTCGGCACCCCCGTCTTTTATGCGTATAATGATTTCGCGCCGGGTTACCCGCTCGGAGAGAACAAGGAGCCGTGCCTTTGTTTTTTTCTTTCCGACGACGGTATCCATTTCCCAATGTCCGGGTTCTTGGCGGTCGTTGATATACTCCGGTCGCTGCTCAATATTCTTTCCGGCGTTAGCCCGTTTCTGTCTCGGGCGCACTTCCTTATATTCCCGTTTGCGGTCGCCCTTTTCGGGGAGGTCTTTGTTTGTAAGGTTGAGGAAAACGCCGTTATCGACGTACTTGTAAATTGTGGCTCTACAAAAGGTAATACCAAGATGCTCACATTCCTCTGAGCGCAAGAGGGCGCACACCGCCGCTGGCGAATAATTATCGTTAATAATTTTGTCCTCGATAAACTGCGCGGCGGCATGGTTTTTGCCGATTTTGAGAGGCGCACCTTTAGCCGAAAGCCCCTCTTGATAGCGAGCCTCAGCTATTTCAGGGCTATACCGCGTCTCTGTGGTATAGTCCTAGTTAAGATGTTCATAGGTCCCGCGCTTTAATTCGCGGTATATGGTGCTGACATGTACGCCAAGTTCATCGGCTATCCGCTGAGGCTTGTACCCTATATTTATCCGCGCCTCGATTTTCAGTCTATCGTTCCACGTTAATTGATGGTACAGTTTACCCATTGTAGCACCCTCCATATAAGTACAACAGAGGGCGGTTTCCCGCCCTCTGTCTCGTTACTGCGATAAGAAATCCTCAATCGCTTTTTTGACAATCTGCGCTTGCGAGATACCCTCGGCGGCGCATTTCTCTTTGAAAGCTGCCGCAAGCTCTTTCGGCACATAGGCAGTAACCGCTCCGTATGTCTTTTGATTGTACCGCTGTTTTACCGCCGACGAGGTTTTAGTCTTTCTTTTCTCGGTTTCCGCCATTTTTCCGCCTCCTCTTGAGATTGATAACGATAGAGCATACCGCGAGCGTCGCGCTTACTCCGCACAAAGTATAAATTAAAGCGTCCATAGCAATTTGACATTGAGCATTATTTGTGTTATCCTGTAAGAGCAAGGGGGATTGCTCCCCCTGCCCTTACTCGGTGAGCTTTTCTATCAAGAGTAGAATCGCAATCACGAGGTTTAGGATTGCGGTAACAAGATTTAAGTAGCTGTCCGGCTCTGTCTTGTTGCCGCTTTTCTTTTTCCGCTTTTGCTTACTCAATGTGTTTACCTCCTTTCTGTAACTATAATAACATACTCTCGATAGTATGTCAATGGCTTTTTCTAAAAAAGCGCAAAAAATAAAAAAAGGGAGGCCGAAGCCTCCCTTTTCCTATCCCTGGATGATGAAATTATCGTAGCCTTTTTTCTTCAGTTCTGCGCTCAACGCCTCAGCGTTGGCACGTTCACGAAAAGCCCCCAACTGGACTTTATACAGCTTGTCCACGGTTTCGGCGGGCGGAATATACTTCACGCCGCAGCCCCGGCACAGTCCCTTTGCTATGGTTTCGCCCAGCTCCCGGGCGTTGTCTATAATCCACCGGGCTTCCTCCGGGTCGTCATGGAAAGCGCACTCGATATACACGCACTTGCCGTCGCTGTTAGCTATCTCGTAAAGTCCGGGCTTGGCCTGTACGCCGTATTTAGAGGGAGTGGGTACAATCTCATTCAGCGCATCGTAGACAGGCTGTGCAAGCGTCAGACGGCTTGTACTGCGTGAATAAATGAACACTATAGGGCCATGACCGCCTCCGGCGTTGGTATGTATCGGCACATGAATGTCCGCGCCCCATGCGTCGGATTCATTCACATTGCTAACATAGCTCTGCCCCTCGGGAGCTTTCTTCACTTCAAAGCCGCATCTTTCAAGCGCGGTTTTGGCATACTCCGCTATCCTGTTGCATTGGGTCTGCTCGTTGGTGTTTCCCACCGCGTAGATGTTCGCCGGTTGACTGGATGGGGAAAGATAAATTTTCAAAGGCTCGTCCTCCTTCTTTTCAACCTCGCCCCAGATGCAGAGGTAGTTGTGTACTTTCCGGGCGCTTGTCACTTCTCCCGCTTCGCTGGATAGCTGGCTGGAGACGCCGCCGTCAAGGCGCAGCGCGTCCACGCACCCGGCCTGTATCATTTCACCCTGCAGCTGTTCGGGCGTCCTGGGGTCACTCTCGCCGTGTACGTTCACTACAATGCTGCCGTCAGCCAGACGGCCTATGGCGGTATTGCCCCAGCTGCCGCCGGTGGCAGGGGCGTATACCATGTCTGCCGCCTTGCCCTCCGTGACCATCCATGAGCAGCAAATGTAGTTGTCCATCGTCACCTTGTTCCGGCTCTCCACCGGGCGAAGGTCGGCTTTGCCGTTGTGCCAGCCGTAGCCGTAGATGTAGTTATACGGGTCAGAGGCATAGTCCACGTTCTTCACTCTCAGGTGACAGTTTGGAGCCATTGTGCCCATATCGTATAGACCGCCGTTTATGACCACATCAGCTCCGGTGAGCTTGCGCACCTGGGCGGCTGTGTGCCGCCCGGCGCTTATGTATAGTTCTGCCCTGCGGGGATTTTTGATTGTCAGAATCATGGTCTATCCTTTCTTTTCGTACACCGTACCGAAGTAGAAAGAGACTACGGTTGAAGTTATGACCATGACGTTATCTGGCGTAATGTCACCGCGCAGGGAAAGCACGGCGAATACAGCGAGAACAACAAGGGTTACAATGGTTTTCACTTTGATTAGAGCTGCCATATTATCAAGAAATTTCATATATCTTTTCCTTTCACTCGTGGGCTTTCATATTCAAGTGCTTTTCAATTTTGTCTATTGCCTCTGTAACAGGCCCATTACACCCGGTTTCTTTCAGTCCTTTGAGACAGGCTAAAATGCCGTAGGTAAGCAAGCTTTGTTCCTGCTTAATAGCCGCCATGTCTGCGTCGTGCTGTTTCCGCATATCCACTATATCCGCGTCCTGTGCTTTCTGCCTGTCCATCCAATGGACAACCTTAATTAGATATGTTGCTATAGTAGCAATTGCTCCTAAGACCGCTGAGAC
Organism: Candidatus Heteroscillospira sp.; assembly: GCA_050943935.1. GTDB lineage: Bacteria > Bacillota > Clostridia > Oscillospirales > Oscillospiraceae > Heteroscillospira. The sequence goes on along the minus strand of JBMNQC010000008.1, from coordinate 500 downwards.
CGTCAGAATAGTGCTCCATGAAAGTGTTATAGTCACTCTCTCACCTTCTCCCAGCCGTCCGGATATGCCTCCGGAGTATTCACGTTTGCAGTCAGCAGGGACTCGTACAGCTGGCCGCCCCACCAGCCGCGCTCGCCAAGGTCAAAGGCCAGTCCCGCCGTGATGGTCGCGGGGATGATACGAAATCCCTCCCGGTAGGCTATATCCTCCCACAGCTCCGGCGCTGCCTCCGGGCTGTTCTCCGGTGTGCCCCACAGGTCGGCGGCAGCCCTTTTCAGCGCTCCGTTCCAGTTGATGCGCGCCCCGGCCTTTACAAGCGCGCCCTGACCCTTGAGGGTGGGGTACAGCTCCACCGCCGCGCTGCCCTGCTTGTCCGTGGCGTCCTCCCGCAGGCGCACCATATCATGCTCACGCTTCGCCCCTCCCTTGCAGGCCTCGCCATTCGGGGCTGCATCCAATATCGTCACACGGCTCATGTATTTTTGCGCAATAGTTACAGT
>JBMNQC010000007.1:0-145091 GCA_050943935.1 Candidatus Heteroscillospira sp. | reverse complement strand
AAAATTGACCCTCGGGTGGAAAATCCGCAGCCATCGCAGCAAAACGGCAAAAAAATAATGGGTGAAGACCCGCAAAGCCTTGAAAGTCATGGATTTCCGCAAATATCTCAATTGGTCTTACGCTCCACGTCGGAGCAAAGTCCGCTTTGCTCCGACGATTTTTTATGCCTACGGCAAAAAAGTCGTCATCCGCCCGCTCCCTTGCTCCTCCTTTCAAAATCGAACCCACTCCGTTGGGCTTCGATTTTGTTTGATCCTGAGGATGTAAGCGGACAGGTTCTATATCGCCACTCGTACTATAAAAGCCCCCGTTTTCATTGAAAACGGGGGCTTTTTCGTATATGCGGGCGCTATTCGGCTTTGGCTTGACCCCAACGGGGCGCGGCAGTAATTCAATATAAGGCCCGGGAAGCATAAAATCAGCCCTTGATATTTGTTGGCGGCCGGTATATTGCATATCGCATGGGAATGTGGTATGCTCGGCTCAAGGGAACATATGGAGTGCGCAAAAAGGGAGGCGGACCGAATGGAGAGTATTCTTGCGCAGATGCAGGATGAAGCACAAAAATATGTGGATATTCTGGCAGAGATACTGAAAATAGACGTGACCATAATCACGGCCGACCAGGTGCGTATAGCAGGCAGCGGACGTATACGCAAGCGCATAGGGGATATGTCCACCTATGGCTCGGTGACGCGCTGGACTATTAATACCCGCTCTCTTACTGTGGTAATGGATCCAAGTAAGTCCGATATATGCAGAGGCTGCCCTAAGGTTGACAGCTGCGACAACAAGGCAGAGGTTTGGGTGCCGTTGGTGCTTGATGAGCAGGTGCTGGGGGTTCTGGGCTTTGTGTGCTTCAACGAGAAGCAGCGCCAGCATTTTATCCGCAATTACGACCTGTTTATACAGTTTTTGAACCAGTTTGGGGATCTGCTGGTGAGCAAGGCCAGAGACCTGCTGGCGGTGAAACAGCAGGAGGGAATAAGCGCCCTGCTTACGCAGGTCATAGACAAGGTGGAAATGGGCATACTGGTGCTGGACCAGAACGAGACCATCTCTCATGTCAACACGGCTGCGCGTCACATATTAAATCTTGGCAGAGGGGATGAGCCTGTGGTTTCCATTCAGGAGACTGGGCGGCATCTGCTGGATCTGAGCGAATATCAGGTGCGTCTGGATGGGCTTACCTATCTTATAACGGGGAAATTTTATGATATCCACATGCCGCCCTACCGGCGTCTGTTTCTGTTCCGGGATGCGTCTCTGGATGGCTCTGTGGCCGCTCTGGGGCTGGGCGAGATGAAGCTCAGACCAGTAGATCGTATTTTAGGTGTTTCGGCTCAGACACAGCGGGTGAAAGAGCAGATACGCATAGTAGCAGACTCAAGCTCCAATGTGCTTATTACCGGCGAGAGCGGTACCGGCAAGGAGCTGGTGGCGGTTGCACTTCACGGTGAGAGCGGGCGTTCCAAGAAGCCCTTTGTGGCCATCAACTGCGGCGCACTACCGGAGCATCTGCTTGAGAGTGAGCTTTTTGGATATGTGAAGGGAGCCTTTACCGGGGCGGACAGCAAGGGACGGGCCGGACTGTTTGAAGCGGCTGAAGGCGGCACCATATTTCTGGATGAGATAGGCGATATGCCTCTGTGCCTCCAGGTGAAGCTGCTGCGGGTGCTGGAACAGAGACAGGTTACCCGCCTGGGCAGCAACACGCCAATCCCAATTGATGTGCGCCTGGTTTGCGCTACTAACAAGGATCTGGAGGCCATGGTGGCTACAGACAAATTCCGAGAAGACCTGTACTACCGCATAAACGTAATACCCATACGGCTGGCGCCCCTGCGGGAGCGGCGGGAGGATATACGCATACTTACCCACAGCTTTATAGACAAATACTGCGGACTGCTGAATAAGACTGCAGCGGCGGTAGGGGATGATTTCTGGGCCCGAATGGAGAGCTACGATTGGCCCGGCAATGTGCGGGAGCTGCAGAATGTGGTGGAATACAGCATTAATATGATGCCTTATACAGGGCGCCTGCATCAGGAGCTGCTGCCATACAAGCTGCTGGACCGAAGTACCGCTTCCCCTCCGGAAGAAGATATGAACCTGGAGCATATGGAGCGGGCCATGATAAAACGGGCTGTGGATCTGTATGGAACCACGCCCGAGGCCAAACAGCTCATTGCCGAAAAGCTTGGCATAAGTCTGGCTACGCTGTACCGCAAGCTGAAAAGTTTTAAAATCAAGCTCTGAAACCATAAAAATCTATTCCGTTCTCAAAATGAGTTTACTATTCTCAATTTGAGAACGGAATTTTCTTTGCTATTCTCAAATTGAGAAAACATATACTAACCCTAATCACAGCGGCACAAACGCCGTACTGTCAGACGGCGAAAACCCGAGCAAAATATATAAAATAATGTGATGCGTTTGAGAGGAAATGACAAAAATATGAAAAACTCCAATCTTGGCACAATATCTGCAAGTATTATAGGGCGTGCACAAAATTACTCAAGAGAGGAGGAAAAAGAAATGCAGGAGAAACTTAATATCCGTATGCTGAAGCATACCGCTCCCGACCACGGGAGAGGACCTGCATTTTTGAGTCGGGAGGAGACACAGTGCGTTCGCGCGCTGCACAGCTCTCTGCCTGACTACCGGCCCACGCCGCTGGTTCGGCTGGACGCGCTGGCAAATCGTCTGGGCGTGGGCGGAATCTATGTAAAGGACGAATCCAAACGCTTCGGGCTGAATGCCTTCAAGGGCCTGGGCGGCCTGTACGCCTTGTTCCGGGTAGCCTGCCGGGAACTTGAGCTTGACGAGACCAAACTGAGCTTTGCCGACCTGCAGGCTCCGGAGCTGCGGGAAAAGCTGCAAAAGCTGGTGTTCGTCACCGCCACGGACGGAAACCACGGCAGAGGCGTGGCCTGGGCGGCCGGAAAGCTGGGCTGCAGCTCCCATGTCTATATGCCAAGAGGCTCATCGGAGCGCCGAGCCCAGGCCATCCGCGAAGCGGGTATGGCGGAGGTTACAATCACCGCCTGGGGCTATGACGACACGGTGCGCTACGCCTCGAAAATGGCTGACGAACATGGCTGGCTTCTGGTACAGGATACCTCCTGGCCTGGCTACGAGGAGGTGCCCCGGTATATAGTCCAGGGCTACACCACCATGGCCGAAGAGGCGGCCAGTCAGCTGGACTCTCAGGGTGTAAATCCCACCCATGTGTTTCTGCAGGCCGGTGTGGGCGCTATGGCCGGAGGCGTGTTGGGCTATCTGCGCACACGCTATGAGAGCTGGCCGCCCATTGTGTCCATAGCGGAACCGGAGCAGGTGGCGTGCGTTTTCCAGTCAGCTCTGGAGCGGGACGGCGAAGCCCACCCGGCCCGGGGCAGCGGCGAGACTATAATGGCCGGACTGAACTGCGGAGAACCCTGCGCCCTCACATGGCCGGTGCTCAGAGACCAGGCGGATTTCTATTTCGCATGTCCTGACTGCACCGCCGCCCGGGGTATGCGCCTGCTGGCATCTCCCCTGCCCGGCGACACCCAGGTGATTTCCGGCGAGTCCGGAGCTGTTACGGCCGGACTTTTGAGCCTTCTGCTTGAAAAAGAAAGTCTGGCGGATATGAAAAAGGCGCTGGGACTGAATGAAAAGTCCGTCATCCTTCTGTTCAGCACAGAGGGAGACACCGATCCGGAGGCTTACCGCCGCATCGTCTGGGACGGCGCTTTTCCCGTGCCCGAAAAGTAAGGAGCTGTATTCCAGAAAATAAAAGGAGGAACTTCTCATGTCAGCGACTACAAAAACAAAAAAAGCCCCCAGCTTTGCCTATGCGCTGTTTACTGTTCTGCTCACATTTTCCATTATTATGATCCCCGCTGTTTTCCTTGGTGCAAAGACTCAGCCCTTGTTTCTTGTCTCTTGGATGATAGCTATCCCCCTTTGCATGAAGCTGGGATATACCTATAAAGAACTCCAGCAGGGCATGATGGCCTATATGTCCCGTAGCCTTACCGCAATGACTATTGTTCTGTGTGTTGGTGCCATGATAGGCACATGGAACGCCAGCGGTACTGTGCCACTAATTACTAAACTGGGTCTGCAGGTCATAAATCCCAAGTACTTTATGCTCACCTCTTATATTATTTGTCTTGTGTTCTCCGTGTTTACAGGCACCTCTTTTGGTACCTGCGGCACCGCCGGTGTTGCCCTCATGGGTGTCGGACTTTCTATGGGCCTGGATCCTATGAAAGTTGCAATGCCCATCATTACTGCAGCATACTTTGGTGATGCGATTTCGCCCATGTCTGACAGTACCAACGGCGCATCTGCTTCCGTCGGCACCGACCTTTTTGAAACTGTTAAGTATCAGGCAACTACAACCGTTCCCGCGATGGTTATTGCAGGTGTCCTGTTCTTCTTCTGGGGTATGGGCATAGACACCTCCGGCGCAGACGTCAGCACCATTACTGAAGTTATTAAGGGAATCGATGCCAACTGGAAGCTTGGTATCGTTCCTGCTCTGCCCCTGGTAGTTGTTCTCGCACTACTGCTTATGAAGGTTCCCTCCATTCCCTCTGTACTTTCCGGCGCACTTACTGGCTTCCTGGTAGCATGGCTGTATCAGGGAATCAACTTTAAGGATGTTACTCTGAATATGTGGAGCGGATTTGTGTGCAATACCGGTGATGCTTTCTTGGATAAAATATTCAGCCGCGGCGGCATCACCAGCATGAGCGGTACTGCATTCTTGTTTGTGTTCGCTTTCGGCCTCTTTGGCGTCCTCAGCACCGCCGGTGTGGTGGATAAGGTGGTTGAGCCTCTGACCAGGAAGTGCAAAGGCCGTGTCAGCGGCGCCATTTGCACCATAATACTTGGTTTCATTGCTAATGTCACCTCCGCTTCCGGTAATTTCTCTTTCATTTTCACCGGTAGCCTGATGAGGCCTGTTTACGAGAATGCTGGACTGAACAAATGGGATCTCACCCGTGCAATGTCCGTAGGCTGCTTGCTTAGTGGTCTTATCATCCCCTGGAACTCTAATCCACTCACCGTATGCGGCTTCCTGGGCGTAGATACCGCGGCAATGATACCTTATATGTCCATACCCCTTATCTGCACCTTTGTTGTGGTCATGTTCTACTCCATCACCAATATCGACAAGAAGTTCTCCAAAAAGGCCAGAGGCGAGGAATAAGCCAGTAATCAGAAAGGATTATTACCATGAATAAGTATTTTGATCAAATCAATGCATTCATTGATGCTCACCACGATGAAATGCTGGAAAAATGGGCTGCTCTTGTAAATCTGGAAGGCCACTACAGCGAAAAAGAAAAAGTTGAGGCAGCCCGTGCATGGGTAAAGGCCGAGTTTGAGGCAGAAGGCTTCGTCTGCTCTGTTCACGAGGTTGCAGAGAATCGCTGCGGAATACTCGACGGCGTACTTGGTGCAGGCCGCCACGGCAAGCCCATTCTTTTCGGCGGCCATATTGACACCGTACATATGAGTGGCTCCTTTGACGGCCCTAATCCCTTCAAAATCGTTGACGGTAAGGCCTATGGCCCCGGCGTTCTCGATATGAAGGGTGGCATTGTCATTGCTCTGTATGTTGTAAAAGCTCTTAATTCCATTGGATATGATGAGCGTCCCATTCGAATTATCTTTGCCGGTGAGGAGGAAAGCGACCACATTGGCAACAACGCAGACCTCTATTATCAGGAACATGCCAAAGGCGCGGTCTGTGCCTTCAACATGGAAACCGGTCACATTGAAAACTGCCTGTGTCTGGGACGCAAGACCCAGTACACCATCCGCGGCAAGGTACATGGTCTTGGCGGCCATGCCGGTAATGAGTTCACCAAGGGCAAGAATGCTTTGCACGAGGCCATGCTGAAGCTCACCGAAATAATGAAGCTCACCGAGCTGGACAAGGGCACCACCGTAACCGTATCCATGCTCCGCGCAGGTTGTCCTGAAAATCAGACTTCTATCCCCGACCTGGCTGAGTTCATCATTGATCTGCGTATTTTCTCCGCCGACCTGGGCAAGGAGCTACTAGCAAAGGTGGAGAAGCTCCTGAACACCACCTATATCGAGGGCACCACAACGGAGTATACTGTTGATTTTGCAAAGCTCTACGCCTTCTTTGCAAACGACAGAACCTACAATTTCTTTAATCACCTCAACAGCGTCGCAGAGGAAAACGGCTTTGAGCAGTTTGGCGAGATAAAGCTTGGCGGAGCCTCCGACGCGGGCAGCATTTCCATGGCGGGCGTGCCGGTAATCTGCTCCGCCGGTGTTATCGGCGAGTATAACCACAACCGTCGTGAATACGCTGTTGTCCAGTCTTTGTTTGACAGAGCAAAGATCTACGCTACAGCTATCACCGAGATGGATAAGGATTTCTAGTCATGGCGATAAAGAAAATCTACACCGACAAAGCTCCCGCGGCTATAGGACCCTATTCACAGGCAATTGAGGCTAACGGTATGCTCTTTACCTCCGGTCAGATCCCCGTTGACTCCGCCACCGGTGAAATTGACGGCTGTGATATAACCGCTCAGGCTACCCGTATAATGAAAAATCTGTCCGCTGTGCTTAATGAAGCTGGAACAGATTTTGAGCACGTAATAAAAACCACCTGCTTTTTAAGCGACATGGGCGATTTTGCAGCTTTCAACTCTGTTTATGAGAAATACTTTACCGGAAAACCTGCCAGGTCCTGTGTTGCGGTAAAGACCTTGCCAAAGTCCGTGCTGGCAGAAGTAGAGCTTGTTGCAATTCTGAAAGACTGATTTAAATTCGTTATACTCCGGGTTTTACATGAACCCAGAGCAAAATCCCCGCACAATTTGTGCGGGGATTTATTGTAACAGGACTTACAGAACACGGTGTGTTCAGATATTTTTTCAGCGGAGCTTTATGTCTGACGAAAAGGCGCCCTGGCCTATTGCGCAAAAACTATCCCCCATGACCTTTGTATACAGGGGGATAGTTTGATGGTGTTCCAGAGCTGATGCGCCTTAAAGGGACGCGCTGTTCAGCATTTCAATTATAAGCTGCGTACCTTCCTGCCAATATGCCATGAAGTGGGGGATGAATCCGTGACGCGCGCCGATAAAGCGGCGCATGGTAACCTCCACGCCCAGAGCTGTCAGGCGTGCGCCAAGGCGCTCGTCCTCAAAGCGGAGGTCGCACTCGCCGGCGCTTATGACCAGCGTGCGCGGCATGGCGGCCAGCATCTCATCCGGGGCGTACAGGGGGGAGAGATAGGGATCTGCTGCCAGGGCCTTATCTCCGTCTGTGAGAAGCTCCGTAAACGCGTTCATGCGTCTGACGGGCATCATGTGGCTGAGATATCCGTGGAGCTTATACTGGGGCTCGGTGACGGAATCCGTAACTCCGTATCCAAGCACGGCGAGGCAGAAACGGAATTCCTTTGTGACCCCGGCCTTCAGCGCCACGGCGGCGGACAGGGTGGAGCCTGCGCTGTAGCCGCCTATGCTCACGCGCTTTTCGTCCGCGCCCCATTGGGCACAGCTGGCAAACACCCATTTTGCAGCGTCGTAGCACTGCTCCATGGGTACGGGCCAGGCGGCGCCGTCGGCGCTGGTTTTGTAGTCTATATCCACCACTATGCCGCGTATTTTATCCGCGATATAGGCCGAATACATGGCGTCGTTTTCCTTGTGGCCGTAATAAAATCCGCCGCCGTGTATGTTGATATGTACGGGGCAATTCTCCGTGCGGTTTTTTGCCCTGAATACATAGCATTTGTATTCAAAGCCGCAGACCGCTTTGCGCTCTGCCTCAGTCATATCCGCCAGCTCAAGATAGGCGCGCTGCTCCGGGCCGTAGCTCAGATTGGCGGTCATAGTCTCGTTGCGGCTGGTGCTCAGATAGTCCAGAAGCTCCTGCCGTCTTTCCTGTGTAAGTGCCATGCTCACACCTCCCCTTCCGTCTGCGCCGGGATCCTGTTTATGGTGTCGATAACAAGCTGCTGCGCGGCCTCCCACTCGTCCACCAGGCGGACGGTGAAGCCGTGGCGGCTGTTCACAAAGCGGCGCATGGTGACTTCCACGCCCAGCGCGGCCAGGCGCAGGCCCAGGGATTCGTTGTCGAAGCGGAACCCGCATTTACCGGCGGAAATTATAAGCGTTGGGGGCGCTTTTTTCAGCATCTCATCCGTGGCCTTAATGGGCGACACACAGGGCGAATTTGTCAGGTTGTCGTCTCCGTCGGTGTAAAGAGAGAAGAACGCGTTGGAACGCTCTGCCGAGATGGTCATGGCATCGGCCGCGGCGTCGTCCACGGGCTGCTTATCCATATTCAGCGCGGCAAAATCCACTACCTGGAGACAGAACTTATAGTCTCCGCTGCATCCGGCGCGGAGGGTGATGGCTGCGGTCAGGTTTCCGCCGGCGCTGTGGCCGCCTATGCTGACGCGGCTTGCGTCGCAGCCCCACTCGACCGCCTTGCCGAAGGCCCAGCCGCAGACGGCATAACACTGCTCGAATGCCGCGGGAAAGGGTTTGTCCTGGGAGAGGGCGTAGTCTATATCCACAACAACTCCGTGAATCTCGGCGGCCAGATGGGCGCAGTACATATCGTCGTCCCCGTTCTGGGGGAAGTAGAATCCGCCGCCGTGCATATTGATGTGCAGGGGGCAATTTTTCTGCTTGTCCAGAGCTCTGGTAACCACACACCGCACGTCGCCGTATTCGGTGGGCACATAAATTTCCTCGCTCTGTACCTTTTTGAGATAGTCTGTGTACCACTCCGGTATGGTTCGGGATTTAAACGAACTGCGAAGCGTGCCTGTGCGGGCTATCACATCCTCGTAGTGCTTCTTTTCGTCTATGGTCAATGCCATTTGGATATCTCCTTTTTACATCAAACTGCCGTTCTGCTTTTGGAAAAGTGTGTTTTTATCACGGGCCAGAACACGCTGAACGCCGCGATCAGCAGGAAAGCCAGGGAAACAGGGCGTGTAATGAACGGCAGCGCGCCCTGGTCGGTATAGCTGAAACCCTTGCGGAAATAGGATTCGAGATTGTGCGCCAGAATAAATGCCAGTATCATGGGGCTGCTGGGAATGTCCGCCATTTGGAACAGGATGCCCACTCCAAGGAACAGTACCATCATAAACACGTTGAACATGGAGGAGGTAGCGGTATAGGCGCCCACATAGCACATTACAAGTATGGCTCCGTACAGATAGTGATATGGTATCTTGAGCAGATAAGGGAACCAGCGCTTGGTGGACAGCTCCACAACCATGACGAAAATTGCGGCCAGAAGGACACATGTGAATACGAAGTAGACAAATTCCGGATTCGTGGATATGAGCAGCGGGCCGGGCTGCAGGCCGTGTACTATAAGGCCGGACAGCAGCAGCGCCGTGGGCGCGTCTCCGGGGATGCCGAGGCTCATCATGGGTATAAGCGCGCCGCCTATGGCCGCGTTGTTGGACACCTCGGAGGCGAATATACCGGCGGAGCAGCCGGTGCCGAATTCTTCCGGATTGCGGCTGGAGGATTTGCACTGGGCATAGGCCACCAGGTTTGCCAGGCTGGAGCCCATGCCGGGCAAAAAGCCTATCCATACGCCCAGGAAGAAGGACATAAGTATAGTTTTTATGTTTTCGGTAAAGTCTCTGAGAGTGACGCCTATGCCTTTCAGGTTCGCCGCCTTGACATCGGGCAGCTTCTGGTTGCCTTTGGCAAAATCCGCGGCTATCTGGAGCAGGGCGTATATACCGAGCATGGCCGCGACCATGTTTATGCCGCCCTGTACGTATACCGAGCCGAAGGTGAAGCGCATGCTGGCTGTGACGGGATCCATACCCACGCAGGCGGCCAGCAGGCCCACGCCTGCGGCCAGAAGCCCCTTTATGGCGTTGCCCTTGGAGAGGGAGGCAACCAGGGTTATTGCGCAGAAGCACAGGCTGAACAGCTCCCAGGGGCCGAGCTTGAGCGCCAGGTCCGCAATGGGGCCGGAGAGCAGTACCGCGATTATGACCGAGAAAAATGTGCCGATAAAAGAACCAAGTATGCCTATGGCCAGGGCTTTTGAGGTCTGGCCCTTCTGGCTCATGGGATATCCGTCGTAGCAGGTTGCTATTGAGGACGCGGAGCCGGGGATGCCCACCAGCACCGCCGCGATGAACGAGCCGGAAATTCCGCCGACATACATACCCAAAAGCATACTGAAGCCGCTGTGCATGGCCATTCCAAAGGTCAGCGGCAGAATAAGCGTCATACCCATGCCGCCGGAGAGACCGGGAATTGCGCCGAAAATTATTCCGATTACCGCACAGAGCGCCATAAGGATGAAATTAAGCGGCTCAAAGCACTCCAGCAGAGAATTTAAAAACAAGCTCATAAACTTTTCCCCCTCAGAACAGCTTGAAAATCATGCCCGAAGGCAGAGGTATACTGAACAGGTTTGTAAACAGCATATAGATTCCGGCGGTGAGGGCCAGCGCGATTATGACGGCTGCCGCCTTATTGACCTTCTCTCCGCTGCTGAGTACAAATATAAACGCCAGCGTTGCAATGGGCGTAGAGATAAGGAAGCCGAGCAGGCTCAGCAAAACAGCATAAGCTGCCATGAGCACGGCTGCAAGCCCCAGCCGTTTCCAGCCCGCTTTGTCCAGATAAGGCTTGCTCTCCTTGGCGTTCGCGTCAAATTGCTTTCCCCGTGCGAAGATAGTCATCAGCAGCGCGCAGACGAAGATTATTCCCTCGGCTATATATGGGAAGATCCGTGCACCAGGCTCAAAAAGTCCTTCGCCGACCTGGATTTGAGGGGTCTGTGAAGCGAAAAAAACGGCTATGGCCATAAAAATAATGCCAACGACCTGTGTTCTGTTTAATTTCATAGTTTTCTCCACTCTTGTATAAAAGTTTGGCCTTTATTGAAAAGGAAGCCGCCGCATGGCAGCTTCCTTTTATAACTATTAAATTAGCGGTTTTCTGCCAGTATGCCGAGGCTGTCGGCAACGGACTTCTCAGACTCGTAGAGAGAGGCGAGGAATGCTCTGGAGTCCTCAAGGTTCATCCAGCCGGGGGTGCAGCCCATGTTCTGCATACCCTCCTGGTAGGAGGCGTCGTCGAGAACCTTCTCCAGAGAAGCGTTCATAGCCTGCAGAGTGGCCTCGTCGGTTCCGGCGGGGGCAAAGAGGAATATGTAGCTGTTCATGAAGTAATCAACGCCCTGCTGGCTGAGGGTCTTGTACTCGGGATAAGCGGAGGTGTCCACATCGTCGGAGTTCACGGCCAGTCCGAGAACCTTGACCTTGCCGTCGGCCTCATAGTTTTTGCCGTTGGCGGCGGAGCAGTTGCCCAGGCTGATGAAGCCGCCGGCTACGTTGGTGAGCTTTTCGGTCTCGTTGGCGGCCTCGACCATACGGAATTCAACGCCGAGCTGCTGGGCGATGGAACCCCACATGAAGTGAGTGGCGTTCTTGGTGGCGATTGCGCAGCTGAGCTCGCCGGGATGTTCCTTAGCGTAGTCGATCATTTCCTTGAAATCGTTATAGGGCGCGTCGGGAGCGGCGATAAAAGCCTGGATACCGAAGTCCTGCATAACAGCAACAATCTCCAGATCGTCAATGGGGCTGACATCGGTGGCGCCGGTCAGGTATGCATCAACGATGCCGGTGTGCATGCAGAGCAGGTTGGCTCCGTCGGGGGCCATGGCGGCTACGCTGCTGAAGGCAACCGCGCTGGAGTCGTAGTTCTGCACCACAACGTTTTCATCAATGGCGGGGCCCCAGGCGTTTGCGATGAAGCGGGTGTGCATATCGGTGGAACCGCCGGCTTTGCTGGCGGCGTGAATGGTCACGGCGCCCTTGGGCCAGCTTGCCTCGGGAGCGCTGCTGTCAGGGGTGCTGGACTCGGGGGCGGAGGATTCCGGAGCCGTGGACTCGGGCGCCGTCTCTCCGCCGCAGCCGGCGAGCATACCAAAAATCATTGTAAGAGCAAGAATCAAAGCTAAGGTCTTTTTCATTTCAGTTCTCTCCCTATCAAATTTATTATGAAATTTACACTTAAATAAGTTCGAAAAATTATATTTTCAAAACTGTGCCCCTGTCCGCAAGCTGCGCACAAACCGACAATTAAAATAAATTTTTCTCCTTAATCGCCATGTAATTTCATATATTATCTAAATAATATCCCTTATCTGCGGTATTGACAATCTGCAAATAATTATATAAAATATAGCTAAAAGTTATATAATTATCTGAAGAATTATAACTATTGTGCATTAAAATATATATAAAACGACATAAGTCTACCATTTTATATTGTAAGCGTACAAAAGGAGAAAACGAATTTATAACATGAATACAAAACAGCTTCCATATTTTATAGCTATTGCCGAGACCGGAAATTTGTCGGCGGCCTCGCAGAAACTGGGCATATCGCAGCCTGCTCTCAGCAAATTTCTGAATGAGGCTGAGCATGCGTACGGACTTCCGCTGTTCTACCGGGAAAAGCGGCGTATGTACCCCACGGAGGCCGGGAACATAGTAATCAATGCGGCGCGTCAGATCTTTGAAACACATATGCACACCCAGAACGCCATACTTGCCCTAAAAAGCAACAACAAGCAGACCATTCGCATAGGTGTAACTCCGCACCGGGGCGCGCAGGCTATGGCTATGGCCTATCCCCATTTGCTCAAGCGCTTTCCCGATGTTGAGCTGAACATGTTTGAGGGCTACGCCAGCTCGCTGTGGCAAAAGCTCTATGCCGACGAGCTTGACCTTATTTTGACCACAGCTACAAGCGAACACAGGAATCTGCACATCCTGCCGTTTTACGATGAGGAGATCGTGCTCAGCGTGCCTGTTTTTCACCATTTGGCACATTTGGGGTCTAAAAACGCGGATACGGCAATGCGAATGGGCATAGAGGATTTTGTGGACAGTCCGTTTGTCATGTCCGGAAAAAATTCCACGCTGGGGAAAATTTTTACTCAGATAATCGAGGAAAAAGGGCTGGAGCTAACAATAGCCTTTGCTTCTGACAATATTTTGGTTGTAAACGAGATGATACATACCGGAGCGGGCGTCGGCCTTATCCCGAGATACTATGCGGAGCCGCGGGAGGATGTGGTCTACTTCCGGCTGAAGGAGAAGCTTTGTTTTACGCAATGTATTGCCAGGCGCAGGGGGCGCTCGCTCACGCAGGCCGAAAGGTATCTTCTCTATCTTAAAACGCGTCTGTATGACAGAAAGCAGATTTCCTCACCGGAATATATGCACTGGACGGACGAGCTGAGGGAAATACTGACGGAATTTGACCCCAATTTCATAGAAAACTGGAAGGCAGGCAAATGAACACAAAAGTATATGAGTATCTGACGGCGATAGCCGAGGAGAAGAGCATCACCAGCGCGGCGGAAAGATTTTATTTATCTCAGCCGTCCATGTCCAAGCACCTGAATAAGGTGGAAGCGGAGATTGGCGCCAAGCTTTTTTACCGCAAGGGCGGAGAGCTTGCGCTGACAGACGCGGGGAAAATATATATGAACGGCGCACAGGCTATTCTGCGCATAGAGCGGCAGGCCGAGGCTGAGCTTAAAGCGCTCAGGCGAGCACAGCGTCGGGCCTTGCGTATCATGTGTCATCCGCAGTACGCTGATATATTGAAAGACCATATTCTCCCGAAATTTACGGAGGAATACAGGGATTTTCCCATCGTCCTTGCCGAAAGCGTCTCCCGGGATGCCAGAGCTGAGCTGCTGGCCGGAGAGCTGGACGCCGCCGTGCTCCCTTGCGGCCGTATTCCGGAGGAGGGACTTGAGACCAGGATTTTAAAAACCGAGGCTGTGGTTTTTGCTGCCCCTCCCCAAAATTCCGGTCCCGCGCCAGACAGTAGCGCCGGATTGGAATGTTTTCTGATGCACGAGCCGGGCACGGCTGAGCGGCTTATAGACGATGAGCTGCTCTCATCGCACAAGCTTACGCCGGCGCTGAGATGTACTGTTCCCGACAATATAACGGCCCTGAAAATGGTTGCCCGCGGCTGCGGCTGCGCCTGCCTGCCGGAAAGGCTGGCCCGCAGCGGAGAGGATGAGGTGGCCCTGCGCCCCCTTCCGCCGGAATACAGGCTCTATACTGCTGTACTTTACCGCCAGGGGAATCCCATGGCATTGTCTGCTCCGGCTGTACGTCTGTTTGATATGCTCAAAACAGAGCTCAATATGTGAATACCTGCTGTTTTTTGAAGCTCTATTATATTCAGACTCAGATAACAGGGTAAGAAAGTAGATATTTTTTGTCCCGTGCATCCGGCGCGGTGAACGCAAAAGAACCCTCGACCTTCTCGGCCATATTTAAGGCCGGCAAAGTCGAGGGCGTTTTGCTGTTCAATCAACTGAACCGCTATGTAACTGTCGGAAAGTGCAGAGGTCCCTTTTGTATGGGGGGTGCCTGTCACAATGGTGATTTTTACTTTCTATTTCTCCATAATTCAAAATTGTCTGCCCCATTGATTGGAGATTATCGTTCTCTGTCAGCTAACGCGTTTTTCGACGTAGACAAAGAACTATCCAACATGTTGGAGTAGCTATATCCGGCACGAAGAACAGCGATGTTAGAGCTGTTATCCTTGACCTTTGACAGATAGCCACACAGACCGCGTTCTACATCCTCCAGAGTGAGTATATCGCCTGCAACTGCTATGGCTGCTCCCAAGGCACAGATATTTGCGCTTCGGGCGTTCTTGAGCTCCTCGGCAATCGTGTTCACAGGGACGGCATAGACATTTACGTCTTTGATTTGTGGGATGTTGGCAATAATAGAGCTGTTGGCAATGATACTGCCGCCCTTTTTAACTATATTCATGAACTTAATCAGAGAGGGCTCATTCATGGCAATGAGAACATCGGGAGCTGCGGTGAAGGGGCTTGCTACCTCTTCATCTCCTATCTTAACAGTACAGTTTGCAGTACCGCCGCGCATCTCTGAGCCATAAGCAGGTATCCACGTGACGTCCAAGTCTTTAGCGGCGCCAGAGTATGCTAAAATCATACCCGCAGTCAAAACACCCTGGCCGCCAAAGCCAGCAAAAACAAATTCTTTTGTCACTTTGTCTCGCCTCCCGCCTTAATTTCACCTATGGGATAGTAAGCTATGACTTCTGTGGCTATTCGGTTCATGGATATCTCAGGAGTCATATGCCAGTTGGTGGGGCAAGGAGACAGGATCTCTACGCAGGTGTAGCCCTTGCCGGTCATCTGAGCCTCAAAGGCTTTGCGGATGTATTGCTTGGTCTTCAGAATGCTCTTTGCGTCGTGAACGCTACCACGGGCCAGATAGGCTGCAGAGTCGAATTGCTGCAGTTGCTTCATAATATCCAGAGGCATACCGTTGAACTCAACAGTTCTTCCATTGACGGTGGTTGCTGTTTTCTGGCCAAGCAGAGTGGTGGGAGATGCCTGTCCGCCGGTCATACCATAAACACCGTTATTGATGATGATAGCGGTGATATTCTCATTTCGCTGTGCTGCATAGATAGTCTCGGAGAAACCGATGGACATTGCGTCGCCATCTCCCTGATATGTAAACACAAGCTTGTCGGGGCGGCAGCGTTTGATACCGGCAGCACAAGCGGCAGCGCGGCCATGAGGGCAACCCAGCCGGTCAACCTTAAGAGTATTGTTTACCAGACAAGAGCATCCTACGGCCAGCGCACATATTGCGTCGTTTTGCTCAAGTCCCATTTCTTCGAGGACCTCCGCAATCATACGCACAACGATACCATGGCCGCATCCGGGGCAGAAACTGTTGGTCTCTGCAATGAGCGCCGGTTTTTTCTTAGCCATTGCCATATCAGAATTCCTCCTTTAAGCCGTTGAGAATTGCTTTTACATTAGTGATAATGTCATCGCTTTTTGCAATCTCTCTGCCGGTGGGCATTGCGTATACGGGAGTGGTTCCGTGGGCTGCAAGATAGACGTCTTCTGCCATCTGAGGGATTGGGGTCATCTCGACAGACATATAACCCTTTACCTTGCCATTATACTTTTGGAAGGCTTTGATGGGGAAAGGCCATACGGTGATTGGGCGGATTAGGCCAAGCTTAATTCCTTCGGATCGGGCTAGTTTGACTGCTTCCTTGCAAATACGTGAGCTGATGCCATAAGAAATCAACAAGACTTCTGCATCCTCAGCCTCTACCTCTTCCCAAAGCTGTTCGTTCTCCTTCATCTCATTGTAGCGGCCAACAATATGTGGGATATACTCATCATAAGCAAAATCAGTATACATACGGTCGGTGAGTTTTAGTCCCATGGGGGGGCGCTCGCTGTCACTACCCAATGCCCAGTCAAACCTATCGCGAGGAGGGTTCTGAAATTCTGGTAATTCAACACTACCACACATCTGGCCAATGGAAGCGTCAGAGAGGACAATAACGGGAGTGCGATATTTCTCTGCGGTATCAAACGCCTTTACCACAAAATCTGCGTTTTCCTGAATGGAGGATGGCGCATAAACGGGAATAAAATACCCGCCATGACCTCCGCCCTTGGTTGTCTGGAAATAGTCACCTTGTCCGACCGTGACATCGCCCAAGCCTATTCCGAAGCGGGCAACATCGACAATAACTGCGGGTAACTCCAGAGAAGCCAGATAAGAAATACCCTCTTGCTTTAGTGAAAATCCCGGACCGGAGGAGCTGGTTATAACACGCTGACCGGTAGCGGCACCGCCGATAACCATGTTAATGCCGGCAAGCTCAGACTCTGTTTGCACAAATTGGCCGCCGACCTCGGGCAGCCTCCAGGACATATATTCAAGTATCTCGGATTGCGGAGTGATAGGATATCCGGCAAACAGACGGCATCCAGCTCGAACAGCCGCCTCCGCAAGGGCGTTATTGCCCTTCATAAGCTGTTTCATATTTCTTATTCACCTTCCTCAATGTCGAAAACATAATCGGGGCATACAGTATAGCACATGCCACAGCCAATACATTTCTCCTCATAAATTGCCACAGTATGATATCCGTTGGCGTTTGTATTATTTGATATATATAGTGCGCCTTTGTTACACGCCTTAACGCAATAGCCACAGGATTTGCAATTTTGCTGTTTTAGGGTAATCTTGATCATTGTGCACACCGCCTTTCGTTGCTTGCAAAATCAAGCTTGCTTGTATATTTTGGCTTGGGCGAGAAACTTCAAATATTACAGACTTCGGCACTCATTTGCATCTATATACTCTTTCTCGCTAATCTGTCCTGTGAAGTTTAGCTATTGTTGTTAGACCTCATCCGGCTTTCTAGCCGGATGAGGTCTGTCTTCGCTCGCTGGACTTTCTGTATTTATAGGATGGAAGGAGTGGGAGAGCGATTTATCGAACGCGAACGCAGTCGAAAACGTCCTGAATGGTGGGAGCAAACTCTTCAAGGGCAATATCGCGTATGTATCTGCCGTTTTTCTCGTGGACCTCGTACAGGTGCTTGACATGGGAACGTGCGTTCTGCTCAATATCAGCGATAGCAGACTCGGGAGTAAATTTGATTTTACAGTTGCGGCAGGCGTAGAAGAAGCGTATGGCACCTACGTTGGCAATAAAATCAGGGACCATGTTGATGTTTTTCTTACGCAGAATATCATCAGCCTCGGCACTAGTAGGAATGTTTGCGGCTTCTACCAGCAGCCTGTCGCCAATTTTATCTACAGTATTCATGTTGATAACATCTTCAAGGGCTGCGGGGATAACAATATCACAGTCAACATCCATCCACTCGGTGTTGGGGCGGATTACATAGTTATCGGGGAAGTATGCGGGATCCATTTCGCCATAAATATTCTTGTGAGCCACCAGAGGCATAACGTCAAGGCCTTCCTCGCAGACAACCAAATTCTTGGCATCGGCGATACCGACTACTTTATACCCAAGTGCCTGCATTTTAGCGGCACAGCTGGCTCCCACGCAGCCGAAGCCTTGAATAACAACGCGCGCACCGTTAGCTTCGCCGTGGAGAATTTTCCAGGCCTCATCGGCACAGAAAGCAACGCCGTAACCGGTAACGGTGTCATTGAGGGTGAAACCGTCGATAAGTGCACGAGACATAGCGGGAATGTGAGATGTGCCTTCCCTGCAGACGGGATCCTCGCGATGCCTTCTGGTGCCGGGGGTGGGATACATACCCAGCTCCTCAAAAATCTGATCAAAATCTGACTGACGAGTACCCAGGTCGCAGCCAATACCCAGACCCAGATCAACATAGGGGCGGACGGCCTGCATAAAGCGCTTGAGCACATCATATGCGTCGGGCTTCTTAGCGTCATAGACGATACCGGCCTTCATGCCTCCGCAGTCATCCGAACCGGCTGCGTTGTACTTATAGGCCATCATTTTAGCCAGACGAATAACTTCTTCTTTGGTTACAGAAGGGTGCATGCGGGTACCGCCGCCGGAGTAGTTCTTTACAAGATTGTAGATGCATAACCAGCCATGAGCTTCGGTCTCCGTGTCATTCCATTCTACGATGATATAGGGTTTCATATTGGTAGACTCCTTTCAGCATTTGTTGTTCTTCATTTTAGTTTTTGTAAAGTACTGCTGTTTGGGGGTTCTAAACTAATGCTAGCACCACAGGATATATTTGTCAATATATTTATTGGAGTTAAATATATTTTATTCGATTAAATATATTTAGTGCTTAGTGAGCCTGGTTTTTAATTGACTGTTTGAATTTCTCGGTTTCAGCAAACACGTCCTTACGTAGTAAGAACAGCGTCAGAAGGCTAAGTAAGATATTCATAGCTACATTAAAATCTCCAAAACGCCAGAGTATATCTACTCTCTCAACAAAAACTGGATTTGTTGCAAACAAACAGACCAAGCATATAACAAGACGGTAAATCTTTGCCACGGTCTGATTTCTGGTAAAGTAGCGCAGACTTATCTCACTATAGTGGGCGCACATAAGAGCGGTGGTAAATGCGAAGAATGCAACTACTACCATAATAAAGAGATTACCAAAAGTTTTACTGCCAAATGCGATGGAAACGGCACTTGCCGTAAGAGCGGCGCCGCTCAGGCTGCTTTCCCATGCTCCGGTGACCAGTATCACTAGTGCGGTACAAGTACAGACAATAGTGTCTATAACTACCTCTCCGAGCCCCCAAATACCCTGGTCGCAGGGACAATCAACATCACCGTAAGAGTGAGCAAAGGCGCTATCACCTGTTCCGGCACCATTGGAATAGAAGCCCCGGGCAAAACCATGCCGCATAGCCAGAGCGACAGTCGCGCCGCCAAACCCGCCCGCTATGGCCTGTACATCAGTAAGGGCATACTTAAAGATCATGCCGAAAGCCTGGGGGATTTGGGGAAGATAACGAATAAGGATAAACATAGATACAGCAAAATATGCCACAGACATCACGGTAACCGTCTTTTCAGCGAATATACTGATACGATTAACGCCGCCTAACAGCACCAAGCCCAGCAACAACGCACAGATGATGCCGATAAGCATTGGAGGAACATCGAAGTAGGCTGTGATTGAGGAAGCCAAGGTATTAATCTGTACGGCGGGCGCGTTAATACAGGGGCCTGCATAGACTAGCGCATAGAGTATAGCAATCCATCTCCATCGCTTACTAAGTCCTTTCTCTACATACCACATGATACCGCCGCGATACTTTCCCGTGTCCGGATCTATCTCGCGATATTTAACTCCTAGAGTTATCTCGCTGTATTTAAGAATGATTCCCAAGAAACCGGCTATCCATATCCACAGAACGGCGCCCGGTCCGCCGAGGGATATAGCAACTGCTATGCCAGCTATGTTTCCAGTACCCAAAGTGTTACACAAAGCCATGCACATAGCTTTAAAGGAAGAAACGCCGTGAGCAGTATTGCTGTCTCCCTTTTGTGCAGCTTTGATCTGGGTAAGAAATGTTTTCTTTATTGCATAGCCAAAATGTGTAAATTGAAATCCTCGAGTTCCTATCGTATACAATACAGATACAATGGCCAGGGAAACGAGTATTGGCCATCCCCATAGATAATCGCCGATTGCGATGAATGTATTTATGACAGATAAAGCAGCGTCCAACATCTCGCCCTCTCCTTCCTATGCTAGATGTGTTCGGCACTCAAACGGGATCCATGGTTCGTACATTGCCAGAAAACACTAAATCTATTTCTGTTTTGGAAATAAGTTCATCTCGGGTTACACCAGGAGCCATGGCGGTAACGACAAATTTCCCGTCGATATACTCCATAACGCACAACTCGGTTACAACAGCGCTTACACATGCTACAGCGGTGAGTGGCATGGTACATTTTTTTACTAGTTTTGCCTCTCCTGTTTTCGTGCAATGCTCCATGGCTACGATTACTCGTTTTGCGCCAGAGACGAGATCCATAGCCCCTCCCATGCCGGTTGTGCGTTTACCGGGTATCGTCCAGTTAGCAAGATTAGCATCAGCATCTACCTGAAGGCCGCCAAGAACAGTAGCATCTAAATGTCCGCCGCGAGCCATGGCAAAAGATGTGGAACTGTCAAAACAGCAGCCTCCGGGAATAATTGTAATATACTCACCGCTGGCATTGGCTAAGTCCCGGTGGCCAGTTCTCCAATCGCCGTTCTCTCCGCAGGCTGTTGCTTTCCATGTGTCGATTTCATTTGGCGCTATGGTAACAAGGGCAGCGGCACCCACACTACCGTTCTCGCCGTGCAACAACACAGTCATGTTCTTTGGTATGTAGTCGCTTACTAGTGTGGGTATGCCCACGCCCAGATTGACAAAATCCCCATCATGTAGCATTGCTGCAATGTTTTTGGCTATAAATTTACGAATATCCATGGCTATCTTACGTCTCCTTCCGGAAGAACCACATAGTCGACAAAAACACCGGGCAGCTGCACATGCTCAGGATTCAATTCACCGGGCTTCACCAGTTCTTCGACCTCAAGAATTGTAATATCTGCGGCCGTTGCCATCATGGTATTGAAGTTCTGTGAAGTATACTTGAATACAGCATTGCCCATACAATCTGCCTTATGGGCCTTTACTAAGGCTACATTGCCGCGCAACGCTAACTCTAGGATATACTCCTTGCCTCCGATAACCTTTTTTTCCTTCCCATTTTCCACTACTGTACCGACGCCGGTAGGAGTATAGAAACCACCTATGCCACTACCACCAGCACGGATGCGTTCTATGAGGGTTCCTTGGGGAATAAACTCGGCCTCCAACTTTCCGGCCTGTATTAAACCGTTTACCAATTTGTTGTTGCCTATGTAGGACACACAGACCCTAGAAATAAGCCCACGATCATACAAGGCCGTGATTGCGGTTTTGGGGTAGAAGGTGCTGTTTGCATAACCGATATCCTCGGATACAGCAGTAAGGCCGGAAATATCACGGGTAGAGAGTTCGCGTAGTAAATTCATAGGGCTTCCGTCTTGAATGAAGCCGCCGATAAGGAGGGTGTCTCCGGATTTTATCTTATCTATAGCTTTTTTTATAGGTATAACTTTGTCGATCATTAGTTTCTCCTGTTAAAAACGTTCTGCATACTTCAGACTGCATTTTGTGGTAATGGGCTACAGCAATCTTCGCCAGAGCAAGGGAGATTGCGCGTTTGGACTCCCTTGCTCCAGTTAGATAGAGGAGAATAAATCAGACTTATGTCTTATTTTGTCGAGTCAACCGGCTTCTGTTTCTTGACAATAAGAGCGCAACAGAGAGCGCCAGCCAGCAGGGCGGTAGCCAGGAATGCGAACAGAACATAATAAGCGGTATTACCAATAGTGTCCAACAGATATCCGACAACTGGTCCAACAATCAAATCGGCCGCAGAGCCAGCAATTGCTGCAATGGCTGTGGTAGTAGCAAGAAGACGCTGGCTGATTCCAATCTCACCGATAACAGCGTACTTGAGCGGATAGGACATCTGAACCATTGCAGAGGGGAGCAGAGTATAGAAGCCAACAAACAGAGGATTTGCGCCTGCCGGAATAAAGAACAAGCCGATAATAAGAGCAGCAGTTGTAATAAAAACAATCATAATCCACTTAGTAGTGCTCTTAAAAATCTTGTCGGCACAAGTACCGCCGACCAGGGCCAAAATCAGGAAGATATAGGTGCGAATGATAGCAAACACTCCGGACTCAGCCGCGGAAGCGCCAACCACAGCGGTAAGATATGGGGTAAAGTAAGAAGCCATGCTGTACATACAGTATCCAACGAAGCAGATAACAAGCATATACCAAACATAGGGGTTCTTCATAATTTCGCCGAGCTGAGACCAATCTGTACCTTTCTTTTCAACGACGGCAGGCGCCTCGTTGGAGGTAGTAAGCTCGTCGTCGAAAAGAAAGTAAATCAAGATGGAAGCGAATACTGTGCACCCAGCAGTAAACATGATGGCTGCACGAAAACTGGTGACCGGGTTTTCAAATTGGGTAGAAATCCATAGACAGATAGACTGCATGATAGCAGCACCGATTCCGTTGAAAGCGTAGTACCAGCCGAAAGCCATACCAGAGCGTCCTGCATCGCCGGTTTTGTTTCCAATGATATTCAAAACCTTAGAGAAAATGGGCCAGTAGATACACATGGTGGTGACAGACAGGGCAGCCCAGATAAGTACGGATACTATGTAAGAAGTGTTGGTGTAAGCATATATTGCGGTGAGAGCTGTGGTGAGCAGCAAAGATAGAATAAGCCCTTTCTTGGAATTGATCTTATCACAGAATATACCAAAGGGGACGCCGGCAGCCATTGATACAACAGCGTAAATTGTGAGAAGCAGAGCGGACTGGGTGTTGGTCATGCCAGTTACTTCTATTTGTAAATCATAGAAAACAAATTTAATATACGGGATGATAAATATTGCGCCACCCGCAATGCCCAGGGAGAACAGAGTAGCATAGAGTTTAAACTTATTGACATTTTCTTTCATTGATTGCGCCTCCTTCTTCTTTTTGGGGTCCTGATGTGTTAAGAACAGACTTTACAGGGGAGTGGAATAGTAACGTATACTTTCTGTGTTCTCATACTCCTTTCAGATTATTGACAGAATATACAATATTACGCCCGGAATAGGTGTATAAATGAGTACTAAATATATAATAGAACCTATGGCACATTTTGTCAATATATTTGCATAAAATATATTTATGTTTAATTATTAGCAAAGTTGTTTTGTTGACTTATATATTTTTTCTGCTATAATATATACAATTACAACTAATTAATAGACCATACCAATGTATAAGGAGAATATATTTATGGCAAAAGCTAAATCATTGGCTGATCAAGTATATGATCACATTATAGAAAAGATTAAGCTTGGCGAACTGGCGGAAGGTGAAAAGTTAGACGAAACAGTACTCATTAAAGAAATAGGCACCAGCCGCACACCGATCCGTGAAGCGCTGCTGATGTTATCTGCCGACCGTGTGCTGGAGTTTATCCCAAGAAAAGGTTTCTTTGTCCGCAGGCATGATATAAAGGAGCTTCGTCAGGCATATTCTGTGCTTGCTTGTTTGGAGACGTTTGCCGTTCGCATGGTAATAGACAGGCTGAATGACTATGATTATGCTAAGATGTCAAATCTTATTGATCTCATGGATATTGCTATCAACTTAAAAGAGTATGCCAGATATGTAGAAAACCAGGAATCATTCCATAATTATTGCGTTGAAAAAACAGAAAATCCAGTCCTAATAGATGCCATTGCGTCTATAAAAAAACAATACCCCCGACAGACGCACTTTGGGACGAACAAGAATCAGCAGTATGAGATGCTTAAAAACTCCAATAGTGGTCACCGTAATATTTTAGTTGCCATTCAGGAAAAAAATGTGCCCCTATTGGAAAAGCTTCTGAGTTCTCACTGGGTGTGGGATGACAAAACAGATTAGTCCAATAGGAGCAAGTATACAAGACTCCGATGGTGATGAAATTACCTTCTGTTTTTAAGTTATCTACAAGATGACCCTAATAAAAAAGAGGTCTGGTTATGAGGCGGAACTGTTGCTTTGTGGCATAGACTAGCTATATTCTAGTTGCACGAAAATATTCTCACCGGCGGCATCAACAACCCCACGTGCTGCTGGAGGGCACCACCGGGGACGTGCGGAACAATGTTATCCACCTGCTGGAGAACGGCGTGAAGCTCATGTCCCCCGAGTGCGCCATCCCATGCCGGGTGAAGAACGAAAATCTCCAGGAGATACTCAGGACCGTCAGGGATTTTGAGGGCATAGAAGTCTGACAAAAAATACTTATTCAGCACAAAACGGCAGACACCCGCATTTTGCGGGTGTCTGCCGTTATTTGTTGCCTTATATGGTGTTGTTCGCTGCTTTTGAGCTGCTTGCAATATGCTTGCCGGCGAACCGGCCTTTCTGCTGTTAGCCGCGCTAGGCGATTATATCCCAGAGCTGCTGGCGGTAGGCGAAGTCGGCGGCGGTTTGGAAGAACATATCCACGTTGTCGAAATCGGTGTAGGGCGGGATATCGCAGCCGGAGGAGAGAATAAAGTTGGGGTGTCCGGCGCATTTATCCAGCAGGCGTATCACGGCGCGGCGCATCTCCTCGGGGGTGTTGTTGTTGAAAACTGCAGAGGGGCTGATATTGCCCATCACCAGGCAGTTTTCGGGGATGCGGCTGAGCATCAGCTCCATGTCGGCGCGCTCACCGAAGTGATATGCCCGGCAGCCGGTGGAGATAATCTCGTCTGTGAGCTGATTCACGGCGCTGCCGCAGTTGTGGTACACGACTATAAAATGTTTGTCCTGCACCTCGGCGACGATGCGCTTCACATAGTCGGATGAGAACTCCTGCATAAGCTCGGGGGACAGCAGACCGGCCAGAGGCTCGGCCATCATCACGCCGGAGGCTCCTGCGGTCTTTAACGCCTTGATATATTTAATAATGAAAGCGGTGGCCTTTTTCAGCACCTTATGTACGGTGTCCGGATCTGTGTAACAGCTCACCATTATGTCGTTTACATTCATAAGCCGCCCAGCCAGGGAGAAGGGGCCAATGCAGCCGGCTATTACCGGGCGGTCGTGGATGAGCTTGCAGGCCTTGCGGATGGTGTCCACGCATACTCCGGTGCGGCCGGCGCCAACCTCTGGCACGGCGAGCTTGTCGGCGTCCTCCTCGCCGGACACCAGCTTGCCTATGATGGTGGGGACCTCATCCACGCCGTAAACGGTGTGGGCGCCGAAAGCCTCGGCCTCTACGGACAAATCCATATAGGCCAGAGCGGCGGGCATATTGTAGCGGTCGGCTATAAGGCGCATGCCCATGGACTGATAAGAGCTGCTCTCAACCAGCTCCTTCACCGTAATGCACAGGAGCTGAGCTGCGGGGTAGGTGAGTACGGGCAGGGGCTTTTTCTCTCCGTAAATTACACGGTCAATCCAGTTATACATATCCATAGTCCAATGCCGTCCTTTCGATATTGTAATATATAACAAAGATATGCTTGAGCAAATGACGTGCTTGATGGCTGTATATTAGCATACTATTCTAAGTAAATCAAGCTTTTTAGTAAAATGGGCGATATAATGAAACATATTTAAACAATAAACATTGTGGTTATCTACAGTAAATGCAAGGAGCTGTGTTAAAAACAGGCATAAAACGTTTTGGTGATGAATAGATTTAGCATAGGCGCGCTGAGATGGACAGGCAGGTTCAGGGGGGTAATTTCGCTTTCACTTTGGTATGAGGCTTTCATAAAAGCAACGGTTTTGAAATGAAAAGCAAAGTGCGGCAAAAAGCTCAAAGCGGATTCAATAGCCTGTGCATTGACGCTGGAGAGGCTGGAAATGTAAAATTACAATAAATAGAAATGGAGAGGAGCGTTGCTGCCGGGAAAACAAAAGATTTTGTGAGTCACAAAACACGGAGAAATTAATTGGAGGTAAGAGAATGAACGCAAACACAGTTACATCCAGACGCCTGCTGGCCCTTCTGCTGGTTGTTGTACTGACCCTCGGTATGCTCCCCATGAGCGCCGTGGCCTCTACCGACGTATCCGGCATGGAGAAAAGCGTACCTGTCAGCGACATGACGGTCGCCGAGAGCGTCTACGGCTGGGTTACCACCGCAGCCGAAAAAGTTGAGGAAAATGGAAAAACATATGTCACTATCGGCGTCATTCCCGCCGGTGGCAACGAAGAAGTTATCTTTAAGAGCGACGTCTCCTACGGCGTTGCAAACGCGATGACCTATCATGAGGCCAAGCTTTTCGACCCGTTCTCGGGTAAAGAAAGCCCCTGCAACAGCGAGGCGGACATCATTGTCTCCCGCTGCCCCGAGGGAGCTTTTGTCGAAGTCGTCAAGAACGAAGCTGATGAAGTCATCGATATCCGTTGCGTTCTTCAGAAAGGCCTGTTCTTTGACACCGCTGAGTATGGCGGCGATCTGACCAAGGTCGGCAGCGAGGTCAAGTACCGCGGCCTCGATTTCAAGGATTATGACGGCAGCACCGGCAAGACCGGCCCCATGACCGGACTTTCCGGCGCCATGGTTGCCGCTGGCTGGGTTCTCGATGTTGATGCCGATGCGAAAACCATCCGCATTGGCGATGGCAACATGACCACCGAGGTCTTCAACGAGACTTACAATGTTGCCGATAATGTCAAGGTCTATGCAGTCGGTGATGATTTTGTCTCAACCGAAAAGGCTCTTGCTGATGTTCCCGAGACCGCAGCCGATACCAACGGCCTTATTTATGACACCGTTGAGCGTTGGCAGGCTGTCGTTGTGTTCGACAAGGATTACAGCGGGTATGAAACGGCCGAGGTCGTGGAGATCTACTACTTCACTACACCTACTGATGCGACTTCTATTAAGGGACTCATTCCTCAGAGCGTGCGTATCACATCTGACGTCTCTGAAGACACTCAGGGCAATCCCTCGCCCCGCGGCATTACCGTGGCTCTCACTTCCATAAACCCCATCACCGTGGTCGACAATAAGATGTGGACCGTAGGCGATATCGAAGTGAACAACTACCTGTTCAAGGGCGGCGACGACGGCAAGGGCGGCAATCAGCTCGCCATGTTCGACTTCGGTTGGACTCAGGCCGGATACCAGTATTGGAGCTGCATTGACGAGGTCGGTGAAGATCCCCGCGATCTGGATATGCTCCTTGTATCCCACGGACACGGCGACCACTACGGTGACGCCTTTGATGCCTGGGAAATGATAGTCCGCTCCGGCAACACCTGCCGCGTGTATGAGACTTATGAGGATACCATGGGCTATGACGTCTATGGTTTTGACAACATCCAGGGCATGTTCGGTGACGCTCCTTTCCGCTCCATAATTACCGACTGGTACGATATGGAAGATTGGCTTGACCTGGGCAACGGCCTTTCTATGTATCCCATACTCACCCCCGGCCACACCCAGGGCGTTGCTTCCGTTATCTTCTCTGTCACCGTCGGCGAAGGCGGCATGCCCGGCGCAAGAATGAACGCCACCTATAATGAGGATACCAAGGCTTATGATCAGGAATTCTCCGATTACGCCAAGGGCGACGAGATCTATTTCGTCTACATGGGCGGCTATGGTATCAACGGTCTGACCAAGCTCTCCGGCGGATACAAGCGCCCCTCCTTTGTATCTTCCCTGCGCTATCTGCAGAGCGTTGCCCCCAATGTGCTCACCGAGGGCGGCGAGAAGTGCGACGCCATCTATAACCTGCCCCAGCATACCAACCAGTATGCCTTCGGCGAGGCCTATCAGATGATGCTCAGATACAATGAACAGTTCCCCGATGATCAGAAACCCTTCCTGGCTTTCCTGAACGAGGGTAAGGAAGAGGTCGTGAACTTCCTTGAGAAGCGCGCCTCTGCTCTGCTCTATGAAGAGTATGCCAAGGCGTGGAAAGAAAAGGCCGGCCCTGATGCTACTAAGAGTACCGTTGTTCCCTATGAGCTGGAAGTCCACGGCGAAAAGATCGCTACTATAGATATCGCTGTTCAGGACTATCAGATCGAGACCATCGAGGCCTACGGCCCCTACAAGCATGCCGGCGGCGAGACCATCATACAGATAGCCGAGGATGTTGAGATCCTGGTCATGCACGGCTACAACGTGTTCCAGGATGTGGGCTCTGTTGATGCTGAGCTGGGCTACACCGGAGTACCCGGACAGAACCTCAACAACGGCTTCTCCTTTGCCAAGGACGGCAACACCCACGATCCCGACGCCTGGTATGTCCAGATAGGCGCCCATGTTATGGACGACTACGACGGTAACGTCTACGGCGCAGCCAACAACGGCAACTTCCCCAGCGGTCCTGTGGACTCCATCCACGGTGAGGGCTGGAGCGAGATCATCCGCACCGAGGCCATGACCAAGGAGCAGGCCGAGGCTCTGGCTGCCGAGCTGAAGAACGGCGAGTACTACAAGGTCGACCTGAAAAAGACCGGCGACATCAACAATGCTGATGATGTTATGAAGACCTTCGAGAAGGTCGAAGTTGCTGAGGATGAAGTAGTTCCCAAGGCTCTGCCCAGCGTAGAGTACATCATTGCAAACTATCCCAAGAAGGATGACTACTATGGACAGTACATCGAGGGCTACTACAACTATAGTGACTTCAGTGTAAACAAAGGCGCGGACGGAAAGGTCGGCACCGAGGACGATACTTACCGCGATGCCAAGCTCTATGTCCCTGCAGATTCCGTATTCAACCAGCCCACCATCTTCATCGGCGTTCCCAACGGTGTCAACACCTATGAGTTCATGGTTGACAGCGGCTGGAAGGAGCTGGCCGATGAGAAGGGCCTCTATCTCGTCATGATGGAGCCTGAAAACGGTAAATGGAGCGAGGATATAAAGGCTGAAAACGCCTACATGGATCAGCTGAGACAGGATGTGGGCAAGCGTCCCTTCTTCTGCACCTTCGAGTCCAATATGTACGGCATTGCCTACGGCGAGGCCGCAGATATCCTCCAGTACAACAGCGTGAACAATCCCAAGAACTGGGCCGCCATCGCTCTTGTGGGCGCTTCCGGTATGACCGCTGAGCAGGTTGCAGAGCTTGAGAAAACCGACTCCAAGATCCCCGGCGTGTCCCTGGCTGACTCCCAGACTCCCATCTGGATTGCCACCGAGGATATGGAAGCTGCCGATATCAAGACCATGGTCGACTTCTACAAGAAGGGCAACCACAGCGAAAATACCGCAACCGTTCCCAGCTATGCAGACGCACTCTACGTCCCCGAGGAGACCAACGACAAGGATACACCCACCATCATCGACGACTGGTGGTGCGCCAACGTCGTGGTTGACGAGATTGCAAACGTAGAGGAGACCACGAACAAGGCCTACGCCGAGAAGGTATACACCAATATCATGGAGGGTACCTACCGTTATCCCGGCAACGCCAACGGCGCTCTCCGCCGCCCCGGCGAGATAGAGGCTCGCGGCTTTGATTATCAAACCGCTACAATCGACGGCTACCTGCGCGAGTGGTACGTCTATGAGCCTGCAAGTGCCAAGGCTAAGGAAGATGCCGGCGAGGAAGTTCCTCTGGTATTCGTATTCCACGGAGCTGGCGGCACCGCCAATGAGATAGCCGACCGCTCCGGTTGGGCTGCTGTCGCCGACGAGAAGGGCTTCATCATCGTAATGCCCACCGCTTCCATCACCATTAAGCCCCGCGCTATCAACAACAAGGTGTTCCCCGATATGCGTCCCGCATGGAACACCGGCGAGCCCACCGCTACCGCTCCCAGCGATATCGACTTTATCGAGGAGCTCCACGGCATTATGCTCGCCAACGAGAATTATAAGATCGACGCCTCCCGCGTCTATGCCAGCGGCCAGTCCTCCGGCGGTATGATGAGCTGGAGCTGCGCGGCACAGCTCTCCGACCTGTTCGCCGCTGCCGCTCCCATCTCCGCTTACTGGATAGACGACGCTGCCGAGGACGCCACCAGCCTGGTTCCCATCGCCTGCTACATGGGCGAGGCTGAGACCACTTTCAGAAACGGCTTCACAGAGGATGGCGGCAAGGAAGCTATCGACACCTACACCGACCTGTATAACACCGTTGAGAAGTGGAACACCTACACCTATATGGACGATGACAGCAAGGCTCCTGAAAAGACTGGCGTCCATGGTCTCTTCACCAAGTATACCTACAGCACCTCCGAGGATGTTCCCATGCTCATGGGCGTTGAAGTTGCCACCAAGACCCACGCCATCTGGCCCTCCGAGTGCTTTGACGCTTGGGAGAACTGGTTTGAGAACTACACCAAGGATCCCAAGACCCACACCCTGTACTACAAGGGCGAGGAAGTTGAGATTGACAAGGACGGTTCCTCCTCCGGCGGAGCCAGCAAGCCCTCTATCAATCCCGACCCCGACAAGACCGAGAAGCCTGAGGAGTCCGGACTGCCCTTCACCGACGTTGACGGTCACTGGGCCGAGGACGCTGTGGAGTACGTCTATGAGAACAAGCTCATGAACGGCATGAGCGACACCAAGTTTGCCCCCGAGCTGAACACCACCCGCGGTATGATAGTCACCATGCTCTACCGTCTGGAGGGCAGCCCCGAGGTCAAGGGCGACAGCCACTTCGCAGATGTTAAGAGCAGCGCCTACTACTGCGACGCAGTCATCTGGGCGGCTGACAACGGCATTGTCAAGGGTATGAGCGACACTACCTTTGCTCCCGAGGCCGAGATCACCCGCGAGCAGCTGGCTACCATGCTCTACAACTACGCCAAATTCGCCAAGGTCGATGCAAGCGGCTCCGCCGATATCACCGGCTACGCGGATGATGAGAAGGTCAGCTCCTGGGCTCTGGACGGCGTCAAGTGGGCCGTCTCCGAGAAGCTGGTGAACGGCGTTGGCGAGAATCTGCTTGACCCCGCCGGCGACGCCACCCGCGCTCAGGTTGCCACCATCTTCCAGCGCTACATGGAAAACGTAGCTAAGTAACAGATACTATTTCCTCCAAAAAAATAAATTGCGGAGCCCCCGGTTATTTAATAGCCGGGGGCTTTGCAATGGGAGAAATAAAAATTGCAATATATGAAACAAAATGAAATTAATGAAATAAAATATGAATATGACAAAAAATGTAAGACCACAATCGGTTCTTCGTCAATAGACTGAGTACGATGTGTTCCGCTAAAATATTTCATATTGAAATATTTGTTGCAGTAAAAAAGTCAGGAGGGACGAAAATGGGAAAGACCGTGATGATGCTGTCGCAGAAAAGCATGGTGGAGGCCGCCGGACGTGTAGTTGCGGCCAATCCCGGCATTGTGGACAGAATATGCTATCTTGACCCGGGTACGGACACTATGGAGACTGTCCAGGCCGCTGTGCGCGATGGCGCCGACCTGATAATTGCCCGGGGCTTGCAGGCTCTTGATATAGAGGCTGGCTGCGACGTGCCTGTGGTGACAATACGGCTCACCGGGCAGGAGATAGCGGTAATGGTGCATGAGATAAAAAAGCAGTGCGCTGTTCCCTGTCCGCGAATCGCCCTGCTGGGCGCTGTGAATATGTTCCCGGACCTGTCCGCCTTCAACGAGCTGTTTGATGTGGATTTGCATGTAGGCAATCTCAGACAGGGCGAGACTCCAGGTTCTCTGGTGGCCGGAGCTCTGGATGAGGGGGCGGACGCCGTTATAGGCGGTGTCTATGATGTGCAGTACTGCCGTGAGCGGGGAGTGCCTGCCATGCTGCACGCCTCCACGGATGATTCCATACATGAGGCTGTTATGTCCGCGGCTTTTGTGCGCCGGGTTATGGAGCAGCGCCGGGCTCTGGAGAGCCAGAACGCCGCGCTTATGGACGGAGCTTTCAATGGCTTCATCATGTTTGATAACACAGAGCATGTCCAGCGCTGGAATTCAGCGGCGGAGACGCTGCTGGGACTGAGTGCAAAAAAACTGCAAAACGCCCATATATCCGAACTGTTTCCGGGACTGGATATGGAGCGGTATCGTGAGGCTGTGGAGACTAATACTGTGCTGTCTGATTTTATGACGGTGAAGCGCAGAAGCTTTGCCACTATTATAAAGCCTCTCAGCGCGGGAAAGGAGAGGGGAGGCGTAGTGTTCTCTTTCCGCAGGACCAGCAAGGACCTGTCCGGCTGGAACAGCGCACAGAATACCAGCCGCACGAGCTTTTCCATCACTACTGTATCACCTGCGATGAAAAAGTGTGTACAGACGGCCAAGAGCTTCTGCATGAGCGAGCGGCCGGTGCTTATTATAGGTGAAATGGGTACGGACACTTCAAGGCTTGCCCGGAGCATACATTCAAACAGCGACTGTTCCAAAAACGGCCCTTTCATATCCGCCGACTGTGCCTGTTGGGCGGATGGTGACCAGCAGGCGGATTACCTGTTTGGCTACAGCTCCCGCGCAAGCGGGGATAACGCCTCCGGTATGATAGGTCTGGCCCAAAACGGCTCTCTGTTTCTGGACAGAATAGAAACTCTGCGGCCAAATGTGCAGCACCGCCTGTGGCAGCTGCTGTGCAACAAGCGCTTTGTATATATGGACGCGGCGCCTGCCAGCATTAATTTCCGGCTGATTGCCCGCAGCACCATACCCCTCAGTTCCCTGCGCAGCAGCGGCAAAATAATTCCGGAGCTATATCAGATGCTTGCGCCCATGTCATTTACCGTGCCTCCCGTAAGGGAGACGACCGAGGATCTGCCCCGCGTAATAGAAAATACCTTCTCGCGGCTGTGCAACGATTTCCACAGATTCCTCATACTGTCGCCTGAAGCCATGAGCCAGCTGTGCTCCTACAGCTGGGAGGGCAATCTAACTCAGCTGCATTTGTTTTTGGAGCGGCTGGTCATATCCTGCGAGGAGCAGGTTATAAGCCGCGCCCTGGTAAAAACCCTCATGCGGGATATCTACGCCGGAACGGATACAGCATCCGCTTCCGCTCCGGTTCAGCCCAACTATTCCCCGGAAGAGCTCAGGGTTATAAGCGCCCTGCGCAAATGCCACGGAGACCGCGACGAAACCGCCCGGGAGCTTGGAATAAGCAAAACCACCCTCTGGCGCTGGATGAAAAAGTACGATATAACCACGAAATATTGAGAAGAACGGACAAACAGCCCCCTGATGCAGGAAATTACCTCATCAGGGGGCTGCTGTTGTCGGCGAAAATACAGCGAAAAACGCTATCTGCTCAATTATTGAGCGATAAAAGCAAAAAGGAAACCTTTCAAGTCCGGCGCGGAAGAATTTTCCCTTTCTGCAAACAGAAAAATAAAAGCAATGATTACTGGTTTTTTTCAAACCAATCGATAATATAAGTATAGTTCTTATCTCCACCGCCCTGATTTGATGTAGCTTTGTAAATTTGATACACCATTTCGCTGAGGGGGGTAAAAGCCTGACTGTTTTTTGCGGCCTCAACGAACAGGCTCACATCCTTCTTCATCAAGTCGAGACGAAAACCGGGAGTATGGTCACCAGTAAGCATGAACTTGGGAACGTTCTTTTCAAATATAAAGCTCTGGCCGCTGGATTTGTTCACTATCTCCACCAGGGTGTTCAGGTCAACGCCCAGTTTTTTTGCCATGCAGATGGCCTCGGCAGCAATGGCGGTGTTGGCTGCGTTTAGCATCTGATTTATCATCTTGATATTGGAGCCGCTACCCAGAGCGCCGGTATAATAGATTTTCTCGCCCATGGCCTGGAATACAGGCATACATTTTTCAAACAGCGCCTTATCGTCACAGCCGACCACAATGGTAAGCTTTCCATTTTGTGCACCGGCAACTCCGCCTGAGACAGGGGCGTCAACAACGGATACGTCCCTGCCCATGGCTTTGGCGCTGTCGCGCAGCAGCAGCATGGTATCGCCGGTGCCGGAGGTCATGTCAATGCAGATACCGCCGTCAGGGACATTGGCCAGCAGGCCGTTTTCGCCTAGGTAAAGCTCCTTAATTTCCTTGTCGGCAGGAACAATTGTTATGACAATTTCGCTGCCGCGAGCCAGTTCTACATAGCTTGCGGCAGTTTTGCCGCCCAGTTCGACGACTGTAGCTGAGCTCTCTGGCTTGGAGGAACAAACCGTTACCTCAAAGCCTGCTTTACAGAGGTTCATAGCCATAGGCAGACCCATTTTACCCAAACCGATAAAACCTATTTTTTTCATAAACAATGTCCTTTCTGTGCAACTATGAGAAGTACTGAACTCCATGGTGAATATCCGATGCTTTTCTGGTGGAAGAAGCTTTAGTTACGATTATTTAGTTCTTTGCAGCTCTGGACTTCTTGATGATCCTCAAAATAGGAGGACCAAACAGAAGCATAACGGTAATGATGAGAACGATGAGCGCGATAGGAGTCTCTGCAGTACGTTTCCAGAAAAAGCCCCATAGGTCTCCTCTGGACAGGGTGACGGTGCGGCGCAGATTTTCTTCCAGAGTGGTACCCAGAACAAGACCCAAAACGATAGGAGGACGAGGAATACCCAGCTTGGAGAACACATAGCCGATAACACCGAACAGGAACATCATTTTAACATCAAAGGTAGATCCCTGTACGCCATAGGTGCCAATGACACAGAGGACGAGTATGCAGGGATGGAGGATGTGCTTGGGTATCTTGAGGAACTTTGCAAATTGGGGAGCACCAAGCAGGCCCACAAACAGTAGTGCGATGTTGATGATGAACATACCGATGAATATAGCGGAGACCATATCGGGATTGTCTGAGAACAGGGTGGGGCCTGGCTGCATGCCGTGAATGATGAATGCGCCAAGCAGGATTGCGGTAACGCTGTCCCCGGGAATACCAAGGCTCAGCAGAGTGGTCATGGCACCACCGCAACAGGCGTTGTTGGAGGCCTCGGCAGCTACAATACCGTCAGGAGCGCCGTTGCCCAGCTCTTCAGGGTGCTTGTTGACCTTTTTCTGGAAACCATAGGAAACTATAGACGCAATAGTGCCGCCCGCACCGGGAATGGCTCCGATAATAGTACCAATTACGCTGGATACCATTATATTGCCGCCGCAGGACTTGAGATATTTGAAGCACTCAAAAACATTATGAACTTCAGCGATTTCCATTTTTACCTTCCTGCGAAGACCGTTCTCGGCGCTGGTGATAATCTCAGTAAAACCAAAAAGACCAATCATCGCTGCGGTAAACTGGATACCGGAGAACAGGTAGATAGAGTCAAAGGTAAAGCGGGGGACGGCGGTAACAGGATCAAAGCCAATGCAGGAGACCACCAGACCGAATACACCCGCGATTATGCCCTTGAGCATGGAGCCGCCGGCCACGAAAGCCATGATGCTTACGCCGAAGATGCAGATAACGGTCATTTCAAGAGAGGTGAACTGCAGGGCGATTTCGGCAACGATTGGAGAAATGGTGGCCAGAACGATGCAACTGAACAGACCGCCCAGGGCCGATGCCATGGTAGCCAAACCTATGGCCAGGCCGGCCTTGCCTTTCTGAGCCATGGGATAAGCGTCCAGCGTGGTCATAACAGCGGAGGGAGTTCCGGGTATGTTGACCAGCGTCGCGGCTATGGATCCGCCGTAGTTACCGCCGCAATATACGCCCAGAAGCATGAGTATGCCAGCGCTGGGGTCCATGCCGTAAGTAAGAGGCAACATGATGGAAACAGCCATGTTGACGTTCAATCCGGGTAGTGCACCTATAGTGATGCCGACTATAAGACCAAACAGAAGAAAACCAAGGGTAGTAGGAGTAAACAAATGAATGCCCGCGGTATAAAGATCTATTCCACTCATATCGTTACCTCCTTAAAACAGAATACCCTGAGGCATGGCGACCTGCATGATAATGTGAAAAACAATGTACATCGCAGCTGTGAAAGGTATGCTGCATAAAAGTGCGCTTTTAATTTTGCCGCCGTACATGAGCACGCAGCCAATGATGAAAACAGCGGTGGATGCGATGAAGCCGACAAACTCAAAGCAGATAACATAGGCAAGCAGCGCGGCAAAAACCTGCCCAACATTTATAAGAAGCTCTTTGTTTATGGAAACAGCGAGCTTTTTCTTCTGAATTATTGCGTTGACCATGATGCAGGTTCCGAGTACTGCAATGATAATGGCGAGGGCGCGGGGATAATAAGCCGGGTTGCCAGCCAGCCCACCTCCAGCAACAGCAAAATCCTGGGATACAAAATAGACGTATGCTGAAAAAATGATAGATCCAACAGCAGCAATATAATCTTTCATAAGTACCTCCGATCCGGGTCAAAAAAGGGCGGAACAGGTCAGGCCAATTCCGCCCTCTGATAAATTTAGCCCTTCAGCTGTTTCTCGTAGAATGCGATCTCAGAATTGATGAAGTCGGTGAACTCGGTATGGTTACGATAGTGGATGGGCAGGGAAGCGTTGTTGGCATAGGTGGTGAACTCCTCGGAAGCGAGTGCTTTTTCAAAAGCCTCGTCCAGGACAGCCAGAATGTCCTCGCTGACTCCGGCCTTGGTGAATACACCGCGCCATACAGCATAGGTAACATCGATGCCGGACTCAACACAGGTGGGAGCGTCGGGATAAGCGTCAAGACGCTCGGGACTCATAACTGCCAGAGGTACGATCTTGCCCGCAGCAACCAGAGAAGCTGCCTCGGCGGGGTTGACGATGCACATATCGACCTCGCCTGCTGCCAGAGCAGTCAACATGGGAGCGCCGGAGTCATATGCGATGTACTCAAACTCAGCGCCTATGGCAGCGGCCAGCTTGGAAGCTGCAATGCCCCACAGCGCGGTATCGCCGTTTGTGGCGACCAGAATATCGCCGGCCTTGGCAGCCTCAGCGAACTCCTCGATGGTAGCCCAAGTACCGGCCTTGACGAATACGATACCGGTGTCCTCAACAACCTGAGCAACAGGCTGGAACTGTGTCAGATCGATGGTGGTCATGGTGGTTAGAGCAGTAGTCACCAGAGTCTGAGAGTTAAAGTACAGAACGGTACCATCGGGCTCGGCGTTCATGACATTGGCAGCTGCAACAGCTCCCTTGGACTCACCCTGGTTTAGGGGAACTACAGTAACGCCCAGGGTCTCCTCCAGGGAGGGAATCAAAGCACGGGTAGCCAGATCATTTCCTCCTCCGGCTGCGTTAGGGATAATGAAACTTATGTCTCCGGTGGGGTAGTTCACTTCAGGAGCAGTAGATTCGGGGGCGGTGGACTCAGGAGCGGTAGATTCAGGAGTGGCAGATTCGGGGGCCTGGTTTCCGCCACCGCAGGCAGTCAAAGCAGCCAACATGACTAGCGCAAGAAGCAGAGATATAATTTTTCTTCCTCCATTACAAATTGTTTGATAATGCATGATGCAGTATGCTACTGATTACTATATCATGCACGATACCCTGTGTAAACTCTAAAAATATTTTTCATAAAATATATACATTCGACAACAAAAAAATTGTTTGTTTTGCTCTCCATAGTGATAGTGTTTCTTATCCGGTGCTCATGATACAAGCTCCAAGTCATGACTCCTGAATATATTGCTGCCTATTTAAGATTTTCTTTCAGCTCCTTCAGCATAGTTTTTGCGCCAGCGGCCATCATGCCGTGATCACTACTTAGGATTACCAAATCAACGCCTTTATTGTAGAGCTCAGCTGCGCCCACACCGTTTCCTGCAACAGTACCCACAAACTTGCCGGCCGCCTTGGTACGCTTAATAATATCATCCATAGCATCCAACACTTTTGGATGCTTTACATCACCAAGGACACCCAGCGCCTGAGAGAGATCGCTTGGGCCTATAAATACCATATCCAGACCTTCAACCGTGAGTATCTCGTCCAGATTTTCGTAGGCTTCTTTGGTCTCGCAGTAGCAGATGCACAGCAGTTCATTGTTTACCTTATCGATGTATTCTCTCACGGGCATAAGGCCGTAGCCTGCGGTGCGGGTGGTATTGGCAAAGCCTCGTCCACCCTTGGGCGCGTAATACATACTATGAACAGCCTGTTCTACTTCCCTAGCATCGCGGATATTGGGTACCTGTACGCCGTAGGCACCGGCATCCAGCGCTTGCAGTATCATTGCTGCATTGTTTTCTCTTACACGTACTAGTGTGGTAACACCGTGTAGCTCGGCGGCCCGCAGCATGGGGGCCATGGATTCCTTGCTCATTGCCGTATGCTCGTTATCGAAAATGATACAGTCGTAACCGCAGAGGCTGCATACCTCGGTTATGGCGGGATCATAGGTTTTTACATAGGTGCCCACAGGCTTTCTGCCCTCAAGCAGCATCTTTTTGAGTTTGTTGGTTCCAAGCATAGATATTCTCCTTTTGCGCCAGCTACACAACAGGCCAGGTGGGTGCCTTGCCGCTGAGTACCTCAATGATGCCGGTTGCCACATCCCTGGACATGTTATCCATGGAATCGCGTGTCACACCGGCACAGTGGGGAGTCATGATAACATTGGCCATCCCGTGCAGCGGATTGTCTTTTCTGGCGGGCTCAGGGTCACTAACATCCAGACCCGCTCCGGCAATCTCACCTTCACGCAGCGCCTGTATCAGAGCAAGCTCGTCAATCACGGTGCCTCTGGAGGTGTTAACTATAAAAGCGGTATTTTTCATCCACCGGAACTGAGCTTTTCCCACGGACTTTATGGTGCTCTTTGTGGCAGGGGTGTGAACGCTGATGAAATCTGCCTGACGATATACTCTTTCGGCGTCGTGGGTCACCTCCACGCCGTCCCCGCGCAAGCCTTCCTCCAGGAATGGATCGTAGGCCAGCACGGTCATGTTGAAACCGTAGTGAGCCATTCTGGCAACCTTCGAGCCTATGTTGCCAAAGCCTATCAGGCCGAGGATCTTGCCGCTGACCTCGTTTCCGAGCATACGGTCTTTTACGGCGTACTCCTCTTCACGATAGCAGGCAGCCTTGTGATTTATTTGCTTCGCGCAGGCCAGCATAAGCGTCACAGCGTGCTCCGCGACGGACTGCGTGTTGGCGTGAGGAGTAAAAACCACGCGGATGCCGTGTTCGCGGCAATAATCCAGGTCGATGTTGTCAACGCCCACGCCGTGTTTGCCTATGATTTTCAACTGAGGATTAGCGGCGAGGACTTCGGCGTCCATTTTTGCCACGCGGACGATTACGCCGTCACAGTCCTGAAGGTCATGAATAAGGTCCTCTTTTTTTATGCTGGAGGTTGTTTTCACCTCTACGCCCTGGCTGAGGAGCTTGTCCAGGCCGCAGGCCGCAACGACCTCGGGTACAAGTATACGATGTTCCATTATTAAGTCTCCTTAATCATCACTATTTACGTCGGCGCCCGTTTCCGCCAGATCCTTTTTTTCAATTTTTTTGGACAGCATATTTCCTATGACAGGAGCAAAAATGGCGGCGACTATCATTATGAGCAGCACGATGCAGATGGGACGGCTCAGATAATACACGATAAGCGGAGTATCCTTGGCCATGACCATGGAGCGCAGCAGCCCCTGCTCTGCCATGGAGCCCAGAATAAGACCCAGCACAACAGGCGCGGTGGGGAAGTCAAACTTGCGCATATAATATCCCAGGAAGCCGAACACCAGCATGATGCAGGTATCCACAAAGCTGATGTTAATAGCATATGCTCCCACAACGGACAGGACGATTATGATGGGGGCCAGAACACTATATGGAACCTTCACAACATTTACAATATACTTTGCGGCCAGCATGCCGATGACACCCATGGCTATATTGGCAATAATAAAGCCAGTAATGATGGAATAAGTGGTGGCACCCTGATTGGTAAAGAGGGCTGCGCCGGGAGTGAGGCCGT
This sequence comes from Candidatus Heteroscillospira sp., assembly GCA_050943935.1. Classification (GTDB taxonomy): domain Bacteria; phylum Bacillota; class Clostridia; order Oscillospirales; family Oscillospiraceae; genus Heteroscillospira. Next base: position 105,284 of record JBMNQC010000007.1, on the reverse strand, counting down.
GAATCATAAGACCGCCCAGAAGGACAGCAGCGGCGCTGCTGCCGGGAATTCCCAGCGTGATAAGTGGAATAAGCGCGCCGCCGGTAACCGCATTGTTAGCGGTTTCGGATGCGCATATGCCCTCAATGGAACCGTTGCCAAACTCTTCTTTATGCTTGGAAAAACGCTTTGCTTCGTTATAGCCCATCCATGAGCCTATGTCGCCGCCGGCACCAGGGAGGATTCCAACTATAACACCTATAAGTCCGGAGCGAATGAAGTTTGGAACTAGTGTTTTCATTTCCTTGAAAGTGGGCAGGAACTGACCTTTGAGTTCAGCGGTATCCGATAGTATGCTTGAACTTTTGCCTATGCTTTCCGCCTGAATCATAACCTGAGACATTGAGAACAGACCTATAAGGGCGGGTACGGTCTGAATACCGCTCTGTAGTGCTGTGATACCGTAGTCGAATCGCGGAGTACCATACATAATGTCGTAGCCGACCAGAGCAAGGCACAGACCAAAAACGCCGGAAATAATTCCCTTGAGAAGGTTATCTGCCGCCAGAGAGCCGATTATGGACAAGCCGAAAATAGCCAGCAGGAAATACTCGGGGGCGTTGAACTGGAGGGAAAACCTTGCTAGGGGAGGTGCGATAATAAGCAGCATAATGCCGCTTAGTGTTCCGCCTATCATGGAGCCAACAGTAGACATGCCTATGGCACGCAGGCCCTGTCCTTTTAATGTCAAAGCATAGCCGTCCATGGCGGTGGCCGCAGAGGCCGGTGTACCGGGAGTATGCAGGAGTATAGCAGTAATACTGCCGCCATAAATAGCAGATGTGTAAATGGATGTGAGCATAATGAGCGCGGGAATGGGGTTCATGGTATAGGTGACGGGTATTAGAATGGCAATACCCATAGTGGCGCCCAGACCAGGCAGAGCGCCTATAATCATACCACCTCCAACACCCACCAGCAGGGCAAGAAGAACGTCAAGAGAAAGCAAATTTTGAATTACTTCAGCAATCATGCCAGTTCCTCCTTACATCGGGAAATATACCTTGAGCAGCAGTACAAACACAAGGTATACAAACAGTTCCAGGCCAACAGTAGTGAGCAAAATGGGAAGAACCTTTCGTTGCCCGAAAAGAAACATTATAGCTGGGACAAAAACTGCGGTGGCCACAAAAAAGTTTATATAATAAAACAGAATCAGATAAATGACGGTGGTACCAAAAACAAACAGCGGTTTTGTAACTACGCCCCATTCGATGGATTTGGTGCTTTTTCCGTATCGCTTTTGATAATTTTCGGGTTTAAAGGAATAGTATACGCCCTGGATAAGTAGAGCAGCAGATAGTACCAGCAGAACCGACAGTATTATCTTGGGGTACTGCTGAGCACGGGCATTAAGGTTTGAGGACTGCTGCAGGAAAAAAAGAGAGAATCCCACAAGGCCTAAGCCAAGCCACACCTCGCGCACAATAGAAAATCTTTTGTTCATGAATAATCTCCTCAACACATATAGGCAGTAAACGAACTTTAATAAATCGGCGCGCCGCACAGCGAAGCCGTTGTGTGGCGCGCCACGCCTTAGTTTAATGCAATTGTAATGAGTGGTTACCAGCCCATAATATCAGACATGCCGATGAGAATCTCTTCCTGCTCGCGGGTAAGAGCGGTATAATCCTCGGCACCGATGAAGTCGACTTTCAGGCCCAGCTTGGCCATCTCGGCAACGTGATCGGGGTTGGTGATGGCAGTCTCAAAGGCTTTTTCCAGAATGGCTACAATTTCGGGGTCGGTGCCAGCCTTGACAGCGTAGCCGCGCTGGCTGGAGCCGGACAGTTTAGTGTCGCACAGGCCCAGAGAATCAAAGGTGGGAACGCCGGGGAGAAGAGGGTTCTCTTCGTCTGCGAACACACACAGAACTTTAACCTCGCCGTCGGCAGCCAGATTCATGACCTCGCCAACATTTGCTGCGGTGGCATCCAGGTGTCCGCCCTGGATAGCAGCGCTGTTGTCGGCCCATCCGTTGGATGCAACCTGCTCCAGCTGGGTACCCAAAGCGGAGTTAATGCGGCACATCATAATATGGTCATCGGTGCCGTTACCGGAAGTACCATAAGTAACCACGTTGTTTTTGGCATATTCGAAGAACTCTTCGGCGGTGGTGTAGCGGGTCTCATTTTTGTTAACGACAATAACGCAATCATCGGTGACATGGTTGGCAATCATCTGGAAATCATCAAGGCTGTGCTTGCGCTCGTAAGCGGGGTCCAGATAACCGGGGAGCAGAGTGGGCCAGTTGACCAGGGAGATGGTCAGACCGTCTGCATCTGCCTTCAGCATCTGTTCCCAGCCAACCCAGCCGGAACCGCCGGTGGGGTTGATAACGGTGATGCTGGTGCCCAGAGCTTCCTCCAGATAGGGGACCAGAAGGCGGACGCCGTTGTCGCTGCCGCCGCCTGCGGACCAGGGGCAGATCATGGTTATGGTCTTTCCGTCGGGATAAGCGGGAGCTTCGGGAGCCTTGCTTTCGGGTGCGGTGCTCTCGGGAGCCTGGCTCTCAGGAGCAGTACTTTCGGGAGCCTTGCCGCCACCACAGGCGACCAGCGTGAGACACATAACCAGTGCAAGAACCAGGGCGATGATTTTTTTCATGACAATTCTCCTTTTCTATTTTGTTTAAACATCTTTTCAGATGTTCAACATACGATATTGAACTTTACTGCTTCAGAGTATCCGCGACTTTTTCCATAAGCTCTCTGGTGGGAGCCTTCTGGTCAATTTTGGAGACCTCTACTATGAGCTTGTACAGGTGGACGCCCTTTTCAGCGGCCACAGCCTCCAGAGTCTTGGAGAAGCTGGAGTGGCAGCCGGCGAAGCCGTAGATGAGGTCGTTGGGCGTTACAGCGGTGCGGTAGTCATAGGCTTTCATGGCGGGGATGAGCTCTTCATCCAGGAAGTCCAGCAGAGTGTAGAGCTGTATGTCCTTGGGCAGATAGCCTTTCTTCTCCAGGGCAAAGGCCACCAGCTCGGTGGAGCAGTTGCCGGCGCTGCGGGCCATGCCAAGCAGACCGCAGTCGATAAGAGATGCTCCTGCCTCAACGGCAGCAATGCCGTTGGCGATAGACATACCCAGATTGGAGTGACCATGGAAACCTACGGGAATCTTCACCTTGGCGGTGAGAGTCTTTATGTACTCTGTTGCCATTGCGGGATCCATAAAGCCTGCGGAATCCATAATGGTGATGGCATCCAAACCGGCAGCCTCGAGCATAGCAGCCTCATCGGCCAGAGCCTCGGGAGAGAGAATATAACCCTTCATCATGGAGAAGTAGCACCTGAGACCTGCGGCCTTAACGCGCTTGATGCCCTCAATAGCGCCCACGCCGTCACCGGCGTTGGCACCCACGCGGAGGAAACCCAGATTATACCTTGCTGCCAGGTCGATATTCTTCTGGCTTGCGTTCTTGTAGCCCATGAACATACCTATCTCGGCCTGACCCAGATAGGGCTGGATGAGCTGCAGATACTCCTCATCGGTGAGGGGAGCAACAGCGCCGTTAGCCTCATAGGCGCCAAGACCCAGGGCATTGCCCATTTCTATTGTGGTAATATTGCTGCGGATAAGACCCTCGATCATCATTTTGGTAAGCTCGGCGTCAAAGCCCTTGCCTACAACGTTTGCGCCGTCGCGGAGAGTGCAGTCAAAAAGTTTCATATTAAAATCACCTTATTAAAACAATGTATTTTTAGAGAGTAAAAGCTACGCCGTACTGGTCGCCGAGACCGGCCAGCTCGTTGTATACCACGTCGGACAGCTCGATGCCGTTTGCCTTGCGTTCAACGCGGCGGCGCTGCTCTATCTCGCCGGGCATAAATATTTCGTTTACGCCGGGGTTCGTGGGGAGAGACTTGATCTCATGGGTCATCTGCGCGATGCGGGTCTTGAAAGCCTCCAGGGGGAGAAACTTGGAGATGTCCACGCACATGAACATATGGCCAACGTTCTGGGGATTCTCAAAATCATTCCACATGTTGTTAAGATGGGGGCCGAACTCCGCACCGGAGAGAATGCCGCACATGATGTCCATGAACAGGCTCAGGCCGTAGCCCTTGGGGCCGCCGATGGGGAGGACGGTGCCCTTCATACCCTCGTTGGGGTCGGTGGTAGGACGGCCGTCGGCGGTCTGTGCCCAGCCTTCAGGGATGGGCTTGCCCAGCTTTGCGGCCAAGATGACCTTACCCATGGCCACCAGAGAAGGAGCCATATCCAGAAGCACGGGCTCACCCTCGGATGGAGCAGCCATGGCCCAGGGGTTGGTACCGACATAAGCCTTATAGCTGCCGGTGGGAGCGATGTTGGGAGGTGCGTTGGTGCCGCAGATGGTGAACATCCCCTGTGCGGCTGCCATCTTGGCATAGTATGAGGCCATACCGAAGTGGTTGGAGTTATTTACCGCCACAAAGCAACAGCCGACTTCCTTGGCCTTGTCAATACAGGCCTGCATGGCGTTCACGCCGGTGACCATGCCTATTGAGTTGCAGCCATTCCAGCAGATGCTGGCGGGATACTCGCTGTCGTACTTTTTCTCGTACTTAGCGTTTACGACGCCGGTTGCAAGACGCTTCATGTAGATCGTCATGCGGCTGACGCCATGGGACTCCACGCCGCAGAGATCCGCGTCCACCAGACAGTCGGCCACGATCTCAGCCTCATCCTCAGGGACATTCTGGGTCATAATGAGTTTCTTGCAGTAGTCCTTCAGGACTTCCCAGTTTACATTATGTGTTGTTGCCAAACAAAACACGCCTTTCTTTCAGATGCTTTTTAGTTTGTTATATATCAAACGATATAATGCATGATGCATCTTGTTATTAAGCATGATATCACATATGGTGTAATTTGTAAATAACATCATGCATTTTCTATAAACCAGCAAAAAATTATTACTCAGACTTGTTCATTTTGGCATAAGTAGTAATTTTTGCTTGATTTTTTTATGAAATGGTGTTAATACATAAATATTAGATAATGCATCAAGTAAAATCTAAAAACAGGAGAATACGATAGATGACTGAATCAATTTTTAAAAATCAGATACTGGCCGGCAATGGACGCAGCACGGCGGACAGAGCATGCAGCACCATTCATGAGGCCATTATCGAGGGTATTCTGAAGCCGGGCGAGCGTTTGGTGGAGGCCAAGATCGCCAAGGAACTGGGTATAAGTATCACCCCCATACGTCAGGCGTTTTCTGTGCTGGCCAATCAGGGGCTGTTGACTGTTTTTCCCTATAAAGGGACATATGTAACTATCCTGACAAAAGAGCTTATTGACGATTTGAAATTCGCCCGGCTAAACCTGGAGAATCTTGCCATAGGCAAAGCGTTTCCAAACATAGTGGCTGCGGATGCAAAGCAGCTCCGGAATTTTTGTAAGCTGTCTGACTTTCATTTTCAAAACAATGAGCTTGCCCAAGCTATCTACTATGATCTGCAGTTGCATGAGTTTTTTATATGCAAATCCCAAAGCCCGATTCTGCTTGAGATGTGGACCATGCTTAAGCCCAGAATTGAGTATTATCAGACCCTGTCGAAAGCGGGGACACAGGACGAAAACTATATGCAGTGGCGCCATATGGAAATAGTCAAGGCAGTTGAAAACATGGATTTTCAGATGCTGCAAACAGCCATGCGCAGCCACCTGGAAACATCGTTCCAGATCATTAATTTCCCGTATACTGCGGATATAGTTTATAAATAGGAAGAGTACGAGAGTAAACTAACTTGAAACAGGTAAGATAAAAGTAGACACTCACAAAAAAGTGTGAGTGTCTACTTTTGCTTGACAGATTCATAGAAGGTTATTAAAGCCTTCTATCCTTTTTGTCTAATAAAGCCCTGAAAACATAGTGTTTTCAGGGCTTTGGCGGAGGCGGTGGGATTCGAACCCACGGACGGTTTTACCCGTCAAACGATTTCGAGTCGTTCTCGTTATGACCACTTCGATACACCTCCGTGTGCATCGCTATTCAGTTTTTGGGGTGTATCACATGATTTCGAGCCAGCCTCGTTACGCCTACATGACACATCTCCATATAGGCGGAAATATTATACCCCATTTGAATGTCAAAATCAAGGGGGCTTCGCGGGGGAAATTGACAGGGGCGGGCGGGGAGTGTATACTGGTGAGCATATGAAAAGAAACGGAGAGATTGCCATGCTGTCCTTTGAAAACGACTACGCCGAGGGCGCGCATCCCGCGCTGTTGAGCCGTCTGACGGAGACCAATTTTGAGCAGCTGCCGGGCTACGGCACAGACCCCTACTGCAAAAGCGCCGCTGAAAAGATACGCGCCGCCTGCGCCGCCCCGGACGCCCAGGTGTTTTTTATTTCCGGCGGAACCCAGACCAACGCCGTAGTTATACGCACAATGCTGCGCCAGTACGAGGGAGTGGTCTCGGCTCTGACCGGCCATGTGAATCAGCACGAGGCCGGAGCCATTGAGTTTACCGGGCACAAGGTGCTGCCCATACCCCAGCATGACGGCAGGATAGACGCCGGGGAGCTGCGGGATTACCTGCGCGCCTTCTGGGCGGACGGAAGTCACGAGCACATGGTTTTTCCCGGCATGGTATATGTGTCCCACCCCACGGAATATGGTACGCTTTACTCCAGGGCGGAGCTTAGCGCTATAGCTCAGGTGTGCCGTGAGTATGAGATCCCCCTCTATTTGGACGGCGCCCGGCTGGGCTACGGCCTCATGGCTCCGGGCAGCGACCTGACTCTGGAGGATATCTCCGGACTGTGCGATGTGTTTTACATAGGCGGCACCAAGGTGGGCGCCCTCTGCGGCGAGGCCGTGGTGTTTCCCAAGGGCAACGCGCCGGAGTATTTTATGACCATGGTGAAGCAGCACGGCGCCATGCTGGCGAAGGGCCGTCTGCTCGGAGTGCAGTTTGACGCCCTGTTTACCGATGGGCTGTATTTTGATATCTCCCGCCACGCTATCGACATGGCCGGACGGCTGCGGAATATCTTCGCGGAGCGGGGCTTCAGTTTTCTGCTGGATTCTCCCACAAACCAGCAGTTTGTGGTGATGGAGGACGCTCTGATGGAGAAGCTGGCGCAGCGGGTGCGCTTCTGCCCGTGGGAGCGTGTGGACGGGACGCACTCCGCCGTGCGCTTTGCCTCCAGCTGGGCGACCCGGCCCGAGGCGCTCTCCGAGCTGGAGAATATACTGGATGAGCTGAGCTGAGCGCGGCAAAAACTCAGGCCGCCCCGAAAGGGGCGGCCTTTTTGACGGCCTGTTTTAATTCCACTTCCACTTCCGGATCTCGGGCAGGTCCACGCCGTACTCGGCAATATACTGCTTGTGCTCCACAAGCTTGTCGCGCATTTTCTGGATGAGATGGCTGCCTCTGTTGCCCAGCTGGGGCAGATTGTAGAGGGCGGCCTCGGTGAGGCTGAAGCGGTCTATCTTGTTCTGCACGCGCATATCGAAGGGCGTGGTGATGGTACCCTCCTCCATATAGCCGCGGACATGGATGTTCTTGTTGTCCCGCCTGTAGGTCAGCTCATGGATGAGGCTGGGATAGCCGTGGAAGGCGAAGATGACGGGCTTGTCGGTGGTGAACAGGCTGTTGTACTCGGCCTGGGTGAGACCATGGGGGTGCTGGCTCTTGTCCTGCAGACGCATAAGGTCCACCACGTTCACGACCCGTATCTTCAACTCCGGGAAGCTGTCCCTCAGGATGGTGACGGCGGCCAGAGTCTCCAGGGTGGGGGTCTCACCGCAGCAGGCCATGACAATATCCGGCTCGGCGCCCTGGTCGTTGGAGGCCCAGTCCCAGATGCCTATGCCCTGGGTGCAGTGCTTTACGGCCTGCTCCATGGTGAGCCACTGGGGACGGGGGTGCTTGGAGGTTACCATGACGTTCACATAGTTGCGGCTGCGGATGCAGTGGTCAAACACGCTCAGCAGGCAGTTGGCGTCGGGGGGCAGATACAGGCGCACCACATCCGCCTTCTTGTTGGCCACATGGTCCAGGAAGCCGGGGTCCTGATGGGTGAAGCCGTTGTGGTCCTGCTGCCATACATTGGAGGAGAGGATGTAGTTCAGAGAGGCTATCTCCTCGCGCCAGGGCAGCTCGCTGGTGACCTTCAGCCACTTGGCGTGCTGGGAGAACATGGAGTCCACTATGCGGATAAAGGCCTCGTAGCTGTTGAAGAAGCCGTGGCGGCCCGTGAGCAGATAGCCCTCCAGCCAGCCCTCGCACATATGCTCGGACAGCATGGAGTCCACCACCCGGCCCTCGTGGGCCAGATACTCGTCGGTGTCCAGAATGTCGCCGTCGAAGGCTCTGTCCGTCTCCTCAAACACACGGCTGAGGCGGTTGGACATGGTCTCATCCGGTCCGAAGATGCGGAAGTTTTTCTCCTGGGCGTTGAGCTTCACTATGTCGCGGACAAAGCCGCCAAGCTCCAGCATATCCTGACCCTCTATTGCGCCGGGATGGGGCACATCCACAGCGTAGTCGCGGAAATCGGGCAGGCGCAGGTCACGCAGCAGCTTGCCGCCGTTGGCGTGGGGATTGGCGCCCATGCGGCGCTCTCCTCTTGGGGCGAAGTCCCTCAGCTCCGGCGCCAGCCGTCCGTCCTCGGTGAACAGCTCCTGGGGGCGGTATGAGCGCAGCCACTGCTCAAGCTGCTCGTAGTGCTCGTTTTTGGTCATGGTTATGGGCACTTGATGGGCGCGGAAGGTGCCCTCGATGGTTTTGCCGTCCACATTCTTGGGGCCGGTCCAGCCCTTGGGAGTGGTGAGCACTATCATGGGCCAGCGGGGGCGGCTGGTGTCACCGTCCTCGCGGGCGCGGCGGCGGATCTCCAGAATCTCCTCCACGGCCCGGTCCAGAGCGGCGGCCATTTTCTCGTGCATTTCGGCGGGGTCGTCACCCTCCACAAAGCAGGGGGTCCAGCCGCAGCCCTCAAAGAACTTCTGCCGCTCCTCGTGGGTGATGCGGGCAAACACGGTGGGGTTGGCAATTTTATAGCCGTTCAGATGCAGTATGGGCAGCACCGCGCCGTCGCCCTTTGCGCTGATGAATTTATTGCCGTGCCAGGCGGTAGCCAGGGGGCCGGTCTCGGCCTCTCCGTCGCCCACCACGCAGGCGGCTATTAGGTCGGGGTTGTCGAACACGGCGCCGAAGGCGTGGGCGAGGCTGTAGCCCAGTTCGCCGCCCTCATTGATGGAGCCGGGGGTCTCGGGCGCGACGTGGCTGGAGATGCCGCCGGGGAAGGAGAACTGCTTGAACAGCTTTTTCATGCCGTCCAGGTCCTGACCCACGTTGGGGTACACCTCGGTATAGGAGCCATCCATCCAGTCCTGAGCCACCATGGCGTTGCCGCCGTGGCCCGGGCCGGAAATGTAAATCATATCCAAATCATACTTGCGTATCACTCGGTCCAGATGGGTATAGATGAAGTTCTGTCCCGGAACGGTGCCCCAATGTCCTACGATTTTCTTTTTAACATCGTCCGGGCTGAGGGGAGACCTGAGCAGGGGATTATCCAGCAGATACAGCTGACCGGCAGCCAGATAGTTCGACGCGCGCCACCAGGCGTCAAGCGTCTTGAGTTCCTCCGGTGATAAAGTCTTGGTCATGGGAATACCTCCTTATTATACGCTTGTTATCAGTTTGGCACATTCTGGCGAAAATATCCATAGCTATTTTGTAAACTTTTCCGCATTCATGCCTTTTTGTCTGCTGAGGAGAGCTTGCCCGCGCCGTCAGGCTGTGATACAATCGATTTCAGAGCATGGGCTCTGAAAAATACCTTGGGGGAAAAGCGTGAAAAGACTGTTTGTTCTGCTTCTGGCGCTGCTGATACTGCCGCTGCCCACGGCCGCAGCGGCGGATTCGCCGGAAGCTCTGCTGGAGACGTTTATGGCTGAAAAGGGCCTGAACGAAAACAATTTTGCCATGGGCTGGTGCGACCTTGAGACGGGGGAAACCTGGTATTTCGGCGAAAACAGCTTTATGGTGGCGGGCAGTATGTATAAGCTGCCTCTGGCCATGGCCATATACGACCGCATAGAGAGTGGTGAGCTCGCCCTCTCGGATATGGCCGGGGGCTATACTGTGGAGCGGGCTCTGGAGCTGAGCATAGTCAACTCAGATAATGACGCGGCCCAGGCGCTGCGCTATAAAATATCCGAAGACAGGGACGAATATCGCCGCACTCTGGCCTCCTACTCCGGCTGCGATGCGTCTGAGCTGCCCCGCTCCTTTTACGAGGACAACTGCATGAGTCCCCGGCTGGTGCTGGGTACCCTGCAGAGTCTGTACGCAAACCGGGAGAGCTATCCCCGGCTGATGGAATATCTGCTGCAGGCACACGGGGGAAGATATTTTCAGAAAAACGCCGGAGAATATCCCATCGCCCATAAATACGGCTATTTTGAGGGATATCTCAACGACTGCGCCATAGTGTTCACACCCCGGCCCTTCGCCCTGGTGGCCTTCACCAAAAACGTGCGCAGCAGCGAGGATGTGCTGTCGGAGCTGTGCGCGCTTATGACGGACTACGCCCTGCGCCCCGCTGCCGATGCCGCTCCGGAGGCTCGCCGTCCCGTACCGACTCTCATGGCCTCCGCGATGCTGTTTCCTCCGGTACTGACCGGAGGCGTGGAGGCGCCCCTGTGGGCGGCGCTGACAGCGATGGCTATTCCCGGAGAACTCTACCTGCCGCATCTTCCGACCGCTTCCGTCCAGGGTGCTTCGGGAGAGTGGGTACTGAGCTTCGCGGGCGACTGCACCATAGGCACTCTCCACGAGTGGCAGGGCAGCGCGGCCGGCAATAATATGCTGTACGTAACGGGTACGGACTACGCCTACCCCTTCTCGGGCGTAAAGGATATACTCTCCGACGATGATTTCACCATGGTGAATCTTGAGGGCGCCTTTACGGAGCGCACCGAGGCAAAGAGCAAGGATTACCGCTTTCGGGCCTCCCCGGAATACGTCCGGGTGCTCACCGAGGGCAGCGTGGAGGCCGTGACTCTTGCCAACAACCACAGCGGCGACTATCTCAACGGCGGACTTTCGGACACCAAAGCCGCTCTGGACGAGGCCGGAGTGCTCTGGGTCGATGACGGCAAACCTATAATAACCGAGCTGTCCGGCGGACTGAAGCTGGGGGTAATAGCCCTGAACTGTGTGGAGACAGACCTTCCCGTTGGCGATGTGGAGGGCTACATGAGCCGCATAGAGCCAATGTACGAGGCCTGTGCTGCTGAAAACTGCGACTATATAATTTCCTACATACACTGGGGCTGGGAGTACCGTCCCCAGCCCGAGGGCTGGATGCGTGATTTTGCCGCAAGGCTTGCGGAGCTGGGCTGCGACCTGGTGGTGGGCAGCCACCCCCATATTCTTCAGCCCACGGAGATGTGCGGCGATGTGCCGGTGTTTTACTCTCTGGGCAATTTCTGCTACGGCGGACACAGCGCCCCCAGGGACACAGACAGCGCCATCCTCAGGGTGACGCTGAAAAAGGAGGACGGGGTCGTGAGCGCCGAAACGGAGCTTATACCCTGCGCTACCAGCTCCGATCCCCTGCGCAGCGATTTCCGCCCTGTGCCCTATGAGCCGGACAGCACCGGATGGGACCGGGCGCTGCGTAAGCTCGCTCCCATAGACTGAAAAGGAGAAACGCCATGAAGCTGTCCATGTCCATAATAGCTCAGGAGCTGCCCTATATCACTCTGGAAAGGGGCAGCGGCCGTCTGCGCTTTTCCGGCTGTGAGCTGCTGTGTGCCGGTGGCGAGCTTGAGCCGGATGTGCTGTACATCACAAGAGCGGGACACATTCCCGCAGCCATACAGGCCCCCAACGGCGGTGGAGCTGTGTGCGTGGGGCGGGTGCCTCTGTCCATGCTGCCCGGCCTGGAGGTGCTTACGGTGGACGAAAATGTGGATGTGATACGGCTGGTGAACGCCGTGAGCGCTGTCTTTCGGAAATATGACAGGCTGGATGAGGCTCTTCGTGAGGCGGCCGGGAGGCCGGACCCTGCCTTAGCCGTGCTCAGGCAGGCTGCGCCTCTGTTTGCCGGAAACAAGCTAACCCTGCTGGGGGACTCGGGCCGCGTGCTGGCCTGCGTTCCGGACGAGCCGTCAGGCCCGGACTGCGGTGAGCGGCTGGAGGCCGCCTTTCCCGGCGGCAAGCTGATGCTCTCGGCCGTCCGACGCCCTTTCTGCGTCCATGACGGGGCGGTGCTGGAGCATATAGCATCCTTTCTGCGCCCCGCGCCGGAGAGCATACAGGCCGGACAGGAGACGGAGCCGAGGTTGGCCGTGCTGCTCAGGGAGCTGCTCCGGGGCGGCGGAGAGCTGTATGAGCTGTCTCAGGAGCTGTATGCCCGGAGCTGGCACAGGAAGGACGGATATGTATGCCTGTGCATGGACAGGCACGGCGGCCTTACGCCCAATGCTTTAAACCGTATGTGGCCGGACGTCTGCGCTTTTGAATATGAGGGGCGCATAGTTTGTCTGGGAAATCTCGCCGGAGAGGATTTTTTCCGAAAAAAGCGTGAGCTGTTTTCCCAGCGAGGGCTTACCGCCGGGGTCAGCGACAGATTTGATGATATACTGGAGCTGGCTCCCGCCTGCACCCAGAGCCGCATAGCTCTGGAGCACGGCGGCGAGGGGAGCATAGTCGAGTATTCCGACTGCGCTCTGGACTATATGCTCGGGAGCTGTACCGGGGAGCTGGACGCAAAGCACGCGGCCTCATGGAAGCTCAGGGTGCTGATGGAGCACGACGCGCGCACAGGCAGCGCCTACTGCCGCAGCCTGTACAGCTACATACGCTGCGGCATGAACACCATGCACAGCGCCAGAGAGCTGTATATCCACCGCAGCACCATGGCCTACCGCCTGAAGCGGATACGGGAGCTGACGGGGCTTAAGCTTGACGATGCCCGGGAGCTGCTGTATATTCATTTGAGTATAGTACTGCTTTGGGATGAAATGAAAAGGCTGGATATCATCTGAAAGGAAGCTTTCCCGGTATGAAGCAATTTTTCCAAAGACTTCGCCCGTTTATTCCGGATATAAACAGCCGGCCGCTGACTGCAATGGCGGCTGCGGCCATGCTGCTGTGCTTTTTGAGCGAGCTGCTTTGCCGGCGCGGACTGCTGTCCGCGGTGGAGTTTTTTATTCGCGAACCTGCGGCCCTGCTGTACGGCACGGTGCTGCTTATATTTCCCCTCAGCTTTTGCCTGCTGTTCAGGCGGAGGCGGCTGGCTTTCCGGCTCATCGCCGGGGGGATTTTCGGTATCTGCGCCGTCAATTTCATTTTGCTGTTTTACCGCACGGCGCCGCTTACGGCCATAGATTTTGTTCTGCTGCCGTCTGTGGGCAGCATTATGCTGAAATATCTGAAGCCGTGGCAGTTTATTCTGCTGGGAGCGCTGCTCCTGTGCCTGGCCGTGCTGTTTGCGGTGGGGTGGCGAAGGAGTGCAAAAGTGCCGGTGCGTCCGCGCCGTGCCGCGGTGCTTATAGTGTGCGCGGGACTGTGCGCCTTCGGGGGCTTTTACATATACCGCGAGCTGATGGACATACAGGATGACGGAGAAACCGCAGCCGAAGCGGCTGACCGCTATGGATACATCTATTGTTTCGCACACAGCATTTTCGACCGGGGAATAGACCGCCCGGCGGACTATTCCGTTGAAACCATAGACTCTATTCTGGCCGATATAAGCGGCAATGAAAGCACCGAGACGAAAACCCACCCCAATATAATTTTCCTGCAGTTAGAGAGCTTTTTTGATGTGAACACCCTCACGGACAGGAGCTTCGACGAAAACCCCGTGCCGGTGTTTTCCGCTCTGGAGGACAGCTTTCCCTCCGGCACCCTGAAGGTGCCCTCTCTGGCCACCGGCACCGCAAATACGGAGTTTGAGGTGCTCACCGGTATGAGCCTGGACTACTTCGGTCTTAACGAGTATCCGTATCAGACTGTGCTGCAGACCGAGACCTGCGAATCCATGGCCTACAATATGCGCGCCCTGGGCTACACCGCCCACGCCATACACAACCACTCCGGGGATTTTTACGACAGAAATCTGGTGTTTTCTCATCTGGGCTTCGACACCTTTACATCCGTGGAGTATATGCAGAACGTACAGCGAAATTCCATAGGCTGGGCCTGCGACAGCGTGCTTACGGCGGAGATACTGAAGGCTCTGGGCTCTACTACGGGAGAGGACTTCATCTATGCCATCTCCGTGCAGGCCCACGGCCAGTATCCCAAGGATGCCGAGCGGGAGATGGAGGGGGATATGCCCGCTGATGAGGCGGGAAAACAGGCGGCCTTTGACTACTACATCAGCCAGCTGGAAGAGGTGGACGCCTTTATCGGCCAGCTTATAGATGCGCTGGAGCGCTATGGCCGGCCTGTGGTGCTTGTCATGTACGGAGACCATCTGCCGTCGCTGAACCTCACCGCGGAGGAGCTGAAGGGCGGCGACCTTTACGCCACTCAGTATGTGATATGGTCAAATATAGGGGTGACCGCGCCGAACCGCAGCCTGCAGGCGTATCAGCTGGGGGCCTATGTGCAGAAGCTGCTGGGTATGGACAGCGGAATTTTCACAAAGCTGCACCAGAAAATGGCCGGGGAGCAGGATTATCAGCAGGCGCTGGAGATTCTGCAGTACGACTACCTGTATGGAGACCGGGAAATATTCGAAGGCACAGACCCTTATATAGCCACAGAGCTGCAGATGGGAGCGGTGCCAGTATACCTCACCGAACTGAACTATGAGGATAAGCGCCTTCGGCTGCGGGGGCGGGGCTTCACCCCATACAGCCGGGTGCTGGTGGATGACAGGGAGCAGGACTGCTATCTGCTGAACGGAGAGCTGATATGCCCCGAAATAGAGCTGAACCGCGGCGACGTGATACGGGTGGCCCAGATAAGCGACAGCAGCGGCCAGCGCCTCAGCGTGACCAACGGACTGCGCTACACGGGGCGCAGCGCCTCTTACGCTCCGTAAAGAACAAATGCCCGCAGCAGTTTTTGCTGCGGGCGTTTTGCTATGTATTGCCGCCTATAAGCTCCAGGCTTATATCGTCAAGCTGCTTCTCATTGAAAACAATGCGCCATTCTATACTTTCGGCGGGAGTGAAGCGGAGAGATGAGCAGGCGGCGCGGAGCCTGTCTGCAGAGGCACCGAAAATTATGGCGGTAGGGCCGTCGGCACCGCCGATTATACCTATACAGGCTGCGCTTGTTCCCTCCGGCTCAGGGGCGGAGAGCTTTTTGGGGCGGGGACGGTCGCCCTCGAAGCAGTCCTGAACCGTAAGCACATCCCCCGGCAGCGGGGGCTCCACGGTATAGCTCATGGCGGCGTAATGGCGTGGGTACTCCATGTTATCCTCTCCGAAGCTGTTTTCCGGAAGCTCCTGATACTCATATTCCTGCACGGTCAGGGTGTGGCTCTGCCCCGTGGCGGGACGGACGAAGGTGCAAGCATCGCCGGGGGCGGATGCACGGAAATGGGGGCCGGGCAGAGCGGCGCGGTCCTGGCTGAGGGTGAGGCTGAGGCTTTTTATATCGGGCCTGCGTCCGGAAGCCCAGAGAAAGCACCAGCGGGAAATTGCCCAGCCGCAGCTGCGGTCAAGGCCGTAGTGCTCCATTACCGAACGGGTCTCGGTATCCGGCAGATATTCCTCCGGGAGACAGGGGTTCCAGCAGGCTCCGCAGCCGTGGTCAGTACGAAGTGCGCGGCCGTTTACCACAGCCTCGGGGTGGAAGTCTGCGCATAGCGGGTTCTCCACATCGATAAGCATACGCTGCTCCCGGGTGAAGCTGTCGGACCCGTCGTTTTCCCCAGAGAGCTGCCATTTGTCCATGAAAGCAAGTATGTGCTCTCTGGGCACGCGGAGGCAGAAATCCACCACAAGCCCCTTGCCGCAGGAGTAGACAGAGGGCACCATCCAGCGTCTGCCGCCCCAGCTGAACTCCCGGTTTACCGCAATCTCCGTGCCGGCACGGCCCCGGCCCCGGCGGCCCCAGAAGCTGCCTTCAAAATAGACCTTCCATTCCGGCGGCTCTGGCGCCGCATTTGGATTCATATCCGGGTCGAAGTAGTCCCCGGTGTATTTTATCCCGGAGTAATCAAACTCCGACTGAAGCTTTTTTATGTACGCAAAGGGCTTGTCCATGGGCTGGAGGCCCATTTTATCCCTTATGTCGTCCAGCGTCATTTTCTGCTCAGACGTAATGGGATTATCCAGCAAAAAAGCGTCGAACTGCTCCTGCTCCCAGGCATAGGCCTGCTCCAGGGCCGCCTCGCCGCCGCAGCTAAGCAGCAGGCGCAGAAAGTCTGCAAAGCTATGGGCCACGGGGTGCACATAGTCGCCCGGCGTGCTCATGGGGCTGACTGCAAACACCATGTCGCCAAAGCCGCGGACAAAGCAGTAGTGTATACCGTCAACGCCCGTGCGGCCTATTACTTTTGCGCCCCTGGGGGTGCAGAAGTAGGCGCAGCCGCTGCCCGTCTCAAGCCCCAGCCGGGAGAGGTCGATGTTCTTTTTCAGGAACTTCCCATAAGTGCTTGTCATATCAAAGGCTCCGTTTCTGCTGAATGGCTCAGCATGTCTATTATACATGGGCAGAGCTGCCGCCGCAATGAAAAGCTTGATGACAAAGCCCCGGACTTTCGTCCGGGGCTTCGCCAAAAAGAGAGGAGTGTTTATAGGAAAAAGAAGAGTAGCAAATTAATTGAACAGGGAGTTCATATCCATTATCTCCACCGGGCAGTCGGTATATTCGCCGTCACGCCATACTGTGAGAGTAATGATATCGCCAACGCCGAGGTCGCCCTTGGCGGCGTTCAGGTCGGCGGTGGTAAACACCTCTGTGCCGTCGGCGGCGGTGATGATATCGCCGGGGACTATGCCCGCAAGGTCCGCGCCCGAGCCGGGAGTGACTTCGCTTACATACAGTCCGGCGGGAATATCAAATTCCTCCTGGCTGGCGGCGTCTATGCCGCCCACGGTTACGCCTATGCCGGGCCGTCCGGCCACAAAGCCGGAGGAGAGTATCTCATCCACCACGGGCTTAACCGTGCTGGTGGGTATCGCAAAACCCAGGCCCTCCACGCTGGAGGTGTAGGACATCATCTTCATGTTGGTGATGCCTATTACCCTGCCGCTCATATCTATGAGCGCGCCGCCGGAGTTGCCCTCGTTTATCTGGGCGTTGGTCTGAATGAGGGTCATGGTGTTGCCGTCCATATAGACCTCACGGTTTATGGCGGAAACTATGCCGTCGGTCATGGTGCCGCGAAGCTCCTCACCCATGGGGTTGCCTATGGCCACAACATCATCGCCTACCCGCAGCTTATCGGAGGAACCGAAGTCGGCGGGGGTGAGACCCTCGGCGTCTATTTTAATAACCGCAAGGTCGCTGGTGGAGTCACAGCCCACCAGCCGTGCGGGGTATTCGCTGTCATCCTGCAGGGTGACTTTAGCTTCCACGGCGCCGTCAAGCACATGGCTGTTGGTGATTATATATCCGTCTCCGGAGAAAATTACGCCGGTGCCCCAGCTGTAGTAGCCGTTTTCCAGTTCGGCGGTTATGGCCACGATGGAGGGGCTGCATTTCTCGTATACCTCCTGTATGGTGAGTCGGGTAGCGCCGCTGTTGTTTACGGTCAGCTCCAGACCCGGCTCGGGAGTTACGCGCTCCAGAGAGTTCACGCCGCTGGCGGCGCCGCTCTGGTAGTAGTTATCGAAAAACTCCTGAAAGCTGTCGAAATCGCCCGGGTCGGGAGGAAGAAGCTCGTTATATATAGGAGGCGAAAATACTGCCTCCGGCTCCGGAGTGCGTGTTGGAGCTGCCAGACTGAACATCAGAGCCGTAACTATAATCAGGGTGAGCAGTATGATGACTATGGCTATGATGGCCGCCGGTCTGCGCGGCTTTCGGCCCAGGGGCCTTACGGGCTTTGCACCGTTCAGCTCCGGCTCAGGCGCGTGCCGGCATTGGCTTGCGTGTTTTTCGGAGGGGTCCGGTGTGTTCCACGGGTCGTCTCCGCGGACGCCCTCGCGTCCGCTCCAGTTTCCGAATGACATATGCTGTGTTCCCCCTAGGTGGTAAATTGATTATATCCCGCTTCCGGGATTTTTGTGTGAACTGCGGGTTAACAGGCGGTAAATAAAAATCCCGCCGTTACGGCTTTTTGGGTGTAAGTGTGAACACAAATTCCGTTACGCCGTCCACGCTGGTCACGGATATATCCTCGTTGTGGTTGTTCAGTATTGTCTTTACGATGTAGAGTCCCAGTCCCACGCCCTCTCTGTCCATGCTGCGGGAGCGGTCGGTTTTGTGGAAGCGGTCGAAGATAAGGTTCAGCTGGTCGGTGGGTATGGTGTCTCCGTGATTTTTCACCGAGACGTAGGCCTTGTTGTCCTGCTTCCAGAGGCTCAGCCCTATTGAGGTGCCCTCTTTGGAGAATTTTATGGCATTATCCAGAAGGTTATACACCACCTGGGTGATGGCGTCTCCTTCGCCCCGGACTATGAAGTGCTCCTCCGGCAGCTCCACATCCACATCCAGATGCCGGGAATTTATCTTGCCCTCCAGACTGAGCAGGGTGCGCATGAGCACCTCGCTTATGTCGAAGCTCTTTTTCATCAGAGACTCTGTATCCTCTGCCTGCAGGCGGGACAGCTCCAGCATACGCCGGACCATGCGGTTAAGGCGCTTGGTCTCGGAGGAGATGGTCTCCAGATAAGGGCGGGCCTTTTCCGGGGGAATGGTGCCGTCCAGTATGCCGTCGGCAAAACCGGAAATAGTGGTCATGGGCGTTTTCAGCTCATGGGACACATTGGAAATGAATTCCTGACGGCGCTGCTCGCTTTTTTCCAGAGAATCCGCCATGAGGTTGAAGGAGGCCGTGAGAGCACCAAGCTCATCGTCGCGCCCTGTATCGTCTATGCGCACGGAGAAGTCGCCGTGGGCGAATTTCAAAGCGGCCGCCGCCATGTCGTTTATGGGCTTGGTCTGCTGGCGGGTGGTTATCAGAGTGAGAATAACGGTGAAGCTGAGCACACAGATGCTCACAAACAGGAAGATGGCGAAGAAGGTGTTCCAGGTCTCCATGACCCGGCTGGAGTCGTAGCTGACTATTGCATAGCCGAGAGTCGTATCCGAGTGAGGGTCTATTATGGGCGCGGAGACCACATAGTGCGCGCCGGAAAACAGACCGCCCATATTGGTCATGCCGTCGCTGCGGCCGGAGGACAGCATATTCATATACTGGCTGTCCAGCTGGTAGCCGATATGCGGACAGAAAAGATCCTTGTCTGAGCATAGCGCTATCACGCCGTCGGAGTTGGCTATGAGTATCTCGTTGCCGGTGCTTTTGGCCATGGAGGTTATCATTACCCGCAGGTTCCAGTCGGACAGATCGTCATTTTCGGCAAAGGCTATGGCGGCCAGGGCCACCTCGTCGGCGTTTATCTCCATGCTCTCGCGCCGCTCATCCAGCAGAAAATTGCGGGAGAGCAGGGTGAAGGCCATGCCGAGGATAAGGAAGCTGAGCACAGCCAGAGCGGCGCTGGCGAAAAAATGCTTGAAATATGTGCTGCGCATAGGCCGTCAGCTCTCGGTAACGTCAAACTTGTAGCCGACGCCCCATACGGTTTTGAGGCTCCAGCGGTCGCTGGCCCCCTCCAGCTTTTCGCGCAGGCGCTTTATATGCACATCCACGGTACGGGAGTCGCCGAAATAGTCGAAGCCCCACACCTCGTCCAGCAGCTGATTGCGGGTAAAGACCCGGTTGGGAGAGGAGGCGAGGTGATACAGCAGCTCCATCTCCTTGGGGGGTGTGTCTATTTTTTTGCCGTCCACTATAAGCTCATAGGAATCGAGGTCAACCACCAGCTTGTCGAAGGTGAGGCGGCGCTTTTCGCTGCCCTCGTCCTCGCCGCCGGTGCGGCGCATAACGGCGTGTATGCGGGCCAGTAGCTCCTTAACCTCGAAGGGCTTTACGATGTAGTCGTCCGCGCCCATCTCCAGGCCGGAGACCTTATCGAAGGTCTCGCCCTTGGCGGTGAGCATTATGATGGGCATTTTGGAGACCTTGCGCACCTCGCGGCAGACCTGCCAGCCGCTTTTTTCCGGAAGCATGATGTCCAGCAGCATAAGGTCGGGGTTCATAGAAAGAGCCATTTCGGCGCCCTTGGCGCCGTCATTTGCGATAGAGACGTCAAAGCCGTCTTTTTCCAGATAGAGGCGCAGCAGCTCGGCAATGTTGGTGTCGTCCTCGACGACGAGAGCTCTTTTGTTATTTTCCATATATTGTCAACCTTTCAAAACGGATTTTATCCTTATACATTATAACTCAAATTATACCCACGGGGAACCAAATAAGGTGAACAAAATGTAAAAAAAGCATTTTTTCGCCCCGGGGGCGGGTCTTTGGCTACTTTTGGCTTGATAATGTCGGTAATTTAGTTTATTATAATGCGTACTGTATTTTACTTGGAGGTGCGGACTTTGCAAAAACGTATATTCAGTATTCTTCTGGCGCTCTGTCTTTGCGTTAGTCTGTGCGCCTGCTCCGGAGGCGAGGCCTCCGGCTACAGAGTGGTGGACAGTCTCGGCTCTCAGGAGGTATGTCTGGCATTCCGTGAGGGTGACCGTCTCTACGATATAATCACCGGCGGCATGATGACCCTGGCTGCCGACGGCACTTTGGCTCAGCTGGCGGTGAAGTGGCTGGGCGATGATGTATGTACCATGCCCGCTGACGCGGATATGGCGGGCTGGCTTCAGAATCAGCCTGCCAGAACGCTTATCCTGGGCTACTATAAGGGCGCAAGACCCCTGTGCTATGAGGAAAACGGCACAGTCACGGGCTTTGACGCAGATGTTTTCCGGGAGCTGTGCGCCCGGCTGGGCTGGGAGCTGCGCTTTCAGGCTATAGAGCGGGGCAGCGCCGCAGTAGAGCTGGCCTCCGGCAATGTGGACTGCGTGGCGGGCGGCTTCGGTACGGACGATGACGCCGATGGCCTGTCCACCTCACCCAGCTATCTGGATATGAAGTACGAGATAGTCTCGCTAGCCAACGGCGGAGTGAAGCGCCGGGGCGAGCTGAAGGGCAAGGTGCTGGCCACTATGGGCTCTTCCACCATGGGCAATGCTCTTGGGGAGGATGCAAAGCTCCTTGAGAGGCTGGACAGGCTTCTGGTGCTCACCAGCGAGGAGGAGTGCTTCGCCGCCCTTGCCGCCGGACAGTGCGATGCGATACTGGTCAGCAGCCTCTGCGCCGACGCGTATATGAGGTAATAAAACCATCCCCCGATACATCGTATCGGGGGATGGTTTGCTTGATTGGGTTAAATGCGCGCCATCAATAGAAGCAGCGCCCCTAACAGGGGAGCTGTCGCGGAGCGACTGAGGGGTTTAAACTATCAAGTTAGCTTAAAACTAATTCGGAATGTGTAGGGGCGCGCATTGCGCGCCTGGGTACTTATTCGCCCTAGTGCGGCGATGAAATCGGCTGGGACTGCGCCACGGTTTTCCTCTTCTGCGCGATTATCGATAGGAAAGATAAAAAAACAGGCACCCAAGTGCGTGGGTGCCTGTTCGCTCATTTTCCGGTGATTATGGCCTCGGCAATGCGGATGCCGTCCACGGCGGCGGAGACTATGCCGCCCGCGTAGCCGGCGCCCTCGCCGCAGGGGTAGAGGCCCCGTACGCGGGTGGCGCAGAGGCTCTCATTCCGCAGTATGCGCACCGGAGAGCTGGAGCGGCTCTCTATGCCGGTGAGCACGGCCTCCGGACTGTCAAAGCCCCTGATCTTCCGCCCGAAGCGGGGCAGGGCCAGACGCAGGCTCTCGGACACATAGTCCGGCAGCGCCCGGGACAGGTCCGTCCATGTGACGCCGGGGCGGTAGCTGGGCTTCACCCTGCCGCAGCCTTCTGAGGGGCGCTGTTCCATGAAATCCACCACGGTCTGAGCCGGGGCGCGGCCGTCGGAGCCGCCCAGCAGAAAGGCTCTGCGCTCCCACTCGCGCTGGAAGCGCACTCCGGCCAGGGCGTCGTCACCCTCGAAATCCTCCGGGGTGACGTTCACCAGCAGGGCGCCGTTTATATTCTCCCCGTCCCGGGCGCGGTAGCTCATACCGTTTGTCACCACCTCGCCCTCATCGGAGGCGGAGGCCACCACCACGCCGCCGGGACAGACGCAGAAGGAGAATACGCTGCGGCCGTTTTCCAGATGCTCGGCCAGCTTGTAGTCTGCCGGGGGCAGTCTGTCGTACAGATCACCCAGCTGGGCATAGCCTATGTCCGCCTGACGGTGCTCTATGCGCACGCCCATGGCGAAGGGCTTAGGCTCCATCTCCAGGCCGTTTTCGTACAGCATGGCGAAGCTGTCCCGGGCGGAGTGGCCTATGGCCAGCACGGCGGCGTCGGTCTCCAGACGGTATTCGCCGCCTGGGGAATCCACAGTAAGAGCGGTGAGCGCGCCGTCACGGGTTTCGATACCCGTCATGGTGTGGCCGAATCTCACGTCGCAGCCGAGCCGTATCAGCTCCAGCCGTATGGAGCGCACCACATCCCGCAGGATGTCCGTGCCTATGTGGGGCTTGTGGGAGTAGAGTATGTCCTCCGGCGCGCCGAAGCGGTGCAGGGTGTGCAGCACGGCGCTTATGCGCCCGTCGTGGGTGCCGGTGGTGAGCTTGCCGTCGGAGAAAGCCCCCGCGCCGCCCTCGCCGAACTGGACGTTGGACTGCCTGTCCAGCTTTCCGGTCTGCCAGTATCGCTCCACGGCGGCGGTGCGGCTGTCGATATCTCCGCCGCGCTCAAGCACCACGCTGGGTATGCCGGACTGGGCCAGATACAGGGTGGAGAACAGTCCCGCCGGGCCAAGGCCCACCACCACGGGCATTTTGCCGCTTTGGCGCAGGCGCTCCGGGGGAGCATAGGTCTTTTCCTCGTAGGGACTCACGGACGCATCGCGGTTTTTCCGCAAAACAGTCCGCTCGTCGGCGCAGGACACCAGCACGGAGCACACCAGAGCGGCCTGACGGCCCCTGCGGGCGTCTATGGAGGAGCGGGTGACCGTAATGCCGCTGATGGTCTCCGGCCTGATGCGCAGCCGCTTGGCGGCTTCCAGGCGTATCTCGGCCTCGCCGGACAGAGGGGGAAGGCGGAGATTTGTAATCTTTATCAAGCTTTTTTCGCCTCCCCGGTTTTTTTCATTGCGTCCCGCACCAGCTTTTTTGTGCGGCGGATATGCTTTTGCAGCAGGCGCTCGGCGCTTACCAGCTCACCCCGAAGAAGGGTGTCTATAAGCTCAATGTGCTGCATTTCGCTCTCAATGCCGCCCTCCGGTGTTTTGAGCTGTATGGAAAACAGGGTGGAGAGGGTGTAGATCTGATAGGAGAGCTGGTCTATATACTCGTTGTCGTTAAAGCCCATGACCATGCGGTGCATACGGGCGTCAAACTCGTTGTGGCGCTCCACATCAAAGGGCTGCTGGGAAAGTATGGCCTCGGCCTCGGCGCGCATGGCGGCCAGCCGGTTGCGCTCGTCCTCGGTATTGCGGAAGGAGCGCACGCCCCGACGCTCCAGAATATCGCGCATATTCAGAACGTCGTTTATATATTTCTCCGTGAATCTGCGGACGAAAATGCCCCGGTTTGGTATGGCTTCGAGCAGGCCTTCGCCCGCCAGCCGGCTGAGGGCCTCGCGCAGAGGGGAGCGGGACACGGAGTAACGGCGGGACAGCTCGGATTCGTTCAGCTGCGCGCCCGGAGGATGCACGCCCCGTAGTATGTCGCTGCGCAGCTGGGCGTACAACGGCTCCTGCACCGTGCGGTTGAGCGTCAATCCTGCCATTTGTCGCAGAGCTTGTTTACTTCCTTGGCAAAGGCCTTTACATCCCGGTTGGCGTGTCCATCAAAGCGGCGGGCGATATTGCCAAGACGGCGCACGGCGTCAAGCAGCACGCCCATAGCCTGGCGCGCTCTGGGGTCCCCCGCGGCCTCGCCGGGCTGAGTGCGCTCAATGAGCCTGGGCTGGGCTTCGTATACCATCTCGTCGGCGGCAAGGTCGTAGACCGTGCCGCTGTAGGGAGCGATGACTGTTTCGTAGCCGTGTTCATCGTGCAGACATTTGGCAAAGCTGGTGCAGCTTGCGTCCTCGCCATGGTTCACAAATACGGTGTGGGGGCGCTTTTCAAAGCTGTTTATCCATTTGAGCAGGCCGTTTTTGTCCGCGTGTCCGCTCTTGCCGGCAAGATAGCGTATCTCGGCGTTTACGGCTATATCCTCGCCGAAGAGCTTCACGCTCTCGGCGCCGTCGTACAGGGTACGGCCCAGAGTGCCCACGGCCTGATAGCCCACGAACAGAATAATGCTGTCCCGGCGCCACAGATTGTGCTTCAGGTGGTGGCGTATACGTCCGGCCTCGCACATTCCGCTGGCGGAGATTATTACTTTGGGGCTGGGGTCAAAGTTTATATTCTTGGAATCCTCGGCGGTGACGGAGACTTCCAGACCGGGGAAGTATAGGGGATTCTCGCCGGAATTCAGCAGCTCCAGAGTCTCGGGGTCAAAGCAGCTCCGGTCGCACTGCATGAAAACGCCGGTGGCCTCGTTGGCCAGGGGGGAGTCCACATAGACCTTGAAGCCGTCGTGACCCTTCACCAGACCCTCGTTTTTTATCTCACGGATGAAATACAGCATCTCCTGAGTGCGGCCCACGGCAAAGGAGGGGATTACCAGATTGCCGCCGCGGTCAAAGGCGTCCTGAATGTCCCGGGCCAGCTCGGCCACATAGTCGGGATTCTCGGCGCTGTGCAGACGGTCGCCGTAGGTGCTCTCTATGACGACATAATCGGCCTCCTGCACGGGCTGGGGGTCGTTTATAATAGGCTGGCTTAGGTTGCCCACGTCGCCGCTGAATACTATCTTTTTGGAGACGCCGTTTTCGGTGAGCCACAGCTCAACACAGCTGGAGCCCAGCAGGTGTCCCATATCGGTGAAACGGGCCAGAACGCCCTCCAGCACCTGTATCTGGCTGCCGTAGGGCACAGGACGCAGCTTCTGTATCACGCCGTCGGCGTCGGCAATGGTATACAGAGGCTCAACA
The DNA here is from genome assembly GCA_050943935.1 of Candidatus Heteroscillospira sp. Taxonomy (GTDB): domain Bacteria; phylum Bacillota; class Clostridia; order Oscillospirales; family Oscillospiraceae; genus Heteroscillospira. Next base: position 80,112 of record JBMNQC010000007.1, on the reverse strand, counting down.
GGCTCGCGGCCGGAGCGCTGGGCCTTGCGGGATTTCCACTCTGCATCCATCTCCTGAATGTGGGCGGAGTCGCGCAGCATTATGCGGCACAGGTCGGCGGTTGCCTCGGTGGTGTATACGGGGCCGGCAAAGCCGTTTTTATAAAGCAGAGGCAGCAGACCGGAGTGGTCTATATGGGCGTGGGTCAGAAAAACGCAGTCGATAAGAGAGGGCGAGACGGGAATGTCGATGTTTTGGAACACGTTCTGTCCCTGCTCCATACCGCAGTCGACCAGAATGTTTTTGCCGCCTATCTCAATGAGAGAACAGCTTCCGGTAACCTCGTGGGTGGCGCCTATGAATGTGAGTTTCACCAAGTATTCCTCCTTTGGGCTTGAAATTATATACAGTATACCACGCGGCGGGGCAATTTGCCAGAGATTGGGGAAATGTTCAATAATTCTTAATTTTCGTAGCTTTCCTCACTTGTTGGTGGACGGGGCATTAAGAAAACGTGCCGGTGGCACGTTTTTAGCCTCCGAATTAGTGTTAGGCAAATTTGAGAGCTTAAACCCTTCAGTCGCTCCGCGACAGCTCCCCTGTTAGGGGAGCGGATTCTATTGATGGCGCGGAGAGTAGGGGTGAGCTTTAAAGCTCTAAGCTACTGCCCAATTCCACCGACTCAGGCGCGATTCAGTCGAAACTCACCCTTCGCCATTTGAGTAAGGTGAGCCGAAGGCTCAGCTTACGGCCCTTGGCGAACAGGGCTTTCTTTGGGAAGCCTGAAACCCGTTTCTTTAAAGAAATGGGTTTCAGAACACGACCACGCGGGATGAAGCGATTTAACAGCCGCACCGGGGCGCGGAAGTCAGGGCAAAGCGTTTTGCCGCCCGATGATCTCCACGCTCTGCAGGTCCACGAACTGGCCGGGGTAACTTTCGGCGATGCCGCCGTAGACTATGCGCAGGATATCTCCGGGGCGGTACAGCTCCTCGGAATTGTTCAGGGAGCAAACCACCTCATTGCCGTAATCGTCTGCGCCTTTTACTGTTATCGTGGTGCCCTCGTCCATGACCACCATGTCAATGGTGTGGGGTACAAATTCCGGGACGGCCTCACGGGGCATGAAAAACAGGAGATAAATAATGAGAAGCGCTGCAAATATAAACCAGGGCAGGAAATGCCTGGGGATTTTGCGGATTCGCATGTTTTTTCATCTCTCTTCCATGTGTATTCGGCTTTATTTTATCCTGCCGACGGCGGCGCGTCAATGCAAATAAAAACGGCGCTCCGAAAGGAGCGCCGTTTAAAGAGGCTGGGATTTAGCCGAAGACGGCAAGCAGGAAGCCTGCGGCAACGGCGGAGCCGATAACGCCGGCCACGTTGGGGCCCATGGCGTGCATCAGCAGGAAGTTGGAGGGGTTGGCCTTCTGACCCTCGACCTGAGAGACGCGGGCGGCCATGGGAACTGCGGACACACCGGCGGAGCCGATGAGGGGGTTGATCTTGCCGCCGGTGACGGCGCACATGATCTTGCCCAGGATAAGGCCACCCATGGTGGAGAAAGCGAAAGCGGTAAGACCAAGAACAATGATCTTGAGGGTCTCGGGAGCGAGGAAGCGGTCGGCCACGGTGGTGGCGCCGACGGACAGGCTCAGGAAGATGGTGACGATGTTCATCAGAGCGTTCTGAGCGGTATCGGACAGACGGTCGGTGACGCCGCACTCGCGGAACAGGTTACCCAGCATCAGGCAGCCGATCAGGGGAGCGGTGGAGGGCAGGAGCAGGATGACGAAGATGGTTACCACGATGGGGAACACTATCTTCTCAGCCTTGGAGACGGGGCGGAGCTGCTCCATCTTGATCTTGCGCTCCTTCTCGGTGGTGAGCAGGCGCATGATGGGGGGCTGAATCAGGGGGATAAGAGCCATGTAGGAGTAAGCGGCAATGGCTATGGCGCCCAGCAGGTGGGGAGCCAGCTTGGAGGTCAGGAAGATGGCGGTGGGGCCATCAGCGCCGCCGATGATACCGATGGAGGCGGCCTCATTGCCGTTGAAGCCAAGGAATATGGCCAGAAGGAATGCCATGTAAACGCCCAGCTGAGCGGCGGAACCCAGCAGCAGGCTCTTGGGGTTGGCCATGAGAGGACCGAAGTCGGTCATGGCGCCGACGCCCATGAATATGAGAGAGGGATACACGCCGGCCTTGACGCCGATGTAGAGTATATCCAGCAGACCGCCCTCAACCAGGACGGCGCCGTAGCCCTTGGTGTGAGCGATTATCTCGTCCCACAGCTCGGGGTGGTACAGACCGCCGCCGGGCAGGTTGGTGAGCAGAGCGCCAAAGGCGATGCCGACCAGCAGCAGGGGCTCGAACTTCTTAACGATGCCGAGATAGAGCAGCACGCAGGCAACAATGATCATTACGATCTGGCGCCAGTCCTGGCCCAGCAGGGAGAAGCCGGAGTCTGTCCACAGGTTCAGCAGAATATCTTTGATCTCAGACATTTAAAGCCCTCCTTAGCTGATGACTATCAGAGGTGCGTCGGTATCTACGGTAGCGCCCTTGGTTGCGATAATCTGCGCAACGGTGCCGTCCTTGGGGGCGCAGATTTCGTTCTCCATCTTCATGGCCTCGAGAATGACAAGTACGTCGCCCTCCTTGACAGCGGCGCCCTGGGAAACCTTGATGTCCAGAACGTTGCCGGGCATGGGGGAGGCAACAACGGTGCCGGCGGCGGTGGGGCCTGCTGCGGGAGCGGCGGCAGCAGGAGCGGCAGCTGCGGCTGCGGGAGCGGCGGCTACGGGAGCAGCTGCGGGGGCGGGAGCAAAGGCCTCATACTCGTCCACGAGCATGGCCTGATCCTGTTCGACCTCGACCTCATAGGTCTTGCCGTTGAGAGTTACTTTATATTTCATCGTTATTTGACCTCCTTAATAGACTTGAAACGCAGTTCGTTCAGGGGCTTCTGCATCTTGTCGGCTACGATAGCCATGATCATGGCGGCCTGACGGTCGGGCACGTCAAAGAGCTTCACTTCGCCGGCGGTGCCGGGGGCGGGAGGAGCGGTCTTGACGGGAGCGGCGGCAGCTGCAGCTGCGGGAGCGGCGGCCGGAGCCTTATTCTGGACAGCACCCAGAATCTTGGCCAGAATGGCGATAACGCCCCACAGGATAATCAGGGCTGCGAATACGATGGCAAATCCCAGAACGGAATAGCCGAGGGCCTGAGGAATAGTGATTTCCATTAGAATCCCTCCTTCTTATGCTTCGACGATGGAGTACTTGGCGATGTTCTCTTCCTTAGCCTTGCGCTCTGCGAAGAACTTCTCGGCAACCTGGGGGAAGGCGATGTAGCTCAGCACATCCTCGTCGTTCTTGGCCATGTCGCCTATCTCGGCCTTGGTCTTGTCGAAGGCGGGCTCCAGCTTGTCGGCATAACGGTCGTCGGAGAAGTTGTCGCCGACAATCTGCTGGCGCAGCTCAACATCGACCTGGCCGGGTGCGCGGCCGTACTCGCCGGAGAGGTAGGACTTAACTTCCTTGGAAACGTTCTTGTAGCGCTCGCCGGCCAGAACGTTCTGCACGGCCTGAACGCCGACTATCTGGCTGGTGGGGGTGACCAGGGGAGGATAGCCCAGATCCTTGCGGACGGCGGGAACCTCGGCCAGAACGTCGTAGAACTTGTCGTCGGCCTTCTGAGCCTTCAGCTGAGCCAGCAGGTTGGAGATCATGCCGCCGGGGACCTGATAGGCCAGAGCATCGGCGTCGGTGCCCATGATCTTGGGATCGAGCATGCCGCTGTCGATGTACTTGTTGCGGATGGGAACGAAGAAGTCGTTGACTTCCTTGACCTTCTTGGTGTCCACAGCCACGTCGAAGCCCAGCTGACGCAGAACGTAAGCCATGGTCTCGGTGGAGGGCTGAGAGGAACCGCCGGAGAAGCAGGAGACGGCGGTGTCGATAACGTCAACGCCGGCCTCGGCGCACTTGAGTGCGGTGGGGAAGGCAACGCCGGTGGTGCAGTGGGTGTGCAGAACAACGGGCATATCCAGCTTATCCTTCAGGGCGGAGACCAGGTCATAGCCCTCCTTGGGGCCCATGATGCCGGCCATGTCCTTGATGCAGATGGTGGAAGCGCCCATTTCCTTCATTTCACGGCCCAGCTTTACAAAAGCGTCCAGAGTGTGAACGGGGCTGGTGGTGTAGGAGATGGCGCCGGAAGCGATACCGCCGTGCTTGACGGTCTCCTCAATGGCGACCTTCAGGTTGCGGGGGTCGTTCATGGCGTCGAAAATGCGGATGATGTTGATGCCGTTCTTGATGCTCAGCTCAACGAACTTGCGGACCACATCGTCGGGATAGGGCTTGTAGCCCAGGATGTTCTGGCCGCGCAGGAGCATCTGCAGCTTGCTGTTGGGCATGTGTGCGCGGATCTTGCGCAGTCTCTCCCAGGGGTCCTCGCTCAGATAGCGCATGCAGCAGTCGAAGGTAGCGCCGCCCCAGCACTCGACGGAGTAGTAACCGCACTCGTCGATCTTGGACAGGATATCCTCGAACTCGCTGTAAGGCAGTCGAGTAGCCATCAGGCTCTGGTTACCGTCACGGAGAACGGTTTCTGTCAGGTTGATCTTCATTAGATTTCCTCCCAGCTCTTACAATTTAATCCAATTTGGGTCTCTTTCGAGAACAAAATATGATACGTTATTATAAAATATATTTAGGCGTCAAGTCAACAGTTTAACAAAAATTATGCGCTTTTTTAACGCAGAAAAATCAACTTGAGTTTTGAGCAAAATGACGAATATGAGGAAGCATTTTTCAAGATAATGGCAAAAAATAAGGCTTACAAAGAGGCGAATATAAGTGCTGTTGCTAAAAGTGCTATAAAGCAAAGGGTAATTTGTAAAGAAAGATTGGTTATTTTGCTATAACTAAATATTATGGCAAAACGGGGGCTTCCCCTGCCTTGACTTATAGCGTTAAGTCCGCGCCGCCCGGCTGACAGTCAAACAGCCATGCTCCCGCGGGAGCATGGCTGTTTTTGATTTGGGGTGAATTGGACGGAGACAGCTATGCCGCGGGTTCCCATCCCAGCTCGGCTCTGGTGGTCACAAACCAAATGTCAATCGGCGTCGGAAGCCGGGATAGCGAGTGTTCGAGAATCATACCCTTGTATTCAATGCCGATGATATCGCCGACATTAAATGTTTTTCCCATAGGATTTACACTATGACAGTTCACACTAAAGCAGTCTTTCACATGAATATCTGTCTCGCTCACGACCTCCGTAACTTCAAAGTAGGATATTACAACTGTATTTTCAGGTGAATTGGCTCGCTCCAGCTCCACACGCAGAAGCTGAGACTGCCGCGCTGAAAGCAGAAGCAATACAGTCAGCACAGTAATGGTGATATTTTTCCAATACTTGCGCATTGTGTACTCCTCCTCTGTTTTGTTAATTATAATACTATTATATGTTCTAATTTGCTGAAAGTCCAGATGTTGATGCTCTTATGCGCACTTCAAAAGAAGCCGCTCCCCTAACAGGAGTCGGGGCGTTTTAGTGAATAGCGAAGAATTGCAGAAAACTCATTCGTAACGTGTAGGGGCGCGCATTGCGCGCCCGCATGCTTATGCGCCCGGGTGCGGCGGTGAAATCGGCTGGTACTGAGGGGTCGTGTTCTGAAACCCATTTCTTTAAAGAAACGGGTTTCAGACTTCCCAAAGAATCCGACCGAGTCGAATACTCTTTTGGGCCTCGCCGACGCGCACAACGCGCTCGTACAGCAGTAGATGTAAGTCCTGGCCTGTGTCTGGGTACGGAGCCGTTAGGTGAGCTTCATACTAAACGCTACTGCCCAATTCTATCGATTCAGGCGCGATTTGATGGCACTAACCGTTTCTTTTAAAAGGAATGGGGTCACTACGCCCACCGCAAGCTGTGCCTTGTTCTCCCCGCGGGCGCGCATTGCGCGCCCCTACACGTCAAAGCCTCCCCTGAGTAAGGGGAGGTGCCCCGCAGGGGCGGAGGGGTTGGCAATCCCTCAGTCAGTTTCGCTGACAGCTCCCTTTGCACAAGGGAGCCTCTGGCACAGCACCACCGCAATTATTCATTCTTCACTATTCACTAAAAAGCCCGTCTGACCTTACAGTCGGACGGGCTTTTTCTCATTTATACAGCGCCACGAATTCCTCCAGGCACAGGCCGTTTTCCATTATGTATCCGGCGGCCTCTTTGCCCACATAGCGGAAATGCCAGGGCTCGAACATTATTCCGGTCTCCTCCTGCTTGTCCTCAGGGAAGCGGAGAATGAAGCCGTACTCGGCGCAGTGCTCCTTCATCCACTTGGACAGCTCGGTGTCCGCCAGGGATTCGTTCATGTACTGGTAGTACTTGTCCACGATGTCGGCTGCAAGTCCTGTCTGATGCTCGCTGGAGCCGGGGATGGCGACTATGCGGGCTGCCTGCTCCTCATCGCCGCCGTACTGGGCCACCTTGTTGTTGAAAAGATACTGCTGGGTGGCGAAGCTGCGGTAAGAGGAGGAGAGATACACGGTGAGACCCTCGGCCCGGGCCGCCGCTATGAACTCCTTCAGGGCGTCCACCGCCCGGGAGTCGAAATACTGGCCGTTTTCCAGACCTGTGACCTCTGGGACGAAGTTTTGATCCAGCATATTGTCCCTGTTCGCCAGGACGTACTCCCAGGAAGTGATGTCAATGTCGGGCCTGTCCGCGTAGGGCTCCGGCGTGGGGGTGGGCGTCGGTGTAGGTGTAGGGGTAGGAGTGGGAGTCGGTGTGGGGGTGGGCGTCGCCACGGGACTGGGCGAGGGGCTGGTCAGCACCTCCGGCTCGTTTATCACAGCCTGCTTTTTGAACATAATGAATGCAAGGCACAGCACCAGCAGAGCCAGCACCACGCCGGACATAATCTTTTTCACAAAATTCCCTCCAGCTTTTTGGTGCATCCATCATACTCCCACCGGCGAAAGCTGTCAATGCCGCTGTTGACGCTGCGGCGGCCTTTGGGTAAAATATTGGTGGGAATATGCCGCAGTCACGAAGCTATTTTCCTCCCCCGACCCCTGTTAGGGGAGCAGACTTTTGTAAGTGCGGAAAGTATGGGTGAGCTTAAAATCTCTAAACAATTGCCCAATTCCACCGACTCAGGCGCGATTTGGTCGGCACTCACACTTCGCCATTTGAATGAGGGAGCCGCAGGCTCGCGAATGGCCCATGGCAAACAGGATGTTTCTTTGGCGGGCGACACCGTTTCTTTCTAAAAGAAATGGGGTCGCACTACGCAGTCAGCAGACTGCGCCCCGTCCACCCCCGCGCTCAAGCATGGATATGTAATCGGTCTTTACCGCGGGGGCGGGATATGAAACCCATTTCTTTAAAGAAACGGGTTTCAAACTTCCCAAAGAATCTGACTGAGTCGAATACTCTTTTGCGCCTCGCCGACGCGCACAACGCGCTCGTGCGGCGGTAGATGCAAGCCCTGGCCTACATCCGGGTACGACGCTGTCAGGTGAGCTTCACGCTGAACTCTTTAAAAGAAATAGGTTTGCCTCCGCCCGCCGCAGACTGCGCCATGTTCTCACGCCGCCTGTGCGCGTACAAGCAAATATTCCTTGCGCCGCATGATCTCACCCAAATTACAGTTGCCAGCCGCGCCTGCGTGCTATATAATCGGAATAACGACAAAAGGAGCGATGCACCATGAAATATATCCTCATAATAGGAGACGGCATGGCCGATAACTCCGTACCTGAGCTGGGCGGACTGACGCCCCTGGAAAAGGCGTCCATCCCACACATAGACGCCATGGCCTCCGCGGGTGAGGTCGGCAGCGTGCGCAATGTGCCGGAAACGCTGCCTCCCGGCAGCGACACGGCCATACTGTCCATAATGGGCTGCGACACGGAGAAGGTATACTCCGGCCGCGCCCCTCTGGAGGCCGCCGCCCAGGGTATAGTGCTGGAAAAGGGCGCCGCCGCCTTCCGCTGCAACAATGTGAGCCTGTCTGACGGCGGCAGCTTCGGCGAGCGCCGCATACTCTCCCACTCCGGCGGAAACATAGAGGGAAGCCAGTCCCGGGAGCTGATGGAGTATCTCTTTTCCCACCCGGACTTCGCACCGCTGGCGGCGGAGGCGGGCATGACCATAGCCGCGGCGGACAGCTACCGCCATCTGGCTTTCAGGAAAAACGCAGACATACGGGGCATACGCCTTGCGCCTCCCCACGACCACCTGGAGGAGCGGGCGGGGGATAACCTGCCCTCCGGCTGTGCCGACGCGGCGATACTGACCCGGCTCATGGAGGCCGCCGTGCCCATACTGGAAAAGCACCCCATAAACCTCGCCCGCCGGGCAGAGGGAAAGCTGCCTGCCAACGCCATATGGTTTTGGGCCGAGGGCACAGCCGTGCAGCTCGAGGATTTTTACCAAAAATTCGGCAGGACCGGCGCCATGATATCCGCCGTGCCCCTGTGCCGGGGCATAGCCAGGCTGCTGGGTCTGGAGGTCATAGAGGTCCCCGGCGCCACCGGCGAGCTGGATACCAACTACGCCGGCAAGGTCGAGGCCGCCCTGAAAGCTCTGGAGACAAAGGACTTCGCCGTTATCCACATCGAGGCTCCCGACGAGTGCACCCACTGCCACGACCTGGCCGGAAAGATTCAGGCCATAGAATGGCTGGACAGCCGTGTGGCGGCTCCCCTCAACGAGGCCCTCAAAGGGCAGGACTACCGCCTGCTGCTGCTCAGCGACCACAAGACCCTTATGGCGGACGGCAGCCACGACGGCGACGTGGTGCCCTATCTCATATACGACAGCCGCAGGGACCATAACAGCGGCGCGGTATACACCGAGGCTCAGGGACTGCTGGGCGAAACCCTGTCCCGGGGCGAGGAGCTGCTGCCCCGCCTGTTCGGCCTATGAGAACGGAACGCGAACAGGCCTGGGCCAAGCTGAATCTGGCCCTGGATGTGCTCGACCCCCTGCCCGACGGCTATCACGGCATGCGCATGATAATGCTCAGCTGCACCCTCCGGGACGAGGTGCGGGTGACCCTCACCCCCGACGGCAGCTTTGAGGCCCACTCCAATCTGTACTACCTCCCCTGCGACGGGCGGAACATAACCGTAAAGGCCGCTAAGCTATTTTTTGAGGAGCTGGGCGAAAAGAAATTCGGCGTGCGGGTGGATATGAAAAAGCGCATCCCCGTCTGCGCCGGTTTGGGCGGAGGCTCCGCGGACGCGGCCGCCGTGCTCAGGGCGCTGAACCGCATAACCGGCGCGGGATTTACAGCCGGCAAGCTGGAGGAAATGGGGCTGCGGCTGGGCGCGGACGTGCCCTTCTGCGTCCGTGGCGGCACCTGTCTGGCCGAGGGCCGGGGCGAGGTGCTCACCCGTCTGCCCCAGGCGCCGGACTGCGGCATAGTTATATGCAAGCCCCGCTTCCCAATCTCCACGCCGGAGCTGTTCTCCCGCATAGACGCCCGTGAGAGGGGCGGCGAGCCGGATATGGACTCACTCTGCGCCGCCATGGCAGACGGCGACTTGCCCGCCCTGGCAGCCGGTATGCGCAATGTGTTTGAGCAGGTGCTCTCCCCAAGCCACGCTGAGATATTTGCCATCAAGCGCCGACTTATGGACTGCGGCGCCCTGGGCAGCCTCATGACCGGCACCGGCTCCGCCGTGTTCGGACTGTTTGCCGACCCTGAGGAGGCGAAAAAATGCGCCGAAATTCTGAGCCGGGATTACCGGGAGTGTTTTTTTGCCCAGCCGAAAGATACTGTCCGTGTTTAAAAAATGAAAAAACCGTCCAATCTATTTACATCAAGGATTGGACGGTGATTTTTTATGCCCGCGAAAACCCAAAGCAAGCTCCATACCGCCGAGACAGCCATGCTGCTGGCTCTTTGCATCACTTTATTATTGGCTCTGTGGGGGCGGAGAGACCAGACTCTGCTTTCCGAGAGCCTCATACGCCTGCACGTCATAGCCGTATCCGACGACAGCTATGAGCAGGAGCTGAAGCTGCGGGTGAGAGACGCGGTCCTCCTGCATACTCAGGAACTGCTGGAGGGAATTACCGACGCACAAGAGGCCGGGGACGTGCTGTCCGGAAATCTCAGCAGCATAAAGGCCGCTGCCGAGAGCGCCGCCGAGGGCCGCGCCGTTAGGGTGACTCTCTCGGAGGAGAGCTATCCCACAAGATATTACGAGGGCTTTGCCCTGCCTGCCGGACGCTATAATTCCCTGCGGGTGATGCTGGGCGAGGCCGGGGGACAAAACTGGTGGTGCGTTATATTCCCGCCTCTGTGCACCGCGGCCTCGGCCGATGCGGCTCAGGCAGCCCTGGGCGAACAGGGCAAGGCGCTGGTGACACAGGACGGTACCGAATATGTCCTGCGATTCCGCGCAATGGAGCTGTGGGGCGAGCTTCGGAACGCGCTGGGAGGATAAAGGACAGCGGCGAAAGCGCGGCCGCGGCCCTTCTGACAGTCAAGCAGCCATGCTCCCGGGGGAGCATGGCTGCTTGAATTTATCTTTCCTCTCTGAAATACGCAAGTCCCAGACTGGCGGGGGGCTGCTTGTCGCGGTTGTTGCGAAGGCTGGTTATTATCAGCACCACAACGGTGACCACATAGGGGAGAATCTTGTAAAGCTGAGTGGGGAAGAAGGGCACGGCGAAGCGGAGATAGAGTATCATCAGTCCGCCGAAGAGTATGCTGCCCCAGACGGCGTTCATGGGCCGCCACAGACAGAATATGACCAGCGCCACGGCCAGCCAGCCCTCGCCGGCCAGACCCTCGTGGCTCCAGACGCAGCCGGCTATGGTCATTATATAGACCATGCCGCCTATGGCGGAGATACCGCCGCCTATGACGGTGGCCAGATACTTATAGCGGGTCACGTTTATGCCCGCGGCGTCGGCGGTGGCGGGGGATTCGCCCACGGAGCGGAGATACAGGCCCCTGCGGCTGCGGTTCAGGAACAGGGCCATGACGATGGCTATGGCCAGGGCTATGTATACGAACACGTTGTAGCCGAACAGCAGCCTGCCTATGAGGGGTATCTCCTGCATGGCGGCGGGGAAGGGCGAATTCTGGAAATACCCCTTCATGGCGTTGGATATGACTACATAGCCCCCGGAGCTGGTGCGCATATACTCGCCGGTGAACTGGCCTACGCCTGTGCCGAAGATGGCCAGAGCCAGACCGGTGACATTTTGGTTGGCCTTGAGGGTGATGGTTATAAAGCTGTAGATGAGGGCGCCCAAAGCTCCCGCGATGAAGGCGCAGGCCAGGGCGATGATAACGGCCAGCACTCCGCTGGCGGCGGCCTCGCCCACGGCGCGCTCATAGTAGAACGCTCCGCCCAGACCTATGGCGCCGCCCATGAACATCATGCCCTCCACGCCAAGGTTGAGGTTGCCGCTTTTTTCGGTGAGTATCTCGCCCAGCGTGCCGTACAGCAGAGGAGCGCCGTTAAGTACTGCGGCGCATATGAGCGCGATGAGTGCTTCTGTCATTTTTCAGCCGCCTCCTTCTGCCTGGAAGTACGGAAAATTATGCGGTAATTGATGAAGAACTCACAGCCCAGCATACAGAACAGGAACAGGCCCGTAATGATGTCGGAGATGGAGGCGGGCACGGACATGCGGGTGTGCAGGGTGTCCGCTCCCTTTTCCAGGATGGCCAGCAGGCCGGAGATGCCCACCATGGCGAAGGGGTTGAGCTGGGCCAGCCAGGCCACGGTTATGGCGGTAAAGCCCACGCCGCCGGCCACACCGTCATAGAGGGTGTTGTTGGCGCCGGAGGCCAGGATGTAGCCCACCAGTCCGGCTATGGCGCCGGAGAGGAACATGGTGCGCATGATTATCCTGCCCACGTTCATGCCGGCGTAGCGGGCGGTGTTCTCGCTCTCGCCTATTACGGCTATCTCATAGCCGTGCTTGGTGTAGTTCATATAGATGAACATGAGCACCGTGAGCACAAGCACGATTATCCAGCCGCAGTGCACGCCCATGACCTTGGGCAGGCAGGCGGCGGAGTCGAACTGGGCTATCATCTGACTGCCCTTGGGGGGAGCCTCCCAGGGGCCGCCCTGGAGGTAGCGCACCACGCCTATGATGATGTAGTTCATCATAAGGGTGAAAAGAGTCTCGTTAGTGCCCCATTTGGCCTTGAAAAAGGCGGGGATAAGGGCCCATACGCCGCCGAAGAGCATGGCGGACACAGCCATGATGAGCAGTAGTGGCAGGGAGGGAATCTTATCCGCATAGAACAGGGCGAAATAGCTGGCGGCTATGGCGCCCGCGGTTATCTGGCCCTCCGCGCCTATGTTCCAGAAGCGCATCTTGAAGCAGGGGGCTATTGCCAGAGCTGTGCCCAGCAGGGGGACGGCTATTTTTATGGTCTGACGCAGGGCGGTCTTTTTGCCCAGGGAGCCGTTGAGTATGGTGGAATAGGCCTGCACGGGGTCGTTGCCCAGCGCGGCCAGCAGTATTCCGCCCAGCAGTATGGCCGCCAGGAAGGACGCGAGGCGTATGCACCATATCTGCACCTTTGTGCGGTCGTCCCGGCGGGCAATGCGGATGAAAGGCGTTTTTGTCTGCATATCAGTTCTCCTCCATGCCGGGAAGCCGGGTCATCATAAGACCCACTTCCTCCTTGGTGGCCTTGCGGGCGTCCACTATGCCGGATACGCGGCCGCCGCAGAGCACCAATATCCTGTCGCACAGCTCCAGCAGCACGTCCAGGTCCTCGCCCACGAATATCACGGCCACGCCGCGCTCCTTCTGCTCGGTCATGAGATTATAAATGGTGTAGGAGGTGTGTATGTCCAGTCCGCGCACGGCGTAGGCGCTCATGAGCACCGTGGGGGCGGAGGCTATCTCGCGGCCCACCAGCACCTTCTGCACGTTGCCGCCGGAGAGACGGCGCACGGGGTAGTCCACGCTGGGGGTGGCGACCTCCAGCTCGTCCTTCACCCGCTTGGCAAGGTCCTGGGGTTGCCTGGTGTTGGTGAAAATGCTTTTGCCCCTGCGCCAGGAGCGAAGCATCATGTTTCCGGTCATGCCCATGCCGCCCACCAGACCCATGCCCAGCCTGTCCTCGGGGACAAAGGCCATGGCCACGCCCGCGTCGCGAATCTGCATGGGGGTCTTGCCCATCAGCTCTGAGGGCGCTTCACCGTCGGGAGTGTAGGTGATGGAGCCCGAGGCCGGATAGAGGCCGGCTATAGCCTCCAGCAGCTCCTTCTGGCCGGAGCCGGCTATGCCCGCTATGCCCAGTATCTCGCCGCCCATGGCGGTGAAGGACACATCCTCCAGCCGGGAGACGCCCTCGGCGTCCCGGCAGCTGAGGCCGGATACCTTCAGCCGGGGTACGGGATTTTTTGGCTCGGGGCGGTTTATGTTCAGGGATACGGCGTGGCCCACCATCATCTCCGTGAGCTTCTGGGGGTCGGTGCCGGCGGTGGCGACTGTGCCTATGTATGCGCCACGGCGCAGCACGGCCACCTTGTCGGATATCTCCATGACCTCCCGGAGCTTGTGGGTGATTATCACTATGGACTTGCCGTCGGCCTTCATGGCCCGGAGGACGCGGAAAAGCTGCTCTGTTTCCTGGGGGGTGAGCACGGCGGTAGGCTCGTCCAGTATGAGGATGTCCGCGCCCCTGTACAGCACCTTGACTATCTCCACGGTCTGCTTTTCGGAGACGGACATATCGTATATCTTCTTCTCCGGGTCTATGCCGAAGCCGTATTTGTCCGAAATTTCCCGGACGCGGCGGGCGACCTCCCTGCGGTCAAGGCGGGAGCCGTCGTTCAGACCCAGGCAGATATTCTCCGCGGCGGTGAATACGTCCACCAGCTTGAAGTGCTGGTGTATCATGCCTATGCCGTATTTGTACGCGTCCCTGGGCGAGGCTATGGACACGGGCTGGCCGCCCACATATATCTGACCCTCGTCGGGAAAATAAATGCCAGAGAGCATATTCATAAGCGTGGTCTTGCCGCTGCCGTTTTCGCCCAGCAGGGCAAGTATCTCACCGCGAGCCAGTTCCAGGCTGATATCGTCGTTGGCCACGACTCCGCCGAAGCGCTTGGTAATATGTTCAAGCCGTATGGCGCTGGTATTTTCCAAGAGAAACACCTTCTCCCCCATTTTATTTACCATGCGTTATAGTACCATGACGGCGGAGGAAAGTAAAGTTGTTGTGTCGAATTTTGGAATTTAGCTGAAATAAAAGAGCGGACAGCCAAAGGCTGTCCGCTCCGGAAACTGCCGAAAAAGTCTCGCAGAGTTTCGCCGCCGGAGCGGCGAAAAAAATAAAATCCGTTTTCGGCCGCGGCGTGTACGTGGCGGAAAACACTTATCGCGGAGCGAGCGTCGAATCGTTCGCCTGAGGCGAACGACCGAGGCGCAGAGCGAAGCGCGGCCTTTTGTCGGAAAAGCCCGTATGGGCTTTTCCGACAGTATGAAAAGCGGACAGCCAAAGGCTGTCCGCTCCGGGGTATATACTGATTTACTGCTTCACAGGTCCGAACAGGCCCTCGCGGTGGGCGCCTATGTACTCCATGCAGTAGAAGTCCTCGTCCAGCAGGGCGTTGGTGGCGAAGATGGTACCCATCATGTCCCGGTTGGTGGGGTCTACTATGGCGCTGTCCATACCGGCGTTCATGGCCAGGACCATGAAGGACTGGTTTATCATCTTGCGCACGGGCAGACCGAAGCTGATGTTACTCAGGCCGCTGGTGATGTGCACGTCGGGATAGAGCTCCTTGATGCCCTTGCAGACCTCAACGAAGGTGAGCAGAGACTGGGTGTTGGTGCCCAGAGTCTCCACCAGGGGGTCGATATACAGGCGCTCGGCGGCGATGCCGTACTCCTCGGCGCGCTTCATGATCTCCTTGAAGATCTCCAGACGGCGCTCGGCGGTCTTGGGAATGCCGTGGTCGTCGCACAGCAGAGCTACGCAGCCCCACTTGGTGTCCTTGATGACGGGGAACACGGTGTCGATCTTGTTGCCCTCAAGGGACACGGAGTTAATTACGCCAACTTTCTTGCAGAAGGGGATGGCGTCCACGCAGATCTGGGGGTTGGGGCTGTCGATGCAGATGGGGGTGTCGCAGGTGTCCTGAATGATGTCGATAAGCCACTTCATGGTCTCCAGCTCGCCCTCGTCCACAGAAGCGCAGCAGTCGATGAAGTCGGCATTGGCCTCGCTCTGGATTTTTGCCAGATTGCGAATCCAATCCTCGTCGCGGGCGGCTATGGCCTTGCCTGCGCTGGGGATGCTGCCGTTAATCTTTTCGCCGATAATAATCATTGGAATCGTCTCCTTTTTCCTTATAGTACTTATTTATTCATTGCCGCCTGTACCACATGGCTTATGAGCACGCTGGTGGTGACTGTGCCCACGCCGCCGGGGACAGGGGTAATGGCCTCTACTATTGGCTCAACGGCGTCAAAGTCCACATCGCCGCAGAGCTTCTGCTTTTCCTCGTTCCAGTTTATGCCTACGTCTATGACTATCTGTCCGGGGCGGACGAAGTCTGCATTCATGACGCCCGCCTTTCCGGCGGCCACTATGAGGATATCCGCCTCGCGGCAGACAGCGGGCATATCCGTCGTGCGGGTGTGGCAGACGGTGACGGTGGCGTGGCGCTGAAGCAGCATCATGGCGGCGGGCTTGCCAACTACCAGACTGCGGCCCACGACCACGGCCTTCTTGCCCTTGCAGTCCACACCGTAGTGCTCCAGTATCTCCATGCAGGCGGAGGGAGTGCAGGGGGCGAAGCCCAGCTTCTTGCCGGTGAACACTCCGGCGTTGGACAGGTCGGTGATGCCGTCTATATCCTTCTCGGGCGCCAGGGCGTTGCATATACGCTCCTCGTCCAGATGCTTGGGCAGGGGGCGGAACAGCAGCACGCCGTGTATGCCGTCGTCATGGTTAATTCGCTCTATGACTGCCAGCAGCTCCTCCTGAGACACATCGGCGGGCAGCAGGAATTTCTCCACAGCCACGCCCAGAGTCTCGGCGCGCTTCACGGCGCCGCGCTCGTAGCTCAGATCATCGGGCCGCTCGCCCACGCGGACTATGCCCAGCTTGGGGAACACGCCCCGGGCCTTCAGGGCCTCAACATCCGCCTGTATGCGGGCGTTGAGCTCTGCGTTGACCTCGGCGCCCTTAAACAGTTTTGCCATAAACAACCTCCTGTATTATACGCGTAAGGCTGCGGCATGTCAAAGCGTCATACCGCAGCTCTTATTTGTTTCAAATCGTCAAAAATTTGCGCGCACCCGGGCGAAAATTTCGTCGGCGCGGGGGCAATAGGTATCCAGCATGGTGTTGGCCTTTGCATTGAGCGCTTCGGCCTTTTCCCTGTCGGCCATGCTCTTGGTGTTTATAAACACGTTCAGGCTGGCGCTCTGGAGAGCCGCCTTGCAGCAGGCGGCGCCGCAGCCCGCGTCGGACACGGCCAGACGGCTGCCCTTTTCCGCGAACACGGCTATGATGTCTATGGCCTCGCAGCATTTCTCCATTATCTCCATGGGCACGCTGCAGGCCAGGAGAGTTGCCTCCTCCATGACCTTGGCCTTATACTCCCGCTGCTCCTGGGTGTCCTTGGGCAGGCCGTAGGCGCGGGAGAGAGGCTCGAACACCTGGGCGTCCCGGGCGATAAGGCCCAGCAGGTCCTTCTGCAGGCCGTCGCAGCGGCCTTTCAGGGCGTACATCTCCTCCTCAATATCGGCAAACTTCTTCTTGCCCACGGTGAGGGAGCCGACCATGTTGCCCAGGGCCGTGCCTATGGCGCCAACCAGAGCCGCGGCTCCTCCGCCGCCGGGCACGGGCGCCTTTGAGGCCAGGACCTCTACAAATTCGGTGCAGCTGTTTTTTGCAAAATCCATGATAAATCCTCTTGCTTATGCCGCCTCCCCCCCTGTCAGGAGGGGGAGGCGTATTGGTTTTTAGAACAGGCCGCTGACCTCGCCGGTCTCGGTGTCTATATCAACACGGCGGTAGGCGGGGTTGGAGCCGGTGCCGGGCATCATGCTGATGGTTCCGGCCATGGGGCACAGGAACTTTGCGCCGCCGTACTCCAGAATGTCGCGGATGGGCAGACGCCAGCCCTTGGGCACGCCCTTGAGTGCGGGGTCATGGCTGAGGGACAGGTGGGTCTTTACCATCATGGTGCAGTAGTCGGCGTACTTGGGGTCGGACTCGAATCTCTCGGCCTTTTCAAGAGCCAGAGGCGCCCAATCCACGCCGTCCGCGCCGTAGACCTCCTTTGCGATAAGCTCAACACGCTGACGCAGGGGGGTGTTGAGGTCATACAGGAAGCGGATGTCCTCCTGAGGCTCGTCGCAGGCCTCCACAACGGCCTGGGCCAGCTCAAGAGCGCCCTCGCCGCCATACTGCCAGTGCTCGCTGAGGGCGCAGCGTACGCCCTGCTCGGCGCACAGACGGCGGATGAGCGCCACCTCGGCGTCGGTATCGGTATAGAAGCGGTTTATGCACACTACGGGCTTTATGCCGCTCTTTTTTACATTGTCCACATGGTGGAAGAGGTTGGCGCAGCCGCGCTCCAGCAGCGCCAGATTCTCCTTGGTGTACTCCTCGGGCAGGGGACGTCCGGGGAACACCTGGGGACCGCCGCCGTGCATCTTGAGGGCGCGGATGGTGGCCACCACAACGGAGACATGGGGCTTCAGGCCGCTCAGGCGGCACTTGACGTTCCAGAACTTTTCAAAGCCGATATCGGCGGCGAAGCCGGACTCGGTGACATGGTAGTCAAAGAGCTTCAGGGCCAGACGGTCGCCGATTATGGAGCTTTGCCCTATGGCGATGTTGGCGAAGGGACCGGCGTGCACCAGACAGGGCTGATGCTCCACGGTGTAGCACAGGGTGGGGTTAATGGTGTTGCGCATCCAGGCGGTCATGGCGCCGGCAACCTCCAGGTCCTCTGTGGTGACAGGCTCACCCTTCTTGTTGTAGGCAACTACTATCTTGCCTATGCGCTCACGCAGATCCTTCAGGTCCTTGGATACGGCCAGAATTGCCATAAGCTCGCTTCCGACTGCTATACCGAACTTGCTGTCCATAGGGAAGCCGTTTTTGTCGCCCTCGCCAAGACCCATCTTGATGTGGCGCAGACCCTGGGCGCAGAAGTCCAGCACCCAGCCCATCTCTATGCGCTCGGGGTCGATATCCAGGCGCTTGAGGCCTATTTCCTCCAGCTTCTTGTCGTCGTAGTTGCGTTCATGCTGCATACGGGCGTTCAGGGCCACCATAGCCAGGTTGTGGGCGTTCATAATGTCATTTATATCGCCGGTAAGGCCCAGGGAGAACTCAGTCATGGGGATGAGCAGGGCGTTGCCGCCGCCGGCGGCGGTGCCCTTTACGTTCATGGTGGGGCCGCCGGAGGGCTGACGCAGACAGCCGCCCACGTTTTTTCCCAGCTTGCCCAGACCCTCGATAAGGCCCAGGGACACGGTGCTCTTGCCCTCGCCCAGAGGCGTGGGGGTTATGGCGG
This sequence comes from Candidatus Heteroscillospira sp., assembly GCA_050943935.1. Lineage (GTDB taxonomy): Bacteria > Bacillota > Clostridia > Oscillospirales > Oscillospiraceae > Heteroscillospira. The sequence continues at coordinate 61,579 of JBMNQC010000007.1, read as the reverse complement.
TGACTTCAATGAACTTGCCGTCGGGCTTATCCTTCAGGCGGTTCATTATCTTCATGAAGTCCAGCTTGGGGGTGCGGCCGTAGGGGATTATCTCATCGGGCAGCAGGCCCATTTTCTCACGGAAATACTCAACGGAGGGGAGACTTTTTTCTGCCTCCTCAGCAATTTGCCAGTCTTTATAAACAGTAGGATCGAGCATGATATTACCTCCTATTCAGCTCACAGCCCGGCGGGCGCGGCAGCCGGGCGTTTTACAGGTCCTTGATGCCGGACTCGCGTACAAGGCGGGCCACATCGTCGAATTTATTGAGGGCGTACAGATGGATTCCGGCGATATCGCAGGCGCGGTATTCGTCAATCTGGTTGATGGTGTATGCCATGCCGGCTTCCTTGAAGGAGGCCTTTTTGCCCTCGACGTCCGCATCGAAGGGGTCTTTTACGAAAGGATTGGGGAAAATCCAGTTCTTGGAGATAATTTCACACAGAGCTCTGGGCATAACGCAGCCGTTGCGGCTGAGAGCCATATTGATGGTAGCTGCCTGGTCAAGAACAGGCATTATGCCCACGTCCACGGGCATGGTGATGCCGGCGTCGCGAATGGCGTCCAGCCACCAGCGGAACTGGTCCATATCCCAGCACAGCTGAGTCATAATGTAGTCGGCGCCGTTATCCTGCTTCTGCTTCAGGAAGGAGATGTCGGCCTCTATGCTGCGGCAGGCTATATGGCCCTCGGGAGAGCCGGCTACGCCTATAGTGAACTTATCGCCGAACTCGTCGCGCACGAACTTGACAAGCTCAGTAGCATAGTGCAGGTCGCCGCCGGTGCCGGACCAGCCGAAGGGCAGGTCGCCCCGGAGGGCCAGTATGTGATCAATGCCGTGATCCAGATAATTCTGCAGCTGCTCGCGCATGCCCTCGCGGGTGTTGCCGATGCAGGTGAAGTGGGCCAGAGGAGTGGTGCCCGCGGCCTTGATACTGTCAAGCACGGGAACCTGCTTGCCAACGTTGGTGCCGCCTGCGCCGTAGGTGCAGGAGATATAGTCGGGCTTCAGCGTGCAGAGCTGCTGCAGAACGCCGCCTTCTCCGGTGAGCTTCTCCATACCAACATCAGTCTTAGGAGGGAAAACTTCGAAAGAAAATGCATTGCGCTTAGCCATGATTTCGGTGACTTTCATTTGAGTGTGCTCCTTTCGTCCTTCATGTTACCCCTTAATAAAATTGTCTATGCAGCGGGTGACAATTTTTTAACAATTTCAGGATACTCCATTGTCTAATTTTTGTCAATTACTTTTGCCCGGTTTAACCAGATAAATACAATAGCGTTTTTTGTGTATTTTGCCGATAAACTGCAATTTGCGCGGTGGCATTTTTGCTGCCGACGGCAAATAATTATTGATATATGTATGTGCTCTCCTTGTAATATATCACAACCATCTGCTTTTGTCTCCTGTAGTATTTTCTAATATTTGCCTGCAATTTCAGTCTTTTTGTCCAATTGAAATATTGTAGTATCTCACACCCAACTAAATCCGATAAGAAGGCCTTTAAAAACAAAAACGCCCGTTTCTGATGAAACGGGCGTTTGATTAAAAGCTTAGTCGGTCACATAGGGCAGGAGAGCGATCTGACGAGCTCTCTTGATGGCCTCAGTGAGCTGACGCTGATGCATAGCGCAAGTACCGGTAGTGCGGCGGGGCAGAATCTTGCTGCGCTCGGACATGAAGCGGCGGAGCTTCGCGGTGTCCTTATAGTCAATAGACTGGCACTTGTCAGCGCAGAACTGGCACACCTTGCGGCGCTTGTGGTTCTTATTGCGATCTCTATCGAAAGCCAAGGCTGTATCCTCCTTATAATATTAGTCCCTGTACTCAGGGAATCAGAACGGCAGTTCGCCGTCGCCGTCGTCCAGCTCGGAAAAAGCAGAGCCGCCGGACTCATAGCCGCCGCCGTATGCCGGAGCATTGGAGGGGGCGGAATAAGAGGGCGCGCCGCCCTGGGGCCTGCTGTAGGCCGGGGCGCTGCTGTCACCGCCGTTGTCGCGTTTGGAGTCGCCGAAATACACGTTGTCGGCCACTACCTCGGCGCTTCTGCGCTTGTTGCCGTCTCTGTCCTGCCAGTCGCGTATCTGGAGCCGTCCGCAGACGACAGCCATCCGGCCCTTGGCAAAATACTTGGAGACAAACTCAGCGGTCTGACGCCATGCCACAATGTCGATGAAATCAGTCTGTCTTTCTCCGCCGTCGCGGGAACCGAAGTCCCGGTCAACAGCCAGAGAGAAGGACGCGACAGGAGTACCCGACTGGGTGTAGCGCAGCTCGGGGTCCCGAGTGAGCCGTCCCATGAGGGTGATGTGATTGAGCATTCCTCTGCCCTCCCTTACTCAGCTCTGAGAGTGATGAGGGAACGCATAACGCCGTCGGTGATACCGAGAACACGGTCCAGCTCGGCGGGGAATGCGGGGTCACTGGTGAACTTGACGAGCACATAGTAGCCCTCGGTCATGTCGTCGATTTCGTAAGCGAGCTTGCGCTTACCCATCTCCTCCATTTCATCGAGAGTTCCGTGCTGCTCGACAAGTGCCTTGAACTTTTCGACGACGGATGCGGTCTCCTCCTCGCCCAGGTTGGGGTTGAGGATATACATCACTTCGTACTTTTCAGTTACCTTTGCCATTTGAGCACCTCCTTTTGGACTATATGGCCCCCGCTGTCGGCGGGAGCAAGGCTGCCTGTGCAGTTTTACAGGCTTAATTATTATACACTTTTTAACCGCAATGTCAAGGTTTTTTCCTTGTTTTATCAGATTTTTTCACTCTGTGCGGCTTCGTGGTATGCGTATGGTCAGCAGCAGCTCCTGTTCCCTGTCCTCCCTGTCCACCTTTGCCTCTATTCCGCCGCGCTGCATCAGCTCCAGGGCCCGGTTGAGACTGTTGAGAAACACCCGCACGTCCTTGAGGATGAACTTGGCTCTCCGGGCGGAGCGCTGCCTCTCCTCCAGCATGCGGTCTATCATCGCCTCTGTTCCGGCTACGGTCAGTCTGCGGCGGACTATCTGCTCAAAGGCGGCAAGCTGGCTCTCCCTGTCCGGCAGACGAAGCATGGCGCGGCCGTGGCGCTCGGAGAGATTTTCACGCCGCAGGCCCTCCAGTACCTCGGGGGGCAGCTTCAAAATGCGCAGCTTGTTGGCGATGGCGGAGGGGGATTTGCCCAGCTTCTGGGCCGTCTCCTCCCGGCTCAGGCCGAAGATGCGGGTCAGGCGGGCTATGCCCTCGGCCTCTTCTATAAAATCCAGGTCCCGGCGCTGCAAATTTTCCACAAGGGCCAGCAGGCTGGACTCCTCCGTGCTCACATCCACCACCAGGCAGGGCACGGACTTGAGCCCCGCCAGCTTGGCCGCCCGCAGCCGCCGCTCCCCGGCTATGAGCTCGTATCTCCCGCGCCTTGAGCGGACGGTGAGAGGCTGCAATATGCCGTGTACGGATATGGAGTCAGCCAGTTCCCGCAGAGGCTCCTCCTCAAAGCAACGCCGGGGCTGCACGGGATTGGGCAGTATCTCGTCCGCCGGCAGATATAAAAGCTCCCGCCGTACGGCCGTATTGGAAGCGTTCATAGCTCTCACCCTCCTTGTCATGTGTGTCTGTATATTGTAGCCTGTCCGGAAGAAAAATACGGGCGAAAACAAGGCGAGGGATGAAGTTATGTTCTAACGCATGAACGTTCTTATCAGCTTTTCCGCGGTTTTTGTATACGGCCTGTATCTCATGGGCAGGTCCAGCCAGGTTTTTTTGTCCACTATGCTCTTGGAGTGGGAGAAGGCCTCGAATCCTGCCCTGCCGTGGTAGGCGCCCATGCCTGACTCGCCCACGCCGCCGAAGCCCATGGCGCTGGTGGCCAGATGTATCACCGTGTCGTTCACGCAGCCGCCGCCGAAGCGGCAGGTGTCCATAAGGCTCTTTATTTCCCGGCGGTTTTCCGAAAACACATAAAAGGCCAGGGGCTTGGGGCGGCTCTCCATGAAGTCAAAGACCTCGCCTATATCGTCCCAGCACACTATGGGCAGGATGGGGCCGAATATCTCCTCGGTCATCAGAGTGCTGTCCATGGACGGCTCAAGTATGACGGTGGGCTCTATGCGCAGCTTTTCCGGGTCGGTTTTTCCGCCGAACACCACCTCTCCATCCCCCAGTAGGGCGCTGAGGCGCTCAAAATGGCGGCGGTTTATTATCTTGCCGCAGCCGCCGTCGCCGTACTGGCGCTTTATCTCCCGCTTTATGGCCTCCAACAGCTCGTCGCGTATGCCGCGCCGGCAGAACACAAAGTCCGGGGCCACGCAGGTCTGGCCGCAGTTCAGGAACTTGTCGAAAACTATGCGCCGGGCGGCCAGGTCAATTTTGGCCGAGTCCGTCACCACGCAAGGGCTCTTGCCCCCCAACTCCAGAGTGACGGGGGTGATGTACCGGGCGGCGTGCTCCAGCACCGTGCGGGCGGTCTTGGTGCCGCCGGTGAAAAAAATGTAGTCGAATTTTGTCTCCAGCAGGCCGAGGTTCTCCTCCCGGCCTCCTGTGACCACGGCGGCCAGACCTGACGGGAAGGTCTCGCTAATGAGCTTTTCCAAAGCCCGGCTGGTGTTTGGGGAATAGGCGCTGGGCTTCAGCACGGCGGTGTTGCCCGCGGCTATGGCGTCGGCCAGAGGGCCCAGGCTCAGCAGCAAGGGGTAGTTCCAGGGGCTCATTATGAGCACATTGCCGTAGGGTGTGGGTCTGGTGTAGCTGCGGGCGGCAAACTGGGCCAGAGGCGTCATCACCGTCTTTTCCCGGGCGTAGCCCCGCAGGTGGCGCAGCATGTGGCTCAGCTCGCTGAGGAGCATACCCGTCTCGCACATATAGCTCTCGGCGGCGGATTTGCCCAGGTCCGCCTCCAGAGCCAGGGCCAGAGCGTCCAGATTGGTCTCCACGGCGCTCTTCAGCCTGCGCAGGGCGGTGAGCCGCGCCTCAACAGGCAGCGTCGCGCCGCTGCGGAAATACTCTCTCTGGCTCCGCACCAGAGCTTCTATCTGAGTTTTCTCCATGGTTTTCCTCCTCCAGAACGGATTTGTACATATCTTCAAGCTCCTCTGTTCCCCACAGCACAGGCACGGGGTAGAGGGGGTTTGCTTCCCTTTCCGCCCAGCGGGCCAGCTGGGGGATGTCCTCCCGGCGCAGGGCGGACACCGTGTCGGGCACGCCGTAGCGCTTCTTCATACCCCGCAGGGCTGCGATATAGGCAGCGGCGGCCTCGGAGTCGGGGGTGGAGCTGTCGGCCAGGCCCGCGGCTACGGCCAGATTTTTGAGCTTATTGTGGACTGCCCCGCCGTAGCTCTCAAGCACGTCGGGCAGGAGTATGGCGTTTGCAAGACCATGGGGGGTGTTGTAGCGCCCGCCCAGGGCGTGGGCCATGGCGTGGACATAGCCCACATAGGATTTGCTGAAGGCCCGCCCGGCCAGGAAAGCCGCCCGGAGCATATCCCGGCGGGCGTCCATATCCCCGCCGTCTTCAACAGCGGCGTCCAGACTGCGGAAAATAAGCGCCACGCTCTCCAGAGCGTCCCGCCTTGTGGAGGCGGTGGTGGAGCGGCCTATGTAGGCTTCTGTGGCGTGGGTCAGGGCGTCCATGCCCGTGGTGGCGGTGATAAAGGGCGGCAGGCTTCTGGTCAGGGCCGGGTCCAGCACGGCCACACGGGGGATGAGGGGGAAGTCGTTTATGGGGTACTTGTGCCGGGTGACGCTGTCGGTTATAACGGCGGCCAGAGTGGTCTCGCTGCCCGTGCCCGCGGTGGTGGGTATGGCTATAAGCAGGGGCAGGGGGAGGTTCACTTTCAAAATACCGCCCATCTTTTCCAGGCTTTTCCTGGGACGGGCGATGCGGGCGCCTACGGCCTTGGCGCAGTCTATGGAGGAGCCGCCGCCCAGGCCGATTATGGCCTGGCAGTTTTCCAGCAGATATAGCTGCCGGGCGTTTTCCACATTTTCCGTGGTGGGGTTGGCTACCGTGCCGTCAAATACGGAGCAGGCTATGCCGCTGCGCTGCAGCAGCCGCTCAAGGGGCAGGGTGATGCCGTGGGAGCGTATGCCCCTGTCTGTCACCAGCAGCACCCGGCTGATATTTTTCTCCCGGAGCAGGTTCGGAAGGGCGTCTATGCTGTCCAGCACCCGGGGACTGCGGTAGGGCAGCAGGGGCAGAGCCAGCCGCAGACCGGTCTGAAAGGTCCGGCACCAGAGCTTTTTAATACTGTTCATATATCCTCCTTATGCGCGCAGTAGCGCCGCAGGTTTTCACAGATAATATCCATGGAGCGGTAGAGGTCTTCCCTCTGCCCGTCGGTGAGGCCGGCGCCGCCGGCCTCCACCACCTCGTCTGATATGCTTCCGACGGTCTCTGCCAGACGCATCCCGCCGCCGGTAAGCCGTATGGGTGCGCGGTAACCAGCTCCGCCCTGCACCAGCTCCCGTTCTCTCAGCTCGGACAGGGTTCGGGATACGGCGGCCTTGTCCTCGCCGCAGAGGGCGCACAGCTCCCCTGCCGTCAGCCCGTCAGGGTGCTTTTTGAGATAGTTCAGGCACATAACATGGCGGCCGGAAAGGCCGAGTCTGGACATCTCCAGGTTTTTTATCCTCTGTATCAGCCGGTACAGCTCCGTAACGCTGCCCACAAAGGTCTCAAATCTCTGCATAGTCATTTTCACCTGTTTTTTGAATGGATATTGAACATTATAACCTTATTTGTTGATTTGTCAACAAGCGTGGACAAAAAATCAGGTATCCGCATACTGAGTGCAGATACCTGATTGTGCAGTTGTGAAACGGGGCGGAGAGCCGCGGCTCAATCCATCTGGCAGATGTAGGCTATCTTGCCGCCGAAGATGCTGTGGCTGTAGCCGTAGACGTCGGAGCGGCTGTCGTTATACTTCCAGCCGCTGTGGTCGCCGAAGCTGACCTGCCAGAGCATAAGATAGTCCTCGGGAGTGCCGTCGTAGCCGTCCTTATATGATGGCTCATTCAAATCCCAGACGTAGAAATCAATATCCTCGCCGGTGACCCATTCCATCTCGCCGGTCTCGGCGTTGCGGTGGGCGCCCAGCCAGACATAGCGCGCTCCAAGCTGCTCGGCCAGAGCTACTACCTGGTCAAACTCCTCCTGATTATGTATCACGGCCAGATGCCCGCCCATGGCCTCGCAGCGGGCCTTGGCGGTGTCCCAGGAGACGTTTTCCATAACGGCGGTGAAGCTGCCGCTGGTTGCGGTTGTGGGAGGCGCGGGCGTAGGCGTGGGGGTGGGAGCAGGTGTGGGAGTGGGCGTCGGAGTAGGTCTGGGAGTAGTCGTGGGAGTGGGGCGCACGGTGGCCGTGGGAGCGGCGGTTACAGCTGGGCTGAGGGTGGGAGTTACCACGCCCGGCTCACCGGTGACCTGGGGAGAGGCGCTGACGCCGGGTTCGGTGGTGATTTCGGGAGAGGCGCTGGGGCTTACCTCGGGAGAGGGACTTGCCTCGGCGGAGGGGGAGGGAGAGGTGACGGCGGGGCTTACCTCGGGGAGCTTTTCGCCTCCGTCACAGGCCCTAAGGCACAGCAGCATTATAACAACAGCGGCTATTATCACCGCTATGGCGATGAGGGGTGCCCGGCTCTTTTTGGGAGCGGGGGGCAGCTTTTCCTCAAAATCCTTTTCGACCTTGTATTCCTTCTGCTTGGAAATGCGCTCCTCTGCCTGAGCAACGGTGGCCGTGCCCATCTCCTCGTCCAGCGCACGGGCAAGCTCCGGGTCGGATTCCAGCAGAGCGGCGGGGCTGAAGCCGGCGTAGGCGGCGGGCAGCACGGGGCAGGCCTCCAGCGCGGCCTTCAGCTGGGAAGGCGTAGCAAAGCGCTCGCTCTCGTCATAGCTCACGGCCTTCTGAATGGCGGCGCCCAGCTGCTTGCCGCAGTCCATCAGCGGAGGCAGGCTCTCGCCCTTCATGCGGCGGCGCAGAGCGTCTGCACGCTCCTTTACGCCAACCTCGCCATCCCCGGGATAGAAGGGGTGGCGGCCTCCGTTCATGGCGCAGTAGAGCATAAGGCCCACGGCGTACACATCGGCGGCGGGGCTCTTTTTGCCGTGCCAGAACAGCTCCGGGGCGGCGTACTCCAGCGCCTCGGCGCTGAGATTCAGTATCTCGCCCTCCAGGGGCGCGTCCAGAGCGGCGCTGCCGTCCGGCAGCAGGGTGACGGCTCCGGGCCAGACCGCGCCGTGGCAGCCCTCATCGGACAGAGCGTCGCAGACAGCCTTGCCCAGCTCTATCGCCTCGGTGCGCGTCATGCTGTTCATGCGGGGCAGAACAGTATTGTTGGTATCGAAAATAAGTTCAGACATAGCTTTATTCCTCTTTATAAGGCAATGCGGTTTACATAAAGAACAAAGCTATAATAGCACATCCCCGCCGTTTCGTCAATCGCGCATAATCGCGTATCGAAAATCGGTGGACAAATCCGGAAAAGATGATAATATGAAAATATAAGGGAAAAACTAATGCCAATTAATAATTAAGGAGAAAGCCCTATGTGCACCTGCATTACCGTAAAAAACGGAGACCACTATTTCGGCCGCAATCTGGATTTAGAGCGGCGTTTTGGTGAAAAGGTGGTCATCACCCCACGGGACTATGAATTTAAGCTGAGAAACGGCGAGACAATTCGCACGAAATATGCCGTTATCGGCATGGCGGTGGCGGCGGGGGGCTATCCCCTCTACGCAGACGCGGCCAACGAAAAGGGACTGGCTATGGCGGGACTGTATTTTCCCGGCTATGCAAAGTTCTTCCCGGCGGAGGAGGGCAGACTGAATCTGGCGCCCTTTGAGCTGTTCCCATGGTTTCTGGGGCAGTATGAGACTGTGGCCCAGGTGCGCCGGGACGCCGAACGTCTGAATCTTACGGATACCGCCTTTGGCGCGGGACTGCCGGTAACCGCCATGCACTGGATGATAGCCGACGGGGATGAGTGCATCGTGCTGGAGCAGACGGAGGAGGGCCTGCGCGTTTACGACGACCCGGCGGGCGTGCTCACCAACAGCCCGCCCTTCCCCCACCATCTCACAAATCTGAGCAATTACGCCAATCTCGCGCCGAAAAACGGGGAATCCGGCTTTGCGCCGGGGCTGAACCTGCCCCGGTACGGCCAGGGCATGGGCGCCATAGGCCTGCCGGGAGATGCATCCCCCATGTCCCGCTTTGTGCGCTCGGCTTTCAACAAGCTGAACTCCTGCTGGGGAGACACGGAGGACAGCGCCGTGACGCAGTTTTTCCGTGTGCTGGATTCCGTTGTCATGGTGCGCGGCGCGGTGGTAATGGACTCCGGCGAGTACGACATAACCACCTATTCCTGCTGCATAAACGCCGGCAAGGGAATTTACTACTACAAGACCTACGAAAACAGCCGCATAACCGCCGTGAAGATGACGGAAAAGGAAAAGAGCGCCCAAAACCTTACTGTCCGGGCGCTCAGGGATGAGCAGGATATTTATTGGGATTAGAGGCCAATCCGGCTCCGTTGATGCCTTGAGGAGGCGTGCACGATGAAAAAGGCTCTGTTATTTGCACTATTGTCCAGCTGCCTGATATGCCTGGCTGCCTGCGCAGAACCTGCTCCGTCTGCTGCTCAAGAAAACTTTGCGCCGGCAGTATACGAATCTTTTGATGAATTTACCGATGCCGTACGCAGCGCAGACACAGAAAACGACACAAACGCCGCGGACTTGGAGGAGATCACCAAATATTACAGGCTTCCATATCTTGACGAAACAGCTCTTGATGCAATAACTGTTAAAAGCAGTTATGTTTGTCAGTATTATTTAATTGACGATATTATTGATGCAAACGATGCTGACGAGGCTGAAATTTCACGTATTTCCAACACAGTAGTATTTGAATGGGACAGATATCCGGACGGCGAGCAGCTTTTGACAAATACTGTCAGGCAGCTTAAATTACAGCCGCTTACAGACGACATATTCTGCTGTGACATAAGTTACCCCACGCAGCCCGACATAGTGCTGGCTAAAAGCTTTTATTGGGTTTATGACGGCTACATGTTTCATTTGGATATTCCGGTGTCTGTACTTGAGAGCAAATCTCTATTCTCTGAATTGGAGGAAAATGCAGCTGCTGCGGACGGCCTGGAATACTGCACTACTATCGAAACAATTTCCATTACATAAAATAAGTTAAGGACTGCCGAAATTCATCGGCAGTCCTTTTGAATGTGATCAAAGGCCGTAGACCCAGACGCCGAAGTGCAGTTCCGTCTCAAGGTGTTCCAGCTTTTCCAGCTTGGCCTGGTCGTCCCGGCCGGTCTTGTAGAAGTAGGGCGTCATGCGGAACAGGGCCTGAATATCGGCGTTATTGTCCAGCGTCAGGTTATAGCGCACCTGGCTCTGCTCAAGAAGCCGCAGGGGCACAAGCTCCGGAGACATATCCGGGTTATGGTAGGGCGTGTCGTACACGGCGCTTTTGAGTCCGAACAAATGCTCCCGCAGGGGTACGGCCCGTATCACCACGCCCCTGGGGGCCAGGACCCGGGCGAATTCCTCCGGGAACACGGGGGCGAAAACGCTCAGCAGCACGTCCACCTCGCCGTCCGGCACGGGCAGGCGGTTCGCACCCGCCACGGCCAGGGACAGGGAGGCGTCCCGCCGGTGGGCCTCTATGAGGGCGTCCCGGGAGATGTCCACGCCCAGGGCGTCCACAGTCCTGCCCTGAGCCTCAAGATGGGCCTTCACGCCGCTTGTGTACCAGCCCTCGCCGCAGCCCGCGTCCAGCAGGCCGAGTCTTTCGCCGGGGACGGAAGCCGCAAGGCGGCATATCTCCCGGCGCAGAGGCTCATAATAGCCTTTTTCCAAAAAATCCCGGCGGGCGGAGACCATGAGTCTGTCGTCCCCGTGGCGTTTTTTGCCGGAGGCGGCGCTGAGCGCCAGATTCACATAGCCCTTTTTTGAGCGGTCGAAGCAGTGTCCCCCCGCGCAGCGCAGGCTGCCGGGCATATCCCACAGGGGCAGCGAGCAGACGGGACAGTTAAAGCGCAGCATATGGCGAACCTCCTTAAAGTCAAATGATAAGCTCCCACGCAGCGGGCACCAGCAGAGCGGGCAGCAGATTGCCTACCCGGAAAGTACCGGGGCGCAGGAGGTTAACTCCCACGGCGAATATGAGCACGGAGCCGATGAAGCTGAGATTTGAAATGAGCGCATCCGTCAGCCAGGGGGCGATGAAGCCCGCCAGCAGGGTGATGCCCCCCTGGTAGATTCCAAGCGGCAGAGCCGAGAGTAGAACTCCCGCCCCCATGGTGGAGGCAAAGACCATGACGATTATGAAGTCCAGCATGCTTTTCGCCAGCAGCATGGACCAGTCGCCGGTAAGACCGTCCTGAATGGAGCCTACAACGGCCATGGCGCCCACGCATATCACCAGGGATGCGGTGACGAAGCCGTTCACGAAGCCCGCGTCCTCCCCCGCGCCGAAGCGGGCGCGTATGGCGGAGCCGAGCTTTTCCATGCGCAGCTCTATGTTCAGCGCCTCGCCCATAAGTCCGCCGAAAACCAGCGACAGCACCATGAGGGTGCTGCCCTGAGTGCCCAGCGAGCCGCCGTTTACCGCCAGCAGTCCCGCCATGGCGCCCGAGGCGCCTATGAACAGCACCGCCAGCGCGCAGGCCTGCATCAGTATCTTTTGAAAGCGCTCCGAGAGGCCGCTTTTTAAAAGCAGACCCAGTCCGCCCCCGGCCAGCACAGCCAGAACATTGCACAGAGTACCCAAACCGCGCATAAGCGCACCTCCCGAAAATTTTAAAAGGCCGCCCAAACCGGGCGGCCTTCAGTTTGCCTAAAAAGCACTAAAGAAAAGCCTCGCAGAGTTCGCGTCCGCAGACGCGAAAAAAATTTAATCGTTTTTTCCGGCGGCGTGTACGTCGGGAAAAACTCTTATCGCGGAGCGGAGCGCGGCCTCTTTTAAAACAAGTGGCTGAGCCACTTGTTTTAAGCATTTTAGTACGCGACGCCCCAGTATACCATCTTTGTGGCGGGCTTGCCGCAGACGGGACACACGGTGTCGAGCTGCTCCTGGTGGAAGGGAATGCAGCGGCTGGACATTCCGGCCTGCTCCTTCATTGCCATCTCGCACTCCAGATCGCCGCACCACATGGTCTTGATGAAGCCGCCGTTCTCGGCCTGGATAGTCTTGGCCTCCTCCAGAGAATGGGCCTCGAAAATGTGGCTGTCCAGATTGGCCTTGGCCTTCCGGTACAGGCCCTCGTGCACGGCGTCCAGCAGAGAGAGCACGCTGCTCTCCAGCTCGTCCAGAGAGACAAAGCTCTTCTCACCGCTGTCGCGGCGGCAGATGCAGCACTGGTTCTTCTCCATGTCCTTGGGGCCTATCTCCACGCGCAGGGGAACGCCCTTCATCTCATACTCGGCGAACTTCCAGCCGGGGCTGTTGTCGGTGAAGTCGCCCTTTACGCGCACGCCGGCCTTCTTCAGACGGTCGATAAGCTCCTGAGCCTTTTCGGTCACGCCGGGCTTGTGCTGGGCTATGGGCAGCACTATGACCTGTATGGGGGCGATGCGGGGAGGCAGCACCAGACCGCTGTTGTCGCCGTGGGTCATGATGAGGCCGCCTATCATGCGGGTGGACACGCCCCAGGAGGTCTGGTGGGGATAGTGGAGCTGATTGTCCTTGCCGGTGAAGGTGATGTCAAAAGCTCTGGCAAAGCCGTCGCCGAAATAGTGGCTGGTGCCGGACTGCAGGGCCTTGCGGTCGTGCATCATGCACTCCACGGTGTAGGTCTCCTCGGCGCCGTTGAATTTCTCCTTGTCGGTCTTCTGGCCCTTCACAACGGGCATGGCCAGGGTGTTCTCCAGGAAGTCGGCGTAGACGTTCAGCATCTGCTGAGTCTCTGCCCGGGCCTCCTCGGCGGTCTCGTGCATGGTGTGGCCCTCCTGCCACAGGAACTCGCGGTGGCGCAGGAAGGGGCGGGAGGTCTTTTCCCAGCGCAGCACGCTGCACCACTGGTTATACAGCTTGGGCAGGTCGCGCCAGGAGTGTATGATATTCGCGTAGTGCTCGCAGAACAGGGTCTCCGAGGTGGGACGGATACACATACGCTCGTCCAGCTCGTCGTTGCCGCCCATGGTGACCCAGGCGCACTCGGGGGCGAAGCCCTCCACATGGTCTTTTTCCTTCTGGAGCAGGCTCTCGGGTATGAGCACGGGGAGATACACGTTCTCGTGTCCCAGTTCCTTAAAGCGGGCGTCCAGCTCTTTCTGGATATTTTCCCAGATGGCATAGCCGTACGGGCGGTAGATGAACATGCCCTTTACGGAAGAATAATCTATAAGCTCTGCTTTCCGGCATACGTCGGTATACCACTGAGCGAAGTCTACCTCCATGTCGGTGATCTGCTCTACCTTTTTCTTGTCATTTGCCATCGTTAATCCTCCTTAAATCACGCAATTGCGTCATTATATTGTAGTAAATCCGCCGCCGCTTGTCAAGCACAACAAACGCCCGCTGAGTATATAATAAAGCAAAGGCCGCGTGTCGGCAAAGGAGGTATTTTATGAGTCTTTACGGCAGATTTTATTTCCGGCCGGGAGAGGGCGAGACACTCACCACCCGGCTGTGCTGCTCGGGAAATCCCCACGGCGCCGTGCTGGGAGCCGTATGCACATCCTCGGGCGAGGCTGTACCCGGTGCGCTGGCGCTGCTGTTCCGTGTGCCGGACGAGGGAGAGATAGAGCTTATCGACCAGTTTTCCACCGACGAGGAGGGACATTTCTTTTTCGGCCCCCTGGAGAGCGGGGCGCTGTATTTAATTAAGGTATTCAAAAGCTCTTTGGAGCTGAGAGAGCTGGAAATCGCTTCCGTGTGACTTGACCAATGGGGCATTTTTGCATATAATATCTTCGTATATGCTGATACAGAGGTGAAACACCAATGAATAAACAAAAGTATCTGGCCGAGCTGGCGGGCCTGCTCTCGTTTCTCAGCGAGGAGGACCGCGTGTCGGTGATGGATTACTACACAAAAAAATTTGACGCCGCCGGGGAAAACGGAGAGAGTGCTCTTATTGACGAGCTTGGAACGCCAATGCGGCTTGCGATCAGTCTCAACCGCATGGGCATAGACGCCATAATTGCCGGGGACGAGGCGGAAAAAGAGTCGGAAGAGCCTACTGAGGACGAAGAAGTTCCGGAGGTCGAGGCTGCCGATGCCGGGGAAGCGCCTGCGGAAGAGCCTGCCGCCGATGCCGGGGAGACAGCTGAAGAAGCTGCTGAGGCTCCCGAAGTACCCGAAGCTCCGGAAACCGCTGAGCCGGAGAAGGAAAAGGTGGAAGCTGCGGAGCTTATCCGCGCCGTGATGGAGGAAACACCGGAAGCCGAGGATAGCGAAGAACCCGGAGGCGAGACCGTGGAGGAAGCCGCGGAGCTTGCCGCTGAGGCGGAGACTCCGGAAGTCCCCGAGGAGGCGGAGGCGGAGGAGGCCCCGGCAGCCGAACCCGCGGCTGAGGCCGATGAAAGCTACCATGAGTCCTTCCCGGAACTGGCCGGGGCTCTGGGCAAAAAGCTCCCGGAGCCGGAGAATAAACCGGCTGTCAAGCTCTCCATTGCCGGGGCCATAGCCTTCTGGCTGCTGATGATTGTGCCCGGTCTGCCCCTGCTGGTGCTCTCTGTGGCGGTTGCTCCTCTGCTGCTGGCTATTCCTGTGGCGCTGGGCTGGGTGGGAGCCGTTGCCCTGGGCGCGGGACTTGCCACCCTTATGTATGTGCCCGACGCTATGTTCCTGTTTGGCATAGCGCTGCTGGCCATAGGCGCGGCGCTGCTGCTTTTGCTGCTTGCCCTGCGCGTGATTGCCGCCATAGTGTCGGCCTGGAAGAACGGGGTTTCCGGCCTGTGGAACCGTCTTGCCCGGAAGGAGTGCTGAGAAATGCGTATTATCGGAAAGATTTTGTTTGCGGCGGGACTTATATGCCTTGGCGTAGGCGTACTTCTCGCGGGAGTAGCCATGCTCACCGGCGGCGGAATGGACAGTATAGCCAGCCACCAGATAGCCATACCCTATATAGAGAGAGCCGTGGCGAACGTGCTGAGCCTCCTCCCTCTGGACCAGTACGGGGTGTCTTTTGTATTCCCATCCTGAACATAATTAAAAAAACGGACTGCCTTGGCAGTCCGTTTTTCAATTGATGATGTAGGATTAATAACTGCGGCGGAGTTTTACTTGTGATGGCAGGAACTGCAGTTGGCGCAGTTGCCGCTGCAGGAACAGCCGCCACCTTTCTTGTGGGACTTCCACAGAGAGCGGGCGGCAAATGCCGCCACGACGGCCAGAACGGCCAACACGATCACATCTCCAAAAATACCGGGCATTGTGTAGTACGCTCCTTTCCAAATCACATTGCGGCCTGCGCGGCCACGGAGCTCAGGCGATGGAGCTCATCCTCAGGCTTGTAGCCCTTTCTAAACAGCAGGTACAGCAGCCCTGCCAGCAGGGCAACGGCAACCACGGTCCAGACGCTGAACACCGCCTCGCCGGTGATAAGACCGCCCAGCTGGAAGACAATCGTCGCAATCACATAGGCAAAGCCGCACATATAGCCGATGGCGCCTATGGTCCATTTTGTGTTGTTCATCTCCCGCTTGATAGCGCCCATGGCGGCGAAGCAGGGGGCGCAAAGCAGGTTGAAAATCATGAAGCTGTAAGCGGACATGGCGCCAAAGTCCGCGCCGATAGCCAGCCAGATATCATGGCTGTCCTCCAGCAGGTCGGCTTCTCCGGCATACTGGTACAGCACGCCGAAGGTGTTGACCACCTCTTCCTTGGCGATGAGGCCGGTGATGGTAGCCACGGTGGCCTTCCAGGCCATGTCGCCCATCCAGCCCAGGGGATAGAATATCCAGGCAATGGCGCTGCCCAGGGCCGCCAGCAGGGAGTCGTTGTTGTCCTCTACTGCGGTGAGGGCGCCGTCCACGAAGCCGTAGCCCTGGAGGAACCAGAGAATTATGGAGGAGAGCAGGATGATGGTGCCCGCCCGCTTGATGAAGGACCAGCCACGTTCCCAGGTGGCCCGCAGGACGTTGCCCATGGCGGGGGCGTGGTAGGTGGGCAGCTCCATGACGAAGGGCGCGGGCTCCCCGGCAAAGGCCTTGAATTTCTTCAGCATGATGCCGGAGATGACTACTGCGGCGATGCCGATGAAGAACGCGGAGGTGGCCACCCAGGGGGACTCGCCGAACACCGCGCCGGCAAAAAGGCCGATGATGGGCATTTTCGCGCCGCAGGGGATGAAGCCGGTGGTCATGATTGTCATTTTGCGGTCCCTGTCCTGCTCAATGGTACGGGAGGCCATGATGCCGGGGACGCCGCAGCCGGTAGCCACCAGCATGGGAATGAAGCTCTTGCCGGACAGGCCGAACTTGCGGAATACCCGGTCCATAATGAAGGCGACACGGGCCATGTAGCCCACGTCCTCCAGAATAGCCAGCAGGAAGAACAGCACCAGCATCTGGGGCACGAAGCCCAGCACCGCGCCCACGCCGGCCACTATGCCGTCCATGATGAGGCCGTACAGCCAGCCGGAAACGCCCAGGGAAGTGAGAATACCCTCAAAGAAGCCGGGGACCCACTCGCCGAAAATCACATCGTTGGCGAAGTCGGTGCCCATGGTGCCGATGGAGAAGGAGTAGCCGCCCATGGCGATGGAGTAAATGCAGAACATTACCGCCGCGAAGATGGGCAGGGCCAGGACGCGGTTGGTGACGATTCGGTCAATCTTGTCAGACACGGACAGGTTGCCTTTGGGGGCCTTTTTCTTCACGGCCCGGGAGACAACGCTGTTGATATAGGCGTAGCGCTGGTTGGTGATGATGCTCTCGGCGTCGTCGTCCAGCTCTTTTTCGCAGTCTGCGATGTGTTCTTCCAGATGGGCCGCCAGCTGGCTGTCCAGCTTCAGCTCCTCCAGAACCTTCTGGTCCCGCTCAAACAGCTTGATGGCGTACCAGCGGAGATACCGGTCATCTACCTTGCCCTGAATGGATTCCTCAATGTGGGCCAGCGCGTGCTCAACGGAGCCGGTGAATACGTGGGGAAGCTCGCCGGAGCGACGGCTCCGGCCCGCGGCCACAGCCTTCTCGGCGGCGGCCCTGCTGCCCTCGCTTTTCAGAGCGCTCATCTCCACAACGTCGCAGCCCAGAGCGGCGGACAGCTTGGAAAGGTCGATGTGATCGCCGTTTTTCCGGACCAGATCCATCATATTGACGGCCACCACCACAGGCAGGCCCAGCTCGATGAGCTGGGTGGTGAGGTAGAGGTTGCGCTCAATGTTGGTGCCGTCAACAATGTTCAAAATGGCGTCGGGCTTTTCGCCCACCAGATACCCGCGGGCCACAACCTCCTCCAGCGTGTAGGGGGACAGGGAGTAGATGCCGGGCAGGTCCTGAATGACCACGTCCTTGTGGCCCTTTAGCTTGCCCTCCTTTTTCTCCACGGTGACGCCGGGCCAGTTGCCCACATACTGATTGGAGCCGGTCAGGTCGTTGAACAGGGTGGTCTTGCCGCAGTTCGGATTGCCGGCCAATGCGATTTTGATATTCATTGCGTTCTCCTCTCGAAAAATGTTAGTTCAGTCTAACTCTTGCACTTGAAAATTGCGGCTCTCCAGCCGCAGAGGACCGTTTCAAAAACGGCGCTTACTGAATCTCGATCATCTCGGCGTCGGCCTTGCGGACAGACAGCTCATAGCCCCGCACATTCAGCTCCATGGGATCCCCAAGAGGAGCTACCTTGCGTACTAAAATCTCCACGCCTCTGGTGATGCCCATATCCATGATGCGGCGCTTCACCGGGCCTTCCCCGTGGAGCCTGCTGACCGTGACGGTTTCTCCGACTTTTGCGTCCTTTAAGGTTTTCATAGGTTCTCTCCTTACCAAAAAATTTTTTATTTGTCTGTTTAAATCATAATGCGGTTTGCCATGGTCCGATCCAGCGCAATCCGGCTGTCCTTTACCTGCAGAATCAGATTGCCGGCAATTTCGTTGACTACCGTCACGGTTCCATCTACCACGAAGCCCAGCTCAGCCAGATGCTGGCGAATTTCGTCTTTGCCGGTGATTTTTCGAATCGTCACAGTTTCCCCTGTCTTTGCCATTGATAACGGCATCATAGGCGCCTCCTGAATTAGGTATGTATAACTTATGCTTCAAAAAATACGGTTAGATACTTCTAACCTTTGCTGCGGTCATAAGTTTATCCCAACCAACCGCCATTGTCAAGTGTTTCCTCTGCATTTTTTGTGCTTTGAGTTAGTTTGTTATAACCTGATTGCTGCAAAGCCATTTTATGCACAGCGATTTATTAAAATTCACGAATCCGCCGGGTCTTATCCGGAGATGAGACCGGCTTTTAAGCAGAAGAAATGCGGAATAGACAGAAAAATCCCCGGAGTCATACTCCGGGGATTACAATATTATTAGTCCGGATTGAGGATGGCCGCCGCAGCGGCTGTGCCGCGAGGAGGGAAGCAGTTCGGAGGCTTATTCATCCAGCTTGAGCACAGCCATAAACGCCTCGGTGGGCAGCTGGACGGTGCCCAGGGTGCGCATTTTCTTCTTGCCTTCCTTCTGCTTCTCCAGCAGCTTTTTCTTACGGGTGATATCGCCGCCGTAGCACTTGGCCAGAACGTCCTTGCGCATGGCCTTCACGGTCTCGCGGGCGATTATCTTGCCGCCTATGGCCGCCTGTATGGGAACCTCAAAGAGCTGCCGGGGGATGTTCTCCTTCAGCTTCTCGCATATGCGGCGGGCGCGGGCGTAGGCCTTCTCCCGGTGGGCGATGAAGCTCAGGGCGTCCACCTGGTCGCCGTTCAGCAGCAGGTTCACCTTCACAAGGTCGCTCTCCCGGTAGTCGCTTATCTCATAGTCCAGAGAGGCGTAGCCCCGGGTGCGGGCCTTTAGGGTATCGAAAAAATCGTAGATTATCTCGTTCAGGGGCATGTCATAGCGCAGCTCCACCAGATTGGTGTCCAGATACTGCATATCCTTATACTCGCCGCGCCTGTCCTGACACAGGGGCATGATGTTGCCCACAAACTCGGGGGGAGTGATGATGGACACGTTCACATAGGGCTCCCTGGCCAGCAGGATAACAGCGGGGTCGGGGTAGTTGTGGGGGTTGTCCACCATTACTGTTTCGCCGTCGGTTTTTTCCACCTCGTAGATAACGGAGGGGAGGGTTGTGACCAGATCAAGGTCGAACTCACGCTCCAGCCGCTCTTGGATAATCTCCATGTGCAGCATACCCAGAAAGCCGCAGCGGAAGCCGAAGCCCAGAGCCACGGAGCTCTCCGGCTCAAAGGACAGGGAGGCGTCGTTCAGCTGGAGCTTCTCCAGAGCGTCCCGCAGGTCGGGGAATTTGCTGCCGTCCTCGGTGTAGACGCCGCAGTATACCATGGGCTGCACGGGGCGGTAGCCGGGCAGAGGCTCGGCGGCGGGCCTTTCGGCGGAGGTGATGGTGTCGCCCACGCGGGTGTCTGCCACGTTCTTGATGCTGGCGGTGAAGTAGCCCACCTCGCCGGCGTACAGCCTGTCGCAGCTCTGCATGCCCAAGGGCTTCAGATAGCCGCAGTCCAGCACGTTGTAGCGGGAGCCGGAGGCCATCATCTTTACGCTGTCGCCCACGCCTATGCTGCCCTCCATGACCCGGAAGTAGACTATTACGCCCAGATAGGGGTCATACTGGCTGTCGAACACCAGAGCCTTCAGAGGGGCGTTCACATTGCCCTTGGGAGCGGGCATGTTGTGTACCACGTCCTCCAGCACGGCACGGATGTTGGTGCCCATTTTGGCGGAAATCTCCGGGGAATCCATGGCGTCCAGGCCGATTATGTCCTCTACCTCGTGCTTGGCCTTCAGGGGATCAGCTGCGGGCAAATCTATCTTATTGAAAACAGGGCGTATCTCAAGATCGTGGTCCAGAGCCAGATAGGTGTTGGCCAGGGTCTGAGCCTCAACGCCCTGAGTGGAGTCCACCACCAGCACGGCGCCCTCGCAGGCGGCAAGGCTGCGGCTGACCTCGTAGTTGAAGTCCACGTGGCCCGGGGTGTCGATGAGGTTCAGCACATAGTCCTGCCCGTCGTCGGCGCGGTAGTCCAGACGGACGGCCCGGGATTTTATGGTTATGCCCCGCTCACGCTCCAGCTCCATGTTGTCCAGCAGCTGGCTGGACATATTGCGGGCCTCAACGGCGTTGCATATTTCCAGCAGCCGGTCGGCCAGGGTGGACTTGCCGTGGTCGATGTGGGCGATGATGGAGAAATTTCTTATCTTGCTCTGATCTGTCATATATTTACCTCCGGCGAAAGCTCCCATCGGGGGAGCGTCAATCATTCTTCTGTGCGGGAAAAAGCCCGGTGATGGCGTGCTCCGCCTCGGCCTCCTCAAGGGAGCAGCGGGCCAGGGTGCGGGCGTCGGCTATGCCGTAAATCTCGGCGCTGAGCCGCCGGGATGCGGCGTTCAGGTATTTGGTGACTGCGGCCTCCACCTGCGCGCTGTCCCTGTCACGCAGGGCGGCGCGCACGGAGCTGAGGGCGGAGAAGGGCTCGTCCAGAGCGGCGCCCTCAGGCTCGTCGGTACGGCCCAGCAGATAGTCGGCGGACACGCCGTAGTAGTCGCAGGCGCGGCACACAAACAGAAGTCCCGGCTCTCGCGCGCCGTTTTCATAGTGGGACAGCAGGGCCTGACTTATTTTCAGGTCGGCCGCCGCCTTGCGCTGGCTTATGCCCCGGCTGTGCCGGAGGCTGGACAGTATATCCGCAAACGCCATGCTCCAGGACCCCTTTCGTACTTTGTTCAATCAAGTAATTATAGCAAATCCACAGGCGGCTTGTAAATAGTTTTTATCATGGGGATTTGTTTGATGCGGGCTGAAAGCGGCAACATCATATAATAAAAAAGGCGAGGGCCTGATGACCTGTATGGGGAAAAGTGTGAGTGGCAACAACTATGCTGGTTCTGAAATATTATACAAAATATGCATATTCAATATGGAAAAATTGACGAAACCCCTGGCTGCGCGCCGAAGTTTGTTTTTATATCGCTAAATGCTCAAATATATACCGATGGACGATTTCAAAACAAAATCTTAACTTGCCAGGGCAAAGCAAAAAGCTGCAAATCGTCATGAAATGTGTATGGTCAAATTGAAAAATTCAGCAAATACAATGCTTTTTAGCGGGGCGAAGCGGCATAGGGAACACATGGCTTCCAATATATGAGATGTGAGTATCTTTATATTTTCTTAACCGCCCGGGAAAAGACCTTAACTGTACTGCGCAGAAAAAGGATGCTAGAATTCGTGATGTAAAAAGCTGTTTCTGTTATGAATAGCATCGATTTTTTAGGAGGTTCACAAATGAAGAGAAAAATCAGCCTTATTCTTGCTTTGGCAATGGTGCTGCTGACCTTTGCAGCCTGCGGCGGTGGTACTGCTCCCAGTTCCGCACCCGACAGCTCCGCGCCTGAAAGCAGCGGCGGAAGTACCGATTGGCCCACCAAGCCCATTACTATTATTGTTCCCGCCGGCGCCGGCGGCGATACCGACCTGAACGCCCGCGTCTTTGCCAAGTACCTGCAGGAGGAACTGGGTCAGACTGTGGTCATCTCCAATATCAAGGGCATTTCCGTTGCCTTCCAGGAGATCAAGAACGCCTCTCCCGACGGCTACACCGCAGGAGTTTATCACCCCGGATTTTTCGTTTCCTCCGCTCTCGGTACTGTTGATGTGGCCTACACCGACTTTGCTGTGACCAATGTCTACGCTATAGACAAGCAGAGCGCATGGTTCGTATCCAAGGACGCTGAGTTCCAGACTCTGGATGACCTTGCAGCTGCCTCCAAGTCCGAACCCATAGGCTTTGCCACCGAGGTGGGCTCCATGTCCCACCTGACTGAGCTGCTGTTCATGCAGCTGGTTGAGGGCAGCCAGTTCAACATTGTTGACGCCGGCGGCTCCGCAGACAAGATTACCGCCCTTATGAGCGGCCAGCTGGACCTGATGTTCAACCAGGTCGGCCTTGTTAAGGACTATCTGAAGAACGGCGACTTCGTCTGCCTGGGCATCATGGCCGAGGAGCGCAGCGAGGCAAACCCCGACATCCCCACCTTCAAGGAGCAGGGCTACGACATAGTGTTTGATAAGCCCTACTGGCTGTTCTTCCCCGCAGAGACCGATCAGGCTATTGTTGACAAGATGAACACCGCCATTGAGGCCGTATGCCAGAACCCCGACTATGCCGCCGAACTGCTGGATACCATGCAGACCGTGCCCGGCGATATGAACCACGATGAAGCTATGGAGTATCTGGGCGAAATAAACACCATGTACGCCGACCTGCTGGCTAGTATGCAGGGTTAAAAAAGGAGTCAGCCCTCCGCCCAAAATTACAATGGGCGGAGGGTAAAAGGAAGGAGAAGATAGAATGTTAAATAAGTACAGAGACGTGATATGCGGCGGCGTAATAATGCTCTGCGCCGTAATCCTGTTTATCGCAACCTTCAGCATCAAGTCCCTGCTGGGAATGAATCCCGGCCCTGAGTTTATGCCCCGGCTGGCATCCGTGCTGCTGTTCCTGGTGGCCCTCGGAATCACCGTTGAGGGTCTGCAGAACGTGAAGCACCATATCGTGGAGGAAGTATCAGAGGAAGAAGCCGCCTACCGTAAGGCCGGCAACCGCAAGGTGCTCTACTCCGCCATCCTCATTGGTTTTTACGTATTTTCCCTTGAGACCCTTGGTTTCGTTATCTCCACCCTTATCTATGAATTCTGCCAGATGATAGTGCTGACCCCCCTGGGCAAGAAAAAGAACTATGTTCTCTTTGGCATTATTACTGTTATTTCCACCGTGTTTTTCTACATAGTGTTTACCAGATTCCTGTACCTGATGCTGCCTGCCGGCCTGCTGCGGTACGTAGGTCTGTAAGGAGGGGTGAAAAGTGTTTGCTAATCTTATAATCGGTTTTCAGAACATAATGGATCCCACGACGCTTATCATAATGCTTGGCGGCGTCACCCTGGGTATCATCTTCGGCGCCATGCCCGGTCTGAGCGCGGCTATGGCCGTTGCCCTCTGCCTGCCAATCAGCTATGGCCTTGATCCCATCATGGGCATCGCCCTGCTCATAAGCCTGTATGTGGGCGGCGTGTCCGGCGGTCTTATCTCCGCAATTCTGCTGCGTATCCCCGGTACTCCTTCCTCCGTTGCCACCGTTTTTGACGGCGGCCCCATGGCTGAGCGCGGCGAAGCCGGCAAGGCCCTTGGAACAGGTATTTTCTTCTCTTTCATGGGTACCCTGCTCAGCGTTGTGGCCCTGGTGTTCATCAGCCCCTATCTGGCTGACTTCGCTCTGAAGTTCGGCTACTTTGAGTACTGCGCAATCGCAATCTTCTCCCTGTCCCTGGTCGCCTCCCTGGTGGACGGCTCCCTGTGGAAGGGCCTTGTCTCCGCTGTTATCGGCTTCACCCTGACCATGGTTGGCGTGGCCCCCATCGACGGTTATCCCCGCTTCACCTTCGGCATCAGCGCTCTGGGCGCCGGCTTTGATATTCTGCCCGCCCTCATTGGCTTCTTTGCCGTTGCCGAGGTCTTTGCAGCCGCAGCCGACTCCGCCCGTCCCGAGGAGGAGGGCGAGGTAGTGAACTTCAAGATTAAGGGCATGGGCTTCTCCATGGCCGAGTTTGTCGGCCAGGTTCCCAATATGTTCCGCTCCGCCCTTATCGGCATCGGTATCGGCATCCTGCCCGGCATCGGCGGCGGTACTTCCAACCTGGTGGCCTACGCTACTGCCAAGAACCAGTCCAAGTATCCCGAGAAGTTCGGCACCGGCGTAATGGACGGTGTTGTTGCCTCCGAGACCGCCAACAACGGATCCATCGGCGGCGCCCTCATCCCCCTGCTCAGCCTTGGTATCCCCGGCGACGTTGTCACCGCCATCCTGCTGGGCGGCCTGACCCTCCACGGTCTGACCCCGGGCCCCCTGCTCTTCAAGGAGCACGCCGATGTGGTCTACTCCGTGTTCGTGGCCCTGTTTATATCCAACTTCATGATGCTGTTCCTTGAGTATTTTGGAATGCGCGTCTTTGTCCGCGTGCTGCAGGTGCCCAAGAACATCCTGCTGGCCTGCGTTATGACCCTCTGCGTCATCGGTTCCTTCGGTGTAAACAACCGCGCCTTCGACTGCGTCACCATCTTCTTCTTCGGACTGATGGGCTACGCCTTTGCCAAGGTGGGCATCCCCTCCACTCCCTTCATCCTGGGCTTCGTCCTGGGCGAGATGGTGGAGACCAACCTGCGCCGCGGTATGATGATGTCCATGGGCGATGTAACTCCTCTGTTCACCCGTCCCATCTGCGTAGTGTTCCTGCTCCTGGCTGTGTTCTCCATTGTCCGTGCTGTTATCTCCCGCGTGAAGAAGAGCAAGGTCAATGCGTAACTAAACTCCTTCCTTTTTTACGAATCGCCGCCCCTTATGGGGCGGCGATTTGTATTTTGCCGAAAAAATTCACGGAAAAGTGAAATTTGAAACGGCACAATGTACAGTTTGAAATATAATTCGTGAAATGAACATATAATTCTAATATAAGCTGAATTAAACACGCACAAAATGACAATATGAAATATATATGAAATATGCATTGACGAAATGAAAGATAAGCGGTAGAATTCGGGTATCGGCATAAGCAAATGGCACGATTTGAAATTATTTAGGAGGTCAATGCAATGAAAAAAAGAGTTATGTCCGTTTTATCCGTGCTTTTAGTGCTGGGAATGCTTGCGGCCTGCGGCGGGGAAAAAAGTCCCGTGAGTGCCGCTCCCGAGTCCTCTGTACCTGAATCCTCCGCCCCTGCTCCGGCCACAGACTGGCCCACCAAGCCCATCACCGTTATAGTCCCCGGCGGAGCCGGCGGAGATACCGACCTTAACACCCGAATCTTCTGCAAATATCTTCAGGACGAGGTGGGGCAGACTGTGGTCGTCACCAACATAAAGGGCATGGCGGTTGCCATTGAGGAATTCAAGAACGCCGCTCCTGACGGATATACTGCCTATGTCCACCATCCGGGCCTGTTTGTTGCCAGCCAGCTGGGTACTGTAAACGACAGCTGGAAGGATTTCAGGACTGTGGGCGCCTATGCGGTTGACCGCCAGAGCGCATGGTTTGTATCCAAGGATGCTCCTTATATGACTCTTGATGAGCTGGCCGAGGCATCCAAATCAGCGCCTATAGGCTTTGCCACCGAAGTGGGCTCCATGTCGCATCTTACTGAGCTGATGTTTATGGACCTTGTAGAGGGCAGTCAGTTCAACATTGTTGATGCCGGCGGCGCCGCAGATAAGATTACTGCCCTTATGAGCGGCCAGCTGGACCTGATGTTCAACCAGGTCGGTCTTGTTAAGGACTACCTGAAAAACGGCGACTTCGTCTGTCTGGGAATTATGGCCGAGGAGCGCAGCGAGGCCAACCCTGATATCCCCACCTTTAAGGAGCAGGGCTACGACATTGTGCTGGACAAGCCCTTCTTCTGGCTGTTCCCCGCAGGTACTGATGATGCAGTCATGGCCGCCGCTGAGGAGGCCTTCCAGAATGTATTTGCAAATGAGGCATACGCCTCTGAATTGCTCGAGACTATGCAGACTGTCCCCGGAAATATGACAACTGAGGAATCCGTGGCCTATATGTCCGATATCGACGCCCAGTACGCCGAACTTATTGCAGCCATTAAATAAATCTGTGCGCCTGCTGAAGGCGGACACAGAAGGAAAGCTGAACGCAGGCACTCATACTTTGTGAGTGCCTGCGTTTTTCCGAGCAGTATGTTTTCTATTCCTTTATCAGCGCCAGCTTTCGCGCACGGGTGAGCTTTTTTATCTCGGCCTCCCGGCGGAGGGCGGAGCCTTTGTCGGGGAGGCTCTCCCGGTACACGGCGGCGACGGGCAGGCGGGAGCGGGTGTATTTCGCGCCCCGGCCTGAGTTGTGGACCTCCACGCGCCTGTCCACATCGGCGGCCATGCCGGTGTATAAGGTGGGTGCCGTCGGCGCAGCGGAGCATATACACCCAG
Source organism: Candidatus Heteroscillospira sp. (assembly GCA_050943935.1). Classification (GTDB taxonomy): domain Bacteria; phylum Bacillota; class Clostridia; order Oscillospirales; family Oscillospiraceae; genus Heteroscillospira. The sequence continues at coordinate 35,415 of JBMNQC010000007.1, read as the reverse complement.
TACACGGCTAGTCCCCTATATAGGTGAAGCGGGTGAAGCTCTCGCCGCCGCGCTCCACGGTCTCGCTCCACATGGAGGCGGGGCGCACCCAAACGCCCCTCTCGCCGTAGAGGGCGCGATACACCACCATCTCCTCCAGAGTCTCGGAGTGGCGGGCGGTGAACAACACTTCGTATTCCTTGCCTTTGAAATGGCGGTATTTTCCGGGCTTTATTTCCATAACTAACCTCTCAGCATTTTCTCCCTGCGCCTGTAGTCGGGCAAGTGGCGTGCCACCACCGCATAAAAGCGGGGGGAGTGATTTTTTTCCAGAATATGCGCCAGCTCGTGGACCACCACATAGTCCACGGCCTCCTCCGGGTAATCCATGAGCCGCCAGGAGAAGCACAGGCTGTTTTTGCCGCTGCAGCTCCCGAAGCGTGTTCTTGCGCCCGTGATGCGCAGGCCGGTGGGCTGCACGCCCATGCGCTGCGCCCAGTACGCGACCTTTTCCGGCAGGACGCGCTTTGCCTCGTCTATGAGCTCCCGCTGCCGCATGGCGTCCGGCTCAGGGTGATTCTCCTGCCGGGCCTGCTGCCTCTCCAGAGCATTTTTCAGCCAGTCGGCGTGGGAGCGGACAAAGCGGCTTATCTCGCTGTCGGTACAGCGTGAGGGAGAGCGGACTATGACCTCCCCCTCCCGGGTGACCTCCAGGGCCAGAGTTTTCCGTGCGGAGCGAATGACGGTGCAGTTCATTTCACGGCGCTCCAGACTTCATAGGCGGTCTCGTTGGGGATGGTGCCCATGCGCCAGAGGGACACGCCCTCTATCCCGAACAGCCGGGCCAGCCGCAGCTTTTCCGATACGCTGCGGGCGTCCTCATACCACAAAAAATACGCTCTGCCGTCCTCGGTGGTGTATTTGGCATAGGGGTTTTTATAGGTATCCGACCAGCCGCGCACCGTGTCCGGCTGAGCCAGCCGCCTGGCTATGGTGTCCGTACCGGGTCGCATGGGCGCGCCGCTCACCAGCAGGCCGTCGTTTATCTCCCAGGCCAGACTGGAAAAGCTGATTGCCAGGGCAAGCTTGCCGGTGTCCTCAACTCCGGTCTCCGGGTCCGTGATTGCCCGGAGAGAGTGATAGACGGCGGCGAGGGGCGTCAGCGCCGTGGTCTTATAGTATTCGCTGCCCTCAAAGCCCCCCAGGCTCACGGCGTTGTAGTCATGGGCCATGAGTATCACCCTGTCGGCCAGTCCGCCTATGGCGCGGTAGTCGAAGCCGTCGTAATATTCGCCCTGGGTCACGGGCTGTACCGCCACATACAGGCTCTTTTCACCCAGCCCGGCGCGCAGCTCCGTGAGAAAGGCGGTGAGTCCCTCCCGCTGCGCCGCGCCCGTCAGTCCCTCGAAATCTATGGTCACGCCCGCGTAGGGATTTTTGCCGATCGCGGGATATTCGCGCTCCAGCTCGGCCAGAACAGCCGCTGCCGCCTGACTGCGCAGGGCTGCGTCCGTGAGTATCTTCCCCGCTTCTCCCGCGCTGTTGTCCATGTATACGCTGAGGTTCAGGGGGGTGTCTACGGTTTCCAGATAATCTGTCAGGCTCTCGTAGGACTCGGGTATGCGCCAGCTGCCGCTGGTGTTCAGCACAGCTTCGCCGTCGGAGAGCTCCAGACTGCTCCAGCCAGCGCTGACCGCGTCCATATCCGCCGCCAGCTCGTGCTGAGGCCAGGAGAAAAAGGCGTAAAAGCCGTGGAGCCATTGGGTTTCTCCGCTCAGCCTGTCGTACACGCGCACCATCATGGCGGCAAGATGCTCCCGCAGGGCGCTGCCCTCGGGGTCGAAGCGAGCGCCGCCCACGCCGTTTATCATGCCTATGTCGGAGGCTACGGCGATGGCGCCCCGGTTTTCGCTGACGTCCGTAAAGGGGCGCAGCTCCAGAGCTTCGGCCTTTTCCGCCAGAGGCGCGTAGCCCAGGGCGTTTATGAACATGACCGCCATCTCCGCCCTGGTGATGTTCTCCTCCGGGCGGAAGGCGCTTTCCTTCTCAAATGCGCCGTTGTGTAGCGCTGTCTCCACGGCGGAGTAATACCAGCGGCTCTCCGGCACATCCGAAAAGGAGGGTTCGCCGGGGCTTATAAGCTCCCAGTCAAACATACGGCACAGAAGGGTGACGAATTCGCATCGCTTAACGGGCTCACCGTAGCCGAATTCGTTTCCGCCGCGGCCCTCCATAAGCCCCAGCTCCCCGGCTCTGTATATCACGTCCCGTGCCCAGCTGTCGCCCGGCACGTCGGAAAACTCCGCCGCCGCGCACGGCAGGGAAGTAACCGCAAGCAGACATACCGCAAGAATGATGGAAAGCAGTTTTTTCATACACAGCTCCTTTCGCTAAAAAAGGCGCCGCCGGCGTATGAGTGCGGGCGGCGTCTGTCTTTACAGGGTTTTTGCCTTTTCCTTTATGAACTCGCGCAGCCAGTCCCCGGCCTCGGGGTGGCGGAGGGCGTAGTCTATGGTGGCCTCCAGGAAGCCCTTCATGTTGCCGGTGTCGTAGCGGCGGGCGTTGAAGTCCACAGCCACCATGCTCTCGCGCTCCAGCAGGGTGCGCATACCGTCGGTGAGCTGTATCTCGCCGCCTGCGCCGGGAGCGGTGTTCTCCAGAATGTCGAAAATGCCGCTGGTGAGCACATAGCGGCCCATGATGGCGTGGTTGGAGAGCTTTGTCTCCAGAGTGGGCTTCTCGTTCATGTCGTGTATGCGGTAGACGCGCTCCTCCAGAGGGGATATCTTCAGGGAGGAGTATTTCACGATGTGCTCATCGTCCACCTCGCGGGTGCCTATGGCGCTGCACTCGTACTTTTCCGCGGCGGAAATGAGCTGAGTCAGGGCGCTGTCGCCCTGCTCGGTATACATGATGTCGTCGCCCAGCAGGATGGCGAAGGGCTCGTCGCCCACAAAGCGCTTGGCGCGCCATATGGCGTGGCCCAGGCCCTTGGTCTCCTTCTGGCGGACATAGAAGATGTTGGCCAGGTCGGCAGAGCGGCGCACGGCCTCCAGCTCCTTGTATTTTCCGGCGCGCTCCAGGCGCTCCTCCAGCTCGGGATAGTAGTCAAAATAGTCGTCCATGGCGCTCTTGGCGCGGTTGGTGACTATGAGGATATCTTCGATGCCGCTGGCCACGGCCTCCTCGACTATATACTGAATGACCGGCTTATCCACCAGGGGGAGCATTTCCTTGGGGACGGTCTTGGTGGCGGGCAGCATACGGGTGCCAAGTCCCGCCGCCGGAATAACTGCTTTTCTGACCTTCATTTGTGTTCTCCTTAGAAAGTGATATGGGTACATTATAAACTAAGACGCCGGGAATTTCCATAAGTTCCGAAGAAAAAGAAAAAATCCCCGAAGGGGGGATCTTTTCTGCGCACCGTCACATTATTTTCTGACCGTTTATCACCAGCGCGAACCGGAGACCCAGCTTTTCGGCGGCGCGGCGGCACAGGAGCATACGCTCCATGAATATTTCAAAGTAGGACATAACTGGACATACGCTGGTGTCTATGCTGAGGCTCAGGCGCACCTCGCCGTCCTCAAGGGTGACGTCGCTCTTTTTCACGGAGTAGTTCACCCTGTCGTGTATGTCGAAGCTGGCGACGTCCTTGTTGCGCACACGGTTTGCGCGCACATCGGTCTTATCGCCCAGAATGAGCGCCGCCGCCACAGGGTTCACGGGGTAGGCTGTGCCCTCGTCGTGGTTGCCGATGGCGGTTATCACCGTGGCCGTCTCCTGGGGGTCCATGCCCAGCTTGTCCAGAATACGGAAGGCCATGACGGCGCCGCTCTGGGCATGGTCGATGCGGTTTATCACATTGCCTATATCGTGAAGCCAGCCCGCTATGGCTGCAAGCTCCGCCGTCCGCTGTGGATAGCCCAGATCCAGCAGCAGTCTGCTTGCCACCGCGGCCACCCGTCCCACATGGGCGAAGCTGTGCTCCGTGTAGCCCAGGGCAATAAGGGACTCATCGGCCTTTTCTATATAACTGCGCACCTCAGAATTGTGGCGCACTTCCTCTAAAGTAAGCATGACAGCAAACCGCCTTTCTCTGTACCGTTGTATTTTAAAATACCCCAAATCGGGCTTTGAAGCAAGCCGGATTTTGTAAATTACCTGTAAACTATCTTCTTCCCAGCTGCCAGAAGGCCACCGCGCCGGCGGCCGCCACGTTCAGGGAGTCCACTCCGTGAGCCATGGGAATGCGCACGGTGTAGTCGCAGGAGGCTATGGTGCCGCCTGCCAGGCCGTCGCCCTCGGCGCCCAGGATAATGGCCAGCCTGTCCTCAGCCATGAGAGCCGGGTCGTCTATGCCTACGGAGTCCTCACGCAGGGCCATGGCCGCCGTTCTGAAGCCCAGGGCTCCCAGCCGCTCCATGCCGGACTGCGGCCAGTCGGCGGCACTCGAGCCTATGTATGTCCACGGCACCTGAAAGACCGTTCCCATGCTCACCCGGACCGCGCGGCGGTTCAGGGGGTCGCAGCTGGTGGGGGTCAGCAGCACGGCGTCCATGCCCAGAGCCGCGGCGGAGCGGAAAATGGCGCCCACGTTGGTGGAGTCCACCACGCCCTCAAGCACGGCCACCCGGCGGGCGGAGGCGCATATCTCTTCAACGGATTTGAGCGCCGGACGGCGCATGGCGCACAGCACGCCCCGGGTGAGGGTATAGCCGGTAAGCTCCGCCAGCAGTTCCCGGGGGGCGGTATATACGGGCGCATCGCCGCAGCGCGCCAGCAGCTCCCGGGCGTCGCCCTCGATATGCCTCCGCTCCATGAGCAGGGACACGGGCTCATAGCCCGCGTCCAGAGCCACGGATATGACCTTGGGGCTTTCGGCTATGAATACGCCTTTTTCCGGCTCCAGACGGCAGCGTCGCTGAGCCTCGGTAAGCCGTGCGAATACGTCCAGCTCCGGGCGGCTCAGGTCGTTTATTTCAATTATCTGCGGCATAAAATCTCTCCACGCAAACAAAATTTCTCATATTATATGGCATACAGCCGTAGATTACAAGCCCGCTGGAGCTAAAGAGCGTGTATCAGCAGCATATAGCACAGAGTGCCCGCGCATATACTCAGAAAGGTGCTTCGGCGCCAAAGATGTATTCCGGCGGTCACGGCGGCGCCGGAAAGTGTGGGCAGCCATGAGGCGGCGGAGGAGAAGCTCACGCTGCGCAGACAGTAGATGACCAGAACAGACATCACCGCCATGGGCAGCACCCGGCCCAGGTAGGTAACCGCTCCGGGGACGGGGCGGTTTCCGAACAGCAGAAAGGGCAGGGCGCGCAGCAGAAAGGTGCACAGGGCGCACACCCCGATGATAACAAGGCTGTGAGAGGGTGAAAGTGTCATTTCGCGGCCTCCTTCTTGGGCTCGCGGCGGAGCAGGAACAGGCCCGCCGTGCTCAGTATAAGAGCGGGCAGAATAAAGCCGTCGGCGCCGAATATCAGTAGGCTCACCGCTGAGGCCGCCGCGGCCATGAGAGCTGGCGCGTAGCTTTCCGCGGCGCGTATCTGGTCTATGAGTATGGTGATGAACAGAGCGGTGAGGGCAAAATCCAGACCTGTGGTGTCAAAGCTTATCAGGCTGCCGGCCAGAGCGCCCAGAACGGAAAACAGCACCCAGTAGAACATCACCAGCGCTCCTATAATAATGTGCGCGGCGTTTTCGTTTACGCCGTCCTCCGGCTCAAATGAGCAGTGGAGAGAATAGGCCTCATCGGTGAGGGTGAAGATGAGAAACCATTTTGCCGCGCCGCAGCTGCGGAAGCGCTCAATAAAGCTGAGACCGTAGAATATATGGCGGCTGTTCAGGGAGAGGGCCAGCAAAGCGACGGTGAGAATGGAAAAGCCGCCCCCGAAAAACGATACCATCAGAAATTGCAGGGATCCTGCCAGCACCGTGCTGCTGCACAGAGCCGTCCAGCCCGCCCCGTAGCCGCTCTCCTGCATGAGTATGCCGTAGGCAAGACCCAGGGGCAGAAATCCGAAAAGCACCGGCAGACTGTGCCGGAAAGCGCAGAGAAATGTCTTTTTCATGTGTAAGCTCCTTTTGGTGTGAACGAGGTACATTATAATGCAAAAAGAAAGAATTGTAAAATAAAAATCCCCCTTGAAATCTATAATTTCAAGGGGGATGCCGTTACAAATTGTATTCTTCCCGGTTATTTGAGTACTCCAGCACTATCTGCTGGATCAGCCGGGTGTTTTTGATAAGCTGGTGTATCTCTTGGTATTCTCGGTTTGAGTGGTTCAGCCTGTAGCCCATGGCCAGGGCTACGCTCTGGATGCCGTGGGCGTTGAAATTGTGGGAGTCCAGACAGGCCTTGCCGAACTCAGTATATGGTTCTGCGCCTAAATCCCTCAAGGACTTGAAGGCTAGTTTTACGGCGGTACTGTTTTCTGATACTTCAAAGTGCTCGTACAGAACCTGATCGTCGAATTTCAGCTCAAGCCCGGTGCCCTGAGTGACGGAGCGGCATAGCTCCTCAAAATAACGTATATAGTCCAGCAGCTTCCGGTGGCTGTAGCTCTGGACCTGGCCCTGGATGACGGCGTACTCGCATATACCGTAGGTAGCCTCCCGCCCGGCGTGCAGGACGGGGAAGTTTGCAACGGTATCATCGTCCGCGGCCCCCTGCTTCAGAGCCAGAAGTATCCGCGCCGCGGGCAGAGAGGCGTCTATGCCGTTTTCAGGAGCCGAGCCATAGTGGGCGCCCCGGCCGAACAGCTCAACCTTCAGACTGGCTCCGGAGGGAGCGGCGCGGACTATACGCCCCACCGCGCCGTTGGAGTCCATGGCGTAGGCCAGTCTGGAACGGATACGGCTGTAATCGGCGTGATACGAGCCCTGCACGCAGTCCTCCTCGCAGACGGTGAACAGGACCTCCACGCTGCAATGGTTCTTTCCCGAGGCTTTCAGCTCACGCAGAGCGGCCAGTATGGTGACAATACCGGCCACGTCGTCGGCGGCCAGAATAGTGCTGCCGTCACTATAAATTTTATCCTCCTGAATGTCGGGCTTTATTCCGCCGGGGGATAAGATCTCGCCCCGGTCCATGTGGGCACAGAACAGGAGTGAGCCGGGGAGACTTCCCCTCAACGTACCGTGGATATTACCGGCGTTGCCGCCTATAGCCTCGCCGGCGGAGTCCTCGTACACATCCTCACAGCCTATGTCCCGGAGCTTTGCCAGCAGCAGGTCAGCAACGGCGCGCTCGTTCCGGGAGGCGGAAAAGGTGGTCACGAGCTGGATGAACTCTTCAATAATGAGGTCTTTCATACGCGCCTCCTGAAAGCGGCCTTAAATAAGCACGCTTATCAGCATGGGGCAGCACCAGAGCAGAATGACTATGCCCAGTCCCACAAAGAAGAAGGGTACAGCTTCCTTGATGGTTCCGGCTATGTTTGCCCCGGCGATACTGTTGGACAGGAGCAGGGAGGCGCCTACGGGAGGAGTGATGTGACCCAGCATGAGCAGGGTGACTATGATGACGCCGAATTCAATGGTGGTGTAGCCCAGAGGGCCGGCCAGACCGATAAACACGGGAGTCATGATAAGGATGGCTACAACGGCGTCCATGAGGCAGCCGAAAATAAGGCCAACAACGGTGATGAAGGCGATGATGAGCAGCTTGCTGGTGGTTACGGAGATTATCCAGTTGGAGATAAAAGCGGAAACGTTGGTGATCGCGATTATCCAGCCAACGGCCTCGCTGGTGCCGAAGAGTATGAACATGGTGCTGGTAGTGATGCAGGAGTTGAGGAAAATGCGGTAAAGGTCCTTGAGCTTCAGGTCGCGGTGGATGAACAGGCCAACGATAAGGGCGTAGGCTACGGCCAGGGCGGAGGCCTCGGTAGCGGTGGCTATGCCGCCGAAGATGCTGCCCAAAACCAGCACGGGCATGAGCATGGCCCAGAAGCCCTTTTTGCAGGTGTTCCATATCTCTCTTTTGCTTGCGCGGGGACGGGTGGGGTAATCCCGCTTGCAGGCTTTATAGTAGGCTACCAGACAGAGTATGCAGCCGTACAGTATGCCGGGGATGAGCGTGCCTATGAACAGGTCCTTTACGGAGCAGCTTACCATGGAGGCGTAGACGATGAGGCCTATGCTGGGCGGGATCAGCGGTCCGCAGATGGCGCCTGCGGTGGTGACGGCGGCTGCGTATTCGCGGCTGTATTTATCCTTCAGCATATCGGGAATAGTCATGCCGCCTATGGCGGAGGCGGTGGCTATGGCCGAGCCGGAGATGGCTCCAAAGAAGCAGCTGGCTACTATGCAGACTATGGAGACGCTGCCCTTTACCCAGCCGATGAAAGAACTGGCAATATCGAGAAGCTTACGGGTGATGCCGCCGGCGGTCATCAGGTCTCCGGCGAGAATGAAGAAGGGGACGGCCAGCATGGGGAAGGAGTTCATACCGGCGACGCATTTCTGCGCCATTATCTGGACATTGAAGCCGCCCTCAAACAGAACTGCGGCATAGGAAGAAATACCCAGCGCCCAGGCTATGGGAAGTCCCAAAAAGGCCAGCGCCAGCAGCATTATGACCATTACAACTGCCATACCTAGAACTCACCGTCCTTTCTGTTTATTATACTTTTAAGCTCTGTGACGTTCTTACCCAAGCTCTCCAGCTGGAACAGCACCATCAGACAAAAACCGATGGAGCAGGATACATATATGTACGCCATGCTTATGCCTATGCCTATGGAGAGGCTCTGCAGGTTGGCCTAGGTGTATACGACTCCGCTGTAGGTCATGACGCCGAAGAACCACAGGAGCAGAATATCAAACGCAATGTGCAGGAGAGTGCGGGGCAGGGGGGCGAAGCGGGCTTCAAGCACATCTATGGCCATGTGCTTGCCGTGACGTATGGCTATGGGCGCGCAGAGGAAGGACAGGTAAATGATGGCGTATCTGCCGACCTCCTCCATCCAGGCGGCGCCGGTGTGGAAAAAGTATCTTGCTATGGTCTGTGCAAAAATAACTGCAAAACCGACAAACATGAGGATGATGGACATCCAGCCTACGGTTTTCTCCAGCTTGTCAAGAAATTTGGAATACGCTGATAGCATATTTACATCCTCCATTTAGTTGGCGTCTGCCGGTTGAAAGCCGGTAAACAGATGTTAGAGGGGAACGGGTTTCATCATGGATGGAACCCGTTCTGTTTGCGTGTAGGAGTGTTAAATGAAAGTACTTGCGATTTACTTCACATCCGCTGCAAATTCCTTGATTTTGGCGACCCAGTCGTTAAAGCCTTCAACGTCCTTGTACTCGGCCTTCATGGGCTCGTCCAGAGCTGCCTTCCAGGCATCCAGGTCCTCTAGCTCTATATATTCCATACCGTTGTCGGTGGCCAGCTTGATGTAATCGGCCTCACTATCAATCTCAAGCTGAGTACGCCAGTCAGCGGCTTCCTTTGCGCACTCTTCAAACATCTGCTGATCCTCGGCGCTGAAGGAATCCCAAAGCTCCTTGTTGAAAGCAAAGGCTTGCATGCCATGGACGTGGCGGGTGTTCATCAGATACTTTTCTATCTCAAAGAATCCGCTGGAGTAGGAGGTGAACAGGGGGTTCTCCTGTCCTTCAACGGCGCCCTGCTGCAGAGCGGTGTAGATCTCAGTCATGTCAACGGCGACGGTGGCGCAGCCGAGTATGGCCCAGGGACGGTTTGTGACCTTCATGGGAGGAGTGCGAAGTTTCAGACCCTTAAGGTCGTCAATGCTGCGGATGGGCTTGGTGGTCTGGAGGAAACGGGCGCCGCGGTACTGAAGACCGAGAAAATGGAAATTTTCTTCAGCAACAGCTTCCAAATATTCACTAGAGAGGTCGCTGTCGATAAAGGCCTTTACCTGCTCGGCGCTGTCAAACAGGAAGGGATAGGCCTCGATATCGCCCAGGGGATTCATATTGTCAAAGCTGGAGATGGAGTCGCCGCACATTGCCTGGTTTCCGCTGGCGCAGGCTTCGATGCTCTCATAGGTGTTGCCCAGCTGGCCGGCTGCGTAGACGTCTATGCGGTAGCGTCCGCCGGAGCGTTCTGCGACAAGGCTTGCAAATTTGTCTATAGATTTGGCGAAGTTATCTTCCATGGAGTAGGTGTGGCCCATTTTGAAAACGGTGGCTTTTACATCGGGGTTTTCGGGCTGGGAAGAGGGACCGGAGGGGGATTTGCTCTCCTCAACTTCCACGCTGCCGCAGGCAGCCATGCTGAAGAGCATGACAACGGCAAGCAGCAATGCCGTCAGGTGTTTACCAATCTTTTTCACAGTTTTTCCTCCTCATTTATTAATAGCTTATTTCAATATCGGCGTTCCGATTATTGACGATTTTCCAGCCCCAGCATGGGGGGCCTTCTGAATTTGCTCAATTGCTCGAAGGCGTATGCTATTTCAATAAGAGTGGGTTCCGTGTATGGCAGACCCATGAATTCTATGCCTACCGGTACGCCCAGAGGGGCGTTTTCGTCCGGCGTGGAGAAGCCGCCGGGAACAGTTATGGCTGGAAAGCCCATGGTTGAGGCTATTATGCCGTTGCGTTTTGCCTGGCTGGGTGCGCCTATGGGTACTGCCAGTATCTGCTGATGTGGATAGCACAGGGCGTCCAGACGGTGTTCGGCAAATAGACGCTCAGTAATATGTGTGTTTCGGACGGCTCTTAGCAGCTGTGCCTCATATTCTGGACAATATGGCTCGTCATATTCGGCGCAGGCCTCCAGGTCGTCGGCTACGCAGGGGTGGAGAGTGCCGCGGGACACCAGTTCCTTAAGACTGGAGACAGGGCAGTTCGGAATGGAGGAAAAGTAGTCGTTCATGCTGGCGGCCGTCTCGTAGCGCTGTACATCACATTCGGCGAATACTCTGTCGGTCTCAAGCTCTGGGGCGCTTACTTCAATTAGCTCCGCTCCGGCGGTGCGTATCAGCTCAAAGCAGCGGTCCATGACTTTCCGGACCTCGGAGTCGCTGCCAAGGTTGTCCATGAGTATGCCTATGCGCTTACCTTTCAGACCGTCTGGCTTCAGGGAGTCCAGATAGCAGGCGGGGGTTCTGCCCAACTGGGTTACAGTCAGGCTGTCACGGCAGTCGTAGCCGCGGCAGGCGTCCAGCATTGCGGCGCAGTCGTATACATACTTGGCTATGGGCCCCGCAGTATCCTGCTTGTAGGTGCAGGGGACAAGGCCGCTGCGTGATATCAGACCTACTGTGGGACGAAGGCCTACAAGTGAGTTCGCGCTGCTGGGACTGCGTATGGAGTTGGCGGTGTCCGTGCCCAGACCCGCAGCGCCGAAATTCATGGCCATGGCCGCTCCCGTGCCGCCGGAGGAACCGCCGGGGGTGCGTGTCAGGTCGTATGGGTTGTGGGTTTGTCCGCCGAGAGAGCCTGCGGTGAGGCCGTTGCGGGCAAACTCAGTAAGATTAGTTTTTGCCAGAACTATGGCTCCGGCCTTTTTAAGCTGCCGTAGCAGAAAGGCGTCCTCAGAGGGGCGGTTTTCCCGCAGCTCAACGCATGAGGCGGTGGTGGGCAGTTCGGCTGTGTTTATGTTGTCCTTTACCAGAATAGGGATGCCGTGGAGCGTTCCGCGCACTTTTCCGTCTCTGCGCTCCGCGTCCAAGCGGTCGGCCTCGGCGAGAGCCTGCGGGTTCACACACAGAACAGCGTTTACGCTGCCATTGTAGGCGCTTATTCTGCCCAGATAGTATTCAACCAGCTTGTGGGAGGTGATTTCGCCCGAGGAGAGTGCCTGCTGCAGTTCCTTTATCCCCTTCTCGAATGGTTTGAACATAATTTCTTCCTCCACTAACCTATTTTAACGGCCTAAAGGCAGCTCGGTGCGTTGGAAAAGTACTCAGGATGTGTTTTAAACAGCCCTACGGCAAAGGTGGCGGGCTTTCCGTCGCTGTCAAAGACATCGTTGATGTGCTGAGTCAGTACTGCGGTCAATTTGTCCCGGTCGCCGTCGGTTATGTATTTCAGTATGCTCTGATGGGAGCGCATCATGTTCTGTATGAGATTTGCCCTGGGTATCATATAGTAGCGGACTCGGTCTACCTGGTAGCACATTCTGCGCACCATTTTGTAAGTGTGCTCCTTACCGGAGGCACGGTATAGAATGTGGTGAAATTCGTTGTCAAGGTCAAAAAAGCTCGTTCTGCCGCAGTTGCCCTCGGCCAGATTGCGCTGAAGCGCCAAATTTTCCGACAGCTCTCCGATTACATCGGCGGGAATATTTCCGCAAAGCTCGGATGCCACCAGAGTTTCCAGAGCGGTGCGCACAAACTTGCCCTCTTCTATGAGGCTCCAGTCTATGAGAGACACTACGGTCTTGTTTCTGGCATAGATAGTGACCAGCCGGTCCTCCTTGAGCATGAAGAGGGCTTCACGCACGGGGGTACGGCTTACGCCAAGCTGAGCGGAGATTTGGGTGTCGTTTAATAGCTCTCCCGGCAAACGCTTCCAGGACATTATTTCGCCCTTCAAAATCCTGTAAACGTACTGTCTGCTGGTTTCGCCCTCTGTTTTATTTGAATCTGTTGTATTCATGTTATCGTCCCTAACTGATATATTAGATGATATAAATATATCTTAAAATTGTGATATGTCAATAGTTTTTATAAAGAAAATCCACTTGTGATAGTCGAAATAAACATTTTTGTGTTGATGCACAAAAAATATGTTAAATAATTAGCTAAGATTTGCCTAAACTCCATACGCTGTTAGCTTGGAAAAACTGGTATAATAAACAAAAACTATAGCCGTTGCCGCCCGGGCAAGGATTTGCCGCTGCGGGCTTTGGACACCAAAGTTTCTACCGATGATGTACGCGGCATGACGATGCGCGAGATTCGCCTGTGGATACTGACCTGAAGCGGGAGCCTCCTCGATAAGCAGCAGCCCCCGGCTTTATTAAAAGCCGGGGGCTGCTTTTCTATGAGCTGGGTTTTCTAACTTCAGGCAGTTATATACGCGCTATGCCGCACTTGCGGGCGGCCTCGGCTACGGCGGCGGCAACGGCGGGGGCCACGCGCTCGTCATAGGCGGTGGGGAGTATGTTCTCCACACCGGGATTTTCCACCAGAGAGGCCAGAGCCAAAGCTGCGGCCATCTTCATCTCATCGTTTATATCGCTGGCGCGCACATCCAGAGTGCCACGGAGTATGCCGGGGAAAACAAGAATGTTGTTTATCTGGTTGGGATAGTCGCTGCGCCCCGTGCCGATAACGGCGGCGCCCGCCTCTTTCGCAAGCTCGGGCATGATCTCGGGCGTGGGGTTGGCCATTGGGAAGAGTATGGCGTCCTTAGCCATGGAGGCGACCATCTCCTTGGTGACCACACCGGGGGAGGACACGCCTATGAACAGGTCGGCGCCCTTTATCACATCCGCCAGAGAGCCGGAGATATTGTCGGGGTTGGTGATGCGGGCAATCTCCTCCTTGCTCTCGTTCAGGCCCTCGCGGCCGCGGCAGATAGCACCCCTGCGGTCGCACATTATCACGTTTTTAAGGCCGTAGGCCATGAGCAGCTTGATGATGGCCACACCGGCAGCGCCCGCGCCGTTGCAGACGCATTTTATTTCGGAGATGTCCTTGCCCACAACCTTCAGGGCGTTGATGGCGGCTGCCAGCGCCACCACGGCGGTGCCGTGCTGGTCGTCGTGGAAGATGGGAATGTCGCTTACGGCCTTGAGCTTGCGCTCTATCTCAAAGCAGCGGGGAGCGGCAATGTCCTCCAGGTTTATGGCGCCGAAGCTGCCGGAGAGGAGGGAGATGGTGTGCACTATCTCGTCCACATCCTTGGTGCGCAGGCACAGGGGTACGGCGTCCACGCCGCCGAAGTGCTTGAACAGCACGCACTTGCCTTCCATGACGGGCATGGCGGCCTCGGGGCCTATGTCGCCGAGACCCAAAACGGCGGTGCCGTCGGTGATAACAGCCACCAGATTGCCGCGGTTGGTGAGGGTATAGCTCTTGTCGGGGTCTTTCTGTATCTCCAGGCAAGGCTGAGCCACGCCGGGGGTGTATGCAATGGAGAGGTCGTGCATGGTTTGAAGCTCCATTTTGGGCTTGTAGTCCAGCTTGCCGGCCCACTTCTCATGCATTTCCATGGCGAGTTTTGCGTAATCCATTGAAATTCCTTCCTTCGTGTGTATTTTTTGCAACCTAAGAATACTACACAGTCAAGAAAAACACAAGCTGTTACTCACAAAAATGCACTTATTTTCGCAGCAGCTCCGACGCTCCCACAATGAGCAGAAATACTCCAAAGGCCCGGCGGAGGAGGGAGGCGTCCACCTCTGTGGCCAGCATGGCGGTCAGGGGCGCGCACAGCGCGCCGCAGAGGGCGGCGGGGAAGAGCACGCGCCTGTCCACCACGCCGCTGCGGATGTGGGAAAAAAGTGCCAGAGCCGCACAGGGCAGGAAGTACAGCAGATTTATCCCCTGGGCCTCGGTCTGCCCAAAGCCTCCAAAGACTGTGAGCCAGACCAGCAGCAGAGTGCCGCCTCCAACTCCCATGCCGGAGAGCAGGCCGGTGAAGAAGCCTATGAGCATATGAGATTCCTCCAGCCTCCGTAAAGTATGAGCAGGGCCAGGCCTTTGCGGAGAAAGCCCACCGGAACCCTGCAGAAAATCCGTCCGGCGGCTATGCCCCCCAGAGCGCCCCCCGCCATGTACGGCAGGGCGGCCTCAAGGCTTACTCCGCCGCGATAAAGGTACACGGCGGCGGATACCGCCGTCATGGGAAGTATCACGCCCACGCAGGTGGCAAAGGCCCGGCGGGTGTCCAGCTTTGCCCAGCGGGTTATGAGCGGTATGAACACCAGCCCGCCGCCCCCGCCGAAGAAGCCGTTAACCGCTCCGGCGAGAGCGCCGCACAGAGCATATTTCCAGCGCTTATCCATGGCTGTACCTCCTGATATGGCCGGGCAGGTCCAGCTGCTTCAGCACCAGCGCCAGCATTGGAAACAGCACCATGCCCCAGACCCCCGCGGCGCACCAGCCGATGTATATGGCCATCAGCGTTATGAGCGGCGGCAGACCGAGCTGGTCTCCCACCAGCTTTGCCTGTATGCAGTTCCGCACCAGGCTTATGACGCCCCAGAGTATAAGAAGTCCAAGTCCCAGAGCCCCGTCGCCGGTGAGCAGAGCGCATAGCCCCCAGGGCAGCAGCACAGCCCCGGCGCCCAGCACAGGCAGAGCGTCTAAAAAGGCTATCGCGGCGCTGAGCACCAGAGACCCGTCCACGCGCAGCAGCATAAAGCCGAAAAGCAGCTCAAAAAAGGTTATCACCATCAGTATGAGCTGAGCGCGGGCGTAGCGCCCCAGGGTGAAGCGCATATTGCTGCACAGGGCCAGCCGCCTGCGCTGCCAGACCTCCGGCAGGTGTATATCCAGATAGCCCTGTATGCCGGGATAGGCCGCAGAGATAAAATACACGCCTATGCCGCAGGTGACGGTGAACAGCAGTATGCTGGGCATGCGCATGGCTACCATTGAGAGAAAATCCAGCGCACGGCGGCTGAGGGCGGCGGGGATAGCGGCAAAAAAAGCGGCGCAGGCCTCGATAGCCTGGCCCAGCCAAACCGTCACCTCCGGAGGCAGGGCCGCCATATACGCCCCTGTGCGTGTCCGCAGTTCCCGGAGCATAAGTCCGGCGCCGGAGAACATCTCCGGCAGAGTGCCCGAGAGAGTGCCCAGCTCTTCCAGTCCGCGGCTGAGCAGAGCGCCAAGTCCCACCACTATAAACGCCAAAAGGCTGAGGGTACAGACGCCGGAGGCGAATTCGCGCTTCCAGCCCCGGCGGCACAGCAGCTTTACCGCGGGCTCCAGAAGCCGCGCCAGCAGAAAGGCCGTAATAAATGGGGAAAACCACGGCAACAGATAATTAAAGCTAAGCCATAGCGCCAAAGCGCCGATAAGGGCCGCCAAGACCCAGCGTATGAGCCATACAGGCTTTATATACAATAAAACCACCTCCCCAGGTGCGAATTTGGTTGAAAAAACGGTTGCAGATTCCGGCCGTCTGTGTTAGGATATATATCACACAAAGACAAATGACCGTGCATGGAGAACATGATATGTCTGATAACAAGAAAGTAAAATACTATCTGGTGGAGCGGGAAATGCTCCCGGAGATATTTATCAAGGTGACGGAGGCCCGTGCCCTGCTGGAGACGGGCGAGTGTACCACGGTGGCCGAGGCGGCCAGCCGGGTGGGCATAAGCCGCAGCGCATTTTATAAGTATAAGGACTCCATCGCCCCTTTCACGGATATGAAGCATGGACAGATAATCACTTTCCATGTAATGCTCCGGGACAAGATGGGAGTACTGTCCGGCCTTTTGGCTATTTTTGCCGAGTCCGGCGCAAATATTCTAACCATCAACCAGAGTATTCCCATAAATTCCACCGCCGCAGTCACCATAACGGCGGAAACTGCGGAAATGTCCATGGGACTTGAGGAATTGAAGGACGGCATAGAGCACCTGGACGGTGTTATAAAGGTAGAGATTCTTGCGGGCTGAGCCCGGGATAAGGAGGCATTATGATTAAAGTTGCTGTATTGGGATTCGGAACCGTCGGCAGCGGCGTGGTGGAGGTAATGGCCGAGAACGCCGTGAGCATAGCCCACAACGCCGCCGAGGAGATTTCGGTAAAATATATTCTGGCGCGCCGGGATTATCCCGGAAACCCGTATGAGAACCTGATAATCCATGATTTCGATATTATAGAAAATGACCCGGAGATTCGCATAGTGGTGGAGGTAATAGGCGGCGTGGGCGCGGCCTATGAGTACACACGCCGCAGTCTGCTGGCGGGCAAGAGTGTGGTAACGGCCAACAAGGAGCTGGTAGCCCGGCATGGTCATGAGCTTATAGCCATAGCCCGTGAGAAAAATGTGAACTATCTTTTCGAGGCCAGCGTAGGCGGCGGCATACCTATCATACGCCCCATCACCCAGTGCCTGGCTGCCAATGAGATTGACGAGATATACGGCATTTTAAACGGCACCACCAACTTCATCCTTACGCAGATGATACAGTGCGGCACCAGCTTTGAGACCGCCCTGAAGGAGGCCCAGGAGGCGGGCTATGCCGAGGCTGACCCCACCGCCGATGTGGAGGGCATAGACGCCTGCCGCAAGATATGCATACTCTCCGATCTGTGCTTCGGCCGCCATGTGGACCCCGCGCAGGTGAAAACCAGAGGCATTACCAAAGTGGAGCTGGCCGACGTGGCCTACGCCCGCGCTCTGGGATATAAAATAAAGCTGCTTGGCCGGGCCCTGCGCACCGGCAAGGATACCATCACCGCTTACGTCGCCCCCCACCTTATCCGCAAGACCAGCCTGCTGAGCAACGTGGACGGAGTGATGAACGGAATAGTGGTGCACGGCAACGCCATAGGCGAGGCCATGTTCTACGGAGCGGGAGCGGGCAAGCGCCCCACCGCCAGCGCCGTGGTGGCCGACGTTATAGATGCCGCCAAACACTTCAAGGCACGCAAGTACCTCAATTGGGACGAGGGGAGCGCCGACTATGTCACCAGCGCCGACAAGCTGGAGATGCAGTGGTATGTCCGCGTAAAGGCGTCCCTGTCCGAGATAGGCTCTGCTCTGGGCAATGTGCGCTTCATCACCCGCAGGGGAGCGCCTTTGGATGAATACGCCTTTGTAACCGAGCCCATGAGCCATGACAGGCTCCATGAGAGCCTTAAAAATATGGAAGTGCTGTCGCATTACCGTATTTTGGATTGACGAAACGCGCCCGGCGCGGATATAATGGACTGAGCGCAAAGCGCTCACCAGGATAAAAAATCCAGGCGGCGTACAGCCGCAAGAACATATCGGAGGAATACCTATGCTGATAGTACAAAAATTCGGCGGCAGCTCCGTGGCCGATGCGGAAAAAATAAACCGCGTGGCCGGAGTAATAGCCGACACCTACCGTCAGGGCAACGATGTGGTCGTGGTCCTGTCCGCACAGGGCGATACCACCGACGACCTGCTGGAAAAGGCCGCGGAGATAAATCCCAACCCTTCCAAGCGCGAGCTGGATATGCTGCTCAGCACCGGCGAGCTTATTTCCGTGTCCCTCATGGCCATGGCGCTGGAGCACATGGGTCTGCCCGCGGTTTCGCTCACGGGCTGGCAGGCCGGAGTACATACCGACTCCGTCTATGGCAGCGCCAAGATAAGGGATGTGGCGGTTGAGCGCATCCGCCGGGAGCTGGATAAGCGCCGCATAGTGCTGGTGGCCGGCTTCCAGGGCATAAACAAATACGACGATATAACCACCCTCGGCCGCGGCGGCAGCGATACCTCCGCTGTGGCTATAGCCGCCGTGCTCAAGGCCGACCGCTGCCAGATATATACCGACGTGGAAGGCGTATACACCGCCGACCCGCGCAAGGTTGACGGTGCGATAAAGCTAGACGAAATAACCTATGATGAGATGCTGGAGCTGGCCAGCCTCGGCGCCCAGGTTCTGCACAACCGCTCTGTGATGATGGCACAGAAATACTCCATAGAGCTGGAGGTGCTTTCCAGTTATGTGAGAAAGCCCGGTACAATAGTTAAGGAGGTCACGAAGAACGTGGAACGAATGAAAATCAGCGGTATAGCCAAGGACAATGATGTAGTAAGAATAGCTGTTGTGGGCCTGAAGGACGCCCCCGGCAACGCCTTTAAGGTTTTTAAGTGCCTGAGCAATGAGAACATAGTTGTGGATATTATCCTCCAGTCCTTCGGTAAGAACAACACCAACGATATCAGCTTTACCGTTGCCGAGTCCAACCGCGACGCGGCTGTAGCCGTTCTGGAGGCCGCTAAGGAGTCCATAGGCTTCGACCATGTGAACGTTGACCCCCATGTGAGCAAGGTGAGCATAGTTGGCGCCGGCATGGTTACCTCCGCAGGCATTGCCACCTCCATGTTTGAGGCTCTTTACGAGGCCAATATCAATATCAAAATGATTTCCACCAGCGAGATAAAGATTTCCGTGCTGGTGGCTGAGGACGATGCCGACAGCGCTGTCCGCGCCATCCACGACCAGTTCTTCCGCCGCTGAGCCGCAGCGCGCACTTATGAATATATACTCCGGTTCGGTTCTTTGAGAATCGAACCGGGGTTTTGATTTTTCCGGACAGGAGCTGTTTTTATATGATAGGAGTATTCGCAAATGTTCTTGCCGTCCTTGCGGGGGGCACGGTCGGTCTTGTGTTTAGGCGGGGCATTCCCGGGCGCGTTATTGACGCGATTATGCTTGGACTGGGCCTGTGCGTTGTTTACATAGGAATAGACGGGGCGCTGGAAGGCTCCGGAGCTCTTGTGGCCATCCTCTCTGTGGCTCCGGGGGCGGCCATAGGCACCCTGCTGGATATAGACGGCGCGCTCAACCGGCTGGGCGACCTGGTCTCGGCCAGACTGGGAGGCGGAGAGAGCGGCATGGCCGAGGCCTTCGTAACGGCCTGTCTGCTGTTCTGTGTGGGCGCCCTCACCATAGTAGGCTCTCTTACTGCAGGGCTTACCGGGGATAACAGCCTGCTGTTCACCAAAGCGGTGCTTGACCTTATTTCCTCCATGGTGCTGGCGGCCAGCCTGGGCTTCGGCGTCATTCTCGCCGCGGGCTTCGTGCTGGTGCTTCAGGGCGGCATAGTGCTGCTGGCGGGCTTTCTCTCGCCGCTGCTGAACGACGCAGCCATAGCGGACATGACCTGTGTTGGCTCTCTGCTCATTGTTGCCATTGGCCTGAATATGCTTGGCATTACAAAAATAAAGGTTTCCGACTACACGC
Source organism: Candidatus Heteroscillospira sp. (assembly GCA_050943935.1). GTDB lineage: Bacteria > Bacillota > Clostridia > Oscillospirales > Oscillospiraceae > Heteroscillospira. The sequence continues at coordinate 15,596 of JBMNQC010000007.1, read as the reverse complement.
CGGCCATCTTCATCGCGCCGTTTGTGAGCGGTTTAATGGCCATGCTGGGCTGATATGGAAGAATTATGTTGAAAATCTGCGGAAGATAGGTTATTATGGGCTTTGCATTATTTGTTTTAAGGGGAATATGCCATGCCTGAGCTGTTGCGCAGCTGTCTCATAGTATGTCCAATAGTGTTTTTAGGGGGATTTATGGATGCAGTCGCCGGTGGCGGCGGGATTATCAGCCTGCCGGCCTACATCATAGCGGGGCTGCCTACCCACATAGCCGTGGGCACTAACAAAACCGTCTCGGCGCTGGGCACCAGCGTGTCCGTATTCAAATATCTCAAAAGCGGCGCGGTTATCCTGGATGTGGCTCTTATGAGCTCTATAGGTTCTATGATAGGCGCTTTTGCCGGCTCCAGTCTTGCGCTGTTTCTGCCGGAGCAGACGCTGAAAACAGTTTTGCTTGTAGCTCTCCCATGCGTGGCGCTGTTTTTGACCTTCAATCGGGGCTTCGGCCTGTCAGAGAGCGCTGAAAAGCCATTTTCACGAAAAAAACGTGCGCTTCTCAGCTTGTGCATAGGTCTGGCCGTAGGCGGATACGACGGACTAATAGGCCCCGGCGCAGGAACATTTTTCATCATCGCCTTTACCGCTGTGCTGGGTACCAATCTGCTCACCTCTGCGGCCTGTACCCGTGTTGCAAACTTTGCCTCTAACCTTACTTCCATGGCTCTGTATCTGTTTGCCGGAAAGGTGGAGGTGCTGTTGGCCCTGCCCGCAGCTCTGTTTTGCAGCATGGGCTATTATGCCGGTTCATGCTACGCCCTTAAAGGCGGCAGCAAAAATGTGCGAAAGCTCATGTTCCTTGTGCTTGTGCTGCTGTTTGTAAAAGTCGGACTGGATCTGGCCGGTATTTCGTTCTAAGGAGAATACAAGTGAAATCAAAGCGTATTTACGGAAACATCATGCTCATGATAACCGCTGTCATATGGGGCAGCGCCTTTGTGGCCCAGAGCGTGGGCATGGACCATGTGGGGCCTTTTACCTTCACCGCCGCACGCAGCTTTGTGGGCTTTGTTGTGCTGCTGCCCGTCATCTTTCTGATGGACGCCCTGCGCCGCCGTGAGGGCGCTCAGGCCGCCCCCGGAAGCCGCCGGGACCTCATATTGGGCGGCGTCGCCTGCGGTGTTATTCTGTGCGTGGCCAACTCCCTCCAGCAGGTGGGCATGGCCATGGGCACCAGCGCCGGCAAAGCGGGCTTCATCACAGCCCTGTATATACTGGGTGTGCCTCTGCTGGGCCTGCTGCTTGGCAAGCGCGTGCGTCCCGTAATATGGCTGTGCGTGGCCATGTCCATAGGCGGCCTGTATCTCCTGTGCGTCACCGAAGGGCTTGAATCCGTGCAGAAAAGCGACCTGATGGTGCTGCTCTGCGCCGTCTGCTTTGCCGGACACATACAGGTAATCGACTATTTCTCCCCCAGAGTGGACGGCGTGCGTATGTCCTGCATACAGTTTCTGGTCTGCGGCATACTTGCCAGCGTCCCCATGATGCTCACAGAAGAGCCCTGCTGGTCCGACCTGGTGGACGGAGCCATGCCCATACTCTACGCGGGTGTGATGTCCTCCGGCGTGGCCTACACTCTGCAGATAGTGGGACAGAAATACACCAATCCCACCGTGGCCTCCATGATAATGAGTCTGGAGAGCGTTTTCGCTATGCTCACGGGCGTGGTAGTGCTTGGGGATTTCCCCACCGCCCGGGAAGTCCTGGGCAGCGCCGTGATGTTCGCCGCAATAATCATAGCACAGCTCCCGGAGAAAAAACGGATATAAACAAAGCCCTGATGCAGGATAACAAACTGCGTCAGGGCTTTTTATGAAGATTCGTTTTATCGAGGGCGTTCAGAACACCGCCGGCTTGCGGAGGAAGCTGCGGGTCTTTTCGCTTTTGGGATTTTCAAAGACATCCTCGGGAGTGCCCTCCTCCTCTATGAGGCCTGAGGACATGAAGATAACCCGGTCGGAGACCTTGCGGGCAAACTCCATCTCGTGGGTCACAACTATCATGGTGCTGTCGGCGCTCTTTAGCTCGCGTATCACCTTCAGCACCTCGCCGGTGAGCTCCGGGTCAAGGGCGGAGGTGGGCTCGTCAAAGCAGAGGACGTCCGGCTCTATGGCCAGGGCACGGGCTATGGCCACGCGCTGCTGCTGTCCGCCGGAGAGCTGATGGGGATAGTTGCCCATGCGGTCGGCCAGGCCGACCTTTTTCAGAAGGCCCTCGGCCTTCGCCTGTATCTCCTCGTGTATCTGCTTCTTGCTGCTCCTGTAATCCTTCCGCTCGGAGGCCAGGAGCTGAGGCGCCAGCATAACATTCTCCAGCGCCGTGTACTGGGGAAAAAGGTTGAAGCTCTGGAACACCATGCCGAAGTGCAGCCGCTTTTTGCGCACCTCGCTCTCCCGTTGGGTGGCGGCGTCCTCGGCGTCGAACAGAGTCTCGCCGTTTACAACTATGCGGCCGGCGTTAGGGGTCTCCAGAAAGTTCAGGCAGCGCAGCAGGGTGGTTTTGCCGCTGCCGGAGGAGCCGATGATGGTGAGGACCTGGCCCTTTTCAAGAGAAAAGCTGATGTCCTCCAGCACCCGGGTGGGACCAAAGTGCTTTTCAAGATTATGTACTTCCAAAATTGACATTTTGTCCCCTCCTCAGCGGAAAAATTCCAGTTTCTTTTCCAGCTTGCCCAGCAGCAGAGTTACAATGCCGCTGAACACCAGATAGTACACCGCCGAGAAGAACAGCGGCCATACCAGGCCTGAATAGCCGAAATTGCCCTTCATAAAGGACTCGCCCATCCATATGACCTCCTGCAGGGATATCACGCGGGCCAGGGAGGTGTCCTTTACCAGGGTGATTATCTCGTTGGACACGGGGGGCACTATGCGCTTTATCATCTGCAGCAGGGTGACCTTGCGGAATATCTGCCACTTGGTCATGCCCAGCACCTGTCCCGCCTCCTGCTGGCCCACAGGCACGCCCTGAATGCCGCCCCGGAATATCTCGGAGAAGTAGCAGGCGTAATTCACCACAAAGGCCACGCACACGGCGGTCATGCGTCCGGTGCCGGCGTCCCATTTGAAGAGCTTCAGCATCCCCGGGACATAGAACAGGGCGATTATCTGAAGCACCAGAGGCGTGCCGCGCACCAGCCATACAATGACACGGCATACAAAGCTGATAGGGCGGAAGTCGCATATATATTTTGCAAGTTTACCCTTTGGAATCACGCCGAACTGCCTCACCAGCCAGCCTATGGGGCGCATACGGTTCATAGAGCCGAAAGAAATGATAAGACCCAGAGGCAGAGAGCCTATGAGGGTGATGAAAAACAATTGCAGAGTTTTGACAAAGCCGCTGTTGAGGGCGGAAAACACAGTTTGAAATTCAGCCGATGAGAAAAAATTCAGCATGAAATCGTCCTCTCTATGTATGATACTCAGGCGGATAAAGCCGCCGAAAGGCAGAGAGCAGTAAGCTCTCTGCCTTTTGCCAATTTTAACTTAGTTTAGTCCACAATAACGGCTTCCTGCAGACCGTAGGTCTTGGCGATCTCCATAACGGTGCCGTCTGCGACCTTCTCGGCCAGGAATTCGTTGAAAGCGTCAACCAGGTCGCTGCCCTTGCGGAAGCCAACGCCGTACTCCTCGGACTCCAGATTCTGAGCCTCGTTGAGGTTCATGACAATGGTCAGATCCTCATAGCTGGTGCCCTCGCCTATCATGGCGCCGGCCATCAGCAGGTCGATGGCGGCAGCATCGGCGGTGCCGGCGGCAACCTCCATCAGAGCGTTGGACTGAGCCTGCAGGGGAATGGTGGTTGCGCCCAGAGCGATCGCGGCGTCCTCGCCGGCAGAGCCGGACTCCACGGCGATGTTCAGGCCCTCAAAGACGGCCTCAAAGTCGACGCCCTCGGGCATTACCAGCACCTGGGCGTTCAGGCAGTAGGGGTCGGTGACGCTCATGGCGGCCTTGACCTCATCGTTGAGGGTCATGCCGTTCCACACGCAGTCGATGTTCTTGGAGTCAAGCTCCATGACCTTGTAGTCCCAGGTGATCTCAACAAACTCAGCATCCACGCCCAGGCTCTCGGCGAACAGGCGGGCCATATCGGCGTCGAAGCCGACCCACTCGTCGCTGCCCTCGGCCTTGTAGTCCATGGGCTCAAAGTTGGTGATGCCCACGATCAGCTTGCCGTTAGCCTTCACATAGTCCATGTCGCTTTCAGCCTCGGGGGCTTCGGACTCTTCGGGAACGTCGGTATTGCTGGCGGGGGGAGTCTGGGGCACATCGGTGGCGGAGCTGGGGGTCTTATCGTCGCTGCTTCCGCAGGCGGTGAACATACCGAGGCACATCACCAGCGCCAGCAGCAGAGCAAGATTCTTTTTCATATCATTGTCCTCATTTCATTTTGATAAATAGCACATTACCGTGCTAAAGCATACACATAATACCACAGCTTTTACCGCTTGTCAAGCGCGAGGATAAAAAATATTGCCGCATTTATCCATATTGGCCTTGCCAGCGGCAGGGTTTTGCCATATTATGAGAATCAGATAAGCTATTCTTTAATAATAAGGAGAATGACTATGAATCCTCAGAGGTACGACTATCCCTCCCGACGCCGGGTGGTATACGGAACTCACGGTATGGTATGCGCCAGCCAGCCTCTGGCTGCCAACGCGGGTCTGGATATGCTGAAAAAGGGCGGAAACGCGGTGGATGCCGCCATAGCCGCGGCTATTACGCTCACCGTCACCGAGCCGACCTCCAACGGTATAGGCAGCGACACCTTTGCTCTGGTATGGATGAATGACTCCCTCCACGGCCTCAACGGCAGCGGCTGGTCTCCTGCGGAAATTTCCCTTGAAAAGGTCCGCGCCATGGGCTATGAGACCATGCCTGAGCGGGGCTGGACTCCCGTGAACATCCCCGGCACGCCCTCCGCCTGGTATGAGCTCTCTGCGAAATTCGGAAAGCTTCCATTTGCCGAGCTGTTCGCCCCCGCCATTGACTACGCCCGGAACGGATATCCGGTCTCTCCCGTCATCGCCCGGCTGTGGAACAATCAGTTCAAACAGTTCAGCCGTGAACTGAAGGCCGAGTGCTTCCGGCCCTGGTTCGATACCTTTGCCCAGGGCGGCCGTACCCCTGAGCCGGGAGAAGTCTGGCGTTGCCCCCACATGGCGGACACTCTGGAAATTCTGGCAAATACCGGTTGCGCGGACTTCTACCACGGCGCTCTGGCCAAAAAGATGGACGCCTTCTCCCGCGAGCACGGAGGCTTCCTCCAGGCCGACGACCTTGCGGGCTACAAGGCCGTGTGGGTGGACCCCATCTCCGTACACTACAAGGGCTACGAGGTCTGGGAGCTGCCCCCCAACGGCCACGGCCTGGTGGTGCTGATGATGCTGAATATGCTGCGCAACGACAAGTTCAGCGGCCACGACGACATAGATACCATCCACCGTCAGCTTGAGGCCATGAAGCTCTCCTTTGCCGACGGTCAGAAATACATCACCGACCCCCGGGTCATGCGCCGCAGCGTGGAGCAGCTCCTCAGCCCCGATTACGCGGACAGGCGCCGCGCCCTCATAGGCGACACAGCCCGGCCCCCCGTGGCGGGCGATCCCGCCTGCGGCGGCACCATCTACCTCACCACAGCCGACAGCGAGGGCGGCATGGTGTCTCTCATCCAGAGCAACTACCGGGGCTTTGGCTCGGGCATAGTCATACCCGGCACCGGCATCTCCCTGAACGACCGGGGCTACAGTTACAGCCTGGACCCCAATGACGACAACTGCCTCGCCCCCTCCAAGCGCCCCTACCATACCATCATCCCCGGCTTCCTCACCAGGGACGGCAGGGCCGTGGGTCCCTTCGGCGTCATGGGCGAGTATATGCAGCCCCAGGGCCAGGTGCAGGTGGTAATGAACACCATAGACTTCGATATGAATCCCCAGTGCGCCCTGGACGCCCCACGCTGGCAGTGGGTGGGCGGCATGAAGATAGAGGTGGAGCCCGGCTTCCCCCAGCATCTGGTGGAGGAGCTGGCCGCCCGGGGACACCAGATATCCATAGCACCCAATTCCCTCAGCTTCGGCCGCGGCCAGATAATCTGGCGGGACGAAAACGGCACCCTCTGCGGCGCCACCGAGCCACGCACCGACGGGACCGTGGCGGCATACTGAGATAACAGCGAAAAATGCACCCGCGTATCTGACTTCCGGACGGGAGACGGATACGCGGGTGCTGTTTGTTTCAGGGGATTCAGTCCTCGGCGCCTTCGCCGGCGAAGTATTCTTTCATGAGCTTCACTACAGTACCGGACAGGAGGAGCAGAGCGATAAGGTTGGGGATAGCCATAAGGCCATTGAAGGTCTCGGCTATGCTCCAGAGCAGCCCCAGGTCGGTGGTGGCGCCGATTATGGCCACAAGAGAATACACCACCATAAAGGGACGGATAAATTTGGCGGAGAACAGGAACTCCATGCAGCGCGCGCCGTACAGGCCCCAGCCGATTATGGTGGAGAAGGCAAAGCAGCACATGGCCACGGCGGTGAAGATGCTCACCCAGCTGCCGTAGGTGGAGGTGAAGCCGGAGATGGTCAGCTCCGCGCCGGCGGTGGTGCCGTAAGCCACGGGAGTGCCGCTGCAGAGGATGACCAGAGCGGTGAGGGTGCATATCACAATGGTGTCGGCAAAAACCTCGAAGATGCCGAAGAAGCCCTGCTTAACAGGCTTTTGTGTATCGGCACAGGCGTGGGCTATGGAGCCGGTACCCAGGCCAGCCTCGTTGGAGAAGATGCCGCGGGATACACCCTTCTTCATGCTGGTGAAGAAGCTGCCCACTATACCGCCGGTGACGGCTGCGGGATTGAAGGCGCCGTTTATGATGGCGGCGAACACGGCGGGTACACGCTCCAGATTCAGAGCTACAACGCCAAGGGCCAGCACGATATACAGCAGAGCCATGAAGGGCACCAGACGCTCGGATACGCGGCCTATGCGCTTTATACCGCCAAGCAGTACCAAAATCAGCATAACGGTGATGATTATACCAATGATGAGGCTGCTGAGCTTCACGGCGGAATCGGGCAGCAGGCCGTAGCTTATAAGAGCGGTGTTTATGGCGGTGGTGATGGTGTTTACCTGAGTGGCGTTGCCGGTGCCGAACACGGTGAGCACGCCGAAGGCGGAGTACAGCATGGCCAGCCAGAGCCACTTTTTACCGAGACCGTTTTTAATATAGTACATGGGGCCGCCCACCAGCTCGCCCTGGGGGTTGCGCTCACGGAAGTGCACGGCCAGAGTCACCTCGGAGAACTTGGTGCACATACCAAGCAGAGCGGATACCCACATCCAGAACACGGCGCCGGGGCCGCCTATGCTGATGGCGCCGGCCACACCGGCGATGTTGCCCGTACCGACTGTGGCCGCCAGAGCCGTACACACGGCCTGGAAGGGAGTGATGGCACCGTCGGATGCGTCCCGCTTGCGGAATACTCGGCCGATGGTGGTCTTGATGGAGTAGGGAAACTTGCGTATCTGGATAAAGCCGGTGCGGAAGCTGAGCAGCAGTCCCACGCCTATGATGCATATCATAGCCGGTACACCCCAGATGAAGTTGTTTACGACCGCGTTGATTTCTTCGATAAGTTTAAGCATAGCTAAGACCACGATCCTCTCTTTTCGTCTCTCTCTTTGCATAAAATATGAAAAAATTATATCACAAAGCAGGGGAAAAAGCCAGAAAGAATTTAAAATGTGGCTATTATGTAAAAATTTTTCTTAAACGGATCGACGGGGGAGGTGGTGAAGAATGAATAATTGCGGCGGGCGCGCACTTATTTGCCCAAGTGCGGCTGTGTAATCGGTTTGTACTGCGGGGTCGTGTTCTGAAACCCATTTCTTTAAAGAAACGGGTTTCAGGCTTCCCAAAGAATCTGCCTAAATCGTATACTCTTTTGGGCCTCGCCTACGCGCACAACGCGCTCGTGCGGCGGTGGATGCAAGCCCTGGCCTGCGTCCAAGTGCAATAGTGCCGGGTGAGCTTTATGCTGAACTCTACCGCCCAATTCCACCGATTCAGGCGCGATTTAGTCGGTACTCACACTTCGCCATTTGAATGAGTGAGCTTTAGCACACGAGAGTTCCCTCCTCGCGGCACAGCCGCTGCGGTCGGTGGCTAAAAACGTGCCACCGGCACGTTTTCTTAACGCCCCGATGGCCCATGGCGAACAGGATGTTTCTTTGGCGGGCGACACCGTTTCTTTTAAAAGAAATGGGGTCGCACTACGCAGGGCGCAGACTGCGCCACGTTTTTCCGCCACAGGGCAGGCACCACCAATAGAATCTGCTCCCCTGTTAGGGGAGCGGACTCTTTTTTTAAGTCCGGCGCTGCCGGGTGAATCCAAAAAACCGCCCCCGCGATGCACGCGGGGGCGGTCACTCATATCGTATCGTCGTTTTCTATCCACTCGCTCACGGGAGTGACGGTGTAGCCGTCCTTCCCTGTGCGGCAGACCACGGTCTCTATACCGGAGTTTATTATTTGACGCCGGCACATGGAGCAGGAGGTGGTGTCCGTCAGGTATTCGCCGGTCTTGGCGTCCCGGCCCACCAGATAGAGAGTGCCGCCCAGCATATCCCGCCGGGATGCGGAGATGATGGCGTTGGCCTCGGCGTGGACGCTGCGGCACAGCTCATAGCGCTCGCCGCTGGGGATACTGAGCTTCTCACGGGTGCAGCAGCCCAGATCGGAGCAGTTGCGCCGTCCCCTGGGAGCGCCGTTGTAGCCGGTGGAGATTATCTCGTCGTTGCGCACTATGATGGCGCCGTACTGCCTGCGCAGGCAGGTGCTGCGCTCCAGCACAGCGGCGGCGATGCCGAGGTAGTAGTTTATTTTATCGGTTCTGCTGTCCATATTTTTCCTCCTAAAAAGAGACTACGGTGGTGCCGGAGGGCACATTGTCGTATATCCACTGAATGTCCTCGTCGTACATCCTTATGCAGCCGTGGCTGATGGGATAGCCTATGCCGGGGTCGCTGAGCTGGTCTGTGCCGGGGTGATAGAGCCGGGAGTGGAAGGCGTAGCCTCCGCCGTAAAAGCGCACAACCGGGCGCACGTCGTAGGAGGCGGTGAACCAGCCGGGCTGGTTCCAGGTTGTCTCAAATACGCCCCGGGGAGTGTTTGCTCCCGCGCCGCAGCCCACTATGCAGCTGCGCAGGAGCTTCCACTGCCCCTGACTGCCCTCGAAAATGTTCACACGCTGGCAGCTCTGGTTTATCCATATAAGATATTGGCTCTCGCTGGAGTAGCCCTTGGCGTTTACCCATATCTCCTTTTCAAAATCCTCGTAGTCGTGCGCCTCGGCCCAGGCCAGAGTGTAGTCTCCCGTGTATTCCGTGGTCACCAGCGCAAGAATACGGCTCTCATCCATGGGAAACACATGGTCGTCGGGATAGTTTTCCAGCTGCTGGATGCAGTCCGCGGAAACAGACTGCCGCTCGCCCTGTCGGGTGGTGTATGTAAGGGAAAATCCTATTTTGCTCTCCGGCGCCATGTCCCGCCTGTAGAAGTAGTCGTGGCTCAAGGTGAACACATCGTCGCCGGACAGGGTGACATCATCCCGGGAGACTTCCTCACCGTCCACAGTCCATACGGCGGCGCACTCAAGGCCGGCGGGAGCTCCTGTGAGAGCGGCGGAAATAGTGAGGGTCTCGCCTGCGGGCAGAATTTCGGGGTTCTCCAGAGCGGCGGTTACGCCGTATATTCCGTAATCTGTCTCGTCTGTCAGCTCGCGTATGCGGTCATTCAGAGTGCAGCCCGTGGCACGGAGAGTTCCCGCGCGGATGGTGCCGCGCCCCTCCAGCACGGTCCCCGTGCCGGTGATGAGGGCGTTTTCCACGCTGCCGCCAAGCTGTATGCGGTTATCTTTTCCTGTGACGGTCAGCTCCTTCGCGCGGCTGTTCAGTATGAGTTCCGCTCCGTCGGCGGAGAGGAGAACGGTATTTACATCTGCGCCGGAGCGGAGAGATACGCTGCGGCTTGCGGCTATTTCCAGAGCAGCCGCATCCCCTGTGAGGGTTACGCTGCCGCTGCCCGCGCCTGCGCGCAGCTTTTCGGCGCCCCGGGGATTCACGCTGACGTCTCCGTCGTGGGCCAGCACCAGAGTGCCTATCTCACAGCCGTTCAGGCGAAGCTCGCTCAGCCCCTGGCTGCGTATTACCACGGTGTCGGCCTTTACTCTGTCCAGCCGGACGCTGCCGGGGGCGCAGTTTATCCAGAGCGTACCGCCCTGCCAGTCGCTTATTTTGCCGCCGGGGAATATCTCGCCGCCAGAGAGCAGGCGGCTGAGCAGCGCCGCGAACTGCGCCCGGGACAGCGGCTCGCCGAGACTGAGACTGCTGTTGTAGCCCTGAACGCAGCCCAGATTTACCAGAGAAGCTATCTGAGCGGCCTCAATCCCGGTGAGGGCTTTCGCGTCGGAGTAAGAGGCCAGACAGGAGAAATCCTCCGCCGCGCCGGCGGTCTGAAAGGCCTCAGCCAGCATAACAAAGGCCTCACGGCGGGTGAGTGGGGCGGTGAGGTCCTGTCCGGGCCGCACCAGACCAAGGTGCTCCGCCCTGGCGGCGCTCTCGCCGTACCATACGGAGGCGGCCTCGCCGGAGACTGTCCGGGCGTCCAGCATACGGCACAGCAGAGTCACGGCCTGAGCGCCGTTTATGGACTCGTCTGGACGCATGGTGCCGTCATCAAAGCCGGCGAGCCAGCCCTTTTCCGCGGCGGAGACCAGCTCGGCCTCGGCCCAATGCCCGGAGACGTCCGGAAAATCGGCGGCAGCGGCGGACAGGGAAAGCCCCATTATCAAAATAAGCAGCGCGGCTGTGGCAGCCACGCCGCGAACAGAGCGCAGCATAATAAATTCCCCCAATTACATATTAATAACATGATAATGGCTGGTGGGAGCTTAGTCAAGAAAAAAGTGCGGACACCAGGGTGTCCGCACTATCTGAGGGCAGAACTGATTCTATACGTTAAATAAGCTGGAAAGCCATTACTGCATATTCCTGGACGCCATCTTCTTCATGGGCTTTATGAGGCAGACGCAGACCAGAAGGGTGATTATATCTGCGGCGGGCTGGGAGAAATATATGCCCCTGACGCCCAGCATGGCGGGCAGGGTGAGGATAAAGGGCACATAGAACAGTCCCTGACGTATAACGGACAGGAACAGGCCCATCCTGGAGGAGCCTATGGTCTGGAAGGTAATGGTCATCATATAGCACAGGCCGAAGGCGGGGAACAGGGCCACCTGGGATATGAGCAGCCTGGAGCCGAAGTCTATGATGGCGGGGGTGCGGTTGAACAGCATGATGAGGGGGCTGGACAGGAGGATATACACAGCCTCCACCACCAGAGTGAGCACCAGGGAGCCCTTTACCGCAAAGCGGACGGACTGGTGGAAGCGCTCCTCGTTTCCCGCGCCGAAGGCGTAGGTGGCCACGGGCTGATAGCCCTGCATGAAGCCCATGATAACATAGCTGCCTATGAGTATTAGCCTCTGCACCACGCCGTAGGCGGCTATGATGTTGTCCGCGTCTGGCAGACCTTGGGCGGCGATGTTGGTGAGGGAGGAGGCCACGGCCAGACATATCTGGATGATGGCGGTGGGGATACCGATGAGGGTGACGGTTTTTATGAGTTTCCAGCTGGGCTTGAATGCCTTGAAGCGCAATTTTATTATGGACTTTCCGCTGAGGTAGAAGCCGGCCATAATGAAGAAGGTGACGAACTGAGACACGGTAGTAGCCAGGGAAGCGCCCGCCACGGCCATGCCCAGGCCCCAGTCGAACATGAATATGGGGTCGAGTATCACGTTGAGCAGAGCGCCGGTGATTACGGCTATTGAGCTTATCTTTACAGAGGATTCGGCCCGGGCGGCGCAGTTCATGCTCTGGGCGGGAAGATTGGCCAGGGCGGCTATGAACATCCAGAAAGCGTACTGCTTGGCCTGGGGCAGGGAGGCGTCCGAGGCGCCGAAGGCGCGCATTACAGGCTCTATGAAAATTATGCCCAGCACGCACAGGGCCATGCCTATGATTACCGACACGCCGACTATGGTGGAAACTGTGCGGCTGGCGCCCTCCTTGTTTTTGGCGCCCAGCTGCCGCCCGGCCAGTACGGCGGCGCCGGCGGCAAAGATGTTTTCTATGGACACCATGATGAGCAGCAGGGGCACGGTGACGCCTACCGCCGTGAGGGCTATATCGTCGTTGAGCATGCCTATATAGGCGGTATCCACTATGTTGTAGACGGCCTTGGCCAGCAGGGCGATGGTGGCTGGAACGGCGAGCTGGACTATGGCTTTTGAGGGCGCCGCTGTTGACAGCAGCGATTGGTTCAATGCTTTGCCTGTTGTTTTCATTATTCGATGCCTCACAGAGAAAATAAATATTGACCGAACGGTCTGTTTGCTATAATAACATAAATAGACCGTACGGTCAATAATTTAAGAGCTAAAAAAACATTTTGCTGTTCCCTATACCGCTTCACCTGTATTTGAGCTGCCTGAATTATAGTACAAGGCGGCATTTTGCCTGTGCTTTGCAAAAAGCAGGCGGGTCCGGGACCGCTGCGATTATTTTTCATTCACGCTTCACTATGCTCATAGGCTGTGATACAATAGCGGTGCGAAATTTCCTTTGGAGGTGCCTTATGGCCGACCTGTTTGATTACATGCGCTGGCGGGGGGATCTGCCCTTTGACCGGGACGGACTGAACGATATAGACAATCTCATACTGTGCCGGGTCTCGTATCTGCCCTTTGACGGCATAGTTTCCGGAGAGCTGCGCTCCAAATCCACCCTGGGCGAGGCGGCAAAGGCCTTTCTGGCTCTGCCGGACGCGGAAAAGCGGGTGTGCATGGATGCGGATATGAAGTTCTGCGCAGCTCTGGCGGAGTGCCCGCGCTTTGCCGCGCTGCCGGTGCTGGGCTATGAGAATATAGTGGACCCGGTGCGGGAGCTGCAGTTTTCCGCCATGATATTTGCCCTTGAACCGGAGTTGCATTTTGTGGCCTTCCGGGGCACGGACAACACCCTTGTTGGCTGGAAGGAGGACTTCAATATGTCCTTCACCACCCCCGTGCCCGCTCAGCTTGAGGCGGCGCGCTATCTGGAGCGGGCTGCCTGGGGACTGAAGGGCCGGCTCATCTGCGCAGGACACTCCAAGGGCGGCAACCTGGCCGTCTACGCCGCGGCCTTTGCCGCGCCCTCCGTGCGAAAAAGGGTTGAAAGAATTTACACCAACGATTCACCGGGATTTGAGAGAAGCGTACTGCTCACGGACGGCTATCTGGATATCAGCGAGCGTATACGCTCCTTTGTGCCCCAGTCCTCGGTGGTGGGCATGCTGCTGGAGCACGAGGAGGACTACACGGTGGTGAAGAGCAACCAGCTCAGCCTGTGGCAGCACGACCTCTATTCCTGGGAGGTGCTGGGACGGGAGTTCGTGAGCCTCAGCCGTGTGACCAACAGCGCGAAATTCATAGACGGCACTCTCAAGGACTGGCTCTCCGCCATGAACCGTGAGCAGCGCGAGAAATTTATAGACGGCATTTTCTCCCTGCTGGACCAGACAGGCGCGCCCACCTTCAACGAGCTGAACGAGAACCTGGCGGGCAGTCTGCTTGCCATAGCAAAATCGGCGGCAGGGATGGATGAGGAGACACGGTCGAATATTCTATTTGGTCTGGGCAGGCTTATTCGCTCCGCAAAGGAAAATTTTGGCGGGATGCTGCCCAAATTTCCGGTGAAAAAAGAATAAAAAGCCTGATGCAACCGCCGGTTGACAAAAAGAAAGCCCCGGTTGGTGGCGTTTTGGCGTGAACATCCGGTAATATACAGCCAAAGCCATCTGCCGGAAAGGAGAAATACCATGACCATAGGAGAGCGCCTGGGGGCGCTGCGTAAAGAAAAGGGGCTGAGCCAGGAGGCATTGGGGGAGGCGCTGGGCGTTTCCCGTCAGGCTATTTCAAAATGGGAGGCCGACGCCAGCCTGCCCGAAATAGATAAGCTGGTCTCCCTCAGCCGCCTGTTTGGAGTATCCGTGGGCGAGCTGCTGGGAGTGGAGGAGCCGGAGAGACAGGAGGCCGGGGAGCTAACCGAGGAGCAGCTGCGCATGGCCAAGGAGATAGCGGGGAAGTATATAGAGGCCTTTCCGCCTCCGCCGCCCGCCGCGCCGAAAAAGCTGCCCCGCTGGGTGAAGATAAGCGCAGCCTGCGCCGTGCTGGCCCTGGGCCTGCTGCTGTATCAGGTGCTGAGCCTGCAGGACGCGGTGGACATACTGCGCCGGGACAACAGCGAGCTGCAGAACCGTGTCACGAACATCAGCATCGGCCTTGACCGGGCCACGGGCAACCTCACCGAGAGGGTGGAGGAGATACTGAAAAAGCAGAACAACCTGGTGGCCGACTACGGCGCAAAGGTGATATGGTGCGACTACGCCAGCGGAAAGACCACCGTGGAGCTCTACGCCATACCGCGCTCCTGCGCCCCGGACACCACCGCCCGCTTCTCCGCCGGAGAGCAGAATGCCGAGGGCGGCAGGGACGGCGAGCGCTTCGCCGCCCGGCTGGATGTGAATATATATGAGGAGCAGCCGCCCTTTTACGTCAGCTTCGAGAGCGGCGGCGTTCGCCAGACCCAGCATCTGGAGGATGTATACCTCTCCGATCTGGTGGACTATCCCGCGCTGGGAGTGGATTCAAACGGCTTCAGCACCTTCCACGAGTTCTGGGGCGAGAGCGCCGCGGAGGCGCGGGAGGTGGAGCTGTTCTATGCCGCCTACGGCGTATCGGGACAGCTTGAGGCGGGGGAGAACCACGGCTCCCTCCGGGCCGTGGGCTGCGGCTTCGGCCTGTTCCTGAACGGCGAGCCAATTTACTTCTCGCCTGTGTATCCGCCGGAATGGACAGACCGCGAGACAGCAACAGAGCAGGAGCTGGACGGCGAGTTCCTGAAGATAAGCGTGCCCGCCATGGAGCCTGGGGACTGCCTGAGCTTTGCGGAAGGCGCGGCGGATGAGTATGGTCGACTGCACATGAGCACCTTGTGGGAGCTGAATGTGGATGAGAACCGTATGCTGGACCCGGAAGGCACTCCCGAGGCCCCGTCTCACGAGTTCAGCGCCGACGGCCCCATGGCCCAGGCCCTGCTGGCGCATTTGCTCAAAAAGTAAAAATTCGCAATTTTTGTGTATATTCCGCCCGGTTTTGTCCATCATAGCTGTGAGGAAACAGAAAAGGAGCGATAAGAATATGGATAAAATCGCGCTGATACTCACCATTATCGGCGGCCTCAACTGGGGCAGCATAGGTCTGTTCCGCTTTGATGTGGTCGCATGGTTGTTCGGCGGACAGACCGCCACGGTCAGCCGCGTAATCTACACCCTTGTGGGGCTTGGCGCCATCTGGTGCATCTCTCTGCTGTTCAGAGAGCGGGCCCTGGATGAAGGGGTGTAAAGAGAGCTTTCGCGGGAGTGGGGTTGGCACA
>JBMNQC010000006.1:0-154028 GCA_050943935.1 Candidatus Heteroscillospira sp. | reverse complement strand
ATGAGCATCTGCACTCCCACTTTATTATCAACTCGGTCAGCTTTAAAACAGGGAAGAAATTACACCAAGGCCCCAAAACACTACTAAAGCTTCGGGCGTATTCAGACCAAATTTGTCAGCAATATGGGCTGACCACCCTTGAGCCATACAACAGCGGTAAATCGAAAAGCCTTGCCTCTCGGGAATACCGTGCCGCCGCCAAAGGACAGAGCTGGAAGTTTTCATTAATGAACGTAATTGATTTTGCGATGAAAATGAGTGGCACAAAAGCAGAGTTTATCAAGAATATGGAGCGGCAGGGCTACACGGTAAAATGGACAGAGAACAGAAAAAACATCACCTACACCTGCCCAAACACCATGTCCTGCCGGGATATTAAACTCCATGACAACCGCTATTTAAAGGAGATGATGGAGCGTGAATTTGAGCTTAGAAGAATTGAAGCAGCGCAACGCAGGCACAGACTCAACAGGGATTCAGCCTACACAATCGCCGCAGAACCCCCAACCTTGTCCGCTGACAGAGGAAAAACTGGACAACCTGTTCTACAACCAGAGCGTGATTTGGGATGGGATAACTCAGCTGCAGGCGCAGGTGAAATTCCTCCAAGAGCAGAACCACAGTCTCAAAACACAGCTGGGCAATCTGCCTGCGGGGTCGGAGCTGGAGCAAATCAGCAAGAGCCTGCTGCAGATACAGCAGGCGTTATCACAGGCTGGGAAACAGAAAGAGAAGCCTTTTTCTCTGCCGAAGCTGCGGCTGCCACACCTGACATGGATGCCGCTGTGGATCGTCATTCCCCTGACCTTGCTGGCATTGGCGGCAGTATGGTTCAGCTGGGACGCGCTTTGGAACGGCTGGACAACCCTGTTCCCATAAAGGATGCCACCACGAAACCTCCGCAGTATACCGGCAGAAAGAAGAAAATAGCGGTTGGCCAAAAGGAAGATGACCACAGCGGGCACGATTTTGAAATGAAGATGTAAAGGAGATGCGATATGACAAACGAGAAATTAGCAGCACAGCATTATCTGAAAACCAATATCCTCGGCGCTTACGAAACCGCCGATATCATTTGGCAAAGCGACAGCGAGGGTACCTCTCACCGCACCTTTGCGGACAGCTTTGTTTACACAGACGATTCCTCTCACACCGTTGAACGGGATATGGTGGTAGAGGACAGAGTGTTCCGGGTGCATTCCGTGTTTCCCGTAAAAAGCGCCTCTACCCCCACAAAAAAGATGCTTTCGGTGATTGAAAACGACCTCGAAAAAGCGCTTAAAAACGCTTGATTTCAGTAGACTTGTGGAACCTGTTGCGGTATGCTTGGGTTACCGTATTCAGTTTGCCACAACAAGAAGGAGGATTTTTAAACGATGGCAAACAACGAAAAATACACCATACTGTACGGCAGACTGAGCCAGGAGGATGACCGGGAGGGCGAAAGCAACAGCATTCAGAATCAGCGGCTGATTCTCACCAGGTACGCAGAGGAAAAGGGCTTTGGCAATATTCGTTTTCTGTTCGATGACGGTTTCAGCGGCACAAACTTCAATCGTCCTTCGTGGAATGAGATTATGGAGCTGATTGAAAGCGGACAGGTGGAAACCCTGATCGTCAAGGACATGAGTCGTCTCGGCAGGGATTATCTGCAAACCGGCTTTCTCATGGAGCATACCTTTCCTAACAACAATGTCCGGTTCATTGCGATCAATGATGCGGTGGACACGCTCTACGGCGATAACGATTTTGCTCCTTTCCGGAACTTATTTAACGATTTTTATGCAAAAGACTGCAGCAAAAAGATTCGGTCGGTGAAGAGAGCACAGGCTGAGCGCGGAGAACGGGTTGGAACAAGGCCGCCCTATGGGTACAAAAAAGACGAGAGCAATCCCAAAAAGATTGTTCCCGATCCAGAAGCCGCCGAGGTGGTTAGGCACATTTTCAAGCTGTGCGCCGAGGGTAGAGGCCCCAAGCAAATCGCAAGGCAGCTCACCGAGGAACAGGTGATAAATCCAAGCAACTACTATTTTAATCAGACCAGCGTGGCATTGACGAACTTGGATACCACCAGACCTTACAGGTGGAGAGATAACTCCATCGTCAATATTTTGAACGATGAAACCTATCTCGGACACACAGTTAGCATGAAGCACACCACCGCATCCTATAAAAACAAAAAGCAGATCATTCGCCCGGAATCTGAATGGCTGAGGTTTGAGAACACGCACGAAGCAATTATTACTCAGGATATTTGGGACATTGCTCATGAGGTGCGAATGCACAAAAAGCGTCCGAGAAAAAACATGGAGAACCCCAATCCTTACTCGGGACTTGTCTTCTGCGCTGATTGCGGAAAGCCTTTGGTTCTGCACCGTGCCCACACCATGGACGAAAGTAAAAACAACTTCGCTTGCTCCACCTACAAGCAGTATGGCAAGGAAACCTGCTCCGCCCATTACATCCGGGAAAGCCAGCTTGCGGCGGTGATTTTGGATGACCTGAAGCGTGTCACCCACTTTGCACGACAGGACGAAGTGCTGTTTGCGGAGTGCATCAACCGCAAAAACACTGCTGATACGAGAAAAAAATCACTGCGCTGCAAAAAGAGTTGGAGCTTATCCGGAAACGGGACTTGGAGCTTACCGCACTTTTCAAACGGCTCTATGAGGACAATGTGCTGGGGCGTATACCGGATGAGCACTATAGAACCCTGTCCGATGAGTACACCGCAGAACAGAAAGCCCTGCGGGAACGTATGCCAAAGGCTGAAGTGAGAATGGATAACCTCAAGAACTCCCTCTCCAACGTGGACAGGTTTATTGAAAAGGCGAAAAAGTATACCGACCTTACCGAACTGACTCCGGAACTGCTTCGGATGTTTATTTCAAAAGTTGTGGTGGGCGAAAAGGCTGAGAAATACTCCCGTACCGCTCCGCAGGATATTTGGATTTACTACCGGGACATTGGGATGCTGAATGATGTCAAAGAGGAATTTGACATTCCATCCATGGAGGAATTCTACGGAGTGGATGATGAAACGATGTTTGATGACGAGCTGCCAGCCGCAATTTAGGGCATAGCAAAAGGCGGACAGCCGAAACTGTCCGCCTTATACCCCCGCATTTTTAGGTGGTTCACAAAGTATCTTTATGAACACTTACCTAACGGCCTGCGGTATTTTTATAATTTTATGGGAACTTCGCCACGGATAGACAGCGAATCGGGCGTGACCTCACAGTCCAGCGCCGTGAGGCGCACACCGGCGGCTTCGGCTTCGGCCAGAGCCTCGGCAAAGGCGGGATGAGTGCGGCGGTTTGGGGTGAAATATTTTACGTCTTTCATCTGCACCACGAACACCGCGTGGGCCTCATAGCCTTCGCTAATGCAGGAGGCCAGCTCCCGGAGGTGCTTTACTCCCCGCTCCGTGGGGGCGTCCGGGAAGAGAACGACGCCGTTTTCCTCCAGCGTAACGCCCTTGACCTCCAGAAAAATTTTCCGGCTTCCGGCCTCGGCGTAAAAATCAAAGCGTGAGGAGCCCCAGCGCATCTCATGCCGGACGAGGCTGATATCGGGGATGTATGCCCCGCTGCGGAGATACTCCCCAAAGACCTTGTTGGGCGCCTGACTGTCCATGTTAATGAGCCGTTTGCCCTTTTCAACGGCTACCAGGTCGTATTGCGTTGCCCTGTTGGGGTTTTCCGCCCGCTCCAGATACACCCGGACTCCGGGGATGAGCAGCTCCCGGCAGCGCCCTGTGTTCTTCACATGTACGGTCTGAACTTCGCCCTCTGCTTCCACCTTGGCCACAAAGCGGTTTGGGCGGGAGATAAAGGCGCCGGGAACTATGCTTTTATACCTCACTACAGTAGTGCTCCTTCAGAAAGCCCATAAGTCCGGCTATATTTTCGTCCTTTATTCGGTAAATAACGTTCATACCCTGTTTCTCGGAGTCCAGTATCCCGGCTATTTTCAACTGGGCCAGATGCTGGGACAGGGCTGAGGCGGTGATGCCCGGCGTGAAGCTGTGTATCCTTCCCACAGCCATGGGCTCCTTCAGCAGAGCGCAGAGAATGAGCAGGCGCTGTTCATTTGCAAGCAGTTTCAGAAGAGCGGCTATGGCTCTGGCTTTTTCCTCCAAGAGTGTTCAGTTCCTTTCTGTTTCTTATGTGGCAGATGCATTGGGTCATGGTGCCCATGGGGCAATATACGCACCAGCTTCGGGGACGGAAGAGCAACATTGTGATAAGGCCAAGCACGGTGGAGGTCATCATCACACCGAAGAAGCCAAAGGCAAACTGGGCTATCCAGGGGGCCACAAAGTCCACCTGTGCCCATTGCCAGGGCAGCTTGAAGGTCCACAGCAGCGTGACCGTCTGACGCAGGGGGGCGCCGGCAAAGACCTTGTAGGTGCTTATGAGCATCATGGAGAACATGGTCATGAAAAAGGCCAGGAATCCAAGGCGGAAAAGGCGGCTGTGCAGGAATTTCGGAGGTTTGCGGTTGGAGGACAGCTTCAGGCGCCTGCCCAGCAGCTCGAACAGCTGACCGCGGCCGCAGTACCGTGAGCAATAGGCCTTGCTGCCGCCGAAAACCGCCACCAGCAGGGGGATGATGAAAAAGGCCATGCCCAGCCACGCGAACAGTATGTTGCACATACCCAGCACCCAGTAGAGCAGCTCGGCCAGCCACAGATAATCGTTCCACTTCTTTTTCACGCCTGCGCCTCCCGTTCCCTGAGCTCAATTATGGCTGCGGGGCAAATCCCGGCGCACTTTCCGCAGCCTATGCATTTGTCATTATCCACCAGAGCCACAACTCCGGCAAAAACATGAATAGCGTCCCGCGGACAAGCATTCTCGCAGCTTCCGCAGCCGACGCAATCCCGCCCCACAATGGCGAGCTTCCTGACAGCGCTCATATCGGCCTCCTGATAAGTAATTAAGATATTACTAATGTACTTATTATGCGAAGGCTTGTCAAGTAGGAATTTGCGGCAGGACATGGAAACAAATTCCCCCCCCGGCGCATCTGCGCCGGGGGGGGGATACTGCCTTTACAGCGAAAAGCCGCCGTCGCAGCCTATCACCTGATTGGTGATGAAGCTTGCCCTGTCGGAGGCCAGAAAGGCCACCAGCTCGGCTATATCTTCGGGGGTGCCGATGCGGCCCAGGGGGGTCTCATCGGCCATGGCCGCCATATCCCCGGCGGAGAAGCAGGCGGTCATATCCGTGGCAATGACGCCGGGGGCTACGCTGTTTACCCTTATGCCGGAAGGCCCCAGCTCCTTGGCCAGAGAGCGGGTCAGACCTATCACCGCCGCCTTTGTGGCGGAGTAGGCTGCCTCGGCGGAGGAGCCGCAGACTCCGCAGACGGAGGATATGTTTATTATTGCTCCGCTCTTCATGGATACCATGTGGGGTATGGCCGCCCGGCAGCAGTAAAACATGCCGTCCAGATTTACGCCTGTGAGACGTCGCCACTCCCGGTTGGAGACATCCTGAAGCAGCAGGGCAGGAATGACAATACCGGCGTTGTTCACCAGCAGGTCTATGCCGGGCAGACGGCGGAACAGCTCGCTGACCTGCTCCGGGTCGGAAACATCGGCGCGTATGGCCTCGGTGCCAAGCTCTGCGGCCAGAGCCAGAGCCTTTTCCTCGGATTCGAAATAATTGATATATACCTTCCAGCCGTCGCGGTGCAGGCAGCGGGCCACAGCGGCCCCAATGCCCCGTGAGGAGCCGGTGACAAGTGCAGTTTTCATAATTTTAATCCTCCGGTGTTGGAATAGTAACTATATTAGCATATATCGGGCAAAATTGAAATACTTGTTAACATCATGTGCATTGAAAAGATTCTGCCGCTGTGCTATCATACTGGTCGAGGTGAACTGTTTTGAGGACAATAATATGCAAAAAATGCGGCGCGCCCATAGACGCCTCTCTTGGGGAGTGTCCAATATGCGGAGCCGTGTACTATATCCTGCCCCAGGAGGAAAATGGGGACGAGACCCGCGTGTGGAACGATACGGCGGAGAAGATACACTCAGCCATAGATAAGGAAGACCGCGAGCCGGAGGAGTTGGCGGAAGAGCCGACACGCATACTGCCCACCCCCGTGCCGGAGGTGAAAGCCGCCCCCGCCTCTCCGCTGCCGAGGCGTGAGCCGCGCCAGCCTGCGGCAAAAGCTCATTCCCCCAGCGGGAAAAAGCCGCTCAGCCGCACTTGGATTTTTGCGGTTATAGCTGCGGCTCTGCTGGCTGTGCTGACTCTGGTGCTGTGTTTTATGACTGGTGTGTTCGATTTCAGCGCCGGAGGCGCAGAGATGCCGGATGTTATGGGGCTGAACCGGGATGTAGCGGTAAACCAGCTAAAGGCTGTGGGGCTTACGCCTAATATAGTCTACGCAGAGAGCCAGGAGGAGCAGGACATCGTAATAGGCCAGAGCCCGGATGCGGGTAAGACGGTGGGAAAGGGAACAGGCGTAACTCTCACCGTGTCCTCCGGAGCGGCCGCTACGCCATCGCCGGATGTGTCCTATGTTGAGGTGCCGGACGTGATGGGACTTAGCTACGATGCGGCTGCGGCTAAGCTGCAAAGCCTTGGGCTAAGCGCTGTGCGCGGCGGAGAGGAATACAGCGAGACAGCCGGGATAGACGAAGTCACCCGCCAGAGTCCCCTTTCGGGCGCAAGAGTAGAACCGGGCTCATCCGTACGCCTCACGGTATCCAAGGGGGCGCAGGAAAAGGAATTCAGCGTGGTGCTCACGGCGGGCAAGGGCGGAAGTATTTCGCCCAGCGGCGCCGTTACGGTAAAGGAGGGAGAGAGCCTGACAATTACCGTGACTCCGGACGAGGGCTATGTGCTGACGGAGCTGCGCATTGACGGACAGAGCGTGGGCGCTGATACGGAATATGTTATTGAGTCTGTAGACAAGGACTACAGCGTGTATGCGGTATTTGCCGCGGCGCCCAGTACCGATGAGCCGGCTGGACCGGACGCATCCCCTGAGGTGACGGCTACGCCCATACCCGGTACTCCCAGCGATATTACTGTAGAATAAAAATAAAGGCTGAAAGCTATGCTTTCAGCCTTTATTTTGCTATGCAAAAGCATAGCAAAAATAGCCATGTGCCGCCTATGGCGGCACGGCTTGAAATCAAAGCGCGTGGGCCGAGACGGCCCACATGCGCAAAAACTTCATGCGCCGTACATTTTGAATATTATCGCGTTGCGCCTGCAGCGCATGAAGTTTTAAGCCTCGTTGAGTATCAGGGCCATTATCTCCAGATCTTCGGTTTCAGAGAGGTTCTCCACGCTGTGGGAGTGGCCGCACTTGTTGTAGCACACATCGCCTGGGACTATGGTGTATACGGTGCCGTCGCTGTCGGTGTAGCGGCCCTGGCCGGAGAGAACATAGTAGGGCTCGGTGTTGCCCACGTGCTGATGCCAGCCTATGCTGCTGCCTGGCTTGAGCACCAGCTTGGCGTACATGGGGCCATGACCCATCATTTCCTCCTCGGATATGATGTAGTGGAAATCCACATCGCCTTTTCCGCCGCGAAGCTGGGATTTTGTGAGTACCTGGGGTTTTCTTACCATGGTGATACCTCCGTATAATATTATTTAAAATTCAATGGGAACTATTTCAGCCTGGATCTCGCCGCCGTCCAGCTCCAGCTTTGCCCAGCTGGGATGCGAGCCGGTGCCCACGCTGCCGGGGTTAATCACCAGCATATCGCCATGATGCTGAAGGTCGGATACATGGGTGTGGCCGTACAGAACCACGTCCGCGTGAGAAAAATAAGCGGCGTTCAGCATAGCGTCAAGACCGAGCTTGACCCTGTGGCGGTGGCCGTGGCACATGAGGATACGCACGCCCTCCAGCTCGAACATATCGCTGTCAGGCGCACGGGAGGCAAGGTCGCAGTTGCCGCGCACACGGCGGACGGATATGCCGCACTCGCCGGCGAGCTCCTCGGCGTCCAGCGCGTGGTCGCCCAGATGCAGTATAAGGTCGGGCTGCCAGGCGCGCACGGCGGAGAGCATGGTGTCCACGTCGCCGTGGGAGTCGGAAAAAACGGCTATTTTCAAAAAGATGCACCTCTTTGGAGTCTGTGAATATACTGAAATGAAAGCTGAATTGGAGGGATGACGTATGAGCAATTTCGGCGCGGTGGAAAAATTCCTTAAGGATAGCGGCAGGGCGGGCAATCTGATGAATGCAGTATCCGGGGAGGATGCAAAAAAACTGGAGAGCATGGTGGATAAGGAAAAATTGAACAACGCTCTGGCCAAAGGGGATGTGCAGACCCTGGAGGGGATACTTCGCCAGGTCCTTAACACCGGTGAGGGCAAGGCCCTGGCACAGAAGATTTCCGGGATGATGGGA
Organism: Candidatus Heteroscillospira sp.; assembly: GCA_050943935.1. Classification (GTDB taxonomy): domain Bacteria; phylum Bacillota; class Clostridia; order Oscillospirales; family Oscillospiraceae; genus Heteroscillospira. The sequence goes on along the minus strand of JBMNQC010000006.1, from coordinate 145,637 downwards.
AAATAAAAACCTGACAGGCCGCGGACGGAGGTGATGGGTATGGGCGAACTGGAAGAACGCCTGAACGGTCTGCTTAATAATCCGGATGAGCTGTCAAGGCTTGCGGATATGGCTAAAAACCTTATGGGTGGCGGCCTTTTCTCCGGAGGCGGAGAGGCGGAGAAAACCGACGATGAGTCCTTCAACGCCATGGAGCCCATGATGGGGAAGCTTCTCAGCAAGCTAACCGGCAGCGGGGGAGGACAAAGCGCAAATACCCGGCTGCTTTTAAATCTCTGTCCCTGCCTGGAGGAGAAGCGCGCCGAAAAGCTGCGGCGCGCCATACGCATGGCCCAGATGGCCCAAGTGGCCAGAACTGTGCTGAAGGATTATGGGGGCGACGGCGATGGCAATAAATAAATATCAGGGCAACAGCGGAAGAGTGCAGCGCATTGCCGAGCAGACGGACGCCCCGGCTCCGCAGGCTCACGGCAGGAACCGTCCGGCGCCTCCTGTACAAAGCACAAGACCGCTTGCCCCTTCCCATAAGGAAGAGCGCGGCGGTCTTGAATTAACGGAAAAGCTAAGTGGAGGACTGGAAAAAACAATAAGTGGCTTTTTCACAAAGCTCAGCCATCTGGAGACCGAGGATCTTATTCTGCTGCTCATACTATACCTCATGTATAGAGAGAGCAAGGATGAGGAGATGCTCATCATCATAGGGCTGATGCTGCTTCTATGACGGAAGCTCAAACCAGCTGTCCTCCGGAGTTTCGATAACCGGAGTGTCGGAGCTCATACGGTATATCAGGGTGTCGCCGTCGTAGCGCTCGGCGCCCATGAGCAGGCCGGTGGCTATGGATATATACACCCTGGAACTGTAGCCCAGCACACCGTAGCGGTAGTCGGCGCTTATACAGCTCTCTCCGTTGTAGAGTGTGTAGCCGGCGTCGGTTATCTGCTCTGTATCCAGAGAGAGCAGCTCCTCGTAGGTGAGAATTCCTGTTAGCTCGTCCGGCAGGCTGCTGCTTTCGGAAACGGGCGACAGCTCGCCGGAGTAGCTGTGGGCGCCGCTGCCGTACCAAATATAAAGCTGACCATCCGCCAGGAGGATATGCTTTTCGTCTCCGCTGCCGGTGACAACAAGGTGGGCGCTGCCGTCCCGCATATGGCAGTCTATGCTCTCGCTGTGGCTGCCGCCGTCCCAGAAGCGCTCAACAGTTACGCTGCGGCTGTAGCTGCCGGTGCGCTCCAGAGTGGAGACAACGGCCTGCACCGTCTCCGGAGTGACGGCGGCGGTGAGGTACTGCCCCTGACCAAGCACGTCGGTGCTCAGCAGGCTGTCTCCCGAGCCGGGGGGCGATGGGAGCGCAACCACAGGCGTCTCAGTCTCGTGGGCAAAATAAAATACCACGCACAGAACCGCTGCGGCACACAAAAGCGCGGGAAGAACATGGCGCAGGAAGCCGGGCTTCATGGACGGAAGTCCTCGGGACGTTCACCCATGCCAAAGTGATGCAATATGGCCCGGACTATGCGGGGACAGGCCTGACCGTCGCCGTAAGGGTTCACGGCCTGTGCCATCTCGTCGTATTTGGCCGGGTCATCCAGAAGCTGACAGGCAAGACGGAATATATCCTCCTCATTGGTGCCGGCAAGACGTACTGTACCTGCGGCTACAGCCTCGGGGCGCTCCGTCTCGCGGCGCAGCACCAGAACGGGCTTGCCCAGAGCGGGAGCCTCCTCCTGTATGCCGCCGGAGTCGGTCATCACCAGATAGCTGCGCTTCATGAGACGGTGCATATCCACGGCATCCAGAGGCTCTATGAGGTGGATGTTCTCCACATCCCCCAGTAAGCGCGCGGCAGTCTGCCGAACGGCGGGGGAGAGGTGCACGGGGTACACCACGGAAACGTCGGGATAGCGCTGAGCCACACGGCGCACGGCGCGGAAGATATTCTCCATGGGCTCACCGTAGTTTTCACGGCGGTGACAGGTCATGGCTATCACACGGCGGCCCGCGAGAGGCAGCGCCGCAAGCTCCGGAGAGACAAAATCCTCTGCGCTTACGGTGTAGCGCATGGCGTCTATAACTGTGTTGCCGGTCACATATACGCTGTCGGTCACGCCCTCCCGGGAGAGGTTTTCGCGGTTCTGCTCAGTGGGGCAGAAATGGCACTCGGCTATGCGGGTGACCATGCAGCGGTTCATCTCCTCGGGGAAGGGACTGTAGCGGTCATAAGTGCGCAGTCCGGCCTCCACATGGCCTACGGGGATTTTGGCGTAAAAGGCCGCGAGAGCCCCCGCGAAGGTGGTGGTGGTATCGCCGTGGACAAGCACCAGATCGGGTGTAAATTTGTTGTAGACCTCGCCCAGACCCTGAAGCGCCCGGGTGGTGATATCCGAGAGGCTCTGCCCCTGGGACATGATGTTCAGGTCGGCGTCGGGCTTTACGGAAAAGCAGCTGAGCACGCTGTCCAGCATCTCGCGGTGCTGAGCCGTGACGCAGACCAGGGATTCGATTTGGGGGTGCTTTTCCAGCTCCAGCACCAGGGGCGCCATTTTTATGGCCTCGGGTCTGGTGCCGAAAACGGACATTACTTTAATTTTATTCATGTTCCTGCTCCTTGGCGGCTTTTTCAGCCTCCTGATGGTGGCGGTTTTTTTCTGCGAGATGCAGACCGTAGAAAGCGGCCAGACAGAAGCCCAGCGCCAGAATGAGTATTTTCAGCTCTCCGGTGGTGGCCAGCACCACGGCGGAAACGCCCAGTATTATGCTGACGGTGTAAAGTATGGAGACGGCCTGCTTCTGGCTCATGCCCATATCCAGCAGGCGGTGGTGGAAATGTCCACGGTCGGGGGTGAAGGGGCTCTGACCCCGGAGTATGCGGCGGATGAAAGCAAAGGAGGTGTCCATAATGGGTACGGCCAAAGCCAGCACGGGCACAAAAAAGGACACAATGGCATAGAATTTGAACATTCCCACCACAGACATGGTACTGAGCACATAGCCCAGCAGCAGGGCACCGGTGTCTCCCATGAAAATTTTCGCGGGGTTCAGATTGTAGGGCATGAAGCCCACGCAGGCGCCCGCAAGGCAGGCCAGGATGACTGCCACGTTGGGCTCGGCCACCACCAGCGCCACCACCAGCATGGTGACGGAGGCTATGGTGCTCACGCCCACGGCCAGACCGTCCAGTCCGTCTATTAGGTTAACGGCGTTGGTTACCGCCACTATCCAGAGCACGGTCATGGGTACGCCCAAAATGCCGAGGGTGATGTGCTCGGCCTCGGCGAACACATTGAAGTTCATTATGACCTCAATGACCACGCCGTGCATCACGGCAATGACCGCTACGATGATCTGAATGAGCAGCTTCACCGTTGCCCGGAGCGAGATAACATCGTCCACGGCGCCGGTGGCCACTATTATGACGGAGCCTATGAGTATGCCCCGTATCTTCTGGTCTATATCCGCGAACAATATAACGCTCAGCAGAAAGCCCAGAAAAATTGCCAGGCCGCCCAGACGGGGGATGGGATGGTCATGCACACGGCGGGCCTCGTTGGGCACGTCGATTGCGCCCACCTTGCGGGCGAAGGCCTTCACTACCGGAGTGGAAGCGAAGCTTATAACGAAAGCGGCGCCCATGGCCATAAGCAGCTTGAGCATCAGGGAAAAATCAATGTCCATATCAGAACTCCCCGGCTATCTCTGTACGAAGCCGACTTTTTTGTAGACCTTTCTCAGGGTCTTGTTGGCGGTATAGGCGGCGCGCTCGGCGCCCTCGCGGTAAACGCTCTCCAGATAGGCCTTGTCCTTCACTATACGCTCGGCCTCCTCGCGGACGGGGCGCATAAGCTCTATGACGCTGTCGCCCACAGCGCTCTTAAAGTCGCCGTAGCCGCGGCCCGCAAACTCGTTTTCTATCTCCTCAAAGCTCTTGCCTGTGGCTACGGAGTATATCTGCATGAGGTTGGAGATGCCGGGCTTGTTTGCCGTGTCGTAGCGTACACAGGCGTCGCAGTCGGTGACGGCGCGCTTAAACTTGCGGGCGATGTCCTCGGGCTTGTCCATGAGATAGACGCAGCCGCCGGGGTCCTTGTCGGACTTGGACATCTTGTTCTCGGGGGTGGTGAGGCTCATTATGCGGGCGCCCACCTTGGGAATGTAGGGCTCGGGAATGGTGAACACCTCGCCGTAGACGGAATTGAAGCGCTCGGCGATATCGCGGCATATCTCAACGTGCTGCTTCTGGTCGCCGCCCACGGGCACCAGATTGGCCTGATACAGCAGAATATCCGCCGCCATGAGCACGGGATAGGTGAACAGGCCGGCGTTTATGTTGTCGGCGTTTTTGGCGCTCTTATCCTTGAACTGGGTCATTCTGCCAAGCTCGCCGAACATGGTGTAGCAGCTGAGCACCCAGCTCAGCTCCGCGTGTGCTGGCACATGGCTCTGGATGAAGATAGTGTTCTTCTTGGGGTCCAGTCCGGCGGCAATGTAGGCGGACAGCTGCTCCAGAGTGCGGCGGCGCAGCTCCGCGGGGGTCTGGCGCACGGTGATGGTGTGCATATCCGCCATCATATAGTAGCAGTCGTAGGTGTCGGCCAGCTCCGCCCAGTTGCGTATGGCGCCTATGTAGGAGCCGAGAGTCAGTGCGCCGGAGGGCTGGATGCCGCTGAGTATTATCTTTTTCTCGTCCATTTTGATTCCTCGATTAATCTTATTTCAGGCCGTATTCGGCAGCCAGCTTTGCAAAGCCGGGCAGGGAGCCGCGTATGGTGTCGGCGGAGACGCAGTAGGCCAGGCGGACATAGCCGGGGCCGGCGAAGCTCTTTCCGGGGACCACCAGAATGTTGTGTTTTTTTGCCCGCTCCACAAAAGCGCCGTCATCCCCGTCGGGCACCTTGAGCCAGAGATAAAACGCGCCGTCGGGATACACGGGCTCAAAGCCCAGCTCCTTCAGACCATTATACAGCAGCTGGCGGTTGGCGTCGTAGCCGCTCAGATCCGTCTGCACATCAACGCAGCGCATTGCCACCCGCTGGAACAGGGATGGAGCGTTGACGGAGCCAATCACGCGGTTTGCTATGCAGGCGGCGTCGAAGATGAGCTGTCCGTCGTCCGCGTCACCGGGGATTACCACATAGCCTATGCGCTCGCCGGGCAGGGACAGGGACTTGGACCAGGAATAGCCCACGATGGTGTTGCGGTAGAAATCGGGTATCCAGGGCACATTTGCCCCGTCATAGGCCAGCTCACGGTAGGGCTCGTCGGAGATGATATAGATGCTGGTGCCGAACTCCCTCTGCTTTTCCTCCAGCACCCTGGCGATGGCGGTGAGAGTCTCGGGAGTGTAGATGACGCCGGTTGGGTTGTTGGGAGTGTTAAGTATCAGGGCGCGGGTTTTGGCGGTGATGCGGCTGGCAATCTCGGCGCCGTCGGGCTGGAAGTCGGCGGTGGTGGGGGGAACTACCACCAGCTCACCGTCATAGTTGCGGACATAGTTGCCGTATTCCACAAAGTAGGGGGCTATGGCCATCACCTGGTCGCCGGGATTCAGCAGGGTTTTCAGAATGATGTTCAGACCGCTTGCGGCGCCTACGGTCATGATAATATTTCCGGCATTGTAGGCAGAGCCGAAACGGCGGTTCAGAGAGGCGGCAATGGCCTCGCGCACGTCTGGATATCCGGCGTTTGACATATAGCCGTGCACCATGGTGCTGTCTTCATTTTCCAGAATATCATAAATGGCCTCTTTTACCTGGGGGGGAGCGGGGAAATTTGGGTTGCCCAGACTGAAGTCATAGACGTTTTCACGGCCGTACAGGGCGGCAAGACGGTTGCCCTCCTCGAACATGGCGCGTATTGCGCTGTTGCCCTTGGCCAGCTGAGACATTTTTTCTGAGATCATGCAGGTCACTCCTTGCTGTGAATAAAGTCATTCAGTATATTTTAGCACGAAACAAGGGGGAATACAACTAAAAACTGATATTTGGACTTCTTGACAATGGTATGACTTTGAGAATATAATCAGCAGAGAGAAAATGAGCCAATACATGGAGGTTGAGATACAATGAGCTTGGATATGAAATGGTTTGAGGAAATGGAGGCGCGCATTCCCAGGGGAAAGGTGCGTACCCGTTTTGCCCCCAGCCCCACCGGATATATGCACGTGGGCAATCTGCGCACCGCGCTGTATACCTGGCTGATAGCCCGCAAGGCAGGCGGTACCTTTATTTTCCGTCTTGAGGATACCGACCAGTCCCGTCAGGTGGAGGGAGCGGCGGAGCTTATCTACCGCACCATGGCCGAGTGCGGCCTAAGTCACGACGAAGGCCCCGATGTGGGCGGCCCCGTGGGACCATATATCCAGACTCAGCGCCGCGGCCTTTACGGCAAATACGCGGAGCTTCTTGTTGAGAGAGGCGCCGCCTACTACTGCTTCTGCGAAAAGACCGAGTCCGAGGAGGATTCCGGCGAGTTCGACCGCGCGGAGGACCCCTGCCGCGACCTCAGTACTGAGGAGATAGCCGCCAATCTGGCGGCCGGCAAGCCCTATGTCATTCGCCAGCGCATCCCCCGTGAGGGCAGCACCACTTTCTCCGACGCCTCCTTCGGCGCTATTACCGTGGAGAACAAGACCCTGGACGACCAGGTGCTCATGAAGCGGGACGGCCTGCCCACCTATAACTTTGCAAACGTGGTGGACGACCATCTCATGGGAATCACCCATGTGGTGCGCGGCAGCGAGTACCTGTCCAGCGCCCCCAAGTACAACCTGCTGTACGAGGCCTTCGGCTGGGAGATACCCACCTATGTCCACTGCTCTCCAGTAATGCGCGACGCCCAGCACAAGATGTCCAAGCGCCACGGCGACCCGTCATATGAGGACCTGCGCGCCATGGGCTATGTGACCGGCGCCATAATAAACTATGTGGCCCTCCTGGGCTGGTCTCCCAAGGGCGACATAGCCGAGCGGGAGTTCTTCACTCTTGATGAGCTTGTGGATGCCTTTGACATAAGCGGTATATCCAAGTCTCCCGCCATTTTCGACCTGGTGAAGCTGGACTACTTTAACGCCAACTACCTGCGCGCTATGTCCGCAGGGGAATTTGCCGAAATTGCCCGCCCCTATATCCGTCAGGCCGTGGCCGACGAGTCCGTGGATGCCGACGCCATAGCCGCCCTGCTCCAGGCCCGCTGCGAGAAGCTCAGCGAGATCCCGGAGAAGATAGGCTTCTTCGCCGCCCTGCCCGAGTACGACGCCGAGCTGTTCGTGCACAAGAAGTCCAAGTCCGATAAAGACTCCTCCCGCGAGATGCTCCAGGCTGTCATCCCCGCTCTTGAGGCTCTGGAAAGCTGGGACGATGAGTCCATCCTGAACGTCATGACCGGTCTTGCCGCCGAAAAGGAAGTCAAGAACGCCAAGCTCATGTGGCCTGTGCGCATAGCCGCCGCCGGACAGAGCGTAACCCCCGGCGGAGCTGTGGAGATATGCCGTATTCTGGGCCGTGAGGAGTGCCTGCGCCGCCTGCGCGTGGGTCTGGATAAGCTGGCTGAATAAGAAAATATTGCAAAAATAAAAACACCCTTTTGGGAGACACTAGCTCCTGAAAGGGTGTTTTGCTATGAAAAATAAAGGTTCCGCTTTTCTTATATCTGTGCTGTGCGTGGCGCTGGCGGTCACGGGAGCAATGGCCTGGAAAAATCACAGGAGAGCTGCGGCGCTGGAAAACGCGCTGAGCATAAGCCACCACCATGCCTTTGCCGAGCTGGTCACGGGCATGACAGAGCTGGACACGGCTCTGCAAAAGAGCCTGTACGCCAAAAGCCCCACCTTGATTAACGCCGTATGTACTGAGGTGTTCGGCAAGGCCATGACAGCTCAGATGTCTTTGGGCTCGCTGCCATTCTCCACACAGGAGCTGGAAAAGACGGCGGGCTTCATAAGCCGGGTGGGGGACTACGCCTACAGCCTCTCCAGAAACGGGCGGAGCTATACGGACCAGGAGGCGGAAAATCTGCGCAGTCTTGCCGAAACGGCATCGGCCCTTGCCGGCAATTTCCGCAAGCTACAGACCGAGCTTGCGGAGGGAGGCCTCAGCATGGATGAACTGCTCACCGCCGAGCGGCGTATGGATGAGGCGGAGGAGAGCGCCGTGCCCGATGATACTCTGGGGGGCGGTATGCGCCTTATAGAGGAGGAGTTCCCGGAAATGCCCAGCCTGCTGTACGACGGCCCCTTCTCCCAGCATATCAAGGATGCGGAGCCAAAGCTGCTTGCGGGCGAAAAGGGCATTTCGGAGCGCTCCGCACAAGAGGCTGCGGCCAAATTTCTGTCGCTGGAGCTGGACGAGCTGCAAAGCATGGGCTCATCACGGGGTAAGATTCCTTGCTACTATTTTTCCTCGGGGGACATCACCATTGAAGTTACTCAGCGAGGCGGCAGAATAATGAACTTCATAAGCGCCTATCAGCCCGGCGATGCCCGTATGTCTGCGGAGGATGCTGTGGGTATAGCAAAAAAATTTCTGTCAGACCGTGGCTATGAGAATATGGAGGCCAGCTATCACATGACCGAGGAAGGTGTGTGTACCATAAATTTTGCCTATAAACAGGGGGAGGTGCTGTGCTATCCCGACCTTGTGAAGGTGTCCGTGGCTCTGGACAGAGGCATGGTGGTGGGATTTGAGAGTGCGGGCTATATTTCATCCCATACGCAGAGAGAGCTGCCCAAGGTGCAGGTGAGCAGGGAAGAGGCTCAGAAGCAGGTGGGCGAGCTAAGCGTGGAGAGTTTCCGTCAGGCGCTTATCCCCACGGCCGGCGGCTATGAAAAGCTGTGCCATGAATTCGTCTGTGCGGACGGGGACGGCGGCCAGTTTATCATATATGTGAACGCAGAGACCGGAGAGCAGGAGAAGATTATGATACTGCTTGAGGACGAGAATGGCAGCCTTACAATGTAGGATAAAAGTATATTTTCCGCGGGAGATTGTTCTCCCGCGGAAAATGCAAATATGATGCAAAAAACTTACAATTTCTCGTCAAAGAGCGTATATAATGCCCTCAGAAAACATACGGAGGCAGTAAGATGAAACGCTTTATTGTTTGGATACTTACTCTCCTGCTGCTCACCGGCTGCGCCGGCGCGCTGATACAGGGGATAATGGCATACAAGGACGAGGCCACCGTGGCTGAGCGCTTTGGAGATACGGATTATGCGGCTATAGGCATAGAGCCTGAGACCTGGCGGATGCTGCTTGAGGAAGCAGGACGGGACGATGCTCTGGTGGAGATACTGGAGCATATAGAGGTCTATACAGAGCCTCTGGTAAAGCTTGCCGTTACAAATAAGCACGCCCGGGACTATGTGCGCGCCTGGTGGCAGAACACGGATACTGACGGGAAACTTCAGCCGGAGGACATAAAGCTCTCAGCACAGGACGGAGTACAGCTTTTTACCCAATGGGATGCCCGCTGGGGTTACGGACTGTACGGCGGCAGTCCCATGGGAATCACGGGCTGCGGTCCGACATGCCTGAGTATGGTGGCTGTGGCGCTTACGGGGAACACTCAGCTCAACCCCCTGTATATTGCGCGCATGGCTGAACAGAGCGGTTATTATGTGGAGGGCAGCGGTTCCAGTTGGGACCTTATGCGCGCCGGGAGCACCAGCCTGGGCCTCAGCTGGCGTGAGGTGCCTCTGAGCGAGTGGGATATGCGCTCTGCGCTGGATAACGGCGAGCTTATTATATGCTCCATGCTGCCCGGCGACTTCACTACCTCGGGGCATTTTATAGTTCTGGACGGCTGGAGCGACAGCGGTTTTTCCGTCAAGGACCCCAACAGCATAGAGCGCAGCGAAAGGCGCTGGAGCTATGATGAGCTTGCCGGGCAGACGGCCGTTATTTGGGCCTACTCCGCAGCGGGCTGAGATATTGACGAAAGCGCGAAACCGTGATAAAATACTCGGGTCTGCTAACAGGGCAGCCGGATGAATAAACGACCAGAGGCATACCTGATTGACGGGTATGCCTCTGCTTTTTTAAGAGGAAAAATATGACACTTCAGAATTTTTTTGAGGAAAATACCAGATGCGCCCTGGCCTTTTCCGGCGGGGTGGATTCGGCTTATCTGCTGTGGTTTGCCAAAAGCTGCGGCGCCGATGTGAAGGCATATTACGCACACACCCCCTTCCAGCCCGGCTTTGAGCTGGAGGACGCCCGCCGCATGGCGGCGGAGACGGGGGCGGAAATGCGTCTTGTGGAGCTGGACCCCCTGGAGGATGCCCGCATCGCCTGTAATGATGAAAGGCGCTGCTACTGGTGCAAGCGCGCCATATTCTCAGCAATACAAAGGGCTGCGGAGAGCGACGGCTACAGCCTTATAATAGACGGCACCAACGCCTCCGATGACGCGGAGGACAGGCCGGGTATGCAGGCCCTGAGGGAAATGGGGGTGCGCTCCCCCCTGCGTGAGTGCGGCGTTACCAAGGCGATGGTGCGTGAAAACTCCCGTAGAGCGGGACTGTTCACGGCGGATAAGCCTGCCTACGCCTGCCTTGCCACACGCATACCCACCGGCGAGACCATAACCGTGGCGGACCTGAACAGGGTTGAGCAGGCAGAAAAGGCCATGTCCGCCCTGGGCTTTTCGGATTTCCGCGTCCGCAAAAGGGGAGAGGCGGCGTTGCTGCAGATTACTGAGGAACAGCGCTCAATGGCGCTGGAAAAAAGCGGGCTTATACGCGAAAAGCTCCGCCCCTGGTTCGTCCGGGTGTGGCTGGATATGGAAGCGAGACAGGCTTCACGCTAGGAGAGAAATAATTTATGGACAATAAACAGGAGATACTGGCCCTGCTGCGCGCCGTGGCGGATGGTCAGACCCGGCCCGAGGATGCATTAAACGAGCTGAAAATGAGCCCCTTTGAGGATCTGGGCTACGCCAAGGTGGATTTTCACCGCGCCGTGCGTCAGGGAGCCTCAGAGGTCATATACGGCGCCGGGAAAACGGCACGGCAGATAAGCGGCATACTGGAGGCCATGCTGTCCCGGGGCTGCGGCAATATACTGGTCACCCGGCTTGATGAGGATAAGGCGGCAAGCCTTGTGTGCAGCGCCGGGATAGACTATCACGCCGACGCCCGCCTTGCCATCGTGAATCCCCGCGATACAACGCGCCTGGGACACATAGTGGTGGCCACCGGCGGCACCAGCGACATGGCCGTGGCCGAGGAGGCCGCCCTAACTGCCGAGACTCTGGGCAACAGGGTCACCCGGCTGTACGATGTGGGCGTTGCCGGACTGCACCGGCTGCTTGGCAATATGGGAGAGCTTACCAATGCCCGCTGTGTGGTTGCCGTGGCGGGTATGGAGGGGGCTTTAGCCTCCGTTGTGGGCGGTCTGGTGGACTGCCCCGTTATAGCCGTGCCCACCAGCGTGGGCTACGGCGCCAACTTCGGCGGACTGAGCGCCTTGCTCAGTATGCTGAATTCCTGCGCCTCCGGCGTGTCGGTGGTGAACATAGACAACGGCTTCGGCGCGGGCTTCCTTGCCAGCCGCATAAACCAGATGGAGGGCTGCTGAAAATGAAAACTCTTTACATAGAATGTGCCATGGGCGCTGCGGGAGATATGATAACCGCCGCTCTATATGAGCTGCTGCCGGATAAGGCGGCGTTCCTGGATAAAATGAACGCTCTGGGCCTTGAGGGCGTACACGTCTCCGCCCGGAACGTGCGCAGCTGCGGAATAAATGGAACTCACATGGCGGTGGAGATACACGGTCATGAGGAGGAGCACCATCACCACGAGCACGGGCACAACCATCATCACCACCACTACACTCTGGCCCAGGTGCGTGATATCATCGCCGCCATGCCTCTGCCCGAAGCCGTTCGGGACAGAGCGTGGAGCGTCTACGACGCCATCGCCGCAGCCGAGAGCCGCGCCCACGGCGAGAGCGTGGATATGATACATTTCCACGAGGTGGGGGCTTTGGACGCCGTAGCCGACGTGGTGGGCGCCTGCTATGCCCTGGAGCTGCTGGCTCCGGAGCGAGTGGCGGTGTCTCCCGTGCGTACAGGCTACGGACAGGTGAAATGCGCCCACGGAATAATGCCCGTGCCCGCACCTGCCACAGCCTTTCTGCTGGAGGGCGTGCCCAGCTACGCCGGAGACACAGAGGGAGAGATGTGCACTCCCACCGGAGCCGCGCTTATAAGGACGTTTGCCGATGAATTCGGCGAGAGGCCCCTTATGACCATCCGCGCTGTTGGCTGCGGCATGGGAACAAGACAGTTTGACGCCGCCAACTGTGTCCGCGCCTTTCTGGGCGAGACCGAGGATGAACTGGATGACGACGTCACCGAGCTTGCCTGCAATATAGACGATATGAGCGCCGAGGCGCTGTCCTGCGCTATGGAGCGCATAAGACAGCTGGGCGCTCTGGATGTGTCCGCCGTGCCGGCCGTTATGAAAAAGGGCAGGCCCGGACATATACTCTATGTCCTTACCCGCCGTGAGGATGCAGAAAAGCTGGCCCGGGCGGTGCTGCGGGAGACTGTGACCAACGGCGTGCGCTTTTACGACTGCCGACGCATGAAGCTGGATGTGTCCTTCCGTACCGTAGAGACCCCCTATGGAAATATTCGCCTCAAGTGCTCCCAGGGCTGGGATACCGTCCATGTTAAGCCCGAGTATGAGGACGTAGCCGCCGTTTCCGCAGAACACGGCGTGCCTTTCCATGAGGTTTGGCAGGCGGCTATGAATAACTCAGAGCCCCAATAGCTGACAAAACAGTAAAACGCCCCGTTCGTTATACCATAACGAACGGGGCGTTTTCGCGCGCCTATTTGTTCCAGTATTCCGCCACGGCTGAGAAATCCTTGTTTTCCATACCGTCGGAAATGAGCTTTTCGTAGAAGCCGTACATCAGCTCTGTCACGGGCAGGCGTCCGCCACGGGACTCCACCTCGTTTTTGGCTATGCCCAGGTCCTTAACATAGTGCTTTATCATAAAGCCCGGCTCATAGTTGCCGCTCTTGAAGCGGGGGTGCATTATCTCCATCTGGCGGCTGGAGGAGGTGCAGGTCACCAGTATCTCAAACATCTTCTCCCGGTCTATGCCCAGAGTATCAGCGTACTGGCAGGCGTCCAGCAGGGCGCCCACAACTCCGGCGCAGGCCACCTGGTTGGCCAGCTTCATGCTCTGGCCGTTTCCGGACTCACCCATATAGAATATCTTGCCGCCCATGGCCTCGAACAGAGGCATGCAGCGCTCCGCCGCGGACTTGTCGCCGGCGGGCATGATGGTCATGGTACCGGCCGCAGCGCCCTCCGCGCCGCCGGACACAGGGGCGTCCAGAGCGTCTATGCCCTTTTCCTTAGCCGCCGCGTAGAGCTTCCGGGCCAGGCTGGGGCTGCTGGTGGTCATGTCGATAACAGTACTTCCGGCGGCCATGCTGTCCAGTATGCCGCCCTGGCCGAAATAGATGCCCTCCACATCCTGGGGCTTGCCTATGATGGTGATGAGCACGTCCTTGCCCGCGCACAGCTCCGCCACGCTCTCCCGGGCGACTACGCCCTCGTCTGTGAGATGCCGGGCGTGGGAGATATTGCGGGCGTAAATCTCCACATCAAAGCCGGCTTTGCGCAGATTGCGGATCATTCCGGTGCCCATTACGCCGGTGCCTATAAAGCCTATTTTCATGTTTTGTCCTCCCTGTGTGATTTTAATGAATCCGGCGCACAGCGCCACAATAATTATTCATTCTTCACTATTAATTTTTTACTGGCGTCGGCAAAAAGCCGGCGCTTATGACAGCAGTATCCTGTCGTTATCCAGCTCCGCGCCGGTGCCGGATTTAAAGCGCCGGAGCAGATCGGGAACGGTCATGCCGGCCCGCTCCGGACCGGAGACATCCAGAACTATGTTTCCCGCCGCCATCATAAGGGTACGGTTGCCCAGCTCCAGAGCCTGGTGCATATTGTGGGTTATCATCAGGCAGGTGATGCCGTTTTCGGCCACGATACTCTTGGTGAGCTCAAGCACCTTGTCGGCGGTACCGGGGTCCAGGGCGGCGGTGTGCTCATCCAGCAGCAGCAGCTCGGGGGGGACGATGGTGGCCATCAGCAGGGTCAGCGCCTGACGCTGGCCGCCGGAGAGCAGCCCCACGGGCTGGCCCATCCTGTCCTCCAGACCCATGTCCAAAAGTGCAAGCCGCTCCCGGAAGCGCTCCCTGTCCTTTTTTCCTATGCGGCTGAAGGGCGCCACGCCCTTGGAGGTGCGCAGGAAGGCCAGAGCCAGATTTTCCTCTATGGTCATACTGGGCGCCGTGCCCCGGAGGGGGTCCTGGAACAGGCGGCCTATTACCCGGCTGCGCCGGTACTCGGGTGTGAAGGTGATGTCCCGTCCGCCTAGGGTGACGCTGCCCTCGTCCACATAAAAGCTGCCGGCTATGGCGTTGAACAGTGTGGATTTGCCCGCGCCGTTTGAGCCTACGATGGTGACGAAATCACCCTTGTCCAGATGCAGGCTCAGACCGGAGAGGGCCTTTTTCTCATTCACGGTGCCTGGATTAAAGGTTTTTGAGATGCTCTTTACATACAGCAAGGCTTATTCCCCCTTTCCGCTGTGGGCGGCCATGCGCCGCTTCTGGAATGCAAACCAGCTCTTGAGGGTGGGCATGGCTATGGCCAGGCCCACGATAATTGCGGTCACCAGCTTGAGGCAGTCTATGGGCACTATCTTGGTTTTCAGAACAATGGCATAGATGAAGCGGTACACTATGCTGCCTATGATGGCGGCAAGAGCGCCACGGCGGACGCTGCCGCGGCCCACCAGAGTCTCGCCTATTATGAGGCAGGCCAGGCCTATGACCACAACGCCGGTGCCGGCGTTTATATCGGCGCTCTTCTGAAACTGCCCCACCATGGCGCCGGAGAGGGCGGTGAGGGCGTTGGAGATACACAGGCCAACGGATACGGTAAGGGCGGGATTTATTGAGGAGGCCCGCACCATGTCCCGGTTGTCGCCGGTGGCGCGGATGGACAGGCCTATGCGCGTGCCAAGAAACCAGACGAGAAAAACTCCGGCGGCTATGGTGACAAGTGCGGCCAGAACAGTCTCATACCAGCTGCCGCCGAAGCCCGTGGCACGCAGAAGGGTGAACACGGTGTCCTGTTTCAGCAGGCTCACGTTTGAGCTCCAGCCCATAGCCATGAGATTTATGGTATACAGGCCTGTGTTGGTCACTATGCCCGCCAGAATAGATGGGACACCCAGCCGGGTCTGCAGAAATGCGGTGACAAAGCCCGCGCAGGAGCCGGCGGCCATGGCCGCGGGTATGGCCAGCAGGGGATGCCCTGCTGCGGCCAGAGACACGGAAACAGCGGCGCCCAGCACAAAGCAGCCGTCTGTGGTCATATCGGCTATATCCAGCACCCGGTAGCTCAAAAACAGCGCCATGGCAACCAGAGCATACAAGAGGCCCAGCTCCAGAGCCGTCTGGGTAATAAACAGCATGATTTTCTCCTTCCGCGCCAAGGCCCCCGAAGTAATTCGGGGGTCACGGCAATGTGGTTATATTTAATATTCCCTTATCCTCCCCTAACAGGGGCAGAGGGGTTTAATCTGTCAAGTTTGATGGAAGCGTATTCAAAACGAAAGTACCGGGGCGCAGCCTGCTGGCTGCGGTATGCGACCCCATTTCTTTCAGAAAGAAACGGTGTCGCCTGCCAAAGAAACTGGCTGTTCGCCATGGGCCGTAAGCTGAGCCCACGGCTCACCTTACTCAAATGGCGAAGGGTAAGTGCCACCAAATCGCGCCTGAGTCGGTGGAATTGGGCAGTAGAGTTTCGCTTTAAAGCTCACCTGGCAGCGTCGTACTTAGACACAGGCCAGGGCTCGCAGCTACCGCCGCACGAGCGCGTTGTGCGCGTCGGCGAGGCCCAAAAGAGTATACGACTTAGGCAGATTCTTTGGGAAGTCTGAAACCCGTTTCTTTAAAGAAATGGGTTTCAGAACACGACCCACGTCCCACGCAGTCCGCAGACTGCGCCCCTACTTTTCCTCCCATGTTAGGGGAGGTGCCCGCCGCAGCGGGCGGAGGGGTTATCAATCCCTCAGTCATCCTGTCGGCTGACAGCTCCCTTTACACAAGGGAGCCTTGGGCACCGCAACTTTTCATTATTAATCATTCTTCCGTGGTCTGCACTTCCACCACTTCGCCCATGCTGTCAAACACGGAGTAGTCTATTTTCAGACCCTCGGCGGTCTCGGTGTTTACGGTTATGATACCGCCGTCTACCTTATAATAATCTTCCAGTTCGTTCATGCCCTCGGTCATGGCTTTGTAGGCCAGGTCCGCGGTGTCGGTGCCCAGGTCGGTGTAGTTTACGCCGCAGGTGACGAAAGCGCCGTTGCGGACAAAGGAATCAGCTCCGGTATAGTGGGGGATACCTGCGGCGATGAAGCTGTCGGCAATGGCCATCTCAGCCGACATTACCGTGTTGTCTGTGGGGGTGAACACGGCGTCCACGCCCTCGGAGATAAGCACATCGGCGGCGGTTATTACCTCGTCATTGGTGTTGCCGGTCATTTCAATATACTGTATGTTTTTGCCTTCAAGATAGGCCTTGGCGTCAGCTATGGGTTTTGCGGAGTTGGGCTCGGACAGGGAGTACAGCAGGCCGATGGAATCTGCCTTGGGGTTCTGAGCCAGGAGCATATCCAGAATGAACTCAGTGTTCAGGGCATCGCTGGTGCCGGTCACATAGTCCATACCGGTCAGATTGGCGGTGTCCGGGTCGGAAATTGCGGCGAAGATAACGGGGGTCTTACTGTCCTCGGCGCATACGGTCATTACCTGGGCGGCGGTGGTGGCTATGGGGATGATTGCGTCTACTCCGTCTGCCACGGCCTGGTCGCCTATCTGCTTCAGCACGGTCTGGTCGCCCTGGCCGGAATATACCTCGTACTCAATGGTGATGTTCTGCTCGGCGGCTATGGCGTCCAGCCGGGCGGTGATGGCGTTTGCTATCTCGTCCAGAGAGGCGTGGTCCATCTGCTTTACAACGGCTACTGTGTAGCTGCCGCCCTGTGGAGCGGCGCTTTCGGGGGTCGTGGTTCCAGGGGCCGCGGTTCCGGGGGCCGCGGTCTCGGCGGGCTGTCCTCCGCAGGCGGTAAGACCCAGGCACAGGGCCATAGCGGCTCCGGCTGCCATGATTTTCTTTACAACATTGTTCTTTTTCATTTTTGAGTTCCTCCGATTTTTTGATTTTTCGGGCGGCGATGGCTCTTTTTGCTTTGCCACAGCAAAAAGAATACAAAAAAAGCCCTTGCCCCATACATGGGACAAAAGCCTGAAAACTTCTGCGATACCACCCAAATTGACGAAAAAATCGTCCTCTCGCTTACGCGTACCATCTATACGCGCCCCGATGGATAACGGGTGGGATACCCGTCGGTCCCTACTTGGCCAAAGCCTTTCGGTCCGCCCTCCGAAGTCCATTCACCAGCCGCTTACTGCCTCATCACACCACCCGAGGCTCTCTGAAAGCTTGCCGCACCGGCTACTTCTCTCCGTCATTGGTTTAAAGCTTATTAACTTTGGTGCCATTATAATCAGCCGTGCGCCCTTTGTCAAGAGGAAATTTTGGAAAATTTTATTCTCCTCTTGCCATATCCACACAGGTAAGCACAATACTGGCTATGAACATCAAAGCTGTTACTCCGGTCATGGCGGCCAGAACGATATAGGAAATGAATTTTGCCTGCTTCATATCAGTACGCTCCTCAAATTGTATATTAATATTATATCATATGCCGCTTACCGGGGCAAGTTAAAAGATTTTTGAATTTTGGAATGTGGAACTTTTCACAAACACATTTACTTTCGTAAAATCTTGTGATATGATGGAATTAATCTAAATATTCAACAGTTTTATTTTGCATGATCTGAATTTTATTGGAGGTTATTACAACGATGAAAAAACTGAAAGTCAAAGACGCCGCACTATGCAAGGCATGTCTGCAATGCGAGAGCGCCTGCTCCACCGCCTTTTACAAGCAGTTCGATCCGGACAAGAGCTGCATACGCATCACCGAGAAAAAGCCAGGCGTCATTGCCGTAAAGACCTGTATTCAGTGCGGCAAATGCGCCAGAACCTGTCCCAACGGCGCCATCAGCCAGAACGCCAAGGGCGTTTATATGATAGACAAAAAGCTCTGCACCAAGTGCGGCGCCTGCGTGGAGGCCTGCCCCATGGGCGTGATGGTCAAACCCGGGGAAGACGATTTTCCCACAAAGTGCATCGCATGCGGCATCTGTGCCAAGCAGTGCCCCATGGAGATCCTGGAGATAGTTGAGTAAATACATAGCCCCCGCTTCGGCCTGCTGACCGCGGCGGGGGCGATTTTTATTCATAAAAATATCATATAGAATTCACACAATTCGATTGACTATCCACACTTGCGGGGCTATGATGTATAGCATTAACCATTGAGGTAGACTGACATGAAAAAACTGATGCTGATAGTAAATCCGAATGCCGGAAAGGGCGGATACAAGGCCGGCCTGGGAGAGGCCCTGCAAATATTTTATAGTGCCGGCTACTTGCCGTCCGTTTATTTTACCGCCGCGCCGGGAGATGCCACAAAGCTTGCCATAGACCATGCACGCGGCTACGATCTTATTGTGTGCATGGGCGGCGACGGAACCTTGAGCGAAACCACCGCCGGTCTTGCGCAGCTTACTGATGCGCCGGAGCTGGGCTACATCCCCATGGGTACGGCAAACGATGTGGCTGCCAGCCTGGGGCTGAGCAAGAATCCGGCTGAGGCTGCACAGACCGTGGTCACCGGACGGGGCATGGATATGGACCTGGGCCTTTTCAACGACAACCGCTATTTCACCTATATTGCTGCGTTCGGCGCTTTCACGGACGTGAGCTATATAACCCCTCAGCAGTCCAAGCAGGCCCTGGGCCACTTCGCCTATGTACTGGAGGGTATGAAGGCTCTGCCAAAGCTGCCCACCACCCACGCGGTGGTGGAATATGACGGCGGCACCATAGACGGTGATTTCATCTTCGGCGGTGTGACCAACTCCACCTCTCTGGCCGGACTCATCAGGCTGGACAGCTCGCTGGTGGAACTGGGGGACGGTCTGTTTGAGGTGATTCTGGTGCGTACACCAAAAAATATCATTGATTTGCAGACTGCGTTTTCGGAATTTGTAAATAAGGACTATTCGGGCACTCAGATAACCATACTCCACAGCAGTTCCATACGTTTCCGCTTCCCTGAGCCTATGGCATGGACCCGTGACGGTGAAAACGGCGGTGAGCACAGCGAGGTTTGTCTCAAGAACCTCCGCCATGCTGTAAAAATAAGAGTAAGCCCCGGAAGATTCTTTGCCAATGAGTAGAAAAGGCCGCCCATGGGCGGCCTTTTCTGTTTAAACGTGTGTACTGTGGTTTCAAGCCGGTTTTAATTTATCATTGCCGTAAGCTGAAATAAAAAGACGAAAATAAACGTACTTTGTGGTATTTTGTGATTGCATGGCGGAGGCTTGTGTTGTAAAATGTAACTACTTATTGAAATCGGGGAGAGATAACATGGAGCTTTTGGAAAATCGCATCCGCAAGGACGGTAAGGTGCGCCCGGGCAATGTGCTGAAGGTGGACAGTTTTCTGAACCACCAGATGGATGTGGAGCTGTTCGAGGCCATGGCCAGAGAGTGGCACCGGCTTTATAAGGACGAGGGCGTAAACAAAATACTTACCATTGAGGCCTCAGGCATAGGCATAGCTGTGTTTGTGGCCAAGGAGTTCGGCTGTCCCTGCATTTTCGCCAAAAAGACCAAGACCAAGAATATAGACGGCGGCGTCTACACATCCAAGGTGGAGTCCTTTACCCACGGTACGGTGTACGACATAGTTGTGGCCCGGGATTTCCTGAACCCCGGCGACAGAGTGCTTATTATAGACGACTTTCTGGCCAAGGGCGCGGCTCTCATAGGCCTGTCCAGCCTGGTGCGCGATTCCGGCGCTACTCTGGTGGGCGCGGGCATAGCCGTTGAAAAAGCCTTCCAGGAGGGCGGAAAAATAGTGCGGGATATGGGCATCCGTGTGGAGAGCCTGGCCCGCGTGGCCTCCATGGACCCGGAGACGGGCGTGGAGTTCTGCTGAACAGGTATATTGATAGCCCTGGGCTTTCGATAAATTTTGGGTGGTACCCGAAAAACAACCGATATTTTAGGAGGAAAAACAAATGAAGAGAACACTTGCACTGCTCCTCGCTCTGGTGATGCTGCTGGGCATGACCGCCTGCGGAGGCGACGAGAAGGCTCCCGAGTCCACCGCTCCCGAGAGTAATGCCCCCGAGAGCACCGCCCCCGAGGCTGAGACCAAGGACATCACCGTCGGTATCATCTGCATAGGCGATGAGAACGACCAGGGCTACACCTACAACTTCATGCGCGGCGTCGAGGACGTCACCGAGAAGCTGGCGGGCGAGGGCATCAATGTCACCTGGATACCCAAGTACAACATACTCGAGAACAGCGATGTTGAGGACGCCTGCATTGAGCTGGCCGAAGAGGGCTGCTCCATAGTCATCTGCAACAGCTACGGCCACGAGCCCTTCATGCTGAAGGTCGCTCCCGACTATGAGGATGTTCAGTTTATCTCCTGCACCAACCTGAACTCCACCTTCGACGATCTGGAAAACACCCACAACGCCTTTGCCAACATCTACGAGGGCCGCTATGCCGCCGGTGTCGTTGCCGGCATGAAGCTCCAGGAGCTTATCGACTCCGGCGAGATTACCGCTGAAGAGGCCATTATCGGCTACGTCGGCGCTTACGCCTACGCCGAGGTTATCTCCGGCTTCACCGCTTTCTACCTGGGCGCACGCAGCGTCTGCCCCAGCGTGACCATGAAGGTCCAGTACGTTTCCAGCTGGTCCGACCCCACCGCCGAGGCCAATGCCGCTCAGGCTCTTATTGACGAGGGCGCCGTGCTCATCTCCCAGCACTCCGACAACACCACCCCCGCCACCACCGCTCAGCAGAACGGCGTGTACCACTGCGGCTACAACAACGACATGATCTCCGTCGCTCCCGACGCGTCCCTCATCTCCTGCCGTATCGACTGGAGCGTTTACTTTGAGTACGCCATAAAGGCAGTTGTGAACGGCGAGGAGTTTGACCAGGACTGGACCGCCGGTATGCCTGAGGGCGCTGTGCTCCTCACCGAGCTCAACGAGACCATCGCCGCTCCCGGCACCGCCGAGAAGCTGGAGGCTATAAACGCCGGTCTCACCGACGGCAGCATCCATGTGTTCGCAGGTCCCTGGACCGGCACCGGCACCGCTTACGGCGCCTCCGCTCCCGACACCAAGACCGTCGCCGAGGGCGAGTGGTTCCAGGAGTCCGACGTTGCCAACGGTCAGACCAGCGCTCCCTATTTCTACTGGCTCATCGACGGCATCACCGAGCTGAATTCCGGATTTTAAGGCTGAAATAAGCGGCAAAGCCACTTATTTCAGAAGGCTGCGCTTCGCTTCGCGCCTCGGTTGACCGCAAGCTGTCAATTCGACGCACGCTTCGCGAGAAGTATTTTCCGCGACGTACATGCCGCCACGGAAAATGATTTAACTTTTTTCGCGTCTGCGGACGCGAACTCTGCGAGGCCTGTGTAATACTTTTTCTGGGAAGGGTTTTACCCTTCCCAGAATTTTTGTTATGCCCACACGAGATTTACCAGGATACACAGCGCCGCGCCCACGGCTGTGGGCAGGGCGGCGGCAAGCGCGGCCCAGCGCCAGGAGCCGGACTCCCGGCGTATGGTCAGCAGGGTGGTGGAGCAGGGGGAGTGGAACATGGTGAAGAGCAGAAAGCACAGGGCGGTCTTTTCCGTCCAGCCCGCGCCCCGCAGTATGATCCCCAGCTCCGCGGCCGAGGCGTATTCCGTCAGCGCGTTCTGCGAGAGGACGCACATGAGGATGATGGGTATGACTATCTCGTTTGCGGGCAGACCCAGAATAAAGGCCAGCAGGATGAGGCCGTTCAGGCCCATGAGCCTGCCCGGAGCGTCCAGCAGGGCGGAAAACAGCTCCATCAGTCCCAGCCGGTTCAGCGCCCAGATTAGCGCACCGGCGGGCGCGGCCACAATAACGGCACGGGCAAGCACAAAAAGGGTGCGGTCGTAAATTGAGCGCAGCAGTATGCGCCCCGGCTGGGGCCGCCGGTAGGGCGGCAGCTCCAGGGTGAAAAAGCTGGGCATGCCACGCAGTACTGTCTCCGACAGCAGACGGGAGCACAGCAGAGTCATGACCACCCCCAAGGCCACCAGAGCGGAGAGCAGCGCCGCGCCCTCCAGGGCGTTTGCGGCGAAAAACACCGTTATTATGGCAATAAGCGCGGGAAAGCGCCCGTTGCACGGCACAAAGGCGTTGGTAAGCATGGCGACCATCCGCTCACGGGGGGAATCGATTATGCGGCAGCCCACTACCCCGGCCGCATTGCATCCAAAGCCCATGCACATGCTCAGTATTCCTGCGTATGCTCAAAGCGCCAGCAGATATCTACCCGCTGGCGTTTTTGGCCGTTTTCGCTTACGGCCTGGTGTATCTCTATGCGCTTCACATAGCGGTGGAGCATATCACGGCTCAGCTCCGTGGGGTAGGTGAGGCCGCGGAGCAGATGCAGGGCGGCCTCCGGCCGGGGAGAGCGGGAAAGATCCTCAAGCTCCGCAAGCAGCGTACTTCGCCGCCTGGAGCAGCTGCACAGTACCGTGTCCAGTCCGGCGGAGTCCAGCGCCCCGCGGGCGAAATCGTCATAGGCCCGCATAAGCGCGCTGTCCGTCTCTGCCAAACGGCGGCGCAGCAGCTTTTCGTCGGGCAGCGCCCGGGCTTTCCTAAGGGCGGATTGCAGTATTTCCTCCTCCTGACCGGGAGTGAGCTTCAGCTCCTGGCACAGGGAGCGCAGTACCAGCTCACATAGCTCTCCGAAACTGATAAAGTGATTTGTGCAGGCGGCTTTTCCTCTGGCTTTGTAGGCGCCGCAGGCCAGATTCATGGAGCTTCCCTTTTTTCGGGAGGTGACGGAGGACATGGCGCTGCCGCAGTCGGCGCAGAAGGCCAGACCGGAAAAAATATTCTCAAATCCGCTGCCCCGCCTCGGCCTGCGGACCGATACCAGACTTTCTGCCAGCCGGAACTGTGCGCTGCTTACTAGGGCTTCGTGGGTGTTTTCCACCAATATCCACGACTCCCGAGGCCGGGGGAGGCTCTTTTTGTTTTTAAGAGAGGTTCTGGAGCTGCGCCCCTGGGCCAGGTGTCCCAGATATACCGGGTTATTCAGCATTTTTCTTATGGTTGAGGCTCCCCAGTCTCCGCCCAGCGGCGAGGGGATTGCCGCCGAGTTCAGCTCACGGGCTATATCTCCGCAGCTCAGCCCGGCGCAGGCCCGGTCAAAAATTTGCCGTACCACCGGCGCCTGCTGCATATCCGGCTCAAGACGGCTTTTGTCGGCGCTGCGCCTGTAGCCGTATGGCGCCCGGGAGCCGGTGAACTTTCCTGCGGCCATCCGAGCGTGCAGAGCCGAGCGTATTTTACGGCTGGCGTCCCTGGCGTACATCTCATTTATAATGTTGCGCAGGGGAGCCATGTCGCCGTTGTCCGCGGCGGAATCGTAGCCGTCGTTTACGGCTACGAAGCGCACTCCGTGGGCGGGAAACCACAGCTCCGTAAGCTGGCCGGCGGTTATGTAGTCCCGCCCAAGCCGGGACAGGTCCTTTACCAGCACGGCGTCTATTTTGCCGCGCTCTATGTCACGTATCATACGGCGGAAGGCGGGCCGGTCAAAGGTGGTGCCGGACACTCCGTCGTCCGTGTATTCGCCGAAGATGCTCAGTCCCTGCTCCTGGGCCCAGCGCCGCAGCAGCAGGCGCTGTCCGGAAATGGAAGAACTCTCGCCCGCGCCGTCATCCCGGCTCAGCCGCAGATACAGCGCCGCGCCCTTCACTGAGTTTCCAGGAGCTCCAGCAGGGCGTCTATAAGTATTTGCCGCAGCTCCAGCTCGTCTGAATGGCTCAAAACGGTCTCATACAGCTCTGTAAGGTCCAAAAATACCACTCCTCAATAAAAAAGTTGTACTGGAAAATCTATGCTCACGGGCGTGCTTCAATGCATGTCCGGTAAAAATTGTCAAAGTGGAGAAAATTTGTTTCATGTTTTGTGAGACTTTGTTAAATTGTGCGTTGACTTTGACAATGTAAAGTATTATAATTCCAGTAATGTTTTAAGGAAGGAAAATCTTAATTCAGCCCAAGCGGCGTTTCCTTAAAGCGAACTGCGTTTGCAGAATAAATTGGAGGTAAACAGAATGAAAAAGAATCGTATTCTTGCACTTGTGCTTGCTCTGGCCATGGTGTTCTCAATGACCGCCTGCGGCGGTGAGACGGCACCCGAGAGCAGCGCTCCCGAAACCAGCTCTTCCGCTCCTGAGAGCAGCTCTCCCGAGAGCAGCGCTCCCGAGGGAGAAACTGCAGCGTTTAAGTTTGGCGGCATTGGCCCCCTCACCGGTGAGAACGCCATTTACGGCAAGGCTGTTATGAACGCCGTTCAGATCGCCGTGGACGAGATCAACGCCCAGGGCGGCATCCAGATCGAGTTCCAGCCTCAGGACGATGAGGCCGACGGCGAAAAGGGCATCAACGCCTACAACACCCTGAAGGACTGGGGCATGCAGGCGCTTATCGGCTCCGTCACCACCGGCTCTGCCATTGCCGTCTCCGCAAAGCTCTATGAGGACCGCATGTTCGGTCTCACCCCCTCCGCTTCCTCCGCCGACGTTACCGCCGGTAAGGACAATATGTTCCAGCTCTGCTTCACCGACCCCAACCAGGGTATCGCCTCCGCGGAGTATATATCCACCAATATGCCCGATGCAAAGATCGCCATTATCTACCGCAATGACGACGCATATTCCCAGGGTATTCACGATGCCTTTGTGGCCACTCTGGCCGACAAGAACATAGAGGCAGTCTATGAGGGCACCTTCACCATCGACACCGCTACTGATTTCTCCGTGCAGCTGGGCGCCGCCCAGTCCGCCGGTGCAGACCTGATCTTCATGCCCATCTACTATCAGCCTGCCTCCGTCATCCTGGCTCAGGCCAAGGCTATGGGCTATGCTCCCACCTTCTTCGGTGTGGACGGTATGGACGGCATACTGACCATGGAGGGCTTTGATACCGCTCTGGCCGAGGGCCTCATGCTGCTGACTCCCTTCTCCGCCGACGCCACCGATGAGGCTACCGTTAACTTTGTCAATGAGTATCAGAAGCGCTACGGCGATATCCCCAACCAGTTCGCCGCCGACGGCTATGACTGCGTATACGCCATTTACAACGCCCTCATCGCTTCCGGCTGCACTCCCGATATGAGTGCGCAGGATATCTGCGAGAAGCTGGTGGCTCAGTTCACCGATTCCTCCTTCACCGTGGACGGCCTCACCGGTCAGGACATGGGCTGGAGCGCAAACGGCGAAGTCTCCAAGGCTCCCAATATCTATGTAATTCAGGACGGCAAGTACGTCGCCGCCTGAAAAGCAGCTTAAAAAAGCAAAATCCGGGCTGGCGGGGGAATTTTCTCCTGCCAGCCAGACTTGCTTTTTTAGGATATGGCCGAGAGGCCGCCTATGGCAGAAACAGAGCCGGTATTTCCCGGAAAGACGGCGCCGGCTGCGTTTTTGCCATAGTATCAGAAAAAGAGAGGTGTAACCAATATGGAATTTCTTTCCTATCTAGTCAGCGGCATCAGCATAGGCAGCGTGTACGCCATTATAGCCCTTGGCTACACCATGGTTTACGGTATTGCGAAAATGCTGAACTTCGCCCACGGCGATGTTATCATGGTGGGCGGATATATGTCCTTCTGCGCCACGGCCTATATGGGGCTGCCCGGCTGGGTCAGCGTAATCATAGCGGCGGCGGTGTGCACGGTGCTGGGTATAGTGATAGAGGGACTGGCCTACAAGCCCCTGCGCTCCGCTCCCTCCCTGGCGGTGCTTATAACCGCCATAGGCGTAAGCTATTTCCTGCAGAATTCCGCTCTGCTCATATGGGGCGCGACTCCCAAGGTATATACCCCGCTTATTCCTGCTGTGAACGCCAAGGGCGAGCCAAATGTGCTGCGCCTGTTTGACGGCCGGCTCAGCATATCCTATATATCTCTGCTAACCATAGCCGCCTGTATTGTAATAATGATCGGGCTTACCATGTTTATCAGCAAATCCAAGATGGGCAAGGCCATGCGCGCCTGCTCCGAGGATAAGGGAGCGGCTCAGCTCATGGGCATAAACGTAAACAGAACCATATCCATGACCTTTGCCATAGGCAGCGCCCTGGCCGCCGTCGCCGGCGTGCTCATGTGCTCCTTTAACCCCACGCTTATGCCCACCACCGGCTCCATGCCCGGCATCAAGGCCTTTACCGCCGCGGTTTTCGGCGGCATAGGCTCCGTACCCGGCGCTTTCCTGGGCGGCATACTCCTGGGCATAATCGAGGCCCTGGCCAAGGCTTATATCTCCACCCAGCTGGCGAACGCCATAGTTTTCGCCACGCTTATAGTGGTGCTGCTGGTGCGTCCTGCCGGTCTGCTGGGCAAATATGTGCCCGAGAAAGTCTGAGGTGACAGCCATGAAAAAAATAAAGCTGAAGAAAAATGTTCTGGTGGACTACGCCACCTACGCGGGCGTCACCCTGGCGTTTGTAATTGTCACCATGCTCAACAGCAGCGGCAGACTTTCAAGCTCCATGCAGGGACAGCTGGTGCCTATCTGCTGCTATATAGTTATGGCTCTGTCCCTTAACCTCACGGTAGGCGTGCTGGGTGAGCTAAGCCTTGGTCACGCGGGCTTTATGAGCGTTGGAGCGTTTTCCGGTGTTATCGCCGCCATGAGCCTTCAGAGCGCAATACCCTTTGTTCCCGCCCGGCTGGCTGTGGCCATGCTGGTGGGCGCCTTCTTCGCGGCCATAACCGGCCTTGTTGTCGGCGTGCCGGTGCTGCGGCTGCGGGGCGACTATCTGGCTATAGTCACTCTGGCCTTCGGCGAGATAATCAAAGACCTTATAAACTGCCTGCTGGTGGGCTACGATAAAAACGGCCTGCATATGGCGTTCAACTTTAAGGGCAACCTGACTATAAACGATCTGGGACTGGCCGACGGCGGCATCGCTATCATCAAGGGCGCTCAGGGCGCTACGGGAACGCAGACCATAGCCAGCTTCACCGCGGGCTTTGTGCTCATAATAATAACTCTGGTGGTAATCCTGAATCTGGTGCGCAGCCGATCCGGACGCGCCATTATGGCTCTGCGTGATAACCGCATTGCCGCCGAAAGCGTGGGCATAAACGTGACAAAGTATAAGCTTATGGCCTTTGTTACCTCCGCCGCCCTGGCCGGAGCCGCAGGCGCGCTCTATGGCCTGAACTACTCAAACCTTGCCGCGGCCAAGTTTAACTTCAATACCTCCATTCTGGTGCTGGTGTTTGTTGTTCTTGGCGGCCTGGGCAATATGTGGGGCTCAATTATTGCCGCGGCTCTGCTGTATGTGCTGCCCGAGCTGCTGCGAAGCTTTGCCGACTACCGTATGCTGATATACGCCATCGTCCTTATACTGGTGATGCTGGCAACCAACAGCGAACCGGTGAAGGCTACGTTTGCCCGTTTGTTCCACTTCAGAAAGGGAGGACAGGAAAATGGCTAAAAAGTATGATAAGCCCAAAATGGTGCCCGTGCCCAGCCACTCCATCATCCCCGAGCGGGATTTGAATACGACCCCCATTCTTGAGTGCCAGCATCTGGGCATAGATTTCGGCGGGCTTAAAGCCGTAAATGAGTTTAACATCACCATAGGCCGTACTGAGATAGCCGGACTTATAGGCCCCAACGGCGCAGGCAAGACCACGGTATTCAACCTGCTCACCAAGGTGTATCAGCCTACCCGCGGCACCATACTGCTGGATGGTATGGATACCTCCGGCAAGACTACCGAGCAGATAAACCGCATGGGAATAGCCCGCACCTTCCAGAATATTCGCCTGTTCGACAACCTGACGGTGGAGGACAACGTGAAGATAGGCCTGCACAATCAGGAGCAGTACTCAATGCTCACCGGTATCCTCCGTCTGCCAAACTACTGGAAGCAGGAGAGAGCCGCGCATGAGCGGGCCATGGAGCTTTTGAGCATCTTCGATATGCAGGATATGGCCGACGCCAAGGCGGGAAGCCTGCCCTACGGCGCCCAGCGCCGCCTGGAGATAGTCCGGGCTCTGGCTACCAACCCCAGCCTCCTGCTTTTGGATGAGCCCGCCGCGGGTATGAACCCATCCGAGACGGCCGAGCTTATGGACAATATTATCAAAATACGCGACACCTTCAAAATAGCAATAATGCTCATCGAGCACGATATGAGCCTGGTAATGGGCGTTTGCGAGGGCATCTGCGTGCTGAACTTCGGCCAGATAATCGCCAAGGGCACAGCGGAGGAGATACAGGCGAACCCCGCCGTTATAGAGGCCTATCTGGGCAAGAAAAAGGAGGCGTGAGAATATGCCGATCCTGCAAGTTAACGATATCCATGTCTACTACGGCAGCATCCATGCCGTAAAGGGCGTGTCCTTTGAGGTGAATCAGGGAGAGATAGTTACCCTGATAGGCGCAAACGGCGCCGGAAAAAGCACCGTGCTCAACACCGTGTCCGGACTTCTGCACCCCAGAAGCGGCAGCGTGGTTTTCAAGGACCACGACCTGCACGGCGTCGCTCCACACAAGGTGGTGGAGCACGGCCTGGCTCAGGTGCCGGAGGGACGCAGGGTTTTCCTTCAGATGACTGTTGAGGAAAATCTGGAGATGGGCGCCTATACCCGCCCAAACAGCGAAATAGACGAGGGCATAGCCGACGTATATGAGCGTTTCCCCCGGCTGAAGGAGCGCCGGCGGCAGATAGCCGGTACTCTCTCCGGCGGAGAGCAGCAGATGCTGGCCATGGGCCGGGCGCTTATGTCCAAACCCGCCGTGCTCATGCTGGACGAGCCCTCCATGGGCCTGGCTCCCATACTGGTGGAGCAGATCTTCGATATCATCCGGGAGCTCCATGCCGCGGGCACTACCGTGCTTCTGGTAGAGCAGAACGCACAGGCGGCTCTGTCCATAGCCGACCGGGCATATGTGCTGGAGACCGGCAAGATAACCCTCAGCGGTACCGGCGCGGAGCTCATGGCCAGCGACCAGGTCCGCAAGGCCTACCTGGGAGGATAAGAACACATACGTTTTCAAAAGGGCCGCGTTCTGTATGGACGCGGCCCTTTGGCATACGCTGGGATACCGAGCACATGGTTAGTGCCTGCTTGCCGCTTCCATGGGCCTTTTGGAAGAAATAGTCCAGATTAAAAGCCACCCTTGGGAGATATCCCATGTCCTCCAGCAGGGTGAACAGGGGAAAGAAAATTGCCATAGGCGGCAGCATTACGGCCGTGACCCAGGCGGATGTGCGCCATACTCCGTCGAACAGGGCGCTTCGCGCCCAGGCGGGCAAAAAGGATAAGAACCCCTCAAGCAGCCCGCCGAGAGAAAACAAAGCCCGGCTCAGAAGGGCTGACGGATAATTTGCCCCTACTATTGTCAGCCACAGCACCGCCCCCAGCAGCAGAGCCATGGCCGGCAGGCCTAGTATGGGATGGGTAAGAAACCGGTCGATACCACGGGTGCGTTCCCGGCCTGCCTGACAGCACAGCGCCTCAAGCTCACGGGCTCTGGCCGAGAGCGACGCGGCTATTCTGTCGTCTATGGTTTCGGGACTTGAGAGCAGTCTGCGCCCCGCTGCGGCTGCCTCATCCAGCAACGGCCGGGGCAGCTTTAAATGCTCTGATATGGACTGAACGGCATCCCGGTCGCCCCGTAGCAGGCACAGAGCGGCAAAGCGTGCGCAGCCGTCCGGCAGGGATTTGCCCAGAGCCTTCAGACAGGCGGCTATGGCCGCCTCAATATCACCGGAATATTTGACGCTTTGTCCGCCGGTGGACTTGTATGGCGCGTCCAGCGCCTGCAATAAGCCGTCTATGCCCTGACCCCGGGCGGCGGAGGCTCCGCACACAGGTATACCCAGCTCTTGGGACAGGACTGTCAGGTTGGGCTGCAGTCCCAGCTTTTCGGCCTCGTCCAGCAGATTTACGCAGAGCGTTACTCTGGGGTGAGCCTCCATAACCTGTAGTGTCAGCGCCAGCCCGCGGCTGAGACAGCCCCCGTCGCAGACAATGCACACCTGCTCTGCGCCGCCGAAGCATATAAAATCCCGAGCCAGCGCCTCCTCGGCGCTGGAGGCGCAGAGGGAATATGTACCAGGCAGGTCTGCGAAGGTGAGCTCTCCATCCGGGAGGCAGCAGCGGCCGAAGGCACAGCCTACTGTCTTGCCGCTCCAGTTGCCGGTGTGCTGGCGCATGCCGGTCAGGCTGTTGAAGATGGTGCTTTTTCCAACATTGGGATTTCCCCCGAGGGCTATCAGCCTCTGTGTGCTTTCCGTCATAGTTTTCCTCCGATTCACCCCATGAGTATTCTGTCGGCATCCTCCCGCCGGAGGGCTATGAGTGTGCCGCCTATGAGCCAGGCGGCCATACCGCGGTTTTCCAGCAGCTTGCGTGGGCGTGCTCCCGGCACGAAGCCAAGGTCCATAAGCCGCCTGCGCGCTGCGGTATCTCCACGCAGCCGGGAAATTTCCCCGCTTGAGCCGAGCTCAAGATTCCAGAGTGTGGTATTCATTGCTATCATTCCTAACTGTTGCTGCTGCACTATCCTATGCGTTATCCGCATTTGCGGTTACTTATTGCAAAACGCACAAGTTTGTGATATAATCTTGGTCAATATGCAGAGGAGGTAAGCTGATGGATATTAGAGAGCTTTTCAATAAAAAATTGGGCTTCGGCGCCATGCGCCTGCCCGGAGCCGCCGAGGGAAATATAGACGACCAGCAGGTCTGCCGTATGGTGGATATGTTTCTGGAGCGGGGCTTCAATTATTTCGATACCGCCTACGTCTACAACGGCTCGGAGGAGGCTCTCCGCCGCTGTCTGACCAGCCGCCACAGTCGTGACAGCTTCCTGCTTACGGACAAGCTGCCGCCCTGGGGCAACAAAAATCACGAGGACTATGAGCGCGCATTTTCAACTTCTCTGGAGCGCTGCGGCGTGGACTACTTTGACATAGTCCTCATGCACAACATGGGCAAGCCCACATATCCCAAGGTGCAGAAGGCCGACGGCTTCGGCTATCTGGCCGGTCTTAAAAAGAGCGGACGGGCCCGCTTTATAGGCTTTTCCTTCCACGACAGCCCCGAGTATCTGGATATGATACTCACCGAGCACCCCGAGGTGGATGTGGTCCAGCTTCAGATAAACTATGCAGACTGGGAAAGCCCTTCCGTACAGTCCCGGGCCTGCTATGAGGTGGCTGAGAAGCACGGCAAGCCCGTTATAGTCATGGAGCCTGTAAAGGGCGGCGGCCTTGCCAAGCTGCCGGAAAACGCCGCGGCGGAATTTTCCGCCCTGGGAGACGGAGCAAGTCCGGCCTCCTACGCCGTGCGCTATGCCGCGTCTCTGGAAAATGTGGCGGTAGTTCTCAGCGGTATGTCCACCGTGGAGCAGGTGGCGGACAACACCGAATATATGGCCGATTTCAGGCCCCTGAATTACGATGAGCGTATGGCCGTGGAGCGTGTGCGCACCATTCTGGCAGCCTCCGGTGAAATAGGCTGCACCAACTGCCGTTACTGCGTGGATGGATGCCCAAAAAACATTCCCATACCCGACCTGTTCAGCGTCTACAACGGCATGAAGCAGTACGGAAGCGGAAATTTCCCCACCATGATGTTTGACCGTACTACTATCGGCAAGGGCAAGCCCTCCGACTGCATAGGCTGCGCCGCCTGCGAGGAGCACTGCCCCCAGCACCTGCCCATCCGCGAACACCTGGCCGCGATACGTGATATATTTGAGAAGAAATAACACACAAAATACGCCGCCCCGAATTGTCGGGGCGGCGTATTGAAATTTTTACAAATAAGCTGATATAATGTGTGAAACCGAGAAAGGCCGGTGATACGATGAAAAAACGCCTGAAATGGCTGGTGCCTGCGCTGATAGTCTGCCTTGCGGCTGTGGGTCTGCATGGCATTAAAGCGCCGGATTACGGGGACGAATATGCCATCGCCCGGCAGAAGCTGGATGCCCGCCTGACCGCCGCCTTTCCAGCCCGGCTGCCGGAGGGGGCGGAGCTGCGCTATACTCCGGCCTTTCTGCAGAACGGACATACTTTGGAACTGTACTTTGAACTTGCGGAAAATGAGCTTGCCGCCCAAAAGCAGCGCCTGGACTCGGCGTCTATATGGCAGGGCAAGCCATCGGCCGCGGATGAGCACGGCGTTTTCTCCATGCCCATGGACCAGGAGTGGCCGGAGGACGCCGTTGTATATGTTTTCTTCGCTGAAAAGCAGCGCCCGGAGGACTGGAATCACAGCAAGCGCTCCTATGCCGTGGTGAGCGAGGAGGAGATGAGCGCCGCGTATTACGCGGAGGGCTAGGCATAAAAAGTGAATAATGAATAGTGAAGAACGAAAAATTGTGGTGTCGCTGCGCGACGATTAAATTCTTTGCCGCGCCACCAATAGAATCCGCTCCCCTAACAGGGGAGCTGTCGCGGAGCGACTGAAGGGTTTAATCCCTCAAGTCAGCTTAAAGCAAATTCGGAAGTTTAAACCCTTCCGCCCGCTGCGGCAGTTCGGAGGCAAAAACGTGCCACCGGCACGTTTTCTTAACGCCCCGACTCCTGTTAGGGGAGGAAAAGCGGGGGCGCAGTCTGCGGACTGCGGTGTGCGACCCCATTTCTTTTAAAAGAAACGGTGTCGCCCGCCAAAGAAACATCATGTTCGCCAAGGGCCGTAAGCTGAGCTGGCGCTCACCTTACTCAAATGGCGAAGGGTGAGCGCCACTAAATCGCGCCTGAGTCGGTGGAATTGGGCAGTAGATTTCAGCATTAAGCTCACCTGACAGCGTTGCACCCAGACTTAGGCCAGAGCTTGCAGCTACCGCCGCACGAGCGCGTTGTGCGCGTCGGCGAGGCCCAAAAGAGTATACGATTTAGGCAAGTTCTTTGGGAAGCCTGAAACCCGTTTCTTTAAAGAAATGGGTTTCAGAACACGACCCCGCAGTACGAACCGATTTTACCGCCGCACCCGGGCGCATAAGTACCCTGGCGCGCAATGCGCGCCCCTACAGGGATCACGCCGACGAAAAAGCTCCTCCCATGCGGGAGGAGCTTTTTCTTACTCTTTTTTCTTCAGCTTGCGGAGATTTCCGCTGCCGTCGTCTATATAGGTGTTTTCCAGAGTGGCGATGGTGCTGCGGCGCCACTCGTCCAGATATTCCTGGCGCAGGGCATGTCGCTCATCGGCCTCGGCATTTGTCAGGGGACGCTCCTTTGCCAGACGGGCAAGGGCGTTTATGCGGTCGATCTTATACTGCTCCATATCTAGTTCCTCAGACTGTGCAGGGGCGCGGGGATGCGTCCGCCGCGGGCTATGAATTCAGCCTGGGAATAGGGATTAACAGGCATTACGGGGGCGGTACCCAGCAGGCCGCCGAAGTCCACCATGTCGCCCACTTTTTTGCCGGGGGCGGGGATGAGGCGCACGGCGGTGGTCTTGTTGTTCACCATTCCTATGGCGGCCTCGTCGGCGATTATGCCGGAGAGGGTCTCGGCGCTGGTGTCGCCGGGGACGGCTATCATGTCCAGACCCACGGAGCAGACGCAGGTCATGGCCTCAAGCTTCTCAATGGTGAGAGCGCCCCGCTGAGCCGCGGCTATCATGCCCGCGTCCTCGGATACGGGGATAAAGGCGCCGGAGAGACCGCCCACATGGCCGGAGGCCATCACGCCGCCCTTTTTAACGGCGTCGTTCAGCAGAGCCAGAGCAGCGGTGGTGCCCGCCGCGCCCACGGACTGGAGACCCATTATCTCCAGAATATCCGCCACGCTGTCGCCTATGGCGGGGGTGGGGGCTAGGCTGAGGTCTACAACGCCGAAGGGCACGTTCAGGCGGCTGGACGCCTCCTGTGCCACGAGCTGGCCCATGCGTGTGATGCGGAAGGCGGTCTTTTTGATTATCTCGGCCACCTCGTCAAACTTCTTGCCTTTGGCGCTCTGGAGGGCGTGGCTCACCACGCCGGGGCCGGAGACGCCCACGTTTATCACGCACTCAGGCTCGCCCACGCCGTGGAAGGCGCCAGCCATGAAGGGGTTGTCCTCAACGGCGTTGCAGAACACCACCAGCTTGGCGCAGCCGAAGCCCGCCCTGTCGGCGGTAAGGTCGGCGGTCTCCTTGATAATCCGACCCATCCTCGCCACGGCGTCCATGTTTATTCCGGCTCTGGTAGTGCCCACATTCACGCTGGAGCAGACAAAATCCGTAGTGGCCAGAGCCTCGGGGATGGAGTCTATGAGCCGGGTGTCGCCGGTGGTGAAGCCCTTGTGCACCAGGGCGGAGAAGCCGCCCAGGAAATTGACGCCCACCTCTTTGGCGGCTCTGTCCAGAGCAACGGCAAAGGGAGCGAAGTTCTGAGCCCTGCAGCTCTCGGCCACCATGGCTATGGGGGTTACTGAAATGCGCTTGTTCACTATGGGTATGCCGAACTCGGCCTCTATGTCCTCGCCGGTCTTTACCAGATTGCCGGCATAGCGGCAGATCTTGTCGTAGACCTTGTCGCAGCTTCTTTTGATGTCCTCATCTGCGCAGTCGCGCAGAGAGATGCCCATGGTAATGGTGCGCACATCAAGATGCTGCTGATCTATCATCTCTATGGTCTGGAGTATTTCTCCCTGGTTTATCATAATCTAATCTCCTAACCCGCCTTTAAATGCGGTGCATGGCGTTGAAAATATCCTCGCGCTGGATGCGGATAACAAGGCCGCGCTCGTTTCCGTTGTCCTTGAGCATCTGGCTCAGCTCGGCGAAGGGGACGGCGCACTTGGAGGCGTCCACCAGCATTATCATGGTGAAATACTCCTGCAGAACGGTCTGGCTGATATCCAGCACGTTCACACCCTGAGCTGCCAGCAGGGAGCATACGTCGGCGATTATGCCCACGGTGTCCTTTCCGATAACGGTGACTATTGCTTTCATGTGTTTCAGTTCCTTTCCGTATTCTGTCCGGTCAGCTCGTCCAGCGTAAGGCCGAAGGCGCTGCCGAAATGTTCGAGAAAATAATCCACCTCCGGCAGGCCGTAGGCCAGTAGGGAGGCTTTGGTCTGTATGAGGGCGGTCTTGAAGTCGCCGTTGCCCGCGGCGCACTCCTCAACGCATTTTATGTAGGCCGCCAGCTTGTCCGCGGCCTTCAGAATCTCGCGCACCTCCGGATCGTCCGGCTGCAGAAGGCTGTGATAGCTTTGGCGCAGCTCCCCAGGCAGGGCGGACAGAAGCTGTCCCTCAGCCGCGGCCTCCACACGCTTGTATGCGTCCCGTATGGCGCCGTCGTGGTATTTTATGGGAGTTGGCAGGTCGCCGGTGAATATCTCCGCCGCGTCGTGATACAGGGCGCAGGCGGCGCAGAGATTGGCGTCACAGGGCCTGCCGAACACATCCCGGCGTATTACCGCCAGGGCGTGGGCCAGACAGGCCGTCATGTGGCTGTGCTCCTGTATATTCTCGCCGGAGACGTTGCGCATCAGCCCCCAGCGGCCTATAAAGCGCATCCGGGATATGAGCGCGAAAAAGCTGTGCTTCACTCAGCGTACCTCCATTTGTGTAAAGATGATGGTATCATGTTTTAATGAAAAAGTAAATACTCAGTCCGCGGGCTGGTCGGACAGAGTGAGGGTGACGGCTATGCCCGCGTCGCATGGGGCGTCCCGGAACGGCGTTTCGCTGTAAGAGGCCTCCATGCTGCTGCCCTTGAGCCAGCGCTTGACCCAAAGAGCGGTCTCCTGGTTCAGTTCCAGCTCTGTTTTGGCGTCGGGATGCCAGCTGCTCAAAGCAAAGCTCTCACCGGGGTCAATTGCAGTCAGGGGAAAGCTGCCTTTTGTGAAGCTGCCGTCATCGTCAATGATATAGATGTCGCAGGAGGTATCCAGCATACGCAGAGCAAAACGCTCAGGAAGAAAGTCCCTGCCGCCGTGAGTGCCCCCGGCATCCACCCACTCTCCGTCCTCATACAGCCAGATATCCATGGAAAAGGACTGCACGCTGTCGTCAAAGCTCAGGTCGTAAAACTGCAGCTCGCTGCTGAACAGCTTCAGGACATCCTCGGTCTCCTCCGAAAACTCGCTTGGAGCTATGTAAAGCCCGGCCTCCGGAGCAGCGGAGCAGCCCGCCGACAGCAAAAGAACCAAAACTAGACAGAAAAGTCGCTTTTTCATGGTTTTACCTCCTGCTTTGGGATGATTTTATACTATCACACCGGGACACAGGGCGCAAGGGAATAGTTGATAATGAAGAATGAATAGTGAAAAATGAGGAATTGTTGTGTCGCTGCGCGCCTCAGGCTCCCTTGTGCAAAGGGAGCTGTCAGCGAAGCTGACTGAGGGATTGACAACCCCTCCGCCCGCTGCGGCGGGCACCTCCCCTTACACAGGGGAGGCTTTGGTGCATCAGAGTGTGTAGGGGCGCACATTGCGCGCCCGCATGCTTATGCGCCCGGGTGCTGCGGTGAAATCAGTTCGTACTGCGGGGTCGTGATATGAAACCCATTTCTTTGAAGAAACGGGTTTCAGACTTCCCAAAGAAAGCGACTTAGTCGTATACTCTTTTGGGCCTCGCCGACGCGCACAACGCGCTCGTGCGGAGGCATATGTGAGTCCTGGCCTGCGTCCGGGTGCGACGCTGTCATGTGAGCTTCACGCTGAATTCTATTGCCCAATTCCACCGACTCAGGCGCGATTTGGTGGCACTATCACTTCGCCATTTGAATAAGGTGAGCCGAAGGCTCAGCTTATGGTCCATGGCGAACGGTAAGTTTCTTTGGCGGGTGACACCGTTTCTTTTAAAAGAAATGGGGTCGCACACCGCAGTCCGCAGACTGCGCCCCGTTTCTCCACGGGCGCGCAATGCGCGCCCCTACACGCTCAGAATTAGTTCCAAGCAAACTTGATAGGTTAAACCCTTCAGTTGCTCCGCGACAGCTCCCCTGTTAGGGGAACGGATTCTATTGGTGGTGCGAAGCGTCACATAAATTCTTCACTATTCATTCGTCACGCTTTACTAAATCCAGCCGACTTCCGTGTGCTCCGCGTCCATGTCGAAAATGTTGACCGCACAGGGCTTTGGTGGTATAATAACACGTTACAATAGCTTAAATATATATTTCCGTATAAATGAGGGAAATAATCTATGTGGATAACCAATAAATGGAAAGATTTTGAAATTCTGGACTGCTCCCGGGGCGAAAAGCTGGAGCGCTGGGGAGAGCACATTCTGGTGCGCCCAGATCCTCAGGCCATATGGGACACGCCCAGAAAAAATCCCGGCTGGCGGGAGTTTTCCGCCCGCTATCACCGCTCCGACCGGGGCGGCGGAGCCTGGGAGAAGCGCCGTCTGCCCGAGCACTGGCAGGTGAAATACGGCGAGCTGACCTTTAACATCAAGCCCATGAATTTCAAGCACACGGGCATCTTCCCCGAGCAGGGCGCAAACTGGGATTTCGCCATGGAACAGATAAAAAATGCCGTACGCCCAATAAGCGTGCTGAACCTTTTCGGCTACACCGGCGCCGCCAGCGTGGCCTGCGCCTCGGCGGGAGCCAGCGTCTGCCATGTGGACGCGGCCCGGGGCATGGTGCAGTGGGCGAGGGAGAACGCCGCCTCCTCCGGCGTGGCGGACAAGCCCATACGCTGGATAGTGGACGACTGCGCCAAATTTGTGGAGCGTGAGATCCGCCGGGGACGGCGCTACGACGCCATCATCATGGATCCGCCCAGCTACGGCCGGGGCCCCTCAGGAGAGATATGGAAGCTGGAGGAAAACCTCTGGCCATTCCTGGAACTTGTGAGCGGCGTTTTGTCGGACGACCCCCTGTTCGTCATAATAAACTCCTACACCACAGGCCTGTCCCCCTCCGTGCTCACCTATATGAGCGAGAGCATCTTCACCAGGCGCTTCGGCGGACACAGCGAGGCTCAGGAGCTGGGCCTGCCTGTGCGTGACAGCGGCTTGGTGCTGCCCTGCGGCGCGGCATGCCGCTGGATATGCGGGTGAGCGCCGTGGCGGATATGATTCGCACAGATAAGCTCGTGAGCCGCTACAACAGCGGCGAGGAGGAGCTGACTGTTCTGCACGGGCTGGACCTCAGCATAGAAAAAGGCTCTCTGGTGGCAATACTGGGGCACAACGGCTCGGGTAAATCCACTCTTGTGCGCCACTTCAACGCTATCGCCCTGCCCGACGGGGGCAAGGTGTACGTCCGGAGCATGGACACCTCCGACGAGGAGAAGCTTATGGATATACGCCGCACGGTTGGACTGGTTTTCCAGAACCCCGACAATCAGATAGTCGCCAGCGTTGTGGAGGACGATGTGGCCTTCGCCCCGGAGAATCTGGGTCTGCCCTCCAAAGAGATACGCCGCCGGGTGGACGCGGCCCTGAAGGCCGTGGATATGTACGGCTTTAGGGACAGAGCTCCCCACCTGCTCTCCGGCGGACAGAAGCAGCGTGTGGCCATAGCGGGCATACTGGCCATGGAGCCGGAGTGCATAGTGCTGGACGAGCCAACCGCCATGCTGGACCCCAGGGGCCGACGGGAGGTGCTCACGGCGGTGAAGCGCCTGTGCCGGGAAAACGGCATAACAGTAGTGCTCATTACCCACCATATGCGCGAGGCCATAGACGCCGACCGTATACTGGTGCTCTCCGAGGGCAGACTTGCCATGCAGGGCACGCCTCAGGAGGTCTTTTCCCGGGTGGAGGAACTGAAAAATCTGGGGCTCACCGTGCCGGAGACCACGGAGCTTATCTACCGCCTGAACAAGGGGGGCTTCGGACTGCCCCTTGACGCTCTCTCCACAGACCAGTGCGCCGACGCCATCGCCGCGGCGCTGAAAGGAAACTAAATGTCATCCCTTTTGAAAACCGAAGGGCTTACCCACGTATACGGCGCGGGCACGCCTTTCGAGACTGTTGCAATTGAAAATATAGATATTGAGATAGAAAAGGGCGAGCTGCTGGGTGTCATAGGCCACACGGGCAGCGGAAAAAGCACCTTTATCCAGCATCTCAACGGTCTCTTGAAGCCCACCTCCGGCCGGGTGCTCCTGGGCGGCGAGGACATAAACGTCTCGAAGGAGCGCAGCCGTGATGCCAGATTCCGGGTGGGACTGGTGTTCCAGTACCCGGAGTATCAGCTTTTTGAGGAGACTGTCCGCCGGGATATAGCCTTCGGCCCGGGCAATATGGGCCTCTCCGAAGCTGAGATTGACCGCCGCGTCCGTGAGGCCGCGGGCTTTGTGGGACTGTCCGGGGAGCTGTTTGAGGTATCGCCTCTGGAGCTGTCCGGTGGACAGAAGCGCCGGGTAGCCATCGCGGGCGTTATCGCCATGGAGCCTGAGGTGCTGGTGCTGGACGAGCCCACCGCGGGTCTTGACCCCGAGGGCCGGGAAAACCTGCTGAAAAACATCCGGGACTACCGGGACGCTACCGGCGCCGCCGTGCTGCTGGTGAGCCACAGCATGGACGATGTGGCCCGCTGCGCCGACAGGCTGGCCGTGTTCAGCGGCAGCCGCATAGCCATGCTGGGCACTCCCGCCGAGGTATTCAGCCGGGACGCCGAGCTGGAGGAGATAGGCCTCACCGTGCCCCAGGCCACCAAGATAGCCCGGGCGCTGAGAAACAGAGGCGTGCCCCTGCCTGCGGGCATCTTCACTCTGGAACAGCTTGAGCGCGCTCTGCTGGACATGAAGGGGGCGGGCGTATGCTGAAGGATGTGACCCTGGGCCAGTTCTTCCCCGGAAATACCCCGGCACACAGACTTGACCCAAGAACCAAGCTTATCCTTACATTTTTATATATCATAGCCCTGTTCGCGGTGAGCTCCTTTACCGCCTACGGCATAATGGCCCTGGTGCTGTTTGCGTGTATGCGCATTTCCCATGTCAGATTCTCAGTAATGGTGCGGGGACTGAAGCCGCTAATGCTGGTGATAGCCCTTACGGCCTTTATAAACGCCTTTTTCACCGGCGGCGAGGACGTTATCTTCTCCCTGGGCTTCCTGCACCTCACCTGGGGCGGTCTGCGCCGGGCGGTGTTCATGCTGCTGCGCATAGCCATGCTGGTGTGCGGCACCTTCCTGCTCACCTACACCACCTCGCCCCTGGCCATTACCGACGGCCTGGAAAAAATTATGACCCCCCTGAAAAAACTGAAAGTGCCTGTGCATGATATATCCATGATGATGAGCATAGCCCTGCGTTTTATCCCCACCCTCATAGGGGAGACTGACAAGATAATGTCCGCTCAGAAGGCCCGGGGCGCTTCCTTTGACACGGGCAATCTGGCTCAGCGGGCCAAAGCCCTGCTGCCCCTGCTGGTGCCCCTGTTTGTAAGCGCCTTCAAGCGGGCCGACGAGCTGGCCGTGGCAATGGAGTGCCGCTGCTACAACGGCGGCGTAGGCCGCACCCGCATGAAAGAGCTGAGCTATTCCCGCAGCGACTTCCTGGTTCTCGCCGCCGGATGCGCCATTACGGCACTCATGTTCGTATTCCGCTTCTGGGGGGTACTGCTGTGAGAAACATCGCCCTGAGGCTGAGCTACGACGGAACCGCCTATCACGGCTGGCAGGTGCAGAAAACCGAGGTCACAGTGGCGGAGACCGTGGAGCGGGCTCTCAGCCTTACCTGCGGCCATCAGGTGAAGGTCACCGGCTGCGGACGCACGGACGCGGGCGTGCACGCCCTGCGCTACTGTGCAAATTTCCGCACCGACAGCCGCATACCTTTAGACCGTATACCTCTTGCGGTGAACGCCCGCCTGCCCATGGATATAGCCGTGCACGACGCCGTGGAGGTGGATGAGAACTTTAACGCCATAGGCTCCTGCATACAAAAGGAGTACGTCTACCGCATACACAACAGCCGTATCCGAGACCCTTTCTGGCAGGACAGGGTGTGCTTTTATCCATCGGTCGTGGATTTCAGCCGCATCGCCGCGGCGGGCCGGGCCTTTGAGGGCACTCACGATTTTGCCGCCGTGCGCAGCCTGGGCACGGAGACAAAGACCACCGTGCGCACCGTCTACTGGTGCAGGGCGGAAAAGCACGGCGACCTCATTGAAATCGCCGTCTGTGCAAACGGTTTTCTCTACAATATGGTGCGCGCCATAGTGGGCACCATGGTCTATGCCGGACACGGCAAGCTCCGGCCGGAGGATATTCCGGCCCTGCTGGAAAAGGGCGACCGCCGCCTGACCGGACCCACCATGCCGCCCCAGGGCCTGTATATGTCCCGGGTGTGGTATCCCGGAGCCGCTGGGGAAATGATGGCGAAGTAGTCCGGTGTTTTTCGAGCTTTTTCGTCTCATTGCGGGTGTATATTATCTCCATGGGAGATGATGATATGCCCCTTGAGACTGCGAGAAAAAAGCTGCTCATGCCATGCGCATGGGTGATAATACTGCTCCTGCTTTTCGCTCTGGCTCCGCGCCTGCGTGCTCCGGAGACGGAGCTTATGCCGATACTCCATGGGGGAGAGGAATACCTGCCCCTCGGAGACGGCTTCGCCGCGCTGGACAGCTCCGGTATAGCTGTTTATGATAAACATGGCGAGCTGCTTTTTGATGAAAAGCTGCCCCTGTCCCCGGAATTGAGCGCCTCAGACGGAGAGCTGCTGGCGGTTTGCGCCGAAAACAGCGTGCGCCTGTATTCACCAAAGGGTATGGAAGGGCTTCTGCCGGCGGAGGATGGGGAGATTCTGGCGCTGGAGCTGCTGGGCGGCAGCCTGGCTGTGTCCCGCACCGGGGGATATTACCCCTGCACCGTTACATTTTACGCCCGTACCACGCCCCTGTTCCGGCGCTGCCTCAGCTCCGGAGTGTGCAGAGAGCTGCTGCTGACGGAAAAGGGCGCCTGCCTTATGCTGGAGGATGAGCTGGTATTTCTGTCTGGTCCCGACGAGGCGGCCCGCATCACTCTGCCGGGAGTAAAGGCGCTGCTTGCCGCGGACAAAGGTGTCTGTGCTCAGACCGGCGATGCGCTGTATTTTTTCAAAATGGATGGCAGCAATACAGGGACTTTTGAGGACAGAGCGGGAATTGTCAGGTCATTTTCCGGTGAAATATGCGCGCAGACGGAAGACGGCATACTGCTGCTGAATACAGACGGCTCCGTGCGCGCCGTCTATGACGGGGAGCGGCCGCTGCGCTTTGGCACTGGCCTGCGCCCCACGGTCATATGCGGGGAAAAGACGCTGATTTTTGACGAAAATCTGGAGATAACTCAAACTATTGAGAACAAATACATACCCGTAAACGTCATAACAGATAAAAACGCGGCTGTGGTGCTTTGGCCTCTGGCTGCGGAAATTCACAGGAAGTGAGGAAGAATATGAAAATTCTGCTGGATCTGATGCTGGTGGCCATAATAGCCATTTCCGTATGGAGCGGATACAAAAAGGGATTGGTCATGGGCATAGGCGGCATACTGGTGCTGGTGGTGTCCATACTGGTGGGAAACGCACTATCCAATGCCTACTCCCAGGAGGTCGTCACCGCAATGCGCCCCTTTGTGGGCGGATATACCGATAAGCTGCTGAGCGAGAGCGTATACGCCGTCATGGGCGTGGAGGAGAGCGAATACTCCATAGAGGATATGCTGGCGCAGAACCCCGAATTGGGACAGCGCTCTGCCGAGCGTGCGCTGGGAGAACTGGGGCTCAACTCTGATGCGGCTCAGGAGATGGCCGCAAAAGCGGTGGAATATTCAAGCGCAAACAGTACCGACCTGTCGGACGGACTGGCCGAGGTGGTGTGCCGCTCTCTGGCCTTTGCGGGAGCCTTCCTGCTGTTTTTCGTACTTTGCGCCATAGTGCTCACGGTTATCGGAAATCTTACGA
Source organism: Candidatus Heteroscillospira sp. (assembly GCA_050943935.1). Taxonomy (GTDB): domain Bacteria; phylum Bacillota; class Clostridia; order Oscillospirales; family Oscillospiraceae; genus Heteroscillospira. The sequence goes on along the minus strand of JBMNQC010000006.1, from coordinate 102,502 downwards.
ATCTCAGCTTCCGTGTGCCGTATATCGGCTCCGGAAACGAGCTGGGCGGCATTATATGCGGCCTCATAGAGGGTATAATGCTCTGCCTGGTGCTGGCCTGGACTCTGCGCTTTGCCGGCATTGTTTTCCCCGACGGGATGCTGGAAAAAACCTGGCTTTTGAGCTTCTTCATGGACCACAATATGCTGGCCTCATATCTTGGCATTTAGCGGCCACGACCGCGCTGCCGTTTTTAGGAGAATACTATGCAACCAAGAATTTGTTCACGCTGCAAGAAAAATATTGCGGTAATTTTCATCACAAAAATGCAGGAGGGAAAAAACGTCACAGAGGGCCTGTGCCTCAACTGCGCCAGAGAGCTTAAAATAAAGCCCGTGGAGGACCTTGTTCAGAACCTCGGCCTCTCCGATGAGGAGCTGGAGAACCTCTCCGGCGGCATGGGCGAGGCGCTGGAGGCCCTGGGCGGCGTGCCCGTAATCCCGGAGGAGGACGCCGACGGCGACGAGGGAAAGACCGCGACCTTCCCTTTCCTCAGCCGCCTTATGGGCAATATGGAAGCCCCGGATAAATCCGAGGACAGCCGTGAGAGCGCTCCGCCCCCGCCTCCCCGCAGGGACGGTAAGGAAGTTCCCCGCGGCAAGCGCAAGGCTCTGGACACCTACTGCATAAACCTTTCACAGCGTGCCGCGGACGGCAAGCTGGATAAAATGATAGGCCGGGAGGAGGAGCTGGAGCGTGTCATCCAGATACTCAACCGCCGCCAGAAGAACAACCCCTGTCTCATAGGCGAGCCCGGCGTGGGCAAGACCGCCATAGCCGAGGGACTGGCTCAGCGCATAGCCGCCGACCAGGTGCCATATAAGCTCCGGGACAAGGAGGTGTGGCTGCTGGATCTCACCGCCCTTGTGGCGGGAACTCAGTTCCGCGGCCAGTTCGAAAGCCGCATGAAGGCTCTCATTGAGGATATACGCAAGCAGGGCAATGTGATACTGGTGATAGACGAGGTGCACAACATCGTGGGCGCCGGCGATGCCGAGGGCAGCATGAACGCCGCAAACATCCTGAAGCCCGCCCTCAGCCGGGGCGAGATTCAGGTCATAGGCGCCACCACCTTTGCCGAGTACCGCAAGCACATTGAAAAGGACGCCGCGCTGGAGCGTCGCTTCCAGCCCGTTACCGTGGCCGAGCCGTCCATAGAGGATTCGACAAAGATCCTCCAGGGCATAGCCCACTACTATGAGGACTTCCACGGCGTCACCATTTCCCCCGAGATGTGCCGTCTGGCCGTTACCCTCTCCGAGCGCTATATAACCGACCGTTTCCTGCCAGACAAGGCCATAGACCTCATAGACGAGGCCTGCTCGGACGTGAACCTCAAAAACAAATCCCTCGAGCGCCTCAGCGAGGTGCTCAAGGAGCGGGCCGACCTGGATAAGGAGCGTGAGCTGCTGCTCAGCGATACCGAGGAGCAGCACTTCGAGCGCCTGGCTCAGATACGCAGCCGGGATATGCAGCTTGCCGACGAGCAGACCCGCCTTGAGGCCGTGGGCCGTCCCCGCCTTGAGCCGGACAATCTGGCCCGGGTCATAGAGCTGTGGACCCGCATACCCGCCAGCAGCATACGCACCGACGAGTTCAAGCGCCTGTCGGAGCTGAGCGCCAGACTGAGGGAGCATATCGTGGGGCAGGATGAGGCTGTGGATGCCGTGTGCGCGGCCATCAAGCGCAGCCGCGTGGGTCTGGCTGCCAAGCGCAAGCCTGTGAGCTTCATATTCGTGGGCAGCACCGGCGTGGGCAAGACCGAGCTGGTGAAGCGTCTGGCTGACGACCTGTTCAGCGCCCCCGAGTCCCTTATCCGTCTGGATATGTCCGAGTTCATGGAGAAGCACTCCGTGTCCCGCATCATAGGCTCTCCTCCAGGCTATGTGGGCTATGACGAGGCCGGACAGCTCACGGAAAAAATACGCCGCCGCCCCTACAGCGTGGTGCTCTTTGACGAGATTGAAAAGGCCCACCCCGATGTTCTGAATGTGCTGCTGCAAATCCTGGATGACGGCCGCGTCACCGACGCCCAGGGCCGCACCGTCAATTTTGAAAACACCGTGGTGATAATGACCACCAACGCCGGCAGCGAGCGCGCCGGAGGCGCCATAGGCTTCGGCCAGAGCGCCGCAGAGCAGGGCAGGGAAAAGGCCCTGAAGGCCCTGCGGGAGTTCCTGCGCCCTGAGTTCCTCAACCGCGTGGACGAGGTGGTGTGCTTCAACCGCCTGACAGAGGAGAACTTCCGCGCCATCGCCGTGCTCATGCTCAACGAGCTGCGTGAGGCCATGGCCGCCAAGGGCATGGAGCTGAGCTGGGACGGAGAGGTTGCCGACTACCTCACCGAAAAGAGCTACAGCGCCCAGTACGGCGCCCGCAACCTGCGCCGCTGCGTCCAGAAGGAGCTGGAGGACCCCATAGCCGCCGAGCTGGTGGATAAGCGCCGCGCCCTGGCCGGAAAGGTGCATCTGTCCATAGCGGACGGCAGGCCCGTGGTAACGGCGGAGTAAGAGAAAAAACAGATATAAAAAAGCTCACCCGGGAGGGTGAGCTTTTTGTGTGATTATGAATACGATACCTTAATATTCCCTAAACAGTAGGCGATATAAATTAAGTGCCACATAATAACGACCGGAATTAGTGATAGAAGTAGGAGTTCGATTCGTCCCCTTTCGGTGGAAAGCTTTTCGTTCAGCTTATCACGTCCGGCGAAAAAGTCAATGCATACGGGGACGATTGCTGCGGATAAGAGCAATATTAAGCAAGTACTTATAGTATACATATTACACTAGTCCTCAAATTCATTAAAATAATCATTTATTATAATGTGTTTTGGACTCACCAACCTTTCCAATACAAATTCTTCTTGTTAAAGAATAATATAAAATGCTTGTGATGTCAATAAAAAATTAGTAATAAAACCGAAAGGAAGGCTGACAGCTCCCTTTGCACAAGGGGGCCGTTGTTCCATACAAAAAAGGCCGGGTATCTGTCTTTCAGATACCCGACCTTTTACTGTTTAATGAATGCCCGACTAAAACCGCGCCGGGGTGTTTAGCTCTCTTAGGTAAAATAAAAAAGCTCACCCGGGAGGGTGAGCTTTTTGCGGTCTCACGTCACAACAATGATAATGAGTACAGTTAACGCGGAGAATACTGATGAGAGCAGGGCAAAGCGATGCCACTTTTCGGAATGCTCGTGTATTGCATGAAACGTCTGATACCCGAAGTATACCGCCAGAAAGAACATGATTCCCGGCACAATAGCGGGACCAAGCCTATCACGTAAGTCCAACCATAGTCCGCGTCTCAGGTAGGCAATGAACATAGTCATATAAGCCGTCACCAACCTTTCCAATACAAATCCTTCCTGTTAAAGGATAACATGAAATGCTCGTGATGACAATAAAAAACTGGTGATAAAACCGAAAGGCTGGCTGACAGCTCCCTTTGCACAAGGGGGGGTGTTGTTCCATACAAAAAAGGCCGGGTATCTGTCTTTCAGATACCCGACCTTTTACTGTTTAATGAATGCCCGCCTGAAGTCGCGCGGGGTGTTTGGCTGTATTATCCGAGAGTAGCGTTGCCGTTGCCGGATACGGGGATCACATCGCCCAGATAGGTTGGCTGCACGTCAAAGCGGACGTAGAAGAAGTCCTTCACCCGCGCCAGCACCTCCCGGACATCCCGGTAGAACTGGCCGCCATATGGCCGCAGGTCGGAGGCGACGCCGTAAGCGTCCAGCCCCAGGGCTCTGGCTGAGTAGACCGCCCGGTACAGGTGGTATTCCTGAGTGACGATAATGAGCTTTTTGCAGGCGAACACATCCCGGGCGCGGTATACGCTCTCATAGGTGGAGAAGCCCGCATGGTCCATGAACAGGTCCTCGGCGGGAACTCCCGCGTCCAGACACCAGGAACGCATGACGTTCACTTCGTCGTAGTATTCCCGGCCATGGTCGCCGCTCACTATTATCTTGGGGGCCGCCCCGGCTTTGTACAGTTCCACGCCTCTTTCGAGCCGGTCGGCCAGCATGGGACTGGGGGTGTTGTTTGCCCAGACGGCACAGCCGAGGATAAGTATGCAGTCGGCGCCGTCCAGCTCTGCCGCCTCCTCCGGAGTGAGCAGATAATTGCCGGCGGATGAGCAGATATAGAGGTTCAGACCCAGCACCGCCGCGCCGCCCAGTATGCCGAGGACAAGCAGCAGCGCCAGAGCGCGGAGAAAAAAGCTTTTGATTTTGCGGTTTGTCATAGATATTCCTGTCTTAAAATAGAAAGCTATTCGTCTTTCGGCGTGGAGGGGTTAACCGTCACGGTGAGCTGGTCAACGCGCAGGCCATCCATTTTGTCCACGCGGACAGAGAGGTTTTCATACTCAAAGCACTCGCCGTCAACGGGGAAGTGGCCCAGCATCTCTATGCACCAGCCGCCCACGGTGGCGCTGTCCGTATCGAAGGCATCCTCATCCCATTGCATAAGCTCCAGAAAATCGCTTATGCTCAGGTCGCCGTCCAGCTCATAGACGCCGGTGGAAGTCTCGATGACCTCGGGCTCTATCTCGTCGGTCTCGTCCCATATCTCGCCCACCAGCTGCTCCAGCACATCCTCCATGGTTATTATACCCATTGAGCCGCCGTATTCGTCGGTCACAACGGCCATGTGGGTCTTTCTGCGTTTAAGCTCGCCCAGCACGGCGGGAAGCTTCATGGTTTTATAAACGTAGCAGGGCTGAATCATTATGCTGCGTATGTCGGCGCTGCCGCCGTCCACCATGGCCTTGAAATAGTGGTTCAGATACAGCACGCCGATTATATTGTCCACGCTGTCCTCGTATACGGGCACGCGGGAGTAGGGGGCCTCCTCTATAACGGAGAAGATCTCCTTCGGGTCGTCGTCAATGTCTATGGCCAGCATATCCACACGGGCGGTCATGACCTCGCTGGCGGATATTTCGGAAAAATCCAGAGCCGCCTGCAGCAGTTCGGAGCGGTCGCCGTCTATAACGCCCTCGTCCTCAACGGTCTCAATTATGGACTGGAGCTCCTCAACGGCGGCGTCCTCATCCTCCTCGTCGGCCTCGCCCATGTTGCGGGTGATTAAATTTATGAGCCAGACCACCACCACGATGACCGGGCGCAGCACACAGGTGAGGGCGCGGACGATGTAGGCCGCGGACAGGGAAAAGCGGTTGGCGTTTTTCTTGGCCAGAATCTTGGGCATGGTCTCGCCGAAGATGATGATAAGCACAGTAATTATTGCCGTAGCCACGGCGGTGTATTCCTCGCCGGCCACGAGTATGGCCACTATGGTGGCTATGGATGAGGAGGCTATGTTCACCAGGTTGTTGCCTATGAGTATGGCGCTCAGAGCGTCGTCAAAGTGCTCGGTGATATAAAAGGCGGCTCTGGCTCTGCGGTCGCCCGCCTCCATGAGGTTCTCTATGCGTATCCGGTTGGCGGAGGAAAAAGCCATCTCCGAAGCGGAGAAAAAGCCGGACATTGCTATGAGCACCACCAAAATGGCATACCAGACATAATTGCCCATTACTCCTCGCCTCCTTCCGCTGCCTCAGCGCTTTTGGGAAGATAGACGCTTATTTTCATAATGCGGTGATTCTGCATTTTGGATATCACAAATTTTACCTCGTGGTATATGAAGCTGTCGCCCTCGCGGGGGAGCAGCTCAAACTGCTCGTAGGCCCACTCGCCCATGAGCTTGTGGTTCCACTCGTTGTCCTCCGGGTCGGTGAAGTCCAGATATTCAAAGGTATCCTCTATGCTGGCCTCGGCGTCCACCTCGACGCCGCCGTCGGGCAGGGGACGGAAGGATTCGACAACATCGTCATCCTCGTCCCAGATATCGCCTACAAGCTCTTCCAGTATATCCTCTATGGTGACTATGCCCAGAGTTCCGCCGTAGTTATCGGTAACTATGGCCATATTCATTTTGTGGCGGCTCATGGCGGGCAGCAGCTCATCTATATTGGTGCTCTGATGCACGAAATAGGCCTCGTCCAGCAGGGAGACTATATCCAGTCCCGGGCCTTCACGCAGATAGGCCTTTATGTATTTGCGTATCTGGAGGATGCCTATGATATTGTCTATACTGTCCCGGTACACGGGCAGGCGGCTGTGCTTTTCCTCTTTTATCTTGGCCAGTATCTCCTCCTGAGAATCGGCCACATTTATGGCGGCCACATCCACCCGGGAGGTGAGCACGCCCTCTACTGTGACATCTGCGAACATCAGCGCGGAGTGGACAAGCTCGCCCTTCTCGGCGTCCAGCTCGCCGTCGTCCTTCATGTTTTCAATGATGTCGTACAGTTCGTCCTCGGTTACGGTTTTTTCAGCGTCGCCGGGGGTAAGTTTTGCCACAGCGGAACCTATAAACGAGAGCACGGCGCTCACGGGAGTGAGCAGCTTCATAAGAAAGCTGAGAGAGCCTGCTGTGGCCAGGGCAAAGCGCTCGCTGTATTTTTTGCCTATGCTCTTGGGCAGCATCTCGGCTGCGAAGAACACCACTATGGTGGTGGCTATGGTGCTTATGGCCACAAAGCTCATGCCCAGCTCACGGCGCACTATAACGGTAACCATGGAGGCCACGGCCAGATGGGTGATGTTGGTGCCTATAAGGATGGTGGTAATGGCTTTGTCAAAGTCGTCCAGCACGGCCATGGCGCGTCTGGCTCTGTTGTCGCCCCTGTCCATAAGAGTTTTAAGACGGATGCGGCTGACGGAAGCCAGCGCCGTTTCGGCCACGGCAAAATACGCGGCGGCTAACAGCAGCATGAAGATAATAAACCAGGACAACAAACTGCCCTCTTCCATTATGGATGAACACTCCTTTGTTTTGCGCATACGAATAGCAGTATACACTTATAGTATCGTAACATTGTAGCACAGCCGCAGTCCGTAGTCAACGTGATTAAAGTCAAAGAACGGGTGCTTTTTGTAAAACAAGGGATAAATCATACAGGATGAGACGTCATGGAACGAAAATATCTTGTCTGTGCACGCGCTTTGTGCTATACTCATAGCTAATGTTTTTTCGGAGGTGTGCGGAAGTATGATAAACATGCTTGCCCGGCATTTTATAAAAGACCATGAAAATTACACAGACGGAGCTGTGCGCCGGGCCTACGGTATGCTTTGCAGCGTAGTGGGCATAGTACTGAACCTGCTTCTGTTTGCCGGGAAATACGCCGCGGGCGTGCTTAGCGGCTCCATAGCCATAACTGCCGACGCCTTCAATAACCTGTCCGACGGCGGCTCCTCCCTCATCACTCTGGTGGGCTTCAGGTTCTCCGGCATGAAACCGGATAAGGACCATCCTTTTGGCCATGGGCGCATAGAGTACATATCCGGCTTTGCTGTGTCCGTGGCGATAATCCTCATGGGCTTTGAGCTGGGAAAAAGCTCTGTCATAAAGCTGTTTAATCCCAGTCCCGTTGAGGCGGGCTGGCTCAGCATGGCCATACTGGCCGTGTCCATAGCCGTGAAAATGTATATGTGCGTTTACAACCGCTCTATAGGCAAAAAGATACGCTCCGAGGCCATGGCCGCCACCGCCACGGACAGTCTTTCCGATTCGGTCGCCACCGGCGCCGTGCTGCTGTGTATGCTTATAGCAAAGTACACGGGCTTCAACCTGGACGCCTGGTGCGGCGTACTGGTGGCTGTGTTCATACTGAAAGCGGGCTACGATGCGGCGAAGGACACACTCAGCCCGCTGCTGGGCAGCGCTCCCGACCCGGAACTGGTGCAGGAGATATACAAGATAGTGATGGAGCATGAGCAGGTGGTGGGCATACACGACCTGGTGGTGCATGATTACGGCCCCGGACGGCTGATGATATCCCTCCACGGCGAGGTTCCGGAGGACGGAGATATTCTGGAGATTCACGAGGCCATAGACCATATAGAAAAGGAGCTTACCGAGCGCCTGGGCTGTGACGCAGTTATACACATGGACCCCATAGCCACCAGAGACGAGGCGGTGAACGAGAGACGCGAAAAGGTAGCCGAGCTTGCGCTGCAGGTTGACGAGCGCTGCACTATCCATGATTTTCGTATGGTGCAGGGTAAGCACAACACAAACATTATTTTTGATCTGGTGCTGCCTATAGACAGTCCCATGAGCGAGGCCGAGGCAAAGGAGCGCATCACGGAGCTGGTCCGGGAAAAGCTGCCCGGATGTCAGGCCGTGGTACATATAGACAAGGACTATACCGAGAGATAAACGCCAAACCGCACCGAAAGGTGCGGTTTGATTTGTTTAGTGAATAGTGAAGAATGAAGAATTGTTGTGGCGCTGTCGCGCCCAAGGCTCCCTTGTGCAAAGTGAGCTGTCAGCGAAGCTGACTGAGGGATTGCCAACCCCTCCGCCCCTGCGGGGCACCTCCCCTTACACAGGGGAGGCTTTGGCGCGGGGGGAAGGGGGCGCAGTCTGCGGACTGCGTGATGCGACCCCATTTCTTTTAGAAAGAAACGGTGTCGCCCGCCAAAGAAACTTACGGTTCGCCAAGGGCCATTCGTGAGCTAAAGCTCACTCATTCAAATGGCGAAGTGTGAGTGCCACCAAATCGCGCCTGAATCGAGGGAATTGGGCAATAGCGTTCAGCGTGAAGCTCACCTGACAGCGTCGCAGGCTAACATCCACCGCCGCACGAGCGCGTTGTGCGCGTCGGCGAGGCCCAAAAGAGTATCCGATTTAGGCAAGTTCTTTGGGAAGTCTGAAACCCGTTTCTTTAAAGAAATGGGTTTCATATCACGACCCCTGCGGTAAAAACCGATTCCATATCCGCACCGGGGCGCAGGAGCACATGGGCGCGCAATGCGCGCCCCTACACGCACTTCCCCTGTTAGGGGAGGAAAGAAACTTTTTGGTGCAATGCTGCCGAGAATCAGCACCATATATTAGTTAACAGAATATTATTATGGTAAACAATCTAATTAACAATAGTAAACAATAATAATATTATGTAATCTAACTGCACCCATACCATTCCCCAATACGGGCGTGCTATAAATGCACGCGCCCTGCCCGGCACATGGGGAGCTTTTGTATAGTTTTAATAGTTTTTTTAGTTAAAACTATTAAAACTGCAATAGTGTTTGCTCAGTCATAACATCTGTGAGGTTTTGACGGGATTTTTATGTCTTGCGTCCGGCTGTGCTGCGGCGTATAATTTAGAAAAACTACAAATACAGGAGGATATTATGGAGCTTTCAACCAAAATACAGCGGCACAATGTATATTGGAACGGCGAAAAGCAGGAGGCGCCCCTTATCACCATGCGCTACGGCAACGTGTTCCACAACCGTATGTTCCGCGCCAACGACCATCTGCTGAAAAAGGGCCTGGAGATCACTCCCGACATGATTCATGTGGAGGATTACCTTGCCGACTATGAGCGCCTGTTCGGCGAGTACGACCAGATAGAGCAGGACGGCATCTACGCCTGCGAGCCAATCTGCGGCTTCCCCTGGATAGAGGCTATTCTGGGCTGCAAGGTGCTGGGCACCGAGTCCAGCTTCGTCACCGAAAAGGTCTTTGACGGCATAGAGAATGTAAAGCTGCCCGAAAATATCGAGGATTCCCCATGGTACAAGATTTACTTCGATTTTCACCGTATGATAAACGAGGCGGGCAAGGGCCGCTTCACCTCCGGCCAGCCCATCATGCGCGGAGTTACCGACACTCTGGGCGCCCTCATGGGCCAGTCGGAGATGCTCTACGCCATGTTCGAGGAGCCTGAGGAGGTGGCGCGCCTCTATGACGAGATAAACGTCAGCATCCGAAAAATGGCCGACGACATCTACAAGTATGTCCAGCCTGTGGGCGGCGGCTACGTCATGGGCTTCTACAACATTTGGACTCCTGAGAAAAACATGTGGTATCAGGAGGACCTGTCCGCCCTGTTCTCTCCCCCTTACTTTGAGGAGTTCCTTAAAAAGACCAGCGAGGACGTCATCCGCGGCTACAAGTACAATATGGTCCACCTGCACCCCGCCTCCTTCCACCTGCTGGACGATATGCTCCAGGTGGAGGGCCTTATGTCCTTCCAGGTGAACAAGGACAACAACGGCCCCAGCGTGCGGGATATGATACCCCAGTTTAAAAAGATCCTGGAGGCGGACAAGCGCATACTCATAAAGGGCAGCCTTAACTTTGAGGATGCAGACGCCATTATTGAGAACCTGCCTCCCCGGGGCGTGGCTATCCAGAGCTTCAACCCCACCGTGGAAGGAGCAAACCAGTTTTGTGAGTACGTCCGGGAGAAAGCGGCAAAGCTTTGATAGAACAGTACAAAAAACGCGTATAAATTTCATGTATAATGTAAGAATGTCCTCTTGAAAAATCAGGGGCAAATCCTGTATAATTACAAGCTCAGAAGGGATTTTTATTGCTCGGCAGTAAAAATCCCTTTAAGTTAAATTAAGGAGCTTGCAATGATTCGTGATTTGACTCGCGGACGCCCCATGAAGCTCATACTTCAGTTCGGCGTGCCGATATTGCTGGGACTGCTGTTCCAGCAGATGTATAATGTGGTGGACACCGCCATAGTGGGCAAGACTCTGGGCGGCAATGCTCTGGCCGCCGTGGGCAGCACCGGAGCCATCAATTTTCTGGTGGTGGGCTTTTGTATAGGCATATGCAGCGGCTTTGCCATCCCCATAGCCCAACGCTTCGGCGCCCGGGATTACAAGGCCCTGCGCCGCTACGTCATAGGCAGTATGTGGTGCACTCTTTTCTTCGCCGTGGCCGTCACTGTGCTGACTCTGGCTACCTGCGGCTATATCCTGCGCCTTATGCAGACGCCTGAGGATATTTTTGATTTGGCCTTCACCTATATCGCCACCATTTACGCGGGGCTGTCGGGCTATATGCTCTACAACATGGCCGCGGGCATACTACGCTCTCTGGGCGACAGCAGAACTCCCGTGCTGTGGCTGGTGGCGGCCTCCGTTGTGAATGTGGTGCTGGATTTGGTGTTCATACTCAAATTCAACATGGGCGTGTTCGGCGCGGCCTTTGCCACCATACTGTCCCAGTATATGGCGGGCTTCGGATGCCTGTGGAAGCTGTGCCGGGGCTTTGAGGTCCTGCGCTTCACTCCCGAGGACTGGAAGTGGGACTGGCACAAAATAGGCCACCTGTGCGCCCTTGGACTGCCAATGGGGCTGCAATACTCCATTACGGCCATAGGCAGCATAATGATACAGACGGCTGTGAATGTGCTGGGTACAGATTTCATTACCGCCACCACCGCGGCCAGTAAGGTGAGCATGTTCATCTGTTGCCCGTTCGACGCAATGGGCAGCACCATGGCCACCTACGGCGGCCAGAATGTTGGCGCCGGCAAGTGGGAGCGCCTGCATCAGGGCGTGGGCGCCTGTACTGTGCTGGGTCTGGCTTACTCTGCCATAGCTCTGGTTATAGTGCTGTTTGGCGGCAACGCTCTTGTTATGATGTTCCTGGATAACAAAAGCGCCCACCTGGCGCCGCTTGCGGAGCGCTACCTGATAACACTGGTGGCCTTTTACTTCCCCCTGGCCCTGGTGAACATTTTCCGCTTTATGATACAGGGCATGGGCTTTTCGCCTCTGGCCACCCTTGCGGGAGCGCTGGAAATGATAGGACGGGGAGCTGTCGCCTATATGGTACCCTGGCTTGGATATTCTGCCGCCTGCTTCGCCTCTCCGGCCGCATGGCTCCTGGCAGATGCGTTCCTTGTGCCCGCCTATTTCTACTGCTACAAAAAGCTCATACGCCTGTATTCCTCAGGTGAAAAATAAAGCGCCTTTCACTAAAAACCCACCCTCTGAGTGTGTACGCACTCAGGGGGTGGGTAAAATTATTTATTCCAGGTTGAGCTTGCGGGAGAGAATATATGTGGTCACGGCAAACTTTACTGTGCAGGTCACCAGGCCGAGGCCTATATAGAACAGTAGACCGTAGGCGGTCACGCTTAGGCTGCCGCCGGCGTGGGACAGGAGAGAATTCACCCAGTCGGTGACGCCGAGGGAGTCCAGCAGCCTGAAAATCAGGGCCATGAGCTGGGTGCTCAAAGAGGACAGCACCACAAAGGCCACCACCGCAGCGGCGATGCGGTGCTTGGAGAACAGATGGCCTATGGCGATGCAGAGATATATTCCCAGCACTCCGCTGGACGCGGAGACTATGGCGGCCAGAATCATTTCCAGAGCTACCAGCCACCAGCGGGGCTCCACCTCGGACATTTTTACTACGAACATCTAGGCGTCGTTGAAAAACTCACCCAGATTTACATAGCCCAGCATGAGCATTACCATGCTCAGCATGCCTACGATGCCGCTTACAGCCACAACAACTATAGCAGTAACGAGCTTGGAGAATATCAGCTGCGGAGTCGTGACGGGCAGGGTGAACATGAGATAGCCCTCGTCTCCCAACAGGCCGGAGTTGAAGCGGGTGATTATAAATATGGCGGAGATAACGCACATGGCTATCATTACGCCTACGAACAGCATCATGAGTACTACGTTGACAGAGCCGCTGAAATGATGGGCGAGAGGAGCCTGAACAAAGCCGTTTATGAGTGCCAGGGCCAGGGCGGCGGGCCAGACCATGGCAAACTGCTTGAACATACAGCGGAAATCATATTTAAGAAGCTTCAGCATTACCACTCGCCTCCTTCCATGGGCTGAGTTTTGAATATCTCGCGGAACAGAGCGTCCACGCTCTTGCCCTCGGTCTCGCGGATGCTGTCAACGCTCTCGTGGCGCACCACATGACCGCTTTTCAGGAATACGGCCTCATCCAGCACACGCTCTATGTCGCTTATGAGGTGGGTGGATATGAGCACCGTGCCGTTTTCATTGTAGTTTGTGAGTATGGTGCTGAGTATGAAGTCCCGGGCGGCGGGGTCAACGCCCGCTATGGGCTCATCCAGCAGATAGAGCTTGGCGGCACGGCTCATTACCAGAGCCAGCTGCAGCTTTTCCTTTGTGCCCTTGGACATACTCTTTATGCGGTCCCGGGGACCTATGCCCAGCTCGGAGCACATGGCGGTGCTCTTTTTCCTGTCGAAATCCCCGTAGAAATCACCGAAAATGTCCACCAGGTCGCCTGCGCGCATCCAATCGGCAAAATACATACGGTCGGGCAGATAGGACGTAACGCCCTTGGTCTGCACTCCCGGCTCGCTGCCGTCTATCATCAGATAGCCGTCCGTGGGCTGCAGCAGTCCGCACAGCAGCTTTATCAGGGTGGTCTTGCCGCTTCCGTTCGGCCCCAAAAGGCCGATGATGCGGCCGCGGCCCAGCTCCAGCTCCACATTGTCAAGAGCCGCCTTTGCCCCGAAGCGCTTGGTAAGACTGTGGCAGCGGATTATGGGCGTTCTGCTCTCAGTCAGTTCGTTCATTTTTCTTCCTCCTTCAGTAGCGCCGCCGCTTTGGCGCTGTCGTATCCCAGCTGCGCCATGGCGCTGAGATATATTTCCATGTGCTTTTTCGCCAGACGCTTGCGCGTGGCCTCGATTATTACGAAGTCCTCTGTTACCATACGTCCTGCGGTGCGGTTGGATGAGGCGAGGCCGTCGCTCTCCAACTGGCTCAGGGCACGCTGCATGGTGTTGGGATTTACGCCTGCCTGCTCGGCCAGCTCCCGTACTGACGGCAGCCGGCTGCCCGGTGTATACGCGCCGGACACTATAAGCAGGGTGAGCTGCTCGGTGAGCTGCATCCAAATGGGACGGTCGTCTTCAAGCTTCCACTCCATAGGGCACCTCCTTTGTATTATTGTATTATCTGAGTAATACAATAATACATTCATACACATTTGTCAAGTACTTTGTACTCAAAAATATTGTATTTTTTCGTCGGGTTTGATAATATAGGGGCTAAGACTGCGAGGTGTATTTAAATAATGAAGAAGAATGTTACGCTCATTGGTATGCCCGGTGCGGGAAAGAGCACGGTTGGTGTTGTGCTGGCCAAGATACTGGGCTTTGAGTTTATAGACAGCGACCTGGTTATACAGAAGGAAGAGGGCCGTCTGCTGTGGCAGATCATAGAGGCCGAGGGGATAGACGGCTTCCTGAAGGTTGAGGAGCGTGTGAATGCCTCCATAGATACGGAGCGATCCGTAATTGCCACCGGCGGCAGCGTCATCTACGGCCCGGCGGCCATGGAGCATCTCAGGGAGATAAGCACCGTGGTGTATCTGCGCCACAGCTACGATATAATAGAGAGCCGTCTGGGCGATCTGGCAAAGCGCGGCGTCACCCTGCCCGAGGGCTGGACTTTGCGTGACCTGTATAACGAGCGCACGCCCCTGTATGAGAAGTACGCCCATGTGGTGTTCGACTGCATGGACACGGATATACGCGATACGGCTCTGAGCCTGTCCCGGGTGCTGAGAGGATAGAAATATGCAGTACATGGCAAAATATCAGTCACCCATGGGACAGATGCTTATGGCATCCGATGGTGACAGCCTCACCGGGCTGTGGTTCGAGGGGGCAAAATACTTTGCCGCAGGCCTCTCACCGGAGCCGGAGGTGCGGGAACTGCCTGCCTTTGAACAGACAGGGCGCTGGCTGGACCTCTATTTCTCCGGACGCGAGCCGGACTTTACACCGCCCATACGCATGGCCGGTACGCCTTTTCAGCTTAGAGTGTGGGAAGAACTGCAAAAGATTCCCCGCGGCGGGACAGTTACTTACGGGGAGCTGGCCCGGCTTTTGGGGGTGAAAAGCGCTCAGGCCGTGGGCGGCGCCGTGGGCCGCAACAGGATATCCATAGTGATACCCTGCCACCGGGTCGTCGGCGCCGGCGGCCTCACCGGCTATGCGGGCGGCGTGGATAAAAAGCGGGAGCTACTGCGCCTGGAGGGGGCAAGGTATGAATGACGCTGTTATATGGGAGATACTCTCTGCGGTGAGCGAGATACCGCAGGGCAGGGTGGCCACCTACGGCCAGATAGCCCGGCTCATAGGCCGTGAGAAAAATTCCCGGCTGGTTGGCCGGGCCCTGAGCCTGTCGCAGTATTACGGCGACTATCCATGTCACCGGGTGGTGAACCACGCGGGCCGTCTGGCCCCCGGCTGGCCGGAGCAGAGGGAGCTGCTGGAGGCTGAGGGCGTAGCCATGAAGGACGGGAGCCATGTGGATTTGGCAATGTACCGGTGGGATAGCGAAGCGGAGTGAATTGAATGGAAGAAAAACTGAAAACGAAAGCTGATTGCTGTTATTGCATAGCTTTGATATAATTAAGTTTCATGTCCGCTGAATGGTGTGCGGGCGGAAAAATATAGCGATAAGGTTGAGTGAAATGAAGAAAAAGAGCAGTTTCAGCGGTTCCCTGGGCTTTGTCCTGGCCGCGGCTGGCAGCGCGGTGGGCGTTGGAAATATATGGCGGTTTCCGTATCTGGCCGCCAAGGACGGCGGCGGTCTGTTCTTGATAGTGTATCTGGTGCTGGTTACCACCTTCGGCTTCACCCTGCTGACCACGGATGTGGCCATAGGCCGGCGCACAAAGGAAAATGCCCTGCGCGCTTTCGGAGCCATGGATAAGCGCTGGAGCTTTCTGGGGTGGCTGACTTTCCTGGTGCCCGCCATGATTATGACCTATTACACCGTAATAGGCGGCTGGGTCACCAAGTATTTCGCGGTATATGTCACCGGCGCAGGCTCCGCTGCCGCTCAGGACGGGTATTTTACATCTTTCATCACCGCCCCTGTGGCGCCCATAGTGTTCATGCTTATTTTTCTGGCGGTAACGGCGCTTATTGTGTACCGGGGCGTGGAGAAGGGCATAGAGAAGTTCGCACGGGTGGTAATGCCCGGACTTTTCCTGATGATAATAGGCATAGCCCTGTTCTCCCTCACCCTAAGACAGACGGACGGAGACAGCGTGCGCACCGGCCTTCAGGGGCTGGCAGTATACCTGAAGCCGGAGCTCACCGGCATAAGCCTCTCGCGCTTCCTGCAGATACTGCTGGACGCCATGAGCCAGATATTCTTCTCTCTGAGTGTGTCCATGGGCATAATGATAACCTACGGCTCCTATGTGAAAAAGGATGTGAACCTGAGCAAATCCCTGGGCCAGATAGAGTTTTTCGATACTCTGGTGGCTTTTCTGGCAGGCGTTATGATAATTCCCGCCGTGTATGTGTTCTTCGGCACCGAGGGTATGGGCCAGGGCCCGGGACTTATGTTTGTATCGCTGCCCAAGGTGTTTGACGCAATGGGGGCTGTGGGCAATATCGTGGGCGTGGTATTTTTCCTCATGGTGATTTTCGCCACCCTTACCTCCTGTGTATCCATAATGGAAACGCTGGTCGCCAATTGCAAGGAGATTTTCCATAGCAGCCGCAAGAAAACCAGTCTGGTTATCGCGGTGCTGTCGGCTCTGGGCGCCGTGGTGATATGCCTGGGCTATAATGCGCTCTACTTTGAGGTGGATCTGCCAAACGGCATGGAAAACCAGCAGCTGCTGGATGTGGTCGACTATATCAGCAACAGCTTCCTCATGCCGGCTATCAGCCTGCTCACCTGTATCCTGGTGGGCTGGGTGATGAAGCCCGGATGGATAATTGAAGAGATGGAGGCCAGCGGCCATCCCTTCCGCCGTAAGAGCTTGTATGCTTTTATGATACGCTATGTCACACCTGTGATGATGCTTATCCTGTTTCTTCAGTCCGCCGGTGTGTTCACAGTTATCGGAAAACTTACGGGCAAATAATTAACTGTTGGTGTGGGAGTTGAAGACTCCCACACCAACAGTTTTTATGTGCGCGGCAGGCTATGCTGCCAGTTGTGAAACGAAAGTAAACATTAAATCCGGCAGAGCGTATGGCCGAAGAAAAAGAATGCTTATATTGACATTCCGTAACAAGATGGGGTATACTCGAAGTGGTAAAGTTTGGCGTTGCCGCCAACATAACTGAATATCTACTCCGGCTTTTGTGGCAAAAATGCGCGACCGGATCGGCTGACAACAGCCGCGAAGACACGCATTCTTGTTCTGGTGAACAAGGGAAACGGGTGAAATTCCCGAGTATGTGCCGGCATGCCGCTTAATGAAACTGCGGTGTGGCCGGCTTAGTAGCTGTGATTACGGAGTGCAGCCTCTGTGCGTCCTGCGGACGGATATTGCGAAAGCAAGTCATTGGATTCCCTGTAATGGGGATGAGAGAAGGCGAGGTTTGCGCGCTGGGGCCTTTACGGCCCCTGAACGTATAAGGCAGAAGACCTGCAAGATAGATCATACCCATGCGGAGGTACAGCCTCCGCTAAAAGACTGATCTATGCCGAGGAGACACACGAATGGCTTCGCCATATCGGGTGTCTCTGTTTTGCATACAAAAGCGACGGTATTTTGCCGTCGTTTTTTGTATGCCCGTCAACAAACGCGGATGTAGTGTATATGTCCGCGTTTGTTGTTTTTTAAGGTGAAATAATTTGCCTGACGGTACGGAGCAGTACCTGGACTGAAGAAAAATAAAAGCATGGGAGAGTTAGAGCGTGAGAGAGAAAATAGAAAAAATCAGGGACCAGATTACAAAGGTCATACTTGGCAAGCAGGATGTAATTGAAAAGGTTCTCATGGCTGTTCTGGCGTCCGGACATGTGCTGCTGGAGGATGTGCCCGGCGTGGGCAAGACCACGCTTACTTTGGCGTTTGCCAAGGCTATGGGCCTGGAAACAAAGCGGATTCAGTTTACATCAGACAGCGTGCCATCCGATGTTATAGGTTTTTCTGTTTTAGACCGGCAGACCAACGAGTTCATATATAAGCCCGGGGCTGTTATGACCAATCTGCTGCTTGCCGACGAGATAAACCGCACGTCCAGCAAGACGCAGTCGGCTCTGTTGGAGGCCATGGAGGAGCGGCATGTTACGGTGGACGGGCATACCCATCCGCTGCCTAAGCCGTTTATAGTCCTTGCGACCCAGAATCCAATAGGCTCGGCCGGCACACAAATGCTGCCCAATTCGCAGCTGGACAGATTTATGATTTGCATTAGCATAGGTTATCCGGATTTTGAAAGTCAGGTAAATATACTGAAAGATCGCAGCGGAGCAAACCCTCTTGATGTGGTGGAGCAGGTGCTCAGCCGCGGGCAGCTTATGGAGATTATCGCACAGGTGGACCAGGTGCATATGGCAGACGAGATTTACAGATATATTACCGGACTGACAGAGGCCACGAGGCAGCATCCCATGGTGCAGCTGGGGGTGAGTCCCCGTGGAGCTCTGGCCCTGGCGCGTATGTCCAGAGCCAGAGCATATCTGAGCGGCCGGGATTTCTGTGTTCCCGAGGATGTGGCGGAGGTAGCCTGTGATGTATATGCGCACAGGCTTATGCTGGGCGCAAAGGCTCGATTCAACGAGACCAGCGCCGCAGAGCTGATGCGTGAAATTTTGGAGCAGACAGAAATGCCTGTGCTCAAGGGGATGCGGTAGGTGGCGCGGAGAATAGTGTGTGCGCTGGGCGTACTGGCGACGGCGGCAATATATGCGTTTACAGGCACCGATGCCGCACTTCTGCTTTTATGCGCTTCCGTGCTGCTTCCGGCGTGCGGAATTCTGGCCGCGGCTGCGGCACGGGTGGAAGTGGAGCTGCAGCTGCCCATGGGCATGCAGAAAGGTGAAACCGGCTCCGGGAAGGCAATACTGAAAAATCGAACTCTGCTGCCTGTAGCGCGGGCAGAATTGGAGCTGTATGTGCAGAACACGCTTACTCGGGAAGAGAAAACTATTCTGCTGAACGTGCCGCTTGCTCCGCTTGAAAATAAGGTGCTGCCGTTTGATTTTAAAAGTGTACATTGCGGGAGATTTCGATTCTGCTGCAAAATGCTGATAGTGGAGGACGCCTTTGGACTGGTGCGCATTAAGCGTAAGACGGCTATTACGATAAAGCGTTTGGTAACGCCGGAGCTGTTTCCCATGCATGTCCGTCTGACGGGAAGCGAGACGCCTGTGGGCGACGAGGACAGTATTAATCTCAGCCGGAAAGGACAGGACTGGTCCGAGCCATTTCAGCTGCGTGAATATGTGGAGGGTGACAGCCTGAAGCAGATACACTGGAAGCTGAGCCAGAAGCTGGATCGGTACATTGTAAGCGACCCTTCACAGACCCTGGACAGGGCGCTGCTGGTGTTTTGGGACCGCGGTGCGCTGGCGGAAAACGCGCCGCCGGAGGTGCCGGATACGCTGGCAGAGGCGGTAGTGTCGTTCTGTCTGTCGGTAATTCAGGAGGAAATCCCATACAGCGTGGCCTGGAGCCGCGGAGACGGCTCCGGCTGCGAGGTGAGAGAGGTGAGCAGTATGGACGACTTGTACGGAATTATCCCGGATATGCTGCATTCACCCTCCGGTACGGGCGGCGTGTCCGGAATTCCGGAGTGCGTCCGCTCTCTTGGCGGGAAGCGGTATCCGCTGATAGCCTATTTCAGCGACCGGGTGCCCTCGGAGCTGGCAGAATTTACTGGTACGGGCAGAGCTACGCTTTTCATTTGCAGCGAGGGAGCTGCGACCGGAGACAGCGGAGAACTGGCTTGCTGGCCATTTTCTTCTGTTGATTACCGTCAGTCTCTGCGGGATGTGACGATTTAGCTGGAGGAAATACTAATGCAGGAACAATATGGATTTTCTTTCCAGATTGCCGGAGAGGCCGGCGGCACGCCTGGCAGAATTTTGGCGGCGTCGCTGTTGTTTCTGGGGATGTTTGCGTGCTTCTGGGGCGGCCTGGGACTGGACTTGACGGGGTGCGCTCCGCTTCCTCTGGCGCTGGCGGGACTTATTTATTGCGCCGCCGCATGCAGGCTGCCCAGACGGGCGCTGGCATTTCAGATTGCAGCGGCAGCAATACTGGCGCTATATACGCTTCTGGTAAGCCGATACATTATCAGCGGCTGGAATGTGACCATGAACGCCGTGTTCAGCGTGCTTGAGAAGCGGCTTGGCTATATTTTCCCACGCTATGAAGCCGTTGCTGCGGCGCTGCCGCCGTCTGTGTGCGCCGGATTGTTCCTTGCTTTGCCATCGGTGCTTTTGGGATTGCTGGCGGCCAAAACGGTCTGCGGCGGCAGACTTTGGCTGCTGCCGTCTGCCGTACTGCTGTGCGCGCTGTGTGCCATGGGCGTGTCAAATCTGTACCCGCCGGACTGGAGTTGGGTGCTGTTAGCGCTTGGACTTGCCATCTTTAGTGTGCAGAGGCTTGGGAAATGGAGCGTAGCCCCGGGACTGCGGCAGGTGGCCGTTCATATTATGCTCTTTGCGCTTGTTATGGCTCTGAGCTATGCTCTGGCTGCGCTTGGAAATGAAAACGGCGTCGTCCGTGCTATGGATAACCGACGGGCGGCGGAGCGGGAGATTCACCGGATGAAATATGAGGATGAATACACCACTCTGCCGGAAGGAAATTTCCAGGGGCTGAGCGCCTTTTCTCCTGACAGCACCACAGCGCTGACAATTGAAGCGGAAGAGCCGGAGGAGCTGTATTTGCGGGGGTATGTGGGCGAAAAATATACGGGCAGCGGATGGTCGGACCTGGAGCCGGAGCGCAGGGCGGAATATGCCCAGCTGTTCTCCTGGCTGCACCAGCGGGGCTTTTACGGACAGACTCAGTACGCGCTGCTTTGCCGGGCGTTGGGAGAGAATAAAAAAGAAAATAAGCTTTCCATAGACGTGGAGGATGCTTGCACGGCCTGGAGGTATGCGCCGTATAGCCTTACGGATGCCGGAGCCGATCCCAGACGGATTGGCGATGCAGACTTGCCCTCACGGGGCGCGCACGGAGAGGGAGAATATACCATATTGACGGGCGGAACGCCGATTTCAGAATATGAACGTCTTGCGGATAAGCTTACGGCGGCGCGCAAGGCGGGAAGCCCGGCGGCGCTGGATTATCTGGCGAGCGAAAACGCCTACCGGAAGTTTGTCTATGACTGCTATCTTGATATACCGGAGGAGGCGCGGGAAGCCCTTGCACAGGTGTTTGCCGAACTTGAGCTGCCGGATGGCCGGGTATCTTTCAGCGATGCTCAGATGGTGGTGCGAGCGTATCTCAGCAGTATTGTTACTTACCAGGAGGAACCTCAACTCATACAGGCGGGTGAAGACTTTGTTAGCGGCTTCCTGCTGGACACAAAGGAAGGCTATTCGGTACACTATGCTACGGCGGCGGCTCTGATGTTCAGGTACCTGGGCATACCGGCCCGCTATGTGGAGGGCTGGTTTCTGCCGCAGGAGGCTGCGGAAGAGATGGAACCCGGAGAGCCTGCTGAGCTGGAGCAGGACTTTGCCCACGCGTGGGTGGAAGTATACAGAGACGGCGTGGGCTTTGTGCCATTTGAGATTACGCCGCCGTATACAGACCCCATGCAGCAGAGCGACATGACGCAGGGCGGCAGCGGAGGGGCGGCTATTCCACCGGAGGAGGAGCCGGAGCCGCTTACACCGGTGCGGCTTGCACTGGCGGCCATCGCGCTTCTGATAATGCTGTTGGCGCTGATTTTGGCCGTGGTGCTCCGGCGCATGTGGAGACGAAAAAAGCTGAGAGCTCTGCTGGAGGCAAAGGATTCCTCTACTGCGGTAAGCAATATGACGACCTGGAGCGTGAAGCTGCTTGGCTGCATGGGAATCAGGTATGCCGGAGGCAGCCTGAAGGCGCTGGTACCGGAAATAGAAAGGAATTTAGGCCCGGAACTGGCGGAGCGGTACAGAAAGGTGCTTACACTTCAGCAGCGGGCGCTGTTCAGCGAGACCGGCGTTACGGACGGGGAGCGGGCTGAACCCATGGAGCTGCTGGAAGAGCTGGAGCAGACGCTGCGCCGTCGAGGCTCCAGAACCGAGCGTTTTCGCCTGCGCTGGATTGAGTGTGTAATATAAATATATTTTAGCAGATGATCAACCTGTCAAACCGACGGGCAGGTTTTAACATAGATATTTTTACCTAGAAGGAGAGCATAAGGGATGAGAAAAGCAAGATTGCGTGTACAAAAAACCTTGAGCTTGATGCTCTGTCTGGTGATGTTGGTAAGCATGCTGAGCCCCGGGGCATATGCGGTGACTACCGACAATCCCATTGGCACGGAGCACACAGAAGTCGGTACACCCACCGAGAGCGAGGAGCCTACGGAGAGCGAGGAGCCTACGGAGAGCGAGGAGCCCACCGAGAGCGAGGAGCCCACCGAGAGTGAGGAGCCCACCGAGAGTGAGGAGCCCACGGAGAGCGAGGAGCCCACCGAGAGTGAGGAGCCCACCGAGAGCGAGGAGCCTACGGAGAGCGAGGAGCCCACCGAGAGTGAGGAGCCCACGGAGAGCGAGGAGCCCACCGAGAGTGAGGAGCCCACCGAGAGTGAGGAGCCTACGGAGAGTGAGGAGCCCACCGAGAGCGGGGAGCCCACCGAGAGTGAGGAGCCGGAGGCAGAAATCATCTGCTCTGTCTGCGGCGAGGAGCACGAGGAGGCCAATTGTGCTTTAGCAGCGTTTATGCTGCTGCAGGCAGAGCTGTCCGATACGCTCCAGCCTGAGAATATTCCCGGAGAGACACAGCTGCATGAAATGGGCAGAGCTGAGTTGCTGGCCCTGCTGGAGGAGCTGGACTCCTTCCTGGGAGATTGCGGAATGCTTACCGGAGACAAAGAGCCCGTGGCGGTTATGGCCATTGATGCTGAAGCCGCGGTGCTGGAGGGCGACCTGAGCAATCAGCTGGCGCCATATCTGGCTCTGCGTACTGCTATACTGGATGTGCTGAGTACCGCGCCTCAGATGCCTGAGGGCACCTATGGCTGGTATGTAAATGGCTACGCCGGCAGTTCGTTCAGCATATCCACGGCTGCCGAGCTGCGTGAGCTGTCCGACCTGGTAAACGGCTGCGCACAGGATGCGGCCGGCAACCCGGTTGTTGATGATTTTCTTGATAAGACCATTACGCTTGCCGACAGCATTGATGTCAGCGACGCGGACTGGTACCCCATCGGCTACAGCAAAGATGTTAACTTTAAGGGCATCTTTGACGGAAACAACAAGACGGTAACTCTTCGCATAGGCACGGCGGATGCTCCCAAGACGGGAAGCGTTCACAAGGCCGCGGAAGATATGCATTATGCGGCGATGTTCGGCTACATAAATAATGCGACCATAAAAGACTTGACCATAGAGGGCGGCATATATTTGTCAAGCTCAGAGGACGGCAAGACCTATGGACAGCGCACCGCAGGTCTGGTGGCTATGTCCAGCGGAAACAGCGCCCTGACAAATATTGTCAACAAGGCGACGATTTCCAATACCGGCGGAGGATATCTCTGCTATGTGGGCGGTGTGCTTGGACAGGGAAACACTACTACCCTGACCGGCTGCGTGAACTACGCCGACATAACCGGAGGATATTATGTGGCCGGTGTGGCCGGCAGCGGCAAGCTGTACGGATGCATAAATCACGGCAATATAAGCGGTAACGGCGGCTCCCAGGCCTATGTAGGCGGAGTGGCCGGAGATGCCCAGGCCATTTCAGACTGTACCAACAACGGAACGGTGACCTATACGGGTACCGGCACCTATGTGGGCGGCGTGGCAGGATCTATTCGGAATGTAGAGGCCTCCGGCCTGACCAATACAGGCGCAGTTTCCAGCGCGGGCAGATATGTCGGCGGTATTGCGGGACAGAAAACAGGCTCGTCCTGGGGCACGGCGTATCCAAGCTCAGACTGCACCAACAGCGGAAACGTGTCAGGCGACAGATATGTGGGCGGAATATTCGGAACAGCCGGATGCAACATGACTGACTGTGTAAACAGCGGCGCGGTAGTGTCGTCAGGCGACTATGCCGGAGGCGTAGTGGGCGATTTTAAGGGCAAAAACCAGGCTCTGGCGGACTGCACAAACAGCGGCAGCGTGTCCGGCGCAAACAATGTTGGCGGAGTTGCAGGCACCTTCTCCGGCAGCAGCAATACGGGCATGGCCATGAACGGCTGCGGCAATACCGGCAATATAACGGGAGACACGGGCGTGGGCGGCCTGGTGGGCTCCAGTACTGTGTGGAGCACCGAAGTCAGCTTCAGTACCAACGGCGGCACGGTAACGGGCGCTGACAATGCGGGCGGAATTGTAGGAAAAAACAGCGGCGTTATCACCGGCTGTGTGAACACAGGCGCAGTTACATCCACGGATGAAGCCGGCAAAGCCGGCGGACTGGCCGGAAGCTCAACCGGTACTGTCTCCGGCTGCTATACTACCGGTGCTGTAACAGGCGTGGCGGCGGGTCAGCTGGCGGGCGAGAACACAGGCAATATGACAGGCTGCTTTGCCTATGTGCCGGACAGCGCTATGCCAGGATTGGCGTCCGGCAAGGCCGTTAGCTGCTTTGTACTGGGAACCGCTTCGGCAGAGGCAGACGCCACAGGCGTGGCTGTGCTTACTGCTGAGCAGTATCTGGACAGCGGCCTGCCGTATACTCTGGATACGGCCTCCAGCCCCCGAACCTATGTCTGGACGGCGGGAGAAAAGCATCCCGAGCTGACAGAGGATAAGACCAAGGTGTATTACATGGTCTCCTATGTGGCCAAGCCGGGCAACGACCCCGACGGCGGAACAATAGACGTAACGGTAAACGGCGAAACCGTCGGTGAAAACGGCCTGGTAACGGCCTACGGCCAGCCATTTGTTATTACTGTTGCTGCGAAAGAGGGCTACGCCGTTAAAATGGTGGATATGCCCACGGCAGAGCCGGTGGTGCAGGGCAATGTGACCACCTACACAGGCGTGGTAAATGATGATATAGCCTTCTCCTATGTGTTTTATGTACCTGGCTCCGACAGCGCGTTTGAACAGGAGCCGGAGGACGGCGTGTATGTTCTATCTACTGCCGATGACCTGCTTGGCTTTTCCGCAAGGGTCAACGGAGGAGAATCCTTTGAGGGCAAAACTGTTAAGCTGGGCGCAGATATCGATGTGTCCAAGCGCTACTTCGAGGCTATAGGCAGCTACGATAATCCGTTTAAGGGCAGCTTTGACGGCCAGGGTCACAGCGTGACGCTGAAGCTGGATGCCACGGACGATTATCAGGGCCTGTTTGGCTATGTTGGCGCGGCGGAAGGAGAAACAGTCAACACCATCGCCAATGTGACCGTAAAGGGAAGCGTAAAAAGCACAGGCAATTATGTAGGCGGCGTAGTTGGCCTCACCGGCGTGCCGGTGAGCGGCTGCCACAGCGATGCCAAGTATCCGGTAATTTGTATGTGGGCGGTGTGGCAGGCCGGAACGAAGGCGAGGCTACAATTACCAATTGCAGCAATACCGGAGACGTAACCGCGGCCAGCAACTATGCCGGAGGCATTGCCGGATATGGAGCCGGCCCGATAATCGACTGCTATCATGCAGGCACCGTCACGGCACAGGGAGTTTTCGGCGGCGTGGCGGGCTACGCAACCGGAGGAGTGAGTCACAGCTTCTCCTATGACGGCGGAGTTCCCGTTGTAGGCCGCACATATGACGAGCTTATCAACTGCTATTCACTATATGCCGAGGACGAGACCAAAGGCGTAATTGTCAGGACGGCAGATGAATTTAAGGCTCTGGAGCTGGTGTGGCTGCTGGATGCCAACGAAAAGGAAGCACGCACCTATTCCTGGGCCAGCGGAGAGACCTATCCCGTGTTCAGTACCGAGGACAGCAAGGCGGTTTACCGCGTGTATGTAACTCCAAAGTTCGGCAACGCGGAGGAAGCGGGTACCGTAACCGCCGGAGTGGGCCAGTCGCCTGAGCTAGGCTCTGTGGCCTATGGCGAGGCCGGGGATGCGTATACTGTTCAGATAACCCAGGCAAACCCAAAGGTGTACCGCCTCAGCATTGAGGGAATACCCGAAGACGCCGTGGAGGAACCGGCCGGAACCTACAGCGGTGCCCTTACAGCGGATATTGCCATATCTTATGCTTTCAATGAGCAGGGAGATTCCGGCTGGCTGGACGGCGAGGGCGATGTATATGTCCTGTCCACAGCCGACCAGCTCGTGGCCCTGAGAGCCGCTGTGAGCGAAGGAAACACCTTTGCCGGCAAGACAATACAGCTGGCCGCGAATATAGACATGAGTGAAAAAACCTTTGTGGGCATTGGCTCTGAGGATATTTCATTCCAGGGTACGTTCGACGGTCAGTACCACAGCATAAGCGGACTGAGCTTCTCCGCACAGGAGCAGGACAATCAGGGACTGTTTGCCGTGCTTCAGGATGCAACGGTTAAAAACCTGACTGTGAGCGGTACGGCAGAGGGCCGCGACAATGTGGGACTGCTGGTGGGCTGCGCCAAGGGCGCTACCGTGCTGGAAAACTGCACGGCAGCCGCAGGAAGCTCCGTAACCGGCAATAACAATGTGGGCGGCATAGCGGGCTGCGCTGAGGCCTCTGTAGCAATCAGCGGATGCCGGACTATGGCTGCGGCGTCTGCCGAGGGCACAGAGACGGCAAGCGTTAGCGTAACTGCTGTAGGCACCGCAGGCGGCATTGTAGGCCGTATAGAGGATAATACGTCTGATAGTGAGTCTGACGGACCGAATCTGAAGGGCTGCGTGTCAAACTCTGCAGTAACAACTACCGGCAGTTCCACCGCGGGCAACAACTGCGGCGGTATAGTCGGATATCTGGGCGCCGGTGGGTCGGCAGAAAGCTGCGATAACTTCGGTGCGGTAAGCGCCGCCAACCAGTATGCGGGCGGCATAGCCGGCTGTGCCGGCGAGGGAGCGTCCTTTGTCGGGTGCAAAAACAGCGGAGTTATTTCGGCCGGGAACAAACAGTATATCGGCGGTATTGCCGGTAAAGCGGTTGCTGACTGTGCCTTTATCGGCTGCATAAACGAAGCAGCGGGAACGATATCCGGCTCTTCCTATCTGGGCGGTATTGTGGGCTGCACAAACGGTTCCATCAGCTTTACGGACTGCCAGAATAGGGCTGATATTACCGGCACCTCCGGAGACGTGGGCGGTATCTTAGGCGCAGCCTATGAGAGAAACGCCTCAGGCATCGCCGAGTTTAAAAATTGCGTGAACAGCGGTTCCGTAAGCGGAGGCGGAGCTCGCGTTGGAGGCATTGTGGGCGCCGTGGGACAGAATGCCAGCATTTACGCGCAGCTCACAGACTGCGAAAACTCCGGCGCGGTTAATGGTAAAGACACTCTTGGCGGAATTATAGGTATGGCCTATTCCAGCTCCAAGAGCGTACAGACTATGCTGGTGCGCTGCAGAAATACCGGAGCCGTTACCGGAACCAGCTACGTTGTGGGAGGCATAGCCGGCCAGGCGGGCGGCAACTACATAGTGTTTGAGGACTGCTCCAATGCGGGCGCTGTCCAGACCACAAGTGACCGTGTGGCGGGAATAGTGGGCTATAACAGCTCAGCCCATTACTGGACGATTTCCGGCTGCTCCAACAGCGGAGACATCACCGGTAAATCGGCCGACGGTATCTTCTATCAGACCGGCGATTACGCAATTATTGAGAACTGCCGCAACAGCGGCGCAATCACGGCAACCTCCGGAGCTGCCGCAGGTATAGGCGACCTTGCAGCCAATGTCATGCGCATTGCCAACTGCTATAACACCGGCGCTGTGAAGTCTACCGGAGATGCTGCGGGCATCGTGAAAAGCGTATCGGGCTTTATGCAGGATATGGGAGGCATCCAGGATTGCTACAATACCGGACGTATTGAGGGCAACGGCGTTGTGGCCGGCGTGCTGGGTACCCTTTCAAAATCCGGCTATCAGGATATGCGGTATTGCTACAACACCGGCGAGATTACAGCCGGAGAGAATTCGACTGTAGTCGGCGGCGTGTTCGGCTCCATAGGTCAGTACAGCTATCCCAGCCATTGCTACAACGCCGGCAGCATCACAGTTTTGGCGTCTTCGCCCACAGCTGTTGGCGGTGTGGTGGCAAAGGCAGCCACAGGAAATTACAACTATGTTCGATATTCGCATAACTATGGCGATATTACCGTAGCAAGCGAGACTGCGGCGGATGTAACCGGCGCGGTGCTTGGCGGCGTGGAGCTTTCCGCCAGATGCTCCGACCTGTACTATAAAGAGAACTGCGTGCGTATTCCCGCAGCAGATCCGGCCGCAGGTGCTGAAGCGCTTGTCCCGGCAGACGCTGCTGTGAGCACAGCAAAGACTGTAGAGCAGTTCAAGCTGGCCGAGGTGGCGTATCTGTTGGATAACGGCGGCAGCACTCTCAGAACCTATGCGTGGTCTCAGGGTGCGGATTACCCCGTGTTTGCCGCCTCTGACGAGACGGCGGTATACCGTGTAAGCGTGGCTGAGGCGGAATGCGGAACTCTGCTGCCAACAGGAGAAAACTACGGTGTGGGCGGCGCCACCATGTCTTTCAGCATAGTGCCGCAAGAGGGCTATGTGCTGGATACGCTTACGCTTAAAGATGCAGACGGCGCCAGCTACGGCCTGAGCGTGGACTCCTCCTCCGTCTCCTTTGCAATGCCCACGGCGAACACCGTTCTTACGGCTACCTTTGTTGTTGGAACGGCGTCTGAGCAAGAGCATGAGGTAACCTTTATGTCGGCGGGAGAGATATTTACTACGATTAAGGTGAAAGACGGGCATACCATGTCCGCTCCCGCAGATGTGCCGGCACGGGAGGACTATGTGTTCAAGGGCTGGTACACCTCCGAGGATTATACACAGCAGTATGATTTCAACAGTCTGGTGCGCGGCGACATTACTCTGTATGCCAGATGGGTGGAAGCGGGCAGCGAAACCATTATAGTAAGCTTCCATCTCAACGGCTCCGACGAAAAAGCGCCGGAGGCGCAGACCATAACTGTGGGCGGACTGGTTACCAGGCCCAAGAGTCCCTCCTGGACCAGTTCCGATGTGGGCTTCCGCTATCAGTTTGAGGGCTGGTATACCTCGCGTGTTGGAGGTCAGCTGTGGGATTTTGATACTGACCAGCCCACCGAGGATATGACTCTCTGGGCTCATTGGACCAAGCAGGACGCTTTCTCCGGCGGTACCGAGAGCAATCCCTATGTAATTACCACATATGAGGAGCTTAAGCAGCTGTCCGCCAACGTGGTAGAGGGCTTTGGCTACGGTGGAAGCTACTTCCGCCTTGGCGAGGATATTGAAATAGAGGATGCAGACTGGAGCGGCATAGGCTATATTAAGGTTCAGAGCAAAAACCAGCTTACCGAGATGCCGGAATCCGGTACTGTGCCTTTCAATGGCAACTTTGACGGCGACGGACACACCATTACGCTCCACCCTGAGCAAACTGTATCTGTTTTCGGGGCAATAGGCTCTATGGGCGAGGTGACGAATCTGAAGGTCTCCGGCGAGCTGGAGGCCGACAAACGGCATGAGCGCGGCGTGTTCGGCGGCATAGCCGGCGCACATTTCGGCCTGATTGACTCGTGCAGCGTGGAGCTGACGGCAGGCGAAGACAGCGAGACCTACGGCAACGTAAGCGGCTACGGCGGCGGTATCGTCGGCGCCCTGGGCAAGGGCACCATTCAAAACTGCACCGCCAAGGTTGAGCTCTACAAGGTGTCCGACGAGGGCATAGGCGGCTTCCAGGGCGCCTGCGGCGGCATTGTGGGCTATGTGGTGCGCGGCTATACACAGTACTGCACAGTTCAGGCAGGCTCTCATATTTACAACGGCTCCGGCTATGGCGGAGGCGGAATAGCGGGCACAATGACATCCGATCTGTCCTTTGCCGGAGAGCCCTCATCCATTACCGGCTGCGTTGTGGAGCAGGGCGTCACGGTAGCAGGTAGCGGCGGAATAGGCGGCATAGCCGGATGGGGCTCACTTATCAGCAACTGCCGCACAGGCGCGTCGGTGTATTCTACCGGTACTGCGGCCATGTTCGTGGCCTCTCCCCAGACGGTAGGTGAAGAGGGCGTTACCAATTGCTATTTCTACGGCAGCTTCGTGCAGGGCGATGCCGGTACCGACCTGCAGCCAAGCGGCACTTTCACAAACTGCTACTACGCATTTGTGGGTGACGCACCGGCTGAGGGAAGCAAAACATCCTCTCAGCGCGCAACCTATGTAACCGAAGCGCAGTTGGCCTCCGGTGAGGTGGCCTACCTGCTGGATGGCGGGGAGAATACACACAGCAATGTGTGGACTCAGAGCGATGCGGGATATCCCGTACACGGTACGCCAAGCTATTATCCCATATCCAGTACGGCAACGGGCAACGGAAGCCTGGAAATCACCGGCGGCACGGGCTATAGAGGTGCGGGCACAACGGTGGAGTTTACGGCAACACCCGACAGCTATACAAACGATAAATACGGTCCCCAGTATGCGTATGTTCTGACCGGCGTAACGGTGAACGGAGAGAAGTGCGAGGGAAGCTCCTTTGAAATGCCGGAGGATGGCGCACAGGTGGCCGCGGTATTTGAGCTCCAGCAGGTCGGATATAACGAGCGTCCTTCGTCCGGAGATGATTCAGGCGACGGTGATGGTACTGGCGACGGCACGGGCGGTACCGGCGACGGCACGGGCGAGAGCACCGGCGACGGAGATGGTACCGGAACTACCGAGGGCGGCGAACAGGGCGAAACCGGAGAGCCAACCAAGCAGCCCGACCAGGAATCCGGTTCCGAGACCGTTACAGACTCCGGTCAGAATCAGCAGACTGAACCCACGGAGCCTGTGATAGAAGAACCTCTGGAGCCTGAAGAACCGGAGGAGTCCGTGGAACCTGAGGAACAGGAGAAACCGGAAACACCGGATGAGCCGGAAAAACAGGAGGACGAAAACCTTCTGGAGGAAGAGGCCGAGATTGCGGAGACTACACAGAAGAATAACTGGCCTGTAATTCTGCTCATGGCTGTTATAGCAGCAGCGGCTCTGTCTTTTCTGTTTTTGCTCCTGCGGAAAAAGAAAAAAGAGGGGGATAAGACCACAGTAAGATAAGCCTGATTCAGCGTGGACAAGCTGGGTGCGCTATGCGCACCCGGCTAAACAATAAAAATTTTTCAGGAGGTAAAATTATGCACAAGGTTCGTAAAAAGCTTATGGCGCTGCTTCTGGTGCTCAGCGTAATGCTGAGCCTTACGGTGAGCGCCGCCGCTCTGTCGGAGACGGAGCTGGATGCCGCGGTAGAGGACACAGCGGCCTATATGTACAAGACCGTCGCAAGCCCGCAGGTGGGCTCTGTTGGCGGCGAGTGGGCTGTGATTGGCCTGGCACGGAGCGGATATCCCGTTCCGGAGGAGTATTATCAGAACTACTATGCTACTGTGGAGGAATATATAAAGGCCTGCGGCGGTGTGCTCCATGAAAAGAAATATACCGAGTATTCCCGCGTGATTGTGGCCCTTTCCTCAATCGGCAAAGACGCCAGGGATGTGGCCGGCTACGACCTGACCA
The DNA here is from genome assembly GCA_050943935.1 of Candidatus Heteroscillospira sp. Classification (GTDB taxonomy): domain Bacteria; phylum Bacillota; class Clostridia; order Oscillospirales; family Oscillospiraceae; genus Heteroscillospira. The sequence goes on along the minus strand of JBMNQC010000006.1, from coordinate 71,078 downwards.
AGGCTCTGGGAGATTATGAGAATGTTATCTGGCAGGGAATAAACGGTCCTATCTGGGCTCTTATTGCTCTGGATTCCCGGGATTATCCCATGCCCCAGAATCCGGAGGCCAAAACTCAGGCCACCCGGCAGATGTATGTCGATGAAATACTGTCTCGCCAGCTGGCTGACGGAGGCTGGTCCCTGACCGGCAACGGAGGAGACACCACGCCCTCTGACCCTGATATAACCGGCATGGCGCTCCAGGCCCTGGCCAAATATCAGGATCAGAAAGCAGTTGCCGAGGCCACCGAGGAGGCTCTCCTGTGCATGTCTGAAAAGCAGACGGAACAGGGTGGCTTCACATCCTGGGGCAGCGTGAACTCTGAGAGCTGCGTACAGATTATTGTGGCTCTGTGTGAGCTTGGCATTCCCCTGGATGATGCACGCTTTGTAAAAAATGGCGAGACTCTGCTGGACAATCTTATGACTTTCTATCGTGAGGGCAATGGCTTCCTGCATGTGGCCGAGGGAACCGGCTCCAGCCAGATGGCATCTGAGCAGGGACTATACGGACTGGTGGCCGCACAGCGCGCAATGGAAGGCAAAAACAGCCTTTACCGCATGGGCGATGCCGAGACCATAGCAGACCGCGAGACTGCCGGCGAAACCGGACAGGGCCTGCCGGGCAAGAATCCTGCTGTGCAGGCAGTACCTGTAACCGCACCCGGCAAGACCTTTGAGGATATCTCCGGCGCCAATGCACATAAAAATCAGCCTGCTATTGAGGCGCTTGCTGCCAGGGGCATTATTGATGGTATGTCCGACGGCACGTTCGCTCCCGACAGCACCATGACCCGTGCTCAGTTCGCGGCCATTGCTGTCCGGGGAATGGGACTTGAGCCCAAGGCCACCGGAGACTTTACGGATGTGCCGGCCGGGGCCTGGTATGCCGGGTATATAGGAACAGCCTCCAGCTACGGCATAATCAATGGCCGCGGTGATGGCATATTTGACCCTGAGAGTGCCATCACCCGTCAGGAGGCCGCCGCTTTGGTGTGCCGCGCTGCTGAGCTCTGTGGTATGGATATTGAAATGGACGCAGCCTCCCAGCGCGATACGCTGGCTCAGTTTGGTGACTACATTACCTCTGATGAGTGGGCACGGCCCAGCCTGGCTTTCTGCTACGAGGAGGATATTCTTGACCAGAGTGACCTGAACATTCGACCCAAGGAAGCCATTCTGCGCTGCGAGATTGCACAGATGATCTATAACATGCTGGTCAAGGCCGAGCTGCTGTAAAGGAGCGGCAGAGCATGTGGTGGAAAAAGAACAAATGGAAGGTAATTGTTCCGGTTGTTATTGTGGCAATTCTGGCCTGCGCCTTCTGGTACGGCGGCGGAGCGCCGGGAATGCAGGGCTGGAGCGTAAATGATGACGCTCCGCCTGCCGCGGACGTTACGGCTCCGCCTGCCGCAGAGGCCTCGCCTTCTGCCATGCCGGAGGAGAGCCCCAATGAACCGTCTCCGCCGCCGGCGACTGAGAAGCCTGAAGAGCCGGAGAAGCCTACGGAAACCGGACTAGAGAGCCGTCCCGGCGGTGCTGAGGGGGGCATGAGCGTTCAGGAAAAGCTTGAGGCCGCCGCGGAGCTTGCCGGAGGCAGCATTGCCATGCAGAGTGGCGACAAATCCTATTCGGAAGCTCAGGGCATGGTTATAGACCCCGATACCGGAAAGGATAAATACCTGACTGACCCGGTGCCGGAGGGCAAGCCTCTGCCGGTGGAGCCCCAGGACGTGACGGTTTCCGATACGGCGTATACCTGCACTATTTCCATTTCCTGCGCTACCATACTAAATCGTATGGACTGGCTGGACCCGGAGAAAACAGAGCTGGTGCCGGAGGACGGATGGATTTTAGAGCCGATTACCGTCACGTTTTATGAGGGCGAGAGCGTCTTTAATGTTCTTCAGCGTACCTGCAAGCAGCAAGGTATACACATGGAGTTTGAGAATACACCGATTTACAACAGCGCGTATATTGAGGGTATACACAACCTCTATGAGTTTGACTGCGGAGAGCTTTCCGGCTGGATGTATAAGGTGAACGAGTGGTTCCCCAACTACGGCTGTAGCCGTTATCAGCTGAAAGACGGCGATGTGGTGTGTTGGGTCTATACCTGCGACCTGGGCGTAGATGTGGGCGGCTCCAATGCTCTGGGAGGCTGAGGTGAAGTTCGTTTTATCATTTAGCGGAGGCAAGGACAGTATACATGCCCTCCACACTCTGGTGCGGCAGGGGCACGAGCCTGTGGCTCTGCTGGTGATGACCAACCGGCAGCATGAGCGCTCCTGGACCCATGGAATGGATATGGAACTTCTTCAAGATGTTGCGGCGGCACTGGAAATTCCCCTGCTCTGCTGTTCCTCAACAGCAGAGCATTATGAGAGAAGCATGGAGCAGGGGCTGCGCCGGGCGAAGGAATTGGGCGCAGCAGCCTGCGCTTTTGGAGACATTGATATACAGGCGCACCGCGAATGGGATGAGGCGCGCTGCTCTGCAGCAGGACTTGAGGCTCTGCTGCCTCTGTGGGGCGGCGACCGTTACGAACTGTCGCGACACGTAGTGGAGCTGGGCTATACCTGCCTGGTGAAAAGCGTGAGAAAGGGGGTTCTGCCTGAGAGCTTTCTCGGGCAGGCTCTCTCTTTGGAGCTGCTGGAGGAAATGCGCAGCCGCGGTGTTGACCCGTGCGGAGAAAATGGAGAATACCATACTGTGGCAGTGAACGGCCCTTTATTCCGCCGTCCGGTACGGGTTGAGAACAAGGGTAAGATTTCGATGCGGCTTATAACGGCTGCGGACCTGACCGTATGTTATAGGAAGTGAGAATATGCAAAACCGGGATGCCTTTTCCAGCTATCACCCCATAATTAATTTTTTGTATTTTACTCTGGTGCTGGTGTTCAGTATGTGCTTTATGCACCCGGCCAGCCAGGTGATTTCCCTGTGCTGCGCCGTAGCGTATAGTGTATATCTCAGCGGCAGGAGAGCGGTGCGCTTCAGCCTGATGTACATGCTGCCAATGATGCTTGTGGCGGTTGTTGTAAATCCTGCGTTTAACCACGAGGGTGCCACCGTACTCACCTATCTGCCCACCGGAAATCCGCTTACGCTGGAGAGCATGGTATACGGCGTGGCCGCCGCCTTGATGCTGGCTTCTATCATCACCTGGTTTTCCTGCTACAACGCAGTCATGACCTCGGACAAATTCGTATACCTGTTCGGCAGAATTATTCCGGCCTTGTCTCTGGTGCTTTCCATGACGCTGCGATTTGTTCCGAAATTCAAAGCGCAGCTCCATGTGGTCAGCGAGGCGCAGAAATGCGTTGGCCGGGATGTTTCCGACGGCGGCATGCTGTCGCGTCTTAAAAATGCAGTAACAATACTTTCGATTATGATTACCTGGGCGTTGGAAAACGCCATAGAGACGGCGGACAGCATGAAAAGCCGGGGCTACGGCCTACCGGGACGCACAGCCTTCTCCATCTATCGATTTGACGGGCGGGACAGGGCGGCGCTGGCATGGCTGCTGTTCTGCGGCTTCTATATCGCCTGCGGCTGGGCGAAGGGGGGCTTTTACTGGCGCTTTTATCCTACTATACGGGGTGCGGCGGCAATGCCGTTTACAGTAAGTTTTCAGCTGGTATATTTGGCGCTGTGCCTTACGCCTGTAATACTGGATTTGGCAGAGGATAGAGTGTGGAAGAGACTACAGACGGAAGGGGCCGGACTGTGAAACAGAACATAAATCTTCCCCTTTGCGCTTCGGCGCTGGAAGAATACGGCGGCCCGGAGGGGCTGCGTAAGCACCTGCATGTGCTTGGCTGCGGTGTGGAGGGTATATGGTGCGGCGAGAATATACCGGCAGAGTTTCCTGCCGACCTGCTTAACGGCTATCACCTGACCTTCTTTCCGGACTGGCTTGATTTTTACAGGGAGGACAGAGCTGCGCTAAAGCGCAAGTTTGGCGATCTGGAAGCTGCCTGGGACTTTTACGGCGGCTGTAATCCAGAGGTCTTGTTGTGCGCCTACCGCGCAGATCTGGAGCGGGCTGCTGAGCTGGGCGCCGGTTATGTGGTCTTTCATGTTTCGGACGTATCCATAGAGGAGGGTTACAGCTACCGCTGGCTGCACACCCACGAGGCTGTGATTGACGCCTCTGTGGAAATAATAAATGAGCTGCTGAAAAATACCGCACCGGACTTTGATTTCCTGGTAGAAAACCAGTGGTGGCCGGGCTTTACCTTTACCGACCCGGCTCTGACTGCCCGACTGCTGGACGGTATAGCTTATCCACGAAAGGGAATTATGCTGGACACCGGGCATTTAATGAACTGCAACCAGACGATTGCCACTCAGGCAGACGGCCTACGCTATATCCGCAAAATGCTGTCCCGCCATGGAGAGCTCGGCCGGATGGTGCGGGGAATCCATTTGCATCAAAGTGTCAGCGGAGCCTATGTGCGAAGCCATACAGGCGCATTGCCGGAGGAATTCTCTGGAAACTATACGCAGCGATTTTGCCGGAGCTATGCCCACATTCAGCAAATCGACCGGCATCTGCCCTGGACGGAGCCGGCCATAGCGGATTTGGTGGATGAAATTGCACCTGAATATCTGACGCATGAATTGTCCGCTTCCAATCGAAATACGCGGCATCAGGCTGTGTCAAAGCAAATTGACACGCTGAAAAGGGGAGGAGCATCCTTTATGCGCAATCAATTTTTGCCGGCGGACTCCATGGAAAAAGGAGATGCGGAAAATGTCTGAATATTATAGCGTCCAGCCGATGGAAGCCTGCGTCCCTGTGGATGAATATCTGGATACCTGCGTGAATGTGGAAAAGTTTCTGGGCTATTGCCGGGAATGCGGAAACTATAAACACCGCTGGTCCTGTCCGCCCTTTGACTTTGAACCGGTAACACTATGGAAACAGTACCGAACATTCCGTGTTTTTGCCCGCATTTTGACTGTAGTGCCCGGCACGGGCCTTCCAGCCATGCTCAAGGGCATGATGGAGGAAAAAAGCCGCCTTATGCACGAATTGCTTGAACTGGAACATTCAATTCCGGGCTCGCTGGCATTATCGGCAGGAGGATGTTCCCTGTGCGGCAATAACTGCACCCGCCCAAGGGGCGAACCCTGCTGCAAGCCGAATGAGATGCGTTACTCCATCGACGCTTTGGGCGGGGATATGTCCGAAACCATGGAGCGCTATTTTCAGAAGCCAATTCTGTGGATTAAAAACGGCGAGATACCTGACTATCTGACGCTGGTCGGCGGCCTGCTGCTGCGGGAGGAAAATCAATGAGCAATACCTTTACTATAAAAAATCTGACTTTTTCCTATCCGGAGCAGGAGAGGAACGCCCTGGAAAGTGTAACGCTCACAGTAAAACAGGGCGAGTTTTTGGTAATCTGCGGCCCATCCGGCTGCGGGAAATCCACACTTCTGCGGCAGCTCAAAACAGTTCTGGCGCCGCATGGCAGACGCACCGGAGAAATTCTCTTTGAGGGCTGCCCTATGGCTGAGCTGAATCAGCGTGAGCAGAGCCAGAGGATTGGCTTTGTACAGCAGTCACCGGAAAATCAGATTGTAACCGACAAGGTGTGGCATGAGCTGGCCTTCGGCCTGGAGAGCCTGGGGTATGATACCCCAACCATACGCCGCCGTGTGGCTGAGATGGCCTCCTTCTTCGGCATACAGACCTGGTTTTATAAGAATGTCACCGAACTTTCCGGAGGCCAGAAGCAGCTTCTTAATCTGGCCTCCGTAATGGCCATGCAGCCATCCGTCCTTATTCTGGATGAGCCAACCAGCCAGCTTGACCCAATTGCCGCCTCGGATTTCCTTGCTACTCTTGGCAAGATAAACAGGGAACTGGGCACAACCATTCTGCTTACAGAGCACCGGCTGGAGGACGCCTTTCCTCTGGCGACCCGAGTGGCGGTTATGGACGGGGGAAGGCTGTTGTGTACTGGTTCGCCCAAGGAGGTGGGGGCGGTTTTGAAAGAAGCCGGACACTCCATGTTTCTGGCCATGCCCACCGCCATGCGGGTCTGGGCGGCGGTGGAAAGCTGCGCGGCGTGTCCTGTCACTATCCGAGAGGGCCGGGACTGGCTGACGGCTTATTCAGCGGAGCGGCCTATGAAGGAGCTGCCTGCCGAACCGCGGCACGTCTATTCCGGTGAAATTGCCATTGAAGCAAAAGAGCTTTGGTTCAAGTACGAAAAGGAATTGCCGGACGTGGTGAAAGGGTTGTCACTCTCCGTGAAAAAGGGCGAGCTTCTTGCCTTGCTGGGCGGCAACGGTACGGGCAAAACCACCAGCCTGAAGCTTTTGGCCGGACTGCTGAAGCCTTATCGGGGCGAAGTGCGAACCTGCGGCTCTGTTGGGGTGCTGCCACAGAATCCTCAGGCCCTGTTTGTTAAAAAAACTGTGCGGGAGGATTTGCATGAAATTCTGAAGGGCAGGAAGTTGTCGCGGAAGTACGAGGACGACGGGGTGGCCTATGTGACGGCGCTGTGCCGGCTGGGGGAATTGCTGGACAGGCATCCCTATGACTTGTCAGGCGGGGAGCAGCAGCGTGCGGCGCTGGCAAAGGTTCTTCTTCTGGAGCCGGACATACTGCTTATGGACGAGCCCACCAAGGGCCTTGATGCGGAGTTTAAGCAGAGCTTTGCGGAAATTCTTCAGGTGCTTCTGGACAGAGGTGTGACTATACTCATGGTTAGCCACGATATTGAGTTCTGTGCCCGGTACGCCCACCGCTGCGCCCTGTTCTTTGACGGCGCCATCGTCACCGATGCTTCGCCGAGAATTTTCTTTTCCGGCAATAACTTCTATACCACCTCTGCCAATCGTATGGCCAGAAGCCTGCTGCCCGGAGCAGTTACACCGGAGGATGTAATCTCCGCCTGCGGCGGTACGTTGCCCCCGGCCCCGGAGCTTCCGACAGATATCCCGCCTCTGCCGAAGCCGGAGGAAAACAGCTTGGGGGCCAAGCCGCCAAAGCTTCCCTGGTGGCGAAAGCTTCTCGCAGCTGCGTCCGGTGTTGTCGCCTTTGTGCTGTTTATGAGTTTTATGGGAATACACGACCTGACGCAGCTGGTTTCTCCAGATGGGATGACCACCTTGGCCGGCGGGCAGCTGCGGCTTTACACGCTGTTTATTGCCGCTTTGTTCGTCTTTGCCACCAGCATCACCCGGCGAAGCCCTCGCCCGGACTATTTGGTGCAGACTCCGAAAGAGAAGCGTAAGCTGACCAGGCGCACACTTTTGGCGACGGCGCTTATCCTTTTGTTCATCCCTCTTACTCTGTTCATAGGCATATATTATCTGGGAGGTAGAAAGTATTATTTCATAGCCCTGCTCATCCTCTTGGAGACTATGCTGCCATTTTTCCTCGTCTTTGAGGGCAGAAAGCCACAGGCCCGTGAGCTTGTGGTGATAGCGGTGCTCTGCGCCATAGGAGTGGCTGGGCGCGCAGTATTTTTCATGCTGCCCCAGTTCAAGCCCGTAATGGCCATCACAATCATATCTGGCGTAGCTTTCGGTGGAGAGACCGGCTTCCTGGTGGGAGCTATGACCATGCTGGCCTCAAATGTGCTGTACTCCCAGGGACCGTGGACGCCGTGGCAGATGTTTGCCATGGGCATTATAGGCTTCCTGGCCGGAGTGCTGTTTAGAAAAGGCCTGCTGCGCCGCACAAGGGGAGCTATGTGCGTGTTCGGCGCTTTATGCGCCATTCTGGTATACGGCGGCATCATGAATTCAAGCTCAGCTTTACTGTGGGCGAGCGAACTGGGATGGCAGGTTATTATTACTTACTGCATTACCGGTTTCCCAATGGACTGCGTACACGCGGCGGCGACCTGGCTTTTCCTCTGGTTCGGCGCGGAGCCCATTTTGGAAAAACTGGACCGTATAAAGATTAAATATGGCCTTGTGGAGTGACACAAACTATAAAAAGTATTGGGCGCGGAGACAAATCATCTCCGCGCCCAATACTTTTTATAGTTTCCACACCTCAATACCGGTTTCGGAGTCTATCTTCCTGCGAATCACATCGCTTGCTAATGTGATAACAATTTCTCCTGTGTAACTTATGTTTGCTTCCTTCAAATGTCCTGCTGTTACAACAATTTCTCCCTTATTATTTAAGTGTGAGAAAACAGCGTGACTATGCAAAAAAGGCTCGTTATTACTATCAACAGAGATATTCCCCATAAGAGAAATCATCTCAATCATTCCAGAAATGGTATGGTCTGTAAAATCATTTTTATCGGGCAAATAAGTTGAAAGCGTTGCTGAATCACAAGCTCCAATTCCTTGAAAATGTCCTCCGCAAACCATTTCCTTTACACACACCGTCTTGATTGTTTCAACTATTTTTTCATTTTTATCAATCCGAAGATAAATCACATCGTTTGTTTTTCTATATTCCATTGGTTGATTTCATCCTAACCTTTCAATCGCTTTAACAGGACACTTTTCATAGCAAGCTCCGCAGTACAAACAGTTATTATGGCGGATTTTATACGGATTGCCTTTTTCGATACATCTCTGAGGACACACTTTTTCACACGCCCCACACCCAATGCAGCTATCTGAAATTTTGTAGCCTTTAAAAAACACTTTACCGTTACCGATTGTATAGTATTCTCGGAAAATAGGATTGACACCTAGATTGAAATATTCAATTTCAGCGTTTTTGATACAGAAAACAATTCCAATTTCACGGGTGTCGGCAGGATACACATTTGATAAATACGGCTGTTCGGAAAAAATAATATCAATTAACATTTGCTGTTCATTATGTGGAACCGGCGCGGCCTTACCCGACAAGCGAATCATTTCATTGTATTTTGTATGTGCGAGAACCTGTACATTACCGTTTTCAAGAAGTTCACGGCAGAAATTTTTTCCTCGTGCTGTAAAAAAATACATTATGCTTCTTTCATAATGTATTGCGCTTACACAACGTATTTGTGGGTTTCCATTCCTGTCAACTGTAGCAAAGCTCAATGTTCCCACAAGTCTTAGTTTGTTTATACAAGTTTCGGCGTCCATATTATCACCTATTCAATAATTCTTACCCTTCCCGCTTTTCTCGGTTTTGTGTGCGGCTGCTCACCGTCAATATATCCGAGAATAACAAAGCAAATCGCAGAATAGTTTTCGGGAATTTCCCACTGCTTGAGTATTTTTTGCCCCTCTGCACTTAAAAATGTTTCTGCTCCACGAGAAATTATGCAGGACGCAATGCCAAGTTCTGTTGCCTGTAAAACCATATTTTCGGCACAGCAAAAAGCGTCTGCTTCCCGAAATAAAAATCCATTCTGCCCGAAAATAGCTACAACACTCGGTGCATCGTAAAAGCCGTTTTTAATATGTTCATCATCAATTACACTCGGCTGTTCCTTTGAAACATAAGAGCCTGCAAGGTTACTACGGTCAAATTTTGAAAGATTCATTATTCCTATTTGGGTTACTAAATCTTTGTTGTGAACTCCGATTAAAATACTACGCTGACCGCCGCCTGCATTAGGAGCAAAATTACCTGCTTCCATAATTTTCTCCATATCCTCACGGCTGATTTGCTTATCCGTGTACTTTCGGATAGAATGACGAGCTTTAATAATATCCATTAACATAATTCACACTTCCTTCCAACATTGCGGGTCTGCCGCATAAAAATTACCGTCTTTTCCACTTGCCACAGCAGGGCAGCCACGACACCACGCTAAAAGCTCACATTTTGAGCATTTTTCAAATTTTGTATAGTCACGGTAGTCTTCCATTTCACAAACCCACACATCAGCAAGTCTGTCCTCAAATACATTTCCCACCTTACTGTTCTGTACTCTTCGGCAGGCGAAAACATCTCCCGTCGGAACTATTGTCAAATGACAGTTACCACAGTTACAGCCTCCGTATATCATTCCGTCCTCGATAGCTTCGGGAATTTTAAACTCACCTGTTTCATACTCATACAAAGTCCACAAATGGTCTTTCTTATTAAAATATGTCTGACACCCATTCGCTTCATATTCTTTAAACTTTTTGTCGCAAGTGGCAAGCAAATTACGGTATTCCTGCGGTGTCATTCCTGTATTTTTTTCTTCGCTTGTAGGACAATAGCGTGCAAATGCAAATACGTTTACGTCAGCCTTTACAACCGTATCAATAATATCTGGTACTTCTTTGATATTTGTTCCCGATACTGTTGTCATAACTACTGAACGAATACCTGCACGATTGATACAACCGATTTTCTCTAAAGTACAATCAAATGAGCCTGTCTTGCGAAACCAATCGTGTGTTTCACGCATACCATCAAGTGACAACTGATATTTTTGACAGCCGTATTCTTTAAGTTTTCTGCAAACATCATCTGTTAAATGAAATGGGTTGCCGAGAATGGTAAACGGTATTTCATTTTCTTTCATAAGCTCAAGCAGACTCCAAAAGTCTGGGTGTAAAATCGGATCGCCGCCTGTGATATAAAAATACGGCAAACGGTCATATACCTTACAAAAATCAAGGCAGTTATAGAAAGTATCCTGCATTTGTTCCCAATTCATCATATCGGGCTTTCTGCAGCTGTTCTCGGAAAAAATATAGCAATGCTTGCACCTTTGGTCACATTCATCTGTAATGTGCCATTGAAAAGAAAAATATTGTTTCATAGTAATTTACCTCATATAATAAACGGATAATCCGTGTTGTTGTTAAATGTTCCCGATGAAAACACATTCATCGGGAACCCCAGTTTGGAGCAATTATTTATCGCCTGCTCCGCAGGCTGATCCGCAAGCGGCAGGGGACTCGGCGAGCTTGTCGCCTGCTCCGCAGGCTGATCCGCAAGCGGCAGGGGACTCGGCGGGCTTGTCGCCTGCTCCGCAGGCTGAACCACAAGCAGCAGGGGTTTCAGCAGGCTTGTCAGATGCTCCGCAAGCTGTTCCGCAAGCAGAAGCAGGTGCTTCCTCTTTTTTGTTCCAACCTAAAATGTCTTTGAGTGCCATAATATTGACCTCCATTAGTATATTCAGCGAGTTTTGCCTCCCTGTATCTATAATTGTACTGATAAATTCTGCTCGTACAAGTACGCACTTTTTTATAGGGATACGCACTTTTTTGTAACTTTTGCGTATTTACGGACATTTTAACGATAATATTTTTTGAAGCCGAGACTGCTCTATTGATTTCTCAGCGATATTACAGTAAAATATAAATATAACATTATAATATGATGTAACATTCGATTAGAGGTGCTCGTTTTGATAAAAAAAGAAGAATTGCCAGCTTGTCCCGTGGCTACTACCGTTCAAATGATAGGAAGTAAATGGAAATTGCTGATAATGAGAAATTTGCTTGCCCGTCCGTGGAGATTTAATGAATTGCAAAAATCGCTTGAAGGTATCAGCCAAAAAGTATTAACCGACAGTCTGCGTTCAATGGAAAGCGACGGTATTATTATCCGTACAGTATATCCCGAAGTTCCGCCGAGAGTTGAATATTCTCTTTCTGAACTCGGTGAGTCAATGCGGCCTATTATTTCTGCAATGGAAGCTTGGGGAAAAAAGTATAAAGAGAAAATATAAAAACATATGGGAGGCAAGAATTTTACGCTCTGCCTCCCGTATGCTCAATTCGTCATATCAAAACGTCTTTACAAATTATCTAAAGCGCCCCAAGAGACACTTCCTCATATGAAGTGTCTCTTGAAGCGCTTTTTTACTACATTTCTATGGTTTTGGTGGCTATACGGCGGCGGAAGGCGGCGTCGTGCTCCACAAAGAGCAGGGTGGGACGGTATTCTATCAAAAGCTCCTCCAGCTGCATACGGGACCAGACGTCTATGAAGTTCAGCGGCTCGTCCCAGATATACAGGTGCGCGCTCTGGCACAGGCTTCGTGCTATGAGGGCCTTCTTTTTCTGCCCCTCGGACCAGTCGGCCAGGTCTTTTTCGGACTGCGCGCCGCTCAGGGCCAGCTTGTTCAGTATGGCCCGGAAGAGGGCTTCGTCTATGCCGCTGTCCCGGATGAAATCCCGGAGAGCGCCCCGCAGGCCCGAGGCGTCCTGGGGTACCACGGATATGGTGAGCCCCGAGGCGCGCACCAGGGTGCCGCCGCGCTCCATATCATCCCCGCGGAGGACTTTCAGCAGGCTGGATTTGCCGCAGCCGTTGCGCCCGCTGAGGGCTATGCGGTCACCGCTCTCCACGGAAAAGGTCAGGGGACGGCATATCGTACGCCTATCGTAGGAAAGCGTCAGCTCCTTTGCGTCAAACAGCCGTCCGCGGAAATCCAGGGGTCGGAGCTTCAGCTCGTCCATGCGCTCTATGTCCCGCAGCAAGGTGGATTTTTCCTCCACAGCCCTCTGGCGGCGCTGCTCTATGTTCTTGGAGCGCTGCATCATTTTGGCGGCCTTGTGGCCTATGAAGCCCCGGTCGGGGCGCAGGCCGGAGTTGCGGCTTCCGGTCTTTGTGGCCTCCACCCTGTCCGACCAGGTGTTGGTGCGCTCGGCGGCGGCGCGCAGCCGGGTCATCTCTTTCTGGAGCTTCTGGTTCCGGGCCTGCTCGCTGGCGTCCCGGCGGCTCTTGTTCTCCCACCAGGAGGAGAAATTTCCGTTCTGCAGTTCGGCTTCCGTCTTGTTCAGAGACAGAATGTGGTCGGTGCAGCCGTCCAGAAAATCCCGGTCGTGGGATACCAGCAGAAAGCCCCGCTTGCGCCGCAGATAGGCGGCCACCGCCCGGCGGCCCAGCTCGTCCAGGTGGTTGGTGGGTTCGTCTATGAGCAGAAAGCGATCCCCGCCGCAGAACAGGGACGCCAGCAGAGCCTTGGTCCTCTCGCCGTTGGAGAGGGTGGAGAAGGGGCGCAGCAGCACGTCGGCCTCAATATCCAGCAGGCCGGCCTCCCGCATAAGCTCCCACTCCTCGGCGGAGGGACAGGCCTCGCCCATGACCTCAAGGGCGGTCTTTTCCATATCCTCCACGGCCGGCGGGAACATGGCAAAGGGCACGGAGGCGCTTATCGCCCCGGCGGAGTCCAGCTCCCCCGCCAGCAGGCGCAGAAGGGTGGTCTTGCCCCGGCCGTTGCGGCCTATGAGACCCAGCTTCCAGTCGGTGTCGAAGGCTATGCTGAAATTCTCGAAAACATTGTCAAAGCTGCCCGGATAGGCGTAGGTGAGTTTATTTACAGATACAAGCGACATCTTTTTCCTCCAATAAATCAAAATGAGCCGCAGGAAAGACGTCCTGCGGCTCAGACCATGCGGAAAAAGCTCCCCTGCACAGGGAGATACCGTTTGGATGAGACAAAGGGGCGGATGCGCTTTCCTGCTTGTGACGCCGCGAAAGACAGACCCCGGACAGGGCCTGTGAGCGTCAAATTTTTGCTAGCAGGAAGCTGAAAACATCCTTTCACTCCTTTGTGTAGTGTTCTGTATGATGATATCCCATGGCGGAGAAAAAGTCAAGGGCCAATCTCGGGCTCCGCCACCCGGGTTACCCGGAAGCCATATCCGTGCACCTCGCTGGAGTCCAGAATTATCATAAAGGCTCCGGGGTCTGTCTGCTTTACGGCTTTTTCTATCTGGTGCATATCCCTGGCGTTTCCGGCGGTCATAACCACCTCCCGGCTCTCCCAGGTATAGCCGCCGCGGGCGGGCAGCACTGTGGAACCCCGGCCGCTGCCTGAGTCCACAGCGGCGCATATTTCGCGGCTGTGGGCGGTGACGATAAGGGCCAGCTTTCCCGCGTTAAGTCCTGCCAGCACACGGTCTATAATAACTGATGTCAGATAGGTGAGTATAAGCCCGCAGATAAGGCCGTCAGCGTCGCGGAATATAATGCCTCCGGCCAGCACAATGAAAAAATCAAGGCCGAATACCAGACTGCCAAGCTTTAGATGCGGCCGCAGCGCCTTGGCGGCAAGGATGAGGAAATCTGCTCCGCCGGTGGATGAGCCGCGCAGATAGATAAGGGAAAAACCAAACCCCAGCAGCACACCGGCTGAGATGGCGGCCAGTATGCGCTCTCCGTCGTAAAAAGGCAGCATGGGCGCAATGTAGTCCACCATCAGAGATGACAGCACCATGCACCGCAGGGAGCGCAGCATGAATTTTCGTCCAATAAGCCTCCAGCAAACAGCCGCCACCGGCAGATTCATTAATACCGTGGCAAGCCCTATGGGCACGCCGCTGAACCGGTGGGCTATGAGCGCCAGCCCGGAAAAGCCGCTCATGGGAAATCCGGCCTTGAGCACTATGTTGTAGGTGGCCAGGGCGATGAGAAAGCTGCCCAGGCATTCGCAGAAAATATCGGTGAGAACCGGACGGTTCGGGAAGTTCATAGCCGTACTCCTTTCCACCCAATTATAAAAACTTGGCGCGGCACTATAAGCTTGTGCAGCATCCGGATTTTTCATTATAAGTTTATTTTGCCGGCGCCCAGCAGCTCCGCTTCCTCCGGGTCGTGAGTGCTGAGTATCACCCTGGAAAAACGCTCCTTTATTACCCGGCAGGCTGTGAGCCGGGTGCCGGCGTCCAGCCCTGTAAAGGGCTCATCCAGCAGCAGCACGTCCCCGCCGAAGGCCAGACAGCGCGCCAGAGCTATGCGCCGTCTCTGACCTCCGGAGAGGGCTCCTGGCTTTTCACCGAGCTTATCTCCAAGCCCAAGTTCTCCGAGAAGCTGTGCGGCCGTCTCAGGCGAGGACACCAGCGCCACATTGTCCAGAGCGCTGAGATGGCCGAGCAGCCTGTCCTCCTGGAACAGCAGAGCGCATTTTGCGTCTTTAAAGCCGCCAATGTCGCCGCTCAGGGGAGGGAGCAGTCCCGCCAGAGTGTGCAGCAGAGTGGTCTTGCCAGCGCCGGAGGCGCCCATCAGCGCCCAGCCTGCGGCCGGGGTGAAATCAAAGCTGAAGGGCGGCAGCACAGCAGTACCGTCGTAGCCCACAAGCAGATTGTGAACATTAAGATTCATCAGACCTAGCCCCCTTTTTGACCAGCGTTTGCACGCCCTTTTCCACGGCCAGGCTCATGAGCACCACCGCCGCCGTCCAGGCGAATAAGTCGGTGGTTTCAAGATAGAGCTTGGACTCATATATCATTTTGCCTATGGCAAGCGCCGGGCGGGTGAGCACCTCGGCGGCAACTCCCGCTTTCCAGGCCAGACCCACGCCGCTCTCGCAGGCGGACAGCAGCGCTCCCCGCAGGGCGGGCAGATAGATGTGCCGGAAGACCTGTCCCCGGCTGAGATGGTAGGCTCTGGCCATCTCCAGCAGCCTGGGGTCGGCGCTCTCCGCAGCCCGGCCCAGATTCGACCAGAATATGGGCGCCGTCATCAGCATGGCGGCGGCAAAGCTCACCCAGCCCGCGCCTGGCAGCCAAAGCAGAAGCAGCAGTATAAATGAGGCCACGGGCGTGGCGCGCACCACAACCATTAGGGGCGTTGTAAGAGCGCTCAGCACGGGGGATAGGGCGCACAGCAGGGCGCACAGGCAGCCCAGCACAGCGCCCACGGCAAAGGCCGCGGCCACGCGGCCCAAACT
Source organism: Candidatus Heteroscillospira sp. (assembly GCA_050943935.1). GTDB lineage: Bacteria > Bacillota > Clostridia > Oscillospirales > Oscillospiraceae > Heteroscillospira. The sequence continues at coordinate 55,486 of JBMNQC010000006.1, read as the reverse complement.
GCCCAGCACCGTTTGCCAGAAAGGCAGAGTGCAGCCCAGCTCCACGAGCCGGGGGAAAACCTCCGTGGGGGGCGGCAGCAGCAGCCGGGCCTGGGGCACGGTCAGACTGAGCCTCCATGCCGCCAGCTCCCACAGTCCCAGCCAAAAAAGGGCGGCGGTGAAAAACCGCAGCCATTTTGCGTTTTTCATCGCCGTCCTCCTGTCTCTTTAAATGGTTTTATCAGTAGTAAATCTCTTCTCCCGGCACAGCGCCGCCCACGGATTTGGGGTTGGCCTCAAAGAGCACCTCAAACATTGCGTCGGCGCTCTCGCGCAACTCGTCGCCGGTGATGCAGACGATGTTGCAGTTGGGTATAGCCTTTTCGGCGATGGCGGCGGATTCCACTATGCCGTACTGGGCTATAAGCTCAGCGGCGGCAGCAGTATCGCTGTTTACATTCTCCACGCTTTCGGCGTATTCGTCAAGGAAAATTTCAACAGCCTCTGGGTTTTCTTCGGCAAAATCGCTTCTCACCACTATACAGCCCTGCACCAGCTGGGTGCCGGTGACATTGTACCACTCCTCGGTGAGGTCCAGGGCCACGCGCACGTCGGGGTTCTTGGTGGTGACCACGGTTACGTTGGGCTCTGGCAGCATGCCCAGAGCAGACATACCGGAGGCCATGGACGCGGCCAGCTCGCTGTGCTCGGTGAGATATTCAACCGTAACGGAGTCGGTGAGGCCGTTCTGCTCCAGCAGATAACTGAGAACATACTCAGGGGTGGAACCCTGTCCGGTGGCCTGGATGGTCTTGCCGGAGAGGTCAGCCATGCTCTGCACGCTGTCGCCGTTTTCCAGCACATAGAGGACGCCAAGGGTGTTAACCGCAAGAATCTTCACATTTCCGGTTTTGGCGGATAGCACGGCGGCCAGATTCAGGGGCACGGCGGCTATGTCCACATCACCGTTTATGACGGCGCCGGATACCTCGTTGGGAGCTCCGGTGAGGGTGAAGCTGTAGTCGTTTGCGGTCTCGCCCTTGTCGCTTGCGCTCATTAGAAAGCTCATGCCCATGCCGGTGGGGCCCTTGAGAGCGGCCACATTCACATGGACGGGCTCCGGAGTGCTTTCGGGAGTGGGAGTGGGCTCCGGGGTGGAGCTGGACTGAACGGGCGCCTCGCTCTCGGGCGCAGTCTGTCCTCCGCAGGCTGCCAAAGCCAGCAGCATGGTCAGCGCAAGTATGCATGCGCCGATACGATATAAATTTTTCATATAGCATCTTCCTTCCTTGGCGTGGGCGGAGAGCGTGTATCATAAATTGGCAACGCCTCTGCGCCGGTGTGTTTGGTTTATAGGATAATACCATTTTATCCCGTTGTCAACGCCCTGAGGCGTTTTGCGCTTTAAAATATATTTTAAACGCTAAATCGTTAAACTTTTATCTGTTTTTGCTATAAAATTCACAATTAAAGCTTGAATGTCGCCATAAAATTCACAATTTTCCGGTGTTTTTCGCCAATGTGATGCTGTAGGTGAGAAAAAATTAACAGGTTTTTGTTCAATACAGAGAGTTTTTCTTTTAACAGGAGTTTCTTGTTGATTTTTCATTTGTCATATCTCATAATAGAAACAAAAGAAAGCTGTACTTTCCCGGCACTTGTGCCTGTAGCGGCTCTGCACGCTGCCCAAAACATGGGTGAGCGGCGGCTAAAATCCCGCGGCACATAAACAACTTAAATAGCGGACGGGGCCTCCCCTCCGCCTGCAAAGGAGTGTTTTGGATTGGAGAAACTGACCCTTGTAAAAGAAACACCGGCGCAGAAAGCGGTAAACAGCCTCTATGTGGAGTTCTACCGCCGACTGAACGCCTCACCACAGGGCACCTGTCCTGTTGACCTCGCCTCCGCCTTTGTAAACCTCTGCCATGCGCAGAGCTGCGGAAAATGCGTGCCCTGCCGCATAGGCCTTGGCAGACTAAAGGAGATAATCGACAAAATTCTTGACGGTAAGGGCACCGAGCGTGATCTTGATTATCTGGAGGCAAACGCCTCTGCGATTATGGACAGCGCCGACTGCGCCATCGGTATAGAGGCAGCCAGCATGGTGCTCACCGGCCTTCGCGGCTTCCGGGAGGACTATGAGTCCCACATTAAAAACGGAACCTGCGTGGCCAACTTCATGTCCGTGCCATGCAGCCACGGCTGCCCCGCCCATGTGGATATCCCCGGATACATAGCTCTTATAAAGGAAGGGCGCTATGCCGACGCTATACGGGTTATCCGCAAGGACAACCCCTTCCCCAGCGTGTGCAGCCTTATCTGCGAGCATCCCTGCGAGGCCCACTGCCGCCGTAAGATAGTGGATGACGACGCCGTCAATATCCGCGGCCTGAAGCGCTTTGCCGTGGACAATGCCGGAATAGTGCCTCCCCCAAAGCCCGCTGCTGCTACCGGCAGGAGCGTGGCGGTCGTCGGCGGCGGCCCCACCGGCCTCACAGCGGCCTACTTCCTCTCCCTCATGGGACATTCCGTCACCGTGTTTGAGAAGAACAAGCAGCTTGGCGGCATGCTCCGCTACGGCATCCCCAGCTACCGTCTGCCCGACTCCTATCTGGACAGCGACATTAACGTTATCCTCTCCCTGGGCGTGAAGATAGACAGATCCTCCATAGGTCAGGACGTTACCCTGGATGAGCTGCGCGAGAAGTACGATGCGGTCTATCTGGCCATAGGCGCCCACGTCGGAAAGAGCCTGGGCATAGAGGGCGATGATAAGCGCGGCGTTATGTCCGCCGTGGAGATGCTCCACGCCGTTGGCGACGGCAATCAGATGGACTTCACCGGCAAAAACGTCATTGTCGTGGGCGGAGGCAACGTGGCAATGGACGCCACCCGTACCTCTCTGCGCCTGGGCGCCAAGAGCGTAAGGTGCGTCTACCGCCGCCGCAAGCAGGATATGACCGCTCTGTACGAGGAGATAGAGGGCGCCGTGGCAGAGGGCTGCGAGCTGCTCACCCTCCGCGCTCCCCTCAGCGTGGAAGCAGACGAGAACGACAATGTCACCGGCCTCTGGGTACAGCCCCAGATCATCGGCGAACTCAAGCGAGGCCGTCCCGCGCCCCGCAAGTCCGATAAGGAGCCGGAGCTTATTCCCTGCGACTACATAATCGTGGCCATAGGCCAGGCCATAGACTCAGCCTACTTCGGTCAGCACGGCGTGCCCCTGCAGCGCGACGCGCTGGAGGCCGAGGAGGGAGCTGCCGTTCCCGGTATGCCCGGCGTGTTCGCCGGCGGCGACGCCGTTACCCGCCCGGCCACCGTTATCCGCGCCATCGAGGCCGGCAAGATTGCCGCAAACAACATAGACCATTATCTGGGCTTTGAGCACGCCATCACCGTGGATGTGGATATACCCAGAGCGCCCATCTCCATCAAGCCCGCCTGCGGCCGCGTGGACGTAACTGAGCGCGAGGTGGCCGACCGCAAGGGCGACTTCTTCCTGATGGAAAATCCCATGACCAACGAGGAGGCCAAACAGGAGTGCAGCCGATGCATGCGCTGCGACCACTACGGCTTCGGAAAATTCCGCGGAGAGAGGAAACGGCAATGGTAAAAATTACTATTAACAACAAAGAGATATACGCTCAGGAGGGCACAACCATTCTTGAGTGCGCCCGCGCCAATGGAATAAACATACCCACCCTCTGCTATCTGAAGGATATAAACGAGATAGGCGCCTGCCGTATATGCCTGGTGGAGATAGAAGGCATGAACCGTCTGGCCGCCTCCTGTACCACCGTGGTTGAAGACGGTATGGTGGTGCAGACCCACTCCAAGCGGGTAATGAACGCGCGGCGCACCAATCTGCGCTACATAATGTCCCAGCACGACGCCCGCTGCCCCAGCTGCCCCCGGGACAATAACTGTTCTCTGCAAAAGCTGTCCAGCCAGATGAATCTGCGCTATTCGCCATACGGCGACTTTGACCGCCACGCCCTCAGCGATACCAGCTTTCCAATAGTGAAGAACGATAACAAGTGCATTAAATGTATGCGCTGCGTCAGCTTCTGCGAAAAGGTGCAGACCATGAACATTTGGGATGTGATAGGCACCGGAGGAAAGACCAGCGTGGGCGTGCCCGGAGGCAGCATGAAGAATTCCGATTGCGCCCTGTGCGGCCAGTGCGTTACCCATTGCCCCGTGGGCGCCCTGTATGAGAGAGACGACACCATCCCGGTTATAGAGGCTCTGCAGGACCCGGATATCATCACCGTGGTGCAGGTGGCCCCCGCGGTACGCGCCGCCTGGGGCGAGAGATTCGGCCTCAGCCGCGAGTTCGCCACCGCCGAGCGCCTGGTGGGTGCTCTGAAGGCCGTGGGCTTTGACTATGTGTTCGACACCGACTTCACCGCCGACCTCACCATAATGGAGGAGGGAAGCGAACTGGTGGAGCGCCTTACTCACCGTGAGGAGAGCAAGCTGCCCATGTTCACCTCCTGCTGCCCCGGATGGGTGCGCTTCATAAAGTCCCAGTACCCCAACATGGTGGATCATCTCTCCAGCGCCAAGAGCCCCCAGCAGATGTTCGGCGCGGTGGCCAAGAGCTATTATGCCCAGCTACTGGGCGTTGACCCACATAAAATATTCTGCGTATCCATCATGCCCTGCACCGCCAAAAAGCATGAGTGCGCAATTCCCAACCTGAACGACGCCTGCGGCGACCAGGATGTGGATATGTCCCTCACCACCCGGGAGGTGGACCGCCTCATAGGCATGTTCGATATCGATGTGGAGGCTCTGTACGAGACTCCCTTTGACCAGCCCCTTGGCCTCGGCTCCGGCGCCGGCGTCATCTTCGGCGCCACCGGCGGCGTTATGGAGGCGGCCCTCCGCAGCGCTCACTTCCTGATTACGGGCAAGAACCCCGACACCGACGCTTTCCGTCAGGTCCGCGGTATGGACGGCTGGAAGGAAGCCCAGTTCTACATAGCCGGAATGAACCTGCGCGTGGCCATTGCCCACGGCCTGGGCAACGCCCGCAAGCTCATGGAGGCCATACGCCTGGGTCAGGTGGAGTACGACTTCGTTGAGATTATGGCCTGCCCGGGCGGCTGTGTGGGCGGCGGCGGTCAGCCCATCCACGACGGCAGGGAGCTGGCCCATGTCCGGGCGGACAGACTCTACGCTCTGGACCGCGGCAGCGCCATCCGCTTCTCACACGAGAATCCCGCTGTGCTGAAGCTCTATGAGGACTATCTGGAAAAGCCCTTGTCCGAAAAGAGCCACCACCTGCTGCACACAGACCATCACGGCTGGAAAATGCCCAACGAGGACTGATAAAAGCAAGAAAAATCCCTGCTGCGTATGCAGCAGGGATTTTTTGCTGTTTTAAATATATCTGGATACATCCTCTGCGCTCCTGCGGGGCGGGGCCTTGCCCTCGCTCTCCGGATAGCCGCAGGCGATAAGTGCGGTCACGCGCTGTCCCTCCGGCAGGTTTACCAGCTCCGCCACACGCTCAGGGGCGAAAATGCCGAGGATGACGGTTCCAACGCCCATGTCATGGGCTGCCAGACAGAAGGTCTGGGCGGCTATGCCCGCGTCGAACATCTCCCAGCTGCTGCCCATGGCGGTGGAAAAGCTGCCGTCCGGCTCATAGCCGCACACTCCGGTGACGGCGCTCATCACCACCAGAGACGCGCAGCGGCGTATGGTCTTTGCGTTGAAGGCAAAATCCATTACGGCTGTGGAGGCTATCTCCTCCAGTATGCCCTCATCCTCCACCACATTGTATCGGGCGGTCTGGCTGTTTTTCCATGAAGGGGCCCAGACGGCAGAGGATATTATCTCATTCATGGTCTCCTGTGAGATGCTCTGACTGGTATATTTGCGCACGCTGCGGCGGCTTTGGATGCAGCTTTTGGTTTCCATAGCTTATTCACTCCCAAATAATTCAGTAAGCTTATTTTACCACATTTTTGTGCGCGTGAGCAAAAATTGTGCGAAAATCAGCGTTAAAAATTCGGTAATTGGAAAGGAGAGCCACACGCCGTCCATGCCCCAGGCGAATGCGCAGACAAACAGCGCGGGAAGTATCAGGGCAAAGCCCCGGCAGGCGGATACGGCAAAAGCCTGACGGCCGAAGCCCGAGGCGCTGAAGCAGGCGGCAATTATTACGCTGCACCCGGCAAAGAGAAAACCGCTGAAATAGATTCGCAGTCCGCGGCTTGCGGTCAGACGCAGCAGAGCGTCGCCGCTTTTGTTAAACAGGTCTGCAACATACTCTGCCCGCAGCAGGATAAGGAGAAATACCGCCGCGCCGCAGATGAGCGCCGTAAGCAGGGCCATACGGTAGATGCGGCGGGCCTCATCGTGTCGTCCTCCGCCGTAACTGCTGCTTATGAGGGGCTGCGCGCCCTGAGCTATGCCGGTGAATACTGCCAGCACTATCATGGCAAGGTTTGCAACCACTCCGTAAGCGGCCACGCCGGTATCGCCCATAAGACCTAAAATCACAGTATTGAATGCTATCATCACCACGCCGCCGGAGACCTCGTTCACAAAGGCGCTCATTCCCAGGGAGATTATCCGGCCTGTGGCGCCGGGGCTGAACGGAATTTTGCTCATACTGGCTCTACGGCGGACAAAGTGGGGGGAGAGTATCAGTATACCGATGATAGGCGCGCAGCAGGTTGCGGCTGCCGCACCGCTTATACCCAGGCCGAGAGGGAAAATGAAAATATAGTCCATGACTATATTGGCAAGGCTTCCCGCAAGCATGGCGGCCATGGCAAGACCCGGCCTGCCGTCGTTGCGGGCAAAACCGGAGAGCGTGCTGTTGAGTATAAAGGCGGGGGAAAAGAGCAGGAGCAGACGCAGATAGTCCGCCGTCATGTCGAAAATAAGCCCCCGGGCTCCCAACAGACGGCTGAGCGGCCCGCTCAGAAACAGACCGCAAGCCAGGAACACCAGAGACAGCGCCATTGCCAGCCGGAGAGTGTGATGAAACACCCGGCGGGCAGCCGGGCTGTCGCCCCGTGCCATGGCTATGCTGAAGCGGGTTCCGCCGCCCATGGCGGACATCAGACCTACGCCGTTTATGAAGCTGAATACCGGCAGCGCCAAGCTTAAAGCAGTCAGTCCATCCGCGCCAAGCCCCTGGGCCACAAACACCGTATCTGCCAGAATATAGCAGGAAAGACCCAGCATACCCAGGACGTTAAGCGAAACATAGCGGAAAAACTGCTGCGATATGGCGGAATTATGCAAAAATACCCCTCCAGTAAAAACAAAAAACGCCTGAATCACATCCCTGCTATGGCCTGTCGGGCTGTGCTCAAGCGTATCGCGTCCCGTTCCACCCGGCGGCGGAACGGGACGTTTAAAATTTTTGACTCAGTATATCATGGTAAAAGCGTACTGTCAAGCCTTGTCCCAGCGCAAAGTGACGGTGGTTCCCACATTCACCTCGCTGTCCAGGCTCAGGGCGATGCCCTGTGAGGCACAGCCGTGCTTTACTATGCTCAGGCCCAGACCCGTGCCGCCTATCTCCTTGGAGTGGCTCTTGTCCACGCGGTAGAAGCGCTCAAATACACGTTCCCTGTCCCCGGCGGGGATTCCTATACCGGAGTCGGATATGATAAGGCTTACAGCCTCCGGGCTGTCTTTGACGGTGACGCTTACGCTGCCGCCCGGGCGGTTATACTTGATGCCGTTTTCGCAGAGATTGTAGATTATCTCATCCACCACTCTGGCCGAACCGGTCACGGCGGCATCCCCGCCTGACAGCAGCAGAGATACGTCCGCCTTTTGGGCTGTGGGCTTCAGACGGTCCAGCACGTCGCGGCAGAGCTTTGTGAGATCTATCTCATCTGTGGGCATGGGGACATCCTCGTCCAGCTGAGAGAGGTGCAGTATGTCGTCTACCAGGGTAATGAGCCGCTGAGTCTCAGCGTAAATATCTCCGGCAAATTCGGGGATGGTATCCGGGGGCACCAGCCGGTTTTTGATTATCTCCGCGAAGCCGGAGATGGAGGTGAGGGGGGTTTTAAGCTCGTGAGTAACATTGGCGGTGAACTCGCGGCGCAGGGTCTCCCGCTCCTCGCGCTCAGTCACGTCGAATATGCCGACAACTGCGCCTACGATATCTCCGTCCCGCTTTACGCAGTTGGCATAGAGCTGATAGCAGCGCTCGTCGGAATACATAAGAGCCTCGCTGTGCTTTCCGGACAGGGCCTCGTCCACCACCTTGCGGAAGCTCTCGCCGCGCTCCAAAGTCAGCACGCTCTGGCCGGGCACGGCTTCCTGCGCTCCCAGCAGCCGCAGGGCGCTGGAGTTGCAGGAGAGAAGGTTGGTCTTTACATCGATAAGCAGAAAACCTTCGGACATATTTTCCGTAATGGCGTCGAACTCAGCCTGACTTCGTCTGAGAGTGTCCATCTGAGCGCGGATGGTTTCGTTCTGGTGGTGTATTTTCACCAGCAGGGGAGAAAGCTCCTCATATGTGTCGCAGTCCTCGGGGTGCTCCAGGTCCAGAGCGAGTATGGGCGCGGTAATCCGCTGAGCCAGACGGCGTGAGAGCAGAGTGCCCAGGATGAGAGCTGCGGCCGCGGTGATGATTATTGGAGCGGTGAGTGAGGCAAATAGTGCCCACACGCTGCTCTGACGGCTGGCCACGCGGACTATGCTGCCGTCGGAGGTGCGCATGGCGTAGTACAGGGTATTTTCGGCCAGCGTTTCAGAGTGCCGCGAGCTCTGACCATATCCGACGGTTGCGGCGTCCAGCACCTCCTGCCGGTCGGAGTGGTTTTCCATGACCGCAGGGTCGGCGTCGCTGTCATACAGCACGGTGCCGTCGGGGCTTATATAGGTTATGCGGTTATCGTTCTCAAGGCCGGAGAAAAATTCTGTACCGCCGAAATCCACGCCCTGTGCGATGATGCGGGCTTCTACTGCCAGTTCGTCGAATACCTGCCGGTCAAAGTGGCCGTGCAGAAAGCTCACGAACAGGGCTAAGGACAAAACCAGCACCAGCATGGAGCAGGAAAAAATAGTTTTCAGTATGCGTTTTGTCATTGTGCCGCCTCTCCTATCTTATAGCCCACGCCGCGCACGGTTTGAATGTATACTCCGGCCTCGCCCAGCTTCTGGCGCAGGGTGCGCACATGCACGTCCACGGTTCGGCTGGCGCCGTCGAAGCTGTAGCCCCATATGGTGTTGAGCAGCTGGTCGCGGGTGAACACGGCACCCCGGCGCTCAAGCAGCAGGCACAACAGCTCATATTCCTTCAGCGTCAGAGTTACGCTCTGTCCGGATACCGTAACGGTGTGGGCGACGGGATTCACCCTGAGACAACCAAGCTCATAGGACTGGCCGGAGCCTTGCTGCGTGTCCACCCGGCGCAGGGCGGTTTTTATTCGGGCCACCAGCTCCATCATTCCAAATGGCTTTGCAATGTAGTCGTCGGCGCCGCTGTCCAGGCCGATAACCTTGTCGTATTCGCTGCCTTTGGCTGTAAGCATAATAATTTGCAGCTTTTTTGTGTCGGAAGCTCCGCGCAGACGGCGCAGTATTGATATGCCGTCCTCCTCGGGGAGCATTATGTCCAGCATGACCAAATCAGGCAGGCGCTTTTCCATCGCCTCCCAGAACTCGCCGGGGCGGGAAAAACCCTCGCACTCCAGCCCCTGGCTTGTGAGAGTATAGAGCACCAGCTTGCGTATGCTGTTGTCGTCCTCAACAAAATATATCATAGGGCTGCCTCGTTGTTTACCCGGACGCCGGTGATGGAATATTCAACCCACTCGGCTATATTCACGGCGTGGTCGCCTATGCGCTCAAAGTATTTGGCTATCATAAGCAGGTCCAGAGCTGCCTCGGCGTCAAAGCTGCCGCCCCGGATAAGCTCTGTGAGTTCAGCCTTGATGCGGTCAAAAAGAGCGTCAACGGTGTCATCGTCGCACATGACCTGACGGGCCATGTCCAGATTGTTTTTTACAAAGGAATCAACGCTGTCCGTCACCATTTTCACAGCGGCGCGGGCCATGTCGTCTATGTGCAGGGTCTCGGGCAGCTCCACTTTTGAGAGATAGGGGCTTATCTCGGCGATGTCCGCCGCCTGGTCGCCTATACGTTCCATATCGGATATCATCTTCAGAGCGGAGGACACCTGCCGCAGGTCGTGGGCTACGGGGTGCTCCAGCAGGAGCAGCTTCATGCAAAGCCCCTCTATGTCACGCTCGCGGCGGTCTATTTCGGCGTCGACGGCGATCACGCGGTCTGCGGCGTCGCCTCCGTGGGTGACTGCGCGGCTGGCCAGAGATATGGCCTCCTCGCAAAGAGCGCCCATGCGTATGAGCTCGGTATTAAGTATAGAAAGCTGTTCGTCAAATCTGCTTCGCATATTAACCAAACCTTCCTGTGATATAGTCCTCGGTCTTTTTGTTCCGGGGCTGAGAGAAAAGCTCCTGAGTGCCGCTGAATTCTATAAGCTCGCCCAGAAGGAAGAAAGCCGTCTTGTCGGAGATGCGGGCGGCCTGCTGCATATTGTGAGTTACCATGATGATAGTATATTCGCTTTTAAGCTCCAGTGCAAGCTCTTCTATTTTTCCCGTGGATATGGGGTCAAGGGCGCTGGTGGCCTCGTCCATCAGCAGCACATCGGGCTGAACGGCCAGGGCGCGGGCTATGCACAGACGCTGCTGCTGACCGCCGGAAAGCCCCAGGGCGCTCTTTTTCAGCCTGTCCTTCAGCTCGTCCCATATTGCGGCGGAGCGCAGGCTCTGCTCCACAATCTCGTCCAGCTTCACCCGGCTTTTTATGCCGTGGGTGCGGGGGCCGTAGGCCACGTTGTCGTATACGCTCATGGGGAAGGGGTTTGGCTTCTGAAAAACCATGCCTATGTTTTTGCGCAGGGCGGTAACATCCCGGCCGGGAGCGTATATTTCCTCGCCCCGGTAGGTGAGTGAGCCTGTTATCTTCACTCCGGGCACAAGGTCGTTCATGCGGTTTATGGTTTTCATAAAGGTGCTTTTGCCGCAGCCGGAGGGGCCGATGAGAGCGGTAATCTCTTTTTCGGGAATTTCTATATTGATATTTTTAAGCGCGTGGTGCTCGCCGTACCACAGGTCCAGCCCCTTGGCGCTTACAATGCCGTGTTCGTCCATAAGGCGTTTCTCCTTTTATTTCTTTTTCAGCTTTTTACCGGCAAGCTTGGCCGTCAGGTTTATAACCATGGTAAGCAGCAGAAGTATGCTGGCTATGGCAAAGGCGGTCTGGAAATCCGTGCGCTCCTTGGCAAAAACATACAGAGCCACGGTGAGGGTGGCGCCGCTGGCCTGTCTCAGCCCCTCGAGACTTGCAAAGTCCTGCATGGTGGTGGACAGACCAACGGTATACATGAGTACAGCCGATTCGCCCACTATGCGTCCTACGGCCAGAATACAGCCGGTCACTATACCGTCTATGGAGCAGGGCAGCACTATTGTGCGTATGGTATGCCATTTGCCGGCGCCCAGACCGAGAGCGCCCTCACGGTAGCTCTGGGGCACGGTTTTAAGGCTCTCCTGAGTGGTTCGGATTATGGTCGGAAGATTCATGATTACCAGAGTCAGAGAACCTGCCAGCAGGGTTTTTTCCAGCTTCATATAATTGCAGAAAAGAATAACGCCGACTATGGCATATATGATGCTGGGTATGCCCGAAAGAGTCTCGGTTGCAAACTCTATGGTCGCTACCAGACGGCGGTTCCTGGCGTATTCGGTGAGGTAAATAGCGGCGCCCACGCCTATGGGCAGGGTTATAACTATGGTCACGATTATCACATACAGAGTGTTCAGTATGCTGGGCAGTATGCCCACAGTGCCCTTCAGCACACTCTCCTGGGTGCTGAGAAAACTCCAGCTTATGCCCGGCAGGCCGCGGTAAAAAATATAGCCTATGAGAAACAGCAGCAGGGAGCAGGTGAGAGCTGCGCTGAGATATATTAGCAAGCGCATGGCGCTGTTCCAGGCTCTGCGCTTGGGGGAAAGTCCTTTGAGTTCCATATTTATTTCTCCTTATCCCGTTTGAGAACCATGTTCAGGAGTACATTTATGAGCATTATAAAAACGAAAAGAACAAGGCCGATGGAGTAGAGCGCGTTGCGCTGGAGGCTGCCGGGGGAGGAGTAGGCCATTTCCACGGCAATACCGGTGGTGAGAAAGCGCACGCTTTTGAAGAGAGAGGGCATATTGGCCACGTTGCCGGCTACCATCAGTATGGCCATGGCCTCGCCTATGGCACGGCCTATGCCCAGCACCACGGCGGCGGCAATGCCGCTTTTGGCTGCCGGAGCGCTTACACGGAAATAGGTCTCCAGCTCTGTGGCTCCCAGAGCCAGACTGGCCTCCTCATATTCCTTGGGCACGGCTCTCAGCGCGGTTTCCGATACGCTGATAATGGAGGGGAGTATCATTATTGTAAGAACTATTATGGCCGCCAGCAGACTGTCGCCCGCAGGCAGGTTGAAGGCTACGCGAATTGCGGGTACCAGTACTATCATGCCCACAAGGCCGTACACTACAGACGGAATACCTGCCAGCAGGTCTACTGCGGGGCGTATCACCGCCGCCAGCTTAGGCGGCGCGGCCTTGGCCAGAAACAGCGCCATGAGAAAGCCTATGGGTACGCCTATAACAACTGCGCCGCAGGTTCCGTAAATTGAAGTGAGTATCATGGGCAGTATTCCAAACTGGGGATCGGTCTTGTTGGTGGAATCCCATACTGTGCCGAACAGAAAATTCCAGAGCCCAACCTCGCGGATGGCGGGGATACCGGAGATTATAAGATATATTGTAATGAGCAAAACAAAGCCTATGGCAAAAAGGCCGCAGACTAAAAATACGATGTGCATAGCGGCCTCTATGGGTTTAAAGGCGGAATTGCGGTTCATAACTTACTCCTTTTATTTCACGGCAAAGCACGCCTCGTAAAGCGGGGCGTGCTTTGCAATCATTGGTAAGTACGGTTACGTCAGGGAGCGACAGCGCCGGCAATAGCGATGTACTCGGCGACTTCGGAGCTCATAGCGTAATCCAGGAAGCTCTGAGCGGCGGGGCTCAGCTCAGCGTCCTTCTTGGTTACCATTACGAAGGGGCGCTGGATGGCGTAGCTGCCGTCCTTAACGGTTTCCTCGGTGCACTCCACACCGGCAACCTTTACGGCGGAGACGGTGTCGTTCACAGAGGAGAGAGAGGCATAACCGATGGCGTTGGGGTTGGAAGCCACATTGCCGATGACATCGCCGGTGGAGCTGTACTCGTTGGTGTAGACGCACTGGTCTGCAACACCGACAATCTCCTCAAAGGCGCCTCTGGTGCCGCTGCCGGCCTCGCGGCCAAGCACGGCGATGGGGCCGTCGCTGCCGCCCAGCTCGGACCAGTTGGTTACCTTGCCGGAGAAAATGTCGGCGATCTGCTCAACAGTCAGGTCGGTCACGGTGTTGGCGGGGTTTACCACGATGGCAACGCCGTCCAGAGCCACAACGTGGGCCACGGCGCCGTTTTCAACCTCGGCGTCCTTCAGCTCGCGGCTGCTCAGGCCGATGTCACAGGTGCCGGCCAGCACAGCCTCAATGCCGGAGCCGGAGCCGGTGCCGGAGTAGTTAACGGTTACGCCCTTGTTCTCGCCCATATAGGCCTCGGCAAGAGCCTTGACGACCTTCTCCATGGAGGTGGAGCCGTCGGTGTTAACGGTGCCGCTCAGCTCGGCGGGAGCCTGGGTGGGGGCGGAGGACTCGGGAGCGGAAGAGGGGGTGGAGGGAGCTTCGGACTCGGGGGCGGAATTACCGCCGCAGCCGGCAAGCAGTCCCAGGCAGAGCACGGAGCTCAGCAGCAGAGAAATTGTTCTTTTCATTTTTTTGTTACTCCTTTTAAATGTTTGATTGCTTATCGCTTACGTTCACAGGATATATTTTTAATGTAAAATGCGAAATACAGCAAATGTTAAAAGGAGGTTAAATCAAAAAACGGAGTTTACAAAGGAAAAAGCAACGAAAAAAGCCCGCCGATAAGCCGGCGGGCTTGCTTCTTGCATTATGATGCCATTATGCGCGGGTAACCTTACCGCTGCGGAGGCACCTGGTGCACACATAGACGTGCTTGGGGCTACCGTCTACTATGGCCTTAACGCGCTTGACGTTGGGCTTCCAGGTACGATTGGAACGTCTGTGAGAGTGGCTGACCTGAATACCGAATGCCACGTCCTTATTGCAAAAATCACACTTTGCCATTTTCAGCTGCACCTCCTTGCTTGAACAATCTAATAAACAGCTTAATTATAATAACAGAGGAACACCTAAATTGCAAGTAAAATCTGAAAAAAAGCAAAAAAAGGGCGCCAAAGTTATGCTTAGGGCAAAACTTTTTTCAAAGCATTGCCAAACGGGCTGATTTTGTTTAAAATGTAAGTGCAACACATAAGAAATAAGCGAGGTGTTTATATGAACAAATATACAGTAAAGCTGACGACGCTGGTGAAGGAGCTGGAGCTTGAGGTGCTGCACGCCTCCTCCGAATATGAGAGTACTCTTATAGAGACCGCGGATGTAAACCGCCCCGGTCTGCAGCTCACCGGATTCTACGACTATTTCGACCATCGGCGCGTACAGGTGCTTGGCCGTGTCGAGGCGGCCTACCTTAAAGGCTACCGCTCCGATGACCGGCTAATGCGCTTTGAAAAGCTGATGGAGCGCAAGCCCGTGGCGGTAGTGATATGCCATCAGGTGGAGATTTACCCAGAGTGCATACAGGCGGCGGAGAAGTATGATGTAAATCTGCTGGTCACTACTCTGGACACCTCGGAATTCATGGCTGTGGCCATAGAGGTGCTGCGCTATAATCTGGCTCCCCGGGAGACCCGCCACGGCGTGCTGGTGGATATCTACGGCGAGGGCGTGCTCATAACCGGCGAGAGCGGCATAGGAAAGAGCGAGGCCGCTCTGGAGCTTGTAAAGCGCGGTCACCGCCTCATAGCCGATGACGCGGTGGAGATAAAGCGTACAGCCCGAAACCGCCTTGTGGGTCAGGCGCCGGAGATGATACGTCACTATATGGAGCTGCGCGGCATAGGTCTTATAAACATCCGCACCCTATACGGCGTGGGCGCCGTAAAGACCTCCTCGCGCATAGAGCTGGTGGTGAATCTGGAAACCTGGGAAAAGGACAGCACCTATGAGCGTCTGGGCCTGGAAAACCAGAAAACCAATATTCTGGGTGTGGATGTGCCCAGCATAACCGTGCCCATACGTCCGGGCAGAAATCTGGCCGTTATCCTGGAGACGGCGGCTATGAATAACCGTATGAAAAAGATGGGATATAATGCCGCGCAGATTTTTGTGGATGCCCACGACAGCGGTATGGACGCCGGCGGCTGGATAAGCCGCAATATGTAATACCTTTCGTTCTAAGTGGCTGCGCCGCTTAGAACGAGGAGATAGCGCTGCGCTCTGCGCTTCGGTTGACCGCAAGCGGTCAATTCGACGCACGCTCCGCGAAAAGTATTTTCCACGACGTACACGCCGCCGTGGAAAATGATTTGATTCCTTTCCGCCGTTCCGACGGCGGAACTCTGCGAGGCTTTTTGGCCTTACTATTATATTTAAGGAGTTTATATGACTGAAGCGCTGGTTAATGAGCTTCGGCAAAAAATGCCGGGGCTGGAGCTGCTTGCAGACGAACCCATGAAAAACTACTGCTCCTTCCGCATAGGCGGTCCCGCTGTGCTGGCGCTGCCGGAAAACGAGGAGCGGCTGTGTGAGCTGCTGGCGTTTATGCGCCGTGCAGGGGAGAAGCCCTTTGTCCTGGGCAAGGGCACCAATGTTCTGTTCCCAGACTGCGGCACGCGCAGACTGGTTATACGCCCAGCCGGGGAGCTTACCGCCATACGCGCTCTGGATGATACACGGCTGGAGGCGGGCTGTGGCGCGTCCCTTGCGGCTCTGGCCTGCTATGCCAGGGACAGGGGGCTGACCGGACTGGAATTTGCCCACGGCATTCCCGGCTCTGTGGGCGGCGCCGTGTTCATGAACGCGGGGGCTTACGGCGGCGAGATGGTGCAGGTGCTGGAATCCGTGCGCTATCTGGACGGAGAAAGCGGAGAAATCCGTGAAAAGCCCGTTTCGGAGCTGGAGCTGGGCTACCGCTGCAGCCGCTTCTGCGGCAGGGAGGACGTGATTCTCTCGGCTGTTGTTTGCCTGGAACATGGAAATACGGAGACCATAGCCGCCCGCATGCGTGAGCTGGCCGAAAAACGCCGTGCCAGCCAGCCTCTGGATAAGCCCTCTGCGGGCAGTACCTTCAAACGCCCCGCTGTGGGCTACGCCGCCGCTCTCATAGATGAGTGCGGACTCAAGGGCTTTTCCGTGGGCGGCGCCCAGGTGAGCGAAAAGCACGCGGGATTTGTGGTGAACACGGGCGCCGCAAGCAGCGCCGACGTGCTGGAACTGATGGCCCGGGTACAGAAGATCGTTCTGGACAAAACCGGCGTGGAGCTGCAGCCCGAGGTGAGGATAATAGAGTAAATACCTTTTACCTAATAGGAGGTAACTTATGGAATTTTTGATAGTGTCCGGACTGTCCGGGGCGGGCAAGAGCCGCACCTCGGATGTGTTGGAAGATCTGGACTTTTACTGCGTTGACAATATGCCTGTGGCCCTCATAGGCAAATTCGCCGAGCTGTGCATGGCCACACGGGGACGCTTCGAGCGTGTGGCGCTGGTTACGGATATACGGGAGAGCCGCAATTTTCAGGAGCTTTTCGCCGCTCTGGATGGGCTGTGGGAGCTGGGCTGCGACTATAAGATACTCTTTGTTGAGGCGGACGTGGAGACCGTGGTGAAGCGCTACAAGGAGACCCGACGCCGCCATCCCCTGGCCGGAGACACGGGCAGTATAGAGACTGCCGTCCGGGAGGAGATGAAGCTGCTGGCCCCTGTGCGTGAGCGGGCGGACTATGTGATAAACACCTCAAATCTGACTCTCGGCCAGCTCCAGAAGGAGCTTTACAGCCTCTTTGTGGGCGATGCCATGAGCCGGGCCATAAATGTGAACGTCATGTCCTTCGGCTTCAAATACGGTATACCCCTGGAGGCCGACCTGGTGTTCGACGTGAGGTTCCTGCCCAACCCCTATTACGTTTCCGAGCTGAGGGAAAAGACGGGACTCACCGAGGAGGTGCAGAACTTCGTCTACAACAACGGGGACACCCGGGAGTTTCTGTGCCTGCTCACAGACCTTCTCAGCTATCTAATGCCCCACTATATAGAGGAGGGCAAGCACAACCTCACAGTGGCCGTGGGCTGCACCGGAGGACGGCACCGCTCTGTCTCCATAGCCGTGGCGCTCACCCGCTTTCTGAACGAGCAGGGCTACTACAGCGTGAACACAAACCGGGATATAGACAAGGGGTAAAAAAGTTTTTACGGAGGACAGACATGGAGACTATCGGCCATCGCAGGGCTTCGGAGCCGGCTATCGTGGCTATAGGCGGCGGTACCGGCCTCAGCACCATGCTCCGCGGACTTAAAAAATACACAAAAAACCTCACGGCCATAGTGACCGTGGCCGACGACGGCGGCGGCAGCGGAGTGCTGCGCTCGGAGCTGAATATGCCCCCGCCGGGAGATATACGCAACTGCCTGCAGGCGCTGGCCAACACCGAACCCACCATGGCTGACCTGCTGAACTATCGCTTCACTCAGGGCTCTCTCAAGGGACAGAGCTTCGGCAATCTGTTTCTGGCCGCCCTGAGCGGCATGAGCGACAGCTTTGACCAGGCCGTAATGAAGATGAGCGAGGTCCTGGCCATAACGGGCCGGGTGCTGCCGGTGTCGAACGAAAATATCAGCCTGATGGCCGAATTCGACGACGGCACCCAGGTGGTGGGGGAGTCACACATAGCTCACCACAAGGCCAAGCACGACCGAAATATCCGCCGGGTGCGCCTGATACCGGAGCATCCCGCCGCCCTGCCGGACAGCATAAGGGCGATAGACGAGGCCGATCTTATCATACTTGGGCCGGGCAGCCTCTACACAAGCATCATACCAAATCTGCTCACCGACGGCATAGCGGAGGCAGTCTGCCGGTCCGACGCCGTGAAGCTATATGTGGTGAACGTCATGACTCAGGACGGTGAGACAGAGGGCTACAGCGCCGCCGACCATATCCGGGCTTTGCAGAAGCACGCGGGACGGGAGCTGTTCAGCCTGTGCCTTGCCAACAGTATGCCCCTTCCGGACGATGTTCTGGAGCGCTACAGGCTATGGGGCGCAGAGCCCACGGTGCTTGATACTGAAGCTGTGGAGACTCTGGGCGTGCAGCTTGTGACCGCGCCTGTGGCGGATGTGCGCAACGGTTATGTGCGCCATCACCCGCACATGCTGGCCAGGGAGATAATGCGCATTTATCTGGAGCAGTCGCCCACAAGGATTTACCGATAACATAGGAGAGAACCATGTCATTTTCATCAGAAGTGAAAAGCGAGCTGTGCCGGGCCAATACTGTTCAGAGGGCCTGCTGCGCCCTGGCGGAGTGCTACGGGATACTGCTTTACTGCAATACCTTCTCCGCCCGGGAGATACGGATAATCACCGGAAATGCGGCCTTCGCCGCCCGTCTGCCTAAGCTGTTCAAAAAAGCCTTTGGCTTTGTGCTGCGCGAGCAGAAGGCGGGGGACTCGTCCAAGCACAGCTTTGCCGTGACAGACGCCGGCGAAATACGTACTGTTTTCGAGGCCTACGGCTATGCGCCGGAGTCTGCCCTCCAGCACCATATCAATCTGGCTGTTTTGGAGGATGAGTGCTGCCGCGCGGCCTTTGTGCGGGGCGCCTTTCTGGCTGGAGGCAGCGTTATGGATCCGGCAAAGTGTTATCATCTGGAAATAGTAACCGACCATTCCTATGTGTCCCGGGAGGCATATTCCGTGCTGCTGGAGATGGGCTTCCGTCCCAAGGACATAGTCCGGGGCGGCCATTTTGTCATATATTTCAAGCACAGCGAGGCTATAGAGGATTTCCTTACCACCGTGGGCGCGCCCCTGGCCGCAATGGAGCTTATGCAGGCAAAGGTTGAAAAAAACATGCGCAACGCCGTGAACCGCCGTGTGAACTGCGACAGCGCCAACGCCGACAAGGTGGTGAACGCCGCTCAGGTGCAGCTTGAGGCCATACGCAGGCTGGACCACGCAATGGGCCTGGACGAGCTGCCGGAGAAGCTGCAGGAGACGGCTCTGCTGCGCATAGCCAATCCCGAAGCCAGCATATCCGATCTCGCCATGCTCTCAAGTCCGCCCATGAGCAAGAGCTGCCTTGGCCACAGGCTGAAAAAGCTCATAGAGCTGGCCGATAAACTGCCTGAATGATTTTAAAAGGAGTACGCTATGGCTTTTGTGCATCTGCACGTTCACAGTGAATATAGCCTGCTGGACGGGGCCTGCCGCATCGATGGTCTTATAGAATGTGTTCAGGAGATGGGGCAGACAGCCGTCGCCATAACAGACCATGGTGTCATGTACGGCGCGGTGGCTTTTTACAAGGCGGCCAAAAAGGCGGGTGTTAAGCCCATAATAGGCTGCGAAGTCTATGTGGCGCCGGGAGACCGCTCAGGGCGCGAATACGGTGTGGACAACGAATACACCCATCTCATACTCCTGTGCGAGAATGAGACGGGCTACAGAAATCTGTGCTATCTGGTGTCCATGGGCTTCACAGAGGGCTTTTATATACGCCCGCGCATAGACTGGCCCCTGCTGCACCAGCACGCCGAGGGACTTATCTGTCTCTCCGGCTGCGTGGCGGGCGCCATACCCCGTATGCTCAATGCCGGGGACTACGGGGGCGCAAAGGCCAAGGCACAGGAGCTCAGCGCCCTGTTCGGCGAGGGGAGATTCTATCTGGAGGTGCAGGACCACGGCCTCGAGGAGGAAAAGCGCGCCGCCGCCGGTATGCTGCGCATACACCGTGAGACTGGCATACCTCTCTGCGCCACCAACGACGCCCACTACCTGACCCGTGAGGACGCCTACAACCAGGATGTGCTCATGTGCATACAGATGGGAAAAACCGTGGACGACCCCAACCGTATGCGCTTTGGCGGCTCCGAGCTGTATCTCAAGACCGAGAACGAGATGCGCGAGCTGCTTGGGGCCTATCCCGAGGCCATAGAGAACACCCGGCGCATAGCGGATATGTGCAATTTCGATTTTGAGTTCGGCCACTATCATCTGCCCCGCTTCCAGCTCCCTGAGGGGGAGACGGACAGCTATGCGTATCTGCGCAAAAAGTGCCTTGAGGGACTTGCCCGGCGCTACTCCCCGGAGCGGGAGGATGTGCAAAAACAGCTGCAATACGAGCTGGATATGATACAAAAGATGGGCTTTGTGGACTATTTTCTTATAGTTTCGGACTTCATAGGCTATGCCAAAGACCACGGAATCCCCGTGGGGCCTGGCCGAGGCAGCGCCGCCGGCAGCGTGGTCAGCTACTGCCTGGGCATTACGGACGTGGACCCCATCAAATACAGCCTCTTCTTTGAGCGCTTTCTGAACCCAGAGCGGGTGAGTATGCCGGATATAGACGTGGACTTCTGCGTAAACCGCCGGGGCGAGGTAATAGACTACGTTGCCCGCAAATACGGAGCCGACCATGTGGCCCAGATAGTCACCTTCGGCACCATGGCCGCCCGTCAGGCCATACGGGATGTGGGCCGGGCTCTTAATATAAGCTACGCCGAGACGGATGCCGCGGCAAAGCAGGTGCCCAGCGGCCCCGGCGCTCTGAATATGACCCTGGCGGAGGCGCTGAAGCTCTCAAAGCCTCTGAAGGAGCTGTACGACCAGAACGACAACATCCGCCGCCTGGTGGATACCGCCATGAAGCTGGAGGGAATGCCCAGGCACGCCTCCACCCATGCCGCGGGTGTGGTAATAACAGAAAAGCCGGTGTACGCCTATGTACCCCTGGCGAAAAACGATGAATCCGTGGTCACCCAGTACACCATGGTCACTCTGGAGGAACTGGGCCTGCTTAAAATGGACTTCCTGGGCCTGCGCAACCTAACCGTGCTGGAGGACGCCGTGCAGCTTGTGCGGCGGAATGAGCCGGATTTCCGCATAGAAAACGCCCCGGAGGACGACCCGGCGGTGTTCGACATGCTCACTCAGGGCAGAACGAGCGGCGTGTTCCAGCTGGAAAGCACGGGTATGACCGGCGTATGCATGGGGCTGAAGCCCCGCTCCGTGGAGGATATCACCGCACTTATCGCCCTGTACCGGCCCGGCCCCATGGACAGCATACCCCGCTTCATATCCTGCAAGCAGCATCCGGAGAAGATAAGCTACAAGCATCCGCTGCTGCGCTCCATACTGGAGATAACCTACGGCTGCATAGTGTACCAGGAGCAGGTCATAGAGATATTCCGCAAGCTGGCGGGCTTCTCTCTGGGACAGGCTGACATGATACGCCGTGCCATGTCCAAGAAAAAGCACGCCGTCATAGACGCCGAGCGGGTGGCCTTCATACACGGCGACCCGGCCCGGGATATCCCCGGCTGCGTTGCCCGGGGCGTACCCGAGGATGTTGGCAACAGCATTTACGACGAGATACTGGATTTTGCCAGCTACGCCTTCAACAAGGCCCACGCGGTGAGCTATGCCATAGTCTGCTACCGCACGGCCTATATGAAGTGCCACTATCCCAGGGAGTACATGGCCGCCCTGCTCACCAGCGTGCTGGACAACTCCAACAAGGTGGCCGAGTACATCGGCGAGTGCCGGGAGTGCGGCATAAAGCTGCTGCCCCCGGATGTGAACGAATCCGACGCGGACTTTACCGTGGCGGGAGATAACCTGCGCTTCGGTCTGGTGGCCATAAAGGGCATAGGCCGGGGCTTTATCCGGGAGCTTATGGAGGACAGGGCGCTGAACGGCCGCTACACCTCCTTTGATGAGTTCTGCCGCCGCCTCTACGGCCGTGAGCTGAACCGGCGTGCGCTGGAGAGCCTTATCCGCGCCGGCGCCTTTGACAGCATGGGCTGCCGCCGCAGCCAGCTGCTGCAGGTGGCCGACAAGGTGCTGGACGGCATATCCTCCGACGGCAAAAAGAACGTGGCCGGTCAGCTGGACCTGTTTTCCTTTGACGACGGGGAGGAGACGGCCTCCATATCCCGGGTGGAGCTGCCGGATATCCCGGAGTTTGACCGCCGGGAGCTGATGGCCATGGAGAAGGAGACTACGGGGCTCTACCTCAGCGGCCACCCTATGGACGAGTACCGGGAGAGCGTGCGACGCTGCGGCGCCGTGCCCATAGGCACGCTGCTCCAGGACTTTGCGGACAACCCCGGCGGCAAGCGCTTCCGGGATAATCAGAATATCATTCTGGCCGGAGTGGTGGCCGCGGCCAAGACCCGCACGACGAAAAACAACAGCCTTATGAGCTACATCACCCTTGAGGACGATACCGGCTCCGTGGAGCTGGTGGCTTTCCAGCGGGCGCTGGACAACGGAGGCGGCTATGTGAAGGAAAACGCCGCCCTGCTGGTGCGGGGGCGCATAAGCCTCCGTGACGAGGAGGTGCAGGTGACGGCGGATTCCTTCCGGCCCATCACAGACGCCTCGGAAAATCCGGTGCCGGACTCGGCGGCGGAGCAGAAGAATGGCGCGGAGCACAAGCTCTGGCTTCAGGTTACGCCGGACAAGGAGGACAAGCTCAAAAAGCTGGAAAAAATTCTCATTATGTTCCCCGGTGAGGAAAAAATGGTACTGGTGCGTGTCATAGACGGCGTCAAGCGCCGGTTTGCCGCCCGCTGTATCATACACCCGGCTCTTGTGGACGAGCTGCGTGAGATGTTCGGTGAAGAAAACGTAGTATTGAAATAGGTGTGCCATGCAGAGAAAAAAAGGACGCAACACAAAAAAGAAAATAGTTTCCGCCGCCTGGCGGCTCTTTTATGAGCAGGGCTATGACTCCACTACTATAGAGGATATAGTGGAGGAGTCCGGCACCTCTCGGGGCTCGTTCTATCACTATTTTGAAGGCAAGGATGCCCTGCTTGGAACCCTGTCCGAGGTGTTCGACGAGAAATACGAGGAGCTTCTGGGAGAGCTTGACGGGGAAATGAACAGCTTTGACAAGCTGCTGTATCTAAACCAGGAGCTGTTCACCATGATAGAGAACACCATATCCCTGGACCTGCTGGCGCGGCTGTATTCCACTCAGCTGGTAACCAGCGCGGACAAACATCTGCTGGACCACAACCGGGTATATTACCGAGTTATACGCCATATAGCCGCGGAGGGGCAGCAGCGCGGTCAGATAAGTGACAGTATGACGGCAAACGAGATAGCCAAGATATACGCCCTGTGCGAGCGGGCGCTGCTGTACGACTGGTGCCTGTGCGGCGGAGAATACTCCCTCAAAAACTATGCAAAGCGCATGATGCCCATGTTTTTGGGTAGTTTTCGCGTGTGACGGAAAGATATTAATTATTTCATCCAATTGATATTCACAATAAGTACAGTATATAATACTTGAAAAACCAAGATAAATTTATAAAATACAGAACGGTGTATAGAACAAATTCTATACACCGTTCTGTGTTTCGTTCTGGTTTCCGTTGTGGTATACTGTCACCATTGTCCGCCCGGAGAGGGCGGAGAGGAAAGGGAGAGAGTATTGTTATGACAAGCGCACAGGTCTGCATACTGCTCACCATTGCCGTGTATCTGCTGGCTATGGTGGGAGTAGGAGTATATTTCGGCCGCCGGGGAAGTGGCGACAATTCACATGAGTTCTATCTGGGCGGCCGCAGGCTGGGCCCAATAGTCACAGCCATGAGCGCCGAGGCCTCGGATATGAGCAGCTATCTGCTTATGGGTCTGCCGGGCCTTGCCTACCTCTGCGGCGTGGCCGAGGTGGGCTGGACGGCTATAGGATTGGCTGTGGGCACATATCTCAACTGGCTCATAGTGGCAAAGCGTATCCGCTGCTATTCCGCCTCTCTGGGAGCCATCACCATACCTGACTTTTTCTCCAGACGTTACGGAGATAAGCGAAATCTGCTTTCTCTCATAGCGGCGCTGGTGATCCTTGTCTTTTTCATACCCTATACCGCCTCCGGCTTTAAGGCAGTAGGCACATTGTTCAACAGCCTGTTCCAGGTGGACTATCATGTGGCCATGCTCATAGGCGCGGCGGTGATAATCGGCTACACCGTTATGGGCGGCTTTATGGCTGTGTCCACTACTGACCTTATACAGAGCATCTTTATGACTCTGGCTCTTATCGTGGTTGTATTTTTCGGCATAGGCCAGGCCGGCGGCATGGACGCTGTGGTTGAAAATGCCCGCGCCCTGCCCGGATATCTGAGCCTCACTCAGGGCTATGACCCTGTGAGCGGCGGCGCAGGCAGCTTCGGCGCTTTCAGTATAGCCTCCACTCTGGCCTGGGGCCTGGGCTACTTCGGTATGCCCCACATTCTGCTGCGCTTTATGGCAATTGAGGACGAGAACAAGCTCTCCACCTCCCGCCGTATCGCCACAATATGGGTGGTGCTGTCCATGGCTGTGGCCGTGTTCATAGGCATAATCGGATACAGCGTGTCCGTGGCCGGCGGAGTGCCCATGCTGAGCGGCAGCTCCGAGTCCGAGACCATAATCATACGCCTCGCCAGCCTCATGAGCGAGCACGGTATACTGCTGGCCTTTGTGGCTGGTATGATACTGGCGGGCATACTGGCCGCCACCATGTCCACAGCCGACAGTCAGCTTCTGGCCGCCGCCTCCAGCGTGAGCCAGGATCTGGCCCAGGGCTTCTTCCGGGCAAATCTCAGCGCGAAAACAGAGATGCTGGTTGCCAGAGGTACAGTTATACTCATAGCTGTTGTAGCTGTGTTCCTGGCCTGGGACCCCAACAGCTCCGTGTTCAGAGTTGTATCCTTTGCCTGGGCCGGCTTCGGCGCCGCCTTCGGCCCCACGGTGCTGCTGGCTCTGTTCTGGCGCCGCTCCAATAAGTGGGGAGCTCTGGCGGGTATGCTCACCGGCGGTATCATGGTGTTTGTGTGGAAGTTCTGCATAGCGCCCAGAGGCGGCGTGCTGGCTATATACGAGCTGCTTCCGGCCTTCATCTGCGCTGTGATTGCCAATGTGGTCGTGAGCCTTGTGACCGCTCCCCCCGAGGAGAACATAGTAAACGTATACGACAGTTTGGCCGAAAAATAAAGAAAAAGCGTGGCGCTCTGAAAGCGCCACGCTTTTTTTATGGTTAAAACCGGATGCTTTTGCCTATGATAGGGGCGAGGTGATGCTATGTATACCAATTATCTGGAGGGACAGCGCAGCCCATATCTACGCCAGCATGCGAACGACCCGGTGCATTGGTTCCCATGGGGAGACGAGGCTCTGGAAAAGGCGCGGCGTGAGGATAAGCCGATATTTATAAGTATAGGCTACTCCACCTGCCACTGGTGCCACGTCATGGCACGGGAGAGCTTCCGGAATGAGGCTGTGGCGGCAAAGCTCAACCGGGATTTCATAGCCGTTAAGGTGGACAGGGAGGAGCGCCCGGATGTGGACAGCCTGTATATGCGCATGGCCCAGCTCCTGGGCGGTGGAGGGGGCTGGCCGGCCAGCATTTTTGCCTCACCGGACGGGAGGCCATTTTACGCCGGGACATATTTCCCAAAAGACGCCTTTCTGCGCCTGCTGGATTCGGTTGCAGCGGCCTGGCGGGGAAGCAGAGCGCAGCTGCAGCAAAACGGCGAGCTGGTTATACAGGCTGTGCGCTCTGAGGAAAGCCGCACCATCCCGGAGACGGAAGCGCCCACAGACCGGGCGGTGGAGCAGCTCAGGGAGAGCTATGACAGCGAGTTCGGAGGCTTTGGGTCTCCGCCCAAATTCCCAACGCCACATATAATAGCCTTGATGCTGCATTTTGAGCCTGAGATGGCTGAAAAGACCCTGGAACGGATGTACCTGGGCGGCATTTTTGACCATCTTGGAGGTGGATTTTCCCGATACTCAACGGACAGATTCTGGCTGGTGCCCCATTTTGAAAAGATGCTGTACGACAACGCCCTGCTGGCTATGGTATATCTGATGGCCTGGGAGAGAAATCCAAAGCCTCTTTACCGGTATGTGGCGGAGAAAATTTTCCAGTATATGGAGAGTGAGCTGCTGGCCGAAAACGGCGGCTTTTACGCCGCTCAGGACGCGGACACGGATGGGGAGGAGGGTAAATACTATCTCTTTACTCCCGAAGAGCTGGCATTGCTGCTGGGCAAGGAGGATGCGGAGCGCTTCTGCGCAAAATACGGTATAACAAGAGGCGGACACTTGGAGGGAAAGAGCGTTCCCAATCTGCTCACGGGCAGCGGGGAAGAAGTGCCGCGTGAGCTTATGGATAAGGTGCTGGCCTACAGAAAAAGCCGCTCTGCTCTGCAAACGGACAGCAAGCAGCTCACCGCCTGGAACAGTCTGGCCGCCTGCGCCTACGCTGTGGCGGGGCGCATACTGGGGGATGAAAAGTATCTGGCAAGAGCGGAGAAAACGCTTGATTTTATCGAAAATAACCTGGTAAAAGGCAAACTGCGCACCTGCGTAACCGAGGGCGAACCCGGTGTAGCGGCCTTTCTGGAAGACTACGCCTTTCTGGCCTGGGCTTACTATGAGCTGTACCAGGCTCAGGGAGATGAGAAATATCTTCGCCGGGCATTTGAACTGACCGATGAGGCAATAAGACAGTTTTTCCACAGGGAACGGGGCGGATTTTACTCTACGGGAGAGGAAAACGAAAAGCTGGCCGCCCGGCTGAAGGAGAGCTATGACGGCGCTTTGCCATCAGGAAACAGCGTAATGGCCTATCTGCTGGAGCGGCTGAGCCTGCTGAATGAGGGAAAATACGGCGCAGTACTGGAAAAGCAGCGCCGCTATATGAACGCCCGGGCCCAGGCCTCGCCCACAGGACACAGCTTTTATCTCTGGGCGCGTCTGCCGGTTAAAAAAGTTATCTGCGCCGCAGCCGGCGGCAGGCGTCCCGAAGAACTGCGTGTGCGCTCGGACTGGGTATTTCGCTGCACCGGTGGAGAGGAGTACCCTCTGCTGAACGGAAAAACGGCCTATTACGTCTGTGAGGGGAGCAAGTGCCTTCCGCCGGCGGCTGAGCCGCCCTCAGACCAGGGCGTCACGCTGGGCGGGGCCGTCCAGTAGCGTACCGTCGCTGGTGAAGCGTGAGCCGTGGCAGGGGCAGTCCCAGGTCTGCTCCTCGCTGTTCCATCTCAGGGCGCAGCCCAGATGGCTGCACCGCCGGGGCGTGGGTATCACAAAATCCGCCGCCGTCTCCCAGGTGTTGTAGAGAAGCTGAGCCTTCATCATACCGCGCTGGGGGTCGAATACCGGGGCAAAGCGGTTTTCACGCCCCTCAATGAGGTCCGCCAGTATCATGGATGCCGCCATGGAGCTGGTCATTCCCCACTCGTTGAAACCGGTGGCCACGAATATCTCCGGCGTGCCGGGACTGTACCGGCCTATATAGGGCACGCCGTCTAAAGACATGCAGTCCTGGGCCGCCCAGGCAAAGCGCTCTTTAGCTTCCGGGAAATATTTCCGGGCGGCCTCGCGCACCGGGGCAAAGCCGCCCTTGGCGGTTCCGGTGCGCCGGTCACCGCCGCCTATGAGCAGCAGGTTTTCCCAATTTCGGAAATACAGGTCGCTCTCCTCCGTACAGGTATAGGTGCCGTCCAGCTCCGGGGCGTTTTCCAGGGCCAGCACGCAGGAGCGGCTCTGATACATTTTCATAAAATACATCCCGTGGCTGTTTATAAATGGGAAATGGGTGGCCACCACATATTTCTTCGCGCGTATACGTCCGCCTGTGGTTTCGGCCACGCCGCCGGAGATGCGCGTGACCTGGGTGTGGGAGTATATCTTCAGCTCTCTCGCCGCCTGATACAGCAGCTTCAGAGGGTGAAACTGCGCCATATCCGGATAGCGCACAGCGCCCGCTACGGGGAAGGGGAGATTGGTGCTACGTACGAATTCAGCCGGGAAGCCCAAATCACGAACAGTCCTTGCCTCGGCTTCCAGCGCACGGGGGGCTGAGCGGGTATACATATAAGAGTCCTTGTACTGAAAATCGCAGGGAAATTGAGAGGAGAGAGCTTCAAAGCGCTCTATGGCGTCCAGATTGGCCCGGAGATAGAGCCCTGCCTTCTCCCGGCCGAAATCGCTGATGAGCTTGGTGTACAGGGTGTCGTGCTGGGCCGAGAGAACGGCGGTAGTGCCCCGGGTGACGCCGGAGCCGGGGGTTTCGGCTTCTGCAAGAATACAGTCGATATTTCGCTTTTTCAGCTCCAGAGCGCACAGCACTCCGGCCATACCGCCTCCTATTACCAGCACATCGCAGCGCTCGTCCCCCTGCAGCGGCGGGAAAAAAGGCGCCTCAAGTCCGGTGCTCCACAGATAGTCCATATACATATCCTCCGCATTTGTTTTTGACTAGTATGTGCAGACGGCAGAGAAAAATCTTATATAAACGCAAAAAACCGCGGAATCACTTCCGCGGCATATTGAATCGGAGCCTTGGCTCCGGAATTTTTTACCGAATGGCTCCATCCCGAAAGATGGAGCCGGTCGGTTTGAAAAGAGAGGAGAATGAAGATAGGAGTTATTAGAATTGATAGGAGTGTTTGGTGTTTCTCATGTCTGTTCTGTATCCTGCCTGTGATTGTAGTATAGCACGCCCCGGAAAAAAGTGATGGCGAGTTTTATAACAATTTGTGAAGAAATTATGACCGCTATGGCAGAAGTTTTCAGAGTTTTCAAGATAATGTAAATGAGTGCGCTGAAGCTACACTCAACCAAATTCCGCCCTCCCCTAACAGGGGTCGGGGCGGAGGATTTTAGTGAAGAGTGAATAGTGAATAGTGAAGAATTTATGTGTCGCTTCGCGACAGATTTAAAATCTTTAGTCTCAAGTTCGCTTAAAACTAATTAAGAGTATGTAGGGGCGCGCATTGCGCGCCTCCAAGCCTCCCCTGTGTAAGGGGAGGTGCCCGCCTCAGCGGGCGGATGGGTTGCCGCTACAGCATCATCCGTGTAGGGGCGCGCATTGCGCGCCCGCGTACTTATTCGCCCGGATACGTCTGTGAAATCGGTTCGTACTGCGGAGTCGTGATATGAAACCCATTTCTTTAAAGAAACGGGTTTCAAACTTCCCAAAGAACTTGCCTAGATCGAATACTCTTTTGGGCCTCGCCGACGCGCACAACGCGCTCGTGCGGAGATAGATGCGAGTCCTGGCCTGTGTCTTAGTGCGGAGCTGTCAGGTGAGCTTCACGCTGAAATCTACCGCCCAATTCCACCGATTTATGCGCGATTTGGTGGCACTCACCCTTCGCCATTTGAATGAGTGAGCTTTAGCTCACGCTAGTTCCCTCCTCGCGGCATAGCCGCTGCGGAGGGGCTTAAGCCTCTAAGTTCGCTAAAAGTGTATTTAGACTGTGTAGGGGCGCGCATTGCGCGCCTGCGATATTCGCAGCGGGAGAACGTGGCGCCCTCCGCGCCACGTGCTTATTTTCACCGGAATTATTTGCTTGACAAAATCTGTCTGTGACCTTATACTCAATAGCAAAGGCAATGAAGAGAAGAGTAAGCTCCGTTAAGCGCGTCAGAGAACCCCGGCTGGTGAAAAGGGGTGCTGTGGAGGGAGCCGAACATGGTCTTGGAGCCGCGTGGCCGACTGCTTTTGCACAGGTCATGACGGGGGCGCCCGTGACAGCGCAGGAGTATGACAGTACTCCCCAAGGCTCCCGCTGTGAGGCGGGGGTGAAACAAGGTGGTACAACGGTAAGAGCTCTTATCGTCCTTGATTGCAGGCAATCGGGGACGATTTTTTGTATCTCCCAAAAGAGAAAAGGAAAAGAGAAAAGGAGTTTGAAAAAATGAAAAGCAACTACAAAGCTCTGCTGCCTATCGTGGTGTTCCTGGTATTTTACCTGGGCGCCGGTATTGCCTTCGGCGATTTCTACGCCATGCCCGCAATAGTCGGTTTCCTGCTGGCGCTGTTCGTGGCATTCCTGCAGAATCCCCAGCTGAAATACGACGAAAAGGTCAGCGTTATCGCAAAGGGCCTGGCCGATGACAACATCATCACGATGTGCCTCATCTTCCTGGTGGCCGGAGCCTTCTCCGGCATAGTCAAGGCCGCCGGCGGCGCGGACGCCACCGTTACTCTGGCCCTGCACGCCATGCCCCCCTCCTTCGCCGTGGTGGGCCTGTTCCTCATAGGCTGCTTCATCTCCACGGCCATGGGCACCTCTGTGGGCACCGCCACGGTGCTGGTCCCCTTTGCCGTGGGCATTTCCG
This sequence comes from Candidatus Heteroscillospira sp., assembly GCA_050943935.1. Lineage (GTDB taxonomy): Bacteria > Bacillota > Clostridia > Oscillospirales > Oscillospiraceae > Heteroscillospira. The sequence goes on along the minus strand of JBMNQC010000006.1, from coordinate 25,114 downwards.
ACAAGACCGGCTACAGTCTGGCCATGTGCCTGGGCGCCTGCGTGTCCGGCGCCATGTTCGGCGATAACCTCTCCATGATTTCCGACACCACCATCGCCGCCGTGCGTACTCAGGGCTGCGAGATGAAGGATAAGTTCCGCATGAACTTCCTTATCGTTCTGCCCGCCGCCATACTCACCGCGGTGATATACCTGGTGATGACCATGAACGCCACCCCCGCTCCTCTGGAGCTGGACCCAATCAGCTCCGGTATGGTACTGAAGGTAGTGCCCTATCTGCTGGTGCTCATAGGCGCGCTGCTGGGCTTCAATATCTTCCTTGTTCTGGCTGCCGGTATTCTTGCCTCTGTTGTGGTTGGCCTCAGCACCGGAATGTTTGCCTTCTCCGAGATTTTCCAGCTCATGGGCGGCGGCATAACCGGTATGTATGATATTACCGTTATCTCCATCATCGTCTGCTGCATCGGTTCCCTTATGAAAGAGGCCGGAGGCATACAGGCTGTGCTGGATTTCATCAAGTCCAGGGTCAAGAGCCGCCGCAGCGCCCAGCTGGGCATAGCCGCTCTGGTTGCGGGCGTTGACGTGGCTACTGCCAACAACACCATCGCCATAGTCATGACCGGCGCTATTGCCAAGGACATAAGCACCGAATACGGCATAGACCCCCGCCGCACCGCATCCCTGCTGGATATCTTCGCCTCCGTGGTACAGGGCCTTATTCCCTATGGAGCGCAGCTTCTCTACGCCGCGGCAGGCGCCACCGAGCTGCTGGCCGTTGGCTCCATATCCAGCGTGGAGATTATCCCCTTCATGTTCTACCCCATGCTCATGGCCCTCAGCGCTCTGGGCTTCATATTGATAAGCAAGGAAAAATAAACAGCAAACTGCCGGGAATCCGAAGGATTCCCGGTTCTTTTTTGTCAATATATGGTAGAATTGTAAGCTGCTTGGGGAGATAAGTAACATAAACGCCGAAAAAATTTCGTAAAATTCAGAAAATATTACTATTTCAAAAGTAAATTATTAGTGTTAGACTGTATGTAAATGATGTAGCTTTTGTAATTAAACAATTATCATTTAGACGAAAATCGGAAACAAAGCAGTATACCACATTCTCCGCTGTGCCGGAGAATGAAATATAAAATATCAGATAAGGGGAAATACGAAATGAAAAAACGTACTTTGGCATTTCTTTTGGCATTTGTCATGCTTTTAAGCCTGCTGCCGGTATCGGCGCTGGCGGAAGACGGCGTGACGGATGTGACGGCCACTAACGAAGCTAAGATTGTCGACAAGGAATTTGCGACCCTCGATGCGGCTATCACCGAAGCCGAGGACGGTGATACCGTGACTCTGCTGAAAAATGTTATGATTACCCAGCAGGTCACAATTAACAAAGGCATTACGCTGGACGGCGACGGGTATTCCATCACCGCTGAGAACGACAGCTGGTCTGCTGAAAGCCAGACCAAGAGCCTGCTTTTGATAACTGCAGACGGCGCCGCTCTTGAAAACGTCGTGCTGGACAGCAACGAGCAGGCATGCGGCGTGCAGGTTTACTGCGCAGACGGTGTAAAACTGAACGATGTTACTCTGAGTAACAGCAAGAAGGCCCCTCTGACAATCAACGCATCCGCTGTGACCGCTACCGGAACTCTGACTATTGACGGAAACAATGCTTGGGGCAACGGTATCAATGTGGGCTGGGGCAGCAATATTTCCGATATTGATAGCTGTGTCTTTGATGCCAGTAATGCGACTCTTGATGGCGTCGACATGGTTTATACCGATGCAAGCGACAAAGAGCATGCCGGTGAGAAGGAGTTTGTCATTACTCTCCCGGACGAATGGGTTGAAGTAGCCTCTGACACTCTGTCCGCGCTGTATATACAGAAGAGTGCTGCCGTGGCCCAGATTGGCGAGACCTATTACGTAACTCTCGGCGGCGCCATCGAGGATGTTCCCGATGAAACGGCAACGACTGTGACCCTGCTGAATGACACCAAAGAGAATATTACCATTCCCGCAGATAAAACCATCACGCTGGATCTGAACGGCAATACGCTGACAAATGTCAACAGCGATACCATCAGAATCGAATTTGGCGGCAAACTGACTGTGACCGGTTCCGGTACCGTGGACAATGTGTCCAACGGCAAGGCGGCTATTTTCAATAACGGTACTGTCGTACTGGACGGAGGCGAGTACACCCGTTCCGCTGAGACGGGCGAAGTGAGTTCAGGCCGGAACTCCTACTACAATATTCTGAACCACGGCGTCATGACGGTAAATGATGGGGTTGAGGTAACTCAGGCCGGCAATTTCTCCAGCCTGTTCGCCAATGGCTACTACAGCTATAAAGATTCCACCAATGAGAGAAGCGGCTATGTGGAGGGCACAAACAACCCTGAGCCTGAACTGACTATCAACGGCGGGACCTTCTCCGGTGGTCTTAATACTATTAAGAACGACGATGGCGCGACTCTGACTATTGAGGATGGCCTGTTCCAGAATGTGACACAGAACGTGATTCAGAACCACAATGTGGTTACCATCAACGGCGGCACCTTTGATGGCGGCGATCTTGCCGCAGGCCAAAATATCCGTGCAGTTGTTTACAACTGCGGTTGCGGCGCTGATGTCGATCTGGGTAAGCTGGATATCAACGGCGGCACTTATTTTGGCGGCGATGCAGGCACCTACGTAGTGTGTGATGTCAGCTCCGAGAGCGGCTCATACACCAAGATTACCGACGGCAACTTCAATGCCGGCAGCGCCATCCTGGCCGGCAAAGTGGAGACTGCTGACATCGAAATCTCCGGCGGCTACTTCACCTCCGACCCCAGCAAGTATGTGGCCGAGGGATACGCCGCTCTGGAAAGCGATGACATGGACTATACATATATGGTAGACAAAAAGGGCGAGACCCCCGCAGAGGTCGTTCCCGCCAATCCCACCGCCGACACTAATCTGCCCAGCGACGCAACTGAAGAAGACGAGAAGCTGGCTGGCGAGCTTGAAGAAGTACTGAAAAGCAATGACACCAAGCCCTCTATCTCCTCTGAGGTGGTAGCGGCTGCTGCAAATACCGTTGCCAATAACAATAATACCACCGCGGCCGAAGGCAAAGCCGCGCTGGAAAATGAGAACATTACTGTCGGAGATAATGATACTGTCACCATCGTGGTGCAGCCCTATATGGACATCAAAATCACCGATGTGGATGCCGAAACAAGCATCCTTACTCTGGACATCACTCCCATGTACAACAAGGTTGCAACTACCGACAAGGAAGATATTCAAATTGGCAGCAACGCTGTTGTAATTGAGTCTGCACAGCCTCTCAGCATTGCCAAGCCCGTTACCGTCACCATCCCTCTGCCCGAAACCTTTAGTGCAGACAGCGATGTAAAGGTCGGCCACAAGGGCTATGTTTATGATGGCAGAATCGACGAAAATCATGTTTTGACATTCACTAACCCCCATGGCTTCTCTGAGTTTGTGATTGGCGTAACGCCTGTGGCTCAGATCGATGCACAGCAGTACAGCAGCCTGCAGGCGGCTGTAGATGCTGTCGGCAACGGCGAGACCATCCAGGTTCTGGTCGCCAATCAGACCGCAACCGTAAGCCGTACTGTGAAGTTCACGGTTTCCGGAGAGGATTGCACCATAACTCTGGGCGCAAACTGCACCGATAAGGACGATGACGCCAATGTATTTGACGTTGTATACTCCAAACCCTCACCCGGCGGCGGAAGCAGCAAGCCCTCCGTCAATCCCGATCCCGAGGAGCCGGAGGAGACCGAGCTGCCCTTCACCGATGTTGTCGGCCATTGGGCTGAGGACGCTGTTAAGTATGTCTATGAGAACAAGCTCATGGACGGCGTGAGCAGCACCGAGTTTGCTCCCGAGATGAACACCACCCGCGGCATGGTTGTGACCATTCTGTACCGTCTTGAAAACAGCCCCGCCGTATCCGGCAGCTGCCCCTTCACCGATGTGACGCCCGGCTTCTACTATGAGGACGCCATTATCTGGGGCGAGGCCAACGGTATAGTTGAGGGCATGGGCGACGGCACCTTTGCTCCCGACGCTGAGATAACCCGCGAGCAGCTGGCTGCCGCCCTGTACCGCTATGCACAGTTCAAGGGCTATGACGTGAGCGTGGGCGAGGACACCAATATCCTCAGCTACGACGATGCGGACGAGCTCAGCAGCTGGGCCGTTCCCGCCATGCAGTGGGCCTGTGGCTCCGGCCTGGTGGAGGGCAGCGGCTCCGAGCTGAATCCCACAGCTGCCGCTCTGCGCTCTCACCTGGCAACCATTCTCATGCGCTTCTGCGAGGATATTGCCAAATAAGAAGCTATGCTCCCCGCCGCGGCATGCGGCAAATATGACGAAAACGGCGGAAGAAAGCCTTTTGGCTTTCTTCCGCCGTTATTTTTTATAACAGGCGTCCCCAAATCGAATTCGCGTTTTACGGTTTTGCAGGTTCTGTGCTTTGCAACCGAGATTTTACTCTGCTGGTGTAGAGAATTTTACATACCGGAAATAATATTGGAGGTGTAGTTTAAGCTATCAAAAATACGAAGAGGAGCAAAACCATTATGCGATTTGAGAAACCCAAAAGAGCACTGGCTCTGGTTCTTGCTGCATGCTCGCTTGGTTCAGGCATCAGCCTGCCGGCGTCTGCGGCGGATCTGACGCCTTCTCAGCCGGGACTGTGGCTGACGGAAATCTATCAGAACGATGTCAAGCGGGAGAGCGTTTTTTCCAACAGCTCCGACCATATGGAGTTTGTGGAAGTCACCAACACTTCCGAGCAGGACATTGATTTCAACGGCGGGGGCTACGGGCTGTGGTATGAGTATTCCAGCGGCGACGGCTACACCATGAAGCAGCTGACCGTTGAAAATACGGACGAAAGCGGCACCACGGTTATTCCCGCCGGAGTGAGCGCAGTATTTTGGAATCAGCGCACGGATCTGGCTGGTGAGGCCGGTACGGATTACGCCACCGTGGAGCAGTTCCGTGAGGCTATGAATGTTTCTGAGGATGTTCCGGTCTTTACTGTCAGCGGTCAGGCCGGATTTACGGAGAACGACCGCGGCTTTGCCATTAAGGACGCGGACGGCGACATTCTCTCCTATTATCACTACAACACTACTACCGACGACGTGACGGCGGACGGTCTGAGCGTGCATCTGTGCATTCCTGAGACCGGAAGCACCATGTCTGTGTGGCAATCCAAGAAGCTGACCAGCGCCGGCAAGGCCTACAGCGCTCAGCTGGGCGACCAGGCAAATGCCGTTACCCCTGCCGAGCAGCCGGACGGCCTGTATATTACCGAGATCCGCCCCAATGACTCCGACCGCAGCGCGGTTTACGGCAGCGGCAGCAACGACCTGATGGAGTGCCTGGAGCTGACCAACACCACAGACCAGGAAATAGACCTCAATCAGGAATACGAGCTGAATTATCGTATCAAGGAAAACAGTGCCAAGGTGCTGCCTCTTTACCAGTACGTTGAGAATGAGGATGAGCTGCAGCGTGTGGGTGATACCGAGGGCTGCACCGTCCCGGCCAACAGTACTGTGGTGCTCTGGTGCTACCGCGCCGGCCACGGCCTGGACAAGGGATCTGGGTATGAGACCTTCCCGACTCTGGCGGAGTTCCGTGAAGCCTACTCAATTCCCGAGGAGGTTCCGGTATATCTGTTCGTGGACCAGAACGGTCTGGGCAATACCCTGCGCGGCTTTGATTTGTACAAGAAGAATGACGATGGCACAAAAACTCTGGTCTCTCGATACTTCTGGGACGGCGCCAGCGATCTCAAGGACAACAAGAGCGTGGACCTGAAGGTCTCCCCGGAGGGCCCTCTGATGGAGGTCTACAAAGCGCAGAGCACGACCAGCATGGGCGTGGTTAGTGACGCGCAGATCACCTTCCCGGAGGACGACGGCGCGGCTCCCGTACTGACGCTGTCCACCGACCCCTATGACGAGGACGCTCTTAAGGTGCTGGACGAGGGCCTGCCCTACGGAGAGAACCTGCACATCCCCTATACCTACGCAGGTACCGCTACTCTGCCTGTAACGTATGCGGAGCTGTTCTGGAGAACCAATGAGATGGACTACTATGAGGTGTCCAAGACCAGTTCCTTCGCCATTTACAACAAGTGGTACGCTTTCATCGACAACGGCTATCTCCAGGGTGCGGACTATGTGGATTACTATGTCAAGTTCCACAACGATTACCGTACCACCAAGACCGACGTTCAGCGCGTAGATATCATTAGCCCGGACGGGGAGGGAATTCGTCTGAGCCTGAACAACGCGGACGTGAAGGATACCGCTTACTCCGGTACTGTCCAGGTCTCCGCCAAGGACTTTGCCGGCGGCAGCATCGCCTCCATCCAGCTGGACGGCGAGGCAGTAGAGCTGAATGACTCCATGGAGCGCGGCGCGTACTTTGTGTTTGACCATACCGGTGTGGACAGCTATTTTCAGAATGCGCTGACCACAGGCGGCGACACGGAGGAGACGGGTACCGTTATCGGAAGCTTCTCCAAGTGCAGCACTCTGCCCTCCAATGGCCGTCTGGCAATACAGGTAGGCGGACAGTACTTTACCTACAATGACGACGGCTCCGCCTCTATTGAACTGACCGTCCGTCCAGGTACCTACGGCACCTGCTGGGAGGCGTATACCGACGAAAACAACGAGGATTTTGTCGCCTCCAATATGAAGCTGGTTCTGATGGACGGCACAGAGCTCACTCCCGACACCTGTGTCGGCCAGAATATCACCACGCTGGAGGAGAAGACGCTGGACGCCGCCGGTCCTATTAAGATTGGCGACTCCGCAAACCAGTATATCTACGTCAAGATGACCTTCACCATCCCCGCGGACAAGGTGGACGCCACCGCCAAGGCATTCCAGCTGGATACCACCAAGCTTGAAGACGGTGTCCACACCCTGACAGCCCTTAATGAGAACGGAACTGAGAACAGCGTGACCTTCACCGTAGGCAACACCGAGCCTGCGAAAGAGGAGAAGCAGCCCATGGATCTGACTGTGGACCTGACCCTGGACGGCGGCAAAGCTACTGTCTCCGGCGCGCAGGCCGACGCAGTATCCATCCGCAGCGCTGAGAAAATTCAGAACTTCGCAGTTCTGGAGGGCGCCGGAGACGGAACCGGCGGCGCGGCCGAAAAGACCGATTCCGGTTCTACCGTATCCGACAACGGTCAGTATCCCTATCAGCTGCTGGAAATCCCCGTGACAGGAGAGGAAGAGAACCTGCGCGTTCAGCTTACAGCCTCTGACAACTACGGCAAGGACGTGCAGCTCTATGCCCGCCAGGGCGATGCCTGGAAGCTGCTGGAAGTGGACCGGGATGAGGATGACCAGCTCACCGCGCTGATCCCCGTGGCGGACTGCGCCGCCGACGGCAAGATTCAGGTGCTGATACAGGCACGCACTACCGCCTATACCCCCTACACCGGCGCCGATGTATTCAACAGCGTCCAGGGGCAGGACTCCGGCTGGGACGGCGAGAGCACCGCGAACAATCCCTATGCCGCACCGGACCAGTACGATTTCTCCATCGCCTGGTATACGGATACCCAGTATTATTCCGAGCAGTATAACAAGCACTATACCGATATGACCGACTGGATCATAGAGCACCAGAAGGAACTGGACATTAAGTATGTGTTCCACACCGGCGATATCGCGGACGAGTATAATGAAGAATATCAGTTTGCCTTTGCCCGCTCCCAGCAGGAAAAGCTGGAGCAGGCCGGTATCCCCACCGGCGTGCTGGGCGGAAACCACGATGTGGCTCACGGCAACAAGGTATATGACCTGTACTGGAAGTACTTTGGCGAGGAATACTACGAGGATAACTCCTACTACGGCGGCTCTTATAAGAATAACCTCGGCCACTACGACGTGATTGAGGTGGACGGCGAGGAAATCCTGTTCATCAGCATGAGCTGGGATATTTACACCCCCGAAACCGACTGGATTAATTCCGTTCTGGATGCGCACCCGGGAGTCAGAGCGATTATCACCACCCACTGCGGCATTAATGCAAACGGCGCCCAGAGCTATACCAGTAATATACTGCTGAATAATGTCTGCAGGAATCATCCCCAGGTAATGGCCATTCTGAACGGACACTATCACGGCGCATCCGTCAACTTTATAGAGCTGGAGAGCGATGCCGGCGAGAAACATACTGTATATCAGATATGCACCGACTACCAGTCCGCGCCCGAGGGCGGCTCCGGCTACATCAAGATGCTGTACTTTGACCTGGCCAACGACAAGATCTATCTCAACTCCTATTCCCCCTCTGTGCCAGGCACCGGCGAAGATGACGTCAACTACTATGACGATAAGAGCCTTGTGTTTGACGAGAGCATGCTGGCCGATGACGGCACAGGCGTCAATCGCTATCAGGACAATGACATTGACATAGTTACTCTGCCCGTTGACTTTGACCGCGAGACGGAAAAAACGCTGACCGTTTCCAATATCCAGGTCGATGGCCTCTATGCTGAGGAGCTGGCTGCCGGTACTGTGGACCAGGCAATATCTGTTCCCGGGTATGCCGGAAAGCGCGTTTATGCGGCCCTGAAAGACGGAGAGACAGTTGTTGCCTATTCGGAAGTGCAGTCCTTTGCGAAGGAGTCCGGAGGCGGGTCTGACAGCGGCTCCGGCAGCTCCAGCGCCAGCACGGACAAAAGCAAGGCCCAGGCGGTTGAGGAACTCATCAAGGCTATCGGTACTGTGGATGAGAACAGCTCTGCGAAGATTGACGCCGCACGCAAAGCTTATGATAAGCTGACTGCTGCTCAAAAGAAGCTGGTTACCAATTATAGCGTGCTGACAGGAGCCGAGAGCGCCTATGCTCAGCTTACAAGCGGTATGCCGTTTACCGATGTCAATAACCACTGGGCCAAGAGCTTTATCGAATACGCATATAAAAATAAATTTATGAGCGGTATAAGCGACACTCTGTTTGCCCCTGACCAGAAACTGTCCAGAGCCATGATTGCCCAGCTCCTGTATAATCTGGAGGGCAGCCCCGCATCCGACAGCAATGCTTTCACCGATGTGGAGGCTGGACAGTGGTACGCCAAGGCCGTTAACTGGGCGTCGGCTAATGGACTGGTTGCCGGATACGGAAACGGTACGTTCGGCCCCAACGACAATATTACCCGTGAACAGCTCGCGCTTATGCTGTACCGCTATGCCGCTTTTAAAGACTGCGACACCGGCAAGACGGCCGATTTGGAGGCCTTTACCGATGCGGCTCAAGTCAGCTCCTGGGCGCTGGACGCCATGAGATGGGCTAGTGCAGAGAGCCTGATAAACGGTAAAAATGGAGCTGTACTGGATCCCGCCGGCCACACGACCCGTGCGGAGGCAGCTACGATTTTGACCCGCTTCTGCGAGAACATAGCCAAGTAAATAATAGCAAGATTACAAAGACCTGCTTATTTTTGGATAAGCAGGTCTTTGTATGTGCAGAACCTTTATGATGCATTACTGGAGCGGAGGGAACTGTGATCAGACGCTTGGTTCTCAGCGTGGATTGCGGATCTTGTCTTGCTGGCTGGTATCAAAATCAAGGACAAGGTTCAAGGATAAAAAAGACACTCCCTACCATTATGGTAAGGAGTGTCTTTTGGTTTGAACGAATACCGTTCCCCATACAATGAAAGGTTCGGATGTGCGTTCAATGGCACGCCAGAAGGGATTCGAACCCCCGACCCCCTCCTTAGGAGAAAGCCGAACCCTTTTTGACCGATTATGCCGTCATGCTCTACAATGCCGTAAAACCCAGGAATACCAAGGTTTTTCACGCGAACGCCTTGGGCTGCGGTACGCCACATACCGCCCTGATACGGCCTGTTCCAGCGGCTAATATTAGCAAAGTATTAGCCATTTCGGCTATCTGCCATCATCAAAGGTCATCCCATTCGGGTGTACACTGGGCATGGGGTTTGTTTCCCCGTCGCAAAAATATTATATACATTTACCACCAAAAGGTCAATCAAAACATTGGAGGATACGATAATGCGAGAAGGTATTTTAATTCCTGATATGCAAAGCGGGCGTGCCGACATCCGTTTCAACAGTGACGACTGCTACGGAGGCCTCCACTGCGGCACAACGATGGACATTTGGCTCAACGAGCAGTGGGTACCCACCCGCATTGAGATGGACAGCCGTGGCTGGTTCCTGGTCGGCGTTCAAGTCGAGACCCTGTGGGGCCAGCGGGTACGCATCCGCTGGTGATCAGACGGAAACATGCTCCAGCGCTGGCTGCAACGCAGTCAGCTTGGCGGAAGCCATTCCAGTATCATGGAGCCACGGTTCCACTTCATCATCGGTCAGCAGCACCGGCATCCGGTCGTGGACATTGATGATGGTATCATTGGGGGCGGTGGTCAGGATCACAAACCGCTCCTCCCCCTGGAAACTGTTCCACAGCCCGGCAAGGCAGAGTTTTTCCTGCCCCGGTAGCCGGAAGTGGTACTTATGCTTTTGCTTGTCCCACTCATAGAAACCGGTGGTCGGGACGACACATCGCCGCTCCAGCAGAGATCGGCGGAACATCGGCTTATCCAGTGCCGTCTCTCCTCTGGCATTGATAATGACCCCCTTGCCCTTGAAGCTGGGAAACCCCCAGGTCATCGGCTTGGGGGTCGTTTTTTGTTTGTCCGGGATCAGGATGGGGGCAGCGTTGGTGGGGTATATCTCCCCGATATGGATACTGGCAGCCCCAAACCGAGACTGTATCTCAGCCACGATTTGGGCGATCTCTTTGGACTGCTCCGGCGCTAAGCTGTATCTTCCGCACATGATGGATACCCCTTTCAGGCATGAAGGCCGTTCTGCCCTCACATACTGAGAGCATGAAACCTGTGATTTTACATTCGGACATGAATAATTTTTATGCCAGTGTGGAGATCTTGTACGACCCCACGCTGCGGGACAAGCCGGTGGCGGTGGCCGGAGACGAGGAGGCCCGCCACGGCATTGTGCTGGCCAAAAACGACATCGCCAAGCGGTTTGGCGTCCATACTGGACAGGTGCTGTGGGAGGCCCGGCAGCAGTGTCCCGGCCTAATCTGCGTGCCGGCCCATTATGAGCGCTATCTTACTTTCTCCGCCCAGGCCAGAGACATCTATACCACCTATACCGACCAGGTGGAACCCTTCGGCCTGGATGAGTGTTGGCTGGATGTCACCGGCTCTGTAGGGCTGTTCGGAGACGGCCCGGTCATCGCCGATAAGATCCGGAGCCGCATTCGGCGGGAACTGGGGCTGACAGTCTCGGTGGGCGTGTCCTTCAATAAAGTATTTGCCAAACTGGGTTCGGATATGAAAAAGCCCGATGCCACCACAGTCATTACCCCGGAGAACTATCGGGAGAAGGCCTGGAGTCTGCCGGTGAGCGACCTGCTCTATGTGGGGCCGGCCACCACCCAGAAACTGAACCGGTACGGAATCACTACCATCGGCGGACTGGCCCAGGCCAGCGTGGACTTTTTATACTGGTTACTGGGCAAGAACGGCGTCATGCTCCATCAGTTTGCCAACGGGCAGGATCATTCCGGCGTCCGGCGGTACTATGCGGTTCCACCCATGAAAAGCATCGGCAACTCCACCACCGCGCCCCGGGACCTGGTCAGCGAGGATGATGTGAAGATCACCCTCATGGCCCTGTGCGAGAGTGTGGGAGCACGCCTGCGGGAGCAGAACTGCCTCTGCTCCTCCGTATCTGTGGGTATCCGTGACAACCGTCTGCTGTCCTACGACCGGCAGGCCAAGCTGGACCGCCCCACAGCGAACACACTGGATATCTGGGAGACAGCTATGGAGCTGTTCCGGCGGCACCACACTGGCGGAGAGCCTGTGCGCAGCCTGTCAGTAAAGGCCAGCGGACTATCCCCAGCCGACGACCTTGTGCAGCTATCCCTGTTCCCAGAGGTGCAAAAAGCCCAGCGCCGGGCCGATATCGACCGGGCGCTGGACAAGATCCGCAGCAAATATGGGTATCGCAGCATCCGCCGGGCTATTGCACTGATAGATTCAGCTCTGGACTTGGACGCCAAGGGGGAGCATATCATTCACCCCGTGGGCTTTCTTGGGACACTGTAAGCCGTAGTGCCGCTTACGATTCTCTGTCTTCCCACAGGTTGTCCAAGTTTCGCTTTTCAAATTCCGCTATTTCTTCCTGCGTAGCAGGCCGGATACACGCTTTTCCGCAGTCCGGACACTGCTCGACCGGAGATACCCGAGAGAATAGGAAGTGGCAATGATCGCACGCATATACCATATTTTTCTCCTCGCTTTCATGCCTGTCCATTTTAGCATGGAGCGGGGCCTTTTTCAATCCAAATATCAGAGAGGAGGTCAGCCAGGTGAAGTGCCTGTTAAAATACCAATGGGTCAAGCTCCCCCGCAATCAAATGCCGCAAGGCAAGGGCATCATGGGCGCTTGGGCGCGGCTGGCCTCCCGTGCGGCCTTCCGCAACGGACAGGCCCGCTATTACAGATATGTCAATCACGTCACCATCGGCTCATGGGTCGGCGGCGTTGTGGGCCTCAAGAGCATCCTGGGCATCAAAAACCGAAAGAAGGCCCTGGAGATGATGGGCAAGCTGACCCAACTGGGCTACATAGATTATGAGCTTGACCCGAAGACAAAGAAACTCACCTATCAGATCAAGGACTGGGTGGTCCAGTGCTCCGGCGAGCCCTGTATGGGTGCCGAGGCGGTCTACGCCACCCAGGGGTATGGTTTCCTATGCCTGCCCCGGAACATGACCCAGCGCCTCGCGGAGGCGCACTATCACTTTGATGAGTTGGACGCATGGCTGGATCTCTGGTGCCACACGGTATGGCAGGAGCCCGGCAATGCGTTTTCTCATATGGCGCCGGCTGTCCAGTTTGGAAAGTACGGCGCCGTTTTGACCCTGGAAACCCTTGGCCGCCGTTGGGGATGGGAGAAGACCAAGGTCTGGCGCTTTTTCAAAAAACATGCGGATGCCTTCCCGCTGCAAAAGCTGCCAGGCGCTTTCGGATGCCTGATCTTCAACGCCGGCTACCCTGCAGGAACTTCGTTTACTCTGCCGGAGCCTTCACAAGTCCAACGCATTTTGGAACCAATACGCATTTATGGCGGTAAAGCGCACACAAAGGATACCAGCGACCATGAGCGGGTGAACCGCTGGATCGCCTGGTACAGCCGCAGAGTCGTGCCGCAAACTCCACAGGTTCAGTCCGCCCCTGCGGTGGAGCAGTGCCGTGTTGCGGTTTCCGGCTGCCCTATTACGCGCGCGTATTTTTCTCCTTGTAGGCATTGTAAGAGTTTCATGGAGGACTGCCAGGGTAAAGAGGGAAATTCCCCGGTCGAGTTTGGATGTTTGCTCAGGGCCGGACAAAAAACCGGCCCGCCAACCGACTATGGAGGTATTGACTATGGCAGATTTGAAGGCGACCCTTTGTGGTGAACTGCCGAATCACGAACATATTCCTCAGGCAGAGCAGTTGATCTCGCTGCTGGAGCGCCGTGGGATCGTAGAAGACCCCAGCATCAGAAACGAAAAGGCCCGTCAAACGGAGCAAGCTCTGCGCCGCAATATGTACCACAACACTCAGATGATGCTCAAGCACTACCGGGATATCGTCTGGGCGTTGGAATGTTTTCCGGAGCAGGTGGCCGAGGAGCTGGACCGCCCGCTGAAGGACCTGGACGCCCTACTCAGTATGGTGGATACCCAGCTGGCCATGGGGAATGCCCGCTTGGAGCACCGTATGCTCAGTATCAAGCAATCCAGGCTGCTGCTGGACCGGATCAACGATGCGCTGACAGTGCTTCGGCAAAAACCGGGAAACGGCCAGATGATGTACGATATCCTCTTTCAGACCTTCATCACCCCGGACAAGCTCACCCATCAGGAGATCCTGTACCGGCTGGACATCTCCGACCGGCACTACTACCGGCTGCGGCAGCAGGCGATCAACATCCTCTCCATCCGGCTCTGGACGGCCCCGGCGGGGTGTCTGGACGCATGGCTGGAGATCCTGACCCTGCTGGAGGGAAACTAATGGCAGAAAATTGGCAGGAAAATTGGCAGTGCCGCCGCCGATGACATGATGAGCGGAAATGTGCTATGATAGTAGCGTCCAAAAGTGGGCACGGGCAGTGCGCCGGGTTTCGCAGAAGGTCTTTAGCTTTCCTGCGGCCCGGCGCTTTTTGCTGCTCAGAATTATGGGAAGGAGGAGTTTGTATGGCGAAGAAAGAACGTGCGGAGCATAGCCGCTGGACGGCAAGACTTCCGCGCATGGCGCAGGCAGCGGTATCCGTCTGCTACATGATGGTGCTGTTTGCCCAGCCTGCTGCCGCAGCTGATACGATGTGGACCCGATTTTCCACCATCATCGCGGATGTTTACGGCCAACTGGTGGGTATCTCCACCATTGTGGGCGTGACGGCGGCATCTGTGGCGCTGTTGGTGCGCATGATCTCCCGCAATGAGCGGGCGGTCGCTGAGGCTACCAGCTGGCTCAAACGGATCGTGGTGACATGGATCGTTTTGAACACGCTGGGCTTCGCAGTGGCCTACCTGCAGCCGTTGATCCAAGGCGGACAGTACACCCCCTGAGCAACCACAAATGAACCACATACCCGAAAAGGAGGAAACATCCAGTGAGAAAAAGGTTCATTTCCCTGTCAGTATCCCTTCTGTTGCTGGCCATGGTGGCCCTGCCCGCAAGTGCGGCAGCGGTAGACCTGAAAAATCCGGAAACGGTGCTGCCGGTGGATATCATCATCGACCAAAACGCCAGGGAGATCCGAAAGGTCTATGATCTCTCGCCCAGTACCGACCCCTCCACCCTTCCCATGTCGCCCTTTGACCGGGACGAGCTGCACTATGAATGCAGCGATATCCTGCGAGAGGTGATCATCGGCTCTGAAACACAGACCGTCACCCAGACAGAAACGGTAGAGAGCGCCAAAAAGGATATGGAGACAATTTTGGAGCTGCTGCCCCAGGAGAAAGAGGTCACCACAGAAGAGGGGTTCACCGGTACGCTGCGGCTGGTCCTGGACAGCATCAAGACTGAACCCTCCGGCTACGGCAGTTCGACTAACCCTGTCACAGCCACCAGGACCTATCCGAACCTCTCTGACGCGGACACCCAGTATCTGCCCAAGACCATTACCGATGGCGGGCGGACGCTGACGCTTCAGGATGTTCAGTGGCAGACCGACAACACCTACAACGCTGATGACTATGAGATCGGCAACCGATTCACCGCCGTTTGTACCTACGGCGGCAGCAAGACAGTCAGCTATGTCACAGGCTATCTCAAAAAGGAGCATCCCAGCATCTACGCGGCGGCGCTCAAACCGTCAGAGAGCCGGAAGGTCAAGGTGACCATCCAGCCCGCATAATGATCCCAAACACAGGGAGCGCCGCAATACCGGCCTCCCTGTGTCCATTTTCAGGAGGTGACAGCATGATCCCAATCAAAACGATAGCCCCAGGCCGGCGGCTCTTTTCCAAGCAGGTGGACAAACGCTCGCGGGAGGAGATGACCGCTTATCTGGCAAACCATTTCCGGTATGACACGATGAACAGCTGGAACCGCAGCACTTCATATGCCTGCAATATGAAGCTCTACAATCTTGGCTTTGACCGTGAGATGGAAGACAAGCTCTGGGACCTGATTGACGTGCCGGAGTTTTATGACCGTCTCAATGAGTTGGTTGAGGACTTTGGCCGCCGGCACAGCTACCTGTGGCAGGCCGGCTGGAACGGCCGCAGCAGCGGCTATCTGGTACTCTATCAGGGCGGGACCGAACCCAGCGGATACCGCTCCTTCTGCGCCCGGTGCGGCCAGAAAAATTACACTTCGATAGCAGAGACCGGCAGGCGATGCGGGGTATGTAATAAGGAGGCCCGCATCGACTTCGATAAGCCACCCACGCGAATCTTTTCCTATCCGGGGCGGGGTGTTGATATGGACGAGGACTTTGAGGACTGGTCCCTCTATGAACTCCAGCAGCGGACGGAGCTGGTACAGGAATTTGACCGGTTGGCCGATGACATTGTAGCCAAGGCACTGTATATTGCGCAAAACCACTCGGTGGAGGAGCGGATCGTCTATGTCCCCACCACTGAGCGGGTCTTGGCTTAGGAGGACGCGGGATGAAGTGTAAGTTTTTCAGGCTGATTTATCCCAAGAGCGTTCAGGAAGTCCAAAACGGCAGCTACACGGTAGCGCTTTATATGCCCTGTGAAACCGTTCTGGATGCCCAGGGGAATAAGCTCAGCAGTATCACCGTGGTGGGACATTACCTGCCCACCATGGAGCGGGTGAAAGTGGATATGACTGGTCGGTGGAAGAAGGACGCCAAGTATGGCCTCCAGTTTGTCATGGAGTCCTATGAGGAGATCATCGACCCCGGAAAGAATGGGATCGTAGCCTACCTCTCCTCTGGCCTGATCCGCGGCATCGGCAAGAAATTGGCCGAGCGCATTTACAATACCTTTGGTGATGATACGCTGGCGATATTGGATAACGACCCGGATCGCATTCTGGAGGTTCCCGGCATCAGCGGAAAGCGCAGTACACAGCTCAGGGACTCCTACATGGAGACCCGGAGCGCCAGGCGGATCATCACGCTGTTGGCACCGCTGGACATCAACGCCGGTCAGGTTGTCCGGCTGCAAAAAGAACTGGGAGCCAGAGCAGAGGAGCTGCTGAAGGAGCATCCCTACGAGGTGTTTGAAATGGGGCTGCTGCCGTTTGACGCGGCAGATCAGCTGGCAGAGCGCGTGGGGATTCCACGAACGGCCCCGGAACGGGTCGCCGCCGGACTGCTACACACACTGGAGCTGGCCGAGCACAAGGGCCACCTGTGTATGCCCAAAGAGCGGTTTGTCCAAGAGACGGTGCAGCTGCTGCGCACGCCGGGCCTGAACCGCATGGCAGTCGCCAACGTGGCGTTTGAGATGCTGAAAACGGAGCGGCTGGTCCTGTATCAGGATCATGTCTACCGCCCCGTCATGGCAAAGGCGGAGGACGGCGTTGCTCAGTGCGTTCGGGAGATGCTCCAGCGGAGCAGCCTGCCCTATATCGGCGATCTGGACGACGAGATCGACCGGCAGCAGGAGGAACTGGGATTTATTTTGGCAGAGGAGCAACGGCGTGCAGTCAAGACCGCCCTTGCGTCCCCGCTTTGCCTGATCTCCGGCGGTCCCGGCACCGGCAAGACCTCCATCCAGCGGGTATTTCTGAATATCTACCGCAAGGCGTTCCCGGACGCGGATATCGTTTGCTGCGCACCCACGGGCCGTGCGGCGCGAAGGCTGGAGCAGAGTACCGGCCTGACCGCCTGTACCGTCCATAAGGCACTGAACCTGACCGCCGGCGACACCAATACGCTGACACTGCCGGAGCAGTTGGACGCTGACCTGGTACTGGTGGACGAGGTCAGTATGCTGGATATGGCAATGACATGGTATCTGTTTCAAGCCCTCCCGCCCATGTGCCGGCTGGTACTGGTGGGGGACGCGGACCAGCTCCCCTCTGTCGGACCGGGTGCGGTACTCAGCGAACTGATCGGCTGCGGCCGGATCCCAATGGTCATGCTGGACAAGGTGTTCCGCCAGAGCGAAGGCAGTATGATCGCCGAGAATGCCCAGCGCATCCGCCATGGCGACACCGACCTCCAGTTTGATGGAGATTTCCAGCTTTGGCCGTCCGCCGATATTCAGCAGTCTGCTCGGTGGCTGGAGCGATTGTATATGCAGGAGGTGGGCCGGTATGGCGTGGATAATGTTGCGCTGCTGACCCCATTCCGGCATAAGACCGAGACCGGCGTACAGAGCATGAACGAACGGCTGCGCGCCTTGGTCAACCCAGCCGCTGCCGATAAGCCTGAGCTGACCCTGGGGCAGCGCGTCTTCCGACTGGGGGATAAGGTCATGCAGACCAAAAACCGGGAGGAGGTCAGCAATGGCGACATCGGCTATATCCGCAAAATTGAGCGAGACGATGACGGTTTTCTGGTGGAGGTAGACTTCCACGATGGCCGCGTTGTGTCCTACGAGGACAATGAGAGCCTGAGCCATCTGGAACTGGCCTACGCCACCACGGTCCACAAATCTCAGGGTGGGCAGTACGACTCGGTACTGCTCAGCATTCAAAATCTTCATGGCCGTATGCTCAAGCGGCCCCTGATCTATACCGGTCTGACCCGCGCCAAGCGCAGGGCATTGATCGTTGGGGATGAGCAGGCGGTCAGACAAGCCATTGAAACAACGGATACGGAGCGGCGCAGGACGCGCCTCGCCGCCCGGATCACCCAAAACACAGTATCGTAAAGGGAGGAAACCGATATGGCCACTGTTCTTGAAAACTACTATAACCTCCGCTGTGAGGTGGACAGGCGCATCGCCCAGGGCGGCGCTCCTGCTGATGCGATCTGGTGGCATGGTGAACTCGTCTACCGGATCGGCGTGCTGGAGACCTGCCAGATGTTCTGCAAAACGGCGCCCGTTACCCTGGATATCCAGGCTTTGCTGGGTCACTACAAAATGCTGGACACCTATGTGCAGTGCCTGGCGCTGGAGCGCCGCTACGGTCCTAACCGGGGACCTGATACCCAGAAGGAGCGGGAGGCCGCCCAGAACAATCTGGGGCGGGTGATCGAAGATTACCGCAGGCGGCTTTCCAGCTTTGCGCCGTCTGCCCCGGAAACCTACAGCCATGAGGTCAACAAGGTGGTGCAGACTCTGCTGCCCGCATGGCTCCAGTTCCGAAATACATTCGTACCCATCAAAAAGAAAGAGAAGGAGGCGTCCGCATCATGACTACGGACAATACCCAGTCGAAACAGGCGGCCATGGAGGCCCTGCAGAAGATCAATGCCGTGGAGGGGT
The DNA here is from genome assembly GCA_050943935.1 of Candidatus Heteroscillospira sp. Classification (GTDB taxonomy): domain Bacteria; phylum Bacillota; class Clostridia; order Oscillospirales; family Oscillospiraceae; genus Heteroscillospira. Next base: position 6,134 of record JBMNQC010000006.1, on the reverse strand, counting down.
TTGACCCCTCCGCGCTGGCGGTGGAATATACCGATCTGAACAGTGCCGGCGGCGGCGAGAAAAGGCTGCGGCTTCCGGTGATCGCCCAGATCGGCTGGTTCCGCCTGAAGTACCCGGAGGGGCGCATTGCCACCACCGTTACGGCGGGGAAGGATTGCTTTGTGGCTACGGCCCGGGTCTATCCCCACTATTCCGCGCCTGTGGATCAGTTTCTGGCTGAGGCCACCGCTTCCAGAGGCTATCTGGCTGACAAGCCCACCGTCTCGCCCAGGGAATGGGCGCAGACTGCGGCTATTGGCATTGCCCTGCGCAACGCCGGTTTCGGCCTCCAGTTCGGGGCCGCCGGCGACGCCTTCGATGCGCCGGCTGTGGACGAGCTGGGCTGCATCATGTGGAGCGGCGATCCTGAGGACGCCTCCGTTGGGAGTCCACCTCCGGCACCCGCTGCACCTGCACGTCAGGCAGCCCCCGCGCCTCAGCCGCAGGAGCCTGAACTGACGCCTTTTGAGAAGGCGCTGAAAATGCCCTGTCCGATTTCCAAGTACAACGGCAAGACTCTGGGAGATGTACTCCAGATCGAGCCGAAGGCTCTGCTCTGGGTGGCCAATAAGTTCACCGGCGATCCCGCGATTTCTGCTGCGGCCAAGCTGATCTGTGAAGAAGCAGCTCAGTCCATTGCCTGAGTGACCATGGGGGCCGGCTCCATGCCGGCCCCCGGAAAGGAAAATTTATGAAACAAGCATTTCGTTTGGCTCTCTGCACTCTCGCCGTGCTGTGCGCCTGGTTGTGGGTGATGCTTTCCATATGCAAGCCAAATCAGCCGGCAGCGCCCTGTTATTCGCCGGACTATGTGGAGTCATATACTGTGGGCAGTTTTGACCGCCTTCAGATTCAGAAGATCTACTGTCTTACTGGAAATGATGCCCCGTCGCGCATCTCCACGGAGGACTTTCAGCAATATGGGCGCAATTTCAGTATGATAGAACTGAAAAAAGAAAGTGCCGGCGGCCAGGATATATACACAGCGATTTTTTTGGAAACAGATCCTCCACCGGCAAGATGGAAGAAATAAAATACGGTCCAACACCGTGCAGAGAGCAGCGGAAAGGAGGCTGACCGGACATGGAACTGCGTTTTCAGATGACCGACATCCTGCCGCTCCTGCCGATTCCGCAGCCGCCTATGGGCAGGAGTTCCTACAATATCCCCTGTCCGATCTGTGACCGGCCCGGCACAAGGGCGCGGCATCTCAACATCAATCTCAAGCGCAATGTGTTCCGATGTCCCAAGTGCGGCCAGTTTGAGGGCGGGGTCTTTGATCTCTATTCGTACTTTGCCAACGTTCCCCGGGATAAGGTTCGTCAGGACCTGACTGACCGGCTGGGCGGCAAAGAGAGCAGCTACGAGGGCAAAGGCGGGAAATCAAAAAAGCGGTTTGAACGCCCAAAGGAAACTCCGCAGGCCGCGCTGGCCAGCGTGGAGTTGCGGGATCGCACCTATCGGGCGCTCCTGAGCAAGCTGGCGTTGGCCTCAGATCATCGGGAGAATTTGCGTGGCCGTGGCCTGACCGATGCCGAGATCGACCACCTGGGTTACCGCACGACTCCGGTCGTGGGATTCCACACACTGGCCAAGGAGCTGGCGGATGAAGGCTATGACCTGTTTGGCATCCCCGGCTTTTACAGGGATGAGGATGGACGCTGGACGATGGCGCTCTACCTGCGGGGCATCATGATCCCATGCAGGGATCGACTGGGCCGGATCCAGAGCATCCACATCCGTCTGGACAAGAAGATGAAAAAAGGCGGGAAATTCCTCACCTTTTCCAGCGTAGATAAGCTGGACGGTGTGGGGGCTGAGAACTGGTGCCATATGGCCGGTCCTGTCCGGGAGCGCGTCCTGCTGATCGAGGGCTATATGAAGGCGGACATCGTCCACTTCTTCACCGGGCAGACCGTTCTGGCCATTCCCGGCGTCACCTCGCTGCAGCACCTGGAGAAAACCCTGAAGGAGCTGACCGGGCTTGGTGTGCGCCATGTGATGACCTGCTTTGATATGGACTACCTGAAGAACTGGCATGTGGAAGCAGCCTACGCAAATCTGGTGGATCTTCTGGGCGGACTGCCGCTGACCTTCGGTACTTATTTGTGGGTGCCGGACTATAACGGGCTGGACGACTATATATGGGAGTTTTGCCTGGAAAAGCGCCCTCTGGCGTGACACAGTATCCGGTATCGCCTGGAGCGGGCAGCATTGTGCTGTCCGCTCTTTTTTGTGCCAAATGCTCATTCCCGTTGCAAATGCGCATGTAGCACAGTGTAATAGGGTATCTGAATGAATAGGAGTGACCCCATATGCTGTTTGCAATCGACCACGGCAATTCCGCCATCAAGACCCCCAACTTTGTGTTCACCTCTGGGCTGAACGATTATCCCGTAAAGCCCCCGGTGGATACCGATGTGCTGGAGTTCGGCGGCACATACTGGACTCTGTCCGGCGAGCGCATCCCCTATATGCGGGACAAGACCAAGGATGACCGGTTTTTTATCCTCAGCCTGTTCGCCATCGCCAAGGAACTGCGGGAAAGAGGTGTTCATCAGCCTATGGTAGAGACGGAGCTGGCCATCGGCCTGCCCCCGGAGCACTATGAGCTGAGAAACCGCTTCGCCGACTATTTCAAGCGTGGGACAGTGCAGTTCGTGTTCAACGGCACCCCCATCTGCCTGATGATCCGCCAGGTATTCGTCTATCCTCAGGCTTACGCCGCCGTAGTTCCTCAGGCGCAGATCATCCGGCAGAACCCCCGCACCTTCGTGGTGGATATCGGCGGCTTTACCACGGATGTCCTTTTGCTGCGGGGCGTTCAGCCGGATATGCAGTTCTGCCGCAGTCTGGAGATGGGCGCCATCCCCATGGGCAACAGCATCATTGGCAGGGTCAGCGCCCTCCACGACATCAAGATCGACGATGATCACATCGCCGATGTGATCCAGGGGCGGCCCACCATCCTGCCGGAGGATGTGCAGGATACCATCCGCACCACCGTGAAGAACTATGCCGCCGGCATTCTGGACAAGCTCCGGGAGCTCCAGGTGGACCTGCGCGCCACGCCGGCTATTTTCACCGGCGGCGGCGCGGCGCTGTTCCGTCCGTTCCTTGAGGAGTCCCCGCAGGTGACAAAGGCGGAGTTTGTCGCCGACCCCAAGGCAAACGCCATCGGCTTTGGAATGCTGGCCACCGCCCAGCTGAACCAGATGCAGGCCCAAAAGGTCGGTGAAGGCTTTGCGCAGGGATGACAGATTCCGGTTTTCCCTCCAGTGGAGCGCGGATACAGAGGAAAAAGCGAAGGTAGGCACCTTCCTGGAGCAGCTGGGGAACAAGAAGAGCGACTTCATTGTCATGGCCGTTATGGAGTACCTCCAACGACACCCGGAGGCCGCTGCCCCCGGCGCGAAGATCAAGATCACCTACCAGCCACGCCAGACCGAGGAGCAGTTGCTGGAGACAGTCAGGGGCATGGTAAAGGTCTCTGTAGATGAACTCCTCAAGGGGAAAATGCTTGTGCCTGCTGGGAGTGAACAAACCTCAGAGGCGCCGGCAGGCCCCAGTGAGCAGGATATTGACGCTATGGTAGCCAGCCTTAAATTCTTCGATCTATAAAATCAGTCCCGCGGCTTCGTGCTGCGGGACTTTTTATAAAAATGGCAGGAATGTGGGCAGACGATGGGCAGAGGTTCGGGGATAGGAGTGAAAGGCAAAAGCCTTTCGGGAAGGCATCCCTGCACCTTGATAAACAGGCCCACGGGCCTCATACAACAACGGGTACGTTAAGTATATGGCCCAGCCGTATGGGCAGACCAGAGCCACGATCCCACTCGGGAAGGAGGCGCAGGGAGAGCCGGATGCCGCATACAAGCAAGCTGTGGCAGCTTGAGGCCATGACCCATATACCGAATCATGATACGCTGCCTTGGCTATGGTCCGAGCGGTTTTATTCCGTCGCAGGCTGTAGGAGGTACCGAGTAAGCCGCGGAGGTAAGTCCTGTGGAGCGGTTCAGCCAGCCGCCGCCCGTTGTTTTACGATTTTTCAAGGCATATATTTGAAACTTGAACGGCCACATGCAGTCTGCTATACTATATCCCGTAGAGCAGCTGCATGTTGGCCTTATTGAAAGGAGGCTGTTGCATTGGGTACCGATAACATGCAGCGAAACAGTGCCTCTGATAAACGGGTCTATCGTGTAGAGGAAATTGCGTCCATTTTAGGGATCAGCACTTCTTCCGCATATGAGCTTGTGAAAAAGGGGTACTTCAAAACGGTACGAATCGGAACAGCAATTCGCATATCAAAAAAGTCCTTTGATGATTGGTTAGATAGCCAGATTACTTAGGAGGAATGTAATCATGGCGTCTATCAAAAAACGCAGAAACAAATACAATGTTGTTTACTACTATGTCACCGACACCGGTGAACGGAAACAGAAGTGGGAGCCCTATGACACAGAAGCGGAGGCAAAGAAGCGAAAGGCTGAAATAGAATACAAGCAGAAGGTCAACCGGTTTATCGCACCCAACAAGCTGACCGTCAGTGAGTTCCTGGAGAACTTCGTTGAGCTTTATGGAACGAAAAAGTGGGGGCCGCACACCTATGAGGCCAACACCTCGCTGATCCGGAACTATATTGACCCCCTCATCGGGAACGAAACCGTCCAGAGCATCGACTGTCTGGCAGCGGATCGGTTCATCACCCGTCTGCAGAAGACAAAGAGTGTGACCGTCAATAACCGTGCGCCCAAGACGGAATTTCTATCCCCAAGCAACATCGAAAGGATCAATAAGCTCCTGAAATCGGCGTTCAAGCAGGCAGTCCGCTGGGGTATCGTTGAGAAAAACCCCTTTGAGGATACGACTCTGCCGAAGGTGAAGAAGGTCCCACGGGCGATTTGGGATGTGAAGACCATCAGTGATGCACTGGATGCCTGTCGTGACCCGAAACTCTATGTTGCGATGAACCTCGCCTTCGCCTGTTCCATGAGGATTGGCGAGATCCTGGGGCTGACGTGGGATAATACCCATATTGCTGATGAAAACATCGCCCGGGATGATGCGTACATCATCATTGATAAGCAGCTGGAGCGAGTCAAGGAATCTACCCTTGAAACGCTGGGGCAGGAGGAAATCATTAAAATCTTCCCGCGGACGATGTATCTGGAAGGACACAGGACCAGGGTGGTTTTGAAAACCCTCAAAACGGAAACAAGTCTGCGGAAGGTGTGGATCCCCAAAACGCTGGCCTACATCCTCAGGGAATGGAAAGAGTCCCAGGAGAAACAGAAAGCCTTTCTGGGCGATGAGTATGTAGACTATGACTTGGTGATCGCTCTGCCGAATGGGCGTCCCTGTGAAACGAAAGTGATCGAGAATGCCTTTAACCGGCTCAAGCGGGACGCCAATCTCCCCAATGTTGTTTTTCATTCGCTCCGCCACTCCAGCGCAACTTATAAGCTGAAGCTGAACCATGGAGACCTGAAGGCGACGCAGGGGGATACAGGCCATGCGCAGGCGCAGATGCTGACTGAGATCTATGCGCACATTCTGGATGAGGATCGAAAGGTCAACGCGCAGAAATTCGAGGCTGCATTCTACTCAAATCCTGACCTGCGCGGTGTGCGTCCTCCAGAACCGGCGGCACCCGCCACATTGGATATTGCCTCCCTTGTGGAGCAGCTTCAGAAATCGCCGGAGCTGTGTGAGATGTTGGCCAAGGTTCTCGGCGGCCAAAGTAAGCTGGAAACTGGCACAGGAGTATGAGCCACCTGGTGCCAAAATCCCAGAAATCCCCAAATCAGGTCGTTGTGATTTGCCAGTGCCAGTCCACTTACATCTCGTTCAAGTCGGTCATTTTGGAAATTGATTTTTGTACTTTTTAAGGCAGAAAAACGCCGCAAATCATTTGATTTGCGGCGAAAGTGGTACGCCCGAGCGGATTCGAACCGCTGGCCTTCCGCTTAGGAGGCGGACGCTCTATCCTGCTGAGCTACGGACGCATATGGAATTTTTGGTGCCACTGGCGCACGAACTGGTATCACTTAGGAGGGAGGTGCTCTATCCAGCTGAGCTACTGGCGCATAAAA